>NZ_JAPDPD010000024.1 GCF_026283965.1 Dyella subtropica
TGTGTCAGCTCGCCTGCGGCCCGGGCGACGGCGAAGGCAGACTGGCTGTCTGTCGAGGCGGCGCCCGGGCCGCAGGCGAGCTGACACAGCGGCCCCCACAGGTTGAGTCTAGAAGACGGGGTGATGCCTGCGTTGAATAGACCAGAGCATCCCAAGCTCTCGGCTCAGCCCGCATCCGCCCTGGGCGGCAACGGCGCCGAAAGCGCTATCCGAGCACCGGCACCCGCAATCGCATACCCGCGAGCCGTCAAGGCGGCACCATCCTCGACGCTGCCGTAGTGATAGAGCCTCAGCCGCGAGCGCAAAGCGTCGGGATACTCGCGTTCGATATCGTCGATGCCGGTATGCGAAGGGTTGCCGACCAGACCGCAATCGTGCGCAATGATCTCGGTGCCGCCAGCGTATCGCCCCAGCATCTCCGGCACCGGCCGGGTATCGCCGGTATAGGCAAAGCTGCCCGCCAACGCGATGCCGAAGGACGTTCCCGGCATGTGGTGCCGGGTGGCGAACACGTCGAACCACAAGCCATCGAGCCAGAAACCCCGGCTGCATGGCAGCAAGCGGAAGGCCTCCCAGAAATTGATGCCGCCCTCGGCCAGCACATTCGGATAGTCGGCCACCCTTCCCTGCAGCCACGGCATCAATCCAGCTTGCAAAAACAGCTTGGTCTGCCCACGCAGACGCTCATCGAACCACAGGCGGAAGAACAAGCGCTCCAGCCCGCCGACATGATCCATGTGCGTATGCGTGATGAAGAGCGCGCGCGGCGGTTCGCCGTACGCTGCGAGATAACGGTCCAGTGTGTCGGGGCCGCAATCGATCAACAACACCGGCTTGCCATCGCGCTCCAGCACCGCCGACGACGAGCCGAGCTCCACCGCATGCGCCGCGCCGACACCAAGGAAATGCAGGGTCCAGTTCATGGGCTTAGCGGCCTGTTCAATGTCGTGGGGTGGCATGGACAACCTCGCTCACAGCAGGCCGCTCGCGCTCGTGCCGAGACTTAGCTCGTAGCGATATAGCAAAGGCTTCCACAGTGTCTCTTCGAAAATCGCCTCGCCTTGCGCCGCGGCGCCAAGTTTCACCAGCGAGCGGCGCAGGCGCTGCAAGTTGGCCAGCCGCCACCCCTCAGCCGGTTGACGCCGTTCGCCGCGGTCGAAGTCGATCAGATACAGATCGCTGTTCGTCACCAGAATATTGTGTGCGTTGAGATCCGCATGCCAGATACCCACGCGATGGAAGCGTCCCACCAGGGCGCCGACCAGTTCGGCCAACTCCCCATCCAGCCTTCCCGCAGCCAGGCATTCGGCCAAGGTCGGCGCGTTGGGAATACGGCGAGTGATCAAGTCCGCGGTGTAGAACAAACCATGACGCTGGTAGCGCGCCGCAACCACGCCTGGCACAGGCAAGCCTTGTTCGGCCATGTCGGCGAGCAAGCGGAATTCCGCGAAACTGCGGCTACGCCCGGCGCCTATCCAGAGATAGCGGTCGCCCATCCACTTCGCCACCAAACCGCCGCGTCGGTAGTGGCGCAGCACGCATTCGCCGGCCGGCGTCTCGATGATGGCCACGCCACCGCGCCCACCCGTTTGCATGCGCAAAGCACCGCGAGCGCGCCAATAGTCGGGCGCGAACCAGTCGTCATCGACTTGTGGCGAGAGCGCGGCGTCGAACAGAATCGCTCCGGCAGCGCCCTCACGGACTTGCTCTTGCCTCATCATGTCCGGCTTCACGACGCCTTGCTTCCGCCCAATGACCCGCGATTCTAGCCCAAGCCACATGTCCGCTCCCGCCTCGATCTGCCTGCTGCGCACCTCCGCCATCGGTGACGTCACCCACGTCGTGCCGCTGGTGCGCACGCTGCAGCAGGCGTGGCCGCAAACCCGGCTCACCTGGGTCGTCGGCAAGCTGGAGCGACGTCTGGTAGGCGACCTGCCTGGCGTGGAATTCATCACGTTCGACAAAGCTGCCGGCTGGGCCGGCATACGGGCCGTGCGCGATGCACTGCGCGGACAACGCTTCGATGCGCTGCTGCAGATGCAGGTGGCCATGCGCTCCAACCTGCTCAGCCTCGGCATCAAGGCAAAGCGCCGGATCGGCTACGACCACGCCCGCGCGAAGGACCTGCACGGCCTGGTGGTCAACGAGCGTATTCCGGCGCGCACCGGCGAACACGTGCTCGAAGCCATTGGCAGCTTCTGCGAACCACTGGGCCTGAAGCAAACGGCAGTGCGCTGGGACATCCCGATCCCGGAGGAAGCCCACGCCTGGGCCGCCGAACAACTGCCGGGCGACACACCCACCCTGCTGGTCAGCCCCACCTCGAGCCATGCCCTGCGCAACTGGCGCCCCGAACGCTACGCCGCCGTGATGGACCATGCCGCCCAGCGCGGCTGGCGCGTGGCCCTGATCGGCGGCCCTTCGTCAGACGAACGCAACATGGCCGACGCTGTACTCGCCGCCTGCCGCCACGCACCGATGGATCTGACCGGTAAGGACACCCTCAAGCGCCTGATGGCCATGCTCACACGTGCGCAGCTTGTACTCACGCCGGATTCGGGCCCGATGCATATGGCCAATGCCGTAGGTTGCAAGGTGCTGGGCCTGCACGCGGCCAGCAATCCGGACCGCTCCGGCCCTTATTCCGATCGTCGCTGGTGCGTGAACAAGTACGACCAAGCCTCGCGAAAGTATTTAGGCAAGCCCGCCAGTGACATTCCGTGGGGTAGCAAGATCGAGAAACCTGGCGTGATGGACCTCATCGAAATCGATGAGGTCATCGAACGATTCGAGGCGGCGAGCGCTTACTTGCTCTTGTAGTCCTGGTACGACTTCTCTTCCACCAGCTGCGAGCCGAGCTTCAGATTGATCTCGCGCTTCACCGCGGCGCGGTCGTCATTCTGGAAATACACCGCACGAGCCAGATCGATGAATTCCTGATCGAAAGCCTGCGCCTTTTCCTTCAGGCGAATGCGGTCTTCGATGTCCCACAGCGCTTCGTTCACGGCCAGCAGGCGGGCGCGCTCGTCGGCAATATCGGTCTGTGAAGCGGCGTGCTTGGACCAGGTGCCGTTGAGCTGCTCCAGCTCGTTGCGCACATTGGCCAGCTTGGCCGGGTCGGTCATCTGGCGCGACTTGATCTCCAGGATGGTGATCTTGTCGATCAACTCACCGTAGGACACCGGAACTTGGATCAGGCTCATGGAAACTCCAGGTCGAAAACAGGCAGAGTATCCATAGACGCTCTGCGGGCTGTCCATGATAAAGAATTGCCTGCCTTTGGTTCAGCCTTGCCGATTAGACTCAACACGCCCATCCACCCTGGAGAACCCATGAGTACCAAGCGCCTTCTCACCCTGCCCGTCGCCGTGGCGCTAGCCCTCGTTACTGTCACGGCAACGGCCGCCACTGGCAGCAAATCCGTCGCTCCGAGCCGCGCCAGCGTCGACGCCGGCACGCTCAACGGCAACGTGCTGATCCGCAACGACGGCATCTTCCTGCGCTGCACCGAGTGCGGCACGGTGGAGTCGATCGAACACAACGTCACCCAGGGCCGCGACCACGGCACCGCGGGCGCGATCATCGGCGCCGTCGCCGGTGGCGTGCTGGGCAACCAGGTAGGCCGAGGCAACGGCCGTAAGTTGGCCACGGTGGCCGGTGCCGTCGGCGGCGGATTCGCCGGCAACAAGATCGGTACCGGCGGCGGCAGCGAGAGCTGGACGCTGCGTCTGCGCATGGGAAACGGTGACTACAGCAATGTCACCGTGCAGGACGCCAGCGCCATCCGCGAAGGCGACTTGGTGCAGGTCGACCGCGAAGGAAACGTGTCGCGCATCCAGTAAGCCGGACTTCCGCGCAACGGCCGGCGAAAACCGGCCGTTGCCGTTTCAGCGCGTTGGCCGGCGAAAGCCGGCCATTGTCGTTTCAGCGTTTCGCCCGGCGAATCTCCGCCAACCGCGCACAGAGCGCAACGACAAAGGCTTCGGGCAGCACGGCCCGAACTGGCACGGCCCACCAGTGCGGCAAGGCCAGGCGCTGGCATTTCACCGCATCCTTCTCCGTCATCAGCAGCGGCGCGCCATCCCCAAACGCCAGGTCGCCAGACGTATAGGCGTGATGATCGGGAAACGCATGGGGGATCACGTCCAGCCCCTGCGCACGCAGGCTGTCGAAGAAACGCTCCGGATGACCGATGCCTGCCACGGCATGCACGCGCTGACCACGGAAGACCTCCAGGCTGCACAGCTGCTCATCGACCAGAGCCCTCGCCAAGCCGCCCTCCAACTGCATCGGCACTTCACCTTGCTGTGCCTGAGTTCCGTTGCAGATGCGGAAATCGACCTGGCTCAGGCGAGCCAACGGTTCGCGCAACGGACCGAGCGGCAGCAATCGCCCGTTGCCGAAACGGCGCACGCCATCGATCACGCAGATCTCGATATCCCGTTGCAGGCGATAGTGCTGCAAGCCGTCATCGGCCATGACCACGTCGCACCCGGCATCGATCAATAGCTGCGCCGCCATCGGCCGATCCCGTCCCACCGCCACAGGAACGCCACTGGCACGAATCAGGCAGGGCTCGTCGCCCACTTGCGCCGGATCGGGTAGCTCGCCAAGCAGCAGCGGCCCGCGCTCCGTCCCACCATAGCCGCGGCTGACCACGCCAGGTCGATAGCCGCGTTGGCGCAAAGCTTCGGCGAGCGCGATCGTGAGCGGTGTCTTGCCGGTACCGCCGACGCTGATGTTGCCGATCACGATCACTGGCACGGGCAACCGCACGCTGGACAGCCATCCCCGCCGGTACATCACCCTGCGCAGGCGACTCACACCGCCATACAACGCCGCCAGCGGATAGCTCCACCACGGCGCACGTCCCTTGCCGTACCAGGCCGCTTCTAACGTGTCGGCCAGCGCCATGAGCCAGCCTCAGTCGGTGGTGGGCTTGTCGTGGAACTGCATGCGGTGCAGCGCCGCGTAATGACCGCTCAGCGCTATCAACTCCGCGTGGGTACCGCGTTCGACGATGCGCCCCTGATCCATCACCGCGATCTGGTCTGCGTGCTCAACGGTGGACAGGCGATGCGCAATCACCAGCGTCGTGCGATCGCGCATCAGTCGCTGCAGGGCCTGCTGGATCAGGCGCTCGGATTCGGTGTCGAGCGCACTGGTCGCCTCGTCCAATACCAGGATCGGCGCATTCTTCAGAATGGCGCGGGCAATCGCCAGGCGCTGGCGCTGGCCGCCCGACAGAAGATTGCCGCCCTGCCCGATGGGGCTGTGGATGCCTTGCGGCAGGCGCTCGATGAACTCCAGCGCATTGGCCGCCTCTGCCGCGGCCAAAATCTCCGTTTCACTGGCTCCGGCCAGTTCGCCATAGGCGATGTTCTCTGCCACCGTTCCGTCGAACAACACCACGTTCTGGCCCACCCAGGCGATCTGGCGGCGCAACGAAGGCAGCGTGAACGACTCGTAATCCAGACCATCCACCAGGATGCGCCCGGTCGTCGGCGCATTGAAGCGCGGCAGCAGGCTGACGAGGCTGCTCTTGCCGCTGCCTGAGCGGCCTACCAGAGCGGTCACCGTGCCCGGTGCGCAATGCAGGTCGACACCGCGCAAGGCCTCGAAGTCACCGCGTGGATAAACCAAACCCGCGCCTTCGAAGCGAATGTCGCCGCGCGTCCGCTCCAGCACACGCGTGCCGGCATCCACTTCGGGTGGAAGATCGATGATCTCGAACAGATTCTCAGCCGCCGAAATGCCGCTCTGGATATTCGACTGGACGTTGGCCAGACGCTTGAGCGAAGGCAGCATGCCGCCCATCGCCGTCAGCACGGCAATGAATACACCCGCAGATATCCGCTCGATCTCGTCTGGGCGGGTCGCCAGGAACACCATCACCGCGAGCGCGAGTGCCGCGACCGTCTGAATAGCCGTACTCGACTGCGCATTCGTCGCGGCGATCTTCAGGTTGAGGCGACGCGTGCGACTGGTGACCTCGTCGAAACGCTCAGCCGCTTGCGGCTGGCCGCCATAGATGCGTATTTCACGGTTAGCCCCGACCGACTCCTCGACTGTGCCGGTGACCGAACCCATCATGCCCTGGATGCGGCGGCTGATGGCTCGGTAGCGACGGCTCACGATGGCGGCGATCAGCATGATCAGGGGCACCATGATGAACAACGCCAGTGTGAGATACGCGCTGGTGCTGAGCATCACGTACAGCATGCCGAGCACGGTCATGCCTTCGGTCACCACCACTTTCACCGCATCGGTGGAAGCCGAAGCCACCTGCTCGCTGGTGTAGGTGATGCGCGAAACCTGGTGCCCCGAGTGCTCCTGCCCGAAGAAAGCCGCGGGCAGACGCAGATAGGCAGCGAATACATCGCGCTGCATGGCATTCACCACGTTGCGGCCGATATAGGCCACGCCATAACTGCTGGCGAAGGTACCAATGCCGCGCACGAGGAAGATCAGCACGATCCAGATCGGCATCCAGAAGATCAGCACCTGATCCTTCTCGGCGAACAGCTTGTCGATCATCGGCACCAGCAGTTTGGTGAAAACCGCCAGGCCGCCGCCGTCGATCGCCATGCCAATCACGGCAATGACGCCCACCGCCCAGAAACGCCGCGTATAGCCCAGCAGGCGCTTGTAGGTCTGCCGCGTGTGGGCGTCCCATAGCGCGACCTTCTTGCCGCTCATTGCCCCTTGTCCGCCTGGCTCGGCGTGGTGGCAATCGATAGCTTGGTGAAGCCGAGCTGGCCCAGCGCATCCATCGCTATCACCACGTTCTGATGCGACGTCATCGCGTCGGCGCGGATGGTGACCTGACGCTCGCGGTCGTCACCGGCGACATTGGCGATGGCCTGCTTGAGCGGCTCGACGCCCTGCCCCAGCACCTCATCGCTGCCCACGTAGTAGTGCCCGTCGCGATCCACTACCACGGTGAGCGCGGGCGCCTGCATATCGCGTTCTTCGGCGCTTGCCTTGGGCAAGGTCACCTGCATCCGCGAGTGCTGGATGAAGGTGGTGGTGAGCACGAAAAACATCAGCAGGGTAAGCAGTACGTCGATCAGGGAGATCACATTGATCTCGAAGTCGTCGTGCCGACGGTCGTTGCCGATACGCATGCGGGGTCAGCCTGCGCTCGACTCGGTGGAAACAGTACTGGCCGTGTGGCGCGCACGTGCCGTTGCCAGCGCGGACATGGTCAGCTCGTCCAGCAGGACGGTGGCCTGCTTTTCCATCTCCACGCAATAGCCGGCGACCCGCGAGCGGAAGTAGCGATGCAGGACATAGGCGGGAATGGCCACGATCAGGCCGGTGGCCGTGCAGATCAGCGCTTCGCCGATGCCGCCGGCCATCTTCATGGGGTCGCCCACGCCACCCTTCATCACGTCCAGGAACATGCGAATCAGGCCGATCACCGTACCCAGCAGACCGAGCAGCGGGCCAATCAGCGCGATGGTGCCGAGCGTATTCAGATAGCGCTCCATGTTGTGCACCACATGACGGCCGGTGTCTTCGATGCGCTCCTTGATGAGCTCACGCGGACGGTTGCGCACAGCCAGCGCCGAGGCCAGCAGCTCACCCAGCGGCGAGCCGTTCGCCAGTGTGGCGAGATGGGCGGGGTCGAGCTGGCCGGAGCGGGCCCAGGTGCGCACCTCGTCGCCCAAACCGGGCGGCAGCACCGACTTGCGGCGCAAGGTCCAGCAACGCTCGAGAACGATCGCCAACGCGACCGCGGAACAAATCAGGATGGGCAGCATTGCCCAACCGCCAGCCATCAGGATTTCAAGCACGACTACCCACCCATGCGATCACATGCAGGGGCGCATCATAGCAGTCCCTTCCAGCGGTTCCGCGGCGTCCGTGGCAATTGCGCAAAGTGGCTTTACGTGCCACGAAAACCCTGAGAGCCAGACCTCACTGGGCAGCGCTCATTCGCGCCAATAGCGTGCCCGATAAGTGCGCCAGGTCAGGGCGACTGCCGGCGGGCCATCGGCCGGGAAATCCATTCGAATCGCACCGCTGTCGGCCGTATTCAGCAAAGGCACCCCGAGTTGGGCGTAGCGCGCCACTACCGTCGGATGAGGATGGCCGAAGCGGTTGCGCCAGCCGGCCGAAACCAGGCCCCAGTCGGGATCTAGAGCACGAATGAACGGTTCGCCCGACGATGTACGGCTGCCATGATGCGGAACTTGCAGCACCAGCGGGGCCCCATCCGTTGCTTCGGCAGCTAACTGGGATTCAATCCGGCTGCCTATATCCCCCGTGAGCAGCACGCGCCCCGCAGCCCCCTCGACCAGCACGACGCATGAGCGATCGTTGCCTTTGTCGCCGGGCCGCACCTGGCTTGGGCTCAAGACGCGGAAGTGCACGCCATCCCAATCCCACGTTTGCCCGGCTTCGCAGCCCTCCATGGGCAGAGGCATGCGCTCTGACTCACCGGCCAGGCGCTTGGCATCGGGAAAAGCAGCAGCCACCACTTGAGTGCCACCCGCGTGGTCATTGTCGGCATGGCTCACCATCAGCATGTCCAACCGATCGATACCGAGCGCGCGCAGGGAAGGAAGCACCGCCGCCTCGCCCAGATCGAAGTCCGACGGATAACGTGCCCCAGTGTCGTAGACCAGCGCATGGTTTCGCGTACGAAGAACCATCGAAAGCCCCTGCCCCACATCCAGCATCCACAGCTGAAACGCCCCTTGAGCAGGCAAGGCAAGTGGCGGCCAAACCAACGGCAGGAACAGCAATCCGCCAAGCCCCCGCAGCGGAACACCACGCGGAAGAAACAGCCACCACGCACCCAGCGTCGCCAGCACCAACACCCATGGCTTCACTTCGGGCAGATACCAATGCGCGCCGGGCCAGCCCGCCATCCGCTCGAGCAGCCACCACTGCCCATGCGCCAACCAGGCGGCCAGTCGGAACACGGGCGTCGCCAGTGGCGGGCAAAGGCCGAGCATGAGGGTGCCAAGCAAGGCGAATGGCACCACGACAAAACTGACGAAGGGCACCGCAACCAAGTTGGACAAGGCCCCAACCAGCGACGCTTCGCCAAAGAACCACAAGGTCAACGGCAGCAACGACAAGGTCATCACCAGCTGCCCTGCCGTGAGCTCGCGCAGGAAACCCCGAAGACCGCGCCCATGTGCCGTGAGGCAAAGCATCAGGAAGGCTACGCCGACAAAGGAGAGCCAGAACCCGGCGGAAAGCACGGCGAGTGGGTCCACCAGCAAGATGACCAACAGAGCAAGCGCAAGTGACTGCGCCCCGCTGCCATGACGTCGCGTGCATCGCGAAAACGCCACCACGGCGATCATCAGCAGGGTGCGCACCGTCGGCAGTCCGAAGCCAGCCAATGCGCTGTAGAGCGTGGCGACCAACAACGCCGCCGTCGCTTGTGCTTGCAAACGCGGCACCCGGAGACCGAACCCAGGCCAACAGCTGTAGATGAACTGAAGCAGCCAGAGGCCGGCGACGGCCGCCACGCCCACATGAAAACCAGAGATCGCAATGAGGTGCGATATGCCATTGGCGCGCGCGATCTCCCAGTCGCGCTGGCTGAGGTCGCGAATGTCGCCGACCGTGAAGGCTTTCAGCAAAGCGGCATCATGTGGATCACCAACGCGTTCGGCGATATCGCGGGCGATCGCATCGCGAACGCGGTTGATACAAGGCCGTGGCGATCCAAGCGAGGTATTGGCCGGGTCTTCGCGCACGTAGCCCGTTGCGACGATACCGTGCTCCAGCGATGTGCGCTCACTGTCGCCGCCACCAGGATTAACCAAACCGCGCGGCCGTTTCAGACGAAGGTTCAACCGCCATTGTGCACATGGCACCAGTGCCGGAACGGCATTTTTTTCGGTGGCGTACCACGCCACGCGAAGCCGTCCGCGAAGGTCTATCGGACGGCCATCCACCGATACCTGTTCCGCTGTCAGGACAAACCGCGTGGCGTCCTTCCGCACCTGCGGCAGATCGCTGACGGTGCCGGTGACGACAAAATCGCGCCCCTCCAGCTCACGCGGCAGCCGCGCCTCCATGCCTCGACTACCGCACCAGCATGCCCAGGCCATGCCTAGACATACCCATGCAAGCCATCGCAGCCGTGGCCAGCGCCATGCTGAAACAAGCGACACCACACCAAACGCCGCGGAGAACCAAAGTGGTGGCAGGCTCGGCAGCCACTGCACCACAACCACGCCGAACAACAGAGCCGCTGCCGTCGCCACCAGGCCTTGAACGCGCACCGCCATATCCCATCCCTACGGATGGCTCCAGCCTATCGTGTCGACACCGACACGATGGATGAATCATGCGTAGGTGATGGCCGGTAATCTTGTCGGCCGCACTGCCATGGTTCTGCGTCAGCGCTGCCGGCTCTCCGATCAAAAAGCGATCAGGTTCGTGGCTTCTCTTGCAAGCTGCCGCTGTGCAACTCCAGCGTGCGATCCATGCGTGCAGCCAGACGGCTGTCATGCGTGACCAGGATGAAGCTGGTGCCGATTTCACGATTGAGCTCCAGCATCAGCTCATAAACGTGCTCGGCATTGCCTTCATCGAGGTTCCCGGTGGGCTCATCGCCCAACACGCAGGCCGGCTTGGTCACCAGCGCGCGTGCCACCGCACAACGTTGGCGCTCGCCGCCGGAGAGTTCAGACGGCTTGTGTTCCAGGCGCTTACCCAGACCCACGCGCGCAAGCAGTTCATTAGCCTGCTTTTGCGCTTCCGCCATCGGCGTGCCGCGAATCAGCAACGGCATGCAGACGTTCTCCAGCGCGGTGAACTCGGGCAGGAGATGATGGAACTGATAGATGAAGCCGAGCGAACGATTGCGCACACGGCCACGCTCGGCGTCGGAAAGCTTGGAAAGAGTGCGCCCTTCCACTTCCACTTCGCCGCGGGTCAACGTGTCCAACCCGCCAATGATGTGCAGCAGCGTGCTCTTGCCGGAACCAGAGGCGCCCACGATGGCCAGCGTCTCGCCGCGCTTCAGGGTGAAGTTCACATCGCTCAGCACATCAGTGTGCAGGCCGCCCTCTTCGTAGGTCTTGGCGATATGGCTGGCGCGCAGCACGATGTTGTTGTCGGCAGTCATCACATTACTCATAGCGCAGCGCCTGCGCCGGCTGCGTACGCGAAGCGCGCCACGCGGGATAAAGGGTAGCCAGCAGCGAGAACAGGAAGGTGACGAGAGCCACCCAACCCACGTCACTACCCTGCAATTTGCTGGGCAACTCACTGATGTAATAGACGTCCGGCGAGAGGAACGTCACGCCAAAAGTGTGCTCGATCCACTTGACGATTTGCGGCAGTCGCCACGACAGCAGCGAACCCAGCCCCACACCAAATCCGATACCGAAAAAACCCACCAGCACACCCTGGACCATGAACATGCCCATGATGCTTCGCGGCGTGGAACCGAGCGTGCGCAGAATGGCGATGTCCGCCTGCTTGTCGGTCACCAGCATCATCAGCATCGAGATCAGGTTGATCACCGCGACGAGGATGATCAGCGAGAGAATGATGAACATCACTTTCTTCTCCATCGAAATGGCGGAGAAGAAATTCGCGTGGCTGTCCATCCAGGTATCCACCTTGTAGACCTGGCCTAGTTCATTCGCCAGCTCACGCGCTACCGGCCGCGCGTTGAAAAGATCGTCCAGGCGCAGTCGGATGCCGGTGGGGCCATCAAGGCCGTTGAGTTTCTCCGCATCGCTCATGTTGACCAGCGCCAAGCCGGAATCGAACTCCTGCATACCTAGCTCGAAAATGCCGGTGACCTTGAAACCGCGCAGGCGCGGCACGCTGCCCATCGGTGTAGCGCGAAATTCCGGCACCGCCATCGTCACCTTGTCGCCCACGTTGACGCCCAGCGTCATCGCCAGCTCACGGCCGAGCACGATGTTCCATTCACCCGGCACCAGGTCGGTGAGCTTGCCCTCGACCATGTGCTTGTCGATGTCGGAAACCTTGGGCTCCATCGCGGGCTCGATGCCCCGCACCAGAGCCCCGCTCGGACGGCGTGCCTGCAGGAAGGCTTGGCTTTCCACATACGGAGCGGCACCCTGCACATGCGGATTGGCTTCAGCGATCTGCACAGCCCTCGACCAGTCCTGCACGTTCTCACCTGGCAGGCCGGAAACCGTCGCATGAGAAATGGCACCGAGAATGCGCGTGCGCAGCTCGTTGTCGAAGCCGTTCATCACCGACATCACGGTAATCAGCGCGGTTACGCTGATCGCGATGCAGACGATCGAGACGGTGGAGATGAAGGAAATGAACTGATTGCGCCGCTTGGCTCGCGTGTAGCGCAAGCCGACGAAGAGCTCTAAAGGTCGAAACATGGACGGGTCGCTTGTAGGTTCGCTGGGCTCGCCGCCCGGACATCGCGTAGGACCGCGACGCCGCGGCAGAGTGCCCCAAGCCTTGCGGTTCGGCAAGCCGACAGCTCAGAAACGGGGTGTAGCCTCTTCAGGTGCGGCAATGGCCAGGCGCATGCGCAAACGTCGGCGAAGGTCGGCATCGCTATTGTCCGGCGCCAGCAGGAGCACGATTTCACCCCCGCCAACAGGCCGCAAGCGCAGCAACACAAAAGCGCCCAGCGCCCGGAACGATGCCAGCGTCGCCATGGCATCTTCGCCCTGATGGAGGCGCAGGCTCCAGCTACCATCGGCCGCCCAACCTGCCGCCCGAACCGGGTGTTGCCCAAGCACCATGAGCGTGCGCAGCAGCGACAGACCGATACATGCCAGCAGTGCGACTTTCAGCCAGAACGTCAGGCCGGCCAACATCACGGCCAGCCCTGCCAAGCCGGCCACCGCCATCAACAAGCGGCCGAACAGGCGGGATGGACGATACTCAAAGCCGATGGCGGGCGCGGATGTCATCGATGATCACCTGCCAATCCGCGCGCTGTGGCCGGGCGTGACCCATCACCCAATCCCACAGGTCAGGATCCTGCACGTCGAGCAGTTCGTCGAAGGCTTGGCGCTGCGCTTCGTCGGCAGCGGCGAAGCGTTCGTCCAGCCACCCGCCGAACAGCGCGTCCAGTTCACGGGTGCCGCGACGGGTGCGCCAGCGCAGGCGTTTGATACGTGCCTCTTCCATGGGTTCCACCGAGCTTCGCGTCTCCTGAGACCCACACCCGCATCACGGGTAAAGTGAAGAGGCCGGCGTGGCGCCGGCCTCTTCTATCCATCGATCAAGGAGCGCGACGCTCGACGATCAGTTTCTTGATTTCCGCGATCGCCTTGGCCGGATTCAACCCCTTCGGGCAAGTGCGCGCGCAGTTCATGATGGTGTGGCAGCGGTACAGCTTGAACGGATCTTCCAGATCGTCCAGGCGAGCACCGGTGTCTTCGTCGCGCGTGTCGACGATCCAGCGGTAGGCCTGCAACAGAATGGCCGGGCCGAGGTACTTGTCGCCATTCCACCAGTAGCTCGGGCAGCTGGTTGAGCAACAAGCGCACAGGATGCACTCGTACAGACCGTCGAGCTTCTTGCGGTCCTCCGGCGACTGCAGGCGCTCCTTGTCCGCCGGGGCCGGGCTCTGCGTGCGCAGCCACGGCTTGATCGAGGCGAACTGGGCGTAGAAGTGCGTCAGGTCCGGCACCAGATCCTTCACCACCGGCATGTGCGGCAGCGGATAGATCTTGACGTCGCCCGAGGCGCAGTCGCTGATCGCCTTGGTGCAGGCCAGCGTGTTGGTGCCGTCGATGTTCATCGCGCACGAACCACAGATGCCTTCGCGGCAGGAGCGGCGCAGGGTGAGCGTCGGATCGATCTCGTTCTTGATCTTCAGCAGGGCGTCCAGAACCATCGGGCCGCACGCGGCCATGTCGACTTCATAGGTGTCGATGCGCGGGTTCTTGCCGTCGTCCGGCGTCCAGCGATAGATGCTGAATTTACGCGGCTTCTTGGCGTCCTTGGCCGGATAGTGCTTGCCCGGCTGGACCTTGGAATTCTTGGGTAGCGAAAACTCTGCCACAGTAATGTCTCCAGTCCGGGTACTTAGTAAACGCGCTTCTTCGGCGGCACCACTTCGACCTCATCGGTCAAGGTGTACATGTGCACCGGACGGAAATCGAAGCTGGTCTTGCCGGCTTCGTCCACCTTCACCAGCGTGTGCTTCATCCACTCGGTATCGTTGCGGTCGGGGAAATCCTCGCGCGCATGACCGCCACGGCTCTCCGGACGCTGCTCGGCCGAATGCATGGTGGCGACAGCCTGATCCAGCAGGTTGGCCAGCTCCAGCGTTTCGATCAGGTCGGAGTTCCACACCATCGAGCGGTCGCTGACGTGGACGTCCTTGAACGATTCGCGCACGGCCGAGATCTTCTCGGAGCCTTCCTTCAACGTGCTGCCGGTGCGGAACACCGCCGCGTCACTCTGCATGATGCGCTGCATTTCCAGGCGAATCTGCGCGGTCGGCTTGCTGCCCTTGGCGTTGCGCAGTCCATCAAAACGGGCCAGTGCCTTGTCGAGAATGTTCGCCGGCAAATCCCTATGTGCCGTATCCGGCTTGATCAACTCGGCGCAGCGATGCGAGACCGCGCGGCCGAACACGACCAAGTCGAGCAGCGAGTTGGAGCCGAGGCGGTTCGCGCCGTGCACCGATACGCAAGCCGCTTCGCCGATGGCGAACAGACCGGGCACGATCGCGTCGACATCGTCACCCTTCTTCTGCACGACTTCGCCGTGGTAGTTGGTCGGGATGCCACCCATGTTGTAGTGCACGGTCGGAATGACCGGGATCGGTTCCTTGGTCACATCTACGCCAGCAAAGATGCGCGCCGACTCGGCGATGCCCGGCAGGCGTTCGTGGATCACGTCCGCACCCAGGTGCATCAGGTTGATGTGGATGTGGTCCTTGTGCTCGCCGACGCCGCGGCCTTCGCGAATTTCCATCGTCATCGCACGGCTGACCACGTCGCGCGAGGCCAGATCCTTCGCGTTCGGGGCATAGCGCTCCATGAAGCGCTCGCCATTCGAGTTGGTCAGGTAACCACCCTCGCCACGCACGCCTTCGGTAATCAGGCAGCCCGCGCCGTAGATACCCGTCGGGTGGAACTGCACGAACTCCATGTCCTGCAGCGCGAGACCCGCGCGCAGCACCATGCCGCCGCCATCGCCGGTGCAGGTATGCGCCGAGGTTGCGCTGAAGTAGGCGCGGCCGTACCCGCCCGTGGCCATCACCACCGCGTGACCGCGGAAGAAATGCAGCGTGCCTTCGTTCATGTCGAGCGCGAGCACGCCACGGCAAACACCTTCGGCGTCGAAGATCAGGTCGATCGCGAAGTATTCGATGAAGAACGTGGCGTCATGCGCCAGCGCCTGCTGATACAGCGTATGCAGGATGGCGTGGCCGGTACGGTCGGCCGCAGCGCAGGTACGCTGCGCGGTGCCTTTGCCGTAGTGCGTGGTCATGCCGCCGAACGGGCGCTGGTAGATCTTGCCTTCCTCGGTACGCGAGAACGGCACGCCGTAGTGTTCCAGCTCGATGATCGAGGGAATGGCCTCGCGGCACATGTATTCGATCGCGTCCTGGTCGCCGAGCCAGTCGGAACCCTTGACGGTGTCGTAGAAGTGGAAGCGCCAGTCGTCCTCGCCCATGTTGCCGAGCGCGGCGGAGATACCGCCCTGCGCCGCCACGGTATGCGAACGGGTCGGGAACACCTTGGTGATGCAGGCGGCCTTGAGGCCCTTCTCGGCCAGACCAAAGGTGGCGCGCAGGCCCGCGCCGCCGGCGCCGACCACGATCACGTCGTATTTATGCTGTTGGATTTTGTAGCTTTCCACGATCTTTACGCCCCCAGCGCAACGCGCAGCACGGCCAGCACGCTCGCCAGTGCGCCTAGCACCGCGAGAAACTTGATCAACGCCATCGACACCACTTCTTTCCAGCGGGTGTGGACGTAATCCTCGATCACCACCTGCAGGCCGAGCACGGCATGCCAAAACACCGTGATCGAGAAGGCGATCAACAGCAGGGCATTCCACGGCTTGGCTACAGTGGCCTTGGCAACAGCGTAGTCGGCATGCAGCAGGCCCAGCACCGTGACCACGAACCACAGGCCGAGCACGACCAGAGCCGCCGCCGTGAGGCGCTGAGTCCACCAATGACCGACACCGGATTGCGCCGAACCCAGACCTCGGGCGCGCTTGAGGGGATTACGCAGATCCTTCGCGTTCGCGCTCATGCCGCACCTCCCGCCGTCAGCACATAGGCCCAGACGATCACGGTCAACACGATGCTGCCGATCACCGACAGCCAGCTCGAACGCACGAACTGCGGGATGCTGTAGCCGGCGCCGGTATCCTGGATCAGATGTCGGATGCCGTTGCACAGGTGATAGAACAGTGCCCAACTCCAGCCGAACAGCAGCGCCAAGCCGATGGGGCTACCGATGCATATCTTGAACTGATGGAAGCTCGCCTCGCCGCTCGCGAGGGAAAGCAGGCCCCACAGCACCAGCAAGGTGCCGACCGCGAGGGCGATGCCGGTGGCGCGATGCAGGATGGAGGTCACCATCTGCACTTGCCACTTATATATCTGTAGATGCGGAGAGAGCGGTCGTCGCGTGTCTGCCATGGCGGCTATCCTGTGTGGAATCGCTGATGCCCGAGACGTCCCCTGTAACCACCATGCCGACGCCTTCGTCGACGCGGCGGATCAGAAGTCGATACAGCGCCCATTCTTTTCCCAGTCGCCATAGCGCGTGGGATCGGGGGCCGGCCGCTCCTCCGGAACCTTGTCGACCGCCCCGTCCTTGGGCACGGCTGCACGCTCCGCCGGAACGGATACAGGCTTGGATTCGGTATGAGAGGACGTATTGGACATGGTTTAGTAAGCCGCCGAAGGTTAATACTTGCGTTAAGACGGCACAACCTTGACGACTGCCGCATCGTTTGACCAAGGGGTACTCTGAACCCCGCCCTGCGACTTGCAGACCGCCCTCATCGCCCCCATCCCGCGCCTCATGCCCCAACACTATCCCGCCGAAACGCTCCTGCTCGAAGGCCCCGACGCCATTTCGTTTGCGCAGTCCCAATTCAGCAGCCAGGTCGACACGCTCGCCGATGGACAATGGCAGTTCAGTGCCTGGCTCGATGCTCAGGGACGGGTACGCGCGCTGTTTCACCTTGCGCGACTGGCGCCAGATCGATTACTGCTTTTGCTACGTGGTGGAGATGCCGCTTCGATAGCGGATGCACTGCGACGCTTCGTGTTCCGTTCGAAAGTGACGGTGCAAGCATTGCCTCCGCGCACACTCGGCACCAGTCCCGCACGAGATGCTTATGTCGTCGATGAAACCCAGACGCCGACCTTCGGTTGCGGCACACACAGTCTGATCGTCGGTGCGCACGAAGATGATGCATGGCGTGTGCAACAGATCCGCATGGGCTGGCCTTGGCTGCCCGACAATGCGTTGAGTGCATTGCTTCCACCCGCGTTGTCACTGGAACGACTGCAAGGCGTTGCATTCGATAAAGGCTGTTACCCCGGCCAGGAAATTGTTGCGCGACTGCACTATCGCGGCGGACATAAGCGGCATATGCATTGCGTCGTATTGTCGCAACCCGTAAGCGCTGGCAGTGTGCTGCGCGAAGGCGATCAAGAGATCGCCATCGTGCTCGATGCAGTCACAACAGACGCGCATGGCGAAGCGCTTGCAGTGATCAACGATGCGATTGAAGCGCAGGCAACACAGCGTCTTCTTCACGCCAACGATGGCAACATAGAAATGCAACTGCGAGAACGTTGGCCTGCGTAATGACAAACTGCTCACGCTTACTGATCATCAATGCTTGCGATTGTGAGCAACGCGTGAACTCGAACGACCCGGCACTTGCCAGAAGCGAAACTCGCCACTAGGCTCCGCCGATCAAATTCGCTGACACCCCCTGCCCATGGGTGTCGATGTACGCGACGAACCGGAAGGGTCCGGATCGGCGCGACCCGGCAGAGATGCCGGAGGAACAACCGCCAAGTGTGCGGAACAGAGTTGCAGGCCATTGGGTTCATTGCGCACCCAAGCAACGCCTAAGCAGCAGTATCGAACGGCACCGGATCAGCCGTTCAAACGCCACAATCCCGTGGCAAACCACCTCGGCCACAAGTTTCGGCCACGGTGTGTTCAATCCAGGTGGAACGGCCTGCCCGCCCGTCCACCGCAACGGCGCGCTCGGTTCAGCAGTAACGACCTTGTCGCGTACAGCACGTTGGAGGCAGACAATGAAACTTTCCATGCTGTTGTGGCTTGCGTCCGTGCTGCCTCAACCCATCGCCGACCAGACCTGCCTGGCGACGACGGTGTATCTCGAAGCCCGCAGCGAGTCGACCATCGGCCAATTCGCCGTGGCCGAAGTCGCTCTTCGTCGCCGCGATCGCGGCAGCTGGGGCAAGAATGTGTGCGAAGTCGTCACCTCGCCACGCCAGTTCGCTACCACCACCACCGCACGCAGCTTTGAGGTGACTGACCTCAATGCCTGGACCAAGGCGTGGAAGATCGCTGGCGACTCTATCGTCAACTGGAGCCTGCCGACGAACGAACGCATGGTCTATGTACCTCGCGCCGATCACTTCGCCACCACCTCCGTCTCACCCGCATGGAGTTCGAGTCGAGTGGTGCGCACTATCGGCGAACACGCTTTCTACGCGGTCAACTAGTCCGCAAAAAAAGGCAAAAGAAAAGGCCCTCTCACGAGGGCCTTTTTTTGTTTCATTGAAAAGACGTCTAGACGTCCAATCAATCATTGGCGATACACTCGATTGTTACGGATCTCGACATAGTCGCCGCGACGCACCTGAGGGTCGTCGGCCTGGGTCACCGTCGCATAGCGGCCATCGTCGAGACGGACGCTGATCTGATACGCCGTATCCGGCCCACTATTGCGCTTGCCGACCTCGTTGCCGACAGCACCACCGGCTACAGCACCCACCACGGTCGCCGCCGTTCGGCCATTGCCCTTACCTACCGTGTTGCCGAGCAGACCGCCCGCCACCGCGCCAATGACCATGCCCAGCGGCGAGGCGCTCTTGTCGACGTTGATCACCTGTACGTCATTCACCACGCCACACTGCATGCAGCGATTGGAACCGTAACCGCCATTGCCATAGCCGCCGTTGTCGTAGCCACCGCCGCCATAGCTTCTCGGCGGCGGCGTGGCGCATGCCGCCAGCAGCGCAAAACAGGTAGCCAAAGCTGCACCGGCCAGACGCTTGTTAAACAATGTCCTCATGGCGAGATCCTCGATGAAGGTCAACGTGCGTCAGGTCAATGTGCATCAGAGACGGCGACCACACCTTCCTGAATCTGCACGCGATCGCCTGGATCGTGATCCATGCGGATCGTGCGCGTCACACCGTTGTATTCATAGGCCACATCGTAGCCAACCACTCGGTCGCCGCCCTTGCCCGCCACCGTCGTACAACGACGCTGCGTGCTGGAGACCATGTTGTTCTCCTGACGGTTCTTCTGGATTTCATGACCGGCATAACCGCCGCCAACGGCACCTGCCACCGTGGCCAACGTACGGCCCTTGCCGCCGCCGATCTGATTGCCCAACAAGCCACCGGCCACCGCGCCGATGGCGGTACCCGCGATCTGATGCTCATCCTTCACCGGCGCACGGTGGGTCACCACCTCATCGTGACATTCCTGGCGAGGGGCGCTGGCCTCCTCACGCACCGGCGTCACACTGACCACGCGGGCGAATTTGGCACCAGCCGGCGCCGACTGCGAAGCCATCCCGCCCACGCCACCATCGGCGTTCGCCTCCCGGTTACAGGCCGTCAGGCCGACCGCAAGGACGGCGCCGAGACCCAAATTCAGCGCGGAAATGACTAACCTGCTCATAATGCTCTCCTGTATGGATCACTGGCGCACCCCGCACCATTTAAGGCGATCCGTAGTGAATTCATTGAACTCTCGGCCGACTGAATGCTTGCTTAGACCGAGCCGAGCCATGCTAGCCCGTTCATCCGGCAATTCCTGTGATCGACCTAACCGATAGCCACGCTCATATCGACGACCCCAGTTTCGACGGCGACCGCGACGCCACCTTCCAGCGTGCGCGCGACGCTGGCGTGCGGACGGTCATCGTGCCAGCCATCCACCAGGCCTCCTGGCCAGGGATCGCCAGGCTCTGCGAAGCCCATCCGGAGGCGCACCCCGCCTACGGACTTCATCCCATGTATCTCGACCAGCACCGTCCCGAGCATGTGGACGATCTTGTCCACTGGCTGAATGACCATCGCGCTGTGGCCGTCGGCGAGATCGGCCTGGATTTCTTTCTTGAGGATCTCGACCCCGGACGCCAGCGCGACTATTTCCAGCAGCAACTCCGCATTGCACGGGATGTCGATCTCCCAGTCATCGTGCACGCCCGCCGGGCGCTCGACGAGGTAACTTCCACCCTGCGCCGCATCGGCGGCCTGCGCGGCGTCGTGCACAGCTTCTCCGGCAGCGAGCAGCAGGCGGAACAGCTCTGGCAGCTTGGCTTTCACATAGGTATAGGCGGTCCCGTCACCTATGAGCGCGCCCAGCGGCTACGCCGCATTGTCGCGACCATGCCGATCGATCATCTCTTGCTGGAAACGGACGCCCCCGACCAACCGGGCGCATGCCATCGCGGACTGCGCAACGAACCGGCGCACGTGACCGAAGTGTTGCGGATCGTCGCGCAGTTGCGTGGCGTCACGGAGGATGAGATCGCGACGCGCACCACCGCCAACGCGCGCGACCTGTTCCGTCTGGCCTAGCGTTCCTCGCCACTATTTCTTCTGCAAACTGATGACAAGGAACACTGGACACTTGCGGGGATGCTGAACCGACTGTTAGCTTAATAGTTCACTGGTGAACTATTTCTTGGTGAAATGTCCAGTCTGCAAGAATGCATCACCCATATGGATGCCGGCATTACGCGGGTCAGCGAGACTATGCCCGGGCTTCCGGTGCGCGAGGTCGTCCTGCTCCGCCTGCTCCTGATGACCAGCAGCTCGGTGGTCGCGCACATTGACCAGCTGCTCAAGCCCTACGGCATGAGCGACAGCGACTTCCGTACGCTGATGATGATTTACAGCGCCCCCGATGGGCGTGCCTCGCCAAGCGAACTGTGCGACGCGGCGCAGCAAGGCGCCACCAACATGACGCGCATCGCCAACGTCCTGGTGAAGCTCGGCTTCATTACTCGCGCCGCCAGCGCCGAAGATCGCCGCCGGATCGAACTGAGCATCACGCCAGCGGGCAAGCGCTTCGCGCGCAAACTGCTGCCCACCCTGTATCCGCGCGTACACGGCGCCTTCGCCAGCCTGAGCGCCGGCGAAAAGAAGACGCTCGACCACCTGCTGCGCCGGGTGGCCGCCAACATCGACAACCTCACCGCTTCGGACCCCCGTCCATGACTGCCCTTCCCCCGCAACGCCGCACCATCGGTCGTCGCGCAGCCATCGTCGCGGCGATCGCCGTGGCGCTGGCCGGCTGCGCCATTCCCGCCAAGTTGCAACACCCCGCCTTGCGCGACGACGTGCCGCTGGCTGGCATCGAAGCCCCCGCTCGCGCCGGCTGGCCCGAGACCGAATGGTGGCGCCAGTACAACGATCCGCAGCTGGACGATCTGATCGCGCGCGCCATGAAAGGCTCGCCGGATTTGGCCCAGGCGATGTCGCGCGTGGATTCGGCGCAACAGTCGATCCGCATCGCCGCCGCGCAGGCCGGCCTCAGCGTCAACGGCAGCGCGGAAGTCACTCGCCAGCGCCTGAGTGAACACGGCCTGATTCCTTCGCGCTTCCTCGGTTTCACCTGGTACAACCAGGCCGACCTTGGCGTGCAGCTGCAGTACGACTTCGACTGGTGGGGCAAAAAGCGCTCGGCCATCGAGTCCGCGGTTGACCAGGCGCACGCCGCCGAAGCGCAACGTAGCGCGGCCGCGCTCGCCATCCAGAACGCGGTAGCCGACACCTATTTCGGTTGGCTCGCCGATCAGGCTCGCATCGATGTCGCACGCCTACAGGTGGAAACGCAGGATCAGTTCGCCCGCGTCACCGATCTGCGTGTGCGCCAAGGCGTCGATCTACCCGACGACGCCCAGAAGGCCAAGGCCCAACAGGCCGCCGCCCGCGAAATGCTCGTGGCCCTGGAAAGTTCGGCCAAGATCCGTCAGGCGGCGCTGGCCAGCCTCATCGGTGTCGCACCTGCCGATATGCCGGCGCTGCAGCCGCGCCCCCTTCCGGCGATCGATGGCGGCCTGCCGGCCCACGTCGGCATGGACCTGATCGCGCGCCGCCCGGATATCGCCGCCAGCCGCTGGCAGGTCGAGGCCGCACTGAAACAGACCGATCTGGTCCGCGCGCAATTTTTCCCCGACATCAGCATCTCGGCCATGGCCGGGCTGTCCAGCATCGATCTGGACAAGCTGTTCAATGCGTCCAGCCGCGTCTTTGCGCTGAGCCCTGCCCTGCATTTGCCGATCTTCAACAGTGGGCTGCTGCAGGCGAACTTCCGCGCGAGCAAAGCACAGCTGGAATCCGCGGTGGCGCAGTACAACAGCACAGTGCTGTCCGCCGCACGCGACGTCTCGGTGCAAAGTCTCACCGCCCAGCAGTTGGTGGCGCGACGCAAGGAACAATTTGTGCAGATCGACGCTAACGAGCGTCTAGTGGCAAATGCGCAGGCGCGGGCACGACAAGGTGTGCGCGATATCCGCGAGACCCTTGGCGCCAAGTCGCAACTGCTGCAACAACGCGATGACGCACTCACTCTGCAGGCACAGGCACTGTCGACCGATCTCTCGCTGATCAAGGCGCTCGGCGGCGGCTACCACGTCGCTGGCGACGGTGCTGCTCAGCGCGACAACGACACACCCGCCTCTTCTACTTCTTCATCTTCTTCCGGAGCCGCCGATCATGAGCGCCACTGAATCCACCACGCGCAAAGACGCCAATGACAACGGCATGGCCGCGAAGAATCCGGGCAAGCGCCGTCGCGCCCTGCTGATCGTCACGTTTATTTTCGTCGCGCTCGGCCTGGGCTGGTTCCTGTTGTGGTTGTTTGTGTTTTCCACCCGCGAGACCACCGA
Organism: Dyella subtropica; assembly: GCF_026283965.1. Taxonomy (GTDB): domain Bacteria; phylum Pseudomonadota; class Gammaproteobacteria; order Xanthomonadales; family Rhodanobacteraceae; genus Dyella_D; species Dyella_D subtropica. The sequence continues at coordinate 23,086 of NZ_JAPDPD010000024.1, forward strand.
CAACGCGTATGTCGGCGGCAACCAGGTCGCCATTTCCGCACAGGTGCCGGGCACGGTGGTGGCGATCCTCGCCGACGACACGCAGCGCGTGGAAGCCGGCCAGGTGCTGGTGAAGTTGGACAGCACTGACGCCGATGTGCGTCTGCGCCAGGCCAGCAGTGCATTGGCCCAGGCTGTGCGCCAGGTGCGCCAGCAGACGGATACGGCAACGGGTGCCGATGCCGCCGTTGCGGCTCGACGCATCGACCTGAAGAAGGCCCAGGCGGACCTCAAGCGTCGCCTGCCGCTGATCGCCGAGCAAGCCGAAGCCCCGGAAACTGTGCAGCACCTGCGCGATGGCGTGGAACAGGCACAGGCTGCGCTCGACTCGGCCGTGGCGCAGGCCAATGCAGCACATGCCGCTATCGAAGGCACGGAGGTCGCACAGAACCCGGCCGTGGAACAGGCCCGCGCCAACTTCCGCGCCGCCTGGGTCGCCGCCCAGCGCAACGCGATCTTCGCGCCGGTGACCGGCTACGTCGCGCAGCGCAGCGTGCAATTGGGCAATAGCGTGCAACCCGGCCAGCAGTTGATGACGGTGGTGCCGCTGCACGATCTATGGATAGATGCCAACTTCAAGGAAAACCAGCTGCGCCACATCCGCATCGGCCAGCCGGCCGAGATCGTCGCTGACGTCTACGGTAGTGGCGTGAAGTACCGCGGCAAGGTGATTGGCCTCGGTGCCGGTACCGGTAGCGTGTTTTCGCTGCTGCCTGCGCAAAACGCCACCGGCAACTGGATCAAGGTGGTGCAGCGCGTGCCCGTGCGCATCGCCATCGACAACAAGGATATTGAGCAGCATCCGCTGCGCATCGGCCTGTCCACCGACACCACCGTGAACATCACCGACGACAAGGGGCCCGTATTGGCTCAGGCACCAGCACAGCAACCGGCCGCAGAAACCAAGGTGTATGAGCAGATGGCGAGCAAGGCCGACGCAGAGGCCGATCGCATCATCGGCGAAAACCTGAGCAGCCGCAGCACTCACTGAGCCCGAGCAGACCATGGCCGCCACGCCCAACGACGCTGCACCCCTGAAGCCACTGCAAGGCGGTGCACTGGTCCTTCTGACCATCGCCGTCGCGTTCAGCACCTTCATGGAGGTGCTGGACATGACCATCGTCAACGTGGCCGTGCCGCACATCGCCGGCAGCCTCGGCGTGAGTCCCAACGAGGGCACGTGGACGATTAGCTCCTACGCACTCGCCAGCGCGATCATGCAACCGCTCACCGGTTGGCTGGCACGGCGATTCGGCGAGGTGAAAACCTTCATCGGATCGGTGTTGCTGTTCGTGGTGTTCTCGATGCTGTGCGGCCTTGCCAACAGCATGCCGCTGCTGGTGATTGGCCGCCTGCTGCAGGGCGCCGGCTCCGGCCCGATGGTGGCGTTGTCGCTAACCCTGCTGCTATCCAGCTACCCCAAGGCAAAGCAGGGCATCGCGTTGGCGTTGTGGGCGATGACCGTGGTGGTGGCGCCGATCTTCGGCCCTATCCTCGGCGGCTGGATCACCGACAACTTCTCCTGGCCGTGGATCTTCTATATCAACGTGCCGGTGGGCATGCTGGCCGCGGTCATCACGTGGACTCTGTTGCACAAACGCGAGACCAAGACTTACCAGACACCGATCGACGTGATTGGCCTGGTGCTGCTCGTCGTCGGCGTGGGCGCCCTGCAGTTCATGCTCGACAACGGCAACGACCACGACTGGTTCGCCTCGCCGATGATCACGGTGCTGGGCATTACCGCACTGGTGTGCATCGTTTTCCTGATTGTGTGGGAGCTGCATGCCAAGCATCCCGTCGTGGATCTGTCGCTGTTCAAGCGGCGCAACTTTACCGTGGGTGTGATCGCGCTATCGCTTGGTATGATGGCGTTCTTCGGCATCAACGTGGTGTTCCCACTGTGGCTACAGACCACGCTGGGCTACACCGCCACCTGGGCCGGCCTGGCGACCGCGCCGGTGGGCATTCTCGCCTTCCTGATGGCGCCGGTGATCGGCGCGAATATCAACCGGCTGGATCTACGTGCCGTGGTGACGGTGGCGTTCCTGATCTTCGCCGGCACCTCGCTCTGGTTTTCGACCTTCGACAGTTCGGCCTCGTTCGCCACGCTGGTACTGCCCCGCTTCATCATGGGCGCCGGTATCGCCTGCTTCTTCATCCCGTTGAACCAGGTGTACCTGTCGGGCCTGCCAGGCGACCAGATTGCCAGCGCCTCGGGTCTGGCCAACTTCTGCCGCACCATGGGTTCCAGCGTGTCCACTGCGGTCAGCGTGACGCTGTGGCAGCATCGCGGCGAGTTCCACCACGCGGTGCTGACCGAAAGCGTGACACCAGACCATCCCGCGACCACGCAGTTTCTGCAGGGACTGAGCCACGCCGGCCTGACCGGCACCAAGGGCCTGAGCCTGGTCGATCAGCTATTGACGCGCGAAGCGCTGACGTTGGCCGTGAACGACGTGTTCTGGCTATGCGCGATGCTGTTCCTTGCGATGATTCCCGTGCTGTGGTTCGCCAAACCGCCCTTCGGCAACGCGGGTGGGGCCGTAGGCCATTGATCACAAAGATTGAATGACTTTTTTGCTGCATCTTTCGGGTGCAGCAAAAAAGTGCCCCAGGCGACTGGTGCGGCGCAATACGATCTGGTAGCTTCCGCCGCATGGCACAAACGATCCGCACCATCAAGAAGTATCCGAACCGTCGGCTTTACGACACGGAAATCTCCAGCTACATCACGCTGGAAGAGGTCCGTCAGCTCGTGCTGGACGGCGAAACCTTCGAGGTCCGCGACGCCAAGAGCGGTGAGGACCTGACCCGCTCCGTGCTGCTGCAGATCATCTCCGAGCACGAGGAGAAGGGTCAGCCGATGCTGTCCCCGCAGCTGTTGAGCCAGATCATCCGCTTCTACGGCGACTCGCTGCAGGGCTTCATGGGTCCGTACCTGGAGCGCAGCCTGCAGGTCTTCCTCGACCAGCAGCAACAGTTCCGCACCCAGTTGAACAGCATGCTGGGCCAGACCCCGTGGACGATGCTCAACGAGCTGACCGAGCGCAACATGGAAGCGTGGAAATCCATGCAGCGCGGCTTGGTCGATGCTGCCACCCAGGCTAACCCGGCGAATCCAGCCAATCCGGCCAACCGCGGCACCAAGAAGTAAGGCAGCACACCGCTGCTGCCTGTCCAGCCGGTGGCGACTGTCCACCGGCGCCTTCCTGTGAACCCAACCGTTGCGGTACAGCATGTGCTGCCGTGCGGCATGGCCGAGCCTGCATCCATGAAAAAGCGCGTCGCCACCGTCACCGGCGGCATTGGCGATCTCGGCGCGGAGATTTGCCAGCGACTTGCTCAGGGTTGCGGACATTCCCGTCGGCTCGCCGGCCGACATCGCACGTGCGGTGCGTTTCCTCAGCTCTGACAACGCCGACTACATCACCGGCGCCAACTTGCCAGTGAACGGTAGGTACTTCATGAGCTTCTAGGAGCCCGTCCCCTATCTCAGCGTGGCCCGCGCCGGGAGACGCAGCCGCCTGATAAAGTGCGGCGATTCGATCGACGGAATGCGCCATGCCGCAGTTGATGCAGTCCCCCATTACCCTCATCGGCGGCGGCCTGGTAGGCGCCCTGCTCGCCCAGCAGCTGGCCCGGAGAGGATTTACCGTCGATGTTTACGAGAAGCGCCCCGACCCGCGCCAAGCGGGCTTTCTCGGTGGACGCTCGATCAACCTGGCGCTGGCCGAACGCGGCTTGCAGGCTCTGCGCACCGCAGGGCTCGCCGAAGATGTGCTGCAACGCGCCGTGATGATGCGCGGGCGCATGGTGCACACGCGCGATGGCCGCTCCGGGCTGCAGCGGTATGGCGTGGACGATAGCGAAGTGATCTGGTCCGTTTCGCGCGGCGCCTTGAACATGCTGCTGCTGGATGCTGCCGAGGCGGCCGGCGTGCGCTTCCATTTCGGCCAATCGCTGGTCGACGCGGATTTCGACGCGCGGCGTATCCGCCTGGCCGATGAGCAAGGTACCGAGCGTAGTGTCGACGCCCACGTGCTGATCGGCGCCGATGGTGCCGGCTCGGCGCTGCGTTCGGCCATGCATGCCTATGCGCCGCTTGGCGAACGGGTGGAGCCGCTTGGGCACGCCTACAAGGAACTCGAGATTCCGCCTGCCGGCGAGCTTCCAATCGCGCTGCTGGGCGAAAGCGGCGGACACGACCAGTTCGCTCTGGAGCCGCACGCCCTGCATATCTGGCCGCGCGGCGGCTATATGTGCATCGCGCTGCCCAACACCGAGGGCAGCTTTACCGTCACGCTGTTCCTGCCTGGCCAGGGGGCGCATCCGAGTTTCGCTACCTTGCCGAACACCGCGGCGGCCGAAGCGTTTTTCCGCGACGACTTTCCCGACCTGCTGCCGTTGATCCCCAACTTCGCAGAGGATTACGGCAGCCATCCCGTCGGCACACTGTCCACGCTTTATCTGGATCGCTGGCACCTGGATGGCCGCGCCCTGCTGATCGGTGATGCCGCGCACGCCATCGTGCCCTTCCACGGCCAGGGCATGAACTGCGGATTCGAGGACACCGTGGTGCTCGCATCACTACTGGCCGAAGCGCCGGAGGACACGGCTGGCGTCTTTGCCGAGTTCCAGCGCATCCGTCAGCCGAATGCCGACGCGATCGCCGCCATGGCGCTGGAAAACTACGTCGAGATGCGCGACTCCGTAGCCGACCCTCATTACCTGGCCAAGCGTGAACTAGGCGCCCTGCTGGCCGAGCGAGCGCCGGACCATTTCATGGCGCGCTATCGCATGGTCACCTTCACCCACTTGCCGTACGCCTACGCGTTCGAGCGCGGTCGCGCGCAGGACCAGTTGCTGCAGCAATTGCTGCGAGGTTCGAGCGACGCGCACAGCGTGAACCTCGATGCCGCCGTCAGCGCGCTGAAAGCCACCCTCCCGCCCTTACCCCATCTGCGGCATGGATGACACCCTGCTCGCCGCCTACCGTGCCGCCGAATATCGGGTGCGCCTGCGGGAGGGTGGCTGGGCCGTCATCCGAATCGACCAGCCTTTGCCGGCTGCTTTGGCTTCTCTCATTGGACCTCGCCCCTGGGGGTTCATCACGGCGTGGAATCCCTTTTCCCAGCCCCGTGCGCGCGAGTTGAACCGCAAAACCCAGCGCCGGCTTCTGACTGTGCTGCAGGGACTTCCCGAAACCCGTGCCATCCATGCCGGTCTCGGGGTAGGCGCTGATTGGCGAGAAGAAAGCCTGCTGGTCGTCGGGCCCGATGCCGCCACGCTGGACGCCGTGGCCAGGACGTTCGAACAAAACGCTTACGTGTACGGCCACGCCAACGACATCGCGGCGGCACTGCGCCACATGGACAAGCCCGGCAGCCATTGCGGACAATCGCAGGAATGACTGCCTCGTCTACCCAGGCTCCGCTTCTACTCGAAGCGAGGGCGCTGTCCTTCTATCGCCAGGACGAACCCGTGTTCGGCCCGCTGGACTTTCGCCTGCGTGAGGGTGAAGTGGCGCTGGTGGAGGGTGACAACGGCAGCGGCAAAACCACCCTGCTGCGCATTCTCGCCGGCCTGCTGCACGTCGACGAAGGCGAGCTGCTGTGGCGCGGCGAACGCTGGCAGCGCGACGCCCATCTGGGCGACATCGTGTTCCTGGCACACCACCTCGGGCTGAAAGCCGATCTCAGTGCGCGAGAGAACCTGGCCATAGCGGCGGGTCTCTACGGCGCGCGTGACAACATGGCTGCAGACGGGGTATGGGTCGACATCGGCCTATCCGGCTACGAAGACGAACCCGTGCGCCGCCTCTCCGCCGGCCAGAAGAAGCGCGCCGCATTGGCCCGCTTGCTGCTGCTGCCGGCCACGCTCTGGCTGCTGGACGAACCCTACGCCAACCTCGATCGCGTTGGCATCGAGCTGGTCAACCGCCTGCTCGAACAGCACGCGGCGCGCGGTGGCGGCGCGCTGGTCACCAGCCATGGCGCGGTGAGTTTTCTGGGTGGCGAGCCCCGGCGCATCCGGATGCACGCATGAGCCACGCGCCACTTGGCCCCGCCTGCGCCGCTCTGCTGCGACGCGACCTCACCCTGGCCTGGCGCCGGCGCGGCGACATCGCCATGCCGGTGCTATACGCGCTGATCGTCGTCACCCTGTTCCCTTTTTCCCTCGGCCCGGAAGATGCGTTACTGCAGCGGATCGCGGGTGGCGTGGTGCTGGTGACCGTGCTGCTGGCCATGCTGCTGGCGCTGGATGCGATGTTCCGCAGCGACATCGAAGATGGCTCGCTGGAGCAACTGGTACTGGCTCCGCAGCCGCTGGCGCTGATGCTAGGCATGAAGATCCTTGCGCACTGGCTGACCACCGCCCTGCCCTTGATCGTGATCGCGCCGCTGCTCGCCGGCATGCTGCACCTGCCGACCGCCGTGATGCCGGTACTGCTTCTAGCCTTGCTGCTGGCGACGCCGCTGCTCAGTCTGCTCGGCGCCATCCTGGTCGCGCTAACGGCCGGCACACGCCGCTCTGGTATGCTGCTGGCCCTGATGCTGCTGCCGCTTTGCGTGCCCGTAGTCATCTTTGCCGCCGGCGCGATTGCCGCGGCTCAACAAGGGTTGCCCTGGCTTGCACCCATCGCCTGGTTGGGTGCTGCATTGGCCCTGGCCCTGGTGTTGGCACCGCTGGCTTGCGCCGCTGCTCTCCGCATTGCCCTGGATGCCTGAATAGTTATGGCGAACTGGATCCCGCTCTGGTTGCACAAGCTCGGCTCGCCGCCGATGTTCTACCGCTTCGCCGGCACGCTGCGGCCGTGGGCCATGGCGTTTGCCGTGCTACTCGGCGCAACCGCGCTTTACGGCGGCTTGGTGCTGGCGCCGGCCGATTACCAGCAGGGCGACGCCTATCGCATCATCTTCATCCACGTGCCCAGCGCGTGGATGAGCTTGTTTATCTACGCCGTGATGGCGGTGGCCTCGATCATCGCACTGGTGTGGCGACTCAAGCTGGCCGAAGTGGTGGCGATGGAATCGGCGCCCATCGGCGCGGCCTTCACCTTCATTACCCTGGTCACCGGCTCGCTGTGGGGCAAGCCGATGTGGGGCACGTGGTGGACCTGGGATGCGCGCCTTACTTCCGAGCTGGTATTGCTGTTCCTGTACCTGGGTGTGATCGGCCTGTACCACTCGTTCGAGGATCGCCGGCAGGGCGCGCGTGCGGCGGCATTCCTCGCCATCATCGGCATCATCAACGTGCCGATCGTGCATTTCTCGGTGAACTGGTGGAACACCCTGCACCAGGGTTCCACGGTGCGCATCCTCGGCCCCTCGAAAATGAGCGGCGACATGCTGTGGCCGTTGCTGACGATGATGGGGGCGACCAAGCTCTACTACATCGCCAGCCTGTTCGGCCGCGTGCGCACCGATCTGCTGGCAATGGAAAGCGGCAAGGACTGGGTGCGCCAGATCGCGGAGCAGGAGGCACGCAAGTGAGCAGTTTTTTCGCCATGGGTGGCTACGCCGCCTACGTGTGGCCGGCCTACGCCGTGTTCTTCACGGTGCTGATCGCCGACTACCTCTCGCCTGGTCTGCGCCGCCGCCGTAACTTGCGCGAACTTCGCGCGCGCCTTGCGCGTCAGAGCGCAAGGCAGCAACGCAACCCGACGACATCGCCGTAAACGATCGCCGCAGAGTGACTCATGAATCCCACCCGTAAACGTCGGCTCACCATTGTGCTTCTGGTCATCGCGGCCGCGGCCGTTGCCATCGGCCTGACCGTGTTCGCCTTGCAGCAGAACATGAACTATCTGCTCACTCCGAGCCAGGTGCAGTCGGGCGAGGCGACCCGTTATAAAACCTTCCGCCTCGGCGGCATGGTCAAGGCCGGCTCGATCCAGCGCAGTAGCGATTCGCTCAAGGTTACGTTCACCGTGATCGACGCCGGCGGTGCGATGCCAGTCGAATACATCGGCATTCTTCCCGACCTGTTTCGCGACAACCAGTCGGTGATCGCGACCGGTCACATGGACAACGCGCGCTTCATCGCGACCGAGGTACTGGCCAAGCATGACGAAACCTACATGCCGAAAGAACTGAAAGACGCCATGGCCAAGGCGCACGAAGGCAAGCAAGTGAATGAAGCCGCGCTGCAGGACAAACCACAATGACCCCAGAACTGGGCCAACTCGCGCTGATCCTCGCCCTGCTGCTGGCGCTGGCGCAAGGCATGCTTCCGCTCATCGGGGCATGGCGCGGCAACCGTGCGCTGATGGCCGTGGCGCGCCCGGCGGCAGCGGGGCAAGCGGTGTTCGTCGCGCTCGCCTTCGGTGTGTTGAGCTGGGCCTTCCTGCACTTCGATTTCTCGGTGCGCTACGTCGCCGACAATTCCAACCTCGCCTTGCCCTGGTACTACCGTCTAGCTGCGGTGTGGGGCGCACACGAAGGTTCGCTGCTGTTGTGGATCTTCATCCTCAACCTGTGGACGGTGGCGCTGGCCGCACTGAGCCGTAACCTCCCCGAAGTCTTCGTCTCGCGCGTGCTGGGGGTGCTCGGCCTGATCGCGGTGGGCTTCCTCGCCTTCATCATCTTCACCTCCAATCCGTTCGAACGGCTGCTGCCGATGCCGCCTGACGGCGGTGATCTGAACCCGGTGCTGCAAGACCCGGGCATGACTTTCCATCCGCCTGTGTTGTACATGGGTTACGTCGGTTTCTCGGTGGCGTTCGCGTTCTCCATCGCCGCGCTGCTCGGTGGCGAACTGGAACAAGCCTGGGTGCGCTGGGCGCGGCCGTGGACCAATGTGGCTTGGGGTTTCCTTTCCGCCGGCATCGTTGCGGGCAGTTGGTGGGCCTATGCCGAGCTGGGCTGGGGCGGCTGGTGGTTCTGGGATCCGGTTGAGAATGCGAGCTTCATGCCGTGGCTGGTCGGCGCGGCGCTGATCCACGCACAAGCCGTGACGGAGAAGCGCGGCTCGCTGCGCGCCTGGACCATCCTGCTGTCGATCTTCGCGTTCTCGCTCTCGCTGCTGGGCACCTTCCTGGTGCGCTCGGGTGTGTTGACCTCGGTGCATGCGTTCGCGTCCGATCCGCGGCGCGGCTTGTTCATTCTGTGCTTCCTCGCGGTGGTCGTCGGCGGTTCGCTGCTGTTGTATGCGCTGCGCGCACCCAAGGTTGCCGGCGGCAAGCCGTTCGCAGTGGTATCGCGCGAAACCGCCATCCTCATCGGCAACCTGATGCTCACCGTCGCTGCAGCGATGGTGCTGCTGGGCACGCTGTTTCCGCTGGTCGGCGATGCACTGAATCTGGGCAAGATTTCAGTGGGCCCGCCTTACTTCGGTTTCCTGTTCACCCTGCTGATGCTGCCGATCGTGCTGTTGCTGCCGTTTGGCCCGTACCTTCGCTGGGGCAATAAGGGCGAGACCTCGCTGCTGAAGAACGTGCTGTATCGCGCGGGCTTCGCCGCCGTGGCCTGCGCCATCGTGGCGGCCTTCGTGACGGGCGGCCAGCTGAAAGCGATCGCCGGCACGGCAGCGGCAGTGTGGTGCGGCGTCGGCACTCTGCTTTATGTACTCAAGCGCTGGCGCGAGATGCCTGCCGGACGCCGCTATCCGGCGGAAATGGCCGGCATGCTCTTGGCGCATATCGGAGTGGGCGTGTTCCTCGCTGGCGTGCTGCTCACCGAAGCGTTGAGCGTAGAGCGCGATGTGCGCATGGCACCCGGTCAAACGCAGAGTATTGGCGGCTACGAATTCCGCTTCGACGGCGTGCACGTCACGGAAGGTCCGAACTGGCACGGCGACCAGGGTACGGTCACGGTGTCGCGCAACGGCCGTGAAGTGGCGGTGATGCATCCGCAGAAGCGCACCTATACCCGCGGCCAGGTACAAACCGAATCGGCCATCGATCCGGGCGTCACTCGCGACCTGTACGTCGCCTTGGGCGAGCCGATGGACAAGAAAGATCCGGAAGGCGCCTGGGCGCTTCGCCTGTATCACAAGCCGTTCGTGCGCTGGATCTGGGCCGGTGGTCTGCTGATGATGCTGGGCGGTTTCTTCAGCGCCGCCGATCGTCGCTTCCGCACGCAGCGTGCTGCGGCTACCGAGCCTGCCGTGGCTACTACCGCTCAGGAGTCGCGTGCATGAGCCGGCTCGTTCCGTTCTTCGGCTTTATGCTGCTGGTAGTGCTGTTCGGCTTCGGTATCTGGTGGAACACCCAGCATGATCAGCGCGAAGTACCTTCGCCGCTGATCAACAAGCCTGCACCGGCATATGTCCTGCCGAAGTTGGATGACCCGGCGCAGACAGTCAGCCGCGAATCGATGCTGGGCAAGCCCTATCTCATCAACGTGTTCGCCAGCTGGTGCATCGCCTGCGGCGAGGAACACCCGGTACTGATGATCGAAGGCCAGAACATCGGCGTGCCGCTGGTTGGCTACAACTACAAAGACGAGCCCGACGACGCCAAGGCGTGGCTGGCCCGCCATGGCAATCCGTACGGCTTGATCATCGCCGACCGCGACGGGCGCACGGCCATCGACTTCGGCGTCTACGGCGCACCGGAGAGTTTCCTGGTCGATGCCAAGGGCGTGATTCGCTACAAGCGCATCGGCCCGCTGACACCCGCTGTGATCGAGAAGGAACTGAAACCGGCGATCGCCGCCCTGGCGAAGGAAACGCCCTGATGAGCCCTCTCTCTGTAGGAGCCCACCCTGTGGGCGACCGACCTGCAAAACGCCGCTTCCGGCATCGCGCACAGGGTGCGCTCCTACTGCTGTTCTTCGCGGGCGCGCTGTTCGCCCAGGCCATCGACCCGCTTCCGTTCAAGAACCACGCCGAGGAAGTGCGTTTCCAGCAGCTCACTCGCCAGCTGCGCTGCTTGGTTTGTCAGAACGAGAACCTGGCCGACTCCAATGCCGACCTCGCGCGCGACCTGCGCCGCGAAGTGTTCCAGTTGATGCAATCGGGCAAGAGCGACGATGAGATCAAGCAATACCTGGTCGATCGTTACTCCGATTTCGTTTTGTACGACCCGCCGGTGCAGCCCAGCACCTGGCTGCTCTGGTTCGGCCCGCTGCTGATTCTGTTGGCCGGTGCCGGCGTGGTGGTGGTGACTATCCGTAAGCGCAGCCGCAGCAGCGCGCCGCCAGCATCGAATGGCGCAAGCGCGAATGATGAAGGGGACGATTGGTGAAGCTCGCTTTTTACCTTGCCGCCGCGGCGATGATTGCCGTGGCGCTGGCCCTGCTGTTGCTGCCGCTGATAAGGCAGGGACGCAACATGGGCCGTCCACGCGGCATCTTCGCGCTGGCACTGACAGTGGCCTTCGTGCTGCCGCTCGCCGCGGTGGGCATCTATCTTTGGGTGGGCACGCCGATGGCGCTGAATGGCGTGAAGGCACAGGCCGAATCCCCGCTCACCATCGACCAGGCCGTTACCGAACTACGCGCACACCTTGAACAGAAACCGGACGATGCACAGGGCTGGCTGCTGCTGGCGCAAACCTACGGTGCCATGCATAAGCCCAGCGAAGCGCGCGACGCTTACGACCAAGTGCTACGTCTCGACGCCAACAACACTGCGGCGATGGTCGGCTGGGCCGAGACCGACTCCATGGTCCGCCCCGACCACCGCATCGACGGCCGCGCGCTTGAGCTGCTCGAACGCGCAGTGAAGCAGGAGCCGGACAGCCAACGCGGCCTGTGGCTGCTCGGCATCAGCGACTTTCAACATGATCGCTACGCCGAAGCCGCCGCTACCTGGCGCAAACTGCAGCCCCTGCTCGACCCTGGTTCCAGCGTCGCCCAGGCGGTATCCGAGCAGATCGCCGTGGCCGATGCGCGCGCGGGTGGCAAGACATCGTCCACGCCCACCGCACAAGTCGCCACCGAAGGCCCGGCCTTGCAGGTGCAAGTGGCGCTATCGCCCTCATTGAAAAGCAAGCTTGCCGCTGGCGATACGCTGTTCGTCTACGCTCGCGCCGAACAAGGACCGCCGATGCCGCTGGCTGTGGCGAAACTCGATGCGAACGCCTTGCCAGCCGCGGTCACCCTGACCGACGCGATGGGCATGACGCCGCAGCTCAAATTGTCCTCCGTGTCGCGGGTTTTCATCGGCGCCCGTATCAGCAAAAGTGGCCAGGCCGCTGCCCAGCCGGGCGACTTGGAAGGCGATGCCGGCGTGGTCGACGTGAGCACGCGCACACCGATAAAAATCAGCATCGACAAGGTCCATTGAATGAGCCACGACGCGCGCCGTTACTTCGACCTACCCTCCCCCTTCCCGATGAAGCGAGGCGGCGAACTGCACGGCGCCCGCGTCTCCTACGAGACCTGGGGCAAGCTGAGCGAAGCGCGCGATAACGCGGTACTGATTCTCACCGGCCTATCGCCCAGCGCGCATGCGGCCTCCAATGAAGTCGATCCGTCACCCGGCTGGTGGGAGGCGATGATCGGCCCTGGCAAAGCGATTGATACGGATCACTGGTTTGTGATCTGCGTGAACTCGCTGGGCAGTGATAAGGGTTCTACTTGCCCTGCTTCACTCGACCCCGCCACCGGCGAACCTTATCGCCTAAGTTTTCCCGAACTCGCCCTGGAAGACGTGGCCAACGCCGCCCATGCGGCCGTCGGCGGACTAGGCATTAAGCAACTGGCCTGCCTGATCGGTTGCTCCATGGGAGGCATGAGTGCGCTCGCCTACATGCTGCTGCACCCCGGTAGCGTGCACGCCCACATCAGCGTGGATACCGCTCCTCAGGCGCAGCCCTTCGCCATTGCCATTCGCTCGCTGCAACGCGAAGCGATCCGCCTCGACCCGCACTGGAACAACGGTCAGTACGACAACGAGCATTACCCCGATACCGGCATGAGCATCGCGCGCAAGCTTGGCGTCATCACCTATCGCTCGGCGATGGAGTGGAACGGCCGCTTCGCCCGCATCCGGCTCGAAGCCGAGCAGCGCGACGACAATCCATTCGGCTTTGAATTCGAGGTGGAATCGTACCTGGAGGGGCACGCACAACGCTTCGTGCGCACCTTCGACCCCAACAGCTATCTTTACCTGTCGCGCGCCAGCGACTGGTTCGACATCGCCGAATACGGCGACGGCAGCATCATGGAAGGCCTCAAGCGCATCCGCATCAAGCAGGCGATGGTCATCGGCGTCAGCACCGACATTCTGTTTCCGCTGGAGCAGCAGGAGCAGATCGCCGAAGGACTGCAAGCCGCAGGCGCCGCCGTGGAGTTCGTCGCGCTGGATTCACCCCAGGGCCACGACGCCTTCTTGGTCGATATTGAGAACTACAGCCGGGCCATCGGCGGCTTCCTCGCCCGACTCTGAACGCATAGGGATGCTCTGATCTATTCCACGTACCCGGCATGACGTCCAGAAGGTCCGCAGGCTGTGGTGCGTGGCGCAGGGCAGACTGGCCGCGGCGCAGCCTGCGGGCCTTCTGGACGTCACCCCAATTCCTATTCAACACGTGGGGGCCGCCCTGTATGCGCGCAGCGCTTCGCCCCAGCGTCTCGACAGACAGCCAGTCTGCCTTCCTCGCTCCTCAAAGCCGAGTCCATCCATGGACTCTCCCCGCGTGCGCCGCTGCAACAAACCGCTGCGCGCATACAGGGCGGTGACGGGTACATGGAATAGATCAGAGCATCCCTAGCCCCCCCCTTCCCGCCGCGCTGCTAAGATGGCGCAGCAATACCGTCATCCGAGAACGTCATGCTCACTATGGAATTCCCAGGCTGTCGCAAGCTCATCGATGCCATCGACAGCGCCGTCAGCAAACCTTCCACGCCCGAGATCACCGACAGCCTGCGCAACAGCCTGTGCAAGCTGATCCGCGGCAACGAAGTAAAGCTGCCCGACTGCGTGTTCGAAACCGCCGAAGGCCGCTACGCGCGCCGCGAGCTGTACCACAGCGATGAGCACGGTTATTGCGTCGTAGCGATGACCTGGGGCCCGGGCCAAGGCACGCCGATCCACGACCACTGCGGCATGTGGTGCGTCGAAGGCGTGTGGAGCGGCGCGCTGGAAGTAGTGCAGTACGAGCGCCTCGGCGAGGCGGATGGCCAGTGGCGCTTCCAACCCGTCGGCTCCATCCAGGCAGGCCCCGGCTCTGCCGGCAGTCTGATCCCGCCGCACGAATACCACACCATCCGCAACCCCAGCGAAGACGCTGTAGCGGTCAGCCTGCACATCTATTCCGGACAGATGACCCACTGCGCCGTCTTCAAGCCGGTGGGCGAGAATCACTGCTACGAGCGCAGCGATCGTCAATTGGGTCTCGACCCGGTGAACTGAACCCGGCATAATGTGCCGCTGCAATGCCGGTGTGGCGGAATGGTAGACGCGGCGGACTCAAAATCCGCTGGCAGAGATGTCGTGTAGGTTCGAGTCCTATCACCGGTACCAATGACTTAGGCCCCTTTTGGGGCCTTTGTTTTTTCCGCCATTCGGAAATTGTTCCGCCATTCCACAGAATGGACCGAGCCGGGCCTCCCCAGTAGCAGGCATGAGCGCTCAACAGTCCGCTAGATCCCTGCTTCCTCGGGGATAACGAGCTTGATGCAGGCTTTTCGAGGCGGCCTTAAGGTGGCCCTTGCCGCAGATGCTGCAGCTCCTCCGTCAACCAGTCCGCCGACAGGCGTTCCCTACCGTCGCAGCTCACCTTGTAAGGTTTGCCGCTGAAATTGCTTTGGCTGGCGGCTCGCTCGATGAATTCCTCAGCGGAGTTCACTAGGTCCTTGCGCACCAGGTAATCCAGCTTGGATTGCAAGTGTGCCTGCGCCTCTACGGCACTATACGAGCTGCCATTGCGGATGAATGTGCAATGGCTGCTGCCGACGAAAACCAGCAGCGCCTGTACTTCTCGCTGCCCAGTCGCATCCAATGCCGCATAGGCGTTCATAGCCTGCAGGCAAACCGCACTGACTAACATCAGGATCACCCCAAGGCGTCTGACAGAAGGGCGTCCGACAGAATGCATAAGTCCCTCCACGGACTTTCGTTCAATCGCATGCATGCGAGAAGAAGTGCTCCTATCAGGCTGGAATGGTGCTCTG
The DNA here is from genome assembly GCF_026283965.1 of Dyella subtropica. GTDB lineage: Bacteria > Pseudomonadota > Gammaproteobacteria > Xanthomonadales > Rhodanobacteraceae > Dyella_D > Dyella_D subtropica. The sequence goes on from NZ_JAPDPD010000024.1 coordinate 38,190, forward strand.
TAGCAACTCGCAAAACCAGCTACCACGCAAGGCAGGCGATGCGAGAACAACCTCGCAAAGATTCCTCAGTTGCGCTCAAGAATGGCCTTCAGATCGTCAAAATCTATGGGCGCTGACGTGTGCTCGTGAACGATCCCCCAGCTGTCGCCCATGCGCGACATGGCCCAAGTTAGGCGATTCTGCATCGCCCGAACTCTTTCGCCCGTCGAAGATATGCCGGCATAAGTCACCATGGCGCTGATCACCGCCATGTCCTTCGCACCAGTGACATGGACGTCCTCCATGCTCACCGCCACCGACTCCTCGCCTAACGAGGCGAACCACTGCTGGACGATCTGCCGCCAAGCCGCTGCGCCCTGATACGACCAAGTTCCCCAGGCGTCGAACACCCGGACATCCTGGTCATAAAGCTTGATGAAGGCGTCGACGTCCTTGGCGAGAACGGCGGCTTTGTAGCCTTCGAGAACCTGCATGATCTGGCTATCGAAATCACTCATGGCGCGCTCCTGGAATCCGTTCGCAGTTTCAGGCAGTAACCTCGAAGTCGACAAGATCCAGTTGGCCTATTGCGCAAAACGCGCTGACTTTTCATGGCACAAAGAAAAGGCGCCTAGGTTTCCCTAAGCGCCTGTTCGTTTTGGTGGGCCGTGAAGGATTCGAACCTTCGACCAATTGATTAAGAGTCAACTGCTCTACCAGCTGAGCTAACGGCCCTTCTAACATTTTAACTGGGGTGGACGATGGGACTCGAACCCACGACAACCGGAATCACAATCCGGTACTCTAACCAGCTGAGCTACGCCCACCGTAAACCTTGATGAACTGGCGCGCCCGACAGGAATCGAACCTGCAACCGTCGGCTTAGAAGGCCGATGCTCTATCCGGTTGAGCTACAGGCGCAATGCACTTGGTGCAGAGCAACTGCTTGGTCGGGGCAGAGGGATTCGAACCCACGACATCCAGCTCCCAAAGCTGGCGCTCTACCAGGCTGAGCTATACCCCGATTTCGAACCTTCGATCGCTCGCGCAAGCCGAAGCTTTGAAATGCTACGGGTGACGCTTCGCCTAGTCAATCCGTATCGAAGCACACCGAACACATCTTTCGTCCGGTCCGCATGACGATGACCTGTCATCCGGTGCAAATCATGATGCAAGCACCACACTTTGCGTTGTAATGGCGCGCCCGGAGAGATTCGAACTCCCGACCACCAAGTTCGTAGCCTGGTACTCTATCCAACTGAGCTACGGGCGCGCTGTAAACCTTTGCTTTGCCGCTAAACCACCGAGGTGGAAAGCGCCGAAGCCAGAAGCGGAATTATTCAGATTCGAAGCGTTGCCGTCAATACTTTTTTCAGATTTTTTTCATCGAGAGCCAAGAATATTCATTCTCGATGACGACCGGCTGCGTCGAGGTTGCGGATTCTAGCCGTCCAAATCTGGATCGCCTAGGGACGCTCTGAACAAGTCGACGTAGCCGTCGTTTGCACTCGAACAACCGAACGATGCGCAAGGCGCCACAAACAGAGAGGGCGGCCTTAGCCGCCCTCTCTATCGATACTGCCAAACAACCCCGCTCAAGAATGCGGATGACGGCTCTGCGTCGCAGGGTCACCCACCTTGGCTCCTGCATCGCCACGCGGCGGCGGAGGCGGTGGCGTGGAGCCTGACGAGGCGGTCTTGGACCAATCCGCCGGCGGACCCGGCACACGGCCATTCATGATGTCGTCGATCTGATGCGCGTCGATGGTCTCGTACTGCAGCAGCGCATCGGCCATCACATGCAACTTGTCGATGTTGTCGGTCAACAGCTGCTTGGTGCGGGCGTAGGCGCGATCGAGAATGTCCCGCACTTCTTCGTCGATCTTGCGCGCGGTCTCGTTGGAGACGTTCTTGTGCTGCGTCACGGCGCGGCCGAGGAATACTTCGTCCTCTTCTTCACCGTAGGTCATCGGGCCGAGCTTGTCGGACAGACCCCACTTGGTCGCCATATTGCGAGCCATCTTGGTGGCGCGCTCGATGTCGTTGGACGCGCCGGTGGTGACCTTGTCCTCACCGAAGATCAGCGCCTCGGCCACGCGACCGCCGTACAGCGAGCACAGCTGCGACTCGATGGCAACGCGGTTCATGCTGTACTTGTCGCCTTCCGGCAGGTACATGGTGACGCCCAGCGCACGACCGCGAGGAATGATGGTGACCTTGTAAACCGGATCATGCTCGGGCACGAGGCGGCCCACGATGGCGTGACCGGCCTCGTGATAAGCGGTGAGCTTCTTCTCGTCCTCGCTCATGGCCATTGAGCGACGCTCGGTACCCATCAAGATCTTGTCGCGCGCCTTATCCAGGTGGTTCATACGCACGTCGCGCGCGTTCTCGCGGGCAGCGAACAACGCGGCCTCGTTGACGAGGTTGGCGAGATCGGCACCCGAGAAACCCGGGGTGCCGCGCGCAATCGTCATCGGATCGACGTCGGCCGCCGTCGGCACCTTGCGCAGATGCACTTTGAGGATCTGTTCGCGCCCCTTCACGTCCGGCAAGCCGACCACCACCTGACGATCGAAGCGGCCCGGACGCAGCAGCGCAGGGTCCAGCACATCCGGACGGTTGGTAGCGGCGATGACGATGACACCCTCGGTGCCTTCGAAACCGTCCATCTCGACCAGCAACTGGTTCAGGGTCTGCTCGCGCTCATCATGACCGCCACCAAGGCCGGCGCCGCGATGGCGGCCGACGGCGTCGATTTCGTCAATGAAAATGATGCATGGCGCGTGCTTCTTGGCCTGCTCGAACATGTCGCGCACGCGGCTGGCGCCAACGCCGACGAACATCTCGACGAAGTCGGAGCCCGAGATGGAGAAGAACGGCACCTTGGCCTCGCCAGCAATGGCCCTGGCGAGCAAGGTCTTGCCGGTACCGGGCGGGCCGACCATCAGCACGCCACGCGGAATCTTGCCGCCCAGCTTCTGGAACTTGCCCGGATCGCGGAGGAACTCTACGAGCTCACCCACCTCCTCCTTCGCTTCATCGCAGCCCGCGACGTCGCTGAAGTTGACCTTGATCTGGTCCTCGCCTTGCAGCTTGGCGCGCGAGCGGCCGAAGCTCATGGCGCCGCGACCGCCGGCACCGGCCTGCATCTGACGCATGAACCAGATGAACACGCCCACGATCAGGATGATGGGCAGCCAATTGATCAGCAGCCCAAGCAGCGAGAAGCCATTGTTGGACGGCTCCTGGCGAACCTCCACGCCCTTGTCCTGCATCTGCTTGACCACCGAGTTGGTGGAAAAGCCGAGTACGGGGGCGACGGTGTGAAACGTGCTGCCGTCCTTCAGCTTGCCGCTGATGGAGGCCGGCTGGTCGGCGCTGATCATGGCGGTGGCAACGTTGCCGTTGTCCACGCTCTGCACGAAGCTGCTGTAAGGCAGATCGGACGACGATGCGCCACGCGGATTGAAGCTCTGAAACACCGTCAGCAGGACTACTGCGATGATCAGCCAGAGCAACAGGTTTTTAGCCATTTCATTCATGCGCGGTTCTCGCCCGGTTGACCGTCACTGACCTTTCTTCCTGTGGCCAGTGCATACACCTCACGCGAACGGGCGCGAGAGGCCTTTGGTTTACGCATAGTTACGCGCGAAAACTCCACGCGCAAGCTACGCAGGTAATCATCGAAGCCAGCTCCCTGGAACAGCTTGATCAGGAACGAACCGCCCGGTTTCAGCCATTGGCGGCTGAAATCCAGCGCCAGCTCGGCCAGATCCATCGCGCGGATCTGGTCGGCCAGTGCGACACCACTCATATTGGGGGCCATGTCGGACAGCACAAGATCGACCTTCTGACCATCCAGGTGGGCTTCCAACTCGCGCAGCACGGACTCCTCGCGGAAATCGCCCTGCAGGAAATCGACCCCCGCAATGCCCTGCATCGGGAGGATATCCAACGCCACCACGGTGCCGTTATCCCCCAGCCGCTGGCGCACCAGCTGCGACCAGCCACCCGGGGCAGCACCCAGATCGACCACGCGCATACCCGGCTTGAGCAGGCGGTCGCGCTCGATCAGCTCTTCCAGCTTGAACACTGCACGCGAGCGCAGACCTTCAGCCTGCGCCCTCTTCACATAGACGTCATCGAAATGCTCCCGCAGCCAGCGGGAACTGCTTTTGCTGCGAGTCATGATCGGCAACGGCCACAGATACGGGGAATGGCCCGCATGATACCCTTTACGGTCCATTCGCCGCGAATCCGAGACTGAACGCATGGCCCTTTCCCCCTCGCAGCACCGTTACCTGCGCAGCCTCGCCCACGACCTGAAGCCGGTGATCCTGCTGGGCGCCAAGGGCGCGACCGACGCCGTGCTCAAGGAGCTGGACCTGGCACTCTCCCACCACGAGCTGGTCAAAGTGAAGCTGTCCGGCGGCGACAAGGATGAGCGCCAAGCACAGATCGACTTCCTCGCCGGCGGCACCCATTCGGAAAACGTGCAGCAGATCGGCCACATCGTGGTGCTGTTCCGCCGCAACGAAGACGAACCCAAGCTGGCCCTGCCCCGCTGACATCCGCCCCATGGATCTCTCGCTCGACCGCCCTGACGACTACCTGTTTGTACGCCGCGTAGGCGCACGCAGCATCACCGTCGTCGATCGCGAATTCACTCACAGCCTGCTGCTGGCGCCAGACCGCGCCATCGAAAACTGGCCGGTGACACATGCCGGCGCGCTCGATGCCGAACACGTCGACACCATCCTCGAGCTGAAGCCCGAAGTGGTGATCCTGGGCACCGGCGAGCGTCAAGTATTTCCCGCCGCCGCCTTCATGGCCGGCTTCCTGCGCCAAGGCGTGGGCATTGAGGTGATGGACAACGCCGCTGCGGCGCGCACCTACGATCTGCTAGCCGGCGAACGCCGCCGCGTGGTCGCCGCCTTCATCCTGCCCGAGGGCTGAGCTTTTAGTAGGAGCCCACCCTGTGGGCGACAAACCTACGAAGCCATTATGGTGCGAGGTCGCCCACAGGGTGGGCTCCTACAAAAAACGGCACCGCTTGTCAGCGCGACGGCAAATAAGCCATGGGATCGACCGGGTTGCCATCACGGCGAATCTGGAACTGCAGCTCGTCGCGCGTGGAGCCCGTGGAACCCATCTCAGCGATCTGCTGGCCGGCGCCGACGCGCTGACCTTCCTTCACCAGGCGCTTGCTGTTGTGGCCATAAGCCGACAGGAAGCTGTCGTTATGCTTGATGATGACTAGCTCACCGTAACCCACCAAGCCATTGCCGCTGTACACCACGACGCCATCGGCAGCCGCACGCACGGGGTCGCCCGACTTGCCCAGGATCTCGATGCCGGGGATGGCATCGCCACTTTGAAAACGCTTGCCTAGGCCACCCTCGGCCGGCCAACGCCACAGAACGCCGCCATTCGAGCGTGTGGCGCCCGCGGCCACCGGCGCGGCGGGCGCAGGCTGCGGCACTGTCGGCGCAGTGTGTGCTGTTGCAGGCACGCCGGCGACCGGTACAACGGCAGTGGCGCTTGATGGCGTCGAGGCAGCTGCCGCTGTCGCCTGTCCCGTCGTAGCCGCCGCAGCCGTCACGGAAGGAGTGCTGACCGCAGCCGCCGTGCTGTGTGAACTCGCAGGCGGCACAGCCTGAAAGCCAGGCGCCGAGCTGGCCGCCGCGACTGGCGGATGCGAAGCAGCCTGAGTTTGCGCGGCCGATGCTGCAGCATGTGTTGCCGTTGCCGCTACCGTCGTGCGACTCGCACCGGACGCCGGAGCCGCCCCGGAAGGCGACAGCTTCAGCATCTGCCCTGGCCAAATCGTGTAAGGCGCGGCGATACCGTTCCAACTGGCCAGGTCGCGGAAATCCACGTTCTTGCGGAAGGCGATGGAGTAGAGCGTGTCGCCCTTCACCACCTGATACGAACCGCCTGGCGCGCCGGCGCGCGCCGGGGCCACGGTCTGTCCTTTCGCGCCGCCGGCAGGTTCGACCACCACCGAACTGCGTGGCGATACGCAAGCGGCAAGCATGAGGGTGAGTGCAGCGGGAGCGAGGTAGCGGCAATGTCCGTTCATAGGAATGAGCATACCGAGGCGTAACGGCATTTTCATGCTGGCATTCTTTCCCGTTGGCATCTCGCGCCGGCAGCCATTCAGCGCAGCCAGATCCACCACGTCAGCAACCCGGCCAGGATCACGATGGCCGCCCAGCCGATCCACTCGATATGCTTGTGCAGGATGCGCTCCGCCCTCTCACCAAACAGGCGGATCAGCAGGGCCAGCAGCCATACGCGCTTGCCGCGCCCGACCGCCATGCAGACCAGGAACGGGACGATCGGCACGCCGACAATACCCGACGCCCAGGTGACGAACTTCATCGGCACCACCGGCTGCAACGCGGCCAGTGCCAACACCACCAGCAAGCCCAGCCAATGCTGGTTCATCTGGGTGCGCAGGCTCTCCACCCCCTGCTCGATCGGCGCGAGCAGGTGCAATGTTTCGAGCACCGGATGCAGTGCCTGGAATGCCCAGTGGCCCAGCGCATAACCCACCAGCGAACCGAGCAGCGAAAACAACAGGCTGATGTTGGCGTAGAAGAAGGCTTTATGACGCTTGCCGAGCATCATCGGTGCCAGCATCACTTCCGGCATGATCGGGAAGATAAAGGCTTCGACGAAACTCAGGCCACACAGGTAGTACACGGCCTTGGGGTGACGCGCCCAGATGAGTGCGCGGGCATACAGCGTTCCAAACAGGCGCATCAGGCGCTTCCTTGATGAATGCGGCGTATCAACCGATACCGCCGAGCAGCGGCACGAAACTCACCGCAGCGAGTTCTTCCTGGATAAAGTCGCCCTCCCCGTCGCCGCGCATGCGAATGAGTATCTGGTGGCTCGGCGAGCCCACCGGCGCCACCAGCACGCCCGTGGGACTGAGCTGGTCGAGCAATGCAGATGGAATGGCATCGCCAGCCGCCGTAAGCATGATGGCGTCGAACGGCGCTTCATCCGCCCAACCCAGCTTGCCGTCGTCATGGCGCGAGCGAATGTTGGTCAGGCCCAGCTGACGGAAGCGCCGGCGTGCCTGGCGCAGCAATTCCTCGATGCGCTCCACCGTAAACACCTGCGGCACCAGCGAAGCCAGTACCACCGCCTGGTAGCCGGAGCCGGTACCGATCTCCAGCACCTTCTGCGGCATGCCCTGCTTGGCGTCGAAATGTTCCAGCAGCGCCTCGGTCATGCGCGCCACCACCCATGGCTGGGAAATGGTCTGGCCATGGCCGATCGGCAGCGCCGTATTCTCATAGGCACGCGAGTGCAATGCCTGATCGATGAAGTGGTGGCGCGGCAGACTGCGAATCACGTCGATCACGCGCTCGTCGCGGATCCCTTCGTCTTTCAACTTGGCGGCAAGACGATCGCGCGCACGCTGCGAGGTCATGCCCTCGCCCTTCAATGCAGATGGCGGCAACGGATGCACGTTCACCTCACGCTACCTTGTCGCCGGCGGACGCGGTCATGCCGTCGGTGAGGGCATTCACCCAGCTGCTGACCTTCTCCAGCGCCTGGAAACGGGTCAGGTCGACGTGGATGGGTGTGACCGACACATAGCCACGCTGCACAGCGTGGAAATCGGTGCCTGGACCTGCATCGTCAACATCGCCAGCCGGGCCGATCCACCAGATGGTCTTGCCGCGCGGGTCGGTCTGTTTGATGCAGGGTGCGGAACGGTGCCGCTTGCCCAGCCGAGTCACTTCAAAGCCGTGGATTTGGTCCCACGGCCGATCCGGCACGTTGACGTTGAGGATGGTGTCGGCCGGCAACGGATCGACCAGCAAACGTTCCATCAACAGCAGCACAGCCGTGGCCGCCGAGTCGTAGTGCTCGCCCTTGTGATCCTTGCTGACCAGCGACACGGCAATCGCCGGCAAGCCGAGAAAGCGCCCTTCCATCGCCGCCGAGACCGTGCCCGAATAGATCACGTCGTCGCCGAGATTGGCGGAGTTGTTGATACCGGAAACTACGATGTCCGGCTCATAGTCCAGCATGCCGGCCAGCGCCAGATGCACGCAGTCGGTCGGCGTGCCAGCGACTCGGTAGTAACCGTTCTCCATCTGCAAAGCGCGGATCGGCGCGTCGAGCGTGAGCGAGTTGCTCGCGCCGGAGCGATCACGGTCGGGGGCCACCACAGTGACCTGGCCGACCGCGGCAAGGCGCTCGGCGAGCACGCGGATGCCCGGTGCATCCACGCCATCGTCATTGCTAACCAGAACTCGCATCATGATCCGTTCAAAGCCGTATTCGGCGCGCCGCCCTTAGGCTCCCCGGCACGCTCCGTAGACCCCTGAGTCTACCTGAGCGGGCCTATGGTTTCACACGATGATCGCTCAAGCGTGCAGCACTTTGAACGCGTGCGACCACTCGTTGCGCAGAAGGCCCGGAATACACCACAGCATGCATAGCGGCTCGATGGCACGGGCGGCTTCGATCTTGCCCATGTCCTCCGTATCCCAGCCAAACTGGTCGAGAATGCCGCGCACTTGCTGCTTCGCCGCGTCGTCGTTGCCGCAGATGAACATGCTGGGCCGCCCACCCGGCAAGGCCGGGTTGACCATCTGCCCGTTCCCGACCGAATTGAACGCTTTGACGAAGCGTACCGCCGGGAATGCCTTCTGCAGCTGCTCCATCAACGACTCATCCATCGAGGTAAAGAAGCGCAACACGCCGTTGACGGGCGGCAGGTCGGCAATCGGATTGGTGGCGTCGATGACCACCTTGCCCGCCAGATTCCCGGCACCGGCCAGAGTCAGTGCATCCTTCGTCGCGCCGCCCTTCACCGCCAGCACCACGACTTCACCGAAAGCGGCAGCCTCCGCCATGCTGCCCACCTGGCTGTCTGGATTCGCCTTGACCCAAGCAGCCAGCTTATCCGCCGACCGGGTCCCCAACACTACCTGGTGACCATGTTTGAGAAACCCGCTGGCTAGCGCCTCCGCCACCACACCAGAGCCGATGATGCCGACTTTCATCCCCATCTCCCGTTGGTCTGTGCAAGCGCGCAGCTTGCACCTACGCCCGGCCGCCCGCCATAACCGTCATCACGGAACCGAACCGAGCTAGCAACAGTCGATTTGGAGTCTTCTCAATATCTCTATCTCTGCGTGCCCTCCAGAGATATTGAGCAGGCTCTTAGTTAGGATGCCGCCATGAAACACCAGCCACCGTCACCCGTCAGCGACGACGACACCCGCCTGTTTCGCGAGGCGATCGGCGAAGTGCGCCGCCTCGACCCGGTGGAACCGGCACCATCCACGCCCAAGCCAGAGCCACACCCGCATATGCTGGAAGCCGACGAAGCGGCGGTGCCGGGCGAATTGCTGGACATGGCCTTCGACCCTGGCCTGTTGGAAGTGGGCGAGGAGCTGAGCTATCTGCGCGACGGCTATCCGCCAAAGCTGCTCAAGCAACTCAAGCGCGGTCAGTTCAGCGTGCAGGACGATATCGATCTGCATCAGATGAACGCTGCCGCGGCGCAGGCAACCATCGCCGACTTTCTCGCCGAGGCCCACCACCACGGCCTGCGCTGCGTGCGCATCGTGCACGGCAAGGGCTTGCGCTCCAAAGCCAGTGGGCCGGTATTGAAAGTGCTGACCGACCGATTGCTAAGACGGCGTGATGACGTGATCGCGTTTGCTTCAGCACGGCCGATGCAGGGCGGCACCGGCGCGGTGGTCGTACTGTTGAAAGCGTAGCTCCCTGTGCGCGACAAACCGGCAGGATTGCCGGTTTTGCACGGCGCAAGCCGTCCGCAAGGGGAGCGCCAGGGATGGCCCGAATGAAAAACCTACGGCGTGCGTACGTCGTGATGGTCGCCCACAGGATGGGCTCCTACACCTGTGCTAGTTCACGCACGATCACCGTGGCATAGGCACCGGCGGGCAGCTCGAACGTAAGCTCCAGCGCATCCTCTTCCAGCCAGCGCCACTTCAGATCCTTGGGAATCAGGCGCAGCGGGCGGCGCTCCTGATCCATGCGTGCGGCAGCGAGACCCTCTGCGAGATCGGTGTTGGCGATGGCAACCTCATTCTCCAGGGCACCCGCCACGTCCTTGGCGGGCGTCTCGCCTTGCCCCCACATGGGTCCGGACGGATGGATGTCTGCACGCGCAAGGCGATCCGCGAGAGTGGCATCGAACGGCTCCGGCCCAAACCAGGAGCGCGTTCCGCTCAGCGACCAGATCTCGCCATCCAGCGGCGCGTCCCAAGCCCCGCGCTCCACACGCGCCGCCAGCACCGCATTGAAAATATGCGAGCGCGCCGCCGACAACAGGAACGACCGCTTGTCGCGATCGACCCGGCGGCCGGCGAACATCGCCCGCGCCTGCGCCACGTTGCCGCCTTCACGGCCAAAACGCTGCTCGCCGAAATAGTTCGGCACGCCGCGCACCGCGATCTGCCGCAACACCTGCTCAGCCGCTTCGCGCTCACCCTGCACCTGCCGCAACACCAGCACGAAGCGGTTACCGCGCAACGCGCCGCGCTTGAGCTTGCGTTTGTGGCGGGTGGCGGCCAGCACCTTCACGTCAGCATGCGGAAACGCCGACCAGTCCGGATCCGGCTTGCCGGCCAGCTGCACGGAAAACGTCTGCCGGGTGACGGCATGGCGATCCTTCAATCCGGCGTAACCCACGTTGAGGGGAGGCACCTCAGCGAAGCGTGCCAATTCACGCGCCACCCAATCGGTATTGGCACCGCGCTTCTCAACCCATAACAGGGCGTGTTCGCCTTCGCCATCGGCGTCGTAACCCAGAATTTCTTCCACCTGGAAGTCTTCCGGCGTGCTACGCAGTTGCGCCATGAGCGGCGGATGGCCGTAAGCGTAAGGAAGTTCGGACATGGATGAAGAAAGCCTTGGCGAAGATGAAGAGAGCGTGGCGAGCCCGATAGAAATGAAATCGCCTCCAGTGGTTCGTGCTGGCGTCTTAGGGAGACGAGAACCGACGCCTAGCTTAGGCCAATGCCAGCAACACGCAGGCCTGCGCAGCGATGCCCTCGCCGCGGCCAGTGAAGCCCAGCTTCTCGGTAGTGGTGGCCTTGATACTGATGCGCCCGACCTCGCAACCCAGCTCCCTAGCCATGCACTCGCGCATCGCCAGTGCGTGTGGGCCGACCTTCGGCAGTTCGCAGATCACCGTGACATCGGCATTGCCGATGGCATAACCCTGCTCGCGCATCAGCGTAGCGGCGTGGCGCAGAAAGACCCGGCTTTCGGCGTTGCGCCAGCGCTCCTGAGAGGGCGGAAAGTGCTGGCCGATATCGCCCAACGCCAGCGCGCCGAAGATCGCATCACACAATGCATGGATAACCACGTCGCCATCCGAGTGCGCTTCCACGCCGTGACTATGCGGTACGCGCACGCCACCCAGCATGATGTGGTCGCCCTCGCCGAAGGCATGCACGTCGAAACCCTGGCCGATTCGCATCATGCGGCTACCCTTCCCCATCCGTTTTGCCCAACAGGAACTCGGCCAACGCGAAATCGGCGGCCGTGGTGACCTTGATATTGTCCTCGGCGCCCTCGACGAGCAATGGAGCGAAGTCCGAGGACTCCATCGCCATCGCCTCGTCGCTGACCTTCAAGCCTCGCGCCGCCGCGGCGCGCAGCGCGGCAGCCAATTCGGCGCGCCGAAACATTTGTGGCGTGAAAGCGCGCCAACGCTCGTCGCGCGGCTCGGTCAGCCGGCTCCGCCCCGCTGCATCGGCACGCTTGAGCGTGTCGCGCAACGGCGCACCCAGCAGGCCACCGCCAGCCGCCGAACCGAGTTCGATAAGGCGGGTGATATCCACCGCACGCACGCAGGGGCGTGCCGCATCGTGCACCAGCACGAAATCGTCGTCGCGCACACTCGAGGGCAGTGCTTCGACACCGGCGAGCACCGAGTCGCAACGCTCAGCGCCACCGATCGCGAGGCGCACCGGCTTGTCGCCAAGCTGATCGATGCCGGGCCACCAGGCATCCTGCGCACCCAGCACCACCATCAACCCGGCAATGCGCGGATGCGCAGCGAGCCTTTCCAGCGTGTGCTGAATCAGCGGTTTGCCGGCCAGCGGCAAATACTGCTTGGGAATATCGCCACCAACCCGCGCACCGCGCCCGGCGGCCGGAACCACGCACCACAGGGACGTCATGCTCACTGCCCGCTATCGCTGGCGGTGGCCGGCAGCGGCGCGCTGCTGGCAGCGCCGGGTTTCTCGACCACCTGGTAGAACGTTTCACCTGGCTTGATCAAGCCCAGTTCGGCGCGCGCGCGCGCTTCCACCGCTTGTTCGCCGTGCTTCAGATCGTCCACATCGGCAGCCAGCGCCTGATTGCGCTGGAGCAATCGCTGATTGTCCTCGCCCTGCTTTTTCACGGCGGTGCGCAGCGTTTCTACTTCGTGCACGCCACCGTTGCCGGTCCACAGTTTCACCTGCAGACCGATGAGGGCCAGGAGCAAGATCAGGGCGATCCAGCGCAGCATGGTCGTCCGCTACCTCAATCAGCCCGGCAGGCTGCTCAGGTTCGGGAAGGCCTGGCGACCGGCGTAACGCGCGGCCGCGCCCAGCTGCTCTTCAATGCGCAGCAGCTGGTTGTACTTGGCCACGCGGTCGGTGCGGCACAGCGAACCGGTCTTGATCTGGGTCGCCGTGGTCGCCACCGCGATGTCGGAGATGGTGGTGTCCTCCGTCTCGCCCGAGCGGTGCGACACGATGGCGGCGTACTTGGCGGCATCCGCCATGGCGATCGCTTCCAGCGTCTCGGACAGCGTACCGATCTGATTCACCTTGATCAGGATGGCGTTGGCGATCTTCTTGTCGATGCCTTCGCGGAAGATGGCCGGGTTGGTCACGAACAGGTCATCGCCGACCAACTGCACCTTGTTGCCGATGGCCTCGGTGAGCAGCTTCCAGCCGTCCCAGTCGCCTTCGGCCATGCCGTCCTCGATGGTGACGATCGGGTACTGCTTGCTCCAGCTTGCCAGCAGATCGACGAACTGCGCCGGGGTGTAGACCTTGCCCTCGCCTTCCAGGTCGTACTGGCCGCCCTTGAAGAACTCCGAACTGGCGACGTCGAGACCCAGCAGAATCTCGCTACCGATCTTGTAGCCGGTCTTGTTCACCGCTTCGAGGATGGTGTCCAGCGCCTCGATGTTGGAGCGCAGGTTTGGCGCAAAGCCGCCTTCGTCACCCACTGCGGTGTTCAGACCCTTGCCCTTCAGCACGCTCTTCAGCGCGTGGAAGATTTCGGTGCCGGCGCGCAGCGACTCCGCAAAGCTCGGCAGGCCGACCGGCAGCACCATGAACTCCTGCACATCGACATTGTTATCGGCATGCGCACCGCCGTTGATGATGTTCATCATCGGCACCGGCAGCGCACCCGGCTTGCCGTTGGAGAGGTACTTCCACAGCGGCTCACTGCGCGAAGCCGCAACAGCATGCGCGGCTGCCATGGAGACGCCGAGCAGCGCATTGGCGCCCAGTCGGCCCTTGTTCGAGGTGCCGTCCAGCGCGATCAGCTTGCTGTCCAGGCCCTTCTGGTCAGCCGCATCGAAACCCTTGAGCGCACCGGCGATCTCGCCGTTGACGTTCGCCACCGCGTTCTTCACGCCTTTGCCGAGGTAACGCGACTTGTCGCCGTCGCGCAGCTCGACCGCCTCACGGGCGCCGGTCGAGGCACCGCTCGGCACCGCCGCGCGACCGAAGCCACCGCCGGCAAGGGTCACTTCGGCTTCGAGCGTGGGGTTGCCACGGGAGTCGAGGATTTCACGGGCGTGAATACGGGTGATTTCGGTGCTCATGCAATTCCAGTCCAAAAGGTGATGAAGCGAAAAGACAGGCCGATCCGTGCGGCGGGAAGACCCGCGTTACGCGATCAAAGAGTTTGTTCGAGGAAGCCGTGGCGTTTGGTGACCGCATCCAGCTCCAACAGGGTTTCCAGCAAGGCCTCCATCTTGCCCAGCGGCCACGCATTGGGGCCGTCGCTGAGCGCCTTGTCCGGATCCGGATGGGTTTCGGCGAACAGGCCGGCCACACCGACCGCGATCGCGGCGCGCGCCAGCACCGGCACGAACTCGCGCTGGCCGCCCGAGCTGGCGCCCTGGCCACCTGGCAACTGCACGGAGTGAGTCGCGTCGAACACCACCGGGCAACCGGTTTCGCGCATCGCCGCGAGCGAGCGCATATCCGATACCAGGTTGTTGTAGCCGAAGCTGGCGCCGCGCTCGCACACCAGGATGTTGTCGTTACCAACATCCTTGGCCTTGGCGACCACGTGCTTCATGTCCCACGGCGCGAGGAACTGGCCTTTCTTGATGTTCACCGGCTTGCCCGCGCGGGCCACGGCCTGGATGAAATCGGTCTGGCGGCACAGGAAGGCCGGCGTCTGCAGCACGTCCACCACGGAGGCGACTTCGCCAAACGGAGTGTATTCATGCACGTCAGTCAGCACCGGCACGCCGATCTGGCGCTTTACTTCGCCCAGGATGCGTAGCCCTTCCTCCATGCCCGGCCCGCGAAAGCTGGTGCCGGAGGAACGGTTGGCCTTGTCGAAGCTGGATTTGAAGATGAAGTTGATACCGAGCTTGCCGGTGATTTCCTTGAGCTTGCCGGCGGTATCGAGCTGCAGCTGTTCGGACTCGACCACACAAGGGCCGGCAATCACGAACAGCGGTTGATCCAGGCCTACCTCAAAGCCGCACAACTTCATGCGACGTGCTCCTTGGCCAGACGCTCGCCCTCGCGCACGGCTTTGAACTCGCGCGCAGCGCGCACGAAGCCGATAAACAGCGGATGGCCATCGCGCGGCGTGGAGGTGAATTCCGGATGCGCCTGGCAGCCGAGGAACCATGGGTGCTTCTGCTGCGGCAGTTCGACGATCTCCACCAGCAGGTCATCCATCGACTTGCCGGAGACCACCATGCCCAGGTCTTCAAACGGCTGGCGGTAACGGTTGTTGAACTCGTAACGGTGGCGATGGCGTTCGCGCACCACTTCCTGGCCGTACATCTCGCGCGCCAGCGTGCCGGCCTTGAGGCGGCACTCTTGTGCACCGAGACGCATGGTGCCGCCGAGATCGGAACGCTCGCTGCGTTGCTCGATTTCACCCGTGGCCGTGGTCCACTCGGTGATCAGCGCGATCACCGGGTTGCCGGTGTTGCGATCGTTCTCGCTGGAGTCGGCGTCGGTCAGGCCGGCCACGTTACGGGCGAAATCCACCACCGCCGCATGCATGCCGTAGCAGATGCCGAAGTACGGCACGCCGTGCTCACGGGCATATTTGGCCGCCAGCACCTTGCCTTCGAAACCGCGCTTGCCGAAGCCGCCCGGCACCAGGATCGCATCGACGCTGCTAAGCGCCTTGGCCGCACCCTCGGCTTCCACTTGTTCGGAGTCGACCCACTGCAGATTCACGCGGGTCAGCTGCTTGATGCCGCCGTGGCGCAGCGCTTCACCCAACGACTTGTAGGCGTCCTTGTGCTCGACATATTTGCCGACGATGGCAATGTTGATCTCGTCCTTCGGATGCTCCACCGCATCGACCGTGCGCTGCCAGGCGGAGAGATCGGCCGGGCCGGCTTCGAGGCCGAGCTTCTTGACCACGATCTCGTCCAGCCCCTGCTTGTGTAGCCACAGCGGCTGCTTGTAGATGATGTCGACGTCGGCGGCGCTGATCACCGCCTGCTCCGGCACATTGGTGAACAACGCGATCTTGCGGCGCTCGCCTTCCGGCAACTGCTGTTCGCAACGGCACAGCAACACGTCCGGCTGGATACCGATGGAGCGCAGCTCCTTCACGGAATGCTGGGTCGGCTTGGTTTTGATCTCGCCAGCGGCCTTGATGTACGGCACCAGGGTCAGGTGCATGAACAGCACCTTCTCCGGGCCATGTTCGATGCGCAGCTGGCGAATGGCCTCGAGGAACGGCAGCGATTCGATATCACCCACCGTACCGCCGATCTCCACCAGCGCCACGTCGAAACCGCGGGTGGCCTCGTGGATGCAGTGCTTGATCTCGTCGGTGATATGCGGGATCACCTGCACGGTGGCGCCGAGATAGTCACCGCGGCGCTCCTTGCGGATCACCGATTCGTAGATCTTGCCGGTGGTGATAGAGTTCTTGCCGGTGAGGCGGGTGTGCACGAAACGCTCGTAGTGACCGAGGTCGAGGTCAGTCTCCGCGCCGTCGTCGGTCACATAGACCTCGCCGTGCTGGAAGGGACTCATGGTGCCCGGGTCCACGTTGATATATGGATCGAGCTTCATCATGGTGACCGAGAGGCCACGCGCTTCCAGAATGGAAGCCAGCGACGCCGCGGCGATGCCCTTACCAAGTGAGGACACCACACCGCCGGTGACGAAAATCAGGGGGGTCATGGGATGCAGCCGTGCTGGAAATCGGCATTTTAGAGGAAGATGGTCCTACCCGCGAGTCATCTCGGAAAATTTCCCGCTTCGATTCATGCATCGCCGCCGGAACCGCGCCTCGGCGACTGCTAGCATGAATAGATGAGCGACCGCACCCACCTCAGCCTCATCCGTCTTGCCACCCTGCGCCAGGCCATGCACCAGCAAGGTGTCACAGCCTGCCTCGTTCCCAGCGCCGACCCTCATCTTTCCGAATATCTGCCCGCGCATTGGCAGGCCCGCGCCTGGCTGTCCGGCTTTACCGGCTCGGCCGGCACGTTGGTGGTGACCCAGGACCATGCCGGCCTGTGGACCGACTCCCGCTACTTTGCCCAGGCCGAACAACAACTGGCCGGCAGCGGCATTGCCCTGATGAAGCAGCGCATGTCGCACGCGTCCGAGCATCTGGACTGGTTGCAGCAGCATATGGACGAAGGCGAGGTACTGGCGGTGGCCGGCGACAGCCTTGCCCTCTCCACCCAGCGTCACATCGAGCGCCGCTTTGAAGCATCCGGCGCCCGCCTGCGCACCGATCTGGACCTGCCCGGCGCGATCTGGACCGATCGTCCGCCCTTGCCCACCGCCCCGGTGAGCGAACACACCCTGCACTATGCCAGCGTGCCGCGCGCCGACAAGTTCACGCGATTGCGCACCACCATGCGCAAGCTCGGCGCCAGCCACCATCTGGTATCCAGCCTGGACGACATCGCCTGGCTGACCAACTTGCGCGGCAGTGATGTCGAGTGCAATCCAGTGTTCTTGTCGCATCTGTTGGTCGAAGCCGACGGACATGCCACGCTGTTCATCGAGCGTGGCAAGTTGAGCGACGCCTTGGTGGTCTCGCTGGCCGCCGACGGTATCCAGCTCGCCGATTACGCCACCGTCACCGATGCACTGGGCGAGCTGAGCAAGAGCGATAGCCTTCTACTGGATAGCAGCCGCGTCGTCAGCGCCATCGCCGCCGCCATTCCGCAGGCGACCCAACGCATCGAGGCCGCCAACCCGTCCACGTTATTCAAAGCGCGCAAGGGCGCGGCCGAGCTGGATCACATTCGCGATGTGATGCGCCGCGATGGCGCCGCACTGGTGCGCGCCTTCCGCCGTCTGGAAGAACGCCTTGTGGCCGGCATGAGCCAGACTGAGCTGGATGTGGAGACCTTGCTGCGCGAGGAGCGCTCCGCCCAACCCGATTTTGTCGGCGAAAGCTTCTCCACCATCGCCGGCTATCAAGCCAACGGCGCCCTGCCGCACTACCGCGCCACACCGGAAAGCCACAGCACCCTCAAGCCGCAGGGCCTGCTGCTGGTCGATTCCGGTGGCCAGTACCTCGGCGGCACCACCGATATCACCCGTGTGCTGGCCCTGGGCGAGACCACCGCTGAGCAGCGCCGCGACGCCACCCTGGTGATGAAGGGCCTGATCGCGTTGTCCCGCGCACGCTTTCCCAGGGGCGCCAGCGGTCCGCAACTCGATGCGCTGGCGCGCGCGCCGCTATGGGCCAGCGGCATGGACTACGGCCATGGCACGGGCCACGGCGTCGGCTTTTTCCTCAACGTGCATGAAGGGCCGCAGGGCATTCGTCCGCCGATCCAGGGCGGCGCCCTGGTGCCGCTGGAGCCCGGCATGATCAGCTCGATCGAACCTGGCCTGTACAAGCCAGGCCGGCACGGTATCCGCCACGAAAACCTCGCCGTGGTGGTGGAAGCCGACCTGACCGAGTTCGGCGAGTACTACGCCTTCGAAACGCTCACGCTGTGCCCGTTCGACCGACGCGCGCTGGAACCCAGCCTGCTCAATCCCGAAGAGCGAGCCTGGCTGGACGACTATCACGCCACCGTGCGCGCCGCGCTCAGCCCGCTACTGGAAGATGCTGACCTGATCTGGCTGGAGCGGCATTGCGCGCCGCTCTTATGAGCGGCGTGCAAGGGGTGAGAAGTGAGAAGTAAGTGCGCAAGTCCGAGACGCCATCGCCTACCTGCGTGCTTACCCCTTACTGCTTACTCCTTGCGCCCCTTGGCCCCTTGACCTCTTAGACCCCTCACCTCATCCTCCCGCGACTCGCCTGATCGAAAACCACTAATGAGCAGTCGCTACAACGCCGCCGACATCGAAGTCCTCTCTGGCCTTGACCCGGTCAAGCGCCGGCCGGGCATGTACACCGACACCAGCCGCCCGAACCATCTGGCGCAGGAAGTCATCGACAACTCGGTGGACGAGGCGCTGGCCGGCCATGCCAAGTCGATCGATGTGATCTTGCATAGCGACGGCTCGGTCGAGGTCAGCGACGACGGTCGCGGCATGCCGGTGGACATCCATCCGGAGGAAGGTATTCCCGGCGTGGAGCTGATCCTCACCCGCCTGCACGCGGGCGGTAAATTCTCCGGCAAGAACTACAACTTCTCCGGCGGCCTGCATGGCGTGGGCGTGTCGGTGGTGAATGCGCTGTCCAACCGGGTGGAAGTCACCATCCGTCGCGATGGCAACGAATACCGCATGGCGTTCGAGCACGGCGACCGCGTCAGCGAGCTGGAGATCATCGGCAGCGTGCCGAAGAGAAAGACCGGTACCACCGTGCACTTCTGGCCGGAAGCGAAGTACTTCGACTCGCCGAAGATCTCGCTGTCCAAGCTCAAGCACCTGCTGCGCGCCAAGGCCGTGCTGTGCGCCGGCCTCAATGTGAAGCTCACCGATGAGGCCAGCGGCGAAGTCGTCGAATGGCATTACGAGGACGGCCTGCGCGACTACCTGCGCGGCGAACTGGAAGGCGCCGAGTCACTGCCCTCCGATCTTTATGTGCACCACGTGGCCCGCGAGACCGAAGGCCTGGACGTCGCCCTCGCCTGGCTGCCGGAAGGCGAACTGGTGCAGGAGAGCTACGTCAACCTGATCCCGACTGCGCAAGGTGGCACCCATGTCAACGGCCTGCGCAGCGGCCTGACCAATGCCATCCGCGAGTTCTGCGACATCCGCAACCTGCTGCCGCGCGGCGTGAAGCTGGCGCCGGAAGACGTGTGGGAGCGCCTGGCCTTCGTACTGTCGGCCAAGCTGCAGGATCCGCAGTTCGCCGGCCAGACCAAGGAGCGTTTGTCCTCGCGTAATGCCGCAGCACTGGTCGAAAACGTCGTGCACGACGCCTTCAGCCTGTGGCTGAACCAGAACGTGGAACTGGGTGAACGCATCGCCCAGCTCGCCATCGAGCGCGCCAGCGCGCGCCTGAAGGCGTCCAAGCAGGTCATCCGCAAAAAGATCACGCAAGGCCCCGCCCTGCCCGGCAAGCTGGCTGATTGCACCGCGACGGATCTCAACCGTACCGAGCTGTTCCTGGTGGAGGGCGACTCCGCCGGCGGCAGCGCCAAGCAGGCACGCGACAAGGAGTTCCAGGCGATCCTTCCGCTACGCGGCAAGATCCTCAACACCTGGGAAGTGGAATCCGGTTCGGTGCTCGGCTCCGAGGAAGTGCACAACCTCGCCATCGCCATCGGCTGCGATCCCGGCAAGGACGACCTCAGCAGCCTGCGCTACGGCAAGGTCATCATTCTGGCCGACGCCGATTCCGACGGCCTGCATATCGCCACCCTGCTCACCGCGCTGTTCCTGCGCCATTTCCCGTCGCTGGTGCGCGAAGGGCACGTATTCGTGGCGATGCCGCCGCTGTTCCGCGTCGACGTGGGCAAGCAGGTGTTCTACTGCCTCGACGAGAACGAAAAAGCCGCGATGCTGCAGCGGATCGAGCGCGAGAAAATGAAAGGCCAGGTCAGCACCACCCGCTTCAAGGGTCTGGGCGAGATGAACCCGTCTCAGCTACGCGAATCCACCATCCACCCCGATACCCGCCGCCTGGTGCAGCTCACCGTCGACGACGGTGAAGGCACCGCCAAGCTGATGGACATGCTGCTGGCGAAAAAGCGCGCCAGTGACCGCAAGGCCTGGCTGGAAGAAAAGGGCGACCTGGCAACGCTGGAGGTTTGACCCGAAGGGCACACCGCATCGCCCCTGTTTTTGCCCGAACTTTCCATCGTGCTATCACGTTCGGCAGACATGCTGCACGGATAAGGACTTCCAACCAAGAGCGTCAACATGCTCCTCGCTGACCATCCACAGGAAGTGGATCACCACTCGGATGTGGCGGATGTAATCACTGACTCACCAAGCCCTATCGCCGTCCGCTTGACCGGGCTCGACGGGCTTCGCGCCATCGCCGTCACCGCGGTGCTGCTGTTTCATGCCGATTTCTACTGGGCCAGGGGTGGCTATCTCGGCGTCGACCTGTTCTTCGTGATCTCGGGCTTCCTGATCACGGGATTGCTGGCGAGCGAAATTCAGACGTCCAAACGCCTGGATCTCGGCCAGTTCTACTGGCGCCGCGCCAAGCGCCTATTGCCCGCGGCCTGGCTGATGATGGCGGGCGTCATCGCCGCAGCGGCATGGTTTGCTACCGATGCCCTGCCGCACCTGCGGGGCGATGCGACGGCATCTCTCGTCTACCTGACGAATTGGGAATTGCTGCGCACCCATACGTCGTACTTCGAAGCCACCGGTCGACCGCCCTTGCTACAGCACCTTTGGTCGCTGGCTATCGAGGAACAGTTCTACATCGTGTGGGCGCCACTGGTTCTGCTGGGCCTGCCACGCATCGGCCGGCGTGGCTTGGCCGTGGTGGCGGCGATACTGGCGATAGCGTCCGCGGCATGGATGGCGGTACTGGCCATGAAAATGGGCTACCCGGACCAAGGGGACCCCTCGCGACTTTATTTCGGCACCGACACGCATGGCTTTCCGCTATTGCTAGGCGCCGTGCTTGGGCTTTCCTGGCAACCCAGCCGCGCAACACGGCCACTCCGTCCCGTGACCCGCGGCGCCGGATTCCTGCTGGGCCTGGCCGCGCTGGCGATGATGTTCGCGCTGTTCGCCTGCCTGGGAGAGGAGACCCCGTCGCTCTATCCCTGGGGCTTTCTCCTGGCCGCGGCGTCGAGCATCACGCTTGTCGCGACAGCCACCCATCCGGGCCTATCGTTCGGCCGCTGGCTCGATAGCGGGCTGCTGCGCTGGATCGGCGAGCGCTCCTACGGGATCTATCTATGGCACTGGCCCGTCTTCATGCTGACGCGGCCAGGCATCGATGTGTACGCGCTGGATGCGAACACGATTCTGATACTGCGCATGGCGCTGACGGTCTGCATCGCCGCGCTCTCTTATCGGTATCTGGAAGCACCGATCCGCCACGGCGCGCTCGAACGCCTCTGGCGCCAAATGACCACACGCCGCAGCACCTGGCTACGCCGCACGGCCGTCATGCTGACCGTGCTCATGGCCTTTGGCGCGATGGGCGCCGTCCTGCTGCAGGCGCCCACCCAGGCAAAGCCGGCGCAGGATGTACGCGACGCACTGGGTCTCGATGCCACGGCCAGCGCCATGGATGCCAAAGACAAGGCCAGCCCGGCTGTGGCCGAGTCGACAGCCGAAACACTCCAGCCGGTGGAGGCTCCCGCTGCGCCCGATCAGCCCGATCAGCCACCGGTGCAGACCTTCACTGGCCAGGAGCTGACGGCGGTGGGCGATTCGGTACTGCTAGGTTCCGGCAGACGGCTCAAGGCCACACTGCGTGGGGCGGATGTTCACGCCACGATGGGCTGGCAGGCCGCCGATGTGATCAAGCAACTCAAGGCTTTGCACAATGCCGACCAGCTGCGCCCGGTGACACTGATCCACCTGGGCACCAATGGCTACATCACCGAGGCTCAGCTCCGGCAGATACTCTCCATGCTTGCCGACCGTGAACGCGTGATTCTGGTGAACACGCATGTGCCGCGGCGCTGGATGGAGACCAACAATGCACTGATCGAGCGCGTAGCACCCGACTTCCCCAACGTGGTGAGCGTCCGATGGAACGATGTCTCGGAGGGCCAGCCGGATTACTTTGTCTCCGACGGCGTCCATCTGACCGACATCGGCCAGCACGCCTTCATCGCCGCCATCATGCGCGAGGGGCATCTGGTGCCCGGCACGCAGAATGCACCCAGTCCAACCGCTATCGACACCAGCAAGGACTACACCGCCAGCGCGGGCGATCTGTCACTCACCTTGGTCCGCGCATCGCAATCGGCACCTTCCGACAAATACTGGCAAAAGATGGCGCTCTGCGAGACCGATGCGAACTGGCAAAACGCCGGACGCCATTCGGGCGGCCTCGGCATCTCCGTCGCGGACTGGACGACATGGGGAGGTGTGGAATTCGCGCCCACCCCGGCGGAGGCGACGCCCGCGCAACAAATCGAGGTAGCCAATCGCATGTCCACCCAGGGCTGGACACAAGCGGACGGCACCACGGTGAAACCGATCGGCTTCACCACTTGGCGTTGCGTGGCTGCACTCGGCCGTCCGCCCACCACATCCGCTTATACGTACACACCGCAGAGCGTGATCGCGCAATCCTTCCATCTGGGCGAACGCGGCGAGGTGGTGCGCGACCTGCAACTGATCCTCGGTGCATCGCGCGATGGCATCTACACCAAGGCTCTGCGCAAGAAACATCTGGCGTATCTGAAGCACAACGACCTGCCCGAAACTCTGGCAGGCTCGGAGCCTTGAATTCCTGGAGACCCAAACCTCATGGCACACGTTTCACGCTTCATCACGATGGGTGCCTGGTGCATGGGATTCATCGCGTTGTCGATAGCGCGCCCCACCGCGGCCCAGGACAGCCTGCCCGTGGCAAATATCAGCGACCTGGCGTGCCCCAACGCGCCGCCAGCACCAAAACCGCCGTCAGGCCGTCCGTCCGCGGGCGTTTCCATGGTCGGCACCCAGATGCCGAGCGATGCCGAACTCGGCCCCCTGGCCAGAACGGTGATCCGCGACCAGCCAGTACTCGATCCCAGCGCGATTTCTGGTTTCGCACTCGGCGACACGACGCAGCCTCGCCGCATCGCCTTCTGGGGTGACAGCCATATCGCCGGTGGGCCGCTCATGCCTACCATCATCGAGACGCTGCGCAGCCGCGGCCTGAGCGTGGCTCCCCGCTTTCTTCCGCCGACCATGGGGCGCGCCAACATCAACCTGCCCGGGCTGCGGGCCTACTGCATCGGCTCTGGATGGTCGACGGAAATCGCCTATACCTCAGCCACGCCGATCGCCAGCGGACCGGCCTTGATGAACCGCATGGCCGACGCCGGGCCGGACAGCTACCTCTGGCTCGATCTGCGCAATGCTGTGCGACAACCCAACGTACGCCAGCTGCAGCTTGTCTATCGCGCGCCCGCCGGCGCCACGATTGGCTACACCATCAACGACGGCGAGCCATTCAGTGCCCCTCTGGCGGCCGCGAGCGACAGTCAGACACTGACTATCCGCAGCGATCGACCGATCTCGACGATCAAGCTGCGCGTAACACAGGGCAAGCTGGTGCTGTACGGCCTCATTCTCGACTACATACAACCGCCGACGATCACCTTCGACGTGTTCGGCCTGCCCTCCGCTACCGTGCGCGGCTGGGCCAATGCCGATCCCGACTACCTCGCACAAACCCTGCACGGCGTGAACTATGACGGCGTCGTGCTGGAATACGGCACCAACGAAGGGGCCGCCTCCGATTTCGACGCCGATAAATATGCGGCGACGCTGACTCAGGCACTGACTCACTTACGCAAGGTCTTCCCATCGATCTCCTGCGTCCTTGTCGGGCCACCCGATCGTGGCTCACTGCGCTCAGGCAAGGTGCGTCCGCTCCCCTTGCTCGCGTACGGACACATCCATCAACGGATCGAAGGCATTCAACGGCAAGTCGGCAACCAGTTCGGCTGCACCGTCTGGAGCTGGCAGGACCTGATGGGCGGACCCGGCGGCAGCTACGGCTGGGCGCACGCCCAGCCCAGCATGATGGGTCGCGACCTCATCCATCTGAGCCCGGATGGATACCGGCGCACCGGCCGCGCGCTGGCTCATAGTCTGGGCTGGGGGCCTTAATCCAACGCTAGGCCATCGACTGCGCGGGCATTCCCCGGGCCGGTCAGCGACGCTATCTTGTCTCCATACCCCGCCGGAACGCCCCATGTCCCTGCTGCCACCGATCAATCTGACACGCTGGATCGACGAACACCGCCACCTGCTCAAGCCGCCGGTCGGCAACAAGTGCATCGTCGACGGCGACTTCATCGTGATGATCGTCGGCGGGCCCAATGCGCGCACCGACTATCACTACGACGAAGGCCCGGAATTCTTCTATCAGCTCGAAGGCGAAATGGTGCTCAAGGTGCAGGACGGCGGCACCGCGCGCGACATCCCGATTCGGGCCGGCGAAATGTTCTACCTGCCACCGCGTGTGCCGCACTCGCCGCAGCGCATGCCGGACTCCATCGGCCTGGTGATCGAGCGCCGCCGTTTAGCCGACGAAAAAGACGGGCTGCTGTGGTTCTGTCAGCACTGCAACCACAAACTCTATGAGGAGTACTTCACCCTCGAGAGCATCGAACGCGATTTTCCACCGGTGTTCGAGCGTTTCTACCGCTCGCGCGAGGCGCGCACCTGCCAGCAATGCGGCCAGCTGCACCCTGCGCCTTCTAAGTACGAATCCATGTAGGAGCGCACCCTGTGCGCGACAAACCGGCAGGACTGCCGGTTTGCACGGCGATAGCCGCCCCAAGGGCGAGGGCCATGGGTGGCCCGAGTGAAACGGCCCGACAGGATCGTGCTCCGTACGGGCCCGGCCCTGCTGTGCAGGGCTTTCGCCGACAGGGTGGCTCCTACAAAGTACTGCGCTCCAGCCACTTGGCCGCCATGCGCCGTAGCGACACATCCGCGCTCGCGTCATCTGCGATCTCGCGGATCGACCTCCACGCCAGCGCCAGCGATTCCTCGCTGACCGCAAACGCCTCGCTACCTGTCGCGCGCACCACGTAGCGTACGTCGTAGTGCCAGTGCCCCGGCACGTCGCCACGCTCGGGTATCCAGTGGCGGTCGACGTCGAAGATCTCGTCCTCAACCTGCAGATCGGCGAGCCCCGACTCCTCTCCCGCCTCGCGCAGGGCCACCCGCGCGAGGTCGGTATCACCATCCGCATGGCCACCCAGCTGCAGCCAGCGAGCCAGCTTGCGGTGATGGGTCAGCAGCACGCGCTCGCCGTCGTTGCTCACCAGCCAGGCCGAACCGGTGAAATGACCGGCGAGATGATGACGCTGGAAGGCATCCGGCGTTTCGCTGAGAAAGTGGAGGAAGTGCGCCACCTGATCTTCATCGGGCCAACGCTGCTGATAACGGTCGAAAGAATGACGCACGCACACCTCGTGATTGACGGCTGTGAACGACGAGTCATTCATCGCCATATTTTTCAGAACGCTCTTACATCTTACCGCGCATCCAACTCCTAGCCTGACGACGTGATCCACGCATGCCGCGTCGATCACTCGTCGCATGGAGATCGACTGTATGAGTTGCAAGCGAATGACTGCCGCTGCATGCCTGCCTTTCCTGCTGGCGTGCGCCACACCCGCGCTGGGCGACAACATACGCGCCACGGCCAATTTCACCGGCCCGCTTCTCACCCCAAACGCTGCCAACCTCCCGCGCGGACTGACCAACATCGAACCCTATCTGGTCTACCAATCAAGCACCGGCACGTATGACGGGCAGGGTCGCAAGCAGGACAAGATCAGCGACTCGCACCAGTGGCAGCTGCTGGTGCCGGTCATCTACGGCGTGACCGATCGACTGCAGGCGCAGCTCTCGCTCGGCATGACCCACGCGTATGCAGGGGGCACACATACCGATGGCGCCCGTCTCACCGACACCTCGGCGAAACTGCAGTACATGCTGCTCGCCCCCAACACCGACGGCACCCGGCCGGCCATCTCCGTGGCGTTCGCCCACCGCTTCCCCACCGGTGCTTACGACCGGCTGGACGCCAACCCACTAAACGGAACCGGCAACGGCGCCTCCATCAACACGCTGGCGCTGAGCACCCAGCACTACTTGTGGCTACCTGACGGCCGACCGCTGCGCTGGCGTTCGAATCTGTCCTACAGCCTGCCGCCAAGCTCCGTGGGCATCACGGGCAAGAGCGTCTATGGAACGCCAGCCGACTTCCGTGGCCACGTGCGCCTGGGACGCTCGCTCGGCATCTCACTGTCTGCCGAATACAGCATCGATGAGCATTGGGTGCTGGCACTCGATCTCGCCTACGACCACGAATCGTCGGCTCATCTCCACGGCATGCAAGGTCAATCGCCAGTCATGGCGCAGGTGGTCGACCGCCGCGATCCGGCTCGCTCGGTCTACAGCGTAGCGCCGGCCGTGGAATACAACGTCAACCGCAACCTCGGGGTCATTGCGGGCACCCAGTTCAGTGTCGCTGGACGGCACAACGATGCATTCGTGGCGCCCCAGGTAGCGGTCAACATGGTCTTCTAAGAACACGTTGGCTGGCGCCGTGCCCGCCAGTCGCTTACCGAAAAAGGAGAGCAAGCACGATTCCAGCTCGACGAAAACCACCAATAGTCATATCCGCATTGCAGCTTGTACCGCCGCGTTCCGCTGGGCTATGGTGCGTCGGTTGAGTCTTTGCGCATCGCCGGTCGGGCTTCAACCCGGTCCAACAATACGAAAGCGAATAACCAGCATTCTGGGGAGAAACATGCTGAAAAATCTTTTTGCGACGACACCAATCTCGGCTGCGTCCGGAGCTGGAGAGCTTCCGGACGTGGGCGCACATGGCGAAGCCACCCTCAAGCGCGCACTGTCCGCCCGCCACCTGGTGATGCTGGGCATCGGCGCGATCATCGGCGCCGGCATCTTCGTGATCACCGGCCAGGCTGCGGCACAGCACGCCGGCCCAGCCATCGTGCTCAGCTTCGTGCTTGCGGGTTTTGCCTGCGCACTGGCGGCACTCTGCTATGCCGAGTTCGCCGCCATGCTGCCCGTGTCGGGCAGCGCCTACTCCTATTCCTATGCCACGCTCGGCGAATACGTCGCCTGGTTCGTCGGCTGGAGTCTGGTGCTGGAATATCTGTTCACCGTCGCGACTGTAGCGGCGGGCTGGTCGGGGTATTTCAACAAGCTGCTGTCGTTGATCAGTGGATGGGTCGGCCATGACGTGACCCTGCCGAAAATATTGGCCGCGGCCCCGTTCACCGTCGTTGACGGCCACGTCCAGGCCACCGGCATGCTGATCAACCTGCCCGCCGTGGCGATCATCGCCGCCATCACCGGCCTGTGCTATGTCGGCATCACTCAGTCCGCCTTCGTCAACTCGATCATCGTGGCGATCAAGGTGACGGTGATCCTGCTGTTCATCGCTTTTGCCTCGAAGTACGTGAACCCGGACAACTGGCACCCCTTCATCCCGGCCAGCGAGGGTCCGTCCAAGTACGGCTGGAGCGGTGTGGGTCGCGCCGCTGCCATCGTGTTCTTCTCCTATATCGGCTTCGATGCGGTCTCCACCGCGGCGGCCGAAGCCAAGAATCCGCAGCGTGACATGCCGATCGGCATCCTCGGCTCGCTGGTGGTCTGTACGATCCTCTACATCATCGTCGCCGGCATCCTCACCGGCATCGCCGACTTCCGTCTGCTGGGTACGCCGGAACCGGTTTCGACCGCGCTGGACAACTACCCGACCCTGCACTGGCTGCAGATCATCGTGGTGATCGGTGCGGTGACCGGCCTCAGCTCAGTGATCCTGGTGATGTTGATGGGCCAGCCGCGCATTTTCTATTCGATGGCGCGCGACGGCCTGATCCCGGCTTTCTTCGGCCGCATCCACCAGAAGTTCCGCACCCCGCACGTGGGCACTGTGGTAGTCGGCGTGCTGGCCGCCATGCTGGGCGGCATGTTCAACATCGGTGTGCTGGGCGAAATGGTAGCTATGGGCACCCTGCTCGCTTTCGCTACCGTGTGCATCGGCGTGCTGGTGCTGCGCTATACGCGCCCGGAGCTGCCCCGCGCATTCCGCGTGCCGGTGGTGTGGCTGGTCTGCCCGCTCGGTGCGCTCGCCTGCATGGCGCTGTTCCTGCAGTCGTTCGTGGAGCACTGGCGCTGGATGCTGACCTGGATCGCGATCGGCCAGGCGATCTATTTCCTCTACGGCTACTCGCACAGCAAGTTGCGCAAGTCCGCCGCATAATCGCTCCGGAGGGGAAGGCCGGCTTCGAGCCGGCCTTCTGCTTTTATTGGGCAACCATGCCCTGACACTACGTTCCACCAGGTTCACGCATGCTCAAGCAGCTTTTCGCCCGCAAGACCGACTTCTCCGACGCAGACGACTGCCACGGCGGCCCCAGCCTTCGCCGCACGCTCGGCAAGTGGGGCGTCACCGCCCTCGGCATCGGCGCCGTGATCGGCACCGGCATTTTTGTGGTGACGGGACAGGCGGCCGCTGAACACGCAGGGCCGGCGGTGCTCATCTCCTTTATCCTCGCAGCGATCTGCAGCGGCTTCACAGCCCTGTGCTACGCCGAGTTCGCCACGCTTATCCCGATCTCGGGCAGCTCCTATTCCTACGCCTACGCCACGCTGGGCGAACTGGTCGCCTGGTTCATCGGCTGGAACATGGTGCTTGAGTACGGCATCTCCGCCTCCGCCGTGGCCGCAAGCTGGACCGGCTATTTCACCAGCTTGCTTGATCATGTCGGCATCCACCTTCCGACTGCGCTTACCGAAGCGCCTCTCGCCTTTACCAACGGCCACCTGGTGGCCACCGGGCACATCTTGAATCTGCCGGCGGTCGCCATCGTGCTGGCGCTGACCTGGCTGTGCTACGTGGGCATTCGCGAATCGGCAGGCCTCAATGTGCTGATGGTCGCGCTCAAGGTCGGCCTGATCATCGTGGTGGTGATCGCCGGCTACCGCTACATCAACCCGGCCAACTGGCACCCGTTCGTACCGCCGGCCGATGGCCCCGGCAAGTACGGCTGGTCCGGCATCATGCGCGGCGCGGCGATGGTGTTCTTCGCCTATATCGGCTTCGAGGCCACCTCCACCGCCGCGCAGGAATGCAAGAACCCGCAAAAAGACTTGCCATTTGGCACGCTGGTTTCGCTGGTGATCTGCACCGTGCTCTACCTGGCCATGGCCGCCGTGCTGACGGGCCTCGTCTCCTACACCGACCTGGGCACCAGCGAACCGGTCGTCACCGCGATCCGCGCGCATCCAGAACTCGGCTGGCTGCGCCTGGTGGTGGAGATCGGTGCGCTGATCGGCCTCTCCTCGGTAATCCTGGTGATGATCATTGCGCAGCCGCGCATCTTCATGATCATGTCGCGCGACGGTCTGCTGCCGCGCGTGTTCAACCGCATCCATCCGAAGCACCGCACGCCGCACCTCAACACCCTGATCACCGGCGCCGGTATCGCCATACTCGCCGCGGTGTTTCCGTTGGACCTGCTGGCCGACCTCACCTCCATGGGTACGCTGATCGCGTTCGTCGCGGTGTGCGCCGGCGTGCTGATCCTGCGCTACACCGCGCCGGAACTGCCGCGCCTGTTTCGCGTACCGGCCGCATGGTTCATCTGCCCCGCCGGCGTGCTCAGCTGCCTGGCGCTGCTGTCCACCATGGCCTGGTTCAACTGGCTGCTGATGATCAGCTGGACCGTGATCGGCCTGGCGATCTACTTCGGCTACGGCGTCCGGCACAGTAAGCTGAGGAACCGCATCTGACGCTAATTTCGCCGAAAAACCTTCAATTTCGGCGAAATTATCACTTTTCCTGCAAACGTCATCGAAACAGCAACCTACTCCCAGTTCGCAGCAATCGCACCCCACTCATGACAATGAGTCACGAATTGCATCGTAATTCATTGTTTTTAAATGATTTAACGAGACTTTTTCGGGATTTTTTTGGCCTAGGGCCGCCCCAACCGATCCGGCCGGGAGTATGATCTTCAGTCCGTGGGTTGATCACTTGGCAGTGGGCCCCGGATTGCCGCCCGGCGCGTCAGGTGAGTCAGCTCCTCGGCCTGACGCGTCTGGGCTGCATCTTTAACCTTCCGGCAGATCGTTCGATCGCCGATGACTTTCCTTCTTGTTCGCACACCACATCGCAACGTACCCACGTCGCGCATCTGTGTGTGTGGAAGAAAAGAAAAGGCCGGCGCAGCCGCCGGCCTTTCGGTGCAGCGACGAGCGCGAGGAGCGCAGGTCAGGCTTTCTTCGGCGCGTGCGATACGCACCAGCCCTTCGCATTCACCGACTTGCCCGGGAACAGCTGACACGGACCGTAACCGCTCGGACCACCGGAATAGAACTGGCAGTTGGCACAGGTATCGCCCGGCTTGCGCTTGGCGTCCTTCGTCGCGCTGGCATCCTCGACATAACCCAGCGCCTTGGCCGTCGGATCGGACTCGGCCACATGCGGCAAATCGGCAGCGCGCGCAAACCGCGGCAAGCCTCCGATCACCACCGCTGCGGCAGCCGTTCCCGCGGCAGCCTTGAGAAAGCGACGACGCGATTCGAAATCTTTTTCATACGACATTGGCCAAACCTCCGTCAGGGATCTATTCGCTGCACCCTGCAGCGAATCCAGCAGCGATGTTACGCCTCCCGGAGACATTCATCCCGACTCGCGAATGGCTCGCATTCCAGAAGGGTCCGCTTCGACCGCATGCTATAGTCGCGCTCCGTTTGGACGTCCATTCCACATGAGCCAGGTTCTTCCAGCCACGATCTCCCCTGCCCTGTTCGCCGAGCGCGCCGACGCCATCGCCGATGCCGCACGCGAACTCGCCGCCGCCGGCTGGACACCGGCCACCAGTAGCAATTTCTCGATGCGACTGGATGCCGATCACGCCGCCATCACGATTTCAGGCCGCGACAAAGGCAAGCTGGGCCGCGACGACATCATGCTGATCGACATGCATGGCAAAGCCGTCGGCACCGACGCGCGCCCCAGCGCGGAGACCGATCTGCATACGCAGATCTATCGCCGCTACCCCG
This sequence comes from Dyella subtropica, assembly GCF_026283965.1. Lineage (GTDB taxonomy): Bacteria > Pseudomonadota > Gammaproteobacteria > Xanthomonadales > Rhodanobacteraceae > Dyella_D > Dyella_D subtropica. Next base: position 69,536 of record NZ_JAPDPD010000024.1, read on the forward strand.
AGATGAATGCGGTGCTGCACACGCATTCGCGCACCCAAAGCGTGGCCTCGCGCCTGTTCGCGAAAGAAGGCGTGGTGCGCCTGGTGGGGTGGGAGCTGCAGAAGGCCATTGCCGGCCAGACCACGCACGACGCCGAGATGGCGATTCCGGTCTTCCCCAATACCCAGCACATGCCCGAACTGGTCGCCCAGGTGGATGCCTGGCTGGATTCGGGCAAACCACTGCACGCCTACCTGATCAACGGCCACGGCATTTACACCTGGGGCCGCGACATGGCCGAGACACGCCGCCACCTGGAAGCCCTGGAATTCCTGCTGGGCTGCGAGCTGGATTTGAGGAGATTGGGGGCGTGTTCTCCTATATGAAGTGGGCCGCGTTGCCTCGCAGCGGCCGCCAGCCGGTAGCGCGTGGCGCCGATCAGGGTGGCCCCCTGTTCAAGCCGCGCGCTACCGGCTGGCGGCCGCT
>NZ_JAPDPD010000025.1 GCF_026283965.1 Dyella subtropica
CGTCCTCCTGCCGGAGGCCGGGTCACTTCTCTTTGTTTGGTCACGCCTGAGCAGGAGCGATGGCGAACAGCGCAGCTGGCCCGAAGGGCGGAGGGCATGGATGCCCGGAGTCAAGAGAAGTAACCAAAAGAGAGGCCACCCCGGTTACGCGCCCTCCGGCTTCGCCTGCGGGTTCGTGAGGGCTGGCCGGGCCTGCTCTTAGATGACATGGGGACACGACGTCCCTGTCGTGTCGAAAAGGCATCGACGTCCTGTCGATGCCCCCTTCGGGGCCTGATCGTCCATCCCTCACCGCTGCACAGGGGCCCCTGAAGAGCAGCATCAAGAGCGGCAGGTGTTGCTCGCACATGTGGCGTTGTCAGAACGGTGCGTCGGCATGCGCGTTTCGCGATGCCTTTGTGTGCCAAGAGTGATGGGGAAATAGCGTTCCAATCGATGGACTTTCACGTCACCACGACGCGGTTCTTGCCTTTGCGCTTGGCTTCATAAAGCGCTCCATCGGCCGCTTCGATCAGCGCCAGGTAAGAGTCGTCGCCACGAGGTGAGAGTGAGGCGCCTCCGATGCTCACCGTCACGATTTTGGCGATGGTCGAGCCGGAGTGGGGGATGCCTGTGTGTTCCACTTGGTGGCGCAAGTCTTCGCCGAATCGCTTGGCTTCGGTCGGGGTGGAGGGGGAAAGAACGATAACGAACTCCTCGCCCCCGAAGCGCGCGGCCAGGTCTGTTGGGCGTCGGCAGCAGGCTTGAATGGCGGCCCCAACCGCCTTCAAGACCTCGTCGCCGGCGAGGTGGCCGTATTCGTCGTTGTAGCGCTTGAAATCGTCCACATCGATCATGAGCACAGAGAACGAATCGCCCGTCCGAATCGCGTTTCTCCACTGAATGCCCATGAATTCGTCGAGGTAGCGGCGATTGCTCAATCCGGTGAGTCCGTCCACGTGGGTGAGCCGCTCCAGTTCGAGATTCTTCTCCACCAGCTGCCGTTGGCTCTCGTGCAAGGCGCGAAAGGCTTCGTCGCGCTGGACTTGATTGAGGTAGGACTTCGAATGGCGGCGGATGCGGGCCAGCAACTCGATGTTGTCCGGCAACTTCACCAGGTAGTCGCTGGCCCCGAGCGAGAAGGCCTCGCTCTTGACCGCCGGATCTTCCTTGGTGGAGAGCACGATGACCGGAATATCCCGCAGAGCAGGTGAGGCTTGATATTGCGTCAGCAGCATCAGCCCGTTCACCCCCGGCATAACGAGATCCTGGAGGATCACGGTGGGCTTGACCTGTTCGGCTACCTGGATGGCGGCGAAAGGGTCCGCGTTGAAGTGAAAATGCATGTCTGGCTGCCCGGCCAGTGCTCGACGAACGGCTTCGCCGATCATGGGTTGATCGTCGACCAGAAGAACCATGATCTTGTACTCACTCGACCGGGGCGCTGTCGGGTGCTCGCTGATGTCGGACTTATTCATGGACCTAATCCCCCTGATGGACCTGAGGAGCTTCCGAAAGAGCAAAGATGGGTCAGCCGGGCGGCGATACAGTCCAAGGGAAGGACCTCGGTCGCAGCATTGAGCGCCACCGCCGCCTTTGGCATGCCGTACACCGCGCTGCTGGCTTTGTCTTGGGCGATGGTGTGGTACCCCTCGTCGCGCATGGCTTTCAGACCGAGCGCGCCGTCGCGGCCCATGCCGGTCAGGAGCACGCCCACAGCATCGCCGCGCCAAAGGCGAACGACGCTTTCGAAGAACACGTCGACCGATGGGCGATAGACATAGTCTCGAGGAACCGGTGTGTAGCCGAGGCGATCTTGCGCCTTCAGCACCAAATGGTCAGCGGTTGCGGCCAATAGCACTGTGGCGGGTATCGGTCGATCACCCTCCAGCGCGAGCTTTACGGGAAGCCGGGAGTGCTGGTTCAGCCATTGGGCCATGCCTTCGGCAAACTGGGTGTCCACGTGCTGGACCAGTACCACTGCCGCGGAAAAGTTTGCCGGAAGCTCGGCTAGCAGCCGGGCGAGGGCGACGGGACCGCCTGCGGACGCACCGATCGCGATCAATGGATACGGGTGTTTGGCGGGTATGACCTGATCGCGGGCTGGCGTTGCCGTGGAGGCTTGCCGGTTTCCGGTCAGCTTGCCGATGGTCTCTATTTTGGTGATGAGCGGCCCGACGTTCAGATGATTGTCGGATTCGAGCGTGGGCGTGTTTACCGCATCCAGCGCACCGTGGCCCATCGCTTCGAAAACGCGCGGGGTATTGGCGCCCACGTCGACCGTCACGATCAGGATCGCGCAAGGCGCGGACGCCATGATTTGCCGCGTCGCTTCCACACCATCCATGCCCGGCATGATCAGATCCATAAGGACGAGATCGGGCGTGTCGCGCGAGCAGTTCGCCACGGCCTGGACGCCATTCGTAGCGATCCAGGCCACCTGATGTCCCGACTTGGCAGCGATGGCGCGCCGCAGGGCCTCGACGGCGATCGGGGAGTCGTTGACGATGCCGATCCTCATAAAGCGATCCTCATGGGGTGGCCTCGCCGATCAGGTCCGCCACCGCTTGCAGCAGCGACTCGTCGTGGAAGCTGCCCTTGGCGAGGTAGTAGTCGGCGCCGGCTTCGAGTCCGCGCTGCCGGTCCTCCTCCCGATCCTTGTAGGACACGATCAATACCGGAATCGCGCTCAGATGCGGGTCTCGTTTGATCAGCGCCACCAGTTCGATGCCATCCATGCGTGGCATGTCGATGTCCGTCACCACGAGGTCGTAGCGCCCCGTGCGCAAGGTATTCCACCCCTCCATGCCGTCGACCGCCACCTCTACCTCATAGCCGGCGTTGCTCAGCAGCGCCCGCTCCAACTCGCGAACCGTCAACGAGTCGTCGATGACAAGAATGCGTTTGCATATCGCGTGCTTCGTGTCGCCGTCGGTCCGCAACCGGTTCAAGCCGCGGTTGGTGATGAGTTTTTCCACGGAGCGGAGCAGGTCCGCGACATCGACGATCAGGGCGGGCGACCCATCCTCCAGCAGCGCCCCTGCGGTGATGTCCTTGACCTTGCGGAGCCGTGCATCGAGCGATCGGACCACGAGCTCGTGCTCACCGAGAAGACGATCCACCGCCAGTCCATAGATGCCGCCGCCATCGCCGACCACGATGACCGACAGGTCCTCGGCGCTGGTGACCGGTTCGCCGCTCTGCAGCAGTTGATGGGCGCTTATCAGCCCCACGGAGCGGCCGTCGAGCACGAAGAACTGGCGTCCTTCCAGCGTATCGATTCGATTCTTGGGTAGCTTGAGGGTTCGAACGATGGCCGCCAATGGGAACGCATAGGGCTCGCCACCGATGTCGGCCACCAGCGCGCGCACGACCGACAAACTCAACGGCAGCATCAACTGAAAGCGCACGCCCTTGCGGGGTTGGGTCGAGACACGGATGGTCCCGCGCACCTGCTTGATCATGGTCTGCACCACATCCAGGCCCACGCCGCGTCCTGAGATATCCGTGACGCTGTCTTTCATGGTGAAGCCGGGCAGGAACAGAAACTCCAGGAGTTCGTTCTCCGAGAGTTTGGCGGCAGTCTCCGCGTTGGTGAGGTTGCGCTGGAGCACCGCCTCGCGCAGTTGTTCCAGGTCGATGCCGCGCCCATCGTCGGACACATGGATCTGGAGCATGCCACCGCTGTGCCTGGCCTCCAGGGTCACCCGGCCTTCCGCGGGCTTGCCGATGGCCAGCCGTTCTTCGGGAAAGCCGATGCCGTGATCGATGGCGTTGCGCACGAGGTGCCCGAGGGGCGGTTCGAGCTTTTCCAGGATGTCGCGATCCACTTGGGTCGACTCGCCGATGACCTCCAGGCGAACCTGCTTGCCCAGCGAGCGCGCCACATCGCGCACCATTCGCGGCAGGCCGCGCACGCCGTCGGCAAACGGGCGCATGCGACAGGCCAGCGCTTCGCTGTAGAGCCGATGGGCGAGGTTGGACGAACGATGATCGAACATTTCCAGTTCGCCCAGATGCTGGGCCAGCAGCTGGTGGGATTGCAGCGCGCGATGGCGAACCTCTCCCAGGGCAAGGCGCGCTCTTTCGCCGATGGCTTGTTCCGGCAGCGCTTCGTGCAAGCTCTCAATGGACTTGCCGAGTTCGTAGTGCAGACGCTTGAGCTTCAACAACGACCCGACGAATGGCTGAAGCCAGCGCGATTCCACCAAAGCCTCGCCGGTAAGCCCAAGCAGTCGATTGAGATGATCGGCTGTGACGCGAAGTACCCGCTCCTGGGACTCGTGGATGTCCGCCGGCACGTTCGCTGCCGGTGGGGCGGCCACCACGGGCTCCAAGGGGGGCGATACGGTCGCCGGCTCCGTTCGACCTTCCTCGCTGGGCAGCTCGAGCAAACCCTTCAGGTCAGCCAATATCCGCGCGACCTCTTCGTGCTTATCGCCCTGCCATTGGGCGAGATTCGCCTCGCTCGTGCCGGCGATACGGTGCAGCAGGTCGACGCCGCCCAACAGCACGTCGATGTGCGCTTGGCCTAGCTCGACGGTGCCGCGTTGCGCGGCGACGAAGCTGTCCTCCATGACGTGGGCGATATCGACGCCGACGTCGATGCCTACGATGCGCGCAGCCCCCTTGAGCGAATGCGCCGCACGCATGCAGGCCTCCAGCTGGTCGCTGGCCGTGGGCTCCTGTTCCAGCGCCAACAGGCCGGCCGTCAGCACCTGCACCTGGCTGTCGGTCTCCAGGCGAAACAGGTCGAGCATCGACATCTGGCTCAGGTCGTGGCTAATGTCAGGCTCCTATTCAAGGTGAAGATCAACAGTTGCTCGTCCAGCAAGCCGATCGATTCGTCCCGCCAGGGGAGCAGCGCCTTGATGTAGGTGGCGGTGGCGCTAGCCACCGTAGCGGGGACTTCGCCGAGTTCGTGTGAATGAAATCGACGGATGCCGTGCACCTCGTCGACGGGAAAGGCAGTGCGGACACCTTCGAGTTCGATCACGAGGAACCGGCGGTGCAGTAACTGATGCTTTTCGGGGCGAGACGGCGCGGTGGGTTCGAGTCCGAGCAACTCGGTGAGCGACGCGCATACAACCAGCTCCCCGCGGACGTTGACCAGTCCGAGCACGACGCCGTTGCGCCGATGAGGGATGGAATGGATGGTGCGATGACCGACGATCTCCTTGAAGGCGCTGGTCGGCAGGGCGAGCCACTCCGCGCCGACGCGGAACGCGACCACCGACTGCGCCCCCGTGGCTTCGGCCGTCGCCTGCTTCTGGGCGACGTGCGCCGTCCATAGCGACATATGGCCCGCCGGCAGCTCCATGTTCAGCAGATCGGACGCCGCCGCGGAGTAGATCGGACAGTTGCGGCAGTGCACGTGCTGCTCCAGCGCCGGACAGGACCCATCCCCGCGCACACCGATCTTGTTCCAGCAATCGTGGATCGCGGCCTGGTTCGAGCTGGAGACGTCAACGAGAGCCGCCATGTCAGCCCTCCGCTCGCGGCGCCAGCCGCTGCAGGCGTTTGCGCAGTACCTGCGCACCGGATACGTCCCCTTGCTTGTCCAGCAGAAGGGTCAGATGGGCCAGCGACTCGTAGTGGTTAGGGTCGAGATAGAGCGCTTTGCGGAAATGCTGCACGGCGTCCGTGGGAGCCCCGGCCGCGTTGCGGATCAAGCCCAGCAGATAACACGCCTGGGCCGATGTCCCATGGGCACGCACATGCGCGGCACACACCTTGCCGGCATCTTCCAGGCGACCCAGGTCGGCGAGCCGGGCGGCCTCGGCCAGGTCAAGTAGGGATGATGATGTGTCGGCAGCGCGCGCTGGCGCGGCGGGCTTCGACGTTGCCGCCGTTGCGGATGGGGCGGGTGATTTCGCCGTGATCGGAACGGTTGGCACCTTCTTGTGGGATAGGCCGGGCGGTTTCTGGTTGGCCTGAGAGGAGGGGGCCGGACGCGACTTGGCCGCGCGGCTTTTCCGGAAAGCGAAGGCCAGCGGCATTCGCGTGGACGCGAAGCCATGACTGAGTGCCAATCCGGTTTCGGCCGAACCGACGAACAAGGTGCCGGTGTCCTTCAACAGGCGTCGCAGCACGCGCATGGCGCGATCTTGCGTCTCCTGGTCGAAATAGATCAGGACGTTGCGGCAGAAGATGACGTCATAGATGTCCGCACCCGGAAGGAACGACGGATCAAGCAGATTTCCCTGCTGGAAATGCACATCGGTGCGCACCACGTCGTTCAGTCGCCACGATGGCGGCACCCATTCGAAATAGGTGTCGCGGAATTGAAGGTCATCGCCCCGGAAGGAGTTCGCCCCATAGTGGGCACGCTTCGCCAACGCTACGGCGCGGGTGCTGATGTCGAACGCATCGATGCGAAACTGGCCGGGCGCCAACCCGCATCCGAGCAAGGTCATGGCGATCGAGTAAGGTTCCTCCCCGCTGGAACAGGGCACGCTCAGAAATCGCAAGGTCGCTGTCGTGGAGGGCTTCGTCCGTTCATGACCGGCCCATGTGGCGAGTGCGGCATACGCTTCGCGATCGCGAAAGAACCAGGTCTCGGGCACCACCACCGCGTCGATCAGCTCTTGCAACTCGGACGATGACGCGCATACATGCGTCCAGTAGGCGTCAAGGTCGTGCAGATCGCAGGCTGCCAAGCGGTCTCGCACGGCACGTTCCACGGCGGAGCGGCCGATCGACACGGCATCGAGCCCCATGGTCTCCTTGAGCAAGCGCTCGAATGCCGGAAGCATCATGAATCCCCCGCCGGTGCTGCGGACAGCACCTCGCGCATCGGCGCGGAGAGCAGATGGTCCGCCTGCACCCATTGGATCCATTGATCATGGTGGAGGCATACCGGCCCCAGGTAGGGCGTCGCCTCGGCGTTGACGCCTGAGGGCGCGAAGTCGGACGGCTCGCGACGCAAGGTCTCGGTGGCTCTCTCGGCAATCAGGCCGAGCGGACGCATCTCATCGCCGGTGAAGGCGCAGCGCATCACGACGATGCGGGTGCTCAGGCGAGGCTGGGCAGCGTGCCCCAGTGTCAGTTGACTCAGGTCGATCGCCGGTATGGGCGTGCCCCGGTAGTTGATGAGCCCGGCGAGCCCCGGAGGGGCATGAGGGATGTGCTTGATGCTTACCAAGGGCACGATTTCGGCGATCTGGGCCGTGTCCAGGGCGTAACGGTCTTTGCCTAGTCGAAACAAGAGGAAGAGCATGCCGGTCTCTCTTGATCATGGCCCTTTGGAGCGGCGCCTATTGAAGCGGCGCCCTTTGGGTCGGCGCCTATGGGATCGGCGCCGATGAACCGCTTTTCGAACGTCGTGCCCCTGGTGATCTACTCCACGGCCAGCTTGAAGCGGGAGACGCCGCCACGCAGCACACCGGAAGCCTGGTTCAAACCTTCGATCGCCGAGTTCGATTGGCGCAGGGACTCCACGGTTTGCTGCGCGGCCTCGCTCAGCTGCACCAGCGCCTGCGTGATCTGTTCGGCACCGTTGGATTGCGCCTGCATACCCTCGTTGACTGATTCCACTCTTGGCGCCAGTGCCTGCACCTGCTGGATGATCTGCGTCAGCTGGCCACTGACTTGTTGTATTTCATTGACGCCTCGGCGTACTTCCTCCGAGAACTTGTCCATGCCCATCACGCCTGCCGACACGGCGGACTGGATTTCCTTGACCATCTGTTCGATGTCATAGGTCGCTACCGCTGTTTGGTCGGCGAGTCGCCGGATTTCGGTGGCGACCACCGAGAACCCCCGCCCGTACTCGCCTGCCTTTTCCGCTTCGATCGCAGCGTTGAGCGAGAGCAGGTTGGTCTGGTCGGCCACTTTGGTGATGGTGGTGACGACCTGGTTGATGTTGCTCGCCTTTTCGCTGAGCACGGAGAGCTTGGCGTTGATGGAGCCGGCCGCGTCCATGACGTTGCGCATGGTCTCTTCCATGTGGAGCAGGCCGGCGTGACCCTCGCCCGCCAGTGTGGCCGAGTGCTCGGCCACCGCCGCGACTTCGCCCAGCGTCTTGACCAGTTCTCGCGACGTCGCGGAGATCTCCTTGGACGTGGCGCCGATCTCGACCGTGGTGGCGGCGATTTCGCTGGCGGTGGCTTGTTGCTCCCGCGCGGTCGAGGCAATCTCGGTGGCGGACGTGTTGACCTGGATCCCTGATGTCTGCACTTGGCCGACCAGGTGCGTCAGCTCGTCGCGCATGCGGTTGAAGCCGTTCGCCAGTTCGCCGAATTCATCCTGTCGGGTCAACGACAGGCGATCGGAGAAGTCACCCGTACGCATTTTGTCGACCGCTGCGAGCACTCTGGCCAGGGGCCGGTTGATGGATTGGGTGATCAGGAACACCAGCGCCACGCCCACGACGAGCGTCACCAGCATGAGAGCAATAAGGGTCAGGCGAGTGTCTTGAAAAGCATTCTCCACCGCCGTGCGTTCGTTTCGGACAACGTCTCTTTCCACGTCAATCAGCTTGAACGGCTGGGCAATGGCAGCCAGCTGGGCAGGGCGGGTTCTGGTCAGCAGCATGGTCTTCGCCTCTGTGAACTTACCCGCCTGAATCAACTGGAGGTATTCGTCTTCCAGCGGCACATAGACATCAAGCGCTTCGATCGCGCTTGCCAGCGCGGCCTTTCCCTGTGGGGTGACAATGTTGGCTTTCAGCAGGTCTATGTATTGGGTCCGCTTAGGCTTGCCTTGATAAACGGCATCAATTTCCTGTTTGACTAGGTCAGGATCGTCCAAGATCAGTACGTTGCGGGTGTGGCGCGCAGCCTGCAGTAACTCCACGATCAAGTCGTCTGCTGCCATCAGGTTCGCCAGTTTCGTTCGGCTGAGATCCTCGAATTGCCCGTACATAGAGGACATGCGCCACAGGGCGCTCGCGGTAATCAGGCACGTAATCAGCAGCATGGCACCGAACGCAAGCATGAGGCGGTGCGCGACCTTCAGGTTGCTCATCCAGTTCATGGGTGTCCCCAAGTCGTTTTAGCCCGAATCGTTTAACCGCAGGTCGTTTCGCAACAAGTCGTTTCACAACAAGTCGTTTCACAACAGGAAGCAACACGTACTTCGAATACGAACGGATCATCAGGTACGGCTAGTCGGAGCGGATCGGTGGCGGTCGAGCCAGGAAGCTATGGCAGCTCCCACCGTCTCCCTGAAGGGGCTGCCGTGATGCGGGTGGTGCAAGATCAGGTCACATCGCACATCGCCCGGAAACGCGGACTGGGCGATCGACTTATAGCGATGACCCCGTCGACGCGGTGTGGGCGGCGCCTCAGGGGTCATCAAAGTGTGATGAATATCACATTTTCTGGTGCGGCGCCTGGGCGGAGCTTCTGCTAGGGGCCTTGTCTGCCGCCGCCATCAGAAGGGGGCGGCGGCGCGCGCGTTTTGCGACGCCTGGGTGGTCCAGGGCTGGTCGGGGAAATAGCGCTGCATCATGCGATCGGTGTACGCGACCAGATTGGGGTAGTGCTCGGCCGCATCGCGTAGAGGCGAGGTGAAAAAGGGGGTAAGCACGCCGGCCAGCATGGCGAAGGCGGTGGCGTCGATGGCGGTAGGGCGGGCGCCGATGAAAAAGGGCTGGTCGCCGAGCAGGGCAGCGAGGGTCGATAGCGAGCGCTTGCCAAGTTCAAGCACTTCCTCGGGGGTGTGGCGGCCCAGGCCATGGATGCGCAGGTTGTCGGTTACGCGCGCCTGTATCTCGATGCGCAGCTGCGCTCGCTTGTCCTCGGGCGCGTTGTCGACGAAATGCGCTGGCCCTTTGGCGAAATTGTCCGGGTCGACCCAGCGGTAATACAGCAAGGCCCAATAGAGGTGATCTTCCAGCAGGCGTTCGATGGCCCATGACTCGGCGCGTTGGCGCGGGGTAAGGCCTTCGTCCAGGTCAAGCTCGTATTTGCGCTCGATATGCGCGCGGATGAAGGTGGAGTCGGCGATCCGTTCGCCCTCGTCTTCGAGGTAAGGCAGCTTGCCTTTCGGTGCGCTATCGCGATTGCCCGGATGTTTGCGATAGGCCAGGCCTGCCATCTTCAGCTGCATCTCGGTCTTGAGCACGAACGGGCTCTTGTCGGGCAGATCGAAACCGGTGCCGGAGCCATACAAGGTGATGGGGGCGGCTGGTGTCATGCGGTTACTCCGTACGGATATTCAAGGAAGACGGGCGCAGCGTAATCGCACGCTGCTGCCAGCGTGCTGTCAGCAGAGGGGTGCCTGCCTGCGCGCTCAGCTGCGGGGCAGGCTATCGAGCAGCGGCTTGATCATGTCCAGTGGCAGCGGGAAGACAATGGTGTGGGTGTTGCCGCTGCTGGACATGTCGGCGAGGGTTTGCAGGTAACGCAGTTGTAGCGCCTGTGACTGTTGCGACAGGGTGGCGGCGGCATCGCGCAATTTCTCGGCGGCCTGCAGTTCGCCTTCGGCGTGGATGACTTTGGCGCGGCGCACGCGCTCGGCTTCGGCCTGGCGGGCGATGGCGCGGATCATGGTTTCGTTGAGGTCCACGTCTTTCAGTTCCACATTGCTGACCTTGATGCCCCAGGCGTCGGTGGCTTCGTCCAGGATGGTCTGCAGGATGCGGTTGATCGTATCGCGCTGGGACAGGATTTCGTCCAGTTCGTGCTGGCCCAGAACAGAACGCAGACGCGTCTGCGCGAGCATGCTGGTGGCTTGCAGGAAGTCGGCCACTTTCAGCGTCGCCTTGTCCGGCTCCACCACGCGGAAATACACCACGGCGTTGACGCGCACCGAAACGTTGTCGCGCGAGATCACATCCTGCGGCGGCACGTCCATCACGGTCACGCGCAGGTCCACGCGCATCATGCGTTGTATCACCGGCACCAGGATGATCAGGCCGGGCCCTTTGGTGCCGGTATAGCGGCCCAGGGTGAGTACCACGCCGCGCTGGTATTCCGGCAGCACGTTGATCGACATGAACAACAGGACGAAGGCCAGCACCACCACGACACCGAGGAATCCGAACATGGGAATCTCCATGATGTTCACCTGAAGAGGGCTAAAGAGGGGCGACCCACAGTTGCAAACCCTCGCGACGCAACACGCGCACGCGCGCGCCGGCGGGTAGCGCCGTTTCACAATGCACACGCCAGCGTTCACCACCCACCAGTGCCCAGCTCTCGCTGCCAGGCTGCACGGCCTGAAGCAGCTCGCCGGTGGTTTGAAGCATGTGTTGCTCGCCACTGAACGGGCGGGTACTCCTGGCGCGCATGACCAGGCGCAGAATCAGCGCCAGCAGCGCCACAGCACAGAACGCAATGCCGCCGATCACGCCCAGGTTCACCGCGTAGCCGGGCACGCCGGTGTTGAACAGCATGATCGAACCGATCACGAAAGCGATTACGCCGCCCACGCCGACAGCGCCAGCGGCGGGTGTAAGCGCTTCGGTCAACAGCAAGGCGACACCGAGCGCCATCAAGGCCAGGCCGGCGTAGTTCACCGGCAGCAGCTGCAACGCATAAAGACCGATCAGCAGGCAGATGCCGCCAGCGATACCGGGCAGCAGCGCGCCGGGATGGAAGGCTTCCAGAATCAGTCCGTAGATGCCGGCCAGCAGCAGCATGTAGGCGATGGTGGGGTTGGTGATGATGCCGAGAAAACGCGTGCGCCAGTTCGGCGCGTAGTCGCGCACGGCAAGTCCGGCGAGTTTCAGGGTGAGTGCCTGGTTGGCGACACGCACGGTGCGTCCGTTCGCCTGCGTCAGCAGCGCCGAGGTATCGGTGGCCATGAAATCCACCACATGCCGCTCGACGGCTTCGCTCGCGGTGAGCGTGGCGGCGCCGCGCACGGCCTGTTCCGCCCAGGCGGCATCGCGGCCACGCAGTTGGGCCAGCGAACGGATGTAGGCGATAGCGTCGTTGAGCACTTTGTTCGCTTCCGCGTCGCGGGCGACGCTCTCGCTGGCGCTGGGTTTTTCCGCGCTTTTCGCTGGCGCCGGCCCGCCCAGGGGGGAAGGCACGGGTGGAGGCATGGGCGTGTTGCCGCCGCCGAGGCTGACCGGCGTGGCGGCGCCCAGATGCGTAGCGGGCGCCATGGCGGCGATGTGGCAGGCATAGAGGATGTAGGTGCCAGCGGAGGCCGCGCGCGCACCGTCCGGGGCGACGTAGCCGAGCACCGGTATGTGCGAGGCAAGGATGCTGCTGACGATCTGCCGCATCGAATCGGCCAGCCCGCCCGGTGTATCCAGCCGCAGCACGATGGCAGTGGCGCCTTCGCGGGTGGCGCGCTGCATGGCGTCGTCGACGTATTCCGCGGCGGCGGGGCCGATGGCGCCATCCAGTTCGATGCGGGCAACGAAACCCTGGCCGGCCACAGGCACCGGTTCGGCAAGCCCGACCGTGCCCAGCGCCAGGCAAAGCAGGGCGCTCCACAGGGTCCACATGCATCGCGACATGGGTGCCGTCTCCTGGATGCTGCGCCACCAGATTGCGCCGATCGATGTTGTCGCGATGTCGACAAGCGAAGGCGGGGACGGTGGCCGCTAGAATCGGTATCCGCTCCCTCCCGCACGCCTTCATGGAAAGCATCGCCGCCAGCACCCTGCACCTGCCACCGGGACCGTGGGCCACCGTGCTCGATTGCCTGTGCGCGCATTTCGCGGCGATCCCGCGCGAGCAATGGCTGGATCGCATGGCGCGTGGGCGGGTGCTCGATGCAGCAGGCGCGCCGGTCGACCCGCAGACGCCTTACCGGGTTGGGCTGCGCGTGCAGTACTACCGAGAAGTGGCGGATGAAGCGCCGATTCCGTTTCGCGAACGTCTGGTGCATGCCGACGAACACCTGGTGGTCGTCGACAAGCCGCATTTCCTGCCCGTGGTGCCGGCCGGTGGTTTCGTGCGGGAAACGCTGCTGACCCGCCTGATCCACACGCTCGGCAATCCCCAGTTGGTGCCGTTGCACCGAATCGATCGCGCCACCGCGGGTCTGGTGATGTTTTCGGCGAACCCCGCCAGCCGTTCGGCGTACCAGGCGTTGTTTCGCGAGCGGCGTATCGAAAAACGTTACCAGGCATGGGCGCCTGCGCTACCTGCGCTGGCGTTTCCGCTCACGCGGCGCTCCCGCATCGTGGCCGGCGATCCCTTCTTCCGCATGCACGAAGTACCCGGCGAGCCCAACAGCGAAAGTTGGATCGATGCGATCGACCGCACAGGTGAGCTCTGGTGCTATGCGTTGCAACCCATCACCGGACGCAAGCACCAGTTGCGCGTGCACATGGCGGCGCTCGGCGCACCCATTCATAACGACGGGTTCTATCCCGTACTGGCCGAGCAGGCTGACGACGACTACACGAAACCACTGCAGCTGCTGGCGCAGTCGTTGTCGTTTATCGATCCGCTCAGCGGTGTCTTGCGCCGCTTCGAAACCGAGCTAACGCTGCAGGGCTAGTGCGCAAACCGCAACATGTTTTGGCTGCTTGTTAGTGCCAAGTTGATTCGCAGCATCTGTCCCGTGCCGCGCGCCTTGCATCATCAAGGCCATGGGCAGCAAGAAGAATCTTGTGGAATTTTGGTTTGCGATCTTCGTGCTGCAGCGCATGTAGTGCACGCATAGCGGATCAGATGTTTCTCATCGCATCACGAGGTTGATGTCCATCCACATTGACGTGACCATGAGGGAAAGAATGAGCTAGGAGTTGTGCGCATGCGCTCAAGGAAGGCGGTGTTTGCTGGCGTGGCGTTACTGGCGGCTGTGGTTGTCGGCCTCTATGGCTCCGGCCTTCTCACATTCATGCTGCTGGGTCTGCATGACCAGCCCGTGCAGTGGAATACCTACGGGCAATACATTCGCGCGCTTGACCAGCCGCAGTTCGCACCTTACGCACTGCGCATCAAGATCGCCGGAATCATCGGCTTCGGTGTTCCGGCGCTTTCCTGGCTGGGTTTGCTGGTTCTGCTAGTCAAGTCGAAGAAACGGTCGCTGCACGGCGAAGCGCACTTCGCCACGGCAAGCGATCTGGCCAAACAAGGCATGTTCACGCCATCGCCCACCAGCCTCATCGTCGGCAAGATGCGCGGCAAGTTCGTCTATATGTCCGGGCAGCAATTCGCGATCCTCGCCGCACCGACGCGCAGCGGCAAAGGCGTAGGTATCGTCATCCCGAACCTGCTGAGCTATCCCGGTTCGATAGTGGTGCTCGATATCAAGCAGGAGAACTTCGATCTGACCAGCGGTTGGCGTCAATCGCAGGGCCAGGACGTTTTCCTCTTCAATCCCTTCGCGGAAGACATGCGCTCGGCACGCTGGAACCCGCTGCATTACGTGTCCGATGGCGTGTACCGCATTTCCGACCTGATGGCATTGGCAGAGACTTTGTACCCCGACGGCTCGTCGGACCAGAAATTCTGGGTCAGTCAGGCACGCAACGCGTTCGTCGCGTTCACGATGTACCTGTTCGAGAAGCGTGACGCACAACGTGTCAAAGATCGTCCATCCAGGAACATCCAGGAGCCGACACTCGGCCAGGTATTCCGCCTGTCTTCCGGCGACGGCACTGAACTGAAGGCCTGTCTGCGTGGGTTGTCGCAACAACCCTTTCTGAGCGGCGACGCCAAGAATGCGTTCAGCAACCTGCTATCACAGGCGGACGACACCTTCTCATCCATCATGGGAAGCTTCCGCGAGCCACTGAACATGTTCATCAATCCAGTGCTCGACGCCGCCACCAGTGGCAACGACTTTCTGTTGACCGATGTGCGCAAGAAGCCGATGACGATCTATATCGGTATCCAGCCCAACAAACTGGCCGAGAGCCGCATCATCATCAACATGTTCTTCAGTCAGCTGGTCAAGCTCAATACCAAGGAGCTGCCCTCGCAGAACACCGAGCTCAAGCACCAGTGCCTGCTGCTGATGGACGAGTTCACCGCCATCGGCAAGGTGGACGTGATCGCTAGTGCGGTGTCCTTCATCGCTGGCTACAACCTGCGCATGCTGCCGATCATTCAAAGCACTTCGCAGCTAGAGGCCGTGTACGGCAGGGACGTTGCGCGCACCTTCGTGACCAATCATGCGCTACAAATCGTCTACACCCCGCGCGAGCAGCGTGATGCGAATGAGTATTCGGAGATGCTTGGCTATACCACCGTGCGCAAGCAGAACATTACGCGTGGTCGCGATGTGAGTCGGAGCGAATCAGAGGAGCGGCGCGCCCTCATGCTGCCGCAAGAACTCAAGGCGATGAGTGGTGAGAAGGAGGTCTTCTTCTACGAAGGTATTCCACATCCGGTGATGTGCGACAAGATCCGGTATTACCAGGACAAGTTATTTACTCGGCGGTTGCTACCGAGGGTGGAGGTGCCAGCACTCGATATACGGGGATGATATCGGATGTCATGAGGGGGCCTCGTGACGAATAGACCTCCTGAGAGCTTTATCCTCGGACGGAGAGGTGATGCGCGTGGCGTGATTGTTTGTGATGTGCGGTGTCAAGAAGCAGGCGCTGTTCTTGATGACTGTTAGGAAGGTGTATGGCTTGCTCTGCAAGTTACCGCCTGATCATGTGTGAACCCGACTAGGGGAGAAGGTCATGCTAGGAAAGCTGTTTGGTTGGAAAGGGAAGAAGGTTGGCGAGTCAAAGGAGTCTGCGGAAATGCAGGCAGAAACAAAGCCTTCAGGCGAGGCATCATCTTCTGGCGATCAGATGCACCCCGGTGATGCGATTTTGTTGCAAACCATCGCCAGTAAGCGCGCTGAAGATCCTTTGATAGGTGCCAGGGTGGCTGGCGATGCCATCTTTCGGTTCCTCCTGAAAGCGTTGAAGAACGAGCAGGGTGTGCATATTGAAACGCTCCTCACCGTGCTTGGCGCATTGGCGGGTTATGCGTGTCAGATGGGCATCCGCAAGATATACGAATCTAGACCAACGGAGCCGCTCCCTTTTGTTGTCGCCACTACTACCTCGGGCCAGACGCTCTACTTCGGCGATGTTTTGAACAGGCCATTAGTTGAAACCGACTACTCGGTATGGGGGCTTTGTTTCGGCCAGGCTATGCAGCTCGGCGCGCAGCTACCGGACATGCAGGAGATGTTTAGCCATGTGAGTGCTACCGCGGGGAGCAGCGAGTTTGGTGTCCCGCGCTATCCGGGCGAAGGGGCGGCGGCAGACCTGCCGGTCAATTACCTTCGTGTGTTCTGGCCCCATATTCTTCCAGTGCTGGAGAGGTGGTGCTTCGAACCCACCGAATGGCATGTCGCCATCAGTATCGCTGCTCAGAACGCTATCGTTGCCGCCAAGGATGCGATCGATCCGGGGTTTGCTGCCACCATAGTGATGGAGTGCGCGATACCTATGTCGAAGATGGATGCCGCCGACATCTTCAAGAGCGTGGAGTAGAGCTGCCTGTTGAGGGCTGCATTTTGAATGCAAGCATGGAAAGGAGATTCGCACATGACGGTTAGCTTCAAACTTCCCCCGGGTTGGGCTGGTCCGCTGGAAGGCAAAGACCCTTGGCCGTTGCGGTTTTATCACCACAACTTTGGCGCGCGTCATTTCAATACGCAGCGTTGCTGGATTATCTATAGCAACAACTGCTTTACTCGCCTGACGGGAGACAAGCCTGCGGGACCACCATCTGTACCGAACTGGCGAGATGATTGGAGCGGGCACTTTGGTGTCCTACCTGATGATTACGGCGGGCGCACTTTCCCCGGCCCGGTCGACATCCACTGGACCTCGCTGGATGGCACCGCGCACGAAGCCGTCATCGACCTGGATGCGCTGTTCAAAGAGCGTCTGGTGTTGCACAACCTTTCCAAGGACGAGATTCCCGAAGGTTGGCTTGCTAGCTGTGCAGGTCATCCTGTAACGCCGCACATCTTGGTCGAAGTCAACGATCGCACCGTCAGCGTTTACATGCGGGCTTTGGTGGCTACCAAGGAAGAGCAAATTCCTGGTAACCCACATAGCAAAGGACGCAACGACCTGATGCTGGCCTGGACCCATACCTACTGAGCAAGGAGTGCTGATCATGAGCGTGCCTAGGGACCAAATGAACGTAGACGGCCTGCCCAGCGACGGTGTAGGGCACGATGTCGCCACGCCGGAGCAGCTGGCCAAGTTCGACCAAGCGCGCGGGGCATTGTCGCGATTCCGAGTGCCGATCCTGGTGCATGCGGACAACCCGCACGAATGGCTTTATCGTGAGCTTTGCAAATCGATGACACCTTGCATGGATCGAAGGCTTCATAACGTATTTGCTATCGCGCCATCACACACTTTCTAGTGAGTATTGTCATGCCTCTACATTTCGAAGCAGCCAACGGTTCAGCGATTGATCATCAACATGGCTTGGAAGTATTTCAGCCAAGAATGGAGCCAACAGAAAATCAGGGTGAGGTGGAATATCAGTATTGGATTTTTCGTGGCGAAAGTCAGTATTCACTGGGGTGCTTTGGAACTTTTAACTCTATTAAAAATGAAGGCCGAAATGTGGATGTTTTCACCCTGAATCTTGGTCAAAACTGGGTGATCGAATCAATCTTTAAGACGAAAGATCGACTCAACATTTTGGGCGATAAGTTCAGCTTTCTAGTTGGCCTATCCGAGGGATTGGTCAGGGTTTTCCAAAGTAGAAGAGACAATGACAACGAGGTGCGCTACTTGGCTTTGAGCCAGGAAGCAGTCCTTCATGATCACGGGATCGCTATTCCCGATGGACTACTTCGTCTACCCAATGGGGATATCGTGCTCGCCGAAGTAACGGTGCCTGCGCATCCATCGGCGAGCACCGTGTCATGACTCAGTTTGTCTTCGATGACTACGTGCGAACCACCATGGGTGGTGCTACCAATGTTGCTGATGGCACCAAGTTGTCGCCGGCCCAAGTCGAAAGGGTAGCTGCCTACTTGAGGTCATCTGACTCAGGAGTAGACGCTTCATCAAGCTTTGAAGCCTACGTGTCAAAAAGCATGACGACACATCCGCCTGCGTTGCCAGCCGGGGTCGACTACGTGGGCTTTTCAGGCAAAGATAGATCTGGAAAGGCCAACTTCTACAATGCTGATGACTATGTGAAAGAGGTCGGCGGAAGAGCCGGCATCATAGGAAATACGGCTTGGGGGAAGTTTGTCGCTCGAACATCATCCGATGCGACTTTTGACATTGTCGAAGGAAAGTTCAAGAGCTTTCTAGAATCAGAAGGCATTGCACCGCTCGGCAACAATGTCAAAGGCGCCTTGCAGGACATGATGTGGAATGCCGGAAGCGAGCCCTTCATGTCCAACGCCATCAAAAATGGGCGGCCGATCGTGGCGTTTGTTGAAAACGCGCCACTCAATCGTGGATTCTCCACCTTCGAGCTGCCTACCGCGCTGAGTAGCCCCGGCGCAGTGATGAATGGCTACCCCATGCGCGCCTTCACGGGAGACACGCTCGCATTCTCCAGTCAATCGGCCACCGAGTTCCGCGAGCTCGAACACCACCTTGCAGCATCAGCTACCCAACAAAGCGGTCGCCCCGTCAGCGTAGCGGACCTTCGCGCGAAGGTCGATGTCATCGGCGGCTACCACGCCGTGCAGAAAACGATGTTCGGCCTACCATTGTCCGAGTTCAGTCAGCTCAATCTCGATGGCATGGCCGCGGCCAGCAAAGCCTGGTCCGCCGCCCATGCGGCCGAGGCGCAGGTCGCGCTCGAATCGGCGAAAGCCAGCGAAATGCGTCCGCCCGTGATGGAACAGCACCTGACTACTGGACCTCCATCGGTGGAAGGCGGGGGCCTGACCCGTGGCCGCGTGCCTGCTGCACCGGGCGTCACGACAGCGGGTTCATCAGGACCCGAACTGGCCATCAAGGGCTTGGGTCTTGTTGGCGCCGCCGCCGTGGTCCACGACGCCACCACCACCGTAAGCCACGCTGTGGATCTGCAGCACCAGGGCAATATCACGGGCAGCCAGTCGGCCATTGTGCATTTCACCGGCCGCACCGTCGGCATGCTGGCCGGCGCCGAAATCGTGGGGGCGGCGGCCACCCTGGCCGGCGCGGAGTTGGGGCTGGGCGCGCTGCCCCTGGGCGCCGCGGGAGCCATCGTCGGCGCCATCGGCGGCGACAAGCTGGCCGATGCGGTCGACCAGCAGCGCATCCACACCCAGCAAGACGCCGCCGGCAACACCTGGACCTATGCAGATCAGCAGGGCTGGACGCGTATGGAGCGCACGCTCGATACCGACGCCATGCGTCTGAATGATGGGTTTCCGGTGTACCGACAGCACACGATCCCCGCCGATCCGGCACTGACCGACCGGCTCAACTACCAGGCCAGCAACACCTCCGTGGAACTGCAACTGGCGCGGCCGTTCACCCCGGCCGACCCCTATACGCAGCCGGCCGGGCCGGGCGATACGCATAGCGACTTTGGCGCGACGCCTTGGCAGCGCGATGCGCAGACACACGCTTGGACCCGCCAGGTGACCGAGCAGGTCATCGAGCGCCATGCGGCGCAACAACGGATCGAAACCGCCAGCCCGACGCGGGCCGCGCAACTCGATCAGGCGGCGCAACACACCATCGCCGACAACCTGGCGCAGTCGTCGCAGCGTATCGCGCAGCACTACCAGGCGGCGTATCAGCAATACGGCTGGTCGAAGCACGGCCCCATACCCCAGCACGTCAGCCACGCGCTCGAGACATCCGAATACGCCCTGCAAGCTTCGGACGGCCATACTTACACCCGCAGCGCGGATGGGTCATGGACCACGCCTGGCACGGTGTGGGGCACCAACACCGCCGAAGGCAACGTGCGCGACGAACTCAACGCCACGCAACTTGCCAATAGCCACGCGAACGCCGCAGCCGCATCGGGAGAAACCGCCGCAGCACCCCATGCACCGGCAGCAGGCCTGTCGCGCACCATGACCTCGCCCGGTGTAGGTGAGCACGCGCGCGCCCAGGCAGCGATGCACGGTGGCGATGCCCCGGCTCAGCGACAGGCCGCGAAGATCCTGAGCGACCAGCAACGAGCGGAGCCTTTGACCACGGATCCGACGCCAGGACGTGGGCAGCCTTCACCGACTACACCGCACATGGCGAGCCATCGGGACTCGCCGAATGGAAACGGATCACCAGCACGCGGGCACGAAAGCCCGTCACCCGCCGATGCGGCCAGGCATGCGGCCGACGCACAGGCACAGACACAAGCGACCAGGGCCGCCGAGGCGCATGTGCAACAACACCTGGCATCGCATGCCTCACAGGTTCGGACGGCGGAACAGGTGCGAGAGGCGGTAGGGTCCGTTCGCCATGACGCCGCACCACAGCGAGGCGCCGATACGCATCGCGCATTTGATCGGCAGCGTTATCTGGAGGTGGGCAATATCCCGGTGCCGGCCTCGTTCGACCAGCCGGAGACCCTCAGTCCTCGTTCGCTTACACCCGTCCTCCGCGAGACTCACCCGGACCCTGCGCACGAGCAGACGCTGTTGCGCGACGTGTCCATGATCAACAAGCGCACCGAACAGGAACTTGGCAAGCGCCCGGCATGGCAGGAGACACCGTCGTTGTCGCGCCATCATGCGCAGGCGCGCGTTGTTCCCGATCACACGATGGAGCGAACGACGCCGGTGGAATCGATGCGACACGATCATCCAGCAATGCGCCCGATGGAACCGCCTAAAGAACAACCGGCCGTTGCACCGGCGATGCCCGCCCCGGTCGCGCCCCAACAGAGTGCGCCCAGCCATCACGGGTCGCCAGCGATGGATGCGTCAGTACCGACACAGGCTTCATCGGCACGGACGGCGGAGCCCGTCACGCGGACGGAGCCGCTCCATCATTCGACGGAGCCACTGCACCCGGTTGGGGAGGACGATACCTATGCTCGACCGACACCTCCGATGCCATCGACCCATGCGCCGGCGATCCCTGTGCAGAGGTCCATGGAATCCACGGCTGAGGTCGATCGCGACGGGCGGCTGCTCGATCCGAGACACGCGGCGCATCCCGATCACGCCATGCACGACACGATCCGCGATCAGCTCGTTACCCTCCATGACGAAGCCGGCCTGCCTCTCAGTCGAGAGCAGTTGGACCGATTGACGGCGAGCGTCTTGATCGAGGCCAAGCGGTCGGGCCTGACGGACGTCACCCATCTGGAGTTCGGCGAAAACCCCGAGACCGGAAAGATCGTGCCGACGATCCACGTTCTCCAGGCGTTCCGGGGCGATCTCGATGACCCGCGCACGGGATGGGGTGCGGTGGATGCGCAACAGGCCGTTAACATCCCCGTGGAGCAATCGCATCAGCAGCTGCAAACCGTTAATCAGCAACTCGAACACCAGCAACAGCAAAACCAGCAGTTGCGTTTGCAGGAACAACAACAGCAGGGCATGGGGCTGACCATCACGCGGTGACCGCCCCCTGTGACTGACTTGGGGATGGAGACCCGTCGGCGAGGTGTGTTGTGATGACTCCGTTAGCGAACGCCGAGCGCTGCGGTTACTCGCCTGCGTGATCCAGATCGCCAGGCGTGCATTCCCGTTTCAAGGTTGGCCTGCAGGGAAGACGGCTGCATCCAGCGTGGGTACGGATGTGCTCTGGCCAGGATTGGCCTGGGCGTGCAGGCGCCGGAAGCGCGCTGGCGTGATCCCGCTGTACTGGCGGAACGCCTTGCCGAACGCCGCTTCGGACTGGTAGCCCACGTCCTGCCCGATATCACCGGTGCGTCGGCGAGATTGCATCAGCAGGTCGCTGGCGATGTGCATGCGCAAACGGGTCAGGCATTCCCAGGGCGTCATGCCGGCGCGTTCGCTGAAGTGGCGCGCGAAGCTCGCGCGAGACATGGCGGCGATGCGGCCGAGCTCCTCCAGCGTCCACGCACGTGCGGGCTCGGCCAGCATGGCTTGCACGGCGGCGCCGAGTCGTGCGTCCGCTAGCAGGGTCAGCACGCCGGCCTCTTGTTGGCGGCGTGTGCTGTAAGCGCGCAAGACCATGGCGAACAACGCATGGGTAAGTGCGGTGACGATGGCCAGGGCTCCGGGCTGGCGGTGTCCGGCTTCCGTGCGCATCAGCTCGACGAGTGCCCGCAGCGGTGTCGCGGCGCCGGGCTGGTTCAAGGAAACCTGCACGGTTTCGGGAAGGGCTGCCATCAGCAAGGTGGCGGAAGCGGGGGCGTAATGAAAGCGGCCGCACAGCAGATCCAGCTCGACTTTGTCCTCGGTGTTGCGCCGCAGCGGCAGCATGCCGTCGTGCTCCTGCCGGATCGGCGCGGCAGGTGTCGTGCTGGCGGTGGCGCGGATCAGGTGGGCGGCCCCGTGCGGAAACAGCACCAGATCGCCGGCCGACAACGGCAATGGCGACCCGCCGGCCGGTTCGACCGTGCAATGACCGTCCAACACCAGATGAAACAGTGCTTCGCCCTGCGGCGAAGGTGCGTGGTCCACCGCAAAATCACCGGCGAACTGGCAGCGCAGATCGAGACTGCCTTGCAGGTGAGCGAGCTGGATCAGGCGACTCAAAGCATCCATGAGACGATCGCGCTAGAAATAGAGCGCATGGAGTATTCATCGTGATGGCGAGCGGCGCAACACTGCGCAGCACGGCGGGCACGGTGTCCGCCGCCTCATAAGGAGAGGCGTCATGCTCGATTGGGTTGCTTATCACAAAGAATTGCTGGGTCGCATCGGTGAAGTCGGCAAGCTGAGTCCGGATACCGTCGCGGGTTACCAGACCCTGTCCAACGCCGCCAAGAAAACCGGCCATCTCGATCCCAAGACGCACGAACTGATTGCGCTAGCCGTGGCCGTAACCACGCGCTGCGACGGTTGTATCACCGTGCACTCGGCACAGGCGCTGAAGAACGGTGCCAGCCGTGAGGAGATCGCCGAGGCACTAGGCGTGGCGATTGCGTTGAACGCGGGTGCGGCCTTGGTTTACTCGGCACGCGTGATGGACGCGGTCAGCGCCCACAGCGCTGCATAGTCATCTCCGCTTGGCCCGCTTGTAGGAGCGCATCCTGTGCGCTCCTACAGCAGGGATGCAGGCCCTTACTCTTCTGGTTATTTCCCTATGCGTAACTCGCCGGTTGTCCCGCGCGCTTCGGGCGCGCGTGTTGCAGAGTGGCCGGTCAGCCTGTTTGGCGCGGTGATGGGCCTCAGCGGACTGGCCCTGGCCTGGCGTCTGGCGACGCGAAACTTTGGAGCGCCGGGTTGGATCGGCGACGTGTTTGCTGCGCTCGCCTGGCTGGCGTTTGTCGCTTTGGTGACGATCCAGATCCGCCGTGCCGTGCGCGATCCTTCTGTCTGGATGGCCGAGCTTCGGCATCCGATCACGGGCAGTTTTCTTGGCACGTTCTGGATCAGTCTGTTGTTGCTGCCAATGTTGCTTCCCGCCCCAATGGGGATGGCGGCGCGCGTGATGTGGATGGTGGGTGCCGTTGGCATGACGGCGTTTGCGTGGTTCAGCATTCAGCGCTGGATCGGCGCGCGACAGGAGGCGGCGCATGCGACGCCGACCTGGATCATTCCGGTGGTGGGGCTGCTGGATATTCCGCTCGCCTATCCCACGTTGGGCTTGCCTTCGTTGCAGGAGCCCATGCTGTTTGCGCTGGCGGTGGGCCTGTTCTTTGCCGTGCCGTTGTTCGCCATGATTTTTTCGCGGCTGATGTTTCATGAGCCGTTGCCGCCGGCTTTGCAGCCGACGTTGCTGATCCTGGTGGCGCCGTTTGCGGTGGGTTTCTCGGCCTACGTCGCCGTGATGGGGCAGGTGGATGTCTTCGCGCGTGGGTTGTTCTATCTGAATTTGTTTGTGCTGGCCGTGTTGCTCGGGCGCCTGCAAGGCACGGCGCGGGGGGAGGCGTTTCAGTTGTCGTGGTGGGCAGTGAGCTTCCCCGTCGCTGCCAGTGCCGTCGCCGCGTTGAAATTTTCCGTCGCTATGCCGTCATCGCTGAGCCAGGTGCTGGCCCTGGGCATGCTGGCATTCGCGACGTCGGTGATCGTTGTACTGCTGTTGCGCACGCTGATGGGCATCGCTCGCGGCGAGACGCTGCTGGCGGGCGCAGTGGCGAAGGCTTGATGCCGTCAATGGCTGGGCGCAGGCGAGGGCAGGCGCCGGTAATTGCCTGAAAGCGCTTCGCCGCCATGGCAGAAGTAGGTCAGGCTGAAGCGGTCGTCCTCCTGCTCGCTCAGCACATCGACGCTGTCGCTGGGCGCGTGACGCACGGTAAGCAAGGCCCCCGCTTTCCATGCCTGCAGCGACACCTGCAACTGATCGCCGATGAGCATGCCTGTTCCCTGGAACGCGCACGCATTCGCACCGGTACCTACGAAGTTCAGCCAGTAGCCGCCGTCGTTGCGGGTGATGTCGAGTCGTTGCGTGCCGTGGGCGTAGTGGCCGTCGAAGGTGGCGCGCGGCGGTGCGGTTGGCGCCTCGGCCGACGGCGGTGCGCGTCCCGGTTCGCAGCCGGAGAGCGCACAGGCCAGTGCGAGTAGAGCCCAATGGGAGCGGGGCGGGTGTCGACACATGCGGTGACAGTAGCGCAACTCTTTCGAACATGCGGCGGGCGGGCCGCGTAAAATGGCTACCTTCCCCTGCGAGAAGGTCGGCAAGTGAGTGCTGCCGCGTTGTCCTCCGCCGATACGGCGTTGGAGGCTTTGTTCGTTCCCTTCGCGACCGGCGCGCTGACGCTGTCGGCGGATGGCCGCGTGCTGTTTCTGCATGCGCGCGACGGTTTTCGCCTGCGCGAAATGGCGCGTGCGGGCTGGGTGTGCGAGCAGAGCTTCAAGCCCTTTGCCGATGGCTTGATGCGGAGCGGTTTGCAGGTGGCCGAGCCATCGCTGAAGGACCGTTTCGCCCTGGTGCTGGTATTGCCGCCGCGGCAGCGCGATGAGGCGCGAGCCTTGTTTGCGCGCGCTGTCCACCATGCCTGGCCAGGCGGGATCGTGCTGGCCTGCATTCCCAATGCCGAAGGCGCCAAATCCGGCGAGGCCGACCTGGCGCGGCTCGCCGGCCCGCTCGCCCATCTTTCCAAGCACAAATGCCGGGTGTTCTGGAGCGCGCCGCTGGGCGATCGTGTCGATACCGCGCTGCTGGACGAATGGCTCGCGCTGGATGCGCCGCGCACCAATCCCGCCGGTTACGTCAGTCGCCCCGGCCTGTTCGCGTGGGATCGGGTGGATGTGGCTTCCGCGCTGTTGGCCGGACATCTGCCGACCGATTTGCAGGGGCGCGTGGCCGATCTCGGCGCCGGTTACGGCTACCTTTCCGCGCAAGTACTGGCGCGCTGCCCCAAGGTGGCGGCTATCGATCTCTATGAGGCGGAAGCACGCGCGCTGGAGCCGGCGCGCATCAATCTGGCCGATGCACAGCGCGAGAGCGGGCGCGAGGTGGCGGTGTCGGTGCACTGGCACGACGCCACCGTCGGCCTGCCGCAACGCTACGACGCCATCGTCAGCAACCCGCCGTTCCACCAGGGACGCGAAGACCTGCCCGCGCTGGGGCGAGCCTTCATCCAGACCGCTGCCGATGCGCTGTTGCCGCACGGCCGGCTGTGGATGGTGGCCAACCGACATCTGCCTTACGAAGCGACGCTGGCGTCGCGATTCAACCATGTGCGCACGGTAGTGACGCAAGAAGGATTCAAAGTGATCGAAGCTCAGGGTGTTCGCGGATGAAACTGGTCAAGCTGATTGCCAATCTCGGTTATGGCAGCCGCAAGGACGTCGCGCTGATGTTCCGCGAAGGACGCATTACCGATCCGGATGGCGAGGTGCTGTATGCCGACGACAAGGTGCCGCACGAGCACATCCGCGTCGACGACGAGCCGCTCGATCCACCGACCGGCCTGGTGTTGATGATGAACAAGCCACTGGGTGCCACCTGCTCACGCAAGGATCAGGGCCGTGTGGTCTACGACCTGCTGCCGCCGCGCTATCGCATGCGCGACCCGTCGCTGTCCACGGTGGGGCGGCTCGACCGTGATACTTCGGGCCTGCTGTTGTTCACCGACGACGGCGCGCTGCTGCATCGGATCATTTCACCGCGTGCTCAGGTGACCAAGGTGTACGAAGCGGTGCTGGCGCACGACCTGCGCGGCGACGAGGCCGTGCTGTTCGCCAGCGGCAGCATGATGCTGGAGTCGGAAAAGGAGCCGCTTGCCCCGGCGCAGCTCGAGGTAGTCGAGCCGAGGCTTGCGCGTCTGACCATCACGGAAGGTCGTTACCACCAGGTACGCCGCATGTTCGCCGCGGTCGGCAACCATGTCGAAGCCCTGCACCGAATCTCGGTGGGCGGGCTGACGCTGGATACGCTACCCGCCGGTGAATGGCGGGCACTCCTGCCGAACGAGGTGGAGCGGATCTTCCGTAGCGCGTAAGCGCTCAGGTCTCCGCAGCGATGGACAAGGTTTGCCGCTCGCGACTTCGCGCGAGTTCATCCTCGCGGCGAGAGCGCGCTCCAGCACTCCAGGAAACCAGTTTGAACCCTTCGTGGGTATTCTTTGCGGGTTTTGCGTCCAGGCCCGCTTTCGCGGCAAGCATCCCTGCGACCCGCTGCATTCCGCGCCCCAGGGCGGAACGAGCAAGAGACATATGCATGGTCAGTGCTCCCGGCTGCCCCTGTGCAACCGTAAATTCATAGTAAACAAATTTCAGCTTTGTGTGTGAAATGTGACGACAGTCATGAGGGTCCGTCTTGCCTTTTTTTTCAGGGCGGCGCTGTCATATTCGCCAGGTGGTCGCAAGGCTTGCGTAAGGCTCTTTTCGCCCGGATATGAAGTAAGTCTGCCGACAGGCCTCACCGGATTTCAGTACGTCATGCACAAGCTCCATTTCGACAATGCCTTTGTTCGTGAGCTGCCTGGCGATCCCATGCATGGCATCGGCACGCGACAAGTGGACGGGGCGTTGTACTCGCTGGTCGAACCCACGCCCGTCGCCGCACCGAAGGTGGTCGCCTATTCGGCGGAGATGGTCGAACAGCTCGGCTTGAGCGCAGCGGATATCGCCCGGCCAGAATTCGTCGAGGTGTTTGGAGGCAACGCACTGTTGCCGGGCATGCAAGCCTGGGCGGCCAATTACGGTGGGCACCAGTTCGGCGTATGGGCAGGGCAGCTGGGCGACGGGCGGGCGATTTCGCTGGGCGAACTCGTCAACGACGCCGGCGAACGTCTGGAGCTGCAACTCAAGGGCGCGGGGCCCACACCGTATTCGCGCGGCGCGGACGGCCGCGCCGTGTTGCGTTCGTCCATTCGCGAATTTCTGTGCAGCGAGGCCATGCATCACCTCGGTGTGCCGACCACGCGCGCACTGAGCATCGTGCTGACCGGCGATACGGTAGTGCGCGACATGTTCTATGACGGCCATCCGCAGGCCGAGTTGGGTGCCATCGTGTGCCGCGTGGCGCCTTCCTTCATCCGCTTCGGCAACTTCGAGTTGCCGAGTTCACGTGGCGACGTGGCACTGCTGCGCCAGCTGGTCGATTTCACCATCCGCCGCGATTTCCCCGAACTGCAGGGTGAGGGTGAAGCGCTCTACGCCGAGTGGTTCGGTCAAGTGTGTGAGCGCACCGCAGCGATGGTGGCGCACTGGATGCGGGTGGGCTTTGTGCACGGCGTAATGAATACCGACAACATGTCCATCCTCGGCCTCACCATCGACTATGGCCCGTACGGCTGGATCGACGATTTCGATCCCGACTGGACGCCCAACACCACCGACGCCGGACGTCGCCGCTACCGTTTCGGCCAGCAACCGAACGTGGCCTGGTGGAACCTGAGCCGCCTGGCCGGCGCGCTGGCGCCGCTGTTCACTGGCGTGGAGTCATTGCAAGCCGGGCTGGATCGCTACGCCGCCACGTTCGCCGCTGCCGACCGCCTCACCACGGCTGCCAAACTGGGTCTGGCCGAATGCCGCGACGGTGATGTCGAGTTGATGCAGTCCTTGCATCAGCTGTTGCACGAAGGCGAGGTGGACATGACGTTGTTCTTCCGTGCTCTGTCCGATGTGGACGCCTACGCGCCATCGTTGGACCCCTTCCGGCATGCGTTCTATGACGAGGCGAAGATGTGGAGCACGGAGCAGGGTTTTCAGGCCTGGTTGGCGCGCTACACCGCGCGGTTGGTGGAGGACTCGTTTTCTGCCGATGAGCGGCGTGCGCGCATGCACGCGGCCAATCCTTGTTACGTGCTGCGCAATTATCTGGCGCAGGAGGCGATCGATCGCGCGGAGCAGGGTGACTATGCCGGTATCGATGAGTTGCTTGATGTGATGCGGCGTCCTTATGAGGAGCAGCCGGGGCGTGAGCGTTATGCGGGGAAGCGGCCGGATTGGGCGAAGCAGAAGGCGGGGTGTTCGATGTTGTCGTGCAGCTCGTGAGCGCCGCGTTGACTCCCTCTCCCCGCCGGGGAGAGGGTTGGGGTGAGGGGTGGGTGCTCGCGATAACCTCTCACTGTCGTCATTCCGGCGAAGGCCGGAATCCAGTGCCTGAGCGCTTCGACTATCGCGTTATTGCAACCTGGCTCGCCTGCCGCGGGCTTTCGAACCGCTGCCGCGGTCCGAGTCACTTTTCTCTGTTTGGCCAGAGAAAAGTAACCAAAAGAGAGGCCACCCCGGTTACGCGCCCTCCGGCTTCGCCTGCGGGTCCGTGAGGTCTGGCCGGGCTTTTCGACACGACGTCCCTGTCGTGTCGAAAAGGCGCAGGCATCCCTGCCTGCGCCCCCTTCGGGGCCTGATCGTCCAGCCCTCACCGCTGCACAGGGGACCCCTTAAGATCAGGAGCAACATCAAGAGCGGAGCGGCGGGCGTTGCCCGCGCGCTAGCGCTCGGCGTGGCGTCGGGATCAATACATGCGCAGAGCAACGAGCACGGTATGACTCATCAATACGACAAGGCGGATCAGGTTTCCGTGTCGATGCGCGCGCTGCAGGTTGCCGGCATCTGCTGGACCCTTCCCAATACTTTGCTGGGTTTGATTGCGGGCCTGGCATGCATGTTGTTCGGCGCGCGCCCGCAATGGCGTCGTCGCGATTTGGCTCTGGCATTTCGGCGGGTGCCGTGGCGTGGTGCGGGTGGGGCGGTGACGCTGGGCAATGTGATTTTGTATACGGGCGGCGAGCTGGATACGCCGTGTTTGACCTATGCGCATCGCACTGGCCAGTGTGTTGAGCTGCCGGTTTCACTGGCCGACCATGAGCGTGCGCATGTCTATCAGTACATGGTGCTGGGGCCGTTGTTTCTACCGGTGTACGCATTGTGCGGTGGCGTGAGTGTGCGCAATCCGTTTGAGCGTGCGGCCGATCGTTACGCGCGGCTAGGTTCGGGGTGGTGGCCGTCTCAGAGCGGGTAACGCACCACCAGATTCATGCTGTTGTTCCAGTACCCCGAACCGCCGTTGCTGGCAGAGGCGGCAGAGCTGCGTCCTAGTTGCAATTCAAGACGCCCGTTGCCGGGCAGGCGGCCCTCGAGGGAGAGACCGACGGTGTAGACGCCGGCGCCGGCGCCATTGACCACCTGGCGGCCTGCTGAGGCCACCGCACGCAGCTTCCACTCCGGACTCAGGCTGTACACGCCGACCAGTCCGAACTGGGCCGTACGATAGTGGGCGGGATTGAAGTACACCCCGTGGCTGGGACGGTCGCTGTGGAAGATGCGTGCGGAGAACTCGCCGCCGATGGCTGCGCGGGTGTCCGCCACGTCATAGGGGCTAAGTAATACGCGCAGCGAACCGCCATCGCGGTGATTGCCGTCGTTGAAGTTCTGCCGGTAGTAAGTGGGCAGCACGTACCAGCGAGCTGCGGGTCGGAAGTTCGCGCCCACGCTGTACAGGTTGTAGATCAGGTGGTTGGCGACGGCGGTATCGGTGGGCACCGGCGCGCGTTCGGCGCCTGCCGATAGACCGAAGCTGTCGCTAGGCTGCAAGGTCCAGCGCGCCATGCCTTGCAGATAGTGCCAGCGGCCGCTGCGACCCGGGCCGAGGTTCAGGTCGATGCTGTGGTTGTCGCCGATGCGCAGCTGTCCAAGCAAGGACAGATCGTCGAGGCGACGTGACTGCTTGCGGTCTTCGACGCGCGTGGTGCTCGCGGCGACACCCCAGCGTTGCGTCCAATCGCCGCGCGAGAAAGGCGCGAAGCGATAGGCCGCGCCAACGTGCCAGGTATCCAGGCCGTCGCTGTCGTGGCTGTAGCCAAAGTTGCCTTCGAGCTGTGGCGCCAGGGCGAACTGCATGTCGTCCTTCAGCAGCCGGTATTGCGTCCCCAGGTAACCCTGCGGCAGTGGCGGCAACGCGGCATCGAGATAGGGCGTGCTGCGATCCTGCCAGCCTAGGGACTGCACGGCGCGAAGCAGCTCGACGGTCGGCTTGGTTTGACCCTGGGCATACGGTGCGACCAACGCATAAGCCGCACGCGGATAGTCCTGTGCGTTGAGCGCCTGCGCGAGACCGGTATCCGCGGCCTGTTGCGCGGTGGCGTCGCCGGCTGCTTCGCGCGCTGTCCGGAAGGCGGTTGTCGCAGTGGGATAATCACCCAGCCAGAGTGCGGATTGGCCAAGGCCCATGGCCGCGGCGTAGCGGTCTTCGCGAGAGATGTCGGGTTGAGCCAGTGCCGCGGCGAACCGTTCGCGTGCTTGAGCGGGGAGGTTGTCGGCGAGCGCGGCGCGACCCTCGCGAATGTTGCTTGCTGGGTCACTCGCCGAATCGATCGCTGAATCGATCGCTGAATCAATCGCTGAATCAATCGCTGAATCAATCGCTGAATCAATCGTCGAATCAATCGTCGAATCAATCGTCGAATCAATCGTCGAATCAATCGTCGAATCAATCGTCGAATCAATCGTCGGGTCACTGGCTCGCGCATGCGCTGCCGGAACCAGCAGCAGCGAGAGTAAGAGCCCGCCCAAAGTTTCCGCGTAGCCCGCGTTGAACCTTTGAGGGGGCTGTAACGGCCGCTGCGCGCTCATTTCGTGCCCCAGCTCTTGCGCAGCTTGAGCAACTCGGCGAAGTAGCCCATCACACAACCGGGTTGCAGCACGATGCCGTAGAACAGGGTGTAGATCACCAGCCCCAGCGGGTTGTAACGGACTTTGAGGCCCTGCGCGCGGAACATGCGTGACTGGATCGCGTACATCAGGAAGTTCACCAGGAACGCCAGCGGCAGCACCAGCAGCGTCATCGGGCCGGCGAGCCAGTAGATACCGAAGCACGCCAGCAGCAGGCCGGGGATGAAGACCAGGGTGTAGATCATGTCCATATAGGGGAACAGCAGGTTCCACCAGATGAACAGCGTGCTCATGCGGCGATGGAACAGCAGCTCGCCATGCGCCTTGAACGCTTCGATCAGCCCGCGTGACCAGCGTTGCCGCTGGCGGATGAACTGGTGGAACGTGGCCGGTGCGTTGGTGAAGGCGATGGCATCCTCGCAGTAGCCCACACGATGGCCGCGCCGCAGGATCGCCCAGGTCAGCACGATGTCCTCGCCCACGCACTCCGGCCAGCCGCCGACGCTGCGCAGCGTATCGGTGCGATACAGCGAGAACGCGCCCTGCGCCACCAGCGTGCCCTGAAACAAACTCTGCAACCGTTTCACTGCGGCGATGCCGTGGAAATAATCCCATTCCTGCATGCGTGTGATCAGGTTCTGCCGCGAATTGCGTACCAGCACGGCACCCGCGACGGCGGCGGTGCCCGGCGGATCGCTGAGGAAGCGCTCCACCAGGCGGCGCAGCGCCTGGCGATAGAGATAGGAGTCGGCATCCAGCGTGATAGTGAGTGGATGCGTGGCGTGACGAAGGCCGACGTTCAGCGCATTGGCCTTGCCGCCGTTGCATTTGAGGTCGATCACCTGCAGCCACGGATAGGACACGCTGCGCAAACGCTCCATAGTGCCGTCGGTGGAGCCGTCGTTGATCACGATCACTTCGACCGGCGCGGGATAGCTCTGGTTGTTGATGCTGGCCAGCGTGGTGAGGATGGAATCCTCCTCGTTGTAGGCGGCCACCAGCAACGTGACGCCGGGCAAGTCGCCTAATGCGAAGCGCCGACGCGGCGGCCGCCGATCGAACAGCAGCCCCACCACCAGAAACGCATTCATGAAGCCCGGCAGGATAGCGATGCCGAAGATCATCAGATCGGCCAATGCGCTGCCTTCCACCGCGGAAAGCGTAAGGATCCAGCCCCGCGCCAAGCTGTAGGAAAACACCGCCCAGGCCAGGGCAAGGATCAGGGTCAGTGCGAACTTGTAATGCACCGACAAGTAATAGCGCCGACGCGTTTCGGCTTCGTCGGGCGTCGTCGGCAATGGGACGATCGCCGGCAATGCTGGGGTGTACTTCGGCCAATCCTGCGCTTGGATGCTCATGGGGTTTTCCCGTGGCTTGGCAGCAGGGCAATGTCAGGGACGAGCGACCTCAGACTTGCCGGAGGTGGATGCCGGAGTGAGGGTATCGTTCGTGGCGGTATCGATCTGCGACCCTGGTGGTACGTAGGCGTAATGCGTTCATCGAAAAAGTTAGGCCTTGCCGCACATGCTTTTGCAAAAGCCACGCCAGGCTATTCATTTAATTTTCTATTTGAAAATCAATTAATTAGGCGCCACCTAATAATCCGAGACGGATGAGCGCCGCGGACGGCAGGACGCTTCGAGGCACAAACTGACCGGGAGTGCGTGGGTACTCAACGACCAACGCCACGGCAGGCCGTGGCGTTGGTGGGGAAGCTGGCGAATGGAGGACCCATCAGTTGCCGCTGCTTTGGGTGGGTGTGGGGGCAGGGCGAGTCTGCGGCTTCGGGCGCGTTCCGCCGCCCGATCCATTACCCGGTCTTGGAGGACGTGTACCGCCACCCGATCCGTTGCCCGGTTGCGGCTTCGGGCGCGTTCCGCCACTCCATCCATTGCCCGGTCCCGGACGATGCCCACCACTCCAGCCTGGCGGACGCGGCCGCACTGGGGGACGGTGGATCGGCCGGTGAGGTGGCCGGATCACGATCGGGCGATGGAACCAGTAATCGCGCTGGCGATAGAACGGGCGGTCGCGGTAGTAACTACCCCAATAAGTGCCGATCACGAACGAGACGATCGGGATACCGATGCGCGCGCCGTTGTCCTGCACCACCACACGCTGATCCTGATAGACGTACTGGATGTAATCGGCAGCCACCCAGCCGCGCGTGCCCATGGTGACTACATCGCACCATCCCCAACCTTCGGTGCAGCCCTGGATGGACACGTTGGTGCCAAGGGGGACGACGGTGATGATGGGGTATGCCGCATCCGGACCGGCACGCAGATTCACGTTGCCAGTGACAAAGCCGTCGGCCGCCATGGCGGGTAGGGCGACAAATGCAAGCAAGCCAACGGCGTACTGCAGGAGACGTCTCATTGCGGTTACTCCCAAGCAGTCATCGAGAAGGTTGAGCCAGAAGGTCGGCCGGCCGGCGCACTGTGGCGTCTCGATGAACGCCGTGCAAGCGGGAAGACCAAGCCCTCCACGTTGTCCGTGCGGGGCTATCGAGGGCAGGCCCTGAGCTTCATGCGAGTTCGCTTCGACCGTGATCCTGCGTTTCGCGATACGCGCGGCGCAGCAGTTCGTGAAAGTGATGCACGGCATTTTCGCGCAGCGGATTAAGCCGTCCGGCTTCATACGAACCGGAGGCGAGGCCGCGCTGCACGTCCTCGCAGATGGTCACGTCTTCCACCTGCACTTCGTCGCTGAATGCGATGTCCCTGGCGCGGCGTGCCTGGCTCTCGGGGCTGCTATCCGGGCCAGCATCGGGGATGTAGTAGAAATCAAACTCCACACGACAGCGGTCCACACCCAGCGGCAGCACGCGGTTGGTCTGCAGGCGTCCAGGCAGGATGTTGAGCATGGTGTTGGGATACAGGAAGTAATACAGCGCTTCGCCGCTGCCGTAGAGATCGGCGGCGCTTTCCAGCGGGCTGTACTGGAACGAGTACCACTCGGCGGTCTCGGTGATGTAGCTGCGATAGTCGAGCAGGCTGTTCAACCCAGGATGGATGTGCGGAACGTGGTAGCCCTCCAGATAGTTGTCCACGTACACCTTCCAGTTGCAGGCCACGTCGTAGCTGGAGCGATGATGGAACTCGAAGCCGGCCAGCGAACGCTCCGCGCCAAGCCGAGCATCGATACCGGCGACCATCTCGTCGAACGAAGCCGCCTCGCCGGTAGCGACAAATACCAACCCCTGCCACACCTGCACACGGACTTCGGGAAGACGGATGTCTGAAGGTTCGAAGTCTTCTGTGCGACCCATCTCCGGCGCACCGCGCAGCACACCATCCAGCCCGTAAGTCCAACCGTGGTAATGGCAGCGCAACGCCTTGGCGCCGCGTCCGTCGCAACGTGCGATGGGGCCGGCGCGATGGCGGCACACATTGTGGAAAGCACGGATGGTCGCTTCATCGCTGCGCACGACCAACAGTGGCAGACTGGCGATGGCAGTAACGACATGATCGCCCACGCCGCTGAGTTGCGATTGATGGCAGACCAGCTGCCAGCTGCGACGGAACACCGCCTGCGCGTCGAGTGCAAGCATGCGCGAATCGGTGTAGTAGCGCGCGGGCAGGGCGAGCGCGTGATCCAGCGGCTGCGAGGCGAGCGTGCGAGCTTCGAGCAGATCGGTCATGGACGGCACCCCGGCAGACGTGTTGCCGGAGTATTGAGCGCTTTGGTGGTGCTGGGAAGGTGTCCCGGCACCGGCAAGCCTCGCTCTAGCTACCCTCTCTTCGACTCACCCTCAGTCGCGCGCTGCCAGCGCCCGGTTGACCCGCAAGGCCATCAACGTACAAGCCGCACCGGAAAGCAGATAAACGCTTACGGCAGCCAAGCCGAACTTGGACGACAACCCCAGCGCCACCAGCGGGGCGAAGGCGGCGCCGATGAGCCAGGCGACGTCGGAAGTTAGCGCCGCGCCGGTGTAGCGGAAGCGGATGGGGAAGTTGGACGTGACAGTGCCGGCCGCCTGGCCGTAGGACACACCCAGCAAGGCGAAGCCCACCAGGATGAACGCGTCCTGCGCTGCCCGTCCGCCGCCCAGCAACCAAGGCGCGAAGAAGCTGAAGATGCCGATCAGGCAGGCGAGCAGGCCGAGCGTGGTGCGGCGGCCGATGCGGTCGGCGATGAAGCCGGAGGCGATGGTGCCGAGGATGCCGACGCAGGCACCGATGATCTGCACGGTCAGCACGTCACCTACAGATTGCGTCGTGCCCAGGGCGATCCAGGACAGTGGAAACACCGTGACGAGGTGGAATAGCGCGTAGCTGGCCAGTGCCGCGAAGGCGCCGAGGAAAATGTTGTGGTCCTGGGTGCGCAGCATCTCGATCATGCCGATCGGCTCGAGCTCGCGCTCTTCCATCAACTGCGTGTATTCCTCGGTGACCACCAGGCGCAGGCGCGCGAACAGGGCGACTACGTTGATCGCAAATGCGACGAAGAACGGATAGCGCCAACCCCAGCTCAGGAAATCGTCGATGGAAAGTTCGGTGTACAGGAACAGGAACAGTGCGCTGGCGATCATGAAACCGATCGGTGCGCCTAGCTGGCCCAGCATGGCGTACCAGCCGCGGCGCTGCGCCGGTGTATTCAACGCCAGCAGCGACGGCAGGCCGTCCCAGGAGCCGCCTAGGGCAATGCCCTGAAGCATGCGGAAGAACGCCAGCAGGGCGATGGCGCGGCCGCCGAGCACGTCGTAACCCGGTAGGAAGGCCATGCCAGCGGTGGCGGTGCCGAGCAGGAACAGCGCCGCGGTGAGCTTGGTGCCACGGCTCCAGCGTCGCTGCATGGCCATGAAGATCGCGGTGCCCAGTGGGCGGGCGACGAAGGCCAACGCAAAGATCACGAACGACAGCAGCATCCCATCAAGGCGATCCTTGAACGGGAAGAACACCGTCGGGAACACCAGCACCGAGGCGATGCCGAACACGAAGAAGTCGAAATATTCCGAGGCCCGGCCGATCACGACGCCGATGGCGATCTCGCCCGGCGCGACCTTGGCATGGTCGGCATGGAGACGTTCCGAGCCTTGCGCCAGGGCGCTTGCTGAAGGCTCGTGATGGTGCTCAAACGTGCTCGACATCGTGGTGGCTCGACTGGGGTAGTAAATGTGGACGTTGAAAGCATCGCACTGACGGGTTTCCGCTGCCATGAGACAAAATGTCCCATTCCTGCTTCGTGCCGTTGCGGGTATTTTTTTCGTACCCCTCCCCAGGTTTCCCCGCCGGTCATGTCCATCAAGGCTCTCCGCGGACTGTTGTTGCCCGCCGTTCTGCTGCTGACGGGCTGTCAGACCGTTCTCATGTCGCCTTCCGGTGATGTCGCGCTTCAGCAGCGCAATCTGATTGTCACATCGCTGGTGTTGATGTTGCTCATCATCGTGCCGGTGATCGCGCTGACGCTGTTCTTCGCCTGGCGCTACCGCGCGTCGAACAAGAAGGCCGCCTACGATCCGGAGTGGAATCACTCCACCATGCTGGAGCTGCTGATCTGGTCAGCCCCGTTGCTGATCATCATCGCGCTCGGCGCCATCACCTGGGTCAGTACGCACAAGCTCGATCCATTCCGTCCGCTCGATCGCGTCTCGGAAGGGCGTGCGACACAAGCGGACGTCAAGCCGCTGACGGTGGAAGTGGTCGCGCTGGACTGGAAATGGCTGTTCATCTATCCCGAGCAGGGCATCGCCACGGTGAACGAGCTGGCGGCGCCGGTGGATCGGCCGATCCAGTTCAAGATCACGGCGTCAACCGTGATGAACTCGTTCTTCGTGCCCGCGCTCGCCGGTCAGATCTACGCCATGCCGGGCATGGAAACCAAGCTGCATGCCGTGATCAACAAGCCGGGCGTGTTCGAAGGCTTCTCGGCCAATTACAGCGGCGCGGGCTTCTCCGGCATGCATTTCAAGTTTCTCGGCATGAGCGACGGTGAGTTTGCGCAGTGGGTCGATCGGGCGAAGGAGGGCGACGCGTTGACTCGCGAAAGCTACCAGCAGCTCGAAAAGCCTAGCCAGAACGATGCGGTACGGCGTTACGCCAGCGTGGCGCCGGGTCTTTACGAGGCCATCGTCAACCTGTGTGTCGAGCCCGGCCGCGAGTGCATGAACGAAACCATGGCCAAGGACGCGCGCGGCCACGGCGCGCATGGCTCCAAGTCCGACGACTCCAAGCCCGATGACGGCAGGGGCGACATGCCCATGAGTCACTCGCCGTGAACTGCGCGATGAATGCTTCGCGCCACGTCTACCGCCCCGGTAACCAAGATGTCTGATCATCCCGACCTAGCCAAACTGATCTTCGGCCGCCTCACCTGGGACGCGATTCCGTTCCACGAGCCGATCCTGCTGTATACCTTCATCGCGGTGGCGCTGGGCGGTATCGTGACGCTCGGCGCCATCACGTATTTCCGCCTGTGGGGTTATCTCTGGCGCGAGTGGTTCACCAGCATCGATCACAAGAAGATCGGCATCATGTACATGGTGCTCGGCCTGGTGATGCTGCTGCGCGGCTTTGCCGACGCCATCATGATGCGCCTGCAACAGGCCGTCGCCTTCGGTGATGCAACGGGGTATTTGCCACCGCACCACTACGACCAGATCTTCACCGCGCATGGCGTGATCATGATCTTCTTCGTGGCGATGCCGATCGTGACGGGCCTGATGAACTACATCGTGCCGCTGCAGATCGGCGCGCGTGACGTGGCGTTTCCGTTCCTCAATAACTTCAGCTTCTGGATGACCACCAGCGGCGCCGTGCTGGTGATGATGTCGCTGTTCGTGGGCGAGTTCGCGCGCACCGGCTGGCTGGCTTATCCGCCGTTGTCGGGCATCGCGGCAAGTCCCGATGTGGGCGTGGACTACTACATATGGGCGTTGCAGATAGCGGGCGTAGGTACGCTGCTATCGGGCATCAACCTGCTGGTGACCATCATCAAGATGCGCGCGCCGGGCATGAAGCTGATGCAGATGCCGGTGTTCACCTGGACCGCGTTGTGCACCAACGTGCTGATTGTCGCGGCCTTCCCGGTGCTGACCGCCGTGCTGGCGCTGCTGTCGCTCGACCGATACGTCGGCACTCACATGTTCACCAACGAACTTGGCGGCAACGCCATGATGTACGTGAACCTGATCTGGATCTGGGGCCATCCGGAGGTCTACATCCTGATCCTGCCGATGTTCGGCGTGTTCTCGGAAGTGGTCTCCACCTTCAGTCGCAAGCGCCTGTTCGGCTACACCTCGATGGTCTACGCCTCGATCGTGATCACCGTGCTGGCCTACCTGGTGTGGCTGCATCACTTCTTCACCATGGGCTCGGGTGCCAGCGTCAATTCGTTCTTCGGCATCACCACGATGATCATCTCGATCCCCACCGGAGCGAAGATTTTCAACTGGCTGTTCACCATGTATCGCGGCCGCATCACGTTTGAGCTGCCGATGATGTGGACGGTGGCCTTCATGGTGACCTTCGCCATCGGTGGCATGACCGGCGTGCTGCTGGCGGTGCCGCCGGCGGATTTCTCGCTGCACAACAGCCTGTTCCTGATCGCGCATTTCCATAACGTGATCATCGGCGGCGTGCTGTTCGGCGCTTTCGCCGCGATTAACTTCTGGTTTCCCAAGGCCTTTGGCTTCA
Organism: Dyella subtropica; assembly: GCF_026283965.1. GTDB lineage: Bacteria > Pseudomonadota > Gammaproteobacteria > Xanthomonadales > Rhodanobacteraceae > Dyella_D > Dyella_D subtropica. Next base: position 38,559 of record NZ_JAPDPD010000025.1, read on the forward strand.
AGCTTGATCCGTTCTGGGGCAAATGCTCGTTCTGGCTGTGGGTGGTGGGCTTCTACTTCGCCTTCATGCCGTTGTACGTGCTGGGCCTGATGGGCGTGACCCGCCGCCTGAGCCATTTCGAGGATCCGTCGCTGCAGATCTGGTTCCAGATCGCCGCTTTCGGCGCCGTGCTGATCGCGTTGGGTATTGCGTGCATGCTGATCCAATTCGTGGTGAGTTTCCGTCGGCGCGAATCGCTGCGCGATCACTCGGGCGATCCGTGGAATGGCCGCACGCTGGAGTGGTCCACCTCGTCGCCGCCGCCGGACTACAACTTCGCGTTCACTCCGCGTGTGCACGACGCCGATGCCTGGTGGCAGATGAAGCAGCACGACTATCGCCGGCCTACGAATGGGTTCCTGGCCATCCATATGCCGAAGAACACTGGTGCGGGCATCATTCTCGCCGGCATCAGCACCGTGCTCGGTTTCACCTTGATCTGGCAGATGTGGCTGCTGGCCGGGCTGTCGTTCGCGGCGCTGCTGGCGGTGGCGATCGGTCACACCTTCAACTACAAGCGCGACTACTACATCCCGGCCGAGGAAGTGGCCCGTGTCGAGGCAGCGCGTACGGAACTGTTGGCCAGCCATGTCTAATTCATCGTCGCTTTCCATGTCCGCTGTCGCGCACGAGTCGCTCCAGTTCCATCTGGAGACCGAGCACCATCCGCAGAACGGCACGCTGCTCGGCTTCTGGCTGTACCTGATGAGCGACTGCCTCATCTTCGCCTGTATGTTCGCCGTGTATGGTGTGCTGGGTCGAAGCTATGCGGGCGGGCCGACCGGTGCCGAATTATTCGAACTGCCGCTGGTCGCGCTGAATACCTCGCTGCTGTTGCTGTCGTCGATCACCTACGGTTTCGCGATGCTGGAAATGCATCGTAATCGCCAGCGCGCGACGCTGATCTGGCTGGCCATGACCGGCCTGCTCGGCGCCGGCTTCATCGGCATCGAGCTGTATGAGTTCACGCACCTGATCGCCGACGGCGCGGGTCCGCAGCGCAGCGCGTTCCTGTCCTCGTTCTTTACCCTGGTGGGTACGCACGGCTTGCACGTCAGCTGCGGCATCATCTGGTTGATCACCTTGATGGTCCAGGTGTCGAAGAAGGGGCTGATCGCTGAGAACAAGCGCCGCTTGTGGTGCTTGTCTATGTTCTGGCATTTCCTGGACGTGGTGTGGATCGGCGTGTTTAGTTTTGTCTATTTGATGGGAGTGCTGCCATGAGCGCGCACACCGATATCGACGCCATCCACGGTGATGGTCACGAGCACGAGCATGACGACGGCATCGGCCACGTCTCGCTCAAGGGCTATGCCATCGGCTTCGTGCTGGCGGTGATCCTGACCGCCATCCCGTTCTGGCTGGTGATGAGCGGTGGCTTCAAGAACTCGAGCACGACCGCGCTGGTGGTGCTCGGCTTCGCTGCCGTGCAGATCGTGGTGCACATGATCTATTTCCTGCATATGAACACCAAGTCCGAAGGTGGCTGGAATATGCTGGCGCTGATCTTCACGGCGGTGCTCGTGCTGATCACCTTGAGCGGTTCGATCTGGGTGATGTACCACCTCAACCACAACATGATGCCGGCGATGATGCACGACATGCAGAATCTGCCATGAGTCAGCGCGACGCCCTCGCGCTCGCCGCCGGGTCATGCCTGCGGTAAGCGCCCCGCCGCCGAAGGGCGAAGCCGTACGCGGGCCGCGTGGGCCGTTAGCCCTGACCGTGCTGGCTATGCTCGCAGTGGTAGCTTTTGCCGGTTTCGTTGCGCTGGGCACGTGGCAGGTCCAGCGTCGCGCATGGAAGCTCGATCTCATCGCGCGGGTTGACCAGCGCGTGCATGCGCCCGCGGTTGCTGCGCCAGCTCCCGATCAGTGGACGCAGGTGACCGCCAAGACGGATGAATATCGGCATGTGCGACTTACCGGTGTTTTCCTGCACGACCGCCAGACCCTGGTATCGGCGAGCACAAGTCTCGGCAGCGGCTATTGGGTAATGACCCCATTGCGCATGGCCGATGGCGTCGTGGTGTTGGTCAATCGTGGTTTCGTGCTGCCCGACTGGTGTGGCCGCACCGCGCGCTGCGCGGTTGGGCCCAGCGGTGTAACGACGGTTGCCGGTCTATTGCGCATGACCGAGACCAAGCCCTTCCTGCGGCGTAACGATCCGGCCCAAAACCGCTGGTACGCGCGGGACATCCAGGCAATTGCAGGCGCCCGCGGACTGACCCGGGTAGCGCCTTACTTTGTGGACGCGGATGCCGCACTCGCAGACGAAACCGCTTGGCCTCGAGCCGGCCTGACGGTGATCTCCTTCCCCAACAACCATCTGGTCTACTTGGTGACCTGGTATTTACTGGCGTTGATGGTGGCCGTCGCCGCGGGCTACGTCGGTCGCCACGAATACCGCTTGCGTCGCTTGGCGCGAAACGCATCGGTGGCGGTGCGCCCACCCCATGCCCATCGCTGATTTCCATCACCCTTGCTTGTTAAGGCAGCGGCAAAGGAGAGTCGTTTTGATGTGAATGTCGTTGCGAACCTGTGAGATGGATCACATGAGTCCAGTCATCCTTCAAGTGACTAATGCGTTTGGAGTAAAGTCGTTTCCGGGGGGAATCGAATGAATTGTGCTGTGTGAGGGTCTCTCATGTTGATCTTGCCCACCATTGCGAGTCAGCAATTTCGTGCGACGCAGGCAAGGCCCTGGGACATCATGTTCCTCGTCTCCGAAGTGGCGGCGGGGGCTATGCAAGGGCACTTCGCGGCTGAGCTGTATGCGGATACCCGCAAACGGCGCGCCCTTGTTTTGCAGTGCGCCAAAGCCATCCTGACCTCTCGGTGGGGGTGGCTGTGGCGGAGCTCCGAGGCCTTGCAATTCATCGTGATTCGCTCCGACCAGGGCACCATCGGTGCCGCATTGGCCAGTACTGTGCGCGATGCTGACGGTCTGCAGATCATGACGATCGAATATGTCGTGGTCGATTCGGGGTTCCGCCGGTTGGGCGTCGGTGAGGCGCTGGTGCGCGATCTGCTCGAGAAGGCCACCCAAGGGGATCAAAAAGTGGTGTGCTATTGCACGCCAAAATCGCAGGGTATGCAGCGATTGCTTCGCCAGCTAGGGTTCGTGCGCACGCAGAAAGTGCATGCGCTGAATGTGGGGGATTCAAAACTCCTGCTGCCCGCGCGTTGGTCGTGGCGTCCATAGCCGGGTGTTGAGAGAGGGTCTTCGCGCCCTTTACGCGCACTACCCCTGGCGCCAGCAAAACGAAAAAGGCCACCCGCGAGGGTGGCCTTTTTCATCGAATCTAGTGGTGGGCGGTACAAGGATCGAACTTGTGACACCTGCCGTGTGAAGGCAGTGCTCTACCGCTGAGCTAACCGCCCGCCGAGAGCGCGCAAATATACGGGGTGTTTCGTCTCAGGTCAATGCCTGGCGTTCGAACTTCGGGCTGATGGAGCTGGGGTTCGGTGAATCGAAAAGGGAGGCCAAAGCGGGTGGCGGTTACAATACGCCGGCCTTTAGAACGGACCTTTCTCATGCACGATGCCTTCACCCACTTGCACCTGATCACGCTCACGCCCTGGAAGCTCATCGGCCTGCTCGGCACTTTGCTGTTTACCGCACGCTGGTTCGTGCAGTTCTATGCCACCAAGAAGCAGAAAAAGGTCGTGGTGCCTATGTCGTTCTGGTACTTGTCGGTGGCTGGCAGCGTGTTGACGTTGGCGTATTTTGTCTGGGGCAAGAACGATTCGGTGGGCATCATCCAGACCGCGTTTCCGATGCTTGTCTCGATCTACAACGTGTTCGCGCACCTGCGCCAGCACAAGCCGGAGACGGTGTCGCCGGGCGGTCCCGAGGAAACCTGAGCGCGTTGTACGCCTCCCCCTTTTAGGGACACTCTGGGGAGGGAGGCTGGCTCTCTCAATCCGGGTCGTAATCCAGATTTGGCGCCAACCAGCGTTCCGCCTCCTCGCGCGTCCAGCCCTTGCGCTTGGCATAGTCCTCGACCTGTTCACGAGTGAGGCGGCCGACCACGAAGTACTGGCTTTCAGGATGCGAGAAGTACCAGCCGGAGACGGCGGCGGTGGGGTACATCGCAAAACCTTCAGTGAGTTCGATGCCGGTATTGCGGGGCGCATCGAGCAGCTTGAACAGCGTGGCTTTCTCGGTGTGATCAGGGCAGGCGGGATAGCCGGGGGCCGGGCGGATGCCGCAGTATTTCTCGTGGATCAGCGCTTCGTTGTCGAGTGTTTCGTCCGGCACATAGCCCCAGAACTCGCGGCGCACGCGCTCGTGCATACGTTCGGCGAACGCTTCGGCGAGACGGTCGGCGAGGGCCTTGAGCAGGATGGAAGAGTAGTCGTCGTGCGCGGCTTCGAAGCGTGCGACGTGTTCCTCGATGCCGATGCCGGAGGTGACGGCGAAGCCGCCGATCCAGTCCGGCTTGCCGGCGTCTTTCGGCGCGATGAAATCGGCCAGCGAGAAATCGGGGCGCTCCATCGGCTTGTCCACCTGCTGACGCAGGTGGTGCAGCACGGCCAGTTTCTTGCCGTCGGCTGCGTACACCTCGGTGTCGTCGCCGATCTGCGCCGCTGGCCAGAAGCCGATCACGCCGCGCGCCGTCAACCACTTTTCCTTGATGATGCGGTCGAGCATGTCCTGCGCGTCGCGGAACAGTTCGCTGGCCTGGGTACCGACGATGGCATCCTGCAGGATGGCCGGATAGTGACCAGCCAATTCCCACGCGTTGAAGAAGGGGCTCCAGTCGATATAGCTGCTCAGTTCGGCCAGGTCGTAGGCGTCGAACACAGTGATACCCGGCTGGTTAGGCTGCGGCGGTTCGTAGTTGGCCCAATCGCAGGTGAAGCGCTGCGAGCGCGCCTTTTCCAGCGATACCAGCTGCTTGCCGGGGCCGCGGTTGCGATGGCGCTCGCGCACTTCCGCGTACTCGGCGCGGATCTTCGTCATAAAGGCGTCGACCAGGTCTTTGCTGACCAGCGACTGCGCTACGCCGACGGCGCGCGAAGCGTCCTTCACCCACACCGTCGGTGATTTGTAGTGCGGTTCGATCTTCAGCGCGGTGTGCGCGCGCGAGGTCGTCGCGCCGCCGATCAGCAAGGGGATATGGAAATCCTGTCGCTGCATCTCGCGCGCCACCTGACTCATTTCTTCCAGCGACGGCGTGATCAGGCCGGACAGGCCGATGATGTCGGCTTTGTGTTCGCGCGCGGTGTCGAGGATTTTTTGTGCCGGCACCATCACGCCGAGATCGATCACCTCGAAGTTGTTACAGCGGAGCACCACGCCGACGATGTTCTTACCGATGTCGTGCACGTCGCCTTTCACCGTGGCCATCACGATGGTGCCGTTGTTCTTGCCGACATCGCCGGTGCGCAGCTTTTCCTCTTCGATGTACGGCAGCAGATAGGCCACTGCCTTCTTCATCACACGGGCGGATTTCACGACCTGGGGAAGGAACATCTTGCCGGCGCCGAACAGGTCGCCGACCACGTTCATGCCGTCCATCAGCGGGCCTTCGATCACGTCCAGCGGGCGTGTGGAAAGCTGGCGCGCTTCTTCGGTATCCGTTTCGACAAACTGGTCAATGCCATGCACCAACGCGTGGCTGAGGCGGTCGCGCACGGACTTCTCGCGCCAGGCGAAGTTCTCGACGACGACCTCACCCTTTTTCGCCTTGAACTTCTCGGCGATCTCGAGCAGGCGCTCGGTGGCGTCAGCGCGGCGGTTGAGCACCACGTCTTCAACGCGCTCGCGCAGTTCTTCCGGCACGTCGTCATAAATCATCAACGCACCGGCGTTGACGATGCCCATGTCCATACCCGCCTTGATGGCGTGATACAGGAACACGGAGTGGATCGCTTCGCGCACGGTGTTGTTGCCGCGGAACGAGAACGAGACGTTGGAGACGCCGCCGGAGATATGGCTGAACGGGAAGCGTCTTTTCAGCTCGCGGGTGGCTTCGATGAAATCCACCGCGTAGTTGTTGTGTTCCTCGATGCCGGTGGCGATCGCGAAGATGTTCGGGTCGAAGATGATGTCTTCGGGCAGGAAGTCGAGCCGGGTGGTCAGCAATTCATAAGCGCGCGAACAGATGTCCACCTTGCGCGCGCAGGTATCGGCCTGGCCCTGCTCGTCGAACGCCATCACCACCACGGCGGCGCCGTACTGCTGCACCTTGCGCGCGTGTTCGAGGAAGGTCTCTTCGCCTTCCTTCATCGAAATCGAGTTGACGATGCCTTTGCCTTGCAGGCAGCGCAGGCCGGCTTCGATCACGGTCCATTTGGACGAGTCGACCATCACCGGCACGCGCGCGATGTCCGGCTCGGCGGCGATCAGATTGAGGTAGCGAGTCATCGCCGCCTCCGAATCGATCAGGCCCTCGTCCATGTTGACGTCGATGATCTGCGCGCCGTTGGCAACCTGCTGGCGTGCGACCTCGACCGCTTCCTCGTAACGCTCTTCCTTGATCAGCTTCTTGAACTGCGCTGAGCCAGTGACGTTGGTGCGCTCGCCGACGTTGACGAACAGCAGGTCTGGTGTGATGACCAGCGGTTCGAGGCCGGACAGGCGGGTGTGGGGAGTGAAGCTCATGCGCAGCGACAACCTTCAAGCAAAGCGATGTTCTCCTTCTCCTGCGTGTAGCAGGGGAGGGTCGGGGTGGGGTGAGGCCCTGCAAGCCGGGCAGCGTCGTCGCAAGGGCCTACCCCCTCCCAGCCTCCCCCTGCTAGCAGGGGGAGGAGCAGAGCGCGGCTCATGCAGCCTCCTGATGGGCGGAGGGTAGCGCGCGCGGTGCGCAGTTGCGCACGGCGTCGGCGATGGCCTTGATATGTGCGGGCGTGGTTCCACAACAGCCGCCGACCAGGTTGAGCAGGCCGTCGCGGGCGAAGCTGCCGATCACGGAAGCCATCTGCTCGGGCGTTTCGTCGTACTCGCCGAACGCGTTCGGCAGGCCGGCGTTGGGGTGCGTGCTGACGAAGCAGTCCGCCACGTTGGCGAGCGTCTGCACGTGTGGGCGCAGGTCCGCCGCGCCCAAGGCGCAGTTGAGGCCAACGGTGAGTGGGCGGGCATGGCGCACCGAGTAATAGAACGCCTCGGCTGTTTGTCCCGACAGCGTGCGGCCGGAGCGGTCGGTGATGGTGCCGGAGATCATGACCGGCACACGCACGCCGCGTTGGTGGAACAGCTCGCTCAGCGCGAACAGAGCCGCTTTGGCGTTCAAGGTATCGAAGATGGTCTCGACCATGATCAGGTCGGCGCCGCCATCGATCAGGCCGCTCGCCGCTTCGGTGTAGTTGGCGGCGAGTTCTTCGAAGGTGACGTTGCGAAAGCCAGGGTCGTTGACGTCGGGCGATAGCGAGGCGGTGCGGCTGGTGGGGCCGAGCACGCCGATCACGAAGCGCGGTTGGTCCGGCGTCTTCGCGGTGTACATATCGCAGGCCGCGCGGGCGAGGCGCGCGCCTTCGAGATTCAGCTCGTGAGCGAGATGTTCGAGATGGTAATCGGCTTGGCTGATGCGAGTGGAGTTGAAGGTGTTGGTTTCGACCAGATCGGCGCCGGCTTCGAGATAGGCTTCGTGCACACCGCGGATGATCGCCGGCTTGGTCAGCGTGAGCAGGTCGTTGTTGCCCTTCAGGTCGCAGCTGCCGGGATGGTCGTGATGGTGCGCATGCGTGCTGTCGTGGCCTTCAACGAAGCGCTCGCCGCGGAAGCCGGCTTCATCCAGCTGATGGCCCTGCAGCATGGTGCCCATGCCGCCGTCGAGGATCAGGATGCGTTGACGCAGCGCGGCTTCGAGTAGCGCGACGCGGTCGGGGTGCAGCCAGGGAAGGGCGCTCATAGATGGATCCTTATGGTTTGCGCGCGAGCAGGCTGATGACTTCGAAATGCGGCGCTTTGCGCTCGCGGCTCAGGCGGGTGCAGCTCAATACGTCCAGGCCGGCTGCCGTGGCGTAGCGATCGAGTTCATCGTGAGCGAAGCCCAGGTTGAGGTGGTCGAACGGCTCGACGACGGCGCGGTGATCGTGTTTGCCCAGGGTGACCGCGAGCAGACGGCCGCCGGAGCGCAGCAGTCGCGAGGCTTCGGCCACGGCCTTGGCCGGATGTTCGGCATAGGTGAGGGCGTGTAGCATCAACACTAGGTCGAAACGGCGCTCGCCGAGGTCGAGCGCGTGCATGTCGCCCTGGCGCACGTCCACGTTGGCGAATGGCTTGAGTCGTTGCGAGGCGGCTTCGACCACGCGCTCGCTGGAGTCGACGCAGACGATCGAGCGCGCATGCGGCGCGAGCAGTTCGGCCGTGATGCCGTCGCCGGAAGCGATGTCTAGCACGTCGCCGGTTTCAAGCAATTGCAGCAGTGAGCGTGCGAGCGTTTCCCAGGTGCGGCCCGGCGAGTAATGGCGCTCCATGTCGCCGGCCACGGTATCGGCCCAGCCTTCTTCGCGGGCGCGCTGAGCCAGCACACCGGGCAGGCGCGCGGCGTCGTCACGCAGCAAGGCATCGTCGATGCTGTCGCGCAGCGAGCGAATCAGCGTCTGGCGGTGTTCGTCGCCCTCGTTGTTGGCGCGGTAATAAGCGGAGACCCCGGCGCGGCGGTCGCGCACCAGCTCGGCTTCCTTGAGCTTGGCCAAGTGGGTAGAGACGCGCGGCTGCGCCAGGTGGAGCACGGAGGCGAGTTCGGCGACGGTGAGTTCTTCGCGTTCGAGCAAGGCCAGCAGACGCACCCGGGTGGGGTCGGCCAGCAGCCGCAGGACGCTGGAAGCGGTGGCGAGATCCACGCTGCATCCTTATATCGCGATAAAGAGATGCGTAAGGCTAGGCCGCGGCGGGCAAAGCGTCAAGAGCCGCAGAAACGAGTGGAGAGGAGTAAGAAAAGAGAGAAGGGCAGCCACGCTGGCGCCGGGCCGGCTTCTTCTTGTCTCTCACTTCTCGCTCTTCTGCTGCGCTCGCACAAAGGCTTCCCGCGCCCTCACGCTAAAATAGGCGGCTAGCCTCACTCTGGAGCCTCCCCATGGATTTCCGTTTTACCGAAGACCAGCTGTCGATTCAGTCCATCGCCCGCGATTTCGCGCAAAAGCGCATCGCACCGGTCGCCGCCGAGCTGGATGCGAAGGGCGAATTCCCACTGGAGAACATCCGCGAGATGGGCCAGCTGGGCCTGATGGGTATCGAGGTGCCGCATGAGTACGGCGGCGCGGGCATGGACCCGATCGCCTATGTGCTGGCGATGATCGAGATCGCCGCGGCCGACGCCGCCACCTCGACCATCATGTCGGTGAACAATTCGCTGTTCTGCAACGGCATTCTCAAGCACGGCAACGAAGCGCAGAAGCAGAAGTACGTGCGTGCGATCGCCCAGGGCGAAGCCATCGGCGCTTACGCGCTGACCGAGCCGCAGTCCGGCTCGGACGCCTCGGCTATGCACACCCGTGCGACGAAGAACGCCAACGGCGACTGGGTGATCAACGGCAAGAAGAGCTGGATCACGTCCGGTCCGGTGGCGCGCTACATCGTGTTGTTCGCCATCTCTACGCCAGGCATCGGCGCCAAAGGCGTGTCGGCCTTCATCATCGATACCAAGCTGCCGGGGTTCCACGCCGGCAAGACCGAGCCCAAGCTCGGCATCCGCGCCTCGGCCACCTGCGAGATCGAATTCACCGACTACATCTGCCCGAAGGAAGATCTGCTGGGCGAGGAAGGCAGGGGCTTCTCGATCGCCATGGGCGTGCTCGACGCCGGCCGCATCGGCATCGCTTCGCAGGCTGTCGGCATCGCTCGCGCGGCGTACGAAGCGACGCTGCAGTGGTCGCGCGATCGCAAGGCGTTTGGCCATCCGATCGGTACGTTCCAGATGACCCAGGCCAAGATCGCCGACATGAAGTGCAAGCTGGATGCAGCCATGTTGCTGACGCTGCGCGCGGCGTGGACCAAGGGCGAGACCGAGAAGAAGGGCGGACGCTTTGGTACCGAGGCATCGGTGGCCAAGCTGGTCGCTTCCGAGGCGGCGATGTGGATCGCACATCAGGCCGTGCAGATTCACGGCGGCATGGGTTATTCGAAGGAAATGCCAATCGAGCGTTACTTCCGCGATGCCAAGATCACCGAGATCTATGAAGGCACCAGCGAGATTCAGCGCATGGTGATTGCGCGCGCCGAGACTGGTTTGCGCTAAGTCGAATCTCACAGGCTGTAACGAACGCCCGGCGGGGGAACCTGCTGGGCGTTTTTGTTGGTGGGTTGTCTTGAGAGGTTGTTGCAAGGGCTTACCCCTCCCCAACCCTCCCCTGCAAGCAAGGGAGGGAGCAGGTTGTCGCGAGCTTTTAGCCCTCCCCTTGCTTGCGACGCGAAGCTAGTCCCGTGGGACAGGGGGAGGCTGGGAGGGGGTAAGGCCCTTGCGACACCCTTCCCTTGAAACACAAAAAAAGCCCCGGCTTTTCAGCCGGGGCTCCAGGTTTCCACTATCCGCCGATTACGACCCGCGCCGCGGATCCGAATCGAATGGCTGCATGCTGCCAGCCTGCGGACCCTCCGCTTCGCCCAGATGCGGGTGGGTTTGCGGAATTTGGTGCGAAGGCTCGTCGAGCTTATCGCCCAGCAGGCGGCGCACCACCACATAGAACACCGGGATCAGCAGCAGGCCGAGGAAGGTGGCGAACATCATGCCGCCGATCACGCCGGTACCGATCGAATGACGGGAGTTCGCGCCCGCGCCGGTCGAGATCGCCAGCGGGAACACGCCGAGGATGAAGGCCATCGAGGTCATCAGGATCGGGCGCAGTCGCAGGCGGGAGGCGGTGACCACCGACTGGAACAGGGAGTGGCCTTGCTGCTGCTGCTCCACGGCGAATTCCACGATCAGGATCGCGTTCTTCGCGGCCAGGCCGATCACCGTGATCAGGCCGATCTTGAAGTACATGTCGTTCGGCAGGCTACGCAGCATGGAGAAGACCACCGTGCCCAGCAGGCCCAGCGGCACCACCAACAGTACGGCGACGGGGATCGACCAGCTCTCGTAAAGGGCCGCAAGGCACAGGAACACGATGACGATCGACAGCACCATCAACAGCGTGGCCGAGTTGCCAGCGAGGATTTCCTGATACGACTGACCGGTCCAGTCGGCGCCGAATCCTTTGGGCAGATCGTTGTCGACGATGTTTTGCAAAGCCGCCATGGCCTGGCCGGTGGAATAGCCCTTGCCTTCGCTGGCCACGATTTCCACGGCGGCATAGCCGTTATAGCGGGTCAGTGCCGGGGAGCCCGTATTCCAGTTGGTCTGCACCACGCTGGAAATCGGGATCATGTTGTACGGATGGGTGAGCGACCTGGTCGAACTGTTCGACAGAACGCTGGGCGAGAATACGTGCTGCAAGGATTCCGGCCCCATGCGATAGGGCTGGTCGGCCTGCAGGTACACGCGTTTCACGCGGCCGCGGTAGACGAAGTCGTTGACATAGATCGGCGCCAGCGTCAGCTGGACGGCGGTATAGACGTCGCTGACCGAAAGCCCCATCGACTCTGCCTGCACACGGTCGACCTTGATGTCCAGCTGCGGTGCATCGGGCAGGGAATTGGGGCGCGTGCCGAGCAAGGCCGGGTTGCCCTTGGACTTACCCAACACCGTGCCCATGGCCTGCATCAGTTCTCCGTGTGTCTGGCCGGCACGTGCCTGCAGGTACATGTCGATGCCGCCGAACTGGCTGAGGCCGCGGATGGTCGGCAAGTTCACCACGAAGATCTGCGCGTCGCGGATGCCGTGCAGCACGCCGTTGGCCTGCTGGATGAGCTCGTCCGCGGTGATCTTGCGTTCGCTCCAGTCCTTCAACTTGATGAAGGCCATGCCCGCGCTTTCGCTCTGGCCGACGAAGCTGAAGCCGCTGATCTGGTACATGCCGACGATGGCATCGTTCAACGGGCTGTTCTTCAATCGCTCGCGCATCTCGCCCATCACGGCTTCGGTGCGCTGAAGGGTTGCTCCCGGCGGCAGGTTGACAATGGCCAGGGCAAAGCCCTGGTCTTCGCTGGGCACGAAGCTGGTCGGCAGCTTGGTGTACAGGAAGCCCGCCAGGACCATGATCAGCGCGAACACGACCATCCAGCGTGGCGCATGGCGTGCCGCGCTGCTGATGTGGCCGCTGTAAATGTGCGTGACCTTTCCGAAAAGCGTGTTGAATCCTCGGTAGACGAGGTTCTTCTTCTCGTTATGCGTCGGCGTGAGCATGGTGGCGCACAGCGCCGGGGTGAACGACAAGGCAAGGAAGGCCGAGAAGCCCATCGATACCGCGATGGTCAACGCGAACTGCTTGTAGATCACGCCCGAAGCACCGGCCTGCAGCGCCGAGGGTACGAACACCGCCGTCAGCACCACCGTGATCGCCACGATCGCGCCGGTGATCTGACCCATGGCTTTGCGTGTGGCTTCCTTCGGCGGCAGGCCTTCCTCGGTCATGATGCGTTCGACGTTTTCGATCACCACGATCGCGTCGTCCACCACGATGCCGATGGCCAGCACCATACCGAACAGGGTCAGCTGGTTGATGGTGAAGTCCAGCGCGATCAAGCCGATGAAGGTGCCGAGCAGGGCGACCGGAATGACCAGGGTAGGAATGATGGTGGCGCGGATGTTCTGCAGGAAGATCAGCATCACCAGGAACACGAGGATGATCGCCTCGATCAGGGTGTGCACCACCTCCTTGATCGAGACTTTCACGAACGGGGTCGTGTCGTAAGGCGCGAACCAGGTCACGCCCTGCGGGAAGTCCTTGGCCAGTTCGTCCATCTTGGCACGCACGGCGGTTCCCACGTCCAGCGCGTTGGCGCCGGGCAGCAGCTGCACACCGAGGCCACCCACGGGCTGTCCGTTCCAGGTGGAGGCCAGGCCATAGGCCTGCGGACCGAACGAGACGCGAGCCACGTCACTGAGCCGGACCACCGTGCCGTCGCTGTTCGCGCGCAGGATGATGTTGCCGAATTCCTCGGGCGAGGAGAAACGCCCTTCGGCCGACACCGTGGCGGTGAAGCCTTGATTGGCGGGGGCCGGATCGGCGCCCAGCGAACCGGCGGCGAACTGCACGTTCTGTGTGGAGACCGCCTCCCGCACGGCGCTGGCGGACAGGCCATAGCCCTGCAGCTTGTCCGGGTTCAGCCAGACGCGCACGCCGTACTCCGCACCGATGACGCGGGTGCTGCCCACGCCGGGGATGCGGCCGACCTGGTCAGAGACTTGCGAGGCGATGATGTCGGCCAGGCGGTTGCCGTCGATTTCCGGGTTGGTGGAGACCAGCGACACGAACATCAGGAAGTCTGGATTGTTCTTGGCGACCACCACGCCTTGCTGGGTCACCGCCGAAGGCAGGCGCGGCTGGGCCAGCGAGACTTTGTTCTGCACCTGCACCTGGGCGATGTCCGGGTTGGTGCCGGTCTCGAAGGTGAGGGTGATGGAGGCCGAACCGTTGGCGTTGGAGGAGGAGCTGAAATACAGCAGGTGGTCGATACCAGTGAGCTGCTGCTCGATCACCTGGGTGACGTTTTTCTCCATGGTGTCGGCATTGGCGCCGGGGAAGTTCGCCGACACCACCACCTGCGGCGGTGCGATGTTGGGGTAGGACTCAATACCCATGTTCAGCATCGCAATCGTGCCGACCATGGTGATGAGGATGGCTACCACCCAGGCGAAAATCGGGCGGTCAATAAAGAAACTCGGCATGTCGGTCGACTCCCTTACTGCTTGCCGGCGGCAGGCTTGGTGCTACCTGGTGCGCCTGCGGGACCGTTGCTGTCCTTGTTTGGCTGCCAGGGCGCGGCCTTGGCGGGCGCACCCGGCTGCACGGCCTGGAGTCCCGACACAATGATCTGGTCGCCGGCGGCCAGGCCGCTGGTGACGATCCAGTTGCCAGCACTCAGGTTGTTGGCGACCACATTTTTGCGCGCGACCTTGCCATCCTGACCGACCACCAGTGCATAAGCGCCGGCGACGTCGCGCGCGATGCCCTGTTGCGGGATCAGGAACACATTGCTTTGCTCGCCGAGGTTCGCGGTGATGGTGACGTAGGCGCCCGGCAACAGACGATGCTGCGGGTTGGGCAGCTGTGCGCGCAGATTCACCGAGCCCGTGGTCGGGTCGACGTTGACGCCGGAGAAGTCGAGCGTGCCGCGCTGGTCGTACTTGCTGCCGTCGGGCAGGGTGACTTCCACGGTGGTCTGGTTCTGCTCCGACAGCACGACGTGGCCGGCCGTCTGGGCCGCGCGCAGGCGATCGAGATCGGAAGCGCTCACCGTGAAATTCACGTACAGCGGATCGAGCTGGTCGACGGTGGTGAGCAAGGTCGAATTGGCGCCGCCGTCGGCGCTGCTGTTACCTACGATGGCGCCTTCGGTGAGCTGCTGCTGACCGGCGCGGCCGTCGATTGGCGAGGTGACGTGGGTAAAGCCGAGATTGATGCGCGCGCTTTCGATCGCGGCCTGAGCCTGCTTCACCTGGGCGGACGTGGTGCGCTCGCTGGCCTCGGCGTTATCCAGGTCGGATTGCGAGATATAGCCCTGGGGGCGCAACTGGCGGAAGCGCTCTGCAGCCTTGTGGGCATTGGTGTATGAGGCCTGCGCCGAAGTCAGATTGGCCTGGCTGGAGGCCAGGGTGGCCTGGTAGACCGACGGATCGATCTCGAACAGCACCTGGCCTTTCTTGACGTCGGTGCCTTCCTGGTAGACGCGCTTGAGCAGGACGCCCGATACACGGGCTCGTACGTCCGCGCTGCGATAGGCAGAGAGGCGGCCCACCAAATCCTTGCTCAGCGGTGCGCTCTGCGGTTGAGCTTTCACCACGCCCACTTCGGGCGGGGGCGCCTGCGGCGGACCTTGCTCCTTGGCCTTACCTCCACAAGCGGCTAGTGCCAGCAGGCCCAGGCACATCACAGGTGTGCGCAGCGACGACGACTTCATGGGGACTCCATTCAATTGAATTGCGTATCGGGGGTAAGTGGGCGCTGATCTCACGGATCGGCGGCCAAACCTTGAACTTTACGGCTCACGAACCATCTGCCCAGTGCCTGTTGTCCCGCTTTGGGCGGAAATCCTGGCATGGGCAGGTCTTGAAATAGCACAGTGAGCCGGGTTTGAGAGCTTGACTATACCGTACAGTTTACAATTTGCTTGCGCGCATGGTCCAGCCTTGAATTCTTGTTGCCTTTGTTGACAAGAGAGAGTGATAGCGAAGGGGCATGTTTTGGCTCCCTCTCCCCCGTTCACCGATTTGTGCACGGGGGGCGGGTGCTCGCGACATCATCTCTACTTCGTCATTCTTCGCTCCCTGTGTGGCGGAGAA
Source organism: Dyella subtropica (assembly GCF_026283965.1). Lineage (GTDB taxonomy): Bacteria > Pseudomonadota > Gammaproteobacteria > Xanthomonadales > Rhodanobacteraceae > Dyella_D > Dyella_D subtropica. The sequence goes on from NZ_JAPDPD010000025.1 coordinate 53,932, forward strand.
GGCCTGCCCCGAAAGAGTGAGCGAAGCGAATCACCACGGCTATGGGTTCGCAGTGCGGGCGGGTGTATACCTGCGGTTGCACAGGCGGTTGCCGGAGCCGATAGCGGCTTTGAACCGGAGTCGCCAAACTGGGCATGGACACGCAACGAGGGCAAATGCGTTCCGAGGGCGATCATGTCGATCCTGCCAGCCGGTACACGACGCAAAGGCACGCCGCTGGACGAAGTGGCGCTGCTTGGCCGCGTCGCCGCGGAGGAGATGGAAGCCTTCGAGGTGCTTTACCTGACCTACCGTCCACGACTGTTGCGCTTCATCCAAGGCATGCTGCGGCAGCGGCCGCTGGTGGACGAAGTGCTGGACGACACCATGATGGTGGTATGGCGCAAGGCGCATACCTATAACCACAGCTCGAAGGTCTCCACCTGGATCTTCGCCATTGCTTACCGCCAGGCGCTGAAAGCGCTCACCCGTCCTGAAAGCGCGCCGGTGCTGGATCCGCCGGAAAGCGCCAGTCTGGCCCCCGAGCCCGAGCTGGAGTGCCAGCAGCGCGAACTGCACCGGCAGATCGCCTTGGCGCTGGAAGCGCTCTCCCCGGAACATCGCGCGGTGATCGAGCTGACCTATTACCTCGGCTATAGCTGTCGCGAGATCGCCGAGATCATGGATTGCCCGGTCGACACAGTGAAAACGCGCATGTTCTACGCGCGCCGCAAGCTCCGCGCCCTGCTTGAAGCGCGCGAGGAGGCCATATGAGCGGACGGGTGCTGCGATTCGGAGGGACGGCCCACGCCGAGGCCGAGCGACTGCTGCCGTGGCTGGTAAACGGCACGCTGCAAGGCGATGAGCGTTCGCAGGTAGAGCAGCACCTGGCGGACTGCGTGCAATGCCAGCGCGATGTGGCGCTGCTGCGCTCGCTGCAGTGGGCGTGCCGCGATGGAGGTGTGGACGAGGTGGACGCATCCCAGGCCGATCAATCGATGCAGCGTCTGCGTCGATGCATCGACGCCGAGCGCCATGGCCGGTCCGTCGTGCCGCCACGCCGCTGGGGCGTACGCCGCGCGTGGTTGCACGGCGCCATAGCGGCGCAGGCCGTCCTCATCTTCGCGCTGGCTTTGGGATGGTTCCAAGCGAGCGCGCCGGCCACCTACCGCACCTTGGGCGCTGCCAGCCTGCCCACGGCACGCTTGGTGGTGGTCTTCGACCCGCGTCTGAGCGAGATGCAGATGCGTCGCCTGATCCGTGCGAGCGATGCGCGGATCGTCGATGGTCCTACCGATACTGGTGCCTACGTGCTGAGCGTGCCTGCTTCGCGTTCCGAGGCGGTGCGCGAGGCGTTGCGCGCTGCCTCGGGGGTTACCCTGGTCGAACATCTCGATGATGATCGGCCCGATATCGGCCGGCTCGACGGCGAAGGCCGCTGATCGTGTGCCGGCTAGCGATACTCGCGCTGTGCTGTCTCGCACTGGCCGGATGCGCGGCAGGTACCGCGCGACCGTTGCCGACGCCGGATGCAGCAGCGGAACATAGCCGGCTCCTGGTGATGCTGCGCGCCGCACCGCCGCACTTCAATCCGGTCGACGGTTACTCGGGCAGCTACCAGTCAGCACCCGATCGCGAGGCGCATCGCCGCATCGCCTTGCAGTTGGCGCGCGAACATCAGCTGGTGCTGGTCACTGACTGGCCGATGCCCGCGCTCGGCTTGGACTGTTTCGTGATGCAGGCGGCGCGAAGCGAGGACGTCATGCCGGCGGTGCAGGCGCTGGCGGCTGATGCGCGGGTGGAATCCGTCGAGCCCATGCAACTGTTCCACGTGCTGGGCCAGGGCGATCCGCTTTATTCCCTGCAGCCCGCGGTCAAGGCCTGGCATTTGTCCGAGCTGCATGCGCTGAGCACCGGTAAGGGGCAATTGATTGCCGAGTTGGACAGCGGCGTCGAGTTATCGCACCCCGATTTGCTCGGGCAGGTGGCGCAGGCCCGCAACTTCGTGGGCGATGGCGACAGCGGCTTTTTTCCGGCGGAGATTCATGGCACCGAGGTCGCGGGCATCATCGCCGCCAAGGCGGGCAACGGCATCGGCATCGCCGGCATCGCGCCCGACGCACGCCTGCTGACCTTGCGCGCGTGCTGGCAGGAACGGACCGATGCGCCTGCCGCCGTCTGCAGCAGCTTCACTCTGGCCAAGGCGCTGCAATTCGCGCTGCAGAGCCGGGTGCGGATCGTCAACCTGAGCCTGGCCGGTCCACATGATCGCCTGCTGGAGCGACTGCTGGATGTCGCCTTCGCGCACCAGGTGACCGTGGTGAGCGCGCTGGATGAAGCATCGTCAGATGGCGGCTTCCCGGCGGCTTATCCGGGCGTGCTGCCCGTCGCGGGCGAGCACGCCGCCAGCACGCTGAAAGGCCTGTTGCGGGCGCCAGGCGAAGATATCCCAACCACCAAGCCGGGCGGGGCCTTTGGCTTCGTCGCCGGTGCCTCGTTCGCGGCGGCGCAGGTCAGCGGACTGGTGGCCTTGCTGCGCGAATTGTCGCCAGCGATCCGGCCGGACGCCTTGCAGGCCGCTTTGGGCTCCGGAACTGCGCTAGGCTTGACGCCGCCGCGGTCCGCGATGATCGATGCCTGTGCCGCCGTGGCGCGCGCCAGCGGGCGTTGTGCCTGCGACTGTCGCGCGGCGAGCGCGACCCTGTCGGTGTCGCGTTGATGAGAGCGTTCAGTGCGGAGAGCTGCGGTTGCACTCATTGCTCTTTTGTTTGCCGCCGAGGCCCATGCTCAGGTCTCGGGACGGATCGCGTTGCTCTCCGATTACCGCTTTCGTGGCGTGTCTCTCAGCAGTGGCGATCCAGCGCTGCAAGCAACTATCGCTTATGACCATGCCGACGGCTGGTACGGGGGCGCGCTGTTGTCCAGCGCCCGATTGGCTCCCGATGAGCCGCGCAGCGCGCAATGGCTGGTCTATGCAGGGTATGCCCGACGCATCAGCGACAGTCTCAGCTGGGAACTGGGCGTGGACTACACGCGCTTCACTGGGCACGAGCACTACGCTTATCCAGAAATCTACGTAGGGCTCGCCTCGGAACATCTCGCCGGTCGGATCTACTACGCGCACAACTATTTCCGGTCCGGTGTGCCGGAGGTGTACGCCGAACTCAACGGCACGCGGCCGATCTCAGGGCGCTTCTATGTTTTTGCACACCTGGGCATGTTGCGGCGCAACGGCCAGGGGGCGGATTACGTGCATGTCGGCCACACGCGTTTTGACATACGCGCAGGTATTGGAGCGGCATGGCGCGCATGGAATGCGCAGCTGGGCTGGAGCGATGTGCGCGGTGCCTCAGGCGGGCCCGATGCATTCGGTTATCCCACGGCAGGCCATTCGGACGATCACGCGTGGGTGCTGAGTCTTTCGTACGCGTGGTGAAGCATGAATATTGTGTCGCAGTGCGGGTGGCTAAGCCCGCAGTGCCAGCGTATCCTTTTACGGCTTTTCTGCTCCATTCCGTCCCCACAGACAAGTAGATGCCATGAATGCGATTCGTGCGGCCAGCGATAATCCGATCCAGGCTATCGTTTTCGAAGAACTGAAAAAAAACGGTTTCCCCACCCAGCGCCTTGATGAGGCGCAATTTTTTATCGGCGCCTTTTTCGCGCGCATGGCTTCCAGCGACCTTGGGCTGCATACCGCCGCCGAATGGGCCGACCTGTTAGGCGGCCTACTCGATTTCGTGCAGCAGCGCCAGCCTGGTCGAGCCTCGGTGCGCGTAGTCAATCCCGAGTCCGGTCATGCCGGCCGCAGTTTGGTGCAGATCGTCACCGACGACACACCGTTCCTGGTCGACACCGTGAGCATGATTGTGTCGGCCAAGTTGCAGATCCACGCCGTGATCCATCCGGTGGTCAAGGCGGTACGCGATGCCAGTGGCCGCCTGCAGCAGCTGAGCGCCGAGAACGGCACGCCGGAATCGCTGATGCATTTCGAAGTGGACCGCATGGCAGGCGACGCCGAGATGGCGCAGCTGAAAGCCCAGATCGAAGCCGCACTTGAAGACGTGCGCGTGTCCGTTGGCGACTGGTCGAAGATGCGTGACAAGGCGCAGTCGATCGCCGCCGACCTGACCGGCCGCCAGTTGCCGCTCAGCGAGGCTTCGGTGCACGAAGCGAGCGAGTTCCTGCGTTGGGTGGCGGACGATAACTTCACCTTCCTCGGTTACCGCGAATACGAAGTGACCCAGGCCGACGGCGACGAAGTGCTGCGCTCGGTGGAAGGCTCCGGCCTCGGCATTCTGCACAAGAGCGAGCGCTCGATGGCGCCGCGTTCGCTGCGTACGCTGGTGGCCAGCGAGCTGCCGCAGTCCGGTTCGACCGACGCGATCATCCTCACCAAGACCAATGCGCGTTCGCACGTGCACCGTCCCAGTCACATGGACTACATCGGCGTGCTCCGTTTCGACGCCAATGGCAAGCCAGTTGCCGAACAGCGTTTCCTGGGTCTATTCACTTCCAATGCCTATATGGCGCGTCCGCAGGACGTGCCGTTGGTGCGGCACAAGGTGGAAGCCGTGCTCGCCCGTTCGGGGCTGAAGCGCGATTCCTATTCCGGCAAGTCGCTGCGCCACATCCTGGAGACGCTGCCGCGCGACGAACTGTTCCAGAGCAATGAAGACGAGCTGTACGCCACCGCCATCGGCATCCTGGAGCTGCGCCAGCGCGCCCGCACCCGTTTGTTCGTGCGCCGCGACCGCTACGGGCGCTTCTTCACCTGTCTGGTGTTCGTGCCGCGCGAACGTTTCAACACGTCGGTGCGTGAGCGTATCGAGGTGCTGTTGCGCGACGCGCTGCACGGCGAGCAGAGCGATTCGGCCGTGCTGATGGGCGAGGCAGCGTTGGCTCGCCTGCACGTGGTGGTGCGTCCGAAGATCGGCGATCACGTGAGCTTCGACACGGCGGCGCTGGAGCAGAGCGTGGCCGCCATCGTGCGCAACTGGCACGACGACGTGCGCGACGCGCTGGTCAAGCGCCTGGGCGATCATGACGGCGTGGTGCTGGCCAACCGCTACGCCAAGGCCTTGCCGGCCGGTTATGTGGAAGACGTATCGCCGGCCGCTGCCGCGGAAGATGTGCGTCAGTTGTCGCTACTGAAGGGCGACGATGCCGTGCGCATGTCGTTCTACCACCCGGCACAGCGTCCGGAAGAGTTGCGCTTCAAGGTCTATCGCAGCGGCGCCGACATTGCGCTGTCCGAAGTGCTGCCGCAGTTGGAAAATCTCGGCCTGCGCGTGCTCACTGAGCATGTTTACGAGATGAAGACCGACGGCACCCCGCTGTTCATCCAGGATTTCGAGGTGCAGCCGGTCGGCAACCTCGCGTTCTCCGTGGAGCAGGTGGGTTCGCACTTCGAAGATGCGTTCGAGCACATCTGGCGCGGTAACGCCGAGAACGACGGCTTCAACCGCCTGGTGCTCGGCGCCAAGCTCAGTTGGCGCCAGATCGCGATGCTGCGCGGTTATTGCAAATATCTGTTGCAGACCGGTGTGGCGTTCTCGCAGAGCTATATGGAAGACGCCTTCAACCGCTACCCGGCCATCGCCGGCCTGCTGGTGGAGCTGTTCCTCGCCAAGTTCGATCCGCGCCGCGAACATCTTTCGGCCGACGAATTGAAGACCGCTGGCGAAGCACTCGCCGGCGAAATGAAGGCGCTGATTCCCGAAACTGTGCGTACCGCCCACCCGGCTCTTATCGACGGTCTGGTCGCCGCGCTCGCCAAGCCGCGTAACGAGCAGATCAAAGAGATCGAAGACGCCATCGGCGTGCTGCTGGAGAACGTCTCCAGCCTCGACGATGACCGCATCCTGCGCAGCTTCATGGCCTTGATGCGCGGCACGCTGCGCACCAGCTTCTTCCAGCAGTGGGATGGCGCGTATCGCGGCTACATCAGCTTCAAGTTCGACTCGCATCGCGTGCCGGACCTGCCCAAGCCGGTGCCGTACCGCGAAATCTTCGTCTCCGCGCCGCGTGTGGAAGGCATCCACCTGCGCTTCGGCGCGGTGGCGCGCGGCGGTTTGCGCTGGTCTGATCGACGCGAGGATTTCCGTACCGAAGTGCTGGGCCTGGTGAAGGCGCAGATGGTGAAGAACACGGTGATCGTGCCGGTGGGCTCGAAGGGCGGCTTCTTCGTCAAGCGCCCGCCGATCAACGGCGACCGCGACGCGCAGCTGGCCGAAGGTATCGCTTGCTACCGCATGTTCATCAGCGGCTTGCTCGACATCACCGACAACCTGGTCGAAGGCAAGGTGGTGCCGCCGCATGACGTGGTGCGCCATGACGCGGACGACCCGTACCTGGTGGTGGCGGCCGACAAGGGCACGGCCACGTTCTCCGACATCGCCAACGCGATCTCGGTGGAGCACGGCTTCTGGCTGGGCGACGCGTTCGCTTCCGGCGGCTCCAACGGCTACGACCACAAGGGCATGGGCATCACCGCCAAGGGCGCGTGGGAGTCGGTGAAACGCCACTTCCGTGCCATGGGCCGCGACAGCCAGACGCAGGACTTCACCTGCGCGGGCGTGGGTGACATGTCAGGCGACGTGTTCGGCAACGGCATGCTGTTGTCGCAGCACATCCGCTTGCTGGCCGCGTTCGATCATCGCCACATCTTCCTCGACCCGAATCCGGATGCCGCGCGTTCCTTTGTCGAGCGTGAGCGCATGTTCAAGCTGCCGCGTTCGAGCTGGGAGGATTACGACAAGTCGCTGATCTCGGCCGGCGGCGGCATCTACCCGCGCGCGCTGAAGTCGATTCCGATTTCGCCGGAAGTGCGTGCGTCGCTGAGCCTGAAAGCCGACGTGACGCAGTTGGCGCCTACCGATCTGCTCAACGCCATCCTCAAGGCGCCGGTCGACCTGTTGTGGAACGGCGGTATCGGCACTTATGTGAAGGCCAGTAGCGAAACGCATGCCGACGTGGGCGATCGCGCCAACAACGGTTTGCGCGTCAATGGCGCCGAGCTGCGCTGCAAGGTGGTGGGCGAGGGCGGCAACCTGGGCATGACCCAGAAGGGCCGCATCGAAGCCGCGCAGCACGGTGTGCTGCTCAACACCGACTTCATCGACAACTCGGCCGGCGTGGACACCTCCGATCACGAGGTGAACATCAAGATCCTGCTGGACGATGCCGTGCAGCGCGGCGAGCTGACCGTGGAAGCGCGCAACCAGCAGCTGGCATCGATGACCGACGAAGTCGGTCAGCTGGTGCTGTGGGACAACTATCGCCAGAACCAGGCGATCACCCTGATGGAGCACCAATCGGTGCGCCGCCTGGGTTCGATGGCCCACTTCATCCGCGTTCTCGAAGGCGAAGGTCTGCTCGATCGCCAGGTGGAGAACCTGCCGAGCGAAGCCGAGCTGACCGAGCGCAAGACGCGTGGCCTCGGCATGACGCGTCCTGAGCTTTCGGTGTTGTTGTCCTACGACAAGATCAAGCTGTTCCAGCAGCTGCTCGATTCCGACGTGCCGGAAGATCCGTACCTCTCCAAGGAACTGGTGCGCTACTTCCCCGAGCCGCTGCACGACAAGTACGCCGCGCACATGCAGCGCCACCGCCTGAAGCGCGAGATCATCGCCACCGCGGTGACCAACTCCACCATCAACCGCATGGGCGCCACCTTCATGCTCCGCATGCAGGAAGACACCGGGCAGGGTCCGGCGGCGATCGCCAAGGCCTATACCGCGGCACGCGAAATTCTGGGTGCGCGCGAGTTTTGGGCGGAGATCGAGGCGCTGGACAGCAAGGTCGCGGAAGACACCCAGATCGACGCCATCATGCAGATATGGTCGCTGCTGCGTCATCTGACCCGCTGGCTGCTCAACCGCCCAGGCGGCACGCTGGACATCGCTGCCAATGTCGAGCGTTATCAGGCGGGCGTGACCGCACTGCTTGCGGCGCTGCCGGATGCGCTCACCGAAACGGGCAAGGCCGACTTCTCCACCAGCCAGGAGAAATGGGAAGGCCTTGGTCTGCCCGTCGAACTGGCGATCCGCCTTGCGCGTCTCCCGGAACTGCACGCCATGCTCGACGTGGTGGAGGTGGCTCAGCAGGGCAACCAGCCTGTCGACAAGGTGGCGGGTGTGTTCTACGAGTTGGGCGAGTCGCTGGACCTGGAATGGCTGCGCAGCCAGATCGAAGCGTTGCCGGTGGAAGGCCATTGGCATGCCCAAGCTCGCGGTTCGCTGCTGGACGAGCTGAACCACCAGCATCGTGCGTTGGCCTTGCAGGTGCTGGCGTTGGCCGGTGGCAGCAAGGGTGTCTCGCCGGTGCAGGCATGGCTGCAGCGTGACGACGCCACGCTCAAGTACACGCGCAGCATGCTGGCGGAAATCCTCACCCAGAACGCGGATTACCCGATCGCCTCGGTCGCCGTCCGTCGCCTGGCACAGCTGGCGCAGGTGCCTGTGAACCAATAAGCGGTTAGAAGTAAGTGGTCAGCTGCGGCCCGAAAGCGTCGTGGCTGCAGTGACGGGAAAGGGCGCGGGCCGGTGACGGTCTTGCGCCCTTTCCTTATCTGAGCTCAACTGACGTCCTCACGGACTGACTTCCTCACGGCTCCCAATGGCCTACGCCTTCGTCGCCAGCGATACCCACGTTGCCCAGCAGGCGCATCGGAAACTGGTCGAGCGATATGGCGAAGTACCGCCGGAGCAGGCGGAAGCCATCGTGGCGCTCGGTGGCGATGGTTTCATGTTGCGCACGCTGCACGCGCATCGCGCCCTGGATCTGCCGGTCTACGGTATGAAGCTGGGGCGGGTGGGCTTTCTGATGAACAAGCATCGCATCGATGACCTTGAAGGGCGCATTGCCCGCGCTCATGCGGCGGAGCTGTATCCGCTGGAGATGCAGGTCACCGATGTGAGCGGCAAAGTGCACCGCGCACTGGCCTTCAACGAAGTCTCGCTGCTGCGCCAGAGCAATCAGGCGGCGCATCTGGAAGTGAAACTCAACGAAACGGTGAAGCTGGAAACGCTGGTTTGCGACGGCATTCTGGTCTCCACGCCCGCCGGTTCCACCGCCTACAACCTTTCCGCGCACGGCCCGATTCTGCCGCTGGACGCCAACGTGCTGGCGCTGACGCCGATCAGCCCGTTCCGCCCGCGCCGCTGGCGCGGCGCGATCCTGCCGCACCGCACCCAGGTCACCCTGCGCGTACTCGATCCCGGCAAGCGCCCGGTGAGCGCCACCGCTGACTTTCACGAAGTACGCGACGTGCGCAAAGTACTGGTGAAGCAATCCGACGGGCCGGGCGTGCGTTTGCTGTTCGATCCGGAGCACAATTTGGAACAGCGCATTCTCGACGAGCAATTCGCACCAGACCTGTAGGAGCGCACCCTGTGCGCGACCCGCGTAACGCTTCGTAGGTGTCGCGCACAGGGTGCGCTCCTACGGGCAATTCCCGACGCTCTTTGCTAGATTCAACGGCGACATTGACGACAGCACCTCCATGACCCGCGCAGGCACCACTCAAGACGCTTCCGCCGCCACCGACAATCGCCTGGTGGTGGCCATTTCCTCGCGCGCGTTGTTCGACCTCGGCGATAGTCACGCCTTGTTCGAGCGCGACGGGCTGGATGCGTATCGCGCGTTCCAGATCGACCACGAGAACGAAATCCTCAAGCCCGGCGTGGCTTTCCCGCTGGTGCAGAAACTGCTCGGCCTCAACAAGCTGGGCGGCGATGTGCCGCCAGTGGAAGTGATCCTGCTGTCGCGCAATTCCGGCGACACGGGGCTGCGCATTTTCAACGCCATCCAGCATTACGGGCTGGAGATCAGCCGCGCCGCATTCACCAGCGGGGCGCCGACGTCGGATTACATCGCGCCGTTCAAGGCGGACCTGTTCCTGTCCGCCAACGCTGAAGACGTCGGTCGCGCACTCGCCGCTGGCGTGGCCGCTGCCACCATTCTTCCTTCCGTGGCGCCACCGCGGGCCAGCGAGCAATTGCGCATCGCTTTCGACGGCGATGCGGTGATCTTCGGCGACGAGGGTGAGCGTGTATCTCGCGAAGAAGGCCTGGAAGCCTTCCATCGCAGCGAGACCGAACGTGCGGACGAGCCGCTTTCCGTCGGCCCGTTCCGCGGCTTTCTCACCGCCGTGCATCGCTTGCAGGCCGCGTTCCCCGCCGAAGCTTCACCCATCCGCACCGCGCTGGTCACCGCGCGTTCGGCACCGGCGCACAAGCGCGTGATCCTCACCTTGCGACGCTGGGGCGTGCGCATCGATGAAGCCTTGTTCCTCGGCGGCCGAGACAAGGGCCCGTTCCTGGATGCCTTCGGCGCCGATATCTTCTTCGACGACTCACCGGCTAACGTGGAGTCCGCACGCCAGCATGTGGCGACGGGGCACGTGCCGCATGGCGTGAGTAATCGCTGAAGACATTCGAAGATTACGGTGGCAGCGCCTCCGCCGTGCGGATGAACGCATCCACGCTCCGGTACAGGGATTGGCGGTTGTGTTCCAGGTGCATCACGTGGGTGCCATGTTCGATGCGCGTGCGCCACTTGAGCGGGCTGGCCGTGAATGTCGCCAGGAATGACACGGCGCCGGCATCGTCGGTCACGTTGTCGTAGTCGCCGTACACCACGAATACCGGGACCTTGACGGTCGCCGGATCGCATGGGTAACTGCCGGTGGCGGCGGCCTCGATATCCGCCACCGGGCCGGCCGGGATGCGCAGTTCTCCCGCCGGGTCTCCCTGGACGTGCGGTGCGGACGCTTCGAATTCTCCGGCCCATCGCTGGGCGATCGCTGGTTCCAGTAGGCTCAGTGGGGTCGGCAACACGTCCTTGTATCGCAGCTGCTGGTAGCGGGCCTCCGCGGTGATGCTCCACCACGCGACATGGACGGGCTCGGCGGGCTTGCCCGAACCATGCTTGCCCGGATCATGCTTATCCGAGCCGGGAACGATCGGGCCGAACAGCGTGAGCGAGGCCAGCGCATCGGGGTGCGTGGCGGCAAACGTGGTGGCCGCCATGGTGCCCCAGGAATGGGCGATCAGATGCACGCTGCGCATGCCGTGTTCCGTTCGCAGATAGTCGACGGCGAGGGCGATCTCCCGAGCCGCGTCCGTGGCGCGCGTCAGCGGCGCAGCGGAGGCGGCATCGTTGGCCATCTGCGGTGGACGACTGGATGCGCCGAACCCGATGAAGTCCAGGCCGCAAGCGAGAAAGCCTTGTCTGGCCATGAAGCCCATCCACGAATCCCCGGGCGCGAACTCGAAGCCAAACGCCAGCATGGTGGGGAAGCTGGCGCCATGCACGAACAGCACGCTGCGACCATTGGGCTGCGTCGGCGCCATGCAATGCAAGGCGACTCTTTGCCCGGGATCATCCGTGATGGGCACATAGTGAGTGCTTACGGACATCGCGGACATCAAGCCGAGTGCGCGTAGTCCCGACATGCGTGCTGCCTTCTGAGAGAGGAACTGCCATGGTCGGCTGACGCATCGGTGAACGTTTCGATGGCCGGCGAAACATGCCCGTCCTTATTCGTGCCTTCGGCGGAAGTGGCGTCTAAAGGCCATCCCTTTCAAGGTCTTCGAGAAGCTTGAGGTGGCGTGGTTTAGCTCCCTCTCCCCTGCGGGGAGAGGGTTGGGGTGAGGGGGCAATCTTGCGATACGGCAGATTCGAAGCGGGTTTGGATGTACGTGATCGCGAGCACCCACCCCTTGTAAGTTTGCTTTACCCCCGCCAGACCGTTGCCCCTCGGATCACGAGATCGTAGGTGAGCCTGGGTCGGCGGGGACTTTTCCTCACAACCCGAACAGTTGCCTGGGCT
>NZ_JAPDPD010000026.1 GCF_026283965.1 Dyella subtropica
GACACGCACCGCGAGCCTTCTGGACATCACCCCGTCTTTTAGAATTCACATGTGCGGCCGCTGCGTCAGCTCGCCTGCGGCCCGGGCGCCGCCTCGACAGACAGCCAGTCTGCCTTCGCCGACGCCCGGGCCGCAGGCGAGCTGACACAGCGGTGACGCCTACGTTGAATAGACCAGAGCATCCTTAACGCGTCGGCAAAGGAATGAACTCCTCTTCGTCGCCCGCCACCTTGCCGTAACGCTGTTCTTGCCATTCGAGCTTCGCCTGCTCGATGCGCTCCTTACGGCTCGACACGAAGTTCCACCACAAGTGTCGCTCGCCATCCAACGGTGCACCGCCGAACAGCATCACACGACTGGCTTTGGTGGCCTTGATCGGCGCCGAGGTCGCAGCGGTCTGCGCCGCCGCCTGAGTAGGTGGAATGGTCAAGCCTTCCCAGCTCACTTCCCCTTCGATCACGCAGAGGCCGCGCTCAATGTGCTCCTCCGGCCAGGCCAGTTCGGCACCAGCCTCCAATGTCGCCTCCATGAAAAACATCGGCGCGAAGACCTTCACGGGCGAACGCTCACCGTAGGCCGTACCGGCGATCAGCACCAGTTCGGCGCTTGGCCGGCGAATACGTGGCAAGGCAATCGCGTCGTGGTGGTGGAATTCCGGCTCGACCTCTTCGTCATGCTGTGGCAAGGCCACCCATACCTGCACACCGTGCATGCGCTGGCCGTCGCGTCGCTGCTCGGGCGGCGTACGCTCCGAATGCGCGATGCCACGTCCGGCGGTCATCCAGTTCACTTCGCCCGGCCGGATGTCCGCTACGCTGCCGACGGTGTCGCGATGACGGATGGCGCCGTCGAACAACCACGTCACCGTGGCCAGGCCGATATGCGGATGCGGGCGCACGTCCATGCCGCGTCCCGGTGCGAAATCCACCGGACCCATCAGGTCGAAGAACACAAACGGCCCTACGTGCCGGGCCAACAGCACCGGCAGCAACCGGCGCACAGTGAAGCCATCGCCCAGATCGTGCAGGCGTCCTTCGATAAGTATCGGAGTCTGTTCCACAGCCATGCTCCTCGTCACCAGGCCCGTTGATATTGCGCCGGCGCGTCGATCTTCGCACCCAGCTCTTGCGCCGCGCGGCGCGGAAAATACGGATCGCGAAGACTTTCGCGAGCGATCAGTACCACATCGGCATCTTCGTCGCTGACGATGTCCGCTGCATGGGCAGCCTCGGTAATCAGGCCCACCGCTCCCGTTGCGATGCCGGACTCGCGGCGAATCCGCGCCGCAAACGGCACCTGATAGCCGGGGCTGAGCGGAATCTTCACGTGCGGAACCAGGCCACCGCTGGACACGTCGACGAGGTCGACGCCCAGCGCTTGCAGCTCGCGCGCCAGCCGCACGCTTTGCTCGATGTCCCAGCCGCCTTCTCGCCAGTCGGTGGCGGAGATACGCAGCCATAGCGGCAGTTCCGTCGGCCACACCTCGCGCACCGCAACAATGACTTCGCGCAGCAGGCGCGTGCGATTTTCGAAACTGCCACCGTAGGCGTCGTCGCGCCGGTTGCTCAGCGGAGAAAGGAATTGGTGCAGCAGATAGCCATGGGCAGCATGCAGTTCAACCAGCTGGAATCCGGCGGCACGCGCCCGTTCGGCCGCCGCACGAAAATCCGCCACGACGGCGCATAGGCCGACGACGTCGAGTGCCTGCGGCGTATGCCAATCCTGGTCGAATGGAATGGCCGAAGGCCCAACGGTTGCCCATGCACCTTCTTCAACGCTCAACGGGCGGCCGCCCTCCCACGGCCGATGCACGCTGGCCTTGCGACCTGCATGCCCCAGCTGCACACCAGGAATGGCGCCCTGCGCGGCGATGAAGCGCGTGATCGGTTGCCATGCATCGCGCTGGGCGTCATTCCACAAACCCACGTCCGATGGCGAGATACGGCCTTCGGGAGAAATAGCCGTAGCTTCGGCGATCACCACGGCCGCGCCACCCACGGCGCGACTGCCCAGGTGCACGAGATGCCAGTCGTCCGGAAGGCCATGGATGGCGGAGTACTGGCACATCGGGGCGATCACCAGGCGATTGCGCAAAGTCAGGCTGCGCTGGACCAGTGGAGCGTAGAGATTCATTGTCGTGCCTTGAGGAAACTGCCACAGCAGATGCCGGCGCGGAGGCTTGGCTTCAAGAGGCCGCGGCGTTCCGCGCATCGATGGCGGCCGCTGACGCCATCCATCGAGCCACACGCACGGCGACCGCTTCCGGCGACTTCATCCAGGCAAAGTGATCGGCGGGTGTACCCGCCAAATCCTGTGGACCCAACACGTGCAGCTCGCAACGTGCACCGGGCATCTTCGCCAGCAGCCAGGCCAACGAGGCTTCGGGCCCCAGCCAGTCGTCCCGCATGCGCAGGCCCAGCAAGGGCAAAGTCAGCTCGGATAAGCGCGCCTCGAAATCCACTGGCATATCGGCCGCCGCGTAACGCCCCGTACGTCCGCTGCGCGCCCAGTCGGCGATCACGCCACGCGCTTCATTCCCACCAAAACCGATGCGCCGCCCGGGCAAGTGACCCATCAAGCGGGCCAGCACGGGAGCCAGCACGTAGGACAGGCCGATCAGGTAGCGCTGCCTGAAACGCCGCCAATAAGGAGAGCCGCTTGCCACGAGAACAATGCCGGAGTGATCGCGCGGGTGCAGGCTGGCATACAGCGTGGCGAGCTGCGCGCCGAGACTGTGCCCGCCTAGCCAGCAAGGCAACGTTCCGAAGCGCTCGCGTACGGCCTTCAGTCCGGCCGGCAGATCGTCCTGCAACAGCTCGCGGTAAGCCCAATCGTTGTGCCGCCCGGCCCGCTGGTCACTCGATCCAATTCCACGCCATTCGTGCAGCGCCACGGCAACACCGTGTGCAGCCAACGCCTCGGCCAGGGGCAGGTAGTGCTTTGCGGGAACGCCCATCGCCGGCAACCAGTACAGCAGGCCGGTGATTTCTCCGACCGGGGCCACCGTGAGCAACTCGGCCTTGGCACCGTCGGTCGCGGTGATCGGAAGTATGGACGATTCGAATGCCGGCGCCGCGATGGAAGGTTGTGGTTCTTGCACCCAGAGGACCCCGGTAAATAATGAAAGATCGCAGGCTAGCGAATGCACTCTATATGCGCCAAGCATGGATACAAAAAAAGGCCGGCTTGCGCCGGCCTTTTCTCCAATCATGGCCTGAATTCAGGCCGGCGCCACTTCATCGGCTTGCAGACCTTTCTGGCCCTGCACCACCTTGAAGCTCACCTTCTGCCCCTCTTTCAGGCTGCGAAAGCCTGACCCGGTGATAGCGCGGAAATGCACGAAGACATCGGGGCCACTTTCCCTGCTGATAAAGCCAAAACCTTTAGCGTCATTGAACCATTTGACGGTGCCAATTTCACGTTCCGACATGACTCACTCCGATCTGCTCGATACTGAGACAAGTCAGCCTCCCCTTTGGCCGACGGCTTACTGGGCATGCAGGGAATCGGGTGAGGCGATGCGGGACTCCTTGGAGCCTGGCACCGGGGCACGCACGTGACCTGGCAAACACAGTGGAATTAGCATAACGGATTTTCTTAATTGCAAGTAGCCGATGGCCTAGATAATGAAAACGGCCCATGCAATAAAAAAGCCAGGCATCGCTGCCTGGCTTCTTTAAAACGCATTGACGGCGTATCAGGCCGCCTGGACCTCATCGGCCTGCAGACCCTTCTGGCCCTGCACGACCTTGAAGCTGACCTTCTGGCCTTCTTGCAGGCTCTTGAAGCCATTGCCCTGGATCGCGCGGAAATGCACGAAAACATCCGGGCCGTTGTCGCGGCTGATAAAGCCGAAACCCTTGGCGTCGTTGAACCACTTGACGATACCGATCTGACGATCAGACATGTAAATCACTCCGTAAGGTTTTATGAGACTCGGCCCCTCCAACATGGAGCGGGCCGGCTTACTGGTGTGCTAGGAAACCCTAGGGGTGAGGCGATGAAGCAGATCGCTGATCAGCGGCATCGGGTCACAAAACTCTGGTGACCCCGGCAAACACAGTGCCTATATGATAGCCGTATCAAACCCCTAAACGCTAACCGATGCTTTTGTCAAACTGAACGAAACGGCGGCTCAGCGCTTAAAAAAACACGCTAGGGCTTTCGTCCATTTCACCCATTGACGGCATCGATTCAGCTTTTCTTTACATGTCGCGTTGTCTATTGCATCTGCGTCCTGTCACCCAACCATGCGACCGAATTCAGCGCGGGCACGCACGCGCTGGAACTTACCAGTCGAGGGGATTCACTATGTCCAACCTACCTTCCCGCCTCGCCCTGATCGTTCTTTCCGGAGGACTCATCCTGGCCGGTTGCGCCGACAAGACCACCCGCCCAACCACGCCCTCATCCACAACGACCGGCAGCACGCCGACCTCCACATCCCACGCCACACCCACCCGCCCCAGCTCCGCCACAGGCGGGAAATCGCGACCGGCCACCCAGACCGCCGAACCAGCCCTGCCGGACAAGACCGGCATCCAGGCCTGCGACGACTACCTCGCGTCCTACATGGCTTGTCACCGCGCCGCGGGCATCTATGCCCCCGACCAGATCGAGGGACGCTACGAGATGATGCGTGAAAGTCTGTTGAAGGATTCACTGAATCCTGACATCCGGCCGCAACTCGGCAGTCGTTGCACTTCGCTGGCCTCCCAACTGCACCAGGCCTTGCATGGCAAAGCCTGCGCCGCGGAGCCCGCTGCAGCGACCAGCAGCGGCAAGCCCTGAGCGGGGATGCCAGCGCCAAGTGGATCAGCTAACCCCGCCAGAGCGCCCGCAAAGCCGGCGCCATGCCTGAAGGCTGGCACCGGCCCAAGCGGATTTTCGGAGTGGCATGCCATTGCGCGCAGGCGACGACAGCCTCCGCCAAATCTTGAAGCAGGCCTGGCGTGGGCTCCTCCCCCGCTTCCAGATGCAGCGACTTCACTTCGAACACGCCCTCTACCCGATGCGCCTTGGCGTCGAGCCGCCCGATCAGGCGACCACGGTGCAGGATCGGCAGCACGTAGTAGCCGTAGCGACGTTTGGGCGCGGGCACGTAGCACTCGATGGTGTACTCGAAGCCGAACATGGCCAGCACGCGGGCGCGATCCCATACCAGCGGATCGAACGGCGACAGCAACGTGGTATGCGTGGCCCGAAGGCGACCTTGCGCAGCTTGTTTCAGTAGATCGACATGGTCGGCATGGACATAGCCCGGCACCTTCCAGTCGCTTACGGACACTTTGAGCAATTCCCCGGAAGCCACCAGCGGGACAAGCTCCTGCTCGGTCACCGCGGGCTTCAATCGGTAGTAGTCGGCGATCCAACGCGCCTGAGTGATGCCCAAGGCACGCACGCTATCGAGGATGAAGCGCTGGCGCAGAGCCGCATGCTCCAGCGTCGCCGGCTCGCCATCCAGTGGCGGATCGAGTCGCGCGATAACGTTCTCCGCCAGGTCGTACACACGCTGGAAGCGCTCACGGCGGGCCACCATCAATTCACCCAGCGCGAACCACGCCTCCAGCCAGCGCTTCTCTGGCTTCCACGACCACCAGCCGCTGACACCACGATCCTCGCGAGTGAAGTCCGCAGCGCGCACCGGGCCGGAATCGCGGATGCGTGCCAGCAGCCCGTCCATACCGTCGCGTTGATCGCGATGCATGCGCGCCGCATGGCGATGCGCCCAGTGCGTATCCCGTTGCCCACGCCATGCGCGGTGCCACGCATAATCGGAGGCTGTAACGAAACACGCTTCATGCGCCCAGCATTCCGCCAGCTGTCCTTGCGCAAGCGCTTCGTCCAGCCACATCGGCTCGTAGTCACCCAGACGCGAATGAAGCACCAGGTACGGACTGCGAGCTACCACGTGGATGGTATCGATCTGCAGCAGACGCATGCGCGCGATCGCCTCCACCA
Source organism: Dyella subtropica (assembly GCF_026283965.1). Lineage (GTDB taxonomy): Bacteria > Pseudomonadota > Gammaproteobacteria > Xanthomonadales > Rhodanobacteraceae > Dyella_D > Dyella_D subtropica. The sequence continues at coordinate 5,962 of NZ_JAPDPD010000026.1, forward strand.
CGTCGGCACGACGCGCACGTTTGCGCGGTGCGCGCAGCAGGCCTTGTGCCGCCAACTGCAGGCGCTGTGCCTGCGCCAAGCTCAAGTGGGTCACCGCAGATGAAGAAAGCGACAACGAAGACAAAATTTTCACATCATCGGGGCGCAATGGTTGTGCAGGCATTTACCAAGCCTTTGTTAGCGTGTGAGTGGCGCAGGAAGTGCTGTTGACCGGAACACTGCCGCAGCCCACTTTTGGTTCCTGCGCCCTTCCGTCCTCGAGCCAGTGATTCTGACATGGAGTATCGATGATGAAATCACGCAAACCACTGCTGACCCTTCTCGCCTCCGGTTCTCTGCTGTTCGCCGGCGCACTGTTGGCGCAGAACCAGCCTGCCCCGCCGCCTCCGACACAAAGCATGCAGACCGTGCCGAGCACCTCGCCCTCTCCGCCGACGCAATCAACGCAGGCGCCTGTCGGCAAAGACAGCACGCGCTTCAACAGTCCGCAGGGTGAGGTGACCATCAACTCCACCATCCCCGCCACGAAGAATGCCGGCCCACCGCCGGACTTCGCTCAGCTTGCGGGTGGCAAGTCATACGTCACGGAAGACGATGCAGCGGCCTATCCGCCGCTGGCCAATGACTTCCTGCATGCGTCGAGCGGCAAGAACCGCCTGACCAAGGCCCAGTACGAGAACTGGTTGAAGCATCACTAAGCTTCCGGCACCTTTGACGCCGGCCGCGGCTAGCCTGCGGCCGGCGTTTTCGTGCTCGGGGACGCCGTCGTGACCAAGCCGCATCACCCACGCCCGGACGGGCCTATTCATGGAGCACGCAATGAAGCGACCGACTGCCCTGGCGACCGTCGTACTGGCCGCGGGCCTCGCATGCCCCGAGGGCCATGCCCAAAACCCCAGCCCGATGGACATTCGCGCCTGCACGGCGATCGAAAGCGACGCCCAACGCCTGGCGTGCTACGACCGCGCCACCGGCCGCACCAACATGTCGACGGCGCAGAAAAAGGTCGACGAGGCCGCCGTCTCGCCGGGCGTGTTCTCCCGGGACAAGAGCGCCCGCGAAACCGTTGAGGCAGGCAATCCGGAAGTAGCGCGTCCACTTTCACTGCTGGATTCGCGCTGGGAGCTGTCGCCCGAAAGCAAGCTGGGTACCTACAACATTCGTGGCTATAAGCCGCTCTATGTCATGCCAGTGTTCGCTACCAGCAACCAGAACGACATGCCGCACAGCCCCAATCCCGAGAACACCGTCACGTCACCGCAGCCGCTGCAGAACACCGAGATGAAGTTCCAGCTCAGCCTGAAGACCAAGGTGTGGCAAGGCGTCTTCGGCGATGTCGGCGACCTGTGGATGGGCTACACCCAGTCCTCGCGCTGGCAGGTATTCAACGGCAAGATTTCCCGTCCGTTCCGCGAAACCAACTACGAACCCGAAGCGATGCTGGTGTTCGACACGCATTATCAGGTGCTGGGCTGGGATGGCCGCCTACTTGGTATCGGCTTCAATCATCAGTCCAATGGCCGCGCCAATCCGCTATCGCGCAGTTGGAACCGAGTGATGGCCAACGTCGGCCTCGAGCGCGATGGCTGGGCGGTCATGCTGCGCCCCTGGTGGCGCATTCCCGAAGACCGCAAGACCAACGACAACCCGGACATCAGCGATTACATCGGTCGTGGCGATGTTCAGATCATCCGCGAATGGAAGGGGCAGGAATTCGGTCTGATGCTGCGTCATTCGCTGCGCGGCGGCAGCCGCAGCCGCGGCGCCGGTCAATTCACCTGGAGCTTCCCCATGGCCGGCAATCTGCGAGGGTACATGGAGCTGTTCAAGGGCTACGGCGAAAGCATGATCGACTACAACCACAACGCCACCTACCTCGGCATCGGCGTATCGCTGCTCGACTGGTATTGAGGCCGGCAATCCAACGAGGCCTGGTGCTAAGAGCCTGTTCAAAATCTCTATGCCGGCCTATATGGCGCGGTGCTGAGGGCGAGCAGTTCCATACAGAACCAGAGACTTTGAACAGGCTCTCAGCGCCACCAGGCCTTTTTCGTGCCCATGAGGATCTTCAGCATCTGCCCACGCGCCAGCGGCAAACGGCTCAGAGGGTGAAATGCCACATCACGCAACCGTGCCAGGCCGTCGTGATCGGACTGGAACAGCGGCGTCAGCCAACGGCTCATCCACTGATAGACGGCCAGATGATCGCGGCGACGGCGGCGATAATCCTGCAACGCGACATCCACCTGCGGAGTCGCCGCGAGCGCATCCGCCAGCGCTTCGGCGTCCAGCAGCGCCATGTTCACACCCTGCCCCAGCTGCGGACTCATGGCGTGTGCCGCATCGCCGAGAAACACCATCCTTCCGTGCACCGGGCTGCGCAGCACTACGTCGCGGTAGCGCGCGCGATGCAATTGATCGGGCGAGGTGATGCCATCCAGCAGCGGCACGGCTTCCGGCCATAGCGCCGCGACACGTTCCTGCAACCGAGCCAGCCCAGCCGCATCGAAAGCATCGACCTGCTCGCCCGGCAAGCTGAAATAGAACGTGAGCCAGTGCCCGCCGCGATCTGCACGCTGCCCGACAGGAAGCAATCCGATCATTTCGCGCGTACCGCCGTAACGTTGCCGCAACTCGGTACGGTGCGGCCACTGCTCTGCCGGCAACAGGCACCACAACGCTCCCCACCGATACATCGCCTGGCGACGCACCTGTTGCGACACGCCCTGGCGCAGGCGCGAGTGCGCGCCGTCAGCCACCACGATCAAGTCGAACGGCCCGTGGACGCCACCCTGGCTGTCACGCAGGTGCTCGCCGTCTTCGCTCAGCGCCTCGATGCAGACGCCAGTGTGGATGCGTGGCGCGTCCCGATAGGCATCGCGCAGCACGGTGAACAGACTGCCGCGGGTCAGGCCAAGGCCAAAGCATGCCGAGGCATGGTCGGCGTAGCACATGTCCATCACGCGTCGGCCGTGGCGATTGACGCCGTGCAGACGCTCGATGCGCTGCCCTTGTGCCAGCACCTGATCGTGCAGACCCAATCGCGCGAGCACACCCAAACCCGTGGGCTGCAACAGAAAACCCGCGCCCACCGGTCCAGGCGCTGCCGCCTGCTCATAAACGCTCAGCGCATGGCCTTGAGCGGAAAGGAAAAGCGCCGCGGCCTGGCCGGCGGCACCATAACCCACAATGGCGATGCGCAAACGATCCTGCATGGAAACAGCTCAGTCCTTGAGTGGCAGCTCGCACGAAGCCGCTCGCTTTGGCGCATTCGATGCGCCGATCCAGCTGGATCGGCGCATGCCTTCACCTTGCAGCCACTAGTCAAGACATAGCGAGCGGCCGCGTAGTCGTTTTGTCAGTGGCGCTCAGTGGTGATGACCGCCTTCACCGTGCACATGACCGTGCGACAGCTCTTCCTCGCTGGCCTCGCGCACGTCGGTCACTTCGATGGCGAAATGCAGGGTCTTGCCTGCCAAAGGGTGATTGCCGTCGATATGCACTGTCTCGGCATCGACCTTGGTCACGGTGACATTGAGGACGCCCTGCGGACCACGCCCCTGGAACTGCATACCCGGTTCGATGTTGTCCACGCCCTGGAAAGCATCGCGCGGCACTTCCTGCATCAGCTCGGGATGGTGCACGCCGTAACCTTCTTCGGGTGCCACCTCGACCTTGAACTGATCGCCGGCCTGACGGCCTTCCATCGCCTTCTCCAGGCCCGGCACGATCTGGCCGGTGCCATGCAGGTAGGTCAGCGGCTCACGGCCTTCGGAGCTATCGATGACCTGACCCTGGTCGTCGGTCAGCGTGTAGTGGAAGGAGGCGACGGAGCGCTCGGAAATCTGCATGGTGTTCTCACAAGTACCAAAGTGGGCCGGCCGAACCGGCAAGAACGATAAGCCTATCATCCATGCCGGTGCGTTGACGAAGCACGGCCGTCCATCGCACCACTGCCGCCATGCCAGAATGGCGCGCCTCCCCACTCCCCACACCATGTCTTCACTACTCGACGCCTGGCGCCATCGCCCCACTCACCGTCAGGTCTGGGCGCTGGCCGTGCCGATGATTCTGTCCAATCTCACCGTGCCATTGGTGGCCTTGGTGGACAGTACCGTGGCCGGTCATTTGCCTCAGACGCAGGACCTGGGCGCGGTGGCCGTGGGCAGCGCGATCTACGCCCTGCCGGTATGGAGCCTGGGCTTCCTGCGCATGGGCACGACGGGCTTCGCCGCCCAGGCCATGGGTGCCGGCGACAACGCCGCGCTGCGCACCGTCCAAGCACAAGCTCTGATGCTTGCCGCCCTGCTCGGAGTGGTCGTCGGCGGGCTCATGCTGCCGCTGCTGCCCTGGCTGATCGGACAGATGCATTCCACCCCGCAACTCGCCACGCGCAGCCTGGACTATCTGCATCTGCGCTTGCTGGGGCTGCCGGCGGCCTTGCTCAACTACGCCTTGGCCGGCTGGTTCATCGGCGCCCAGCGCGCCCGCGCCACGCTGGCGTTACTGCTGGTCACCAATCTGGTGAACATCGGCCTGAATCTGTTGTTCGTACTCGGCTTTGGCTGGGGCGTTCCAGGCATTGCGCTTGCCTCGGTCTGCGGCGAGTGGTGCGGTGCGCTCTATGGCCTGTGGCGCGCACGCAAGGCTGTCCGCGGGCTTGCGGGGCAGATCGACTGGCGTGCCATGCGTGGCTTGACGCATTGGCGCCCGCTGTTGATGGTGAATCGCGATATTTTTCTGCGCACGCTGGCGCTGGAGGGCGTGTTCTTCAGCATCTCCCTGCTGGGTGCCCGGCTGGGCGATGCCACCGTCGCCGCCAACGCCCTGTTGTTGAATGGCCTTATGCTGACGGCCTTCAGCCTGGACGGCTTGGCCAATGCCGTGGAAGCCCTGTGCGGGCACGCCATTGGCGCGCGCGATCGCATCGCTTTGCACCGTGCACTGGTCGTGGCCAGTGGCTGGTCCCTGTTCGGCAGCCTCGGTTACGCTCTGCTGTTCGTGGTGGGTGGGCACGCGTTTGTCAACGTGCAAACCAGCCTGCCCGAAGTGCGCGACATGGCTTACCGCTGCATCCCATGGCTGGCGGCGCTGCCGCTGGTCTCGGTGTGGAGCTACCTGCTCGACGGCTTGTTCATCGGTGCAACGCGGGCACGCGAAATGCGCGACGGCATGCTGATCTCCGTACTGCTATTCGCGCTGCTGGCCTGGGCGACACGGAGCTGGGGCAACCACGGTTTGTGGCTGGCTTTTCTCGCCTTCATGGCGACGCGCGGCCTCAGTCTTGGCTTCATCGGCTGGCGGCTGCAACGGCGTCAAGCATGGATCGCGTAAGACCATCGCCCATCGCCCTGGCGCACCAGCTACGCGATACTGCCGCGATGAAAGTCATCTCATTGAGCCGCCACTGCCTGCTGCTCGCCACGGCCACGCTGTCTTTGCTCACCGCCGTCGTGTCGGCCCAGGGCGTATCGATACAAAGTGGCCAGGATCTGGCCGCGCGCATCGACGCGCATATCGGACAGCCACGCTTTGCCGGCGCAAGCTGGGGCATCGCCGTGGTCTCGCTGAATAACGGACGCACGCTCTACGCACACAACGCGGACCAGCTGTTTCAGCCCGCCTCCACCGCCAAGCTCTATACCGCCGCACTCACGCTCAGCGAACTAGGCGCGGATTACCGCATCCCCACGCGCCTGCTGGCAGGCGACAAGCTGCGTCATGGCACGCTGGACGGCCCGCTGATCCTCTACGGCATGGGCGACCCCACACTGGGTGCCGACGCCTCCACAGTGGACTGGGCCAACCAGCTGTCCAGGCAACTTGCCGAACGCGGTATCCAGCACATCAAGGGCGACCTGATCGCGGACGACACCTACTTTGCCGGCCCATCGATGGGCTCGGGCTGGGAGGCCATCGACTTGCAGAGCTGGTTCGCCGTGCCCTCTTCGGCACTCAGCGTGCAAGAAAACCAGGTCGATGTGACGATCACACCTGCCGCGCGGGAAGGCCATACCGCGATGGTGTCGCTGGAGCCGGCAGGTGCCGTACCGGCCGTGGTTAACCGCATGACCACGAGCGCCCCCAAACTGCGCAACGACATCAATCTCTATCGTGCACCGGGCGACAACACGCTGTATGCCTTCGGCAACATCGCGGCGCGTTCGCCCGCACAACGCTTCAAGCTGGCCGCGGTCGATCCCGCCCAGCTCGCTGGCGATCAGCTGCTGAAGGCGTTGGCGCGGCACGGCATCAAGATCCAGGGCCATCTGCGTGTCCTGCACTGGCCGCAGAGCAGCGAGGCCCTGCGGGCGGACACCTCGACCGTCGCCGAGGTGCTGTCACCGCCGGTGGGTGAGATCCTGCAGCGCGGGCTCAAGCACTCGCAGAACCTCTATCTGCAAAACCTGCTGCTGATCGCCGGCGTCCGCGCACAAGCCGATGCGATGCAGGGACCTGCGCCACCGGTCGGCTTTCTCACCACCGAGAACTGGGGCATCCGCAGCTTGCGCCAGTTGCTCGATCGCATGGGCGTGGCGCCCACGGCCAGCCTTATCGAAGAAGGCACCGGCCTGTCGCGCCGCGACCTCAGCACACCCAACGCCATGACCCAGCTGCTCGCCTTCCTCGCCGCGCAGTCCTACGCCACCACGCTGCGCGAAGCGCTGCCATTGGCCGGCGTCGACGGCACCCTGCAATGGCGCATGCGCAACACCCCCGCCGAAAACAACGTGCAGGCCAAGACTGGCAGCATGAATCTGGTGCACTGCATGGCCGGCTACGTCACCACGGCGGGCGGCGAGCGGCTCGCCTTCGCCATCATGCTCAACAACTACGATCCGCCGCCCGGCTCGCCAGGAGCCAGCCGTGACGTGGATGCCATTGCCGTGATGCTGGCTGGGCTGCGTGCCGATACACCAGCTTCTGCTGACGCTAAAGCCAGCGCAGGTGCGCCTCAACCGGTCAACTGAGCTTCCAGATCCTTGCCGATCTTCTCCGGCGTGTCAGTCGGTGCGTAACGCTTCACCACCTCGCCTTCGCGATTGACCAGGAACTTGGTGAAGTTCCATTTGATCGACTCGCTGCCCAGGATGCCTTTGCCTTCGCTCTTCAACCACTTGTAGAGCGGATGAGCGTTGCCCCCGTTGACCTCGATCTTGGAAAACACCGGGAAGCTCACGTCGTAGTTCGTGCTACAGAAGTTCTTGATCTCGGCCTCATCGCCCGGCTCCTGGTGACCAAACTGATCGCAAGGGAAGCCAAGCACCACCAGGCCATAATCACGCTGGGCACGCCACAGCGCCTCCAGCCCGGTGTACTGAGGCGTGAAACCGCACTTGGAAGCGACGTTGACGATCAGCATGGCCTTGCCGCGCCACTCGCTGAGCGAGCGCTCGTTGCCGTCGATGTCGCGTGCGCTGAAATCGTAGACCGTGGTCATGGCGGGGCTCCGGGAGATATCTGTTTGGCAGTCTACGCCAAGCTCAGGCAGAGCTGGCATAGAATGCCCGTCCCGGTCACTGTCCAAGGTCCGTCGTGATCCGCTTTGTCGATGTCCACAAGTCCTACCGTGTCGACGGTCAGGACATCCCCGCCCTGCAACCCTTCAGCCTGGATGTCGCCGATGGCGAAGTGTTCGGCATCATCGGCCATTCCGGCGCCGGCAAGTCGACGCTGATCCGGCTGATCAACCTGCTGGAACGCCCCAGCGGCGGCCGCATCCTGATCGGCGATACCGACATGACCACGCTGGGCGACGCCGAACTGCGCCTGCAGCGCCAGCGCATCGGCATGATCTTCCAGCACTTCAACCTGCTGGCCTCGCAGACGGTGGCGAACAACATCGCCTTCCCGCTGCGCCTGGCCGGCGAGCGAGATGCGGCGGTGATCCGTACCCGTGTGAACGAATTGCTCCAGCGTGTGGGCCTGAGTGAACACGCCAACAAATACCCATCGCAACTTTCCGGCGGCCAGAAGCAACGCGTGGGCATTGCCCGGGCACTTGCCAATCGGCCGTCCATTCTGTTGTGCGACGAAGCCACCAGCGCGCTCGATCCGCAAACCACCGCCTCGGTGCTGGACCTGCTGGCCGAGATCAACCGCGAATTGAAACTCACCATCGTGCTGATCACGCACGAGATGGATGTGGTGCGCCGCGTGTGCGACCGGGTGGCCGTGCTGGACGCCGGCCGCATCGTCGAACACGGCTCAGTGGCCGATGTCTTCCTCCACCCAACACACGCCACCACGCGCCGCTTCGTCAACGAGGCGTTGCCGGAAGAAGCCGCGGGTGAACAGACGTTCTATGCGCACATCCCCGGACGCATCCTGCGCTTGTCTTTCCGCGGCGAAGCCACCTGGACGCCGGCACTGGGCCGAGTGGCGCGCGAGACAGGCGTGGATTTCAACATCCTTGCCGGCCGCGTCGACCGCATCAAGGATTTGCCCTACGGGCAGTTAACCCTCGCCATGCAGGGCGATGGCGTGGACGCCGCGCTGACGACGCTGCGCGCGGCCGGCGTCGAGATCGAGGAGCTTGCACGATGACCACCCCGTTCCTGCAAGGCCTGTTCCCCAATATCGATGACTGGGCGGAGATTGGCCATGCCTGCATCGATACCTTATTGATGCTCGGCGGCTCGCTGCTGCTCACTGTGCTGATCGGGCTGCCGCTCGGCGTGCTGCTCTACCTCACCGGCAAAGGCCAGCTGCGCGCCATGCCGAAGCTGTACGCCGTGCTGTCTCTGCTGGTGAACGTGCTGCGTTCCATTCCCTTCATCATCCTGATGATCGTGCTGATGCCGCTGACTTACGTGCTGGTGGGCACCAAGCTCGGCATCCGCGGCGCCATCCCGCCACTGGTGATCGGTGCCGCGCCGTTCTTCGCCCGCTTGGTGGAGACCGCTCTGCGCGAAGTGCAGCGCGGCGTGATCGAGGCCAGCCAGGCAATGGGTGCCAGCACGTGGCAGATCGTGCGCCACGTACTGTTGCCCGAAGCGCGCGGAGGGCTGATCGCCGGCACCACCGTCACCGCCATCGCCCTGGTCGGCTACACCGCCATGGGCGGCGCCATCGGCGCGGGTGGCCTCGGCGACCTGGCCTACCGCTACGGCTACCTCAGCTACAAGTCGGACTACATGCTGGTGACCGTGGTGCTGCTGATCGTACTGGTGCAACTGTTGCAGATGCTCGGCGACCGCATCGTGGCGCGTTATACCCGTCAGTAATCTCGTTATTCCCGTAGGTAAGGGTGCGTGCGTCTTTGCATCCGGCGGTATGGATGGCTATTCTGGCGCACCGCACAAAGAGCCGTCGCCATGAACAAGCTGCTCGTCGCCCTTGCCGCCCTGCTCGCGCTTGCCGGCTGCTCGTCCTCCAATTCCAGCAGCAGCGGCGACAGCCAGAAGCTCGTCGTCGCTGCCACCGCCGTGCCGCACGCCGAGATCCTCAAGCAGGTCAAGCCGCTGTTGGCGAAGGAAGGGGTCGACCTGGAGATCAAGGTGTTTGCCGATTACGTGCAGCCGAATACGCAGGTGGCCGAGAAGGCGATCGACCTCAACTACTTCCAGACCAAACCCTATCTGGACGAATTCAATCGCCAGCGCGGCACCCATCTCACCATCGTCACTGGCGTGCATATCGAGCCGTTCGGCGCGTATTCGCGCAAGCTCAAGAGCATCGATCAGCTACCGGAGGGGGCCAGCGTCACCCTGCCCAACGATCCGAGCAACAACAGCCGCGCCCTGCTCTTGCTGGCGCGCCACGGCCTGATCACGCTCAAGGACCCGAACAACGAGCTGTCCACGCAGAAAGACATCACCGCCAATCCAAAGAACCTCAAGTTCCGCGAATTGGAGGCTGCGATGCTGCCGCGCACCCTGGACGAAGTGGACCTGGCGCTGATCAACACCAATTACGCGCTGGCTGCCGGCCTCAACCCCACTCGCGACGCACTGCTGATCGAGGGCAAGGACTCGCCCTACGTGAACTACCTGGTCGGCCGCCCCGACAACAAGGACGACCCACGCGTGCAGAAGTTGGCCAAGGCACTGACCAGCCCGGAAGTGAAGGCCTTCATCGAGCAGAAGTATCAGGGCGCCGTGTTGCCGGCGTTCTGAGATCCATCCATGGATAAAGATAAAACGCCGGGCACTGCCCGGCGTTTTTCGTTGCGGCGTTACGCCGCCTCATCGACCGGCTGCGGAATATCGAACACCTGCCGCAGATAGGTCACATAGGCCTTGTCCTCGCACATGTTCTTGCCGGGCGAATCGCTGAGCTTGGCCACCGGCTGGCCATTGCAGCGGATCATCTTGATCACGATATTCAACGGCGTCGGCCCCACGTCGTTGGTAAGGTTGGTGCCCACGCCGAACGCGAGCAGGCAGCGATCGCGGAAATGCGCGTACAGCTGCATCACCTTCGGAATATCCAGGCCGTCACTGAAAACCAGCACCTTGCTGCGCGGATCGACGCGATTCGCGCGGTAGTGCGCCAGCACCCGCTCGCCCCAGGCGAACGGATCGCCGGAATCGTGCCGGGTGCCGTCGAACAGCTTGCAGAAATACATGTCGAAGTCGCGCAGGAAGGCGCTGAGGCCGTACACATCCGACAGCGCGATGCCCAGGTCGCCGCGGTATTCCCTGGCCCAGGTCTCCAGCGCCGCCACCTGCGAGTCACGCAGACGCGGCCCCAGTGCCTGATGCGCTTGCAGGTATTCGTGAGCCAGCGTGCCCAGTGGCGTCAGCCCCAACTTCCACGCCAGCCACACATTGCTGGTACCCGCCAGTTGCGGGCCCAGAGCGTCGCGCAGGGTGGTCGCCACCTCATGGTGCCAGATGCGGGAGTAGCGTCGGCGCGAACCGTAGTCCGCGATCTTGCAGCCCTCGTAACCCGGGGTATCGCGCAGCAACGCGATCTTGTCCTTCAGGCGCCGCCGCCCTTCTGCCAGGTCCAGACCCGGCTGGGTGTTGCGGAAGTACACCTCGTTGACGATGGACAACAGCGGCACTTCGAACAGGATAGTGTGCAGCCACGGCCCGCAAATGCGGATCTCGATCTCGCCGGCGCCACTGGCCGCCGGCAAGATTTCCACGTACTTCGCGTTGAGCTGGAACAGCCCGAGAAAGTCGACGAAGTCGCTCTTGATGAAGCGCCAACTACGCAAGTAGTCCAGTTCTTCCGGTGTGAAGCGCAGGCTGCACAAAGCATCCAGCTCGGCGCGAATCTCATCGATGTAAGGCACCAGGTCGATGCCGGGATTGCGGCACTTGAAGCGGTACTCGACCTGCGCGGCCGGATAGTGGTGCAGCACCACTTGCATCATCGAGAACTTGTACAGATCGGTATCGAGCAGCGAGGTGATGATCATCGGTGGCTCATGCGGGGAAGGAGGCGCACGTCGTCGCGTGTCGCTCATCGATTATCCGCGTGCCATGCCCGTCTGTGCGAGTCCGAAAAAGTAAAAACCCCGGTAGCCAGGGGAGTAGCTACCGGGGTTCTGTCAGGCCGTCCCCAACAAAGAGGGGGAAAACAGGGGCGGCCCCCGATAACGCGATGAAGCTGCGCCATCTCATGTCGCCTCTCGGCGATACGATGACTTAGTGCGGTCGCGCCGGCACAAGTTCAAGGCTACCTTCGAAACGATTCAGCTTTCTGCCAGCTTCGCCGTTACGCCATTAGAATGCCGCCTTCCCAGCCGGAGTCCGCCATGCCTTTGCTGCGCTGTCTGTGTCTGCTCGCCCTTCTGCTTGCCCTGCCCGTCGGCGCCGCCGAATTGAAGATCGACCTGGGAGGCGGCCTGACCACACTCGACAGTGCGCAGCTCGCCGCACGCAAGGATGCTCGCACGATCACCATCGCCGACGACGTCTCCTATAAAGGCACCATGCGCTATCGCGCAGTGCCCTTGAAGCAACTCCTCCCAGGCATCGACTTGGGCGACCACCTGCAATTTGTCGCCGATGACGGCTTCGTGGCAGAGATCCCTGCCACACTGATTCTTAACACTCGCGGGGCCGAGGCTTGGCTAGCGGTGGAGGAGCCGACGCAGCCATGGCCCGCGATGCCCGGCAAGGCCGTCAGCGCCGGCCCTTTCTATGTGGTGTGGACGCATCCAGAAGCGGCAAAGGTCGGCCCGGAACAGTGGCCCTATCAGCTCATGACGATCCGCGAGCAGCAGGACGTTGTTGTGCGTTTCCCCGCCATTGCACCCGACCTTACGCTCCCTGCTGAGAGCCCCATCCGGCATGGCTTCGATGTATTCCAGCGCAACTGCTTCGCTTGCCACACCCTCAACGGCGAAGGCGACGCGCGACTTGGGCCGGACTTGAACGTCCCGCACAACCCCACCGAATACCTGCGCGCCGACCTGCTGCGCGTCTACGTTCGAGACCCGCAATCGCTGCGTCACTGGCCGCAAGCCAAGATGCCGGGTTTCGACGTCAGCGTACTGAGCGAAGAGGATCTCGATGCCCTGCTTGCCTATCTGCATCACATGGCCGGCCGCAAGAGCAGCCACTGAAGAACCCCTTCCTCTACCTCACGGAATGCTTCGGCGAAGCTCCTGATACAGCCGCCCAGACGTCCAAATAGCAAAACAGCGCTCACCATGACGAACGACTAACCGCCGGTCGTAGCCACGTTTTCGTCAGCCAGGCGCTGCAACCACTCGTCACGCTTCGGCTTCGGCAGCCCGCCAAGCCGTCGCACCTCAGCATAGAACGCGGGCCATTGTGCGCCGGCCTGCTGAAACAACGCAGCGAAGGCCGGCTTCCATTGATCGTAGAGACCGAAGGGCAGCAGCCGCGCGTTGTTGATCGGGCTCGCTACCCACGCATCGTAGCGATGCTCCAACGGCCAGTTCTGCGAGCGCCATTGCCGGTAGCGTTCGCGAAAGGCCGCGATTTCGTGCTGTTTGCCCGCTTCCATGGCAGTCTCAGCCTCACCGCCGGCATACACGATCTTGAGCCGATCGCGCAGATCGAGCACCAGCCGGGTAAAGTCATCATCCATCGCCTTGGCGTTTCCATTCTGCGGCGACAAGCCGCGCGACTGCCGCCACTCGCGCAAACCCTGCTCTTGCACGAAGCTGGCGAAGGATTCGTTGAAGCTGCTGTCGTCTTTCACATAGATCAGCTGGTGGGCCAGCTCGTGGAAGATCGTGCCTGCCAGCTCGTCATCGTCCCAGCGCAACATGCTGCTGAGGATAGGATCGGCAAACCAGCCCAGGGTGGAATACGCCGACACGCCGCCGACGTAGACGTCGTTGCCGCTCGCCTTCAGCCGCGCCGCCTCCGCCTTGGCCTTGCCCTCTTCGAAATAGCCGCGATAGGCCACGCAGCCGGCGATAGGAAAGCAATGGCGCACGGGCTCCACCGAATAGCGCGGCGCCGCGAACACGTTCCACACCACATACGGGCGCCGCAGATCGACGTAGCGCGTGTAGCTGCGGTTATCCGGCAGCCCCAGCCGCAGCGAAGCGAAGTGGCGTGCCTGCTGTGAGAGCTCCAGACGGTTCGCCAGCTTGGGATCGGTGGCGGGGTCCGCCACCACCCTGGTCACCGCGCGCTCCCGCAGCACCAGCTCGCCCTGCCCGTGCGCGACATGGGCGTAGTAGCGCAAGCTGGCGCATGCGGATAGCAAAAGGCCCACCGCCAGGAGAGCGATGAGCCTTGGTAGCCAGTGCGGCGGCATGGAGTTCGGACGTCCCATGCCGCGATTGTGCCTCAGTGCTTAGTGCCCAGAGTGATTACCCGAGTGCCCGCGACCGCCGCTCCAGTTGCCGCGACGACCACCGTCGCTACGGCCACGCCAGCTGCCGCCACGATTCCAGTGGCGATCCCGATCATGCCCGCGCGAACCGCCGTACCAGATGCCACCGATACCCACGCTCACCGGCGGGGCGTAGCAGCAGTCGTAGTAGCCACCGTAATAACCCGGCGCGTAGCCGTAGTAGCCCGGCGCGTAATAGCCATCGTCGTAGACCACCGTGCCGCGACCGTAATAGGCGTCACCCACATAAGCCGAACTGCGCACGTAGCTATAGCCCGGATCGTAATAACAGCCAGACAGCACCGCGGTGACGGCGGCGAGGGTCAGGCCAGCAAGCAGACGTTTCATGACACACCCCTGTTGGGATCACAGCATCACGCTAGGCCCGGAGCATTGAATGCGGACTGAGCACACCGGCCTCGGCCAGCGGGCGTTTACCCGCCAGCCATATGGGATGCTCTGATCCATTCTGCGTAGGCTGCACCGGCAGGAACGAAACGTCAGCCCTTGCCGCGGTGCCCCTGTCCACTGCGTTCCTGCGACTGGTGCAGATGACCGTAGCCGGCTTCGCTGGAAAGTCCTCCCTGGACGGCTACCGGCGCATGCAGGTCGTCGCCCGGAAGCGCATGGCGGCTGGCTCCAGGCCAGCCCGCCCCACGCCGGACACGCTCCTGCTTGGCCTCAAGCAAAGCCTGAATATGCGCCACCACCTCTTGCTGGCTGACGTGGTGCACGTCTGCAGACGGCTGCATCCTGTTTGTCGTGGAGATCGACTTTGAGCGGATCGTTGCCATACGCCTCAACTCCTGCGGTGGCCGAGGGAACCCGGCGCCGTCAACAAGCGCCGGGCTACACGATATGTAGCACCACCAGGATGTATTCGGAGTGAGTGCGCAGGCCCTCGCGCAGCAGGATCAGAACCTCGGTTGCGAGAGCTGGGCGAGAAAGTGTGAAATCACATCCGGCCGGATCACTACCGTGAACGCTATGCCAAAAGCCGCACCCCACAGGTGCGCACTATGGTTGACGTTGTCTCGTGATTGGCGATCCATATAGATCGAGTAGGCCACATAGAGCACGGCGTAAATGATCGCGGGCATCGGTATCACGAACACCACGATGCGCGACCACGGCGCCAGCATGATGAAAGCGAACAGCACCGCCGACACCGCACCGGAGGCGCCCAGGCTGCGGTAATTCGGGTTGTGCCGGTTCTTCAGGTAGGTCGGCAGAATCGAGACCACCAGCGCCCCGATGTAAAACAACGCAAAGCCCATCGTGCCCAACTGCGCGCTGTAAAACCCTTCCATCACGCGTCCGAAGAAAAACAGCGTGATCATGTTGAACAGCAGATGCCCGAAGTCGGCGTGGATCAGCCCATAGGTGACCAGCCGGTGATACTCGCGCTGCCGCTCGATCGCCGGTGGCCACAGGATCAAGTCGTTCATCAGGCGGCTGTTGTTGAACGCCATGAACGAGACGATGCAGGTGATGGCGATGATGAGCAGGGTAATCAACATGTAAGGTCCCTGGAGACAGGTGCGGCAAGAGCGGGCATCTTGGCGGCCCCGATCCAACTTGTCGACCTCACCAACGTTCAAGCGTCGTATGATGCCCGGCTTACACGCATCCCCGCGCCATCACTGCCCCGCTAATGCCCCCCATCCGCTATCTGCATCTGGACGTCTTTGCCGCTTCCCATGGCGGCGGCAACCATCTCGGCGTCGTCACCGACGCTACCGGCTGGAGCGATGCGCAAATGCAGCGCTTCGCCCGCTGGACCGATCTGGTCGAAACCACTTTTTTGCTGCCGCCGACCGACCCGAAGGCGAGCTACCGCGTGCGTATCTTCACGCCGCATAAGGAAATCCCCTTCGCCGGCCATCCCAGCATCGGCAGCGCGCACGCCGTGCTCGCCTGCGGCCTTGCCACGCCGCGCGATGGCCTGCTGTGGCAGGAATGCGGCGCCGGTGTGCTGCCGATCCGTATCGAAGGCAGCGGTGCGGCACAGCAGTTGCTGCTGCAGTCGCCCAAGGCCACGGTGGAGAAAACCGGTGCGGACGCCCACCCGCTGCTTCCCGCGGCGCTGGCCGGTATCGGGCTGGGCAAGCTGCCGCCGGCCTACGTCGCCGGTGGCCGCCATTGGTGGCTGGCCGAATGCGCCGATGAAGTGAGCTTGCGCAACTGGCAACCCGACCACGCCGCCATCGCCGCTTTGGCCAAGGCCACCGACAGCCTCGGCTTGTGCGCTTTCGCACGCAGCAGTCATTCGGATTATCAGCTGGTCGTGCGCGCCTTCCCGGCCGGCGTCGGCATCGTGGAAGACCCGGCCTCCGGCGCCGCCAACGGCCTGATCGCCGCCTATATCGCCCATGCCGAACCGCAAGGCTCGCTGGCCGCCGGTTACACCGTGAGCCAGGGCCGCGAGATCGGTCACGACGCCAGCCTGCTGGTGCACATCATCGATGGCATCGTGTGGATCGGCGGACGCACGCACACCGTGATCGACGGCACCTTGAACTGGAACGGCACTGCTTGAACGCTGGCGCGCAGATTTGGGTGGATGCCGATGCCTGTCCGGTGGCCATCAAGGAAATCCTGTTTCGCGCCGCCGAGCGCGAACAGGTGCCGGTCACCCTCGTCGCCAACCAGTTCCTGCGCACGCCACCCTCGCGCTTCGTTCGCGCAATACAGGTGGCCGGCGGCTTCGACGTGGCGGATAACGAAATCGCGCAGCGTGTGTCGGCGGACGACCTGGTCGTGACACAGGACATCCCGCTGGCTGCGCAAGTGATCGCCAAAGGCGCGCTCGCCATGCACCCGCGCGGCGAGCTGTACACCCAGGACACCATCGCTCAGCGATTGGGCATGCGCAACTTCATGGAGGAGTTGCGCGGAGCCGGCGTCGACACAGGCGGCCCCGCCGCATTCCATGCACGCGACAAACAGGCTTTCGCTAATCAGCTCGATATGTGGCTTACGCGACTTCGCCAGGCGCGAAAGACCCAGGCCGCCAAAGGCGAATAACACCCTTGTAGGAGCCCACCCTGTGCGCGACAAACCGGCAGGACTGCCGGTTTGCACGGCGGCTAGCCGCCCGAAGGGCGAGGGCCATGGATGGCCCGAGTGAAAGCACTGCGTAGCAGTGCCGCTCTACAGCTGGTCGCCCACAGGGTGGGCTCCTACAAGGCGCTCAGCGATCCAGGCCCGCACGGCGCGCCGCGACCATCGCCAACGCCGACCAATCCACATCCTCATCACCGGCGGCGAGGGTTTCCAGCAGGCTGTCCCGCAGCACGCTCGCGAACGGCAGCGGCACCCGTGCGGCATCGCCCGCGGCGAGCGCCAGGTTCACGTCCTTGTAGCCCAGCGGCAAGGCGAAGCCCGCCGGCTTGAAGCGCTGTTCGGCAATCAACTTTGCATAGCCCTGATAGGCCGGCGTGGCGAACAGCGTGCTGGTCATCAAGCCAAGAAAATCGGCCGCGCTCACGCCATGGGCGCGAGTGAGCGCGGCGGCCTCGGCCATGCTCTCAATCGCCGCGCCCAGCATGAAATTGCCGGCGATCTTCACCACATTGGCGCGCTCGGGCTCCTCGCCCATCGGCCAGATGCCAACGCTCATCGCCTCCAGCAGCGGACGCACGCGCTCAAGCACTTCGGCCTTGCCGGCGACCACGATATTCAACTTGCCGGCCGCTGCCACGTCCGGACGCCCGAACACAGGCGCCGCCAAATAATCCAGGCCGCGCTCCGCGTGTGCCTGGGCCAGCTCTTTCGCCAGCGCCACCGAGACCGTCGAATGGTTGACATGCACGGCGCCGCGATCCATCGCATCGAGCAATCCGCTATCGAGGATCACTTCGCGCACGGCTCGGTCGTTGGCCAGCATGCTATGGAGTACATCGCCTTGCGCCGCGCGCTCTGGCGTACGCGCCACCTTGGCGCCCAGCGAGGCCAGCGGCTCGGCCGCTCCCGGCGAGCGGTTCCACACCGTCACCGTGTGCCCTGCCTTGATCAAATTGCTGGCCATGGCACTGCCCATGGCGCCCAGGCCGATGAATCCGATTTTCATGCCTAACTCCTCTTTCTCTACCACCGAGTTGCGGACCATGCCGTATCCGGGGTGGACACCATGTGACTCATACCACCTGCCCTGCCGCCTGCCCCGAGGCCCAGGCCCACTGGAAGTTGTAGCCACCCAGCCAGCCGGTGACGTCCACCACCTCGCCGATGAAATACAGACCCGGCACGAGTTTCGACTGCATGGTGCTGGACGACAGACCGTCGGTGTCGACACCGCCCAGCGTCACTTCCGCAGTGCGATAGCCCTCGGTGCCGCTGGCGACGATGGGCCAATCGTGCAGTTGGGCCGCGATCTGATTCAGTTCGGCCTCGCGGTACTGCTTCATCGGCCGGCTTTCGAACCACAGCTCGCATAGACGCTGTGCAAGGCGCTTGGGCAAGGCATCGGACAGCACGTTCTTCAGCTCCATCGCCGGCCTCGCCGCACGCTGTGCATTGAGCCAGTCGGCCATATCCAGTTCGGGCAGCAGATCGATGAGCAAGTCATCGCCCGGTTGCCAATACGAGGAAATCTGCAGAATCGACGGACCGCTGATGCCGCGATGCGTGAACAACAGCCCCGCACGAAAACCTCGCTTGCCGACGCGCGCCTCCACCTGCGGCAGCGCTACACCGGCGAGATCCTGATAACGCTCCTGGTGCTTGCCGCTCAGCGTCAGCGGCACCAGACCGGCGCGCGTGGGCAATATGTTGTGACCGAACTGCCGCGCCAGTTCATAGCCAAGGCCGGTCGCACCCATGCTGGGAATCGACAAACCGCCGGTCGCGACCACTAGCGATTCCGCATGCACTTCGCCGCGCGCCGTATGCACGCTGAAGCCCTCGTCGGTTTTGCGCACACGCTCGACACCGCAACTCGTTTCGACGCGCACACCCGCCTGGCTGCATTCGTCCAGCAACATGCGCACGATCAACTTGGAGGACTCGTCGCAGAACAGCTGCCCCAGCTCCTTCTCGTGATAGGCGATGCGATGCTTCTCCACCAGCTCGATAAAGTCCGCCGGCGTGTAGCGCGCCAACGCGGATTTGGCGAAATGCGGATTGCCCGACAAGTAGTTCGCCGGTGTCGCGCCGGTGTTGGTGAAATTGCAGCGGCCACCACCCGACATCAGGATCTTCTTGCCGACCTTGTTGGCATGGTCGACCACCAGCACCTGGCGCCCACGCTGCCCCGCGGCGATCGCACACATCAGGCCGGCGGCGCCCGCGCCGATCACCAGAACATCCACCTTCACGCCATCACCTGCATACCTGCTCCCGCTGTGTTCCAACCCAAGATTGGGACGGATTATCCCCCAGAGCCTGCCCTCCCAGTCTGCATGGCCCGCGCCGGGAGCCGTTTGCTCGCAGGCCAAGGAAGAACGAGGGCGTGTACGTCCGTACACAACTGAGTGATGACGCCGGCGTGCGGGCAAACGGACCCGGCCCGAAGGGTTGAGTTGCTGTGGGCGCCACGCGGCGGTGCGCGGCTTGGCCTGACAGCCAGCCAGGCACTGCGCCACGCCCCACCACCTGGCGCCCACAGCAACTCAACGCGGGCTATGCAGACTGGAAGGGCCGGCTCTTTGCCGCATCGCGTACACTTGCTTGTCCGTCTTTCATCGAGATACGCCATGCCTTCTTTCGACGTAATTTCCGAAGTCGACAAGCACGAGCTGACCAATGCCGTCGACCAGGCCAACCGCGAACTGACCAGCCGCTTCGACTTCAAGGGCACCGACGCCAAGTTCGAACTGGACGAGTTCGTGATCACCCAGAGCGCCCCCAGCGAGTTTCAGCTGCAGCAGATGCTGGACATCCTGCGCGGCCGCCTCACCTCCCGGAAGATCGACATCCGCGCACTGGACGTCGCCGACCCGGAAACCAACCTGGGCGGTTCGCGCCAGAAGATCACCGTGAAGCAAGGTATCGAGCAGCCGGTGGCGAAGAAGCTGGTGGCCTCGCTGAAGGAAGCCAAGCTCAAGATCGAAGCACAGATCAACGGCGACAAACTGCGCGTCACCGGCAAGAAACGCGACGACCTGCAGCTGGCCATGGCCGTGCTGCGCAAGGCCGACGTGGAGCTACCGCTGCAGTTCGACAATTTCCGCGATTGATATCCTTGCCCCCGGCCTATAGCTGTCTCTTGTACACATCTCGCGTCGGCATGGAGTTGCTCTTTCGACCCAGCAGGACCTGATGGCCTCCCGATGAGCGAGGTTTTGCTTTTGCTCTTGGGGTCCCCTGTGAAGCGGTGAGGGCTGGACGATCAGGCCCCGCAGGGGGCATCGACAGGACGTCGATGCCTTTTCGACACGACAGGGACGTCGTGTCGAAAAGCCCGGCCAGACCTCACGTACCCGAAGGGCGCGGAACCGGGGTGGCCTCTCTTTTGGTTACTTTTCTCTGGCCAAACAGAGAAAAGTGACTCGGACCGCGGCAGCGGTTCGAAAGCCCGCGGCAGGCGAGCCAGGTCACGACAACGCGAACATCAAACGGCAACGCCACTGGACCCCGGCCTACGCCGGGGCGACGAAGTAGAAGCGGTGTCGCGAGCACCCGCCCCTCACCCCAACTCTCTCCCCGGCGGGGAGAGGGAGAACTGCTCAGACCTGCCCCGCCACCACATTCACACTCAACGCAATAATGAACACGTTGAAGAAGAACGCGATCACGCTATGCAATAGCGCCACGCGGCGTAAGTAGCGACTGGTGATTTGCACATCGGAGACCTGAAAGGTCATGCCGATCACAATGGCGAAGTAAGCGAAATCCCAGTAGTCCGGCTGCGGCGTATCGGGAAACTGCAGCCCTTCGTGCTTCTTGCCGAAATCGCCGTAATAACCGTGCGCATAATGCATGGCGAACATGGTGTTCATGAACAGCCATGACAGCACGATGCTCGCCGCGGCCAGCCCAATAGTCGCCATGCCGCCATTCTTGCCACCGTGCAGTTCGGCGCCTAACGACACCATCACCACGGCGGCCAGCACGATACCGCTCCACAGGAAGCCCCAGCGCCCCGCGTCCTGCGCGCGCGCCTGGCAACGCATCAGTTCTGGCGAGGCACGGCCGAACAACACCGCCAGCAAGACCAGATAGACGAGCGCCGCGAAGTCGAATCCCAGCAACAGGGCCATGGACGGACGCACGTCCAAGGCCAACAGGCCGGCCACTGCGATGATGAAGACCGCGGCAGAGCCCATCAGGCGTGGCCGCGCCCGCAGATGATGAAACCGGCGCCGCGACCTCGCGACGGGTGCACCGTGATCGGCGCTGCTCATGTCGGCCTCCCGAATGATGAGGCACGCATTGAGGTCTTGAACAAGATCGACTCCTGCATCAGCGCATGAATAGTGACGATGATAGCCATCGAAGCCCTAGGGTCCCTAACCCACGCGTAGATCGTCGTACTCCGGGTGGCGCCGCATCCACGCCTCCGCATAGGAACACGCAGGCACCACTTTCCAATGCTCCGCACGGGCATGGTCGAGCGCGAACTTCACCAGGTTCGCCGCGATACCGCGCCCACCGACGACCTCCGGCACGATGGTATGGGTGATCGTCAGGATGCCGTGCAGCAGGGTGTAGTCGAGTACGCAGAGCACGCCCTCGACGCTGGCCTCGAAACGGTGCGCAACGCTTTCGTGATGAATGTCGATGGACATGACAGCTCCTGGCGGCAATGGGCGGGCCAGCATAGGCCAAAGCGGGCTGCCTCGGCCGTGAACGCCTTCAGAAATGGCATTCGCGTTCCCTGCATGTTCGCTTTCGCACACTGCGCCTCTTCCGCCGCCACACAGGACCGCCGCCATGAAACGCTCCGCCTCTGCCGCCTGGAGCGGCAACCTCAAGGACGGCAAGGGCCACATCTCCACCGAAAGCTTCGTACTGCGCGACGCGCCTTACGGCTTCCGCGCCCGCTTCGAGAACGGCCCGGGCACCAATCCGGAGGAACTGCTCGGCGCCGCCCATGCCGGTTGCTACACCATGGCACTGGCAGCCGGCCTGAGCCAGGCGGGCTTCACCGCCAAGCGCATCGATACCCGCGCGGTGGTGAAGCTGGATCAAGATGGCGATGGCTTCGCCATCACAACGGTCGATCTCACCTGTCGCGCCAAAGTGCCGAAGATCGATACCGCTGCCTTCGATCAGATCGCCTTGGCCACCAAACTGGGCTGCCCGGTATCGAAGGTACTCAACGCAAAGATCAGCCTGGACGCGGCGCTGGAAGCCTGACGGCAGTCCTGCCGGCTTGTCGCGCACAGGGTGCGCTCCTACAGACATCGGCTGAACGGGTCCATTGATTAGCAGCCCGCCGCCTGCAAGCGCACTGCCACACCCGAGCCAGCGCGACGACGGCGTACGGCATCCGCCAAGCGCTCCAGCACCTGCACCGACGTATCCCAATCGATGCAACCGTCAGTGATGCTCTGACCGTAGCGCAGTGGCTGACCTGGCACCAATGCCTGGTGTCCGCCGACCAGATGGCTTTCCACCATCACGCCCATGATGCGTCGCTCATCGGCCTCGATCTGCTCGGCGATATCGTTGATCACGCGCGGCTGATTCTCCGGCTGCTTGGCGCTGTTGGCGTGGCTGGCGTCAATCATCAGCCGCGCCGGCAGGCCCGTGCGCGTCACCACCTCGCAAGCGGCATTCACGCTGGCCGCGTTGTAGTTCGGCAGCTTGCCGCCGCGCAAAATCACGTGGCAGTCGTCGTTGCCGGTCGTGCTGGCGATAGCCGTCTGGCCGTCCTTGGTCACCGCCATGAAATGATGCGGCTGCGACGCCGCCTGCACCGCATCCACCGCGATCTTCACATTGCCGTCGGTGCCGTTCTTGAATCCCACCGGGCAGGACAGGCCCGAAGCCAGCTCGCGATGCACCTGGCTTTCCGTAGTGCGCGCACCGATCGCTCCCCAGGCCACCAGGTCGGCGATGTATTGCGGGGTGATCATGTCGAGAAACTCGCAACCCGCCGGCACGCCCATCGCATTGATGTCGCGCAACAAGCCACGCGCCAGGCGCAAACCCTTGTCGATCTGGAAGCTGCCATCGAGATCGGGGTCGTTGATCAGCCCCTTCCAGCCCACCGTGGTGCGCGGCTTCTCGAAGTACACGCGCATCACGATCTCCAGCGTGTCGGCAAAACGCTCGCGCTGCGCGGCCAGAAGGCCAGCGTATTCGAGCGCGGCGGCGGTGTCGTGAATCGAACACGGCCCGATCACCACTACCAGCCGGTCGTCCTGTCCGGTCAGGATGCAGTGCACGGCATCGCGTGCGCTGGCCACGGTGTTGGCGGCGGGCTCGCCGATGGCACAGTCGCGCATGACTTGCGCGGGTGTACTGAGGGTGGTGATCGCGCGGATGCGCAGGTCGTCGGTAGTCTGGCGGGTCACGGCGTGCTCCTGGTGGGGTTTCCAGCGGCGGCCATGAAAAAAGCCGCCAGTGGAGGCTGGCGGCTTTAGGGATGCGGTTTGATCTACTTTACGACGATCGCGCCCCTACTTCCGCCAACGGCATCGGATAGCCGTAAAACCAAAAGTAATAGCGGGCGGAGGTGAGGATCATGGCGTGCAGTGATAACACACTGCGTCGGCGATGCAAACCCCGCAACGGCATTTGGCCTTCCAAATCAGTATCCATTGAAACCACCAGCCGGGACGCCGCACAACGATAGAATCCCGCCATGTCATCTCCTCTCCATCTGCTGACCCGTCCCGCCCGCGAACCCATCCGCCGCTGGGTGCTGAGTGCCTTCCCCCGCGGCGGCGGCGGAACCATCGACTACGACCACCCGGTTGGAGACCCCGGGTTGTTCGGGCCGGACAGCGTCACCTGGCGCATCCACGCGGATTTCCCCGGCATGCTGGCCGGCGGCCTGGCCGCGCTGATGCTCCAGACCCTGCACCCGCTGGCCCTGGCCGGCGTGTGGGACCACTCCAACTTCCGCGAAGACCTGCTCGGCCGGCTGCGCCGCACCACCACCTTCGTCAGCGGCACCACCTACGCGCCGCGCGAGCAGGCGTTGCCATTGATCGAGCGAGTGAAGCAGATCCACTCGCAAGTGATCGGCCACGCGGAAGATGGACGTCCATACGCCGCCGACGATCCGCATCTGTTGACCTGGGTGCATGTCACCGAAGCCCATAGTTTCTTACAGGGCTATCGCCGCTTCAGCCACAACCACCTGCCCACCGGTGCCGCCGACCGCTATTACGACGAAGTACGCCGCATTGCCGAAGCACTGGGCGCACGTGACGTGCCCGCCTCGGAAGCCGAAGTCAGCGCCTACTTCCGCCGCATGCACACCGAACTGATCTACAGCGAACGCTCCCGCATCGTGCTCGACGTCCTGTCCCACGTACGCCTGCCCGTACCCGTCGCCGGCCTCTCACGCGACGTCTTTCTACTGGCCGGCGCGTCCCTACTACCCGAATGGGCGGAACGCATGCTGCAGCGAACACCCCTGCAACGCGCACAAGCCCGACTCGCAGCCCGCGCCCTATGGTCGGTATCTCCCATCTTCCGCGCTGCATTGAAAGACGGCATCGCCAGCCGGGCTTGTGCACGCGTGGGTGTCGCTAGTGAGAGTCTGCAGGGCTGGCAATAGAAGCTTGAAAGCCCAGGCCCCGTCTCGAACACCCGCCCCTCACCCCAACCCTCTCCCCGAAGGGGAGAGGGAGCAAGAACAAAAGCGATGCGTAAGCGAGCCCGACCTTGCTCTTCGGGTCCCCTGTGCAGCGGTGAGGGCTGGACGATGAGGCCCCGAAGGGGGCGCAGGCATGGATGCCTGCGCCTTTTCGACACGACAGGGACGTCGTGTCGAAAAGCCCGGCCAGCCCTCACGGACTCGCAGGCGAAGCCGGAGAGCGCGAAACCGGGGTGGCCTCTCTTTTGGTTACTTTTCTCTGGCCAATCAGAGAAAAGTGACTCGGACCGCGGCAGCGGTTCGAAAGCCCGCGGCAGGCGAGCCCGAGCACGCAGTCGCGACAACCGAGCGATAACGCCACTAGATTCCGGCCTACGCCGGAATGACGAGATCAACCACCCGCCATCATCTCGTCATACCGCCTCTGCATCTCCTCCGGACTCACCTTCTCAATGCTGTGCCCAATCAACCACTCATGCCCAAACGGATCCCGCACCGTCCCCCCACGCTCCCCATAAAACGCATCCGCAGCCGGCCGCACCAACGTGCCCCCAGCCTCCACCGCACGAGCCAACATGCGATCCGCATCGTCCACATGCAGATGGATGGAAACGCTGGTGCCGCCAAGGCTCTGCGGCCCCACGATGCCGTACTCCGGATACTCGTCCGACACCATGATCACCGTCGGCCCCAACTCAAGTTCCGCATGACCGATACGGCCCGTCCCCGGCTCATTAAGCTGGTAACGCAGGCGTGCCCCAAAGGCCCGCTGGTAATAATCCAGCGCCGCCGCGGCATCGCGCACACGCAGATAAGGGAAGACCTGGTGAACCACAGGGGTGGCCGTCGTATCCATGGCTGGCTCCATCAAGAGAGGGACTGCGGTCGATCCTGCCATCCATCATCAAGCGCCGTCTTGTAGAAAATACGAGTGAAAGCCCCGTCGCACGCGGATTGACACAGCCCGGCGATCCGCTAACGTCGCCAAATATGTCCGTAGGGGTGCCATGGTGGCGACGCTTATTCCAACCCGAAACAGCTGCCTGTCGCGGATGACCAGCGGCGAGAAGCGCTTTTCCGAGCGACTGGAACAGAAGCTCGAAGACGATTATCTGCTGTGGTACGACGCGCCCATCGGCCCTAAGCAGCGCCGGCCGGACTTCATCGTCGTCCATCCCCGCCGCGGCTTGCTGGTGCTGGAGGTGAAGGACTGGAAGCCGGACACGATCCAGCAAGCCGACCCCACCTTGTTCACCCTGCTCACCGGCCGCAGCAGCGTCAAGGAGCACAACCCGCTGATGCAAGCGCGTGACTGCGCCAGCGAGGTCTACAAGGTCCTGCAGCACGACCCAGCCCTGCGCCATCCGCCCGGCCATCACTACGCGGGCAAGCTGCTGATGCCGTGGGGCTACGGTGTGGTGCTGTCCAACATCAGCCGCAAGCATTTTGTGGCGGGCGGCCTGGACGCCGTGATTCCCTCTCACCTGGTGATCTGCCAGGACGAGATGTACGAGTCGGTCGAGTCCGAGGATTTCCAGGAACGGCTGTGGGCGATGTACCCGCAGGTGTTCCCGACGGCGCTCACCCTGCCGCAGATCGACCGCGTGCGCTGGCACCTGTTCCCGGAAATTCGCGTCGAACCAGGCTCCGGCCAGTTCGGCCTGTTCGATCACACCACCAGCGGCGCTGTGAACAAGGTGGAAATCCCGGACCTGATCAAGGTGATGGACGCGCAGCAGGAGCTGCTGGCACGTTCGCTCGGTGACGAACACCGGATCATCCACGGCGTCGCCGGCTCCGGCAAAACCATGATCCTCGGCTTCCGCGCCATGCAACTGGCGCGCGCGTTGAACAAGCCGATCCTGATCCTCTGCTACAACAAGACGCTGGCATCGCGACTGGACCAGTTGATGGGTGAACGCGGCCTCAGCGACAAGGTGCAGGTGTACAACTTCCACAAGTGGTGCCGCAGCATGCTCACGGCTTACCACGTGCCCTTGCCGCCCGACGGCCAGGGTTTCTTCGACGCGTTGCCGCCGGCCGTGATCGAAGGCGTGGACAAAGGGCAGATCCCGCGCTTCCAGTACGGCGCCGTGCTGATCGACGAAGGCCACGACTTCGAGCCGGATTGGTACAAGCTGATCGTGCAGATGATCGATCCCGACACCAACTCGTTGCTGGTGCTGTACGACGACGCGCAGAACATCTACGGCAAAACCAACCGCCGCCAGCTCAGCTGGAAGAGCCTTGGCGTGCAGGCGCAAGGCCGCACCACCATCCTCAAGCTCAACTACCGCAACACGCTGGAAATCCTCTCCGTCGCCCGCGTCTTCGCCAACGAACTGCTGTCGGGGCGCGACGACGAAGACGACGGCGTGCCGTTGATCGCGCCCCAAAGCGCCGGCCGCCGCGGCGCCCTGCCCGAATTGATACGCGTCGAGCGCACCGAAGATCAGCTGCCTGCCATCATCGACCGCCTGCGCGACGAACAAACCCTGGGTCGCCCGCTGTCCGATATGGCGGTGATCTTCCGCAACAAATGGGAAGGCGAGAAATTGTATGAAGCCTTGCAACGCGCCGGCATCCCCTGCCGTCTTGCCGAGGGCAATGGCAAGACGACGCTGTTCGTCGCCGACGACACGGTCAAGCTGATCACCATGCATTCCAGCAAGGGCCTGGAGTTTCCAGTGGTGATCATCCCCGGGCTCGGCTCCTTGCCTATGCCCGGCAAGGATGAGGCCGAGGAGGCACGTCTGCTCTACGTCGCCATGACGCGTGCGACGGAGCAACTGGTGATGATCCACCACGCCGATTCGGCATTCAGCGCGCGGATCCGCAACTCGATCAACGAGGTGCAGGGGCAGTTGGCCGGGCGGGCGTGAGCCGGCTCCATGGAACGATGCCTGTCTGATCGCCGCTCTCAACGACGGCGGTTCGTTTCCTGCACTGTTGCTCCGAAACGTTCGCCGTGTGCCTTGCCCCATTGCGCCAGCGCATCGAGCGCCGGCCGCAACGTGCCACCCAGCAGGGTGAGCATGTAACCGGGTGGCGCATCGCGGACAGCTTCGCTGCGCATCACCATGCCGTCATGTTGCAACTGCACGAGCTGCTGGCTGAGCACCTTGTGCGCAATGCCAGGCAATGCCGACTGCAATTCGCTGAAGCGCTTGGCGCCCGAGGCCAGCTCCCACAGGATCGCCGGCTTCCACTTGCCGGCAATCGCCTGCAGCGCCAGTTCGACCGGGCAGACATGCTGAGGCTCTTCATCCTGGATCATCACGGGCCTCCTTGGAACCTGGTCTCTTGGTTACCGGGCGGTGCGTATCGCGTGGCTGCACTTCTCGCCATCATGCCACCCGACCTATTTCACAACCGGAGATGCTGCATGATCGTGGAGTACATCCGTTACAAACTGCCCGCCACTGACGCCCCCGCCTTCGAAAGCGATTATGCGCGCGCCGCCACCAGCCTGGCTGCCAGCCCGTTCTGCCAGGACTACGAACTGACCCGCTGCAGCGACGAAGCCGGCGTATACATCCTGCGCATCCGCTGGACCTCGGCCGAGGACCATATGCAGGGCTTTCGCCGCAGCGAGCACTTTCCGCCCTTCCTCGCCGCCATCCGCCCCTACGTGCCGCAGATCCAGGAAATGCGCCATTACGAGCTGACCGAGGTCGTGGGCGGAGCAGCGGGCTGAGCAGCAGCCTTCTATGCAGGAAGTCATGGTGGGAAGGCGACAACGGGTCGCTTAAAGTCGAGCGATTGCAGTCCCGACGTCATCTTCCCACCTCGCCGCCGTGATGGAACGCGCCTGCGGCCCGCCCGCCTGGAGGTTTCATGCCGCTCCGCCGCCCCCTGCTCGTTGCCGCCGCACTCGCCACCGCCATCGGCGCCAGCCTCGCCCAGGCCCAGACCTCCCCGCTCGCGCCGGATATCCCGGCCAAATTCACCGCACCGACTGACAGCTACGACTACACCAAGCGCGAGGTGATGATCCCGATGCGCGACGGCGTAAAGCTGCATACCGTCATCGTGATCCCCAAGGGCGCCAAGCACGCGCCGATCCTACTCACCCGCACGCCCTACAACGCCGATGGCCGCGCCGCGCGGCTGGAGTCGCCCAGCATGCTGGCGCAACTGCCGCAGGGCGATGAGGTGTTCGTGCGCGGCGGTTACATCCGCGTATTCCAGGACGTGCGTGGCAAATACGGTTCGGAGGGCGACTACGTGATGACGCGCCCGCTGCGCGGCCCCTTGAATTCCAGCGAAGTCGATCACTCCACCGACGCTTACGACACCATCGACTGGCTGGTGAAGAACCTGCCGGAATCCAACGGCAAAGTCGGCATGCTCGGCTCCTCGTATGAAGGCTTCACCGTAGTGATGGCGTTGATCAACCCGCACCCGGCGTTGAAAGTGGCCGCGCCGGAAAGCCCGATGGTGGACGGCTGGATGGGCGACGACTGGTTCCACTACGGCGCCTATCGCCAAACCAACTTCGACTACATCGCCGGCCAGACCGCGCAAAAAGGCAAGGGCTCGGGCCTGCCGCGCGTAGGCTACGACGACTACACCAATTTCCTGAGCGCCGGCTCGGCTGGCGACTACGCCCGCGCCAGTGGACTGGAGCAGCTGCCGTTCTGGAAGAAGCTGGAGGAACACCCGGCCTATGACGCCTTTTGGCAAGGCCAGGCGCTGGACAAAATCATGGCGCAGCAGCCGCTGAAGGTGCCCACCATGTGGCTGCAGGGTCTGTGGGATCAGGAAGACATGTGGGGCGCCATCCACAGCTACGAAGCGACCGAACCCAAAGACAAGAACAACGACAAGAACTTCCTGGTGATGGGCCCGTGGCGGCATAGCCAGGTGAACTACGACGGCACTTCGCTCGGCCCGTTGCAATGGGAGGGCGACACCGCGCTGCAGTTCCGCCGTGACGTGCTCAAGCCGTTCTTCGACCAGTATCTGGAAGATGGTGCGCCCAAAGCCAACACACCGCCGGTGCTGATCTACAACACCGGCGAGAACCGCTGGGACCGCTTCAAGTCCTGGCCGCTGAGTTGCGACAAGGGCTGCGCGAGCAAGCCGAAGGCGTTGTTTCTCGGCGCGGAGGGCACGCTGTCATTCAACGCGCCGAGCGAATCGGCAACGAAGTACGACGAGTACGTCTCCGATCCCGCCAAGCCCGTGCCCTACCTGCCCCGCCCCATTCACTTCGCCGATCACGATGCGTGGACGCGCTGGCTGGTAGGCGACCAGCGCTTCGTCGACGGTCGCCCGGACGTGCTCACCTACGTCAGCGAACCGCTGAAGGAACCGCTGCACATCGGCGGCGCACCGGTAGTGAACCTGTACGCGTCCACCAGCGGCACCGACAGCGACTGGGTGGTCAAGCTGATCGACGTGTACCCGGACACCGCCGCCTCGAACCCTTCCATGGGCGGCTACGAGTTGGCCGTGTCGCTGGATATTTTCCGCGGCCGCTACCGCACCAGCTTCGAACATCCGCAGGCGATCACGGCCGACCAGCCGCTGCTCTACAGCTTCGGCTTGCCGACGGCCAACCATGTGTTCCAGCCGGGGCATCGCATCATGGTGCAGGTGCAGTCCAGCTTGTTCCCTCTGTACGACCGCAACCCGCAGACCTACGTGCCGAACATCTTCGACGCCAAGGCCAGCGACTATAAGAAGGCCACACAGCGTGTGTGGCACACGCCGGGCACAGCCAGCTCGATCAGTTTGCCGGTGGTGTCAGGCGGGAAGTGATGTGCGTTGAATAGCGGGATGGGGCGTTGTCGCAAGGGCTCACCCCTCCCACACATACACCTCAAAAAAAGGGCTGGCGAAATGCCAGCCCTTTTCATTGCCACAACATCACCAAGCGCGCTTACGGCGTACAGCTCTTACCGTGCTCGCCATGGAAGCCCTTCGCCTTCGCGTCGGCTTCGCTCATGTACGAACCCGCCTTGGTCTTGCCGTACCACTTGTCAGCCTGGCAGTGATAAACCTTGCTGGCGGTATTGACCCAGACCAGACCCGGGCCACCACCCGGTGCGGCATTGGCCGGAGGTGCCATCGGTCCTTTCTTCTCGGCCGGTGCTGCTGCGGCGGCCGGTGCGGCAGCCGGAGCCGGTGCTGTCGCCGGAGCGGCCTTCGGCGCGGCAGCGGCGGGGGCCGGAGCAGCCGCAGGCGCTGCTGCAGGAGCCGCAGCGGTGTACCACTCCTTCACGCCTTTGTGGCCCGCACAAGCGCCCTTCTTGGTGGCGTGGTCGGTATAGCTGCCGTCGTTGCACTGGCCCGTGGAACCCGCCGGCGCCGATGCTTGCTGTGCGAACACTGCAGGGCCCGCCAGCAGACAGGCCGCCATCACTGCGATCAAACCGTACGATTTCATCTTCACTCCCTCCAGCGCGAATTCACTTCCGTTGATCGCTACGCACCAGGACCGACTTACAGTCCCCTCTCGCGGCGATGCTCCCAAGCGCAATCAGCTACGCCTGCGGCGGGACTATGCATCAAAACGATGTATACGCCATGTCGGTTCGCAAGGCGTATTCATCATCTGTGCGGTTGCCTCGCAAGCTTTTACGGTGTCGGTGTGACCGGCTTCAAATCTGACTTCGGCCGCGCCACGGCATACATCTCCCAGGTGATCTGCTTGAGCAGCGCGAAACGATCATCGCCCTGCGCGTACAAATCGAAATGGGTCTTGTCGGGAATGAAGCGGATGTCTGCCTTCGCATGCAGCCCATCCAGCACGGCCTTCAGGCGATGCGCGGCCCCGTCCAGATAGAACGTGTCGGCGGTGCCCACGAACAGGTGGATCTTGCCGTCGAGATCGGGCTTGAGCTTGGGCCACTCCGCCTGCAGGCGTTTGGCGATGTCGTAGTGCTCGCTCCAATACGCCACCACGGCGGGATCGATGTCGCCGGTGTCGCGATCGAACATGGGCTGCGGATGGCCATCCTTGCCGCGCGGTGAGAATACCCATTCGAACGAGGCGATCTGGCCGCCGTAGCTGCCGAGCACTCGCTCCAGCTGAGCGAATTGCTGGAACGTAGCCAGCACCTTGCCTTTGTCGCGGATCAACGGATACGCCGAACCATCCGGTTCGCGGTAAGCATTGGCCTTCGGCGCATACAGATCGATGCCGGTGAAATCATGGAAATCGCTGGGATCGGGTGAGGTCGACCACGTACCGCCGAACACTTTCGGATAGCGCGTCTGCAACCACAGCGTGGCCCAGCCGCCGGAGGAGTGGCCATTGAGGAAGCGTCCGCGCACTTTGCCGTCCATGTGGTAGTGCGATTCCAGATGCGGAATCAACTCTTCGGTAAGCGCCTTGCCCCAGGGTCCGTTGTTCACCGAATCGGCGAACTCATGCGTGCCGGTGGGGCTGGATTGGTCCAGGAACACCCAGATCATGGGCGGCATCTGACCCTTCTCCATGCCCACATAGGCATTGGTCACAGGACCACTGAAGCGGTCGATGCCGCCACCGAAACCATGGGTGTAATACACCACTGGATAGCGTTGCTTGCCTTTCGGGTCGTAGCCCGGGGGAACCAGCACCAAGCCGCGCATGTGGATCGGTCGGCCCCAGAAGGCGGACAGCGAAGGACTGACGAAATCGAGCGCCTCGGCGTGATTCTGCGCAGCCGACAGGGCATCGCGCTGCGCCTGCGGCGCCGAAGGCGGCAGTGTCCACGATTCCTTCGCCGGCAAGGTCTTCACCAACTGCAGCTTCGGCATGATCGCCTCGGGCAGGCGCATGGGCACCACTTCGCTGATCACGTCGCCCGCGCTGCGGCCGGTGTAGTTGTAGCTGTGGTCGGCGTCGAGTACGGCCTGCACCAGATAGTCGCCTGGCGCCAGCTGCGCCAGGCCGGAGGGAAACGCCAGCGCATCGGCATCCAGATCGATCGATTCGCCAGGGGCGAGTCGGGTGACTTCGCGCGCGGCCACCAGGGTCTGTCCCGGATTCAACGGATCGACGTCCACCGCCTCGACCTTGCCGTCCTGCGTCTGGGCCTTGGCCACCTTGGCGTCGATCACGAATAGCAGCAGACGCCCGGACACCGGCGCGGTCTCCTCACTACCCAGGGTCACGCGGAAAAAGTGATGTGCGCGTGGCGCATCGGTACGGGCGAGCGCAACGCCGCCCAGCAAGGCATAGCCCAGCAACGCAACTACGGCAAAACGACGAGCGAGCATGACAGTCTCCCTGGTGATTCGTTCGGAACCTTCAACCCAAGTGTTATGCGAACTGCTTACTTATGTTTTGTCTGAAGCGATGAAGGCGGGATGTTGCAGCAAGGGCCTCCCCCCTCCCAGCCTCACCCCTGCTTGGCCTCACCCTTCTCATCCTTCACCGGCGTCAAACGCAGATCCTGGAAATCGAAACTGAAATCGGTCAGCGGCGAAACCGGCTGCATGCGCACTTCGCGAATCGCACCATCGGCATCGATCGAGAAGGTGATGAAGGCGTCGGCGTTCAATGCGCGATCGTCCCAGCGCACGATGAAGGTGCTGTGCTGCCACGGCTCCATGGTGCCGGCCAGCTGCGCGGTCTTGGAGAAGCGCAGGCGCATCTTGCCACCCTCCTGGCTCACCGTGATGTCGCCGTACCACGGATCGCGATACGTGCCGACGTACTTCGCCAGCGGCAATGAGGGCTTGCTGTTCTTGTCGCGCTCGGCTTCGTGCTTCTTCCAGCTGTCGTCGGCCTTGGCCTCGGACTTCTTCACCGAGGCGGCGTAGGCCGCCACCCAGTCGGTCTTGCCCTTGCCCAGATAGGCATCCAGCACGCGATAGGTCACCGCGTTGAACGCCGCGCCGGATTCCTGGTTAGTCAGCACCACCACACCCAACTTCAACTCAGGTACCAGCGTGAGGCGCGAGACCATGCCCGGCCAACCGCCCGTGTGCCAGACCAGACGCTGCCCGCGATAGTCGGACAGAAACCAGCCCTCGCCATAACCGGCAAAATTCGGCTTGACGCCTGCCAGCTCGGGCACCGGCGGCTCGCCGATCTTCATCGGCGTGAGCATGGACCACATCTGCTTCTGGCTGTCCTCCTTGAACAGACGACGCTCCTTGCCATCGACATCCGGCAGGCGACCACCGGCCAGTTGCACATTCATCCACTTGGCCAGGTCATGCACGCTGGCATAGATGCCGCCCGCGCCCGGGTTGTTGCTCCATGCCATCGGCGGCACCGGCTTCAGATCCTTGAAGTTGAACTTGGCGTGGCCGACGGCCGTATCCATGCCGGGCTTGAGATAGGTCATGTCGACCAGCGACTCGTCCATGCCTACCGGTTTGAAGATGTTGTCGCGGATGAAATCCGCATAGCTCTGACCAGAGACTTGCTCGATCACCAGCGTCGCCACCGCGAACAGAATGTTGTCGTAGGCATACGCGCTGCGAAAGCTGGTAGCGAGTGGCACTTCGCGCAAGCGCTGCACCACCTCCTTGGTGCTGTACGACGTCGGCGGCCAATACAGCAGGTCGCCTGCGCCGAGCCCCAGGCCACTGCGATGCGCCAGCAGATCGCGGATGCGCATCTCACGCGTCACGTAGGGATCGGACATTTGAAACCACGGCAGATGGTCGATCACCCGATCATCCATCTTCAGCTTGCCCTGCTCGGCCAGCATCTGCAGCGCGGCAGCAGTGAAAGCCTTGGTGTTGGAGGCGATGGCGAACAGCGTGCGCGCGTCCACCGGCGCCGGGTTGCCCTGCTCGCGCAGACCGAAGCCCTGCTCCATCACCACCTTGCCGTCCTTGACGATGGCGACGGCGATGCCCGGCACGTCGAACTGCTTGCGTGCGCTGTCCACGTAGGCCTGGAAGTCCTGCAACTGGGCTGGCAGCACATCGCCCTTCGCGGCCAATGCCATTTCCGGTGCGGCACCGGGCGAGATCAGCGGCTGCGCCCCTACGGACGAGGCAAACACGAACAAGGCTACACAGCCTGCCATGCGCGGGGACAAGACTCGCTGGGACATCGTCGGCTCCACCGGTTTGAAAGCGCCCAACTATCGCGGCAAAACCGGGGCAACACCAGCGCTGAAAGTCACAACGCCAGGGATGCCCTGATCTATTCAACGTAGGCGGACACACAGGGCTGCCCCAGCATTTTGAATCTCAAGGACGGGGTGATGTCCAGAAGGCGCCCAGCGCGTGCCGCGCGGCTTGAAAAGGCAGCCAGCCTTCCCTGTGCCACGCAACACGCGCTGGGCGCCTTCTGGACATCATGCCGCCTACGTTGAATAGATCAGGGCATCCCTGGACTCGCCGCGCTCAAATACCCATCATCCGCGTCTTTCAAAGCCGTTTGACGAGCATACGATGTCACTGACAGTGGATTGGATCGCCGCCCACGCACTGGTGCTGTGGGCGACCCTGTTGCTGCTGGCCTTGCTGGTCGGCGACTCGGCCTGGCGGCGCAGCGCACAGTTGCGCGTCGCCGCCCTCGCCGGTCACCGCGAAGCGGCGGTGATGCGGTGGCGCACCGGCGTCGTGTTGATAGCGGTCATGGCGGTATTGTTTGGCAGCATCGCGTTTGCTGTCGGCGTGGGCGCCCCCGGTGCACTGGCTGGCTTCGACAGCTCACTGGCCGAGCAGCTTCGCGCTCAGCTGCCGCTGCCAGCCTTACGCATCATCGCCATGCTTACCGTGCTTGGTGGCACGGCATGGGTCGCATCCGCCGCCACGCTGGTGCTGCTGGCTCTGTTGCTGTGCAGGCAGTGGGCGTTGGCGTGCGTGTGGGCCACGGCGCAGCTTGGCATCATGCCGCTCACCTATGAGATCAAGGCGCTGGTCGAACGCCCGCGCCCATGGCATGACCATGGCTTTATCACGGAAGCGGGCTGGAGTTTCCCCAGCGGCCATGCGCTTGGCTCCATGGTGTTCTACGGCATGCTGGCCTATGTCATGTTGCGCTTGCTGCCCATGCGATGGCATCGCGCCGTCATCGCCGCCACCGTGTTGCTGGTCGGCATGATCGGCATCAGCCGCATCCTGCTGCAGGTGCATTACTTCAGCGACGTTATCGCCGGCTATGCCTGCGGTCTGATCTGGTTATTGCTGTGCATCGGCGCAGCCGAAGGGATTCGGCTGCGCCGTGCCTGACAACTTCGCGCCATGACGCTCTGCGCTGCCCACAGAGCGGGCGCCTACCGTTGGTGTTTAGCATCGAGCCAGGGTGCGAGCGAAACCGACCAGATGTTTTCGCTCGCATTGTCCCAGGATTGCATACGTGCCAGATCGCGTTCGGCCTGCTCGCGTGTGCGTGGATAGCTCACCCGCGTCGAGCGGGTGCTGCTGAAGTAGAGCGTGCGGTGATCGGGGCCCAAATGAGCGCCCCACGGTCCGTTGATATTGATCTTGTCGCCCAAGTCGATCGGCTCGCCCCAACCTTCTCCCTGGCGAAACGCTATGTAGAGATGGTCAGGCCCGTCCTTGCCCGCGAAGTTCGCGTCGAACACGATAAATGACTCGTCGGGCGCGATGGCCGGATCGAGCTTATGCGCCGAGGGGTTGCCCAGCGATACCGGCACCGGCGGCAAATAAGTCCCGTCGCGATACTGCGCGCGATAAAGCCGAAAATCGTCGTCTTCACCCGGCTTCTGGAAATAAACACTGCCATCCGCCGCGACGCTGGGTGCGTAGGTGCGCGTGCTTTGATTGACCGTATCCGGCAGCCGCACTGGCGTGCCCCAGCCGTCGCCCTTGCGATCCACTCGCCACAGGTGCCCGCCCGAACCACGCTGCACCTTGCCATTGGCCATCACGGCATCCAGTGGCTTGCCGCCTTCGACGTCCGGCCGGTTCGAACTGAACACGAGGAAGGAGCCGTCCGGCGCCATCGCCGGATCGTGATCCAACCATTGCCCGGAGAACGACGCGATCTGCGGCGTCGACCAGGTATCGCCCACCTTGTGGGATTCCAGGATCACCGCATTCGGCCAATTGATGCGATCGAACAGCACGGTACGGCCATCCGGGGAGAACGCCGTCGAATCCTCGTTCGCCGGGCCGGAGATGACACCCGGCGCAAAGATCTCAGGCGTGGGCGATGAAACCGCCTGGGCGTGAGCAAGCGGCGTGGCGCCACAGAACAAAACCGAAACCAGCAACGTCCCTACGACATGCTTCATGGATCAGCCTCGATGTAAGTTGGACGGCAGAGGGGATGCGAATGGATACGCCGCCCGCGCAAAACCAGCGCGTGCATGAAGTCATGCATCGCCGCCATCGCGCCGCCTCATGGCATCATGACGGGCCACTATCACTAGCCCATCACGCTGGCCCACCACGATGCCTATCGACGATCTGTTCGCCGCTCCGCCGGCCGGCCACGACGGCACTCCGCACATCCGCGTCGGCATCGGCGGCTGGAACTACGCGCCCTGGCGCAAGAACTTCTATCCCGACGGCCTGCCGCAACGCCGCGAGCTGGAATACGCCAGCCAGCACCTGCGTGCCATCGAGATCAACGGCACCTACTACGGTGCACAGAAAGCCGAAACCTACGCACGCTGGGCGGCCGAAACACCAGCCAGCTTCGTGTTCTCGCTCAAGGCACCGCGCTATGTCACCGAAGGCAAGCGGCTAGCGACCACCGGTAAAGGCGTCAGCGGCTTCGTGCACGGCGGCCTAGCCGAGATGGGCGATCGGCTAGGCCCGATCCTGTGGCAGCTGCCGCCGTCACGCCCCTTCGATGCCGACGATCTCGCAGCCTTCCTCGACTTGTTGCCGCGCGAATTGAATGGACGTCCGTTGCGGCACGTGCTGGAAGTGCGGCATCCCAGCTTTCTCAGCGAGAGCTATGTGGCGCTGGTACGTCCGCATGGCATTCCCACCGTATTTACGGACTCTCCCGATTACCCTTCGCTGGCCGATCTCACGGGCAACTTCAGCTATGCACGCCTGATGCGCAGCGAGGACGGCGTCGCCACGGGGTATGCCGCGGAAGCGCTCGACCAATGGGCCGATCGCGCACGGCAGTGGTCCGCGGGCGGAGACGTGGTGGAGTTGCCGCATGTGGCGGCGCCACTCGCTACCGGTGCGCCGCGCGATGTGTTCGTGTTCTTCATCAGTGCGGCCAAGCATCGAAACCCGGCGGCGGCGATGGCGTTGCAGCAGCGGGTGAATGCGAAGGACTGAAGGTGTGGATTAGGCGACGCACTTTTTTGCTCGTCATTCCGGCCTGGGCCGGAATGACGAGTGGTAGCCGCGTTGAACCGAGCACCCGCCCCTCACCCCACCCCTCTCCCCGAAAGGGAGAGGGAGCTAAGGCATTACGCACTGATGAGCTCTTCACGCACCCGCGCCGCGATCTCGAACGAGCGCTTGCGCGCCTCGTGATCGAACACGTTCGCTGTGATCATCAGCTCATCCGGGCGATGCCGTTCGATGAACGCAGCCAGCCCCTCGCGCACGGTGCCGGCGTCGCCCACCACCGCGCAGGCTAGCGCGCGCTCCACACCAAACTTCTCGGTAGGCGTCCAATACGTCTCGATATCGTCGATGGGTGGCGGGATCAAGCCGGGCTGGCCGCGGCGCAGGTTGATGAAGCTCTGCTGCTGGGTGGTGAACAAACGCCTCGCTTCGCCATCGCTTTCCGCAGCGACCACGTTCACACCAAGCATCGCGTGCGGCTGGTCCAACCGCGCGGAAGGCTTGAAGTCGCGGCGGTAGAGCGCGAGCGCCTCATCCATCGCATCCGGTGCAAAGTGCGAAGCAAACGCGAACGGCAGACCGAGTGCCGCCGACAGGCGCGCACTGAACAGGCTGGAGCCGAGCAGCCACACCGGCACGTCCACACCAGCACCCGGCACCGCGCGCACAGGCTGGCCCGGCGCCGCAGGCTCGAAGTACGCCAGCAGCTCAAGCACATCATCGGGGAAGGTCTCGGCGCCATCGTAATAGCGTCGTAGCGCGCGGGCCGTCGCCTGGTCAGTACCCGGCGCGCGACCCAGCCCCAGATCGATGCGCCCGGGATAGAGCGATGCCAACGTGCCGAACTGCTCGGCCACCTGCAGCGGCGCGTGATTGGGCAGCATGATGCCGCCTGCACCGACACGGATGGTGGAGGTGCCACCCGCTACATGACCGATCAACACGGCCGTGGCCGCGCTGGCGATGCCCGGCATGTTGTGATGCTCGGCCAGCCAATAGCGGCGGTAGCCCAGACGTTCGGCCAGTCGCGCCAGGTCCAGGCTGTTGGCGAATGCCTGCGTCGGCGTGCTGCCCTGGGTAACCGGTGCGAGATCGAGTACAGAAAACGGAATCATGCGACGTCCTCAGTGACGAAGCCTTCGATCTGGGGGCATGCCCAGCCCCTGCCAAGTCGTTCGCGGAAAACCTCCGGCATCACCGTCAAACGTGCCGTATTTGGCAACCTTGAGAAGGCTCCAGGGCCTGTCGCCGGACACCTCTACATTTTCCGCTTACCCTGCCGATAACCCTTTGGGGAGACCGTGTCCGCGCGGTCATGGGGATAGCACAGACAATGAATTGGCTATGGCGACAATTTTTCGCCAGCCGGCCCACGCCGGAGCGACGTCCGCGCGCGGTCATGCACAGCCTGCCGGAAGCTCAGACGCCCCGGGCAGCGAACGCGGCCGAGCCTCAGCTCGAGCACCTGGCGGAACGCTATCAGCGTTTCATGCTGGGCCTTCCCGATGCGGCGAGTAGCGCGCCCCATCCCGGCGAACTGGGGTTGTTGCGGCGCCTGCAAATGGTCAGCGAACGCTTCGACGTGCGCGGCTTGCCGCGCCTGCCCGCCGTGCTGCCTCAACTGCTGCACGCGCTGAAAAACGACAATGTTGCCGGCGCCGAACTGGCCCGACTGGTCGGACGCGACCCGATGCTGGTGGGCGAAGTGATGCGGGTGAGTCGTAGCATCTACTACCGCACCTTGCATTCCATCCAGAGCTTGCAACACGCCGTAGTGCTGCTTGGCCAGGACGGGCTGCGGCGCGTGGCCACCCAGCACATGATGAAACCCATTCTCCAGGCCAGTGCCGGCGCGCGCGGCCTGGTGGCAGGGCAGCGCCTGTGGGATCACGCGGAGCGCTGCGCGCATGCCAGTGCCTTCCTCGGCAAGTACGCCGGCTGCGATCTGTTCGAGGCATATCTGGCAGGCATCGTTTGCAACACCGGCACCGGCGCCATGATCCACTTGCTGGACATGGAAGAAGTGACCTCGCCCGAACTCCTCAGCGCGGCATTTCTCGATGGCTGCGAGCAGCTCGCCGCGCGGCTCACCCTGCGGGCCGCCAAACATTGGGAGTTGCCACCGAACGTGATCCAGGCACTGTCGGAGTACGCACAGACCGATGCACAAGCGGCCCTTTCGCCGCTAGGCAAGACGCTGCACGCCGCCCATGTCCTGGCGATGGCACAGTTGCTCAGCGACCACCGCGTGATCGATGGTTGCCCCGACCTCAGCCAGGCCTGGCCCGAACGTTTCGCACCTGCCCAAGTGGCGCGTTGCCAGCAGGATTTGCAGCATCAGTTCGACAACGCAAGCGCATCCCGCTACTCGGCATAGAGCCCCTGTAGGAGCCCACCCTGTGGGCGACCTTGCCTCATCAGCACTTCGCCCCCCTATCGCGCACAGGGTTCGCTCCTACCCGCTGGCCTCGGGATGGCGTGCCAGCCACGCGGCCAGTTCGACTTTGTAGCGCTCCAGCGCTTCTTCGTAGAGGTCGTAGATGCAGGGCACGCAGCCCTCGCCGCAGCAGTCCGCGGCATCCGGCTCGATCGGACGTACTGGCCGTGGATCGCTGGAAGGTGCAGCCGCACCTTCCAGCTTCGTACTGTCGTTCTCGTCTACCAAAACGTCAGCCCGTTTGCAGATCAGCCCGGCTTGCGGAAGCGATACGCAAACTGGTCGGTGTGACCGCGTATCGACTTATCGAACACCTTGATGTTGTGTGGATCGGCCGGATTGCGCAGCACGCTGCTCTCGCCATCGAATACGAAGCCTGCAGCCTCCACTTCCTTCTTCACGATAGCCGGATCGATGCGATGCAGCGTATCCGTGTCGCGCAAGCCTGAGCCCGCCTCGGCGACGTGATCGATGATGACGTACAGGCCACCGGGGCGGAGCGCCGCGAACACCTGTTTATTGAGCACCGCTGGATCTACCTTGCCCATGAACTTGTCCGGGTAGTCGTGGTAATTCTGCGAGGTGAACACCACGTCCACTTGCTGCGGCACGCTCAACTGATTGGCCGGCTGGATCAGCACACTGACATTGGCGTAATGCGGCTGCGCCACCAGCGCCTTCGAACCGGCCACGTCAGACTCGGACTCCTTGGCATATTCGTTCGGCCATACCGCGTAAACCTGGCCCCTCGGCCCCACGATGGCGCTGAACACACGCGTGAAATAACCACTGCCTGGGATCAACTCCAACACCTTCTGCCCCGGCTTCACTTCGGCGAACGCCATCACGTCGGCAACCTTGCGCCGCGCGTCGTTGGCGACATCATCCTTGCGCGCGGGGTCGTTGACGGCAGCGGTCACATAGGGCGCTGGCGATGCGCCTGGCGCGGGAGACGGCTGGGCCAACGTGGCGGCGGGAAGCGCAAGGGCAATCAGCACTGCAAGAACGGTCGCACGCATAACGGACTCCGTTGCTGGTGGGTGGGAGCGGCATTGTGCGCCCAAAATCGGCATCCGGCGGCATGACCTTGGACATCCCGAATCCGGACCGTGCAATGACCCGGATTCGGTGTTACGCGACCTACTTGTTTCTGGGTGCCGGCGGTGGCGGTGCATTCCGCACCGGGATGTTCTGGAAGGACTGACGTTGCATAGCGCCGTTATCCACCGTCCCCAGATTGCATTTCGCGGTGGCCATGTTCTGGTCGCCCTTACAGGCCTGAGCGTCCAGCGATGCCAGCGCCGCCATGTACTCTTCCTTGGACAGGCGGTGATCGTGGTTCTGATCGTACTGATCGAAGTGCGCGCGCAGGTCGTTCAACGACTTTGGCACTTCGGAACGGCTGATGAAGCCATCGTGGTTGGTATCCACGTCCTCGAACGCCAGCGAAGGCTTGGATTCCGCCTTTGGCGCTTCCGCCTTGGCCGCTGCATCCTGCGCCGTGACGCCCCCTGCCCATGCCGTTGCCAACAACAACGCAGCGGCCATCCCTACAACGGATTTATACCTTTCCATGTACTCCCCTCTTCGATTGGACCAATGAACCCAATCTGCTAGCGAAGCGTTGTAATTCAGTCGAGGGTGGGCCGCAAGGGTCCTCCGGCAGCGTTTGACAAAGACGTCTAGCCCACCAACACCCAGCTGTACAACGTCTGATATTCCCCGCGCCCCACCACGCTATGGATCAGTGCCAACCGATCCACCCGCCAATGCACGGGCTCGATGGGCGTGGTTTCCAGCATGCCGCCGCGACTGTAGGCTACGGTGACATGCGGTGTGAACGTGCGCTCCATATGCCCGCCCTGCCCGGCCCGGATCAGGGCCTCGCGCAGGCGCTGCCATAACTGCGGCATGGGTTCGGGCACGATCGAGCCGCGCAGCACGCAGGGCGGCTCGCGGCCATGGAAGCTGGCGGCGAAGTCCAGCACCCAGTCGAACGGCACGGCGCGCAGTGCATCACCGGCGACTTTGGCGGCCTCGACGATGTCCTGACGCAGCATCGGATGGTCGCCCAGAAAGTGCAGTGTGGCGTGGTAGCGCGCTGGATCGATCCAGCGTGCGCGCAGGGACGCCTGCTGGGCTTTCAAGGCAACGGCCGCCTGCTGCAATTGCGCGCGGGTCGCATCGTCCGGCATCAATGCAAAGAACAGGCGGTGCAACTCGACCGGCGCAGCATGATCGCCGCCGAGCAGGTCAAGCTGTGGAGAGTCGCTGGGGGAGCGTCGTGCGGTCATCATCAAACGGGTAAATCCATCTCGGCTTAACCGGCTGGAGACTACGCTTCCTTCCACCCGACGGCCATGCCGACATGCGGAAAGGCAGAGCAGGCTTGCGCAAGGACAAGTTAGCAGAGCCTGCCGGAAGTGAGCCACCGACCTGGCAATGAACCAACCACCCGGTTCCGCCCATTAACAACTAGGTCACGCAGTCGTTACAGCCACGGGAAAAAGATGTTGCCGTGAAAGTGGTCGTAAAAGTCGCCGTATAACCAATCGCGCCCCGCCAGCCGGCGCAGCCGTACGCGAGGTATGCCACACCGAAACGGTGGGAGGCCGCCATGAAAACCCGTTGCATCTTCAGCACCAACGACCTCGATGCCGCGCGCGTCGCCATGCAGGCCGCACGCGATGCCGGCGTCGACGATTACGACATCTCGCTGGTCGCCCGCGATGACATCGAGCTGGAGAAGATTCCCGATCACCTGATGACGGGCCGCACCGACTTTGCGCCCTCCGCCATCCGCGGCGTGGCCTGTGGTGGCGGCACCGGGTTGCTGCTCGGTCTCGTCGCCGTCGCCATTCCACCGCTGGGCGTGACCCTGGCCGGCGCGGGTGCCATCGCCCTTGCCGGCGCCGCCGTGGGCTGCTGGACGGGGGCACTGATCGGCTCCGAGGTGCCCGACATCATCCACCGCAAATTCAAAGGCGAACTCGACGCCGGACACATCCTCGTCGTCATCGACGCCAGCAAGGACAAACTCGAACGCGCCGAACCCGCCGTCGCGCGCACCGGGGCCACCATGCTGCCGTTCCACGCGCACACCGTGCTGACCTGATCGATGGCTCCAGCCGCCACCCGTCGATCAATCGGCGGCGGCGCTCTCTGCAACGAGATAGCGCTTATCGCGCAGCGTTTTTTGCGCCAGCACCAGGGCCACCACTGAACACACAGCGATACCCGCCACCATCGGGCGCGCCGTACTGTCGATGAAGCGTCCGATCACCGCAATCACACAGGCGCCGGTGACGAACTGCATGGTGCCCAGTAAGGCAGATGCCGTACCGGCGATCTTGCCGTGCTCTTCCAATGCGAGCACAGCCGAGCTCGGAATGACCAGGCCAAGAAAGCCATAGCCGACGAACAGCAAGGCCATCAACACGCCAAGCTGGTTGATACCCGCCAGATTGAGCAGCAACAACGCCACCATGGTCACCGCATATCCGACGACGGCGGTGCGAACCAACCGTGACAAGCCATAGCGCGCGCCGAGCTTGCCGGTGAATTGCGCGGCACCGATGAAGGACACGGCGTTGATCGAAAACGCCACGCTATAGAGCGTCGGCGACAAGCCATAGTGATCGATCAACACAAAGGATGAATTCGCCAGGTAAGCAAAGAAGCTGGCCACGCCGAAGGAGCAGATGAACACCAGGCCCAGGTAATGACGATCCTTCAGCAAGGTGACATAGGCATCCAGCGCTGTGCGTACATTGCTGGCGACACGCATTTCACGCGGGCGCGTTTCCTTCAACACCGTCGACGCCAGAATCACACCGAACACCGCCGCGCCCGTCACCGTCCAGAAAATTCCGCGCCAGCTCGCCAAGCGGATCACCAGACTGCCGGTCAGCGGCGCGAGAATCGGCGACACGCTGAACACCAGCATCAGCAGCGACATCAATCGCGCCGCGTCGTGCCCGGTGTGCATATCGCGCACGATCGCACGTGGCACCACCATGCCGGCACAGGCGCCCAGACCCTGCACAAAACGGAACGCGATCAGGGTGTGGATATCCGGTGCCAGCGCACAACCCACGCTGCCCAGCGCGAACACCACAAGGCCAAAATAGATCGGCGGCTTGCGCCCCACCATGTCGGACAGCGGTCCATACACCAACTGCCCGATGCCC
The DNA here is from genome assembly GCF_026283965.1 of Dyella subtropica. Taxonomy (GTDB): domain Bacteria; phylum Pseudomonadota; class Gammaproteobacteria; order Xanthomonadales; family Rhodanobacteraceae; genus Dyella_D; species Dyella_D subtropica. The sequence goes on from NZ_JAPDPD010000026.1 coordinate 50,267, forward strand.
AGCGAAATGAAGAACGCCATCAGGCTCATCTGCACCATATCCACATCGGTATGCAGACTCTCTTTGATGGTGGGCAGCGCCGGCAGATACATGTCGATCGCAAACGGCCCAATCGCCGAAAGCAGACCAAGAACGAGCGCCGCCCCTAAAAGCCGGGATGTCATGAGTGAATGTCCTTAGATTGCGAAAGCCGAAACGGGGGGATGCCGACCGGCTCGGCCGAACATCCACAGGCGCTACATGCACGGGGGATTCGGCGGGAGGCGTGAATTATTAAACTAACAAGTATGAAAATACAAGTATTCCCGCCCCATGGCCCACCGCCGTAGGAGCGCACCCTGTGCGCGACAAACCGGCAGGACTGCCGGTTTGCACGGCGTAAGCCGCCCGTAGGGCTGGGGCCATGGATGGCCCGAGTGAAACGGCCCGCAAGGGCCGCGCTCCGCGCAACATCAGCCCTGCTGCGCAGGGCCTTCGCGCACAGGGTGCGCTCCTACCAACCGCTCAACAGGTATGGAGAACTCAACCGCGCAAGGGGGAATGGCTGACCAGCGCCGTCCGAATCTCGCGCAACTTCGCCTTGAGCTTCGCCGCGTTTTCCGGCCCCATGCGCAATAGCAGCTTCTGCCCGGCCGATAGCGATTGCAGCGACGGATCCGCAAACAGGTAGTAAGTATCGGTGCGCACCAGCTCCACCGGCGCGCTCACTTGAGGCGTCGCCAGCATGTTGTCGATCGCGGCCACCAGACGATCGTTGAAATACCCATGCGGATAGCCGAGATCGCGATACGCCTGCTGAAACAGCGGGTAGTAACGCACATACCAAGCCACCGCCTTGCCGGCATCCACCTGCTCCACCACACGCATGTAGGGCGCATAGCGTTCGGCGTTGCGTTGCGCCAACGTCGCGCGGCCGTCGGCCGGGTTCACGGCGAACGCACCCTGCGGGGTATGCAGCGGCAGAATGTGCGTTGCCACGCCTCGGCTCGGCAACGCATCCACGGTGGCCACGATGCGCGGGATGATCTGTTCGCGCAGCAACAATCCCGCCAGACCATCGCCACCGAGTTGCGTCAATGCGTCGGCCACGGTGGCATCGCTGCCCTCGAGCGAAGGCAGCGGCGCTGTGGAAGCGGGCGCAGGCGCGGCCTCGCTGATCGGATGCTGGATGACGGACGATGATGTGGACGGCGCTGCTGTCGTCGATACCAGCGTGGGCGCGGGCGGCTGCTCTACGCCGTGCAAACCCTTGCGCCAAATAAAGACACCCGCGGCGACCGCCGCGGCCACTACGATCACCGCCACCATCCATGGACCGAACGAAGACTGCCGACTTTTCACTGCACCATCCTCACGCCTTGCCAGTCTCTTTATGACTGGAGCTTGCCCGGATGGTTCACGTCCATGCAGTAAAACCCTAAGTGCTGATGGTGCAGCAAGCGCTACTCCCGCCTACTTGCCGGGATCGTCTGCGGGATTCACGAAGTGAATATCCGTCGGACCGACTTCGTTGATCTGCACGGTGACGCCATGCACGGTGCTCGTCTCGTGGGGCATCTTCGCCGGCATCGAGAAGAAGCCGCCCGGGCCCAGCGTCCGAGTGCCTTTCTCGGTGCGCAGCGTCAGGTCGCCCTCCAGCACCGTGACCTGCTCTTCCATCGAGTGCCAGTGCATCGGCAGCTTGTAGCCTGCAGGGTTCTTCACGCGGATTACCACGACACCCGGCTTGTCCGGATCGCCCAGCAATACCGTCCACTGCGAACCTTTGCTGCCACCCATCGGCGAAGGCGCCCATTGCAGTTCACCCTCCTCCAGCATGACCTGGGATCCAGGCGCCGTGGCCATTTTAGGCACCGGCATACCGGTTTTATCGACACTGCCTGGCGAAGCCGCGTGCAGCGCAAGCGGCAGCAACCCCATCAACAACATCACAGGCATCTTGGTCATGACGTACTCCGGTACCGCGTAAATGGTGCGATACAACGCCGAACAAACCAGACTGACCGAACCTACGCCGGCGACATGGGCGTTTCAGCTAGCCAAAGGGTGTAGGAGAAGTCAGCCGATTAGGCGCAGGCATTGATTTCATGTTCGATAGCTTCCGCGACGACATCATTCAGGCTTACACCTTTCGCTGCCGCCAACTCCGCTGCTCGCAAATGTAGCTCGGGGGAAATACGCGCGTTGAACTTACCCGAGAAGGACTTCATCGGCTCGATGCCATTCTCTGCACACACGTCCAAAAAGACACGCAGCGACTTGGCGCCCTCGGTATGCAGGCCCTTGACTGTGGATGCATAGAAGTCCGCGCCACCGTTGAGGCCCAGGAACTCGCCGCGAAACATCTCCATGTCCGGGTCGAACGTGATGACGGCGCGATAGTTGTTGATGGTCATGATGTTGATCATGGTTTGACTCCATTGCTTTCTAGCCATTTGCGAACACTTGCCACCGCTCCCTTATCGGTATCGGGGGCTGGGTGTGGCCGGTGATACACCTGCACCTGACCGAACAGCACCACCGCGATGCGCGAACCCTCGCGCTCGGTGATGGTGGCGCCCAGCTCCACAAACAGCGCCTCGATATCGCGCCACTGGATATTGCCCGACACCGGTCGGGCATAGATGGCCTCTAAGGTCTTGGCGTGCTTTCGCTTCATGGCCGCATAGTACCAGTTTTTAGTACCACGCAATCCAATCAGGCGCAGCGGATCCTGCTGCTGATCTTCTGCCTCCTGGTTACTGGCGAATATAGCCAGCGCAAGGTAGTAATCTGACCTCGCCGCCTCCCCCTTTCGGCTGCGGCATCCCCGTTGTCCCCATCGTTGCGTTCGCCCAGGAGGAAGAACATGGCTTTCTCTGCACGTGTCGAAAGCAGTGCCATTTCGAGTATCAACGTCACACCGCTGGTCGATGTACTGCTGGTGCTATTGATCATCTTCATGATCACGGCCCCAGTGATTACGCACAAAACGAAGATCGATCTGCCGCAACCCGGAAAGGCGGTCGTGGACACCTCCGAACCTATTCGGTTGACTATCCAATCGGACGGCTCGCTGTATTGGAACGACACCCCAGTAGACGAAGCGCAACTGAAAACCCAGCTGACTATTGCCGGGCAACAAGCCGTCCCGCCAAGCCTGAGTATCGACGCTGCGGATGGCGCAGCTTACGAGGCGGTGGCCCGGGTGCTCGCCGACGCGAAGATGCAGGGCCTGACCCGGATCGACTTCGCAGCCAGCCACTGATGCCCTAGTTTTCGGCTCCGCAACACACTGAAGGGGCGCCGCCCCTTCAGTACTTTCTGCACTCGGCGTTCACGCGACAAAGGCAGGAAGTCTGCGAGCCTCCGCGACCCGATCCACCACCACATGCATGTCGAATCCGGGCAGCCCCGTTCGTCGCACTGCTGGGAGCGCCCCAATCGCCGCCTGACCATGCGGACTGCCGGCGATCTGTCCAGATAGGCCCGACACAACGAGGAAACACGCGATGACTACCCGATTCCAGCGCATCACCCCCTTCCTGTGGTTCGCCGACGAGGCCGAGGAAGCCGCGAAGTTCTATGTCTCCATTTTCGAGAACTCGAAAATCACCACCACCACCCGCTACGGCAAGGAAGCCGCGCAGGCGACCGGCAGGCCGGAAGGGTCGGCCATGACGGTCGGCTTCCAGCTCGACGGACAGGACTTCACCGCGTTGAACGGCGGCCCGGTTTTCAAGTTCAACGAAGCCATGTCGCTGGTGGTCCACTGCCGTTCCCAAGCGGAAGTGGATCGCTACTGGAAACAACTTTCAGAAGGCGGCGATGAGCGTTCGCAGCAATGCGGCTGGCTGAAGGATCGCTACGGCGTGTCCTGGCAGGTGGTGCCGGACCAGATGATCGAGCTGCTGAGCCACCCCGACCGGACCAAGGCGCAGAAAGCCATGGCGGCACTCATGCAGATGAAGAAGATCGATCTGCACGCGCTGCAACAAGCCGCGGCCTGATGTGGCGGCGCACCGCTACGGCTATGCCGTACGGTGCGTCGTGATCAGCCCTCATCGGCCGGCAGCGTGGATCAGCGCACGTGCACCCAGTGCACGTAGATGCCATTCGCCTTGTCTTCCGCGCGAAAGCCTTCGCGCCCCTCCACCACGGTGCCCCATAGGCAGCGCAGACCGGCGGGCGTGAGCCGATCGATTCGCACAGGCTCGTTATCGGGAATAGGGAAATCCGTTTCGAGTACCAGCGCCTGATCACGCTCCCACACCAGCATGGCCGGCCTGCCACCGCCAGCGCCCCAGCCGATGTGAATCTGTACGCTCTGCGGCGAAAACGTGCCGCGATTGTCCAGCGTCCAGCTTTCGGACCGGTGCAGCAGCGCCTTCAGGTCCGGATCAGTCCAATCGACAGTATTGGCCGACCATTTCGATGGCGGTTTAAAAAAGGGCATTAAGGTACCCGTCAGGCAGGTGCCGCGGGCAACATTCCCATGCGGCGGTTGGTGGTCGATCACATGATCTACGCCGGATTGTGCAGACCTCGCGAACACCACGGCTGAATGAGCCAGCTCGATCAGGCAGGACATCGCGCTGAGGGGGCTCCGCAAACAGCAGCCTTAACCCCTCTATCAACTCATCTACACGCCCCTCGGCGCAGTCTCCCGATGTTGCACCTGGCAACCCTTATCGGAGATAGCCATGAGTACGGCACACCAACCACGCACACGCATGCTCGGCGCGCTGGCCCTCGCGCTGGCGATCAGCGGCCTGGCCATGGCGCAATACAACCAACCGCCGGCGGCGGCACGCGACCAAGACACCACAGGAACCATGCCGCGCCAACAAGGCATGGAAAACATGCGCACCAACGTGCAAGGCATGCACACCATGCCAGCAACGGTCTCGGCCACCGACCCCAAGACCGGCATCGTCGACGTCACGGCTGGCGGCATGGCGCTCAAGGTGCATTTCCCGCCTGCGGCCATGGCCAGCCTGAAGGCGGGTGACAAGATCGTCCTGCACTTAGGCTTCAGCAAACCCTGAGATGCCGTCACGGCGATAGCGGGGCGGTATGCTCTACGGTGAATCACAACGCCTCGTTCCAGACAGCCAGCTACGTCAGCAGCATGTCAGCGCACGTGCACCCAGTGCACATACGCCCCGCTCTCCCGGTCTTCCGTGCGATACCCTTCGCGCCCTTCCACCACCACGCCCCACACGCTGCGCACGCTTTCCCCAAGATGCTTGTCCACGCGCACATGTTCGCCCTGGGGAAGGGGAAAATCGGTGACCAGCACCATGGCCTGATCGTGCTCCCACACCAGCGTGGCATGCTTGCCCGTCGACGCACCCCAGCCGATATGGATCTGCACGCCCTGCGGTGTGTAGGTGCCACGGCTATCGATCTTCCAATCCTCGCTCTTCTTCAGCAACGACTCCAGGTGCGGGTCGCTCCAGTCGACGCGGTTGCTTGACCATCTGGTGTGCGGCTTGTGCATGAGAGGCGGGCGGTATCCGGCAGCGGCGCTATGAGTTGCGCGCATGGGTCGTCCTGGCGGATGGGGGGTTATCGAGCCAGGACGGTTTGCGCGCTTACTCGTTTATCGGCCGCCCCTGGAATTACTGAAGGGGCGGCGATAAGGATGACCCTCACCAGGAAGTCTTGCGTGCAGGGATCAGGGTTCGCTCACGCGCACGACGACCTTGCCGAAGTTCTTGCCGGCCAACAGACCGATCAATGCCTGGGGCGCCTGTTCGAGGCCATCGACAAACTCTTCGCGAAGCGTCACCTTGCCCTGAGCCACCCAGCCGCTCATGTCGCGCAGGAAGCTTTCGAAGCCGGTGGCGAAGTGGTCAAGGATGATGAAGCCCTCGACGCGGATGCGCCGAATCAGGATTTGCGTCAGCAGGTGCGGAACCAAGTTGGGGCCTTGCGGCAACTGGGTATCGTTGTAGTAGGCGATCAAGCCGCACACCGGTACGCGCGCGCCGATGTTGAGCAGCGGCAGCACGGTTTCGAAAACCGCGCCACCGACATTTTCGAAATAGACGTCAATACCATTCGGGCACGCAGCGGCCAACTGCTGCGCAAAGTCAGGCGCACGATGATCGATACATGCGTCGAACCCCAGCGTCTCGACGACGTAGCGGCATTTGTCCGCGCCACCGGCAATACCCATCGCGCGTGCACCCTTGAGCTTGGCGATCTGTCCCACTACCGAGCCCACAGCACCACTGGCGGAGGCTACGACCACCGTTTCGCCTGCCTTGGGCTGCCCGATATTCAGCAAGCCGTGATAGGCCGTGAAACCGGGCATGCCCAGCACGCTGAGCGCAAGCGACGGTTGGTTGATACGGCTATCGAGGAGACTCAAATCACTGCCGTCGGACAGTGCGTAGGCCTGCCAGCCGGTAAAGCCGCTCACCAGGTCGCCGGCGTTGAACGACGGATGCCTGGAAGCCTCCACCCGGCTCACCGTGCCACCCATCATGACTTCGCCCAGGCCGAGCGGTGGCGCATACGAGGGAGCGTCGCTCATCCGTCCGCGCATGTAAGGATCCAGCGAGAGGTAAATCGTGCGCAGCAATACATGCCCGGCAGGCAGCTCGGGCACCTCATGCTTTTCGATGCGGAAATCTTCCGGCTTGGGGGCACCCACAGGGCGCGCATTCAACACGATCTGGCGGTTTTGTACTTGCGACATGGCCGTTCCTTCGAGTGATGGTTAGAGGCTGGCGTAGAAGTCGAAGTGAGCATGATGCGTCCATGCGACAGTAGACCAGTCGTCTATGAAAAGGACAAAAGAAAGGGGTCGATGCAGGCCACTTCAACGCGACCTGGCGGGACCTGATGGCCTTCCGATGCGCGCGGTTTTGCTTTGGCTCTTGCCCCTCCTGTGCAGCGATGAAGGCTGGACGATCAGGCCCCGCAGGGGGACCGCCATGGATGGCGGTTCCTTTTCGACAACATCGAAGCGATACGCCACTGCCCCCCCGGCCTGCACCGGGGTGACGAAGTAGAAACGTTATCGCGAGCACCCGCTCCTCACCTCAGTCCTCTCCCCCGTACACAAATCGGTAACCGGGGGAGACGAGGCAGGGGTAAACACCTTGAAAGGGGTGGCTCTCAAGCCTTCTTGAGAAAACAAACCTTCAGCACAAGACCCTTGATCTTGTCCGAGCTGCCTTCGATGTGCTCCGCGTCACCATCCACCAGGCGGATGTTGCGGATCACGGTGCCCTGCTTGAGCGGGATGGAGGAACCCTTCACCTTCAGATCCTTGATCACCACGACCGAGTCGCCGCTATGCAGGACGTTGCCGTTGACGTCGCGCACCACCGTGCCCTCGTCCGTCGTCGCCGCGGCAACCATCGGCCACTCATGACCGCAATCCGCACAGACGTAGTTGTCGCCGTCGGGATAGGTGTTTTCCATGCCGCACTGCGGGCACGCGGGGATATCGGACATCGATGGAACCTATTGGGATAAGCGGATCGCCGATTATAGCGACCCGTTTCGTGACGGGCTTGGCTACCATCGCCATCCCACTCCTTCCTTGTCGACGATGACCGAATCAGCCAATGAGCGTCCGTGGTGTCTTTACTTGATCGAGTGCCGCGATGGCTCGTTCTATGCGGGCATCACCAACGATCTGGCCGCCCGCTACGAAGCACACGTCGCGGGTCGCGGCGCCCGCTATACACGCTCGCATCCGCCATTGCGGCTGATCGGTTCCCGGCCATATGAAAACCGTGCCGCTGCGTCGCGCGCGGAATGGGAGATCAAGCAGCTGCCGAAGCAGCGGAAGGTGGCCTATCTAGAGAAAGGGGATGCGTAAGAGGCGGTGGCTCGAGCACCCGCCCCCTCACCCTGCCCTCTCCTCGCTCCTCCACGCGGGGAGAGCACAAGGATGTGCTCGGCTCTGAGGAGCGAGGAAAGCCGGGGCCATCCATGGCCCCTCCCCGCGTGCCCCGACGGGGAGAGGGTTCAAGCAAAAGTTCAGCGCATGATGCCGGTGTGGCCCAGCGAGAAGCGCCCAGGTTGCGGCCACACAGCAAGCCCATGCGGCTCGGCGCCTACCTTGATCTTGCGCACGGCGCCCGTGGTGGTGTCGAAGGCATAGACCAGATCGTCGTAGCGGCCCGATAGCCATAGCGTCTTGCCATCGGCACTGACGTTGCCCATGTCCGGACTGCCGCCGCCGGGGATCGGCCAGTTGGCGACGACCGTGCGCGAGGCGAAGTCGATCACCGACACACTGCCCTTGTTCACGCCCTTCTTGTTGCCGCGGCTCTCGCCATGCACGTGGTTGGAACCGCGATTGGCCACATACAGCTTGGTGCCATCGCGGCTGGGATACAGGCCGTGCGTGCCAATGCCGGTCTTGATGAAGCCGATCTTGGTGAAGCTGGCACCATCCACCACGTAGACACCGTCCGCCATCATGTCGGCCACGTAGAAAATCTTGCCGTCTGGGGATACGCGGATGTCCTGCGGCATGCCCTTCTTCTCGAGCTCGAGATAGCCCAGCACTTTGCGGTTGACCATATCGATCTTGACCAGCTTGCCGCCGAACTCGCAGGTGAAGATGGCGTACGTGCCGTCGATGGCGAAGTCAGCGTGGTTGATGCCCTTGCACTCCGGCGCCTGCAGGCTCGAGTGCAATTGCATGGTGTGCGCATCGCGGAAATCGAGCCGCGCGTGCGCCTCAGCCACCACAATCGCCTCCTTGCCATCAGGCGTGAAGTACATGTTGTATGGATCGTCGACTTCGATCGCCTTGCCCGGCTTACCGGTCTTCGGATCGATCGGCGTCAGGCTGCCATCCGACTTGCCCTCGGCATTGTTTGTGACCCACAAGGTCTTCAGATCCCACGAAGGCACCACGTGCTGCGGGCTGCGCCCCACCGGGAACGTATCCACCACTTTGTACGTCGCCGGATCGATCACCGACACCGCGTTGGAACGCAGATTGGGCACGTAGATGCGCTCAAGCGCCCCATTCGTCGCGGGGCTGAAATTGTTGAGCCGTGCTTCGCTGTACATGTTGTCCGGGTTCAACACGGCAGGCATGCCGGGCACCGTCTTGATGGCGGGCGACGCTGCCAGCGCGGCACCGGTGAAGCAAAGTCCTGCCAACGCGGCACTCGCCAGGGAAGCAAGCCGCGGCGTGCAACGGGATGATGAAATCATGGGGAATTCCGTTCTCGAAAATTTGGGGGTGAAATCTAAGGGCTGCGGGAAATCAGCGGCCAGCCGTGTCTTTGCGGATCGCATCCACGGTCTGCGCAACGATAGCATCGATGCCCGCCTGCCCAAGCGCCGCACTGGAGCGACGCGGATCGCCGCCATACACGCCGTCCGCGGCACCTAGTTTCGGCCCAGCCTTGAGCCGATCCAGCCGGACCATTTGCGGAGCCACCGCAAGCTGCAATGACGTATCCGCCAGGCCCGCATGCGTGCCGATCTCATCGTCGCGGAAGCCGCGCTGCCGCAGCAGCTGCGCGTATCCATCCGAACTGGCCTGGTAATACTCGGGCGGCGCAAGCGCATGAACGGGCTTGCCGCCCCATGTCTTGTTGAGCTGCGCCACCACGTGCTTCACGTCGTTCTGGTAACCGCCATGGTCGCCGAGAAACACCACGTTCTTGAAGCCATGCACCGCGAAACTCTGCGCGGCCGACGTCAATATCTGCTCAAAGGCGGCATCGGGAATGGTGATGGTGCCGGGAAACTTCATATGGCTTTGCGGCGGCGCATAAGCGCCTTCCGGCACGTAGGCCATCACCGGAGCGACCAACGCATTGCCAAGCTGCCCGGCGATCTTCTGCGCCAGCCAGGCCGCGCGGGCGTTGTGCTTGCCCACCGCGATGCCAGGGCCGCTCTGCTCGGTGCCGCCGATGGGAATGATGATGGTGGTCTTGCCGGCCTGGACCTGGTCGCGCACCTCGGTCCAAGTAAGTTCTTCCAGCAACACGGTCTTGGGCGCCTGCGCAAAACCTGCCTGCGTGGCGACAAGCAGAAGGGCGAACGCGAAAGCTCGCCGTAGCGGGTGAATCATCTCGATAAGCTCGCAGGAATAAGTTGCTGATCGTTGGCGGAGAGGGGTTTCTTCGCCGTGAAGGCAGACATCCTACTCAACGATGCCAGCTTCGTGCATGCCCGAAACATGAACATCACGCCACACAGCCCTAGCCCCTCCCGTTGCAAGCAAGGGAGGGAGTGGTTGTCGCAACCCGTGCTCTTTGCCCCTCTCCCTGCTTGCGACGCAAAGCTAGTCCCGTGGAACAGGGGAGGCCGGGAGGGGGTAAGCCCTTGAGGCAACGGCGCAAACTTGCGGGGCTCACCCCCACCCCAGCCCTCCCCTGCTACGACCGAAGTAGTCCCTGTGGGACACGCAAGGGAGGGAGCAAGTTGTCGCAACGTGTGTCGTGGTAGGGCACCCAAGTGGCCTCACACGTCGCCCCCCAAGTGGCTCTTCCCCCTATTCCGAATCAGGCGCACCCTCCACCCGCCCTTTCACCGAGCATGCCCCCATGAGCCAGCCCATCTCCGCCACACGCCGAAAGGTCCTGCTAGATGGACTGACCTGCGCCAGCGCCATGAGTCTCTTGCCCATCGCCAGTGTCCTGGCGTCCACCGTCCCCCAAACACCCTCGGAGAACTGGGCCCCACCTGGCGCCACGCCGCCGACGGGCGATATCCACGACTTCGATTTCTTCGTCGGCCGCTGGAATTTCGTCAACCGGCGCCTGAAGAAGCGCTGGGTCGGCAGCAACGACTGGGAAACCTTTCCCGCCTCGCTCGTTTGCGAAAGCCGCCTGGGCGGCGTGGTGAATATCGACGACGGCATCTTCCCCACCAAGGGCTGGTCAGGGATGACCGTGCGCGTCTTCGATCGCGCGAAACGCCAATGGTCCCTCTACTGGATCAACAGCAGCACCGGCGTGCTGTTTCCGCCGGTCGTAGGTGGGTTCACTGGTGACCATGGCGTGTTCTACGGCGACGACACGGACGACGGCCGGCCGGTCAAGGTCCGGTTCCTGTGGACCCGGCTGGGGCCGGATGCGGCGCATTGGGAGCAGGCGTTTTCCCAGGATGGCGGCAAGCATTGGGAGACCAACTGGTTTATCGAGCACACCCGCGCCAAAAGCTAGAACTCCATCGCCAATCGGGACTAGGCGGATGATGAAGACGGGCCCTAACATCCGCGGATGGCCAAACATGCCGGCTCCGTGTTCTCCGTGGATGTGACTGGTCTCGACGCAGGACCGGGTCAGCCTGCCTATGCTCGCATTTGCGAGCGCATCCGCACGGCCATTGCCAGCGGCGCGCTTGCGCTGAATGCCCGCCTGCCTTCCAGCCGTACCCTCGCGAAAGATCTCGGCGTGGCGAGAAACACGGTCGATTGGGCGCTGGGGCAGCTGGTTGCCGATGGCTATATCATCCGGCGGCGCGGTGCCGGCAGTTTCGTGGCCCCGCGCCTTCCCGAACGCGATGCGTTGCCGCGAGCCCCTAAGCGCATCGCCGCCACCCAACCCATCGAAGCCGAACGACGTTTATCCCAGCGCGCGAAAGCCCTGCAAAGCTACCCCGGCCACTACCAGCCGGCCACGGCCATTCCATTCACGCCGTCGCTTCCACCCATCGATCTGTTCCCGCGAGACGTGTGGAATCGCCTGCTGATGCGCGAGGCCAGCCGCTCTGGCAACGACTACTGGGCCTACGGCGCCAGCAACGGACTGCCCGCCCTGCGTGAAGCCATCGCTGCGCACGCGTCTGCGATGCGCGCCACCTGCTGCTCGCCCGAACAAGTCATCGTGGTCACCAGCACGCAGCAAGCCGTCGAACTCGCCGGCAAGGCACTCGCCGATCCGGGCGACCGTGCCTGGGTGGAGACGCCGGGCTACCAACCCGTACAACACTGCCTGCGGGCGGCCGGGCTGCAGGTCGTGCACGTGCCGGTCGACAAGCACGGTCTGGACGTAAACGCCGGCCGACAGCGGGAGCCGCATGCGCGCCTGGCCTACGTCACACCAGCGCATCAATACCCCATGGGCTACGAGATGTCGCTCGCGCGCCGGAGAGCGCTGCTCGACTGGGCACAGCAAGAAGACAGCTACATCATCGAAGACGACTACGACGGCGACTACCGCTACGAAGGCCGCCCCATAGCGTCGCTGCAGGCCATGGACGGAAGCGGTCGCGTCATCTACATCGGCAGCTTCAACAAGATCCTGTTTCCGGGCCTGCGCATCGCCTACGCCATCGTGCCCGAGCCACTCATCCAGGCCTTCGTCGACGCCAAACACATCGCCGACGGCCACACCGCCTTGCTCACCCAAGGCGTGCTCGCGGCCTTTATCAACGAAGGACACTTGGCGAACCATCTGCGCAAAACCCGCGCCATCTACGACGAACGGCGACGGGCCTTTCTGGAAGAGGCGAAAGCGCTGGCCGAGGTGCTGGATTTCGGACCGGCGACGGCAGGCATGCATGTCACCGCGCTATTCAAGAACGGCTGCACGGATGACCGGGCCGTGGCGGCCGAATGCGCCCGCGCGGGTGTAGATGTCCATCCGCTCTCCAAGTACGGCGCCATGGAACGCGGCGGCCTCGTATTGGGATTCGCGGGAGCCACACGCCACGCCGCGCGATCGGGTCTTGAGATCGTGCGGCGCGCCATGGTCTCAGTCAGCGGCTAGAGCGAAAAGCAGGCCCCACCTACTTGCTGTTGCGCTTCTTTTCCTCTTTGGCTGCCTTCTTTTCCTTCATGGTCTTAGCGGGCTTTTTCTTCTCGCCCTTCTTTGCATCCATACCCTTGCTCATCTTGCTTCTCCCATCGTGGTCGCTGTGCCACCAGTTTGCGCTTTAAGGACCCTCTGGTCTATTCCACGCAGGCGTCACCGCTGCTGTTTGCGCGCAGATCGCCGTTGCGCTGCCGACAGCAGACTGGACGTCTGTCGAGGTAGCGTGACGGTGAGCTGCGCGCAAACAGCAACGGCCCTACTCATGTTTTTATAGATGACAGGGTGATATCCAGAAAGCGCGCTGCCGCTGCCGCGCGGCTTGACCTGACCACCAGTCAGCCGCTTCGCCACGCGGCAGCGGCAGC
>NZ_JAPDPD010000027.1 GCF_026283965.1 Dyella subtropica
GCACCCTGTGCGCGACAAACCGGCAGGATTGCCGGTTTGTCGCGCACAGGGTGCGCTCCTACAAAGAATCTGGGAGCAGTGGCTCTATGACTTTGCCCTGAAGTGGCACTTATGACGCCGGTGCGAAATCAGGAGGATGCGCTTGCCCCCCATTCCATCGAGGTCGTCATGCGTCGCTTCATCCCGATTTGCTTCCTACTTTTCATGCTTGTCGCCACATCGCTATGGGCCCAGGACGGCCAGCAGCGTGCTGAAGCGGCAGGTCATAGCCTGATCGGCTCGCCGGCACCGCGATTGGTGCTCAAGACTATTGATGGGCAGACCATCGATCTGACCAGCCTGTATGGCAAGAAGGCCATCTACCTGAAGTTCTGGGCCACCTGGTGTGTGCCCTGTCGCGAGCAGATGCCGCATTTGAAGCACACCTACGAGGAGGCGGGCCCGGAGTTGGCGGTGATCGCCATCGATGTCGGCTTCAATGACAGTGTGGAAGAGGTGCGCAAGTATCAGCGGCAGATGGGCTTGACCATGCCCATCGTGTTCGACGAAGACGGCTCGCTGGGGGAAGCGTTCCACCTGCGAGTGACGCCGCAGCACGTGGTGATCGGACGCGACGGGCGCATTCTGTACATCGGACACGAAGCGAACGCGAAGCTCGATGCCGCGCTGTTGGCCGCGCGTACTACCGCATCGCCAACAGCGGTGGCGGGCGCGGTGGCGCCGAAGGACGAACCTCATTACGACGTGGGCGATCGCGTGCCGGACTTCACCGCGTCCACGCTCGGTGGCGGGTCGTTCCAGCTGTTGGATGCGAAGCGTCCGACGGTGCTGGCGTTCCTTTCTCCCTGGTGTGAGTCGTATCTCGCCACCAGCCGGCCGGGTCTGGCGCAGAGTTGCCGTGCGGTTCGCGAGCAGGTGGCGGCCTTGTCGGGCGACCCTCACGTGCGCTGGCTGGGGGTGGCCTCGGGTCTATGGGCCAGTCGTGATGAGTTGACCAAATATCGCGACGAGAAACATATTGGTATTCCGCTCACGCTCGACGAATCCGGCGCGCTGTTCCGTCGCTTCCGCGTCACCCATGTGCCGACGCTGCTGCTCATCGATGCCCAGGGACGCATTGTCCGTCGCATCGAGGATGCGGATAAGCAGCTTGGCGCCACCTTGAAAACCTTGTCGGCGCGTTGAGTGCCTCTGATCATCATCCCGGCTCAAGCCGGGACTGATCGTCTGACGGAGAAAGGCCATGAGTCGTTTCACACGCTTCACGTCGATCGCGCTGCTCGCTGCATTAGGTGTGTCCACATCGGCCCTAGCTGCTGAGGAGCACGACCTGCTTGCGGCGCCGCTGACCCAGGCTCCGGGTCGTGAGCTCACCGCGCTCACTGTCACCTACGGGCCCGGGCAGTCCACGCGTCCGCATCACCACGGCGCCGATGCATTCGTCTACGTCCTCTCTGGCCGTATCCGCAGTCAGTTGGAAGGTGGCCCCGAGCGGGTTTACAGCCCCGGCGAAAGTTGGTTCGAGCCGGCTGGCGCGCACCATGTGGTCAGCGGCAATGCCAGCGCGGAGCAGCCGGCAACCATGCTGGTGGTATTTGTCGCCAAGCCGGCAGCAGAGCTGACGGCCATGGACTCGCCGGCTCAGGCGCCCGTGCCGGCCCGTACCCAGTCCAAGTAGGCGGTGTGGCCGCGCTCAACCGGTACGGCGATCAGTTCCGGCAGTTCGTACGGATGCAGTTCCAGCAGCCGGGCCTTCAGCGCCTCGAAGCGCCCGGCGGTGGTCTTGATCAGCAGCAGCTCCTCGCTGTCGGTAGTGACCTCTCCCTGCCAGCGGTAGGTTGAGATCACGCCGGGCAGGCGATTGATGCAAGCGGCAAGCGCTTCATTCACAAGGGTTTCGGCCAGCCTCTGAGCGCTGGCGGCATCGGGGCAGGTGCAGTAGCAGAGCAGAACGGATTCGGGCATGCGGACAGCCTAGCGCGGCTCCGAGCCCGGCGAAACGCTATGTAGGAGCCCACTCTGTGGGCGAAACGGCCCGCGAGGGCCGCGCTCTACGCAAGATCGGCCCTGCTTCGCAGGGCTTTCGCCCACAGGGTGGGCTCCTACAAAGGGCCCAAGCCCTTGAAAGGCCCCTGCCGCTCCCCCACTAGCTACTTCAGCCAACGGATCGGCCCTCTTGCAGGGGACAGTTGCGTCGCTAGAATTGGCACTCACCCGAAGGGAGTGCTAGCAAAGCGCCAACACGCGCGCCGCTCCGGGTCACTTTTTTTGTTCAACCACTCAATCCAACGCTGGAGTCCATCCATGAGCAAACTGCGTCCGCTGCACGATCGCGTCATCGTCAAGCGTCTCGAAGAAGAGCGCGTCTCCGCTGGCGGCATCGTCATTCCTGACAGCGCCACCGAAAAGCCGACTCGCGGCAAGGTCATCGCTGCCGGCACCGGCCGCATCCTGGAGAACGGCACCGTTCGCCCGATGTCGCTGAAGGAAGGCGACGTGGTGTTGTTCGGCAAGTACGCCGGCCAGGAAATCAAGATCGACGGCGAAGAGCTGGTCTTCTTGAAGGAAGAAGACGTTGTGGCGGTGATCGAGGGTTAAGCCCTCAAGGGGCCGCGGCGCGTTGAGCGCGAATTAAGAGCGCGCACGCCAGTCGCCGTTGGCTCCTTCTTGTACCGCTTTCAGAACGACAGAACCATTCCTATTCAATTTTTTTGAGGCAAAAAAATTATGGCAGCTAAAGAAGTCCGCTTCGGCGAAGATGTGCGCGCACGCATGCTCAAGGGTGTGAACACCCTGGCCAACGCAGTGAAGGTCACCCTGGGTCCGAAGGGCCGCAACGTGGTGATCGAGAAGAGCTTCGGTGCCCCGACCGTGACCAAGGACGGCGTCTCCGTCGCCAAGGAAATCGAACTGGCCGACAAGTACGAGAACATCGGCGCGCAGATCGTCAAGGAAGCCGCTTCCAAGACCTCCGACGTGGCTGGTGACGGCACCACCACCGCGACGGTGCTGGCGCAGGCGTTCATCCAGGAAGGCCTCAAGGCCGTGGCCGCCGGCATGAACCCGATGGATCTGAAGCGCGGCATCGACCAGGCGGTGTCCACCGCCGTGAGCGAGCTGAAGAAGTTCTCCAACCCGACCGCTGACGACAAGGCCATTGCCCAGGTCGGCACCATCTCGGCCAACTCCGATGCCAACATCGGCGACATCATCGCCACCGCGATGAAGAAGGTCGGCAAGGAAGGTGTGATTACCGTCGAGGAAGGCACGGCTCTCGATAACGAGCTGGACGTGGTCGAAGGCATGCAGTTCGATCGCGGCTACCTGTCGCCGTACTTCATCAACAACCAGCAGAGCCAGCAGGTCGAGCTGGACGACCCCTTCATCCTGATCCACGACAAGAAGGTGTCGAACGTTCGCGAACTGCTGCCGGTGCTCGAAGCCGTCGCCAAGGCCGGCAAGCCGCTGCTGATCGTCGCCGAGGAAGTCGAGGGCGAAGCCCTGGCGACCCTCGTCGTCAACACCATCCGCGGCATCGTGAAGGTCGCCGCCGTCAAGGCGCCGGGCTTCGGTGACCGCCGCAAGGCCATCCTGGAAGACATCGCCATCCTGACCAACGGCCAGGTGATCTCCGAGGAAGTGGGTCTGCAGCTGGAGAAGGCCACGATCACCGATCTCGGCCGCGCCAAGCGCGTTGTCATCACCAAGGAAAACACCACCATCATCGACGGCGCTGGCGAAGCCGAGCGCATCCAGTCGCGCATCGGCCAGATCAAGGCGCAGATCGAAGAGACCTCTTCGGACTACGACCGCGAGAAGCTGCAGGAGCGTGTGGCCAAGCTGGCCGGCGGCGTTGCTGTCATCAAGGTCGGTGCCGCTACCGAAGTCGAGATGAAGGAAAAGAAGGCCCGCGTCGAAGACGCCCTGCACGCGACCCGCGCTGCGGTGGAAGAAGGCGTGGTGCCGGGCGGTGGTGTGGCGCTGATCCGTTCGCTGAAGGCTCTCGAAGGCCTGAAGGGTCACAACGCGGATCAGGACCTGGGCATCGCCATCACCCGTCGCGCTCTGGAAGCCCCGCTGCGCGCCATCGTCGCCAATGCCGGCGAAGAGCCGTCCGTCATCCTCAACAAGGTGAAGGAAGGCGACGGTAACTTCGGTTACAACGCTGCCACGGGCGAGTTCGGCGACATGATCGCCTTCGGCATCCTGGACCCGACCAAGGTCACCCGCTCTGCGCTGCAGTTCGCGGCATCGGTGGCCGGTTCGATCATCACGACCGAAGCGGCCGTGACCGAAGTGCCGAAGAAGGACGAAGGTCATTCGCACGGCGCGCCGGGCGGTGGCATGGGCGGTATGGGCGGCATGGACTTCTAAGTCCACGCTTCCACGCTGTATCGAAGCAAGCTGTATCAAAGAATGCCCCGCCTTGTGCGGGGCATTCTTTTTGGTCGGTGCTACGTCCATGGCCTGCCACGCCCACACAGCAAAAAGCCCCGGAAGTTCCCTCCCGGGGCTTGGTCGGTTGCCTGAAGCGAGGGCTTAGTGGCCTTTGGTGGCATCCAGCTTGGCGTCGGCCTTCGCATCGACCTTGGCGCCAGCGGCACCAGCGCCCACGTCGGCGTTGCCGGCCGCATCGCTCGCGGCCGCTTCGGTTTTCTCCATCGCCTTGTGACCGGCGTGCTTGGCCTTGTGACCGACCTTCTGCACGACGTCGCTCGTCTTGGTGGTGGTCTGGTCGACGGTCTTGGTTGCGTCCTGCACTACGGCGCCGGCATTCACGCTGGCGTCCGCCTTGGTGGTGGCGCCAGCGGCGACCTGGGCGAAGGCGGGAACGGTCAGCACGCTGGCCGAAACGATGAGAGCAGCAAGCAGGGTCTTACGCATGGGTAAACCTCCGATGGGGGATGACGCGACGCAACGTGTCGCGGCGGAGATCACGCTAGAGGTTCTTTACCTGCTGTTTCCTGAATTTCCAAAGTGCGCTTAAGCCGGCGGACATGTCGCTGAATCGCGGGCATTTGAGTGGCTGAAATGTGCGTCAGTTGTACTTGCTATTCGCCAAGTGCATGGCGCGCCTCGCTTATGGATTCGCTCTGCAACTCCTTCCTCATGCTCGGCGCAGGCCATGCGGAGATCGTGGACAGGCTCTTGGCGAGGCACAATGGACCAATGTCTAAAGAATCCCCGGCGCTACGCGCCCTGATCGACGATCGCTATGCCGAACTGGCTGCCCGCTGCCGTGCCGCTGGCGTGCCGTTGCACGATGACGCTGGCGTTGCCGAACGCATCCGGCGCACCTTGCTGGCCAGCGATTTCGCTTTCGACACCTGGTTTCGCCAACCGCAGCTGTTGGCGCCGCAAGGGCTGGAACGTTTGCGCGCCGGCAGCGATGCTAGCGCGCGTATCGAAGCGCTGAAGCTGGACCACGACGAAGCGGTATGCATGACGACGCTGCGCCGCTTCCGGCACGCGGAGGCGCTACGGCTGGTGTTTCGCGATGTGAACGGGCTGGATGAACTTCCCGAGACGCTATCTGCGACCAGTGTGCTTTATGAAGTGTTGCTGGGGGTGACTTTGGCTTGGTCCGAGCGCGCACTCGCAGCGCGTTACGGCCATAGCCGCGGCCACGATGGCGCGTTGCAGCGCATGGTGGTGGTCGGCTTCGGCAAGCTCGGCGGCAGCGAGCTGAACTTCTCCTCCGACATCGACCTGGTGCTGGCGTATCCCAGCGGTGGCCAAAGCGATGGCGCCCGATCGCTCGATAACAGCGAATACTTCGTGCGCATGGGACGGCAGCTGGTGCGTCTGCTCAACGAGCCGACGGTGGACGGCATCTGCGCGCGCGTCGATCTGCGTTTGCGGCCGTTCGGCAATGCGGGGCGTCTCGCACTGCCCTTCAGTGCGATGGAGCAGTACTACCAGAGCGAGGGCCGCGACTGGGAGCGCTATGCGTGGATCAAGGCGAGACCGGTGGCGGGCGACCGCAACGCGGGTAAGCAGCTGCAAGAACTGTTGCGCCCGTTCGTCTATCGCAAATATCTCGACTACACCGCTTTCGCCGGCCTGCGTGAGATGAAGTCGCTGATCGACGCGGAAGTGGTGCGCAAGGATCTGGCCGACAACCTTAAGCTTGGTCCTGGCGGCATCCGCGAAATCGAGTTCGTGGTGCAGCTGACCCAGTTGATTCGCGGCGGACGCGAACCCAGCATGCGTGTGCGTGGCCTGTTGCCGGCGCTGACCGCGTGCGAGGCGCGTGGTCATATCAGTGCGGCGCGCGCCCGCGCGCTGCGCGAGGCCTATGTACTCCTGCGCCGCGTGGAGAACCGCGTGCAGATGCTGCGCGACGCACAGACGCATGACATCCCCGAGGATGCACTCAGCCGCGAACGCATCGCGCTGGGATTGGGCAAGGCTTCGTGGGAAGCGCTGGAGGAAGAGCTGGCGCATCACCGCGCCATCGTCAGCGAGGAATTCGCGGCTGTGTTGATGCCGCAAGGCGGTCGCGCCGCCAGCGCACCCGTGGAAGACGTAGCGCTATGGCAGCGTGTCTGCGCTGAATCGCTGGACCCTGGCGCCATGGAAGCCTCCGGCTTCGTGCCAGGTGCGGAAGCTGCGGAGGCGTTGCTGAAGCTGCCCCAGGCCGCCGCCGTGCGGGCCATGCCCGCGCGCTCGCGCGAACAGCTCGATCGCCTGATGCCGCAGTTGCTGATGCTGGCGCGCGCGAGCGCGGCGCCGGTGCAGTGTCTGCTGCGCCTGTGTCGGCTAGTACAGACGGTAGCGCGGCGTTCGTCTTATCTCGCCTTGCTCGAAGAGCAGCCGGCCGCACGCAAGCGCCTCGCCAGCCTGTTTGCGGGCAGCGCGTTCCTGGCCGAGCGTGTGATTGCCCAGCCATTGTTGCTGGACGACGTACTCGATCCGCGCATCGATCAACTGCCGTTGAAACGCGCCGACATCAGTGCGGAAATCGCCCGCGTCCTCACTACGCTCGACGAGCGCGAAGCCGAAGCGGAATTGGAGCGCATCAACGAATTCAAGGCGAGTACCGCCTTCCGCCTCGGCCTCGCCTTCAATGATGGACGTGCCGACGCGGTAGCCACGGCACGCCGCCTTGCCGTGCTGGCGGAGTCCGTTGTACTGGCCGTGACGGCGATGGCCGAACGCGAGTTGGTGGCGCAGCATGGCCGCCTGCCAGGCGAGGGTTCGGGCTTTGCCGTGCTCGGCTACGGCAGCCTGGGCGGAGAGGAGCTGGGTTTCGCTTCCGATCTCGATCTCGTTTTCGTCTATGACACCGAGCGCGCCCATCTCATGAGCGACGGCGCGCGCCCCATCGAAGGTTCACGCTGGTACCAGCGCCTTGTGCAGCGCGTGATGAATTGGCTCACCGTGCTTACGCGTGCGGGTCGGTTGTACGAAGTGGACACGCGCCTGCGCCCGGACGGCTCCAAGGGCTTGTTGGTGAGCAGCCTGCATGCTTTCACCGAGTACCAAAAGAGCCGCGCGTGGACTTGGGAACATCAAGCACTCCTGCGCGCCAGGCCAGTGGCTGGCGATACGGCGCTCAATGCCGAGCTGGCGGAAGTCCGCCGCGGCATCCTCGCTGCGCCGCGCGACCGAGCCAGTGTGTTGCAAGAGGTCGGCAATATGCGTCAGCGCTGGCGCGCCGAACGCGATCGCTCCGACGAGCTGCAGTTCGATCTGAAGCAGGGCCATGGTGGATTGCTGGATATCGAGTTCGCGCTGCAAGGATTGGTATTGGCGCATGCGGTCGAATGCCCTGCCTTGCTCGCGGCAACGGCCAATGCGGCCTTGATTGAGGCATGCCGGGACGCTGGGTTGCTCCATGTCGCGCAGGCGGAGGTGTTGGCGCGGGCGCATGGGGAGTTGCTGCGTCGTGCGCTGGCTTGCACCCTGGATTTGCGGTCGCGGATTGCGCCCAGGGATGAGGCGTTGGAGGGGTTGTGTGCTGAGGTGGGTGAGGTGACGCGGGCGCTTGGTTTTGATTTTCGGGCGAAGGCTAAAGAGGTTTGAAACGCGTGCATGAGTATGCCTCTGCTCCCTCTCCCCGCCGGGGAGAGGGTTGGGGTGAGGGGTGGTGCTCGCGATACCGCTTCTACTTCGTCACCCCGGCGTAGGCCGGGGCCCAGTGGCGTTGTTGCTCGGTCGTCGCGACTGCGTGTCCTGGCTCGCCTGCGGCAGGCGTTGCTCGCTCTTCAAGCGGTTCGGTGTGATTGTGCCTGGTGCTCAGCGATCTGTAGTCGCAAGGTGCTCGTCAGTGCCATGGTTTCGCGTAGCGGTAGCTGGCGCTGCATGGGAAGTGTTTCATCGATGTCATGCAGCAGGCTGGCGTCGCGCAATGCGCGATGGAAGCGCGCGATCTTTGCTGGCAGGGGTGTGGCGATGAAGGTTTGTACAGGGCAGCCGACGGCGCAGGCTTCGGACAGCATGTTCACGGAGTCGGGTGTGACGATGAGCCGGTCGGCCCAGCCGAGTACGCCGGGGTAGGGGTTGGTGCCGTCTTCGTGGCTGCTCCAGATCAGGCCGGGGATGTTGTGGAGTCGTCGGCGCATCACGGCCATCACTGCGTCTGGGGTGCGTCGTGAGGCGAGCACCAGCAGGCTGCCGCCGTCGTGGCGGTGTTGGGTGATCAGGCGGTCGGCGAGTTGTTCCGCGTAGGCCGGGTCCAAGGGCATGCCTTTGCGTGGGCCGCCGAGCAGCACGCCAACGCGTGGCTGTGGCAGTTCGTCGAAGGTGGGGCAGATGTCGCGGCCGTCGGCCAGCCAGGTGTCGTCGACCAGGTTGAGCGATCCCAAGGTATGCAGCACGTTGGGGCCACTCAGCAGATCATGTTTTGGCGCGATCACCGCGTCCCAATGCGACGGGGCCATGCGCGGGTCGAGGATCTGCACGGTGTAGCTGTAACCCTCGGAAAGTCGGCGCAACAGACGCGTGTAGAGCGCTGCGGTACGGCCGCAGCCGATGACCACGCTGGGCCAGGGTGGGATGAGGGTGTCGCGTCGCTGTTCGATGGGGAGGGCAAGCCGCCCGCCGAGCATGAGGCGGGGTGTGAACCACGACCAAGGAGCCCTGGCGCCCAGTACGAGATGGCGGAAGGGCAGGCCCAGCTGTTCGGCGAGGGCCAGCGCCTGGCGATCGTTGCCGGCACGGCCATCGGTGATGACCCAGCAGTCGCCATGCAGCTTTAGCATAAGAATCCGTTCACTATCTCTGTGTGGCCCGCGATTGTTTCGATTATCGCCACAGTACGTTTCATTCAGCGGGGTCCTGTTCGCTTGCGTGGGCGCTTACACTTGCAAGCTGTGGCGCCACCCGTGGCGCGTTCCTCAAGGATACCCATGAGCGAGATGCTTTCCGAGACCGCCCTCGACCAACTGTTCCGTCAGGCCCGTACGTTCAACGCGTGGCTGCCGAAGCCGGTGAGTGACGAGCAGCTGCATCAGCTCTACGCATTGGCCAAGTTCGGTCCGACCAGCGCCAATTGCTTGCCGATGCGCGTCGTGTTTGTGAAGTCGAAGGAGGCGAAGGAGAAGTTGTCGCCGTTCCTTTCCGAAGGCAATCGCGCCAAGACCATGATCGCCCCGGTCACCGCGATTATCGCAACCGACCACGAGTTCTACGAAAAGCTGCCGCAGCTGTTCCCGCACGCTGATGCGCGCAGCTGGTTTGCCGGCAATCAGCCGCTGATCGACACCACGGCGTTCCGCAATGCAACTTTGCAGGGTGCCTACGTGATCATGGCGGCGCGCTCGCTGGGCCTGGATTGCGGCCCGATGTCGGGCTTCGACAACGCCGGTGTGGATGCGGCGTTCTTCGCCGGTACGCCGGTCAAGTCCAACTTTCTGATCAATATCGGTTACGGCGATGCCAGCCGCGACCTGTTCCCGCGCAGCCCGCGTCTGTCGTTCGACGAGGCCTGCGAGATCGCCTGAGAGAGCGGCATAACGTTATCTCTTGCCCGTTTCGCACCCCACTTCTCCACGGAGACTTAACCATGCGTGCATTTCGTTACCTCGTTCTCGCCGGCCTGATCGGCGCCGCTGTTACCGCCCAGGCCGAGCCGGTCACCTACAAGCTGGACCCCGGCCACACCAACGTGCTGTTTAGCTGGAGCCACTTCGGGTTCTCCAACCCCACCGCCAACTTTGGCCTGGGCGAGGGCACCTTGGTGTTCGACGAAAAGAACCCGGCGCAGTCTTCGGTGGAAGTGACCCTTCCACTGGCCGACTTGGACACCCACATGTCCAAGCTCGACGAGCACCTGAAGAAGCCGGATTTCTTCGACGCCGAGAAATTCCCCGCCGCGACCTTCAAGAGCACCAAGGTGCAGGCCCTGGGCGGCGGCAAGTTCAAGGTCACGGGTGACCTGACCGTGCACGGCGTGACCAAGCCGGTGGTGCTGGATGCCAAGCTCAACAAGAGCGGCGTGCACCCGATGATGAAGGTGCAGACCGTGGGCTTCGATGCCTCCACCACGGTCAAGCGCTCGGATTTCGGCATGGGCGCCTACGTGCCGAACGTCAGCGATGAGATCAAGATCCGCATCACCACGGAAGCCTCGGTGCCGAAGGCCGACGGCGCGCAGTAAGTTTTATCG
Source organism: Dyella subtropica (assembly GCF_026283965.1). Lineage (GTDB taxonomy): Bacteria > Pseudomonadota > Gammaproteobacteria > Xanthomonadales > Rhodanobacteraceae > Dyella_D > Dyella_D subtropica. Next base: position 10,613 of record NZ_JAPDPD010000027.1, read on the forward strand.
CGCAGCAAAAAGCCCGCGCCGGAAACGGCGCGGGCTTTTTCTTGGGAGCGGAGAGAGCGTAGCGATCACCACCGCTTTTGTTCTCCGTTCTCTCAGTTCTTGGTGACGCCTTCGTTCTTCAGCGATTCCAGCTTGCTCAGATCCACGCTGGTCACCGCCTGCTTCAACGGATCGATGCTGTCGACCTGGCCGGTGGCCTTTACCGAGAAGCGCTGCGCGACGACAACGCTGTATTCGCCGTTCTTGCTGGTCTTGTCCCAGGCTTCGTGGACGAGGCGGCCGTTGTCGGTATAGGTCTTCTCGTAGCCGTGATCGGTCTGCTGTTCCGATTCCGGTGCCAGCGCGCTGGCCATGGCCATCATGCCTTTCATGCTGCCGGTGTCGGAGACTTCCAGCTCGATGCTGTGGCCGTTGCCATCGCCGTACTGGGCGCGTGCCTCGGTGATCTGCATGCCGACGGCGTTGCTGCGCTCGGCCGAGAGGCTTTCGCGCTTGAGGCCGGCGAGAGTGTCGGGCAGGAACGCTTTGACCTGATCGGCGGACAGCGACTGCACGGAGCCGTCGTTGCCCATGGCTGCGCCCATCACCTTACCCATGGCGGCCTGTTGTGCGGCGGTGTCGCCGGACTTCTGCGCCGCTTCCAGTTCCTTGTTGGCCTTTTCGGCGCGCTCGCCCATCGCAGCGAGTTTGCCCAGGGCGCTGTCCTTGTCGACGGTGACGGTGCTGCCGTCGCTGCTGGTGATGGTCGCGCTATGCAGCGAGGAGCCGCCGCCCAGCATCACGCTGCTTAGGAACATCAGTCCGACGATCCAGCCGACGATCAGGGTAAGCACCACGCCGATGACCACGCTCACCGCGGTGTAGCCGGCTGATTTCTCCGGCGGGCACTTCATGGTGTGCGGCAGGCCGAGATAGAGCAGGTAGATGGCGTAGACCAGGCCGGCGATCGAGATCAGCCAACCCAGCCAGGGCAGGATCACGGCGATTCCGGCGACCCAGGAGGCCGTCCATGAATAGGCGATCGCCTTGAGCGCCTGTACGGGGTCCTTCTGTCCGCCAAAGCTGGGGGCCAAGGCGCTGACGATCAGGGCCAGCAGGTACAGCATGACCAGGCTGAGCAGATAGCTCGCCACCATCATGCCAAGCCCCGCGCCGAACGGAGTGCGCACGACCACGCCAAACGCACCCGAGCCCATCAGGCTGCCCTTAATGAATTGGGCGATCGCCGGCAGCGCGGCGAGGACGAGGATGTAGTTGATATACAGGCTTTGGGCCGTGGCGGGCTCGGCCGCGATCACGGGCCACTCCGTTTGAGGCGTGGTCAGGATGGCCTTGACCCGCGCAATGATCTTTCCGAAATCCATGGTTTTCCCCTTCAAGCAATGTGGTCTGGCGCCGGGCGCCGTCAGACGGATTTTCAAGCCGTCCCGTGACAATCTGAATTGACCGCAGGATTTGCATCCTTCGATCAGCCCTCTTCCTCAGTCCGGCCGCGGCCGGGGCGGTGCAGCCTGCTACCATTGGCGACCCGATGTCTAGTCTGGAGTTCTCCCCTCATGTCGCGCTCCCCAGCCGAGGCCGCACAGCCGATTCTGGCCAATGCCGAAAATCGTTACGAAGTGACGCGCAAGGACCTGCCGCTGTCCTGTCCGATGCCCGGCATGGCGCTGTGGAACTCCCACCCCAAGGTCTACCTGCCTATCGTCGACGATGGCGGGGAGTCCACCTGTCCCTATTGCGGTGCGCATTACGTGCTGCGCGATTGATGGTTCCCGGGCCTGACGTGGCCCGGATATGACAACTGGCGGCTTTCGGCATGATTGCTGCTTGTCTACAGGGATGAAGGCACTTATCGAATCGACCATGTCTGCCGTTGCCGCACCTGCCCGGTCGCTGACCGTCGTTCAGTTGATCCCGGCCCTGCGCGCGGGTGGGGCCGAGCGTTCTGCGCTGGAAGTGGCGCGTGCGCTGGCCCAGGCGGGTCATCGATCCGTGGTGATTTCGGCAGGTGGGCGCCTGGTTGGGCAGCTGCAGGCCGAGGGTAGCGAGCACATCGCCCTGGATATCGGCAGCAAGTCACTGCGCACCCTGACCCGGGTGGGGGCTTTGCGCCGCGTGCTGGCTGAACTCAAGCCGGATATCGTGCACGCCCGTTCGCGCTTGCCGGCGTGGCTGGGCTGGTGGGCACTGAAGGGGCTCACGCCCCGGCCGCATTTCGTGACCACGGTGCACGGCCTCAATTCGCCCGGCTATTACAGCGCCATCCTGCTGCGCGGCGAACGGGTGATTGCGGTATCGCAGACGCTGCGCGACTACGTGCTCAGCCACTACCACTGGCTGGAGCCTTCGCGCGTGCGGGTGATCCCGCGCGGCATCGATCCGGAAGCTTTTCCTTACGGGCATCGGCCAGACGATGCTTGGCAGAAGGCGTTCTTCGCTGAATTTCCAAAGTTGGCCGGCGCCCCGCTGCTGACCTTGCCGGCCCGCGGCACGCGCCTGAAGGGTCATCACGATGCCATCGAGCTGGTGGCCGAGCTGAGGCGCCGCGGCATCGATGCCCGTTTGTTGTTGCTCGGCGTGATCGAGCCGGGCCGCGAAGCTTACGTGACCGAGTTGCGCGAGCTGATCCGCGCCAAGGGCGTGGAGTCGCAGGTGGTGCTCACGCCGCCGCGCAACGACGTGCGCGACATCTATGCCATCTCCGCGCTGGTGTTGCAGCTGTCCAACAAGCCTGAGTCCTTTGGTCGAACCGTGGTCGAGGCGTTGTCGCTGTGCCGGCCGGTGCTTGGCTACGCGCACGGCGGCGTCGGCGAACTGCTGGCCGAGTTGTACCCGGCCGGCCGTGTCCCGGTGGGCGACCGCGAACGCCTGGTGGAACGCGCGGCCGAACTGCTGCGCGTGGCGCCGCCGATCCCGATGCTGCAGAACTACCGCCTGTCCGACATGCAACAGGCGACGCTGGCGCTGTACGACGAAATCACCACGGCGTAAGCGCCGTCCTGTAGGAGCACACCCTGTGCGCGACAAACCGGCAGGACTGCCGGTTTGCACGGCGTAAGCCGCCCGCAGGGCGAGGGCCATGGATGGCCCGAGTGAAAGCCCTGCGCCAGCAGGGCCGATGTTCAAAAAGCGCGGTCCTTGCGGACCGCTTCGCGCACAGGGTGCGCTCCTACATACAATGCCCGGGCTTCTCCATCGGATCCGCGCATGCATTCATTCGTCCCAACGCTCAAGGCCGCTCTCCGCTCGCCGCTGTTGCCATACTGGTTGGTGATCGCGCTGCTGCCGTTCGGACGCAGCGCCGAGTTGGGGACGTTCCTGTGCCTGCTGGGCACGGTGATGCTGTTGCTGCGCCACCCACGTGCGCTTAGCGAACACGTTGGCGCGCGTCTGCTGTTATGGCTGCTGGCGGCTTATATCGGCGCCGCGTTGATATCCGCTTTTGGCGCGATTGCGCCCGGCAAGAGCTGGTCCACGGTGGCGGTGCTGATGCGCTACATCCCTCTGGGACTCTATGCCTGCTTCGCGATTCGCAGGGATTCGAAGTTGCAGGCGATGTATGCGGCGGTCGCCGTGGTACTGGCGTGGTGGGTGCTGGATGCCTGGGTGCAGGCGCTCACGGGCTGGAGCCTGGGCGGACATGCCGAAGCGGAGCGCGTCTCCGGTATTTTCGGTGCAGCCAATCTGAAGTTGGGGCCGACACTGGCGGTGTTGTCGCCGTTCGCGTTGTGGTCGGCGAGGCAGCGTTGGGGGTTGCGTGGCCTGGTCATCGCGGGTTTGTTGCTGCTCGGGCCGGTATTGCTGGCTGGCTCCCGTGCGGCTTGGTTGAGCTATGCCTTAGTAGTGGCGGCGTTCGCGTGGCACGAGGCAAAGTCGCCGCGGCGTTTCTTGCTGTCTTGTGGCGCTGGTGTGCTGGTGCTGGCGGTGGCGGGCGGCGTTGCGTGGAAAACGTCCGATCGGTTCCATGCCCGCATGGATCACACCCTGGTGGCGCTGCAGGGCTCGGATCAGGCGGTGAATGCGGCGCTCAGCGGTCGTCTAGATATCTGGCGCACCAGCTTGAAGATGTTCGTCGCCCATCCGCTTAATGGTGTCGGCGTGCGTGGCTTCCGCTATGCCTACCCGCAGGTGGCGCCGGCCAATGATCATTTCGTGGTTACGGGTGAGGCCTGCGGTGAAGGCGAAGGCGCCTGCCATGCGCACCAGGTGGTGCTGGAGATACTCACGGAGACTGGCGCCATCGGTCTGATCCTGTGGCTCGTCGCCGTGGGGTTCGCGTTGTGGCATATGTGGCGTGTGGGGCCAGCAGCACGCCAGCGCGCTTTTCCTGCCAGCGTGGCGCTGGGTGTGATGTTGTTCCCGTTGAACACCCATCTGGCCTTCTATTCGGCATGGTGGGGTTTGCTGTTCGCCTGGCTGCTCGGCTTGTGGTGCGCGGCGCTGTACGTGCAGCCCGATACCAAGGGGGCAGCGACGCATGGCGCGTGAACCCTTGTCCGTGGTGGTGACCAGCTACAACAGCGCCGCCACGCTCGATGCCTGTCTGGCCAGCGTTCGTTGGGCCGATGAGATCGTCGTACTCGATTCCGGTTCCAGCGATGCCAGCTGCGCCATTGCCGCTCATTACGGTGCGCGGGTGGAGATGCAGCCGTTCGCGGGTTACAGCGCGCAGAAGCAGGCGGCGATCGATTTGGCGCATCACCGCTGGGTCTTGTTGCTGGACTCGGATGAGGCGCTGCCGGAAGGCGCCGCCGACCTACTGGGCAAGGTGCTCCAAGAGCCAGCCCACGCCGGCTATCAGCTGTGGCGGCGCGAGTGGATCTTCTGGCAATGGCAGTCGCCGCGCAGCCGGCTCAACCACTACGTACGCCTGTTCGATCGGCAGCGGGCTCGGATGAGCGCGCATGAGGTACACGAGGAAGTGCAGGTGGACGGCTCCATCGGCGTGCTGGATGTGATCCTGGATCACTATGGCGAGCGCGACATTGCCGGTCGCGTGGACAAGGCCAACCGCTACTCCAGCCTGCAGTTGGCCGATCTGGCGGGGCGCCGTAGCGGAGGTTTGCGCCTACGCATGCTGACCAATTCCACCGCTGCGTTCCTCCGCTACTACCTGTTGCGCGGCCACTATCGTTCGGGATGGGCAGGTTTCATCGCCGCGCGCATCCATGCGTTCTATGCGTTTCTCAAGTACGCCAAACTGTATGAGGCGACGCGGGCGACGGGCGGCGGAGACCGTGTGCCCGAAAGGGCGAAAAGGGACGGCTAGACGTCTTTCGTCAGGCCGCCTTCACCAGCGGCAATACGCCACCGCGCAGAGCGCTAATCAACAGCTCGCCAGCCTCGCGACGCAGCGCTTCGCGCTTGCGGAAGGCGGAACGGTGCTTGCTCTCCACCTGCATCTCATCGCGCACGGGTTCGCGGGAAGGCAAGGCAAAGAAACCATCGGACAGCGGCTCTCCCTGGCATTCCTGCCAGAAGCTGTCGTAGTCGGCCTTGATCTTGTCCTGCTCGCCAGCGAAGGGGTGCGCCAGATTGCTGACGCCACGTATCTGCTCGGTGCCCGCCACTTCCGCAAAAGCCAGCAGCAGCGAGAACAGCAGATTCTTGGGGCGCAGGCCGTGGCACTGCTTGGTCAAGTCGCGCACCGCTTCGCGTCCCAGGTCCGCTGCGGCGCCCTGCATGCATCCGATCAATAGGCTGCGTCCTTCATCGGCGATGCTGAAGATCACCGAGGACAGCAGCTGTCCCTGCGTATTGGCCAGGCACAGCGCCAGTTCGCCCTCGCGGCTGCGGCCGCTAGGGCGGCGCAGTTCGATCAGCAGCTCGCTGCCGTCTTTAAGAGCAAGAACGCCGAGCAGGTAGCGCCCGCGTAGATAGACCGCATCGACCATGGCATCGGGCAGTTGCGAGAACACGAACCGGTAGTGGTCGCGGATCACCGCCATGCGATGGGCGCGACTGAGGCGGCGGTTGATGTAATGGTGATGCCAGCGCTCCAGCAGGCGTGGATCGTGCGCGAGCATCGCGGTAAGTCGCGGCGAGCCGTACAGCGTCTTCAGCCACGCCGATTGACGCCGCGCCATGCGGGCGCAGCGGGCGAGGTACTTGAGGGCGGAGGCGAAGCGTTTCGGTAGTGAGCCGCGCCAGTCATGACGATGGCGTAGCGAGCGCAGGAATAGCCGATGGGACATAGGGGGTGTCGGGGGATGGCACGTCATGTCTTGTAAGCGATGTATCTGTCGTTTGGCTGTCATGACGCTGATGCGGAGTTCAGGATTTCAATAGATGTCGGGACTGCCCGGCGGGCGTGTCTTGAAGCGCTTGTGTACCCACAGGTACTGTTCAGGCGCTTCGCGGACCATCTGTTCGATGCTTGAGTTGACTCGGGCGGTGTCGTCCAGTGCATCGCTGCTGGGGAAATCCGCGAGCGGCGCACCAAGTCGCAAGGCGTAGCCGCTACCGTCGGCAAAGCGGCGATGAAAGAAGGGAACGACCACTGCGCCGGACACGCGGGCCAAGTGGTGGGTGGCGGTGATGGTCGCCGCGGGCACACCGAAGAACGGCACGAACACGTTGTCCTTGCTGCGCATGTCTTGATCCGGCGCGTACCACAAGGTGCCGCCGCCGCGCAGATACTTCACGGTGCCGCGGATGTCGTCCTTGTCGAACATGGCATCGGCGTAGTCGAGGCGTGCACGCAGCACGGCCCATTCGAACACGGCGGCATCCATACGGCGATACATGCCGGCGATGCGGATATGTCGCGACACCAGGCGTGCGCATAGTTCGAGATGGGAGAAGTGGCCGCCGACCAGCAGCACACCCTTGCCTTGCGCGCGCGCGGCTTCGAGGTGCTCGATACCCTCGAAGGTCACCGGCGTGCGGGCGATGGCTCGGTCGCTGCCCATCCAGCCGAGCGCGAACTCCACCATCATCAGGCCGATGTCGCGCAGGTGCGCATCTACCAGCGTTGCCTGCTCGGCCTTGGAAAGCTCCGGGAAGCAGAGGGCGATGTTCACCTCGGCCACATGCCGGCGTGCGGAAGGAAAGTGCTGGATCAGCACGCCGAGGCCACGCCCCACCGCCATCAGCAGACCGCGTGGCAGTCGCGCGATCAGGCGCAACAGGCCCACACCGATCCACGCCAACCAATGCGTGGGCGCGAGCAGGGATCGTTCGAAAGAGGGACGGGGTGCACCAGGCATGGGGTGCCGATTCTAACAAGGGGCGTTGTAACAAGGGGCGTTGTGGCACGGGCGGTTAGATCAGAGCATCCCAAGGTTCGCAGCGCCTTCACTGGCTATACTGCGGCGCTTAACCAAGGGGTCTGCACGTTGCGTTATCTCTACACCCTTGCCATGTATCTGGTCACGCCGCTGATCGTGCTGCGATTGCTCGCGCGCGGTGTCCGCTATCGCGACTATCACCGGCGCTGGCGCGAACGTTTCGGCTTCTACCAGGGCCCCCAAGTGCGCGGCAGCCTGTGGGTGCATGCGGTGTCGGTGGGCGAAGTGAATGCCGCCGAGCCGTTGATCAAGGCCTTGCGCGAGTCATATCCCCATGCACCGCTGGTGATCACCACCGTGACGCCCACGGGTTCGGAGCGGGTGCGTCAGCTGTTCGGCGACAGCGTGTTTCATGTCTATCTGCCCTACGATCTGCCGTTCGCCGTATCGCGATTCATGAAGCGCGTGCGGCCGCGGCTGGCTGTCATCGTGGAAACCGAGATCTGGCCGAATCTCTACTTCGCCTGCAAGCGTCGCGGCATCCCGTTGATGATCGTCAACGCGCGTCTGTCCGAGCGCTCCCTGCGTGGCTATCGCCCACTGCAGGGCTTGGTGCGCTCGGCGCTCGGCTGCGTGCGGCAGATCGCGGCGCAATCGCGCACCGATGCAGCGCGCTATCGGCTGCTCGGTGTCGATCCGGCGCGCATCGTGGTCAGCGGCAATATGAAATTCGACATGCCGGTGCCCTACGACGCCGCGCCGGCCGGTAAAGAACTGCGCCAGCAGTGGGGTCGTCTGCGTCCGGTATGGATCGCAGGGAGCACGCACGAGGGCGAAGAGCTGCCGGTGCTGGAAGCGCATCTGCAGGTACTCAAGCGCCTGCCCGATGCGCTGCTGCTGATCGCGCCACGCCACCCGGAGCGTTTCAAGATGGTGGAGAACTCCGTGCGCAGCCTCGGTTTCTCTGTCGCCACACGCAGCGCGGACCGCGTGCCCACGGCAGCGCATCAAGTGTTCGTGATCGACGCCATGGGCGAGCTGATGCAGTTTTACGCATCGGCCGATCTCGCCTTCGTCGGCGGCAGCCTGGTGCCCATCGGCGGGCATAACGTGCTGGAGCCTGCGGCGCTTTCCACGCCAGTGCTGGTGGGGCCGCACACGTTCAATTTCGAGGAAATCACGCTGACCCTGATCCGTGAGGGAGCGGGTGTGCGTTTGAACGGCGCCGAAGAGCTCGGCCTAAACGTGCTGCAGTTACTGCGTGACCCGCCTCGCCGCGAAGCGATGGGCGCGAAGGCAAAGATCGTGTTCGACAGCGAGCGCGGTGCCGTGCAGCGCGTGATGGCGCTGATCGACAAGCAGCTGCAGGAATGATGCAAACAAGAAGGCCGGGCGATGCCCGGCCTTCTTGTTTCGTCGCGTTGTACGCGACGCTTATTGCAGCAGCGCGTTGACCGCCTCGACATCTTTCAAGTCGATGGTGCCGGAAGCCTGCTTCAACTGCAGCTTGTTCAGAATGAACGTGTGCCGCGCCTGCGAGTAGCTGCTCTCGGCCTGGGTCAGCGTCTGAATCGAGTTGAGCACGTTGAGCATGGTCTGCGTGCCGACGTCGAAACCAGCGCGAGTCGCTTCAAGCGCCTTCTGGCCCGAGTCCACCGAGGCTTTGGCCGCCTGCACCTGCAGGATGCCGGCACCCACCGAGCGGTAGAAGTTCAACGTGTCGCGGGTGACCAGGCGGCGCTGGGATTCCAGCGCATCCTGCGCGGCATCGCGCTGGTAGATGCTCTGGCGCACGCGCGACTGGGTGGCGCCGCCGGAGAAGATCGGCACCGACAGGGTCAGGCCGGCGGTGGTGCCCAGGCGGCCGTTGCCGGGACGGTTGAAGCTGCCGTTTTCCAGCCAACTGGTGGTCTCGCCGCGGGTCACCGTGGCGTTGATGGTGGGCAGATGGCCGGCGCGCGCGGCGCTGATACTGTGCTCGTTCGCTTCCACGGTGTACTGCTGCGACAGCACATTGGGGTTGTTCTTCAGCGCTTCCTGCACCCAGGTGTTCGGGTCGTCCGGCGAGGGCCCTTCCATCGGCAGGTCTTCGCGCAGCTTCTTCAATTCGCCGGTCGGCTTGCCGGTGATCTGGGTCAGCGCTTCGCGGGAATCGTTCAGCGTGTTCTGAGCGGCGATGGTTTGCGCCTTGGCCAGTTCGTAGTACGACTTGGCTTGGTACACGTCGGTGACGGCGGAGAGGCCGACCTTGAAACGCTGGTCCGCCTGCTCGTAGGACTGCTTGAAGGCGTCCTCGTTGGCTTTGGCGTAGGTCAGTGAATCCTGCGAGGTGAGCACGCCAAAGTAGGCTTGGGTGACGCGGACGTACAACGCCTGCAGCGCTGCCTGATACAGCTCATCCTCCGCGCTCGACTGCGAACGCGCGGTCTTCAGGCTGGCCCACTTGCTGAGGTCGACCACACTCTGGTTGAGCGTGGCCGAGACGTCGCGGCTACGCGAATGGCCGCCGCCGTTCGCCGCGCTGGCGAGACTGTTGTTGCCGCTGGACTGGCTGAAAGTCAGGCCGGCGTTGAGCTGTGGCAGCAACAGCGCACGCGCCTGAGTCACGCCTTCACCGGTGGACAGACGGCTAGCATCCGCCTGCGACAGCACCGGATCGTTGGCGCGTGCTTCTCGGTATGCATCCAGCAAATCCTCGCTGTGGCCGGACAACGGGAGTGCCGTCAGGGCCAGGGCCAGGGTCAGAAGCTTCAAGCGCATGGGTTGCCTCATGGGGTGTGAATCGGGGTCAAAAAACGAATCGGCGTGGCGGCTCGGCGTGAGCCAGATAGGGCAGGTCGGTTTCGAGGATGCTTTCCTCACGATAACGGCCTTCGCCTTCATGTGTCAGCAACACCAGCTGCTGCGCCGGTGACTCGCCGCGCACCGCCAGCAGGCGGCCGCCCGGCTTGAGCCAGCCGAGAAAACGTGGGGGAATCGCATGCACGGCGCCAGTCACTACCAGCACGTCGAACAGGCTGGCCGGCTGCCAACCGTTGACGGCTTCGCCCACTTCCAGCTTCACGTTGGCGACGCCGGCCTGCGTAAGGCGTTGGCCGGCGGCAGCGATGAAGTCGGCATGGATATCCACGCTGGTGACATGTGCCGACAGGCCGGCCAGGCAGGCGGTGAGGAAGCCCGAGCCGGTGCCGATCTCCAGCACCTGTTCGGTTCCGCCGAGTTCGAGCGCCTGCAATACGCGGCCCTCGAGCACCGGCTTCATCATCACCTCGTCGTGGCCGAGCGGCAGGCTCACGTCGGCGAAGGCCAGCTGGCGATGTTCGGGAGCGACGAAATCTTCGCGGCGCACGCGGCCGAGCACGTCGAGAACGCGACCGTCCAGCACCTCCCAGGGGCGCACCTGGTTTTCCACCATGTTTTGCCGCGCCTGTTCGAAGTTCATCGCCATCTCAGCCTACGTCCCGTGCAAATCGAAAAAGGTCAAAAAGGATAAGCGCTTAGGCCTGTTCCGACAATGTGCAAAGCCTGGGGGTTGCCTGCTTACGTACGAAGTGCCGGAAGTCATCGCGCCGAGCTGACGGAAGTCATGCGTGGCGCGGTGTCCGCGGACACTACGCACTCCATCGACGACCTTGAGTCTGCGTGCCGGCAATACCCATGGGCAGGTGCGCGAGCGCGTTCTCCATGGCCTGGTACAGCGACGCATCCAGGCGCCGGATGCGGCCGTGGGGCGTCTGCTGCTGGCGACTCTGCGCTGCCACCGCGAGCCAAGCCAGCCAGCGCGCCAGCTGATGCCGCTCCGGCGCATTCAATGCAGCCAGGGTGGCCCGGGTCGCGAAAGTGCGGCGGCGGGCAACGGCATGGCCCTGTTCCAACCAGGCGGCCAGCGTGCGCTGGGCGTGGCGATAAGGGCCGCTGAGGGTGAGTTCTGCGATAGTAGAGGTCATGGATGGCCGTTCAGCACGGCGGTGGAAAATAAGTAAACCGACGCGTATAATAAACCCCGGTTATTCCTTTGTGAAGGTGTAGGCATGAGCACGATCCCGCAAACCAAGCCCCAGGGTCCCGGTCGCCCGAAGGACATGGAGAAGCGTGCGGCGATCCTGGAGGCCGCCAAGGCCCTGTTCATCCGCAACGCTTTCGCCGGTACCAGCATGGACGCCGTGGCCGCCGAGGCCGGTGTTTCCAAACTAACCGTCTACAGCCACTTCGGCGACAAGGACAACCTGTTTCGCGAAGTCATCCGCGCGCGTGTCCAGGACCTGTTGCCCGAAGAAACCTACCAGTACGACCCGCAAGTCGATATCGCCGATGTCCTGATGAACATCGCCATCACCCATGCCCATATCGACTGCGATCCGCAGAATGTCGGCACCTTCCGCGCCATCCTCAGCGACTGCCGCCAGGGCAACCCCCGCTACGGCAAACTGCTGTGGGAGGAGGGCCCCACCCGTACGCACAAGCTGCTGGAGCGCCTGCTGCAGCAGGCGGTTGACCACGGCAAGCTGGATATCGAGAACGTACCCCAGGCCAGCGTGCAGTTCTTCGCGCTGATCAAAGGCGACTTGGTGCTGCGCCGCATGTTCGGCTGCGATGGCTGCCAGGACGCCTTTGCCAACGAAATGGAAGCCAACGCCCGCGCCGGCGTGGCCACCTTCCTGCGCGCCTATCTCCCGCGCTGAACGACCGTCCGGAGGGCGTACTCGCCCGTATCCGGCGTTTCGTGCTTGAATACCCGCTTCTGGAAGCGGGGGTGCCGACCACAGTCGGCTGAGAGAGTCCCTTCGAACCTGATCCGGTTAGCACCGGTGTAGGGAGCTTCGCCGCACGAACCCAGCCCTTCGTGCGTCCGGCGCCGTCGCTTCGTCCCCTGCCTCTCGAAGGACGTAACGCCGATGAATGCCCAGCCCTCCGATCTCGCGCGCGCCGCGCAGGAACTCTCCGAGGCCGTGACCCGGCCGATTCCCGGTTCGCACAAGATCTATGTGCAAGGCAGCCGCCCCGATCTGAAAGTGCCGTTGCGCGAGATCGCCCAGGCGCAGACGCCGACCTTGTTCGGCGGCGAGACCAATCCGTCGATCACCGTTTACGACACCTCCGGCCCCTATACCGACCCGAACTATCGCGTCGATCTGGCCGCCGGCCTGCCGGCGCTGCGTGCGGCGTGGATCGCCGAGCGCGGCGACGTGGAACGCCTGTCCGGTCTGAGTTCCGCCTTCGGGCGCGAGCGCGCCGTCGATGCCAAGCTCGACCCCGTCCGCTTCAGCCATCACCTGCGCGCACCGCTGCGGGCCAAGGCCGGCGCCAATGTCACTCAGATGCATTACGCGCGCCGCGGCATCGTGACGCCGGAAATGGAATACATCGCGATCCGCGAAAACCAGCGTATCGAGGCGCTGGCCGACAGCGCACTGCGCACCCAGCATCCGGGCCAGTCCTTCGGAGCGGCCTTGCCGAAGTTGATCACGCCGGAATTCGTGCGCGACGAAGTTGCCCGCGGCCGCGCCATCATCCCGGCCAACATCAACCATCCGGAAAGCGAGCCGATGATCATCGGCCGCAACTTCCTCACCAAGATCAACGCCAACATCGGCAACAGCGCCGTGTCGTCGGGCATCGCCGAGGAAGTGGAGAAGCTGGTGTGGTCGATCCGCTGGGGCGCGGATAACGTGATGGATCTGTCCACCGGCAAGCACATCCACGAGACGCGCGAGTGGATCATCCGCAACTCGCCCGTACCGATCGGCACCGTGCCGATCTATCAGGCGCTAGAGAAAGTCGGTGGCGTGGCCGAAGATCTGACGTGGGAGTTGTACCGCGACACGCTGATCGAGCAAGCCGAGCAGGGCGTGGACTACTTCACCATCCATGCTGGCGTATTGCTGCGCTTCGTGCCGCTCACTGCCAAGCGCGTTACCGGCATCGTCTCGCGCGGCGGTTCGATCATGGCCAAGTGGTGCCTGGCGCATCACAAAGAGAATTTCCTCTACACGCACTTCGAAGACATCTGCGAGATCATGAAGGCGTATGACGTGTCCTTCAGCCTCGGCGACGGTCTGCGTCCCGGCTGCATCGCTGACGCGAACGACGCCGCGCAGTTCGGCGAGCTGGACACGCTGGGCGAGCTGACCCAGATCGCGTGGAAGCACGACGTGCAGACCATGATCGAAGGCCCCGGCCATGTGCCCATGCATCTCATCAAGGAGAACATGGATCGCCAGTTGGAGAAGTGCCACGAGGCGCCGTTCTATACCTTGGGGCCGCTGACCACCGACATCGCGCCGGGCTACGACCACATCACCTCCGCCATCGGCGCGGCGATGATCGGCTGGTTCGGCACGGCCATGCTTTGCTACGTCACGCCGAAGGAACACCTGGGCCTGCCGAACAAGCAGGACGTCCGCGACGGCATCATCGCCTACAAGATCGCCGCCCACGCCGCGGATCTGGCCAAGGGCCACCCCGGTGCGCAGGTGCGCGACAATGCACTGAGCAAGGCGCGTTTCGAATTCCGCTGGGACGACCAGTTCAACCTCGGCCTCGATCCGGAGAAGGCCAAGGAATTCCACGACGAGACCTTGCCCAAGGACGCGCACAAGTCCGCGCATTTCTGTTCGATGTGTGGCCCCAAATTCTGCTCGATGAAGATTACCCAGGACGTGCGCGACTACGCCGCCGAGCACGGCACGGACGAAATCACCGCGCTGGATGAGGGCATGGCCGAAAAGGCGGCCGAGTTCCGTGAGCAGGGCGCCGAGGTCTACCACCGCGCCTGATCCTGGCCGGACGTCGACCCTCAAGCCGCGCATGCCCTCGCATGCGCGGCTCCGGGTAGCGTTCTGCAAGCTTGACGCAAGCTGTTAGGCGCGGGTCATCCCGCGTTACCTTTGGTGCGTTGTAATGAGATCGACGCTCGAGGAAACCCACCTGATGCAAGCAAAGGACTCCCCTGCCAGGCCGAGCCATGGCCTGCTGCGCGTAGTGCTGGTGTTGCTGGCACTGCCGCTGCTGCTGGTCAGCTTGGCTACATGGTTGTGGGACAAGGAGCCGGTGCTGCTGGATCCGGCGGCTCCCTCGCGTACCGAGCAGACGGCGATGAAGCGGCCCGTCACGCCGGGGGCGGCCACCACCGTGAGCCTGATCCGTTCGGTGCAGGCGCTGGTGGAAAAGCACGCGGGCCATCCCGCCAAGGGCCACCGTCATCCATCCGACGCGTCGATGGACAGCACGCCGGGCTGGGAGCGGGGTTCTCTCATGGCTTCGCGGGATCTGCTGCACGTCCTGCGCAGCGAGTTTGGCCGTCCGCAGGCTCCGCTGATCGAGGACAAGGACCTGGCCGATGCCGACGTGCTGCTCTCCGGACACAGCAGCCGCTGGTCGCTGCGCAATCCCGAGAGCCAGTATCGCAAGGTGGCCTATCACCTGCAGGGCTACCTGGATCGCCTCACCGACGACGATCCGGACAACGCGCATTTCTACGCAAGCGCCAGCCATCTGGCCGACTATCTGCAAGTGGCTTCCACGCGGCTGGATGCGCTCGCGCAACGCCTGACGTCCGGCGTGACGCAACCGCGCCCCGGCGAGTTCTCGCCTCCGCATTGGCCGGTCATGGCTTTTGCACAGACCTTACACAAGGGCGGTCCGCCGCCGTGGCGCCGTAACGACGACACGTTCTTCGAGGCGCGTGGCTACACCTCGGCGCTGCTGCTGCAGATGAAAGCCTTTCAGCATGACTTCGCGTCTGTGCTGAAAGACCCGGGCGCCCAAGCCAACCTGCAACTGGCGATTCAGGAGCTGGAAGCCGTGCAGCAATCGCCCGCCCATCCGCTGGCGCTCAACGGCGCGCCCTCCATCCGCTTCCCCGATCACGCGCTGGCGATGGCTGGCTACGTATCTCGCGTCAGCTCGGCAGTGAGCGAATTGCGCGACCAGTTGCGTGGCGGCTAACGGTTCTACTTTTCCGGCTTCATGGCTTCGGCCAACTCGTTGAGAAAACCAGGTGTCTGTGGAGTCCGGGCGTAGCATCGGATCGTTGTGAATGGATCAGTGTGGAAGCGACACCTGCCCATCGATAACGAAAGCCGCCTTTGCGCCCACCGTGCCCGGTTGTCCTCCGCCCATGAAAAGCGCGTAGCGTCCAGCCTTGATCGAACGCTTGCCGTCGGTATCGACCTCACTGAGTTGGCGCGGCGCCACCTCGAAATGCAGCGTCTGGGTTTGTCCCGCCTTGAAGCTCACGCGCCGAAAACCGACCAGCGTATGGCGTGGCGTTTCGGGTGAGGCATCCAGTGCGGTGAGGTAGAGCTGCACCACTTCGTCGCCATCGCGCCCGCCGACGTTGGTGACGTCCACATCGGCAGAAAGCCCTTGCCCGGCGGCTATTTGCTCAGAAGACAGGTGTGGTTTTGCATAGGTGAAGCGCGTGTAGCTCAAGCCATCGCCAAAGGCGAATAACGGCTTGCCTTTGAAGTAGCGATAGGTGCGGCCTTGCATGTCGTAGTTGGCGAACGCCGGCAGATCCTGTGTCGAGTTGTAGAACGTTACCGGCAACCGGCCCGCCGGATTGAAGCGGCCACTGAGCGTATCGGCGATGGCGGTGCCGCCTTCTTCGCCGGGATACCATGCCACAATGATCGCGTCGGCATGTTGTTTGGCCCACTGCATAGCGACCGCACTGCCGCTCATCAGTACGACGACCAGGGGCTTGCCGCTATCGGCAGCCGTTTCTAGCAAACGCTGCTGGGGCGCGGGCAGGCCGAGGTCCGTGCGGTCGCCGCCCGAAAAACCGGGAACGGTCACTTTCAGTTCCTCGCCTTCCAGCTCCGGCGACAGGCCGACAAAGGCAACGATCGCATCCGATCGATCGATCGCGGCCTTCGCTTCGCGCAACTGGGCAGCAGCCGGGGCAATCCATTGCAGGCGCACGCCTTGATCCAGCCCGGTATGGCGTAGCTCAAGACGTACCGTTCGAGGCCGCGTGTCGTCAAAGTGCATGGGGATGATGAGGTCGGGCTCATCGCCGGCATCATCGATCAGCAAGGTGCCATCGACATAAAGCTTCACTGGATCGTGCGCTCGGCAATCGAAACAGCGATCGACATGCACGCTCAGTGTGTAATCGCCCGCGCCCGGTGGCAGCAACTCGCCGCTCCAGCGCACGGCATAGCGGTTGGCATCCAGGCCTTTGGCTGGTGCCACCGTATTCCAGTCGAAATCGATGCGCCGATCGATACGAGTGAGTCGCGCGGTGCCCGGAAAATCGGCAGCATCGAAATACTCGCCCTTCAATCCGGCATCGGAGTTCGCGCCACCTACTCGCAGCGCCGTGGTCGGAATCGGCACCGCCACGCCAGGAGCAAGCGTCGCGCCCTGCGCGTAGGCGATGTGTGCCGCGCCAAAGCGCGCGACAAGGCCAGCCAGTGGCGTCACCGGGTCGACCGCGGTGCCGTGATAGTTGGCCTCCAGAACGTTCAGCGCATCGGCATTGGGGCCGATCACCGCCAGGCGCGCACCGGTCTTGAACGGCAAGGTTTGATGCTCGTTCTTGAGCAGCACTATGGATTCCTGCGCGGCGCGCAGAGCCACGGCGCGATGGGCCGGCGAGGCGATGTTCTGCGCACCGATAGGGGCGTAGGGGTCCTTTGCCGGATCGAACAAACCGAGCCGGTAGCGCGCAGCAAACAGCCGGCGCGCCGCGATATCCATCTTGTCCACGCTGACCTGGCCGTTGCGCACGGCCTGGCCCAGGCTGGCATAGGCCTGGCCGCAGTCGAGATCGGTACCCGCAGTCAACGCAGCCGCGGAAGAGGCGGCATTGTCGGCGGCGGCATGGTGAAACTGCGTCATGTCATCGACGGCATCGCAGTCGGAAACCACATAGCCGGCGAATTGCCAATCGCGCCTGAGCCGTTCCGCCAGCAGGGCCGGCGAAGCGCAGGCCGGCGTTCCCTGCACGGCGTTATAGGCGCACATCACCGAGGCGGCATGCCCTTCGGTGATCGCCATGCGGAAGGCCGGCAGATAGGTATCTTCCAGATCGTGCGGCGAGGCATCCACGTTAAATCCGTGGCGCCCTTGCTCCGGCCCGCTATGCACGGCGAAGTGCTTCACCGTCGCGATGGTCTTCAGCACCTGCGGATCGTCGCCCTGCAAACCGTGCACGAAGCGAGTCGCCAGGCTGCCGGTCAAGAAGGGGTCTTCACCATACGTTTCCTGGCCTCTTCCCCAGCGTGGGTCGCGGAAGATATTGATGTTAGGCGACCAGATCGTCAGTCCCTGATAGCGACCGTGATCGCCCTTGCCGACGGCGTTGTATTTGGCGCGAGCCTCGGTGGCGACGACATCGCCGACCTGCTGCAGTAGTTCGCCGTCCCAACTGGCCGACAGGCCGATCGCCTGCGGAAAGACCGTGGCATACCCATTGCGGGCGATGCCGTGCAGGCCCTCACTCCACCAGTCATAGGCAGGGATGCCCAGGCGTGAGATAGCCGGCGCGGCGTTCTGCAGCTGAGCGATCTTCTCGTCTAGGGTCATGCGAGCAACCAGCTGCTGCGCGCGTTGCTCGACGCTATCAGTGTTCGCGGTTTGGCCTGGGGCGGCATACCCCAACGAGACATACCCTGACAGAAACAGGTAGGTCGCGAACGCAAGGGGTCTATGCGCACGTGTGCGCGAATTCGCAGGAGCCCGTCGACGACGCGGACAAGGGATAGGTATCACGGTACGAGTTCCTCCATGTGCGGCGATGGCCGGTGCCGGCGGGGCAACAGCAGCCAGTGTGCCATGGCGATGGCATTGCATTGGAAAAAAAGGCACCGTATGTC
This sequence comes from Dyella subtropica, assembly GCF_026283965.1. GTDB lineage: Bacteria > Pseudomonadota > Gammaproteobacteria > Xanthomonadales > Rhodanobacteraceae > Dyella_D > Dyella_D subtropica. Next base: position 28,665 of record NZ_JAPDPD010000027.1, read on the forward strand.
GTAGAAGACTCCGTGTGTTTGGAACTTGAGAGCATGTCCCCCACGCTGCAAACGTTGATCGAGACGATCGAGCAAGACCGCTCGCTAAGCGAGCCTGCACAACTGCGGAGGCGTATCGATGCGCTGGATCGCCTGGACGCCTATCTCATGGACGGACCCATGCAAGTTCATGGCGCCTCCAGTACGGTCCTGCATGTTCGTGCGGAGCAGGTTCGCGCCCGGCTGGAGTCCATCAACACCGAACTCTATGCATCCATCCGCCGCGAGATCCAGCAAGGCACGAATGGTCTGCTGCCGTGGGTTCGCATCGACGAGGCATGCTCAAAGGGCGATAGCTACGACTATCTCGACGAACTGGTCAGCGGCGTACTGGCGTTCGACCCACCGGACGAAAGCATTGCCGAACTGCCGGACGAGATGGTGTTCTACCAGCCCACCCCGGCCCGCCACATCTTCGACATGATCGACCGTGCCTCACTCACAGAGGACGATGTACTTATCGACCTCGGTTCGGGGCTGGGCCATGTGCCTCTACTGACCTCCATCTGCACCGGCGCGCGCAGCGTGGGCATCGAGCTGGAAGCGGCCTATGTCACTGGCGCAAGGCTCTGCGCCCAAGCGCTCCATCTTGGCAGCGTGACGTTTGTGCAGCAGGACGCGCGCGAGGCAGACTTGTCTATCGGCACGGTCTTCTACCTCTACACACCCTTTATCGGTTCGGTGATGCGCAGGGTGCTGGACACGCTGCGTCGCGAAGCCGCCAAGCGCGAAATTCGCGTGTGCACCTTTGGCCCATGCACGCCGATCGTTGCTGAAGAGCCATGGCTAAGAAGTATCGATGCGCCCACGGTCGATCGAACCATCGTATTCACTTCCGGAGGGCACATTCCGTAGTCAGCATGATCATGATGAGAAGTGCGAGCTTCGCCATGCCAGCCAAGTGTTTGATCTATTGCCCGCTGAGTTCACAGAAGCGAAGGTGATTACCGAAGGGGTCTGGCACCTGCATCTGCCGCCCCCAATCCACGGTCTCAATGCCGGGTCTTGCATAGGGGTAGTGCTTCGCGTTGAGTTCGCGATGCAGAGCATCGATGTCCTGAACTGGAATGAATGCCGTCGAGCCCGGGGTGGCGTCTCCATAGTGCTCGCTGAGGTGAAGCGTCAAGCCAGACCTGCTGATCTGAGCGTACAGAGGCGCGCCCTCTTCGAAGCGGTGCTCCCAGTTGAGCGCGAAGCCAAGGAAATCCAGGTAGAACTGTTTCGCCTTGTCGACGGAGAAGATTCGGATGATCGGTATGGCAGCGGACAGACGCATGGCTTCTCCGGATGGGGCATAAGGAAAACGAATTCAGCGTTGCCACATGCTTGCGACCAACTCACCCCGTTGCCTCACAAGCGATGGCGCGCAGCGCATGGTTGCGCGCCTCGCGAACCACGGCAAGTCAGAAATGAATCACCGTGCGAATCGATTTACCTTCATGCATCAGATCGAAGGCCTCGTTGATCTGTTCCAGCGGCATGGTATGAGTGATGAAAGGGTCGAGCTTGATCTCACCCTTCATCGCCTGCTCGACCATGCCCGGCAACTGCGTGCGTCCCTTGACGCCGCCGAAAGCGGAGCCGCGCCACACGCGGCCGGTGACCAGCTGGAACGGGCGGGTGCTGATTTCCTGGCCGGCTCCAGCCACACCGATGATCACGCTTTCGCCCCAGCCTTTGTGGCAGCACTCCAACGCGGAACGCATCACGTGCACATTGCCGATGCATTCGAAGCTGAAGTCGACACCGCCGTCGGTCATCTCGACGATGACGTCTTGGATCGGCCTGTCGTAGTCCTTCGGGTTGATGCAATCGGTGGCGCCCATGCTGCGCGCTAGGTCGAACTTGCCGGGGTTGGTGTCGATGGCGAGGATACGACCAGCCTTCGCCTGCACCGCGCCCTGGATCACGGCCAAACCAATGCCGCCGAGTCCGAACACCGCGACGGTGTCGCCGGGCTTCACTTTGGCCGTGTTGTGCACGGCGCCGATGCCGGTAGTGACGCCGCAGCCGAGCAGGCAGACCTTTTCCAGCGGTGCGGCGGGATTGACCACGGCCAGCGAGATCTCCGGCACCACGGTGTACTCGCTGAAAGTCGAGCAGCCCATGTAGTGATAGATCGGCTGCCCGTTGTAGGAGAAGCGCGTGGTGCCGTCGGGCATCAAGCCCTTGCCCTGTGTGGCGCGCACTGCCTGGCACAGATTGGTCTTGCCCGACTTGCAGAATTTGCACTCGCCGCATTCGGCGGTGTACAGCGGAATCACATGGTCGCCCGGCTTGACGCTGGTCACGCCTTCGCCGACCTCGATCACGATGCCGCCGCCTTCATGTCCCAGCACCGCGGGGAAGATGCCTTCCGGATCGTCGCCTGAAAGCGTGAAGGCATCGGTATGACAGACGCCGGTGTGGGTGATCTTGACCAGCACCTCGCCTTGCTTCGGCGGCGCGACGTCAATCTCGACGATTTCCAGCGGCTTGCCCGGCCCGAAGGCAACGGCGGCTCGTGATTTCATTGGGTTCTCCAGCAGACAAAAGACAGTGGGTCGCGGTTATCTACCTGGCCACGACACGATATGCGACAGGATCAAAGGTATAGGGGATGGCGACGCCGTCACCTGAATCCAAGTCCATCAGAGGGTACGTGCATGCAGATCGATCTATCCGGCAAGAACGCGCTGGTCACCGCCTCCACCGCCGGCATTGGCCACGCCATTGCGATGGGTCTGGCGGCTGCCGGTGCCAACGTAGTGATCAATGGTCGCCATCCGGACACGGTGCAACAAGTGGTGGACAAGCTGCGCCATCACTTGCATGGCGCGAGCCTGGAAGGAGTGGCCGCCGATCTTTCCACGGCTGACGGCGTCGCGGAACTGGTCGAGGCCGTGCCCAGCGTCGACATCCTGGTCAACAACGCTGGCATCTTCGGACTCAAGCCATTCTTCGAGACGGGTGATGCCGAATGGGAACAGTATTTCCAGACCAATGTGATGTCTGGCGTGCGGCTGTCGCGGCACTACATGCAAGGGATGTTGCACCGGAACTGGGGGCGCGTGGTGTTCATCTCTTCCGAGTCGGCGCTGAACGTCCCGGCGGATATGATCCACTACGGCGTCAGCAAGACCGCGCAATTGTCCGTGGCGCGCGGTTTGGCGAAGTTGGCCGCGGGTAGTGGCGTCACCGTCAACAGCGTGCTGCCAGGGCCGACGCTTTCGGACGGCTTCAAGGCCATGGTCCACGAAGCCGCCGAGCGCGAGGGCAAGAGCTACGAACAGATCGGTATGGAGTTCGTGAAGGCGCATCGATCGAGCTCGATCATTCAGCGCCTGGCGACTACCGAAGAGGTGGCCAACATGGTGGTGTATGTGTGCTCGATGCAGGCATCGGCGACGACGGGGGCGGCGTTGCGGGTGGATGGAGGGGTGGTCGATACGATTTGAGTCGACGCTTTGGCTCCCTCTCCCTTTCGGGGGAGGGTTGGGGTGAGGGGCGGGTGCTCGAGACACCGCTTCTACTTCGTCGTCCCGGCGTAGGCCGGGACTCAGTGGCGTTCTCGCTCGAAGTTCGCGTAGTCGCTACCTGGCTCGTTGCGACCGAAGGGAGTGCCCGTGGGGCCGCGGGCTTCCGTTCTCCTGCCGGAGGCAGGGTTACTTCTCTTTGTTTGGTCAAAGAGAAGTAAGAGGGGATTTGGAGATCAAGAGCAACATCTAAGGCAAAAGCCGGAAACAAAAACGCCCCGCGGTGCGGGGCATTTTTGGTAAAGCTTCAGAAGCGAATCAAGCCTTCTTGTCGGCCTTGTAGCGCTCCATGCCGGCGACGATCTCGGCCTTCGCCTCTTTGGCGCCGACCCAGCCTTCCACCTTCACCCACTTGCCCTTCTCCAGATCCTTGTAGTGCTCGAAGAAGTGGCCGATGCGCTCCAACCAGTGGGCGGAGACGGCTTCGATGTCCTTGATGTGGGCGTAGCCGGCGAAGATCTTCTCTACCGGAACCACCACCAGCTTTTCGTCGCTGCCGGCTTCGTCGGTCATCTTGAGCATGCCGACGGGATGGCAGCGGATCACCGAGCCCGGCACCAGCGGCAGCGGCAGGATCACCAGTGCGTCCAGCGGATCGCCGTCGCCACCGAGCGTGCCGGGGACGTAGCCGTAGTTGCAGGGGTAGCGCATCGGCGTGGACAGGATGCGGTCGACGAAGATCGCGCCGCTTTCCTTCTCCACTTCGTACTTGACCGGCTCGGCATCCTTGGGGATTTCGATGATGACGTTGATTTCATTCGGCACGTCGCGGCCGGCGGAGACGAGATGCAGACCCATGGTGGTTCCTTACTGGAATGCGGGGGGGAAGCCGGTAAGGATACGGCAAAGCCTGTTGCGTCGCAGCAGTTGGGGCGGCTGAAGTTCAGGGCGTCGTCAGTGCGCGGCGGCGCTCAGCGTTGATAGGGCCGCTCGCGTAACCACTTGGTCGCAATCCATTTTTCGCCGCGGATGACCGGCAGGCCAGCATGCAGCGAGCTCTGGTCGCCGGTGTCATAAGCGAAATAGACGGCTGAACCGCGCAGGGCCGTTACGGTGAGGCCGATGGCCGGGAAGCCGGTACCGCCGCCTTCCTCGGGGGTGTTGAGGTACATCACGATGCTGGCGACGCGCTGGCCGCCGCGCGCGGTGACTGCGGTGAAGCCGGGCTGGGCGGGGTCGAACCAATCAAAGTGCGGCTCGTACTCCTGGCCGGGCAGGTAATGCAGGATTTGCAGGCCTTCGCCGTGGCTGGCCGGAATCTGCACCAAGTCGGCGATGCGTTGCTCAAGGCGCTGGATCAGCGGCAGCTCGCCGGCACGGAAAAACATGCCATTGCTGGTGCGGCGCTCGTCGGTCTGGTGACGGCCGTCCACATCCACGGTGAGTGAGCGCTGCAGGCGCGGGCGCGCCAGGGCGATCAGCTCATCGCATTCATCGCCGGTGAGCAGGCCTTCGAGTACGCGAACGATGGGCGTGTCGATGCTGGTGCTGACGCGAACGGTGTGATCGCCCACGGACACCTGCGGCGCCGTCGGGTGGCGCGGTTGTTTGCTACCGGCACGGGGCGCGGTGGCGTTGAGCGCGGCCAGCGGAATGTTCAGCACTTCCGAGACGGCGCGCCGGCTTTGCTGCGCGTCGTAGCCGGCGTCTTTCATCAGGCGCAGCACATCCATCGGGCCGTGGCCAGCGCGGGTGGTGGCGAGTATCCACTCGCGCAGTTCGGGGCGGGTTTTATGGAAGTGCTTCATGGATGCGATTCATGGGATGCGCCACACGCCGTGTGGCGCACCCAGTGGGTCAGGGCCTTCTACTTTACGTGCTCCCACAAGTACGTATAGCCAAGCGCGTTCATGAAAGCCGACTGTTTGTTGTCGGCCGCCGCGCCGTGGCCGCCTTCGATGTTTTCATAGAAGCTGGTGTCGTAGCCCAGTGCGGCCAGCTTGGCGTACATCTTGCGCGCGTGCACCGGGCCCACGCGGTCATCGCGGGTGGAGGTGGTGAACAGCACCGGCGGGTACTTCTGGTTGGCTTTGGCGTTGGTATAGGGCGAGAAGGTCTTGATCCAGGCCCATTCGGCCGGCTTGTCCGGGTCGCCGTATTCCGCCATCCACGAAGCGCCCGCGGAAAGGTGCGTGTAGCGCTGCATGTCGAGCAAGGCCACCTGGCTGACGATGGCGCCGTACAGCTGCGGGTACAGCGTGAGCATGTTGCCCATCAGCAGGCCGCCATTGCTGCCGCCCATGGCGCCGAGGTGCTGCGGGGAGGTGATCTTGCGCTTGAACAGATCCTCCGACACCGCCGCGAAGTCCTCGTAGGCGCGCAGTCGGTTGGCTTTCAATGCAGCCTTGTGCCAACGCGGCCCGTACTCGCCGCCGCCGCGGATATTGGCGATGACATACACGCGGCCCTTGTCGAGCCAGGCGCGGCCCATGCTGCCGCTATAGGCCGGTTGCAGCGAGATCTCGAAGCCGCCGTAGCCGTACTGCAAGGTGGGATTCTTGCCGTCGGCCTTGAGCTTCTTCGGCGCGATTTCGAAGTAGGGCACACGAGTGCCATCCTTCGAGGTGACGAAGTGCTGGCTCACGTCATATTTCGAGGCATCGAAGAAGCTGGGGCTGTGCTTGATCCCGTTCGGTTCACCCGCGCCGTTCTTCCCTTGGCCGATCGTGCCGTAATACAGCGTGGTCGGCTGCAGGAAACCGCTGACGGTAAGGAAGTAATCGTCGCTGCTATCGGCATCGATGCCAGCTGCGGCGATGGTGGACAGCTTCGGCGCACCGCCAAGGCTTTCGCGCTTCCATGGACCTTCTTGTGGGGTGAGCACCTCCAGCTTGTTCACCACGTTGTCCATCACGTTGAGGATCAACTGGTGGCGCGTCCACGAATAGCCGTCCAGCGCGGTGGTGTCGGTTGGTTCGAACAGTACGGTGAGATCGCGCTTGCCGGTCCTGTACTCGCCGGACATGTAATCGTCGAATCTGGCGACCAGCAGCGAGCCGGACTTGTAAGTCTTGCCGCCGATACTCCAGTCGCTGCGCGGCTCGATCAGCAGCCATTCGCGATGCACGTCGGTGTTGGCATCGTTCGGCACGTCGATCTTGAGCAGCTTGCCGTCCTTGCCGCGCAGGAAGGTCTCGCTGTCGTAGAAGGCGAGCTGGCGGGTGACAAAGTCACGCTCGAAGCCCGGCGTGTTGTCACGGAAGCCCGCCACGCTCATGTCCTCAGGCTTGCCTTCGTACACCGTGGTGGCGGCACTGAGCGGCGTGCCCCGCTTCCATTCCTTCACGATGCGCGGATAGCTGGAGGTAGTCATCGAGCCTGGGCCGAAATCGGTGGCGACGTAGAGCGTGTCGCGATCCCTCCAGGCAACGCTGCTCTTGGCCTCTGGCAAGCTGAAGCCGTCTTTCACGAACTGCTTGCCGGGCAAGTCGAACTCGCGCACCACGTTGGCGTCGGCGCCGCCACGCGACAGGGAGATCAGGCAGCGCTGGTAGTCGGGTTTCAGGCATTGCTCGCCGTGCCACACCCAGTTCTCGTTCTCGGCCTTGGACAGCGCATCGAGATCGATCACTGTCTCCCAGGCCGGTTTGTCCTTGCGGAACTCGGCCAGCGAGGTGCGGCGCCACAGGCCCTTGGGATGTTCCTTGTCGCGCCAGAAGTTGTAGTAGCTGTCGCCGATCTTATTGACGAAGGGAATGCGCTCGTTGGAGTCGAGCACTTCCAGAATGCGTTCGTCGAGCTGCTTGAACTCCGGCGTCTGCGTGTACTTCTGTACCGTCTCGGCGTTGTGTTGCCGGACCCAGTCCAGCTGCTTGGCGCCGTCGATGTCTTCCAGCCAGAGGTTGGTATCGGCCGCGGCATCGCCGGTGGCCTTGGGAGTGGGGGTTGCTGCGTGGGTCATGCCTGCCATCGATAGAACAAGGAGAAGTGCGAGCGGGTGTTTCTTCACGTGCGAGTTCCCTCTGCTACGGAGTGAGTACCCCATTCAATCAGCCTTGGCCGGGTCCGTCACCTGCTGGAAGACACTGCGGAAGGCCATGTCTGCCGGCTGAGGGCGCGAGCCATACGGCGTACGGCGTCGTCCAATTCGCTCTCGTCGTGATAGGTGAAGCCCAGCCGCAAGAAGGATTGAGCGCGCTGGTGGAAGTCGTAGCGGCGGGCGTCGAAGAACAGCACGCCTTCGCGTTCGCCATCGCGCGACCAGCGGGCCACGTCGATGCCGTCGTCGGCACGAACCCACAAGCCCATGCCGCCCTCGGGCAGGCGGAAATGCACGGCGCCACCCAGGTGCCGGGTGAGCGCCTCGGCCAGCGCATCGCGTCGCGCGGCATACGTCCGGCGCATGCGCCGCACATGGCGCAGCAGTTCACCGTCTTCGAACAGCTCGGCGATGGCGCATTCCATGGCGGCGTCGCTGCGTGCATCGCTGGCTGCGCGCATGCTCTGCAGCCGCGCGAATACCGCGGGCGGCGCCACCACGAAGCCAGTGCTCACGCCGGGCGCAAGCAGATTGGATAGCGAGCCGATGTAGACCACGTTGGCGCGCCCGGCGCCGGCCGCGATGGGCAGGATCGGTTTGCCCTCGTAGTGAAACTCATGGTCGTAGTCATCCTCGATGATGGCGAAGCCATGCTGGAGCGCCAGCTCGGCCAAGCGTGCGCGGCGCGCCGGCGACATCACGGTGGTGGTGGGGAACTGATGGTGGGGTGTGAGGAAGACGGCGCGGATGGTTTGTTGTCTCAGCAGGGCTTCCAACGCATCGACGTCCAGCCCGCCGCTGTCCACCGCGATAGGTACCAGTTGCGCGCCGGCCAGCTTCAGCACGCTCCAGGCTGGGGGATAGCCGAAGGCTTCGACCGCGACGGTGTCGCCGGGCCCGATCAAGGTACGCGCGACCAGATCGATGCCCTGCTCGATGCTGCGCGTGACCATCAAATTGTCGGGCGTCGCCAGCAGACCGCGGGTGCGCGCCAGCATGGCGGCGAGTTCGGTGCGCAGGCGGATATGCCCGCAGGGGTGAGGCGCGACCAGCAAGCTGCGACCACGATGCTCAATGGCACGGCGGAAGGCGCGGGCCAATGCGCGCGCTGGAAACAGTCGGGCGTCCGGCGCGCCGTTGGACATCATCAGTACGCCAGGTGCCGGCGCATGGCCCGCCATCGGCAATGGCAGTGGGGGCATGAGCGAATACGTGGGCGTCTGTTCGGTCATCGCCGGAGCGTCCGGCGGCGGCGCTGCCGGTTCGCCGACGAAGGTGCCACCGCCGATGCGTGTACTGACCAGCCCCTCGGCGACCAACTCGCTGTAGCCGGCGACGATGGTGTTGCGGTTCACACCGAGGCGCAGCGCGAGTTCGCGTGAACCGGGCAAGGCCTCGCCAGGTTTCAGTCGTCCGCAGCGGATGTCGTCGGCAATCGTACCCGCAAGCTGCAGGAACAGCGGCAGCTCGCGTCCGGGGTCGAGTGCGATGGCAAGCTCCCAGCGGCGCATACACCAATTTTAGGCACAACCGGACCAGAGGAAATGTGAGAAGTGGAACTCCCCGGGTTGCGCGGCCGGCGGCACGCTCCGGGCACTACAAAGGAGGGTCGTATGCGTCCGCTTCCTCACATCGTTCTAGCCGCTGCCTGCGCCGCGGCATGTCCCATGCTGGCCTGGAGCCAAGTCCAGTACAGCGTGGTCCATCTCTCCGCGCTCGGCGGCACGTTCAGCTCGGGCAACAGCGTCAACGATCTTGGTCTGGTGAGCGGTGTCTCCAACCAGCCGGGCGATCAGTCCGGGCATGCCGCGCTCTGGTTGAACGGGGCTGTTCATGATCTCGGTACGCTCGGCGGCCTCAATAGCGATATCCAGTGGCCGGCCAAGAACAACTTCGGCCTGCTTGCCGGCATCGCACAGACCGGCCAGCCAGACCCTCTCGGCGAAGGCTGGAGCTGTTCGGCCTTCTTCCCCTCGGCGACGGCGACCAGCAGCACCTGCCTGGGTTTCGTGTGGGCCTGGGGGACCATGCGCGCGCTGCCTACGCTGGGCGGCAACAACGGTTTCGCTGCTGGCGTGAACGACCTGGGGCAGATCACCGGCTGGGCTGAAAACACCATCCAAGATCCGACCTGCGACACGGTCAACAGCGGCCAGGTCTTGCAGTTCCGTCCGGTCGTGTGGGGCCCGGACCCGAACCAGCTCCGCGAGCTGCCTTTGTTGACCGGCGATACCTCCGGCGCCGCCACGGCGCTCAACGACGTGGGCCAGATGGTTGGCATCTCCGGTCTCTGTGATCAGGCGGTAGGGCGTTTCAGTGCGCGTCACGCGGTGCTCTGGCAGAACGGCACGGTGACCGATATCGGCAATCTCGGCGGCGTGGCATGGCACACCCCGATGGCGATCAACCTGCAAGGTCACGTGGTGGGCTTCTCCAACGTGTCAGCGAGCGATGGCGGCCACTTGCACGAGCATGCGTTCCTTTGGACGCGCAACGCCGGCATGCAGGACCTCGGCACGCTCTATCCCGGCGACGTGCACAGCCAGGCTTTCGGCATCAACGCACGCGATCAGGTGGTGGGCCTTTCGTGTACCGCGCACTTCGCCAGCTGCCACGCCTTCCTGTGGGAGAACGGCCGGATGACCGACCTCAATACGCTGGCGACGCAGGGTGACGCGGGCCTGCTCGCGCAGGCGCTGGACATCAACGACGAAGGCGAGATCACGGGGCTGGCGATCGATCCGGTCACAGGCGATCAGGTGGGATTTCTGGCGAAGCCGGTCTACGGCGCCGCAGGCCGGCATCGGGATGCTGTGCGCAATGTGTCGATGCCCGACGCGATGCGGACGCAGTTCTTGCGTCGTCTGAAACTCGATCGGGAGTCCTCGATCCCATAGCCGATCTCGGTCGGGATCAAACAGGGTAGGGGTGGTCCCTACCCTGTTTTCTTTCGGCATGCGTGCGCCTTACAGCAGTGGAACCAACAGCAACGCAACGATGTTGATGATCTTGATCAACGGGTTCACCGCCGGGCCGGCCGTGTCCTTGTAGGGATCGCCCACGGTGTCGCCGGTGACGGCGGCCTTGTGCGCATCCGAACCCTTGCCGCCGTGGTGACCGTCTTCGATGTACTTCTTGGCGTTGTCCCAGGCGCCGCCGCCGGTGGTCATCGAGATCGCTACGAACAGGCCGGTGACGATGGTGCCGATCAGCACGCCACCCAGCGCTTGCGCGCCGGCTTCCGCACCGCCCAGCCATTTGAAGCCGAACAGCACGATCACCGGCACCAGCACCGGCAGCAGCGAGGGGATCAGCATTTCCTTGATCGCGGACTTGGTCAGCATGTCCACCGCGCGCGAGTAGTCCGGCTTGGTGGTGCCTTCCATGATGCCCTTGATCTCGCGGAACTGACGGCGCACTTCCTCCACCACCGAGCCCGCTGCTCGGCCGACCGCTTCCATCGCCATCGCGCCGAACAAGTAAGGGATCAGGCCGCCGATCAGCAGGCCGATGATCACGTAGTGGTTGGAGAGGTCGAAGCGGAAATCGGTGACGTTGAGGTGCTGGCTGAGGTTATGCGTGTAGTCGGCGAACAGCACCAGCGCGGCGAGGCCGGCCGAACCGATCGCGTAGCCCTTGGTCACCGCCTTGGTGGTATTGCCCACGGCGTCGAGCGGGTCGGTCACGCCGCGCACTTCCGGCGGCAGATCGGCCATCTCCGCGATGCCGCCAGCGTTGTCGGTGATCGGGCCGTAGGCATCCAGCGCCACGATCATGCCGGTCATGCTGAGCATCGCCGTGGCGGCGATGGCGATACCGTACAGGCCGCACAGGGCAAACGAGCCCCATATCGCCGCGCATACCGCAAGCACCGGCAGTGCGGTGGATTTCATCGACACGCCGATGCCGGCAATGATGTTGGTGGCGTGGCCGGTGGTGGACGCTTGAGCGACGTGCCGCACCGGCCCGTACTCAGTGGCGGTGTAGTACTCAGTGATCACCACCATGGCCCCGGTGAGCGCGAGGCCGATCAGCGCGCAGCCGTAGAGGTGGCCGACACCGTAGGCCGACTCACCCATCAGCTGACTGGTGATCGGCCAGAACGCGATCGCCGCGAGGATGGCCGAGACGGCCACGCCCGCGTACAGCGCATTCATGATCTTCCCGCCGCGTGCCTTCACGAAGAAGGTGCCGATCACCGAGGCGATGATCGATGCGCCACCCAACACCAGTGGAAACAGCACGCCGTTGCTGCCGGTCTGCTCGGCCATCACGCCGCCGAGCAGCATGGTGGCGATCAGCGTGACCGCGTAGGTCTCGAACAGGTCGGCGGCCATGCCGGCGCAGTCGCCCACGTTATCGCCCACGTTGTCGGCGATCACCGCCGGGTTGCGCGGGTCGTCTTCCGGAATGCCGGCCTCGACCTTGCCGACCAGGTCGGCGCCCACGTCGGCGCCCTTGGTGAAGATGCCACCGCCGAGACGGGCGAAGATCGAGATCAGCGAGGAGCCGAAGGCCAGGCCGACCAAGGCATGCAGTGCATGCATGCTTTCGTAGCCCAGATGCCGAAGCACGGCGTAATAGGCCGTGACGCCGAACAGAGCGAGGCCGACCACCAGCATGCCGGTGATGGCGCCGCCACGGAACGCCACGTTGAGTGCCGCCGCGAGGCCGCTCCGGGCGGCTTCGGCGGTACGCACATTGGCACGCACCGACACGTTCATGCCGATAAAGCCGGTGGCGCCGGAGAGCAGTGCGCCGATGGCGAAGCCGATCGCCGTGCCCCAATCCAGCGCAAAGCCAATGATGAAGAACAGCACCACGCCCACCGCGCCAATGGTGGTGTATTGCCGGTTGAGGTAGGCCCGCGCACCTTGCTGGATCGCCGCGGCGATCTCCTGCATGCGCTCGTTGCCCGGTGATTTCGCCAAGATCCAGCGCACCGAGAGCGCGCCATACAGAACTGCCACGACCGCACATGCCAGCACGATCCACAAGCCAAACTGCTGCAGCATCGGAGCCTCCCCATCGGTTGTAGTGACCGCCCGTTGCGGGCGGTTCCGTCGAGTATAGGCAGAGGTTGACGGCCGTTCTGTTGTGCGACGCAACGCGTGGGCAGAGAGCGCACAACAAAAAAGGCGATGTCCGGAGACATCGCCTTGCTGTGGCGCCCCTCGCTGTGGTCAGCGAATGACCATGTCGAGGATCACGCCCGAGCCCATCGAGACCAACAGATAGCTGCGGTCGTCGCGCACCCAGTGATAGCCGTACGGCGGCGGACGCAGGCGGTAGTAGCCGTAGTCGCGCACCACATAGGAGGGGCCGTAGTAACGTTCGCCGCGTGCCCAGCGTTGCGGGCCGTGACGATGCCCGTAGTAGCGACGGTCATCGCGATAGTAACGGTGGTCGCCATGCCCGCGGTCGTGGTCGCGATCGTAGCCATGGCCATGACCGCGACGATCGTCGTGGTCGCGATCGGCCAGCGCCATGCCGCTGCTGGCGAACAGAGCGAGGGCGACGAACAGTTGGGGGATGGTCTTCATAGGCGCTCCTGTGGCGACCCGCGTGCAGGTGCCGCCAGCGGGGGAGGTCAATCGTAAAAATTTGTGCCTGAACGTAAGGGGCGTGGGAGCGCCTGTTGGCGTTGAATGCGGCAGTCGACCTGTTCGGTGCCATGCCCACATGGGTTACCGTTCGGTCTACCAGCGGACTATCCGTATCACTCTCAAGGCGGGCAAGGTGATGCATATCGAGACGGTCGAGCGCACGCGTGAGGCGATCCCCGCGAGTACCGAGCTGGAGCGGTGTGAGCTGGAAGAGATGGCCAAACCGAACAGCCATCGCTGAGCTGCCATGTTCTGGCGTGTGATCACAGTGATAGCGGCGCTAGTGCTGCTGCTCTACGGCGCATTCTGCGCCCATCTTTATTTCAGCCAGCGGCAACTCCTCTATCGGCCTGAAGCGACTTGGTTGGTACGGCAAGCGCCAGATTTCGTGCTGGTGAATGAAGACGTGAAGCTGCGTGGCTGGGTGGTGAACCCTGGCCAGTCGAAAGCCTTGCTGTATTTCGGTGGCAACGGCGAGCGTATCGAGGATGTTCGGGCTGAGTTTGCCCACTGGTTTCCACAGCGCACGATTTACCTGCTCGCCTACCGTGGCTATGCGGCCAGCGATGGTGAACCCGGCGAGCGAGCGCTGGTGTCGGATGCACTGGCACTCTTTGACTACGTGGCGCCTCGCCACGCAGCGGTCGCTGTGATTGGGCGTAGCTTGGGCAGTGGGGTGGCGGTCCAGCTGGCCGCGCGTCGCCCCGTGGAGCGCCTGGCGCTGGTCACGCCCTTCGACAGCATGGTGCGGGTGGCGCAATCGTTCTATGGCCTTGCACCGGTGGACTGGTTGTTGAAGGAACGCTTCGAGTCGTTGCGTTATGCGATCGATGTGCATTGCCCGGTGTTGCTGATACGCGCGGGGCGGGATCAGCTGGTTGCCGCCGAACGCACGGCCGCACTCGCGGCCAGCTTCCGCACACCACCCATGCAGCAGGTGGTACCGGAAGCCGATCACAACTCGATCCAGGAATACTCGGACTACAGGGTAGGTTTGAGTCGCTTTGTGAACTAGCTATTCATACCCGCTTCGGAGGGCGGCACGATCTCCTGTAGCCACGCGCGCAACGCGCCGATAGCGGGATCGTTTGCCACCGCAGGCGGATGGACGAGGTAGTAGTCGAAGCCGTCAAGTTCCGGCCCGAATGGCGCAACCAAGGTACCGCGCTCAAATTCGTCACGGACCAGGGCCGTGTTCAGTAGCGCAACGCCTTGGCCGGCGATGGCGGCATCGATGGCGTGAGTTTCGTCGCTGAAGGTGATGCCGCGCGCGGCCTGGGACGTGGTCGAGCCGGCCTTGCGTTGCCAGGCGGTCCAGTCGGGTGGATCGGGCAGCGTGGGCTGCCATTGGAAATGCAGCAGGGGATGTTGCACCAGTTCCTCCGGCGTCCGCAGAGCCAGCCGGGGGCTGCATAGCGGCGCGAAGCGGGTGTGCAGCAAATGCTCGCTGTGGAGATCGCGATACACACCCTTGCCGTAGCGGATCGCGGCGTCGATCTGCTGCGTCGCAAAGTCGATGGGCTGTGTGGATGCATGCAGTCGGAGGTCCAGCTCCGGATGCCGGGTTTGGAAGTCCGCGATACGCGGAATGAGCAGGCGCGCGACGAAGGCGGGCGTGGCCGATACGGTCAACATGCGCCGCCGCTTCGGCTGAAGCAGCGGGGCGACGGCGGCCGTCATCGCGTCGAAGCTGTCACGCAGCACCGGAAACAGGGCTTGACCTTCCGCCGTCAGCACGACTTTCCGCACCTGGCGCTCGAACAGCGTCACGCCCAACAGCGCTTCCAGCTGCCGAATCTGATGGCTCACGGCAGTGGACGTGACCGAGAGCTCGGCGGCGGCGAGGCGGAAACTCTGGTGTCGCGCGGCGGCTTCGAAGGCGCGCAATGCGGATAGCGGCGGGAGGCGTCGTCGATAGTGATCCATGGATGAGTTCAGTTCACGCGTCGGGTGAGAAATGATCGGTTTTCAGCAGGTCTGACCGTCCATAGCATGCGCGCTTCCATCTCGCCTGTGAGTGGAATGCATGCATGAGGAGCTTGCCATGACGACCCTGTTGCAACTCGACGCCAGCGCACGCGGCGGCCGTTCGGACCTGCACGACCACGGATCGCATACGCGTCGCCTGACGGCGCGTTTCGTATCGCGTTGGCGGGCTGCGACAACGGATGCCGTGGTGTATCGCGACGTGGGGCAGAGTCCGCCTGCGCCGGTGGACGGGGCATGGGTGCATGCGGCCTTTACGCCGGAAGCGGCGCGCGAACCCTGGATGCATCAGCGATTGGCACAGAGCGATGCACTGATCGACGAGCTGCTCCGCGCCGACGTGATCGTGGCTGGCGTGCCGATGTACAACTTCAACGTGCCCAGTGGATTCAAGGCGTATATCGACAACATCGTGCGCGTTGGCCGGACCTTCGGCTTCGACCGTGCCCGGGAAGGCGAGCCCTACTGGCCGCTGTTGGCCGGGCAGGGGCGCACGATGGTATTGCTGAGCTCGCGCGGAGATTACGGCTACGACCACGGCGAGCGCCTTTCGGCGCGCAATCATGTGGAGCCATCCGTGCGTACCGCATTTGGCTATATCGGCGTGGACGATGTGCGCACGGTGGCCGTGGAATACGACGAATTCGGCGGCGAGCGGCTCGCCGAATCCTTGAGTCATGCTGAGGCAGCAGTCGATCGCTTGGTCGATCGACTGCTGGCTGAGCGATCTGCCGTGCGAACGGCTACGGCTTAAACTCGGGCAACTTGCGCTCCACCGCCGCGTTCTTCAGCTGCACGTATTTCGGTAGCCCATCCTTGCCGTAAGGCAAGGGCGCCTCGCCCTGGATCAAGGGCGCGAGGTAGCGGCGTGCGGCGGCGGTGATGCCGAAGCCGTCGCGGGTGAGAAAGCCGGTGGGCATTTTCTTTTCGCGATTGGCGATCTTCGACAAGGGTGCGGCCTCGATCTTCCAGCGATAAGGCGCATCGGAGCTGCGCACGATCACCGGCATCACCGCATTCATGCCGGCCAACGCGTACTCGACGGCGGCCTTGCCGACGGCATAAGCCTGCTCCGCATCGGTCTTCGAGGTGAGGTGGCGGGCGGAGCGCTGCAGATAATCAGGCAGCGCCCAGTGGTATTTGTAGCCGAGCTTTTCCTTCACCAGCGAGGCGAGCACCGGAGCCACGCCACCAAGCTGGCTGTGGCCGAAGGCGTCGCGCGTGCCGGCCTCGGCCAGGAATTGACCTTCCGCATTGCGAATGCCTTCGGAGGCGACCACGGTGCACCAGCCCACGCGCTCCACCGTGGCCTTGACCTTGGCCAGGAAGGCCGCTTCGTCGAACACGCGCTCGGGGAACAGGATGATGTGCGGCGGGGCGTCCACCCCTTCACCGGCGAGCCCGGAGGCCGCGGCGATCCAGCCGGCGTGACGGCCCATCACTTCGAGGATGAAGACCTTGGTCGAGGTATCGGCCATGGAGGCGACATCGAGGCTCGCTTCCAGCGTGGAGATGGCGGTGTATTTGGCGACTGAGCCAAAGCCCGGGCAGCAGTCGGTGACGGCGAGATCGTTGTCCACCGTCTTCGGTACGCCGATGCAGCGGATGTCGTAGCCCATCGCCTTGCCCAGCTGCGAGATTTTCAGCGCGGTGTCGGCCGAGTCGTTGCCGCCGTTGTAGAGAAACCAGCGGATGTCGTGGGCGCGCAGGACTTCGATCAGGCGCTCGTACTCGGCGCGGTTCGCCTCAAGCGACTTGAGCTTGTAGCGACAGGAGCCGAACGCGCCACCCGGCGTGTGTCGCAGCGCGGCGATGGCGGAGGCGGATTCCTTCGAGGTGTCGATCAGGTCCTCGCGCAGCGCGCCGAGGATGCCGTTGCGTGCCGCGTACACCTTCACGCCCTTGGCACGGGCGGCTTCGATCACGCCGGCGGCGGTGGCGTTGATCACGGCGGTGACGCCCCCGGACTGGGCGTACAGCAGACGGCCGGTGGATGATCGGGAGGTCGACTTCATGGGCGGGCTCCGGGGGTGGGGATTAATGCGGTGCGACATTTTGTGACGCATTAAGATGCCTTGCGCAACAGGCACTTGGCGTGACGAGGTGCCAACTCTCGTTTGACGGCACCCCCCGCAGCCGCTAATTTGGCCGCTACTTTCTTCTTTCCGTCACCCGCCGCAGTGTGCAGCGGTACGCGGATCTCGTGGAGCATTATGCGACTCGTCCTACTTGGCCCGCCCGGTTCGGGCAAAGGTACCCAGGCTGCTCGGCTGAAGGTTGAACTCGGCGTGCCGCACATTTCCACCGGCGACATGCTGCGCGCGGCGGTGAAGGCGGGCACACCGACCGGCCTCAAAGCCAAGGCGGTGATGGATGCCGGCAACCTGGTTTCCGACGACATTCTGTTGGCCATGCTCGAAGAGCGCCTGTCCCAGGACGACGTAAGGAACGGCTTCATCCTCGACGGCTACCCGCGCAACCTGGCCCAGGCTGATGCGCTGGATCATCTGCTGGCCAAGATCGGCCAGCCGCTGGATGCGGTGGTGAAGCTGGACGTGCCGAACGAAGTGATCATCGCCCGTTGC
The DNA here is from genome assembly GCF_026283965.1 of Dyella subtropica. GTDB lineage: Bacteria > Pseudomonadota > Gammaproteobacteria > Xanthomonadales > Rhodanobacteraceae > Dyella_D > Dyella_D subtropica. The sequence goes on from NZ_JAPDPD010000027.1 coordinate 46,375, forward strand.
GAAATCCGCTTCGCGGCCGAGCATCGCAAGGACGACGACCCGGTCGTGGTGCGCGATCGCTTGAAGGTCTACGCCGAGCAGACGGCGCCGGTCGCCGATTTCTTCGCGCGCCGCGGCAAGCTGCAAGAGGTGGACGGCGTCGGCGAGCTCGATGACGTCACCGCCCGCGTCAAGCAGGTACTCAAGCAGGAATCGGCCGCGGCGAACGGCTGATCTCCCACGGGCCGCCACTGAGCGGCCCGTTCTTCATGGGCGATGCGAATCGCCACGCCTACCGTTGAACAGGTTCTCCATGCGTCTGCACATCCTCGGCATCTGCGGCACCTTCATGGGCGGCGTCGCCGCGCTGGCACGCGAACTCGGGCTGCCGGTGGAAGGCTCCGACGCCAACGTCTACCCGCCGATGAGCGACCAGCTCGAGGCGCTGGGCATCACGTTGATGCAGGGCTACCAGGCTGAGCACTTGCAGGCCTCGCCGGGGCGCGAGAAGCCCGATCTGATCGTGGTCGGCAACGCCATGGTGCGCGGCAATCCCGCGGTCGAATACATGCTGGACGAGCAGCTGCGCTATGTGTCCGGCCCGCAATGGCTGGGCGAGACGCTGCTGGCGAACCGCGAGGTGCTGGCCGTCGCCGGCACCCACGGCAAGACCACGACCAGCAGCCTGTTGGCGCATCTGCTGGAAAGTGCGGGCCTAGCGCCCGGGTTCCTGGTCGGCGGTGTGCCGGGCAACTTCGGCATCTCGGCGCGGTTGGGCCAGGGCAAGCACTTTGTGATCGAGGCGGACGAATACGACAGCGCGTTCTTCGACAAGCGCTCCAAGTTCGTGCACTACCGCCCGCGCATCGCCATCCTCAACAACCTCGAATACGACCACGCGGACATTTTTCCTGACGTGGCCGCGATCCAGCGCCAGTTCCATCATCTGGTGCGCACCGTACCGGGCAATGGTCGGCTGATCGTCAATGCGCACGACACCTATCTCACCGAAGTGTTGGCGATGGGGTGCTGGACGCCGGTGGAGACCTTCGGCATCGGCAAGGGCGATTGGCAGGCGACGTTGATCGAGGCCGATGGTTCGGCCTTCGCCGTGCATCGTCGAGGCGAGCTGATCGGCGAAGTGCGCTGGTCGCTATTGGGCAATCACAGTGTGATGAACGCGCTGGCCGCACTCGCGTCCGCGGCGGCGGCCGGTGCCGATCCGAGCGCGCTGTTGCCGGCCTTCGGCAGCTTCGAAAGCGTCAAGCGGCGCATGGAGCTGGTGGGCGAGGTGGATAGCGTGCGCGTGTACGACGATTTCGCGCACCATCCCACGGCGATCGCCACGACGCTGGCCGGTTTGCGCGCGAAAGTCGGCAAGGCGCGCATTTTGGTGGCGCTGGAGCCGCGCTCCAATTCGATGCGTCTCGGCGCGCACGCGAATGGGCTGGCACCTTCGCTGGCGGACGCGGACGCGGTGGTATTCCTGCATCGCCCCGAATTGCCCTGGGATGCGAAGCGCGTGACCGATGCCTTGCAAGGGCGAGGTGCCGCGGTGCCGACGGTCGATGCCTTGATCGGCTCGCTACGCGAACAGGCGCAAGCCGGCGACCATGTCGTGTTCATGTCGAACGGCGGTTTCGAAGGGGCGCCGCGGCGCTTTGTCGAGGCGTTGCGCGGCGCTTGATCGCTACGCCAACGGGGCGTCGAAGCAAGGCGCTCGTCGCTGGTACTCACGCTGCGCGGCATACCAGACCCCGCCACCAAAGCTGATGGTCACTACGGCGAGCGTCATGCCGCCCGCTGCGTAGCCGATCGCGCCGATCAGCCAGTAGCCACCCCAGTACACGGCCATCGAGCCGAATGTCAGTACCAGGTTGACCGCGGCACGGCCGAAGCTGCCTTGGGGCCCGATCAGGTGCACCGCCAGCGCCACCAGGCTGGCGGAGGTGGCGACGATGGCCGCGGTCAGCAGCATCCGCCCCGGTTCCGCCGCGTGCGCGAGTACGCTGCCGAGCAGGGTATAGGCCAGCGCGGTGAGTACGCTCACTGGCACCAGGATCAGCAATGCATCGACCATGACCTTCTGGTACTGCGCGCGCGTATCGGGTGCCAGCGTCAGGTAAAGATCGGCCAGATTGGGTCGCATGCGCAGCATGCCTCGCCCGAGTTGTGGAAAGCGGGTCATGGTGAGCAGGATGGCGTAGGCACCGACCACGGCTGCGTTGAAATGCTGGCGGTGCATGACCGCGAAGAAATAGATCGCGACCATGCCAGCGACCAACAGCAGTCGCAACGCGATGGCTTGCGGGTTGTCGTGTGGCAGCAACAGGCGGCGCACCAGGGTGAGTTTTTGCGCGGCCGTTGGGTGTCGCCGGTAGCGTTGCAGGGCAAGTTCCATCGCACGTTGTGCGAAGTAGTCGAACAGGCCGGCAACGCGCTTGCCGAGCGCGCCGCGCGGCTGCGGGGTGCCGTCGATGTTGGTGGTGTTGGTGCGGCCGAGACTCGTACTTTCCAGTGGCGATGGCTCTACCTCGAGGTCGTCGATGCGCAGCAGCGGCAGCAGGGTTACGCGCAGCAACAGTGTCGCGGCAAGCACCAGCAGTGGCGCAGTCCACGGCGAGTTCAGCGCGACCTCCACCACCTGTGCCACGACTTGCGGCATCCAGCCGGCCGCGATGAAAACCACCCAGATCAGCAGGCCAACGCGACGGCCGCAGCCAGTGGCGAGCCCTAGTGCGGCGACCAGCAGCAAGGCCGCGGCGATCAGACATACGTGCGATGGAACGAACAGGGCAGCCAGCAAGGAAGGCAGGATCACCCACTGCAGCACGTCTATCGCTGCCGTCCAGGCCAGCCACCGACGAAAATCCGGAAGCAGGAAACTCTCCGGCCGGCACAGGCTGCGCAACACTTGCCCCTGGCCGATGTGCCAGAACCAGGATGCGAAAGCGCACAACCCCGCGCCGAGATAGACCGGGCGCTCTTCCTCACGGAAGTTCATCGCGATAATGACCAGGCCGCCCAGCCACATAAGGATGGCTAGCACCACCAGCACCGGCATGCGCTTCCACAGCTGCAGCCACAATTGCCAGACGGCTTTCATGCCAGTTCCACGAACAGGTCTTCCAGCGATGGCGTTTCGATGCGCAGGCTGGCGCCTAGCTCGCTGGCGAGCGTATGCAGCGCACCCAAATCCGCGTCCTCGAGCAACATGTGCATCTCGGTGTCGCTTGCGCTGGCTTTGAGCAGGCCGGCCACTTCTGGCGTGTGGGGCCAACCGCCAGGGCGGCTGAATACGGCGCGCACAAAGCTCTCACGCAGTTCGGCCAGCGGGCGCATGAATTGGATGCGCCCATCACGGAGCAGGGCGATATCGGCACCGGCGCGTTCCAGATCGGCGGTGATATGGGTCGAGAAAATCACGGTCTTGCCCGGCTGGCGCATCAGGCTCAGCAGTTCGGTCATGAAAGCGCGGCGGGCCTGGGGGTCGAGGCTGGCGACGGGCTCGTCCAGCACCAACAGGTCCGGCTGTGGCGCGATGGCGCGCACGATCGCCAGTTTCTGCCGTTGGCCTTGCGATAGCTGGCCGATCTTCTGTTTCGGGTCGAGCTGCCAGCTTTCCAGCAGGCGCGCGGTCAGGGTGTGGTCCCAACGGGTATAGAACGCCGCGGTGAAATCCAGATAGGCGCGCACTTTCATCCACGGAAACAGATCGAAGGTCTGCGGCACGAAACCGATGCGATGCATGCGCTCGCCGCCGGGCTCGGTCATCGGCTCACCCAGCACCTCGACCCGTCCGCCATCGATCGGCGAGAGACCGAGCAGGCAGCGCAACAGGGTGGTCTTGCCGGCGCCATTGCGTCCGAGCAGGCCGATCACGCGCCCGGCGGGTACGTTCCAGTCGACCGACTGCAACACCACGCGCTTGCCAAAGGATTTGCGCAGCGCCTCCACCCGAAGCACCGGTCCGGTGGGTGCCGCCGGCAGGTGGACGGGCTCGACGAGCGTGATCGGCAGATCGGCAGACATGGACATCCCTGGTGACTCCTTGCGGCGTCCTGACAATGTGCGGCGGCCGGGCCTTATCGTCCAGTGACGCGTGTCACCACCTGGGTGCCTGCCCGGGAAAGCTTGGCTACACTGCGCGCATGGCTGATCAGCCCCTGCGTCCCGCACTGCCTCTGTTCCCGCTTTCCACCGTGCTCTATCCGCAGGGGCAATTGCGCCTGCGCATCTTCGAGCGGCGTTATCTGGACATGGTGCGCGAGTGCACGCGTGGCGACGGTTACTTCGGCGTGTGCCTGATCCTGCAAGGGCATGAAGTCGGGGAGCCCGCCGTGCCGGCCGCCATCGGAACACTGGCGCGGATTGCCGATTTCAACCATCGAGAAGACGGCCTGCTCGGCATCGTTGCGGAAGGCGGCGAGCGCTTTCGCGTCAGGCAGACCCGTGTACGTTCGGACGGCCTGGCTATTGGCGAGGTAGAGCTCTGGCCCGTGGAGGCCGCGCAGGCCGTGCCGGTCGAGTTTGCCTTGCTGCAGACCATTCTTGAGCGGCTGATCGAGAACATGGCGCCACAATGGCGCCACGCGCCACGCAGTGCGTACGACGATGCCAGTTGGCTCGGCTTCCGCCTGGCGGAGCTGTTGCCGCTACAGCCCGACGAGCAGCAGCGCATGCTGGAACTGACCGATCCGCTGCGCCGCCTGGCTGAATTGCGCGACATCCTGCCCCGGTTCCAGAAAGCGTGATGTAGGAGCGCACCCTGTGCGCGAAACGGCCTTGCCCATTCCTCCAAGGTCTCGTGTCGTGCTTGAGCCGCGGCACTTCATCGACTTCTCGCGCACAGGGTGCGCTCCTACACTGTGTGCTTTCGTCATAGGTGGAAAGCCATGGGCAGTCTGAGCGGCAAGACCTTGTTCATCACCGGCGCATCGCGTGGCATTGGTTTGGCGATTGCGCTACGCGCCGCACGCGACGGAGCCAACATCGCCATTGCGGCCAAGAGCAGCGTGCCCAACCCCAAATTGCCCGGCACCATCCATACCGCAGCTGCGGAGATCGAAGCGGCGGGCGGCAAGGCGCTGGCGTTGAAATGCGACATTCGCGAAGAGGACGAGGTGAAGGCCGCCGTGGCCGCCACGGTGGAGGCTTTCGGCGGCATCGACATCCTGGTCAACAACGCCAGCGCGATCTGGCTGGCTGGCGCGCTGGATACGCCGATGAAGCGCTTCGATCTGATGCAACAGGTAAACGCGCGCGGTAGTTTCCTCTGCGCCCAGGCTTGTTTGCCGCATCTGCTCCAGTCGTCCAATCCGCACATCCTGACGCTCGCGCCGCCGCCGTCGCTCGATCCGAAGTGGTGGGCGGCGCACACCGGTTACACGCTGGCGAAGATGGGTATGAGCTTCGTCACGCTGGGTCTGGCCGGCGAGTTCGGCCCGAAAGGCGTAGCGGTGAATGCGCTGTGGCCACGCACCATCATTGCCACCGATGCGTTGAACATGATTCCCGGCGTGGAGATTCCACGTTGTCGCAAGCCGGACATCGTCGCCGATGCTGCGCATGCCGTGCTCACCCGTTCGGCAGCGGGCTTCACCGGTCGCTTCCTGATCGATGAGGAGGTGTTGCGCGAAGCGGGCGTCAGCGACTTTGCCCCTTACGCTGTCGATCCGTCGCAGTCGTTGCTGCCCGATCTGTTCCTGGGTTGACCGGATGGATTGTCCGTTCTGCGCCATCGTCGCGGGTCGCCTGGAAGCGAGCATAGTCGCGCAGACGGAGTCGGCCATCGCTTTTCTCGATCTGCGACAGGCCGTGCCCGGCCATGTGCTGGTAGTGCCGCGCGAGCACGTGGAGAACATCTAGGCACTGGAGCCCTCGCTGGCCGGTGAGCTGATGGCGCTGGCCACACGGGTGGCCAAGGCGCTGTATGCCAGCTTCGATCCACCCGGACTCAATCTGTGGCAGTCCAACGGCGAAGCGGGCGGGCAGGAAGTGCCGCACGTGCATCTGCACGTTCAGCCGCGGCTCGAGGGCGATGGTCTGCTGCGCATTTACCCGCATGGCGCACCGGAACCGGCGGATCGCGCTGCGCTGGATCGTCTGGCCACACTTATTCAAAGGCACGTCAGGCTCTGACGACGCGCTGCATTATCGAGAGGAACGTCATGAAATATCTGCACAGCATGATTCGCGTCCGCGACGTCGACGCCAATCTGCGCTTCTTTTGCGAAGGGCTTGGCCTGAAGGAAACCCGCCGCATCGAGAGCGAGGCCGGCAAGTTCACCCTGATCTACCTTGCGGCACCGGATTCGCCCGAGGCCGAGGTCGAGCTGACTTACAACTGGGGCTCGGAGGAGGATTACGGCAGCGCGCGCAACTTCGGCCACCTGGCCTTTCAGGTCCATAACATCTACGCCACCTGCGCCCACCTGCAGTCGATGGGCTACACCATCAACCGCCCGCCGCGTGATGGCCACATGGCCTTTGTGCGTTCGCCTGATCTGATTTCGATCGAGCTGCTGCAGGACGGCCATTTGCCGCCACAAGAGCCTTGGGCATCGATGTCCAATACCGGTGTTTGGTAAGAAAGGCTGGTGACTCCGGGCCGCAGGCAGCGATCGCGAGCGTAGTTTTTTACGGGCCCGTGCCTGCGCCGCTGGCCGTCCGGCCTCGAACTTCTGGCTGAGCCGAATCCCCCATTTGTCGGATGCCTGCCACCATCGCCGATGGATATGGTGCGATCGGTATCACCTTTCTGTAGCAGCCAAGGCAGGCGCTGCGAAAAGTGACCGCCCGGTGCGGCTGGACGCTTGCACCCAACCATCCGTAAACCTGCGACCCAAGCAGGTTGGGAGGGCTCGATGGCTGTGACGAAGCAGGATGCTAGGCGTTGCATTGTCTGGTTTGGTCAGCCCGAAGACGGTGAGCGCGCGCGCCTGACCAGGGCGGGTTGGTTCATTCGGGTTGCCGAGGCCAATGGGAACGGCGGCATCGGTACGCGCAGCGGCAACACGGTAGTGGCCCTTGCGGACTTGCGACGCGGCAACGCGGCAAGCGTCGCTGTCATGGAGCGCATGGTGGCCGATCACCCCGGGTTGCCCTGGCTGTCGTTGATCGCACCGGACATGCCAGTACAAGAGCCTGTCCATCGAATACTGCAGGCTAGCGCCGATTTCTTCATAGCACCGGTGGACTTGCAGCGCTTGCTCGATTCGCTCGCCCAGATCGACGGCGAGATACCGGTACCGGAGCCTGGCGATATCGGCATCACGGGTCATAGCCTGGCCACCTGTGCAGTGGTGGCCAGCGTGCGCAAATACGCGCCGGTGGAACTGCCGGTGCTGATTACAGGCGAGACGGGAACCGGCAAGGAGGTCGCTGCACGCGCACTGCATGGCCTTTCTATGCGTAGCGAGCGGCCGTTTGCGGCGATCAACTGCGGTGCGTTGCCACCGAACCTGGTGCAATCCGAGTTGTTCGGCCATGAGCGCGGCGCCTTCACGGGCGCCAATGCGCGGCGCATCGGCCATTTCGAGACGGCGGCGGGCGGCACGGTATTTCTCGACGAAGTGGGCGATCTGCCGATGGATGCGCAAGCCAGTCTGCTGCGCTTCCTGCAGGAGGGCACGCTGGCGCGCGTGGGCAGCAGCCAATTGATCAAGCTCGACGTCCGCGTGCTCGCCGCCACCCATGTGGATTTGGAAAAGGCGGTGGGGCAGGGGCGCTTTCGCGAAGACCTGTACTACCGGCTCAACGTGCTACGCCTGCATATGCCTGCGCTGCGCGAACGCGAGGACGATGTGGTGCAGCTGGCGCAGCTCTTTCTGGATGCCTTTCGCGAGCAGCGCAACAGTCATGCACAAGGCTTTAGCAGCGGGGCGCGGCAGGCCATGCGCGACTTCGCCTGGCCGGGCAACGTACGCGAGCTGGTGAATCGCGTACAACGCGCCGCGGTGGTGGCCGAGGGTGTGTTGATTACCGCGGACGACCTGGATCTGGCTGATGTGCCGCTGCTCGGGCGGGCGCGGACCAGCCTGGGCAATGCGCGGGTCGCCGCCGAGCGCGATGCGGTGATCCATTGTCTGCGCGAGTGCCACTTCAATATCAGCGAGTGTGCCCGCCGTCTGAGGGTGTCGCGGGTCACTATCTATCGCCTGTGCAAGAAGCACCAACTGGCGCTGGACGAGCTGCGCTGAGTTCGCCACTCGCCTCCGAAGCGGAGTTCCAGAAAAGACGGAAGGCCCCCGACCTACAGGGGTCGGTCGGGGGCCTCCGTTGGTGCCCGGCTACAGGGGGGGCCGGGTACCGCCCTCTTCGCCGTCGGTCGACGGCTTGAATCGATGTCGGAGGTGCAGGAAGTTGAGCAAGCGCCATGCCAACGCATGCAAACCTCGGGATGGCAGGAATTTCAATGAGTTGCCATGCCATGGTGATTTGGACGGGTGTTACGTTTGTGCGCCGTTGAGGGGCCTGCCATACGAGTCGATGTTGGCCACAGCAGCTTCTTTCGTTGTCTCGGCGGGCTGTAAACCAGGCGATACAACGTGTCTCCGAGGTGGACAACGGTCGCGCATGGAAAAGGCGGACCGCAGGTTCTACGATGCACGAGGCCGCGCCGCGCAACTTCGCGCCGGTGTGACAAGGCCATTCCCCGATCTAATCGATACCGCCCCCATTGACGGTGTTGCCCGAGTGGCAATGCCAGGAGCCTCTCATGCACCCGCAGGATTCCCAGTCCCTCTCCCTGATCGAACTCGGCAAGCGCTATTGGCTGCCGGTGTACCGACCGCGCGAGGTGGTGCTGGACCATGGCAAGGGTGCGCGCGTGTGGGATACCGAGGGGCGCGACTATGTGGACCTGGGCGCGGGCATCGCGGTGAATGCGCTGGGCCATCAAGACCCGGACCTGGTCGATGCGCTGACCACGCAGGCGCACAAGCTCTGGCACAGCAGCAACGTGTTCTATACCGAGCCGCCGCTGCGCCTGGCGGAGGAACTGGTCATCGCTTCCGATTTCGCCGAGCGCGTGTTCCTTTGCAACTCCGGCACCGAAGCCAACGAGGCCGCCATCAAGCTGGTGCGCAAGTGGGCGGCCTCCAAGGGGCGTCCGCCGGAGCAGCGGGTGATCGTGACCTTCCGCGGTTCGTTCCATGGCCGCACGCTCGCCGCTGTGACGGCCACGGCGCAGCCCAAGTACCAGGAAAGCTACGAGCCGCTGCCTGCTGGCTTCCGTTATCTCGACTTCAATGATGTCCCGGCGCTGGAAGCCGCGTTCGCCCACGGCGATGTGGCGGCGGTGATGCTGGAGCCGGTACAGGGCGAGGGCGGCGTGCTGCCGGCAGCGCCCGGTTTCATCAAGCGCGTGCGCGAGCTATGCGACGCACACGACGCGCTGCTGGTGCTGGACGAGATCCAATGCGGCATGGGCCGCACCGGCACCTTGTTCGCCCACATGCAGGACGGTGCGAAGCCGGACATCGTGACCCTGGCCAAGGCGCTGGGTTGCGGTTTTCCCATCGGCGCCATGCTGGCCGGACCCAAGGTGGCCGAGGTGATGCAGTACGGCGCGCATGGCACCACCTTTGGCGGCAACCCGATGGCCGCTGCCGTGGCGCGTGTGGCGCTGCGCAAGTTGTCTTCTGCAGAACTGATGGCGAACGTGGCGAAGCAGTCGCAGGCGCTTCGTGACGGGTTGGCTGCGATCAATGCGGAGCTGGGGCTGTTCGCCGATGTACGCGGTCGCGGTTTGATGTTGGGCGCCGTACTGGCTGATGCCTACAAGGGCCGCGCGGGCGAGGTGCTCGACTATGCCGCGGCGCACGGCCTGCTGCTGCTTCAGGCAGGTCCGGATGTGCTGCGCTTCGTGCCGCCGCTCAATCTCACCGATGAGGATCTGGCAGAAGGTCTGGCCCGTCTTCGCGCCGCGCTAAAGGATTTCCCGCGCGAGCAGTGACGTCGCTCAATCGGCACCATGCTCCAGCGTGGTGCCGCAGCGGCGGCAGAAACGGGCGTCGGCTTCATGGTCGTGCAGTTGGCAGGAGACGCAGATGATGCGCCGGCGCGCGTCGCGCATACCCGCCGCTAGCTCTGCAGCGAAGATACCAGTGGGCACCGCGATGATGCTGTAGCCCACCAGCATGATCACCGAGGTCAGCATCTGGCCCAGCGTGGTATGCGGGGTGATGTCGCCAAAGCCGACGGTGGTCATGGTCACAATGGCCCAATACATCGACTTCGGAATGCTGCTGAAGCCGTTGTTGGGGCCTTCGATCAGATACATCAGTGCGCCGAAGATCAGCACCAAGGTAAGGATGGTGCTGACGAAGATGAGAATCTTGTGCCGGCTGCGCACCAGGGTGGACCACAGCAGATTGGACTCGTCCACGTAGCGCGTCATCTTGAGCACGCGGAAGATGCGCAAGATGCGCAGCGCGCGCACCACCAGCAGGTACGGGCTGCCCACCAGCAACAGGCTCAGGTAGGTCGGCAGCACGGCCAGCAGGTCCACCAGGCCGAAGAAGCTGCGTACGTAGGCGCGCGGCTTGTCCACCACGGCGATGCGCATGGCGTATTCCAGCGTGAAGGTGACGGTGAACACCCACTCCAGCACATAGAGCAGCTGTGCGAAGCGATCATGCAGGTCGGCGACCGAGTCGAGCACCGTGATGAGAATGCTGGACAGGATCGCCACGATCAGCACTACGTCGAACAGGCGCCCGGGTGCGTCGTCGTGACCGAAGATGATGTGGAACCAGCGCGCCCGCCAGGCGGCGCCTTTGGCTGGGCCATAGGGTAAGGGTGGTGTAGCGCGCGATGTTCTTCTCATGGTGGCGCACTCTGCGGGTTGGGGCATGGTTCGCTTCCTTGCGATGCCATCACCGTGCGAAGCGGGGCGGCATCGTCGCTGCGCATGGTGAGGCAGCGTCGCTGATGGGGCAGCAGCATACCTTGACGAGTCGAAAACGCCCGCGCTGTCCTGCCGCTCAGGACAGGTCGAAATCAGCCAGAGCCAGCTTCAACCCTTCCAGGTTTTGATAGTGATGCGCATGCAGCCCAGCTCGGCGGGCGCCTTCCACATTGTCGAGATTGTCGTCGATGAAGAGGGTGAGGGCGGGAGCCACACCGAGTGCTGTGAGGCAGCCGATATAAGCGGCTACCTCGGGTTTGGCCGCACCAAATTGCGCGGCGGTGAATGCGCGCCCGGCAAAGAGGGGGAACAATGCCGGGGCGATCTGCGGCAAGGATTCGGCCATCAGCTGGCCGTTGTTGGTCAGCAGGCCGAGGGTTACGCGGTCCACGAGAGCGCGAGCGATCTCCAGGACGTCCGGCCTGATCCGGGTGGCCGCGTGGCGCGCCGCCACCCAGGGAGCCGCTTCCACCGTGCTGCCGATATACGCGCTCAATGCTTGCAGATAGGCGGCCGCATCCAGTGCACCGCTGTCGCCGGCTTCCTCGATGCCGGAGGTGTAGATGGCGGCGTGAACCGCCTCCGGCGTGCTGCCGATGGCGTTGGCGAGGTGCTCGACGCGTACACACCGGTCATAGTCGGCCAGCACGCCATCGAGATCGAATAGCACGCACTGCAGCGCTGACTTCATCGGGCTGACTTCATCAGGATGGATTCATCCCGCGCGGATGGCGCGCAGCGTCTGGCGGGCGGCTTCCAGCGTGGCGGCGAGGTCTTCGTCGCTGTGCGCGCTGGACAGGAAGCCCGCTTCGAACGCGGACGGGGCAAGGTACACCCCGCGCTCCAGCATGCCGTGGAAGAAGCGGTTGAACAGTGTGGTGTCCGCCGCGGTGGCCTGCGCGTAGCTCTCCACTTTCTCCTTGGTGAAGAACAGGCCGAACATGCCGCCCACGCGGTTGGTGCTGAAAGCGACACCTTCGCCATCGGCTACCGCTTGCAGGCCATCGGTGAGCAGGCGCGTGCGCGCGGCGAGCGTGTCGTAGAAGCCCGGCGCCTGGATCAAATCCAGCATGGCGAGGCCGGCCGCCATGGCTACCGGGTTGCCGCTGAGCGTGCCGGCCTGGTAGATCGGGCCGGCCGGAGCGATCTGCTCCATCAAGTCCCGACGCCCGCCATAGGCGCCTACCGGCATGCCGCCGCCGATGATCTTGCCGAAGGTGCTCAGATCCGGCGTGATGCCGTAGTGGGCTTGTGCGCCGCCCAGGGCTACGCGGAAACCGGTCATCACCTCGTCGAAGATCAGCAGGGCGCCGTGGCGCGTGCATAGCTCGCGTAGGCCCTGCAGATAGCCTTCCTTTGGCGGAATGCAGTTCATATTGCCGGCGACCGGCTCGATGATCAGGCCGGCGATGTCGTTGCCGTGCTCGGCGAATAGCGCTTTGGCGGCGTCGAGGTCGTTGTAGGCGAGGGTGAGAGTGAGATCCGCATTCGCCTTCGGCACCCCCGGCGAGGTAGGCACGCCGAAGGTCAGCGCGCCCGAGCCCGCCTTCACCAGAAAGCTGTCGCCGTGGCCGTGGTAGCAGCCTTCGAATTTCACGATCTTGCTGCGGCCGGTGGCGCCGCGTGCAAGGCGGATCGCCGACATGGTGGCTTCGGTGCCTGAGTTGACCATGCGCACCATGTCCATCGATGGCACCAGGCGTGTGATGGTCTCCGCCATGGTGACTTCGGCCGGGCAAGGCGTGCCGTAGGAGAGGCCGTTCTTTACGGCGCGCTCTACCGCCTCGCGTACCTGCGGATGGTTGTGGCCGACGATCATGGGGCCCCACGAGCCCACGTAGTCGATATAGCGCTTGCCTTCCACGTCCCACAGATAGGCGCCGTCCGCGCGTTCGGTGAAAAATGGCTCGCCGCCCACTGACTTGAACGCGCGCACCGGCGAGTTCACGCCGCCCGGCATCAAATGCTTGGCGCACTGGAAGAGTTCGTGGTTGGTCGTCATCGTGGGGTTCCGGAGCTGGGGAGATAAAGATCGGTGAAGCGTAGGGCCGCGGCTTCCACATCGGTGGCGCCGAAGACGGCGGAGATCACGGCGAGGAAATCCGCGCCCGCTTCGACCAGGGAGGCGCCATTGTCCGGCGTGATGCCACCGATCGCCACACGCGGCACGCCCAGCGCGGCGCTCTGCCACAGCAGTTCGGGAGAGGCGCGTCGTGCATGCGGCTTCGTTGGCGAGGGGAAGAACGCGCCGAAAGCGACGTAATCCGCTCCGGCGGCGGCCAGCGTGCGGGCACGCTCCAGCGAGTCATAACAGGAAACCCCGATGATGGCCTGGGCGCCCAGCGCAATGCGGGCAGCGGCCAGGTCCGAATCCTTCTCGCCGAGATGTACGCCATCAGCGCCGATAGCGATAGCTAGCGCAACATCATCATTGATGATCAGTGGGGCGCCGCGGCTGATGCAGAGTTGTTGAAGCGCGGCGGCTTCGGCATGGCGCCGAGCGCTATCGGTGGTCTTGTCTCGGTACTGCACGATACGCGCGCCACCGGACAGCGCCTGCGCCACGGCTTCGAGGAGTCCGGGACGCGGCCCGTCGGTGATGGCGTACAAGCCGCGATGTTGGAGTTTGGAATGCATAAGCTGTGGTCGGTTGCCGCCGTACGCTTCCGCACGGCGGGTTGAGTTGCGAGAATGCGCCTCTTGTTCCCTATCTCAAGCAGTGCACCGATGAGCCAGAGCTCCACCGAAACCGGCAACTTGCGCAAATGGATGTGTGTGGTCTGCGGCTTTATTTATGACGAAGCCGAGGGGTTGCCTGAAGAAGGCATCGAGCCTGGCACCCGCTGGGCTGGCGTGCCTGACACCTGGACATGCCCGGACTGCGGTGCGACCAAGGATGACTTCGAGATGGTCGAGATCGACTGATTTCTTCATCACCTCGTCTGCAGTTGGCCCGAATTTGCCATTTGGTTGACCGGGCCGTGTGTTGTGATGCTCCCGCGTCCCCTCGTAGAGGGGCGCGATAAGCAGGGAGCCATCACATGCAGCAGTTCATACCGTTTGAAGACGACTGGGATGCTTTGGCTAGCCTGCATCCCACATCGCTCATCCCTTACCGCGTTGGCGTGCCTTGCGCACACGATCTGGCCGCAACGGCCAATCACTGCACCGTGCCGGCCGCGCCCTCCACCGTCAGTTCGTCACCCACCGCCACGCGTATGCGCCGTGCCGTGCCTGCGGAAAGCTCCAATACATAGCGTGCAGGCGCATCGCTGGGATAGCTCGGGCAGGGATCGCGTTTGCACGGCGGCACGTCGAGCTGCATTGAAACCAGTTTGCGGTTCGCATCGAAGTAAAGAATGTCCAGCGGAATGAGCGTGTTCTTCATCCAGAACCAGCGCCGATCAGAGTCGGGGAAGATGAACAGCATGCTGTGATCGGCGGCCAGTTCCGTGCGCATCATTAAGCCACGCTCGCGTGTCTCGTCGCTGGTGGCAAATTCGGTGGAAAAGCGCTGGCCATGCAACGTCACGCTTGGCGAGGATGAGTGGGGTGCCGCGGCGGCACATCCGGCAATGGCGAACAACAATGGCGCTAGCAGGCGTTTCATCGCTATCTCGACTCTATAGGTTGCGGGGATGTGCGCGAGTGTAACGTCCGCGTCGATTGTCATCTCACTGAAAAAAATTTGCGTAACCCCTTCCCAGCTTCGTGGTGGGGCGTTATGATTCTCCCCCCTTCGACGAGACGCCCTCGTTACAGGGATTCTTCACCACCAGCACGCTGAAAAATTTCTTCGCTGCAGGTGTTGACGAGATGGAAAGACGATGTAGAATGGGCGGCTCACCCGGGACGAAACGTTTCGGGGCGACTTGAAGAAAGAGTCGCAAGTGATTGATCTTTGACAGTGTGC
>NZ_JAPDPD010000028.1 GCF_026283965.1 Dyella subtropica
GCATGCGCAAGCTATTAACCGTGCTCAACGCCATGGTTCGCGACAACGCCTCGTGGCATCTGGAACATGCGACATCCGCTTGACTGCCAACACAGTTGCTCACCTCAATCCTCTCCCCCGTGCACAAATCGGTGAACGGGGGAGAGGAGGCGAAGGCAAGGTCAGGGGCTCAGAGAGCGCTGACGAACGCATAAGCGAACAACGCACAGCCCACCAACCCTAGAGCGACCGAGGCCCACCAGGCCGGGCGCTTGCGCGTGAGGGCGGCCACCGCACCGAGTGCGATACCTACCTGCAACAGCGCCACCGCTTCCGCATAACGATGATGCTGATGCATCAGGTGATCGGCCTCGGCCGATTTGGCGTCGCGCTCGTGTTCGAGTTCGCGAGCCTGGACATCGATTTCGTGCTGTTCCTTGAGGTAGCGGGCCTCATTCTCGGCGAGGTTGGCCGGAGGCGGCTTGTCCACCGCCGTCCAGGCGCCTTGCGCGTTGTGGGCTATCGCGGCCTTGAGGCCTTTCGCCTGGTAATACGCCCACGCATCCGAAGCCTTGGCCTGCAGCGCAGTGGCTTCGGTCTTGAGGATCAGGGCTTCGTTCGCCGTGCTGCCAGCCTGGAGGGAGGTAATGGCGGCCAACGCTGCGAACACCGCCGTGCTGAGCGCAATGGTGCGAAGCAGGTTGCCGCTTTCGCGCTCGACCTCTTCCGCGATGGCCTCGCGGAGCTTGTCGGTATCGATTTCAATCTCTTCGGGCATGGTGTGCGAATCCCCTGGGGCTGGTGGGCGCATTCTACGCGCGCGGTACACATCCTTCGGAATGAGTCGCTTGATGGCGGCACGCTTTCTTGTGATCGGACAAGTCGCGTGGGAAAAAACTTACATGGATGTGCGGCGATCTCCGCTTGGTCGGGCCTGGGGATCGGAGCAAGCTTTCCATGCCCCGCGAGTCCGGCGGTGGGCGAGCCCCGCCTGCGCCAGCCGATGACCGGGGTGTTTTTCTGCATAGCTCATGCCCCTGAGCCTACGCTTGGCGCCCCGCAGTCTGGGGGCGCCTTTTCTATTTGGGGCGACGCTTTCCGCTGCCGTTCCGGTCGGGTCGCACAGTGATGTCTCCGGAAGATCAGAGCGGACATCGTAGGTCGGCCGCCTTGGTTGAGCACCTTCAGTTCGCGTCGGGCGAGATACCCATGGGTGAGAATGCTCTTGGATCATTTGAGCAAAAACATAGGCTTGAGTTCTGATTCTGAGGCGGGAAGGGCGAGGTTTCAGGTCGTAATCGCGGTAGTTCCAACGCGTGATCTAGATAGAACTGACATGTAAGTAGTCTCTCGCCTACAAGTATTTGCGTCGGTAGCCGATAGGACGAAACCGATAAGAAAGGCACTCTTTCGTGGCTCGGTAAGTCAGGCAGAGGCGGCTTCGTCCGTTGGAATCTTCCGATGACCCAGTGTTCTTATTCCTGCCCAGGTGCGCAGATGATCATTTACTCGCTTAAGCAGTCCGATGAAGGCCATTGGAGTGTGTGTCGTTTGGGCTTTTCCCTGTTCAGCAATCTTCGACTGGGGCCGGCCATTACCTTGGCGCGCGAAGTAGCGCGCGACGAACACGCACGATCGGGGCGCCCGGTGTGCGTCGAGATGTCGGGCCCGGAATCCACGATCCGGCTGGCTCAATACGCGCGGCCTCAGCCGGAACCTTTCGTCGCCGCCGCTTGATGGTCGAAGCGGGAGTACCACGCCGGTTTTTCGCGTGGAGATAGTGCGTGGGCCTCAACGCTTGGCCCCGCCGCTTGTTTCACTTTATCGATCTAGGCAAAGTGCCCCGGTCTATCTGCCGGATTCCGCTCATGCCTATGTCGATCCGCCGCATCGCCGCCACTGTGCTGGCGATGGCCGTTCTGCCGCTGCAAGCGGCCACCTTGTTGATTAATGCACACGTGCACACGCTGGATCCGGACAAGCCGGAGGCCAGCGCGCTGGCTTGGGGGGATGACGGTCGTCTGCTGGCCGTGGGCAGCGCCAACGAATTGCAGGCGCAGTACCGCGATGCCAAGCAGGTGGATGCGCGTGGCGCGACGGTGATTCCCGGTCTTATCGATGCGCATGGGCACCTGCTCTCGCTCGGCACGATTCGCAGCCAGGCGGACCTGGTCGGTGCGCGCTCCAAGGCGGAGGTGCTGAAGCGTTTGCAAGCCTGGGCCGCCAAGCTGCCGAAGGATGCATGGCTGGTCGGTCACGGCTGGGATCAGAACCTGTGGCCGGAGAAGCATTTTCCGAGCGCAGCGGATCTGGATGCGGCGTTCCCCGATCGCCCTGTGTACCTGGAGCGCATCGACGGCCACGCGTCATGGGCGAACACGGCGGCGATGAAGCAGGCGAAGAAGTCGCTCGATGGCGATTGGCAGCCGGATGGCGGCCGCATTCTTCGCGTGGGCCAGCGAGCCAGTGGCGTGTTGGTGGATGGTGCGCAAGCGCTGGTGGGGGATGCCATTCCGCCGCTGACGCCTGCACAGACACGCGAGGCCTATCAGCGCGCTTTCAAGGAAGCCGTGGCCGCGGGTCTGACCGGCGTGCACGACGCAGGCGTGAGCCTGGAAGATTTCAAGGTGCTGCAGCAGATGGCGAAGAACGGCGAGATTCCGTTGCGCCTCTACGAGATGGCCGACGGCAATCACGCAGCGCTGGATTGGCTGTGCGCGCAAGGCGGGCAGTGGGCCGACCCAAACGGTCGCCTGCGCATGCACACCGTGAAGCTGTACATGGACGGTGCCCTGGGCAGTCGCGGTGCGGCGTTGCTTACTGACTACAGCGACGATCATGGCAACCGCGGCATCTTTGTGACTTCACCGGAGGATTACCGCGTGGCTGTGGAAAAGGCGCATGGCTGCAAGGTGCAGGTGGCAACGCATGCGATCGGCGATCGCGGCAACCGTACGGTGCTGGACATCTACCAGGCTGTGCTGGGCAAAGATGCGGACACCGATCACCGCTGGCGCGTGGAGCACGCGCAAATCGTCGCGCTGGACGACATTCCGCGTTTCGGCAAGCTGCGCCTGATTGCTTCGATGCAGCCGACCCACGCCACGTCCGATATGCCGTGGGCGGAGCAGCGTCTCGGCGCCACGCGTTTGAAGGGCGCCTATGCCTGGCAGCGCTTTTTGCATGAGCGCGTGCCGCTGGCGTTCGGTTCGGATTTCCCGGTGGAGAGCGTAAACCCGATGCTGGGGTTGTATGCCGCGATCACGCGGCAGGATCTGGCGGGCCAGCCGCCAGGCGGTTGGCTGCCGGACCAGAAAGTCAGCCGTATCCAGGCGCTGGTCGGGTTCACGCGCGCCGCGGCCTATGCGTCCTTCATGGATCACGAGGTGGGCATGCTCAAGGCGGGCATGCGCGCGGACTTCGTGATGCTCGATGCCGATCCGCTGACCATCGAGCCGCGCCAGATAGCTGACCTGAAACCGCTGAGCACCTGGGTGGACGGCAAGGCGGTTTACCGCGCCGACGAAAAAGCCAACACCGCGCGGTGATCTGCGCGGCGTTGGCCTGGGGGGAGGGGAGCTGCCGTGCTTAGGCGGCCTTGCGGGCCATGACGCCGATCGAAGCCTGGGCAGTCGTCAGCGCCTCGGCCTTGTGGTCGGCGCTGACGTTGACGCCTTCCGCACGGACGAATTCCACGTCGGTGATGCCGATGAAGCCGAGTACGGTGCGCAGGTAGGGTTCCTGGAAATCCATCGGCGCGCCGGCCGTGCCTTCGCTATAGATGCCACCGCGGCTGGAGGCGATGATCACGCGCTTGCCCTTGGCCAGGCCCTCGGGGCCGTTCTCGGTGTAGCGGAAGGTCTTGCCGGCCACCAGCACGCGGTCGATCCAGGCCTTCAGTGCGCTCGGGATCGAGAAGTTGTACATCGGGGCACCGAGCACGATGACATCGGCGGCGAGGAATTCCTCCATCACGTCGTTGCCGAGCAGGGCGGCCGGATCGGCGGCGTCGGCCACAGGAGTCCAATGCGGCAGGGGCTGAGCGATCAGGTCGCGATAGGTGACTCGGGTACCCGGCTGTTCGCGGACCAGCTCGGCTACGATGGAAGCGGTGAGGCCGCGGGAAACGGAATGGTTGCCCAGCGAGCTGGCGTCGATATGCAGGAGTTTCATGGCAATTCCTCGATCACGAGCCGGTCTGGCCGGCGACGGGAATAACGATATACTTTGAACAATGGATCGATAAGACAGCGCTTCTAGAACTAATTGTTCGATATTGGAAACAGTGATGACCGTACTGGATGGCGCCCTGCAGGATCTGAACGACCTGTACTTCTTTGCCTCGGTGGTGGAGCACAGTGGTTTCTCGGCCGCGGGCCGTGCGCTGGGCATTCCCAAGTCCCGCCTGAGCAAGCGCATCGCGCAGTTGGAAGAACGCCTCGGCGTGCGCCTGTTGCAGCGGACCACCCGGCGTTTCGTGGTGACTGAAGTCGGTGAGCGCTTTTACACGCATTGCCGCGCCGTGCTGGAAGAAGCGCGGGCTGCGCAGGATGCGGTGGACGAACTACGAGCCGAGCCGCGCGGCGTGGTGCGCGTGAGCTGCCCGAACTCGCTGGCGCAGACCATCGTGGCGCAAGTGCTGCCAGACTTCCTCGCGCAGCATCCCAAGGTGCAGGTGCGCCTGCAGGCGACCAACCGTCGAGTGGATTTGATTGGCGAGGGTGTGGACGTGGCTATCCGCGTGCGCAGCAAGCTGGATACGGATGCCACCCTGGTCATGCGTACCTTCGGCCAGTCGCGCGTGTTGCTGGTGGCCAGCCCGACCTTGCTGAAACAGGTCGGCCGGCCGCAGGTGCCCGGCGATCTGTCGGCCATCCCCGCGCTGGCCATGAACGAGCACGAAGGTGCGCAGAGCTGGGAACTGCTCGATGCGCAGGGCGAGCGGACGGTGGTCGACATCAAGCCGCGTTTGATCTGCGGCGATTTCGCGGTGCTGCTGGAATCAGCGCGACGTGGTGTCGGCATCACGCTGTTACCTGAGTTCGTGTGCGCGCCGGCGATTATGTGTGGCGATCTGGAAGTGGTGCTGCCGGACTGGAGCGTGCCGCAGGGCACCATGCACTTCGTCTATCCCAGCCGCCGTGGCCTGTTGCCGGGTGTGCGTGCCTTCGTGGATTTCCTGGCGGACCGGCTGCCCACCGCCACCCTGCAGACTCAAGAGGACTGCACTAAGCGGCCGCTTACGCCAGTCTGAATTGCACCGCGTGCTAGCATCCCGTTTGGCCTTCCAAACCTCCGAGCCCATGCATATCGAAACCAAGCTTCCGAAGGTGGGTACCACCATCTTCAGTGTGATGAGTCAGCTTGCGCTGGAACACAAAGCCGTCAATCTGGGGCAGGGTTTTCCCGATTTCGAGCCGCCGCAAGCGTTGCGCGATGCGATTACGCGTGCGATGGCCGAAGGTCGCAATCAGTATGCACCGGGTATCGGGCTGGCACCGCTGCGCGAACAGATCGCGCTGAAGACCGAGCGCATGTATGGGCGCAAGGTCAGCGCCGATACCGACGTTACCGTGACTTCCGGTGCCACTGAGGCACTGTTTTCCGCGATCGCCGCCGTGGTGCGTGCGGGCGACGAAGTGATCGTGTTCGATCCAGCCTACGACAGCTACGAGCCGGCAATCGACCTGCAGGGCGCGAAGGCCGTGCATATCCCGCTGACCGTGCCGAGCTTCTCCATCGACTGGCAGCGTGTACGCGATGCCATCACGCCGCGTACGCGGATGATCCTGATCAACAGCCCGCACAATCCGTCGGGCGCTGTGTTGTCGGCGGCCGATCTTGATGCGTTGGCCGCGATCGTGCGCGATACGGAGATCGTGGTGCTCTCCGATGAAGTGTACGAACACATCGTGTTCGACGGCGCGCACCACCAGAGCGTGTTGCGCCATGCCGAGCTGGCCGAGCGCAGCATCGTGGTGTCCTCGTTCGGCAAGACTTATCACTGCACTGGCTGGAAACTCGGTTATGCCGTGGCGCCGAAGGCGTTGTCGGCGGAGTTCCGCAAGGTGCACCAATACCTCACGTTCTGCACCTTCCATCCGGCGCAGCTCGCGTTCGCGGAATTCATGGTCAGCACGCCGGAACACTATCTGGAGCTTCCGGCGTTCTACCAGGAAAAGCGCGACCGCTTCCGCGCGCTGCTCAAGCCGTCGCGACTGAAATTGCTCGATGTGCCGGGCGGTTACTTCCAGTTGGTCGATTACTCGGCGATTCGCGACGAGCCGGACGTGGCCTTCTGCGAGTGGCTGGTGAAAGAGGGCGGCGTGGCAGCGATCCCGTTGGCGCCGTTCTATGAGACCGCGCCCGATACGCGACTGGTGCGCCTGTGCTTCGCCAAGAGCGATGCCACGATGGAGGCTGCGGCGGAGCGTCTATGCAAACTCTGAGAGTGAGCTTGGTGCAAGGTGCCACGCGCTGGCACGATGCGCCGGCCAATCGCGAATACTACGGGGCGCTGGCACGTAGCGTGGCCGGCCAGAGCGATCTGATCGTGTTGCCGGAGACGTTCCTTTCCGGCTTCAGCAACGACACGCGCGCCAGCGCCGAAACCATGGATGGCGAAGGCGTGGCATGGCTGCGCGCGCTGGCGGGCGAAGTGAATGCGGTGATCTGTGGCAGTCTCGCGATTCGCGAGGGCGACACGGTATACAACCGCCTGCTATGGGTGCGGCCCGATGGCAGCTATGCGCAATACGATAAGCGACATCTGTTCCGCATGGCCGGCGAGCACACACGCTATGGCGGCGGCAGCGAACGGCTCATCGTCGAGTTGAAGGGATGGCGGATTCTGCCGCAGGTCTGCTACGACCTGCGCTTCCCGGTGTGGCTACGCAATCGTCGCCTGGAAAGTGCCGCGGGCGGTATGGAATACGACCTCGCCTTGTTCGTCGCCAATTGGCCGGCGCCGCGTCGGCAGCCGTGGCGCACACTGCTGCGTGCGCGTGCGATCGAAAACCTGAGCTACGTGGTCGGCGTCAATCGCGTGGGCGTGGATGGCAACGATCATCCCTATGCGGGTGATAGCGCAGTGCTTGATCCGATCGGCGAGCCGCTGCTGGAACTGGGTTCGCAGGAACAAGTGGTGACGGTGACGCTCGATCCCGCGCCGCTGCTTGCACATCGCGAACGCTTTCCCGCTTGGATGGACGCGGACGAGTTTTCGTTGCGCCTGGACTAAGCGCCCGCCCGCAATCCCTGTAGGAGCGCACCCTGTGCGCGACAGGCTTCCGACGAATGAACCGCCGCCCTGGTCGCCCACAGGGTGGGCTCCTACAGATACGCAAAGGCCGCCTTTCGGGCGGCCTTTGTTCGTGCGTTCAAAGAATGTCGAGGACGGCTTCGGGCGGACGGCCCAGCGCGGCTTTGCCGTTAACGACGACGATCGGGCGCTCGATCAAGCGCGGATGCGTAGCCATCGCTTCGATCAATGCGGTGTCACTTAGCGTGGGATCGTCCAATCCAAGTTCGGTGTACTCGGATTCACCCTTGCGGATCAGCTCGCGCGGGGTCATGCCGAGCTGATCGAGGAGCTGGTTGAGCTCCTCTGCGCTGGGCGGCGTGTCGAGGTAGTTGATCACCTCGCATGCGCAACCGCGCTCCTGCAGCAGGGCCAAGGTGGCGCGCGACTTGGAGCAGCGGTTGTTGTGGTAGATGCGGACGTCGGTCATGGGGCTGCGTCAGCGCTCAACGATTGCCGCTGCCGCCGCGATTGCCGCCACGTCCACCACCGCCACCGCCGTGCGGGCGACCACCGCCACTACCGCCACCACCATGCGGACGGCCACCGCCGCCGCCATGGCCTTGCGGGCGATTACCACCACGTGACTGAGGACGGCCACCCTGGCCTTGGCCTGGACGACCGGCGCCAGCAGCGCCTGCCTGGCCACGGCTACCGCCGCCAGCAGCGCCTGCCGGACCGCGGTTACCGCCGCCAGCCGCACCTGCCGGACCACGGTTGCCGCCACCGGGGCCGCGATTGCCACCGCCAAAACCAGTGTAGGGGCTGCCGCTGCGACCTTCGCCGGTACGCGCACCGGCCGGCTTGCCGGCGCCACCGGTACGACGATTGTTGCCGCCACCGGCGTAACCACCGCCGCCTGCCTGGCCACCACCGTAGCCGCCGCGGCCACCTTCGCGACCGCCTTCACGGCTTTCACCGGCAAACCAGGTGCGAACCGACGGCAGCTCCTGACCAGGGGCCACGCCGCGCTTGCCGCCCGTTTTGCGGCGACCGGCGCCAGCTTGGGGGCCGCGCTCGGGGCGAGCCACGTTGCCGTTCACTTCCTTGCCCGGATGGCGGCGCTGCTGCTTGCCGCGTACGGGTTCTTCGCGGATGCGGTCGAAGGCGCGCAGTTCGCGGGCCTCGTCGTGATGGGCGCTGCTCCATGCGGTGCCGGTGCCGCGCTCCGGACGGTATTCGGTGACATTGCGGGTGGCGCGGCGCTGGTGCAGCACGGGACTCAAGGTGAGCACCGGCTGCGGTGCGCCCAGACCGCTGACCTGGCGCAGCTGCTTGACGGCTTCCTCGCCCAAGGCTTCGCAGTCGCCGCGGCGCAGTGCGCGCGGCAGTTCCACGCTGCCGTAGCGGATGCGCTTGAGGCGGCTGACCAGGAAGCCCTGCGAATCCCACAAGCGGCGCACTTCGCGGTTGCGGCCTTCACGGATCACCACACGGAACCAGCTGTGGCTGCCGCCGCGGCTGATCACGGCGATTTCGTCGAAGCGGGCAGGGCCATCTTCCAGCTCCACCCCGGCTTTCAGCTTCTCGATGATTTCGTCCGGCACTTCGCCGTGCACGCGGCAGAGGTACTCGCGCTCAAGGCCGCTGCGCGGATGCATCAGTGCGTTGGCCAGCTCGCCATCGGTGGTGAGTAGCAGCAGGCCGGTGGTGTTGATGTCGAGGCGGCCCACGGCGACCCAGCGCGCGCCCTTCAGTCGCGGTAGCTGTTCGAACACGGTGGGACGGCCTTCGGGATCGTCGCGAGTGGTCATCACGCCTTCGGGCTTGTGATAGACCAGCACTTCGGTTTCGTCGCGGTTGTCGGTGGCGACGACGAACTGCTTGCCGTCCAGCACCACGCGGTCACCTGCGTGCACGCTCGCGCCAATGCCGGCGGCGGCACCATTCACTTCGACATCGCCGGCCTGGATGCGCTGTTCGAGCATGCGGCGCGAGCCGAGTCCGGCATTGGCCAGTACTTTATGCAGGCGCTCTTCCAGGGCGGGCGTGGTGGCGTCGGTGCGCGATTCGCGCTTAAGGGTCAAAACGGATTTTTGCGGCGCATTCATGCGCGGTACTCCTCGGTATCTTTCGTGGCGTCGCCGTGGTCGGCGTCCGCGGGGTTCCCTGCCTCGGCGGCAGTGACGGTATGGGTCTCGGCAGGCGTGGCCTCGCCGGGTTCGGAAGGCGCAGTGTCGGTCGCGGCCGTCTGCGTGTACTCGGTGACCGGTTCGAGCGGGGCGTGAGCCTCGTCTTCGATGGCGGTTTCAGTGTGATGTTCCTGGCCGGCGACGTTGAATTCGATGTCGTCGGTGTCTTCGTTCGGGGTTTCGTGCGGGGCTTCTTTTGGTGTGGCTTCCGCGCCACTGTCTTCAGTGCTTTCGAGTTCCTCGTCGGGATCGATCGGCAGGTCGCGGACGACGCGTACCGGCATCGGTTCCTCGACGAAACGCAGTTGCGGATCTTCCATGTCGCGGATTTCGGAAAGCGGTGGCAATTCGTCCAGCGACTTCAGGTTGAAGTAGTCAAGGAAGGCGCGGGTGGTGCCGAACAGCGCCGGTTTGCCGGGCACGTCGCGGTGGCCCACCACGCGGATCCATTCGCGCTCTTCCAGCGTCTTGACGATGTTGGAGGACACTACCACGCCGCGGATCTGTTCGATTTCCGGCCGGGTGATCGGCTGGCGGTAGGCGATCAGCGAGAGCGTTTCCAGCAAGGCGCGGGAGTAGCGGCTGGGCTTTTCGGTCCACATCCGCGAGATCCACGGGTGCACGTCCTGGCGCACCTGGTAGCGGAAGCCGGAGGCCACTTCGCGCAGCTCCACGCCGCGACCGGTGCAATCCTCGGCCAGCGCTTCCAGCGCTTTGGCGATCTGCTCGCGGTCGACTTCGTCTTCCTCGCTGAACAGGTCGCCCAGCTGCTGCACGTTCATCGGCTGGCTGGCGGCGAGCAATGCCGCTTCGATAATGTTTTTGAGTTGCTCGATCTGCATGGCCTTGATCGGATGCGGATGCTTTCAGGTACCGACTCAGTCGGCGGCGGAGGCCCGTTCGGGGGCGGCCTCTTCGAGAATTTCTTCGGCGTGCGAGATTTTTGCCTTCACGTAGATCGGAGCCAGCGGCTCCTCCTGCACGATTTCCACAAGCATTTCCTTGGCCAACTCCAGCATGGCCAGAAAGGTCACCACCACGCCGAGCCGGCCTTCCGTGACGTCGAACAGCGTCTCGAAGCGGTGGAAGGTGCTGTCGTCGAGCTTGCTCAGCAGTTCGCCCATGCGCTGGCGCACACTGAGCGCCTCGCGCTTGATGGCGTGATGTCCGAACAGTTCGGCGCGGTGCATCACATCCTTGAGCGCCAGCAACAGCTCCTTCAGATCCAGCGGCGGCGGCAGCTTGATGACCGTGCGCTCGCCGGTATCGGCGTGTACGGCCACCGTGTCGCGTTCCATGCGGGGCAGGGCTTCGATGTCTTCCGCCGCCTTCTTGAAGCGTTCGTACTCCTGCAATCTGCGTACCAGTTCGGCGCGGGGGTCTTCCTCGATGCCTTCTTCCGCAGGCGGGCGAGGCAGCAGCAGGCGCGATTTGATCTCCGCCAGGATGGCCGCCATCAGCAGGTATTCGGCGGCCAGCTCCAAGCGCATCACGTCGCGCATCATGTCGATATAGGTCATGTATTGCCGGGTGATCTCGGCAATCGGAATATCGAGAATGTCCAGGTTCTGCCGGCGGATCAGGTAGAGCAGAAGATCTAACGGCCCTTCGAACGCCTCCAGGATGACTTCCAGCGCATCCGGGGGGATATACAGGTCTTGCGGCATCTGCAACATCGGTTCGCCGCGCACGATGGCCAGCGGCATTTCCTGCTGTTGCGGTACCGACGCAAATGCGTCCTGCGGTGCTGTGACCGGCTGAGGCTCGACTGGCTCAGTGCTCATCAATACATGTCGTTGGGCCGTCCATGACGGCTTGCAGTGCGTTCAACACGTTCGGAACCGTTAGGTTCCACCGGCATTCGCTCAGGAATGTCCCCACTCGGGTGGTGGCCATCTGGCGAACACCCGTGAAACTCATCGCACGATGCCTAGCCGAGGCGCAGTAGGCGCCACCGTCGCGGTACCCCTTGATAAAACCGTGCCAGGGCGGTTTCGATCAGGTTGGCCGTGAGTGACCCTTGTGCGCCTCGATCCGGCCGCCTCAATCCGAACCAGGGTCGCGATAAAGGCACAACCCGAAACACGTGATAGCTGCGTCACGAGCTGTTCAAGAGGTCTGCTGAGTGCATCGGGCGGGTGCTTTGGCTGTCGGGACTAGACCGGCAGGCGTGCACCCTCTGACCCACGCGTTGCCAAGATTAGCGGCTGGGCAGCGTCAAGTCTAGGGATGCTCTGACCCATTCTGCGTCTATGCCGCTTGCGCAGAATGGATCAGAGCATCCCTGGTACACAGCTATGGGGTCTCACAGGCAAAATAGCGGGGCATGCCCGCCGCTGAACGCTCGATCATCCACGTCGATATGGACGCCTTCTACGCGGCGGTGGAGCAGCTCGACCGGCCCGAACTGCGTGGCAAAGCGGTGATCGTGGGTGGCCTGGGTCCACGAGGCGTGGTCTCCACCTGCAGCTATGAGGCGCGCCGTTATGGCGTGCGCTCGGCGATGCCGACGGTTCAGGCCCGGCGGCTTTGCCCGGAAGGGATCTACCTGGTGCCGCGCCCGGCCCGCTACGAGGCGCTGTCGGAGCAGGTGTTCGAAGTGTTTCACCAGGTGACGCCCCAGGTCGAAGGCTTATCGCTGGACGAGGCTTTTCTCGATGTCAGCGCCAGTTTGCGGCTGTTGGGGACGGTCGAGGAGATCGGCCGCTGGATCAAGCAGGCCATTCACGAACGCACGGGCCTGATCGCCTCGGTCGGCATGGGGCCCAACAAGCTATTGGCAAAGCTGGCCAGCGAGATCTCCAAGCCGGATGGTTTTTTGCGCCTACGGGCTGGCGAAGCGGCCACCCGGCTGGCCCCGTTGCCGGTGGGGCGCCTGTGGACCGTAGGCAAGGTGACCGAGCAGGCGCTGCATCGTCATGGCATACGCACTATCGGTGAATTGGCAGCATGTGACCCGGCGCGTCTGACCCGTGCGCTCGGACGTCAGGCGGCCATGTTGCAGGCGCTTGCGCGTGGGGAAGACGAGCGCGCGGTAGAGCCCGTGCGGGCCGAACAGTCCATCGGGGCTGAACATACCTTCGATACCGACCTGGAGCAGCGGGTACTGGCCGAATCCTGGCTGTTGCGCCAATGCGAGCGCGTCGCGGCACGCGCCCGGGCAAGGGATTTACGCGGCATCACCGTGACGGTGAAGCTGCGCGAGCCACCGTTTGTCACGTACACGCGCCAAGCCCAATTGGGGGCTCCCAGCGCATCGGTTACCGAGATTTACGAGGTGGCACGCCGCTTGCTTAGCCTCTGGTGGCAGACGCAGTCGAGACCGCGCCTGCGCCTGCTCGGTGTGAGCCTGTCGGGTTTCGGCACGCGGCCACAAGAGGATATGTTCGCTGTCGATTCGAAAGGTGTCGCGACGGATCAGGTGCAGGACCGGATCAATCTGCGCTTTGGTACGGGTAGCCTGGTGCGCGCGGGGATTTTGCGTACGCGTAAGCAGGATTGAAGCCTTGGGGGTGGCCGTAATGCAGGCTACGGGGCAAGGTGGGCGGGCACTGGCGGATCGCAGTGCAACGGGAGGAGTGGCATGACGAAAGCCGACGGCAAAAACAAGGGCAGTTCGGATCCCGAACAACTGCGCCCGGCGCGTATGCGGATCGAGACCACCGTGCTCATGAGCCGCGGTAGCCAGTCGCAGCCCACGGAGTTGGTGGACATCTCCGCTACCGGCGCTTTGTTGCGGCGTCCGCTGGGCTGGCAGGGCGAAGTGGGCCAGAGCTGGATGCTGGACATGATCTTCGGTCATGACCTGCATATTCACCTTGAGGCTCAGGTGGCGCGGGTATCCGATCGCCACATCGGTTTTGCCTACACACGTATTCCGGAGGACAAGCAGGTCCCGTTGTGGAATCTGCTTGGCGGCTACGCCGACATCCTGGAGATGTGGCACGACGAGTGATTCGTCGCGGCGGCCGCGTTGCGCATCCGCGATGCAGCGTTGCGCATGGAGTACCGAGCCTGTTCACTGTCCCGGAGCGGGCTGGCTTATGTGAACAGGCTCTTGGGAACAGGCCTGTGGGATCAGGCTCGTAGGATCAGGCTGAGGTCGCCGCAGATTTCTTCTCGTCGCGCAATTCGCGGCGAAGGATCTTGCCCACGTTGCTCTTGGGTAGCGCGTCGCGGAACTCGATGATCTTGGGACGTTTGTAGCCGGTGAGATTTTCGCGGCAGAACTCCTTGAGCGCTTCGACGGTGAGGTTCGGGTCCTTGCGCACCACGAACAGTTTCACCACTTCGCCCGAATGCTCGTCCGGCACGCCGACCGCAGCCACTTCGGCCACGCCAGGGTGCGTCATCACAATGTCCTCGACTTCGTTCGGATACACGTTGAAGCCGGACACCAGGATCATGTCCTTCTTGCGGTCGACGATGTAGAAATAGCCGTTCTCATCCATCCTGGCGATGTCGCCGGTGTGCAGCCAGCCATCCGCGCCGAGCACCTTGGTGGTTTCGTCCGGGCGCTGCCAGTAACCCTTCATCACCTGCGGGCCGCGGACCATCAACTCACCCGCTTCGCCCATCGGCAGCGGCTGGCCGTCTTCGGACCAGATCGCCACGTCGGTGGAAGGTACGGGCAGGCCGATCGAGCTGTTGTAGTCCTTCAGATCCAATGGATTGATGCATACCGCGGGCGATGTCTCGGTAAGGCCGTACGCTTCGGCTAGCGCGATACCGGTGACCTTCTTCCAGCGCTCCGCCACCGCACGTTGCACGGCCATGCCGCCACCGAGGGTGAGATGCAGGCGCGAGAAATCCACCTCCGCAAAACCTGGCGTATTGAGCAGGCCGTTGAACAGCGTGTTGACGCCGGTGAGTGCGGTGAACTTCGATTTCTTCAGCTCTTTCACGAAACCGGGCATGTCGCGCGGGTTGGTGATCATCCAGTTCAACCCGCCCAGGCGCATGAACACCAGGCCGTTCGCCGTGAGCGAGAAGATGTGATACAGCGGCAGCGCGGTGATGATCACCTCTTCGCCGGGCTTGACGTTGGTGCCGACCCACGCGCCGGCTTGCAGCATGTTCGCCACCATGTTGCCGTGCGTGAGCATGGCACCCTTGGCCACGCCGGTCGTGCCGCCGGTGTACTGCAGGAAGGCGACGTCATCGTGCGTCAGCGTCACCTTCGGCAACGGATGCGGGGCACCTTGCGCCAGTGCGTCGCGGAAGCTCACTGCATGCGGCAGGTTGAAGGCCGGCACCATCTTCTTGACGTGCTTGAGCACGAAGTTGATCAATGCACCCTTGGGGAAGCCCAGCATGTCGCCGATGCCGGTAGTGATGATGTGCTTCACCTCGGTCTCGGCCACGACCTGTTGCAGTGTGGCCGCGAAATTGTCCAGCACCACGATGGCTTTGGCGCCGGCATCTTCCAGCTGATGCTTGAGCTCGCGCGCGGTGTACATCGGGTTGGTGTTGACCACCACCAGGCCGGCGCGCAGCGCGCCGAACAGGGCGATCGGATACTGCAGCACGTTGGGCATCATGATCGCGATGCGATCGCCCTTGGCGAGTTGGAGTACGCCGGTGAGGTAGCCAGCAAACTGGCGGCTCAGTTCATCGACCTGGCCGTAGCTGAGTTGCTTGCCGAAATTGGCGAAGCCCGGGCGATCACGATAGCGCTCAAAGGATTCTTCCAGCACCGCGGCAACGGAGGCGTAGGCGTTGATGTCGATCTGCGGGGGTACGCCATCCGGATAGTGGGCCAGCCACGGACGCTCGTTGCTCATGTTTGATCCTAAGCTCCTGTATCGACAGCCGCGCGTCGCGGCTTGCGTGCGCATGGGGCATCATAATGACGCGGCATTGGAGCATACGCTCGCGTACAGCAGCAAGCCGCGCTGCAACGAGGTTCTTGTATGCCCCGAATGAAGCAAATCGTTCTTTTTCTGACGCTTGCCGTCGGTGTCGTGCTGGCGTTTTCCGGTTGCCACCGTGTGCCCGACGAAGTGCGCATCCGGCAGGCGATCGACGCAGCTGCCCAGGCTGCGGGGCAAGCGGATGCGGGGGCACTTACTGATCCGCTGACCGACGACTTCGACGGCAACGGCGGCATGATGAGCCGCAAGGACTTCGGCAATCTGCTGCGTTTGGCAAAGCTGCGCGGCGAAACCGTGCATGTGGTGATGGGGCCGGTAGACGTCGAGCCGCGCGGCGATCGCTACGTGGCGCGCTTCACCGTGACGCTGGGCAGCGGCGGCAAGTTGTTCCCGGCCGAGCTGGGTGTGTTCAAGGTCGAAACCGGCTGGCGCAGGGAAGGGCGCGACTGGCATTGCTATACGGCAACCTGGACGCAACAGCTGTAAGACGCTTGCTGGAGCGCACCCAGTGCGCGACAAACCGGCAGGACTGCCTGTTTGCACGGCGAAGCCGCCCGAAGGGCGAGGGCCATGGATGGCCGGAGTGAAAAACACCTGATGTCATCGCTTCGTAGGGTTGACGCGCACAGGGTGCGCTCCTACAAAGAGCATCCCGTGCTGACGAAAACGCCGCCCTGGGGCGGCGTTTTCGTCTTGCCTGTCTCGATCAAGCCGCCTTCTTGCTAGCCAGCTGGCGCAGCACGTACTGCAGGATGCCGCCGTGACGGAAGAACTCGCGCTCCTTCGGCGTCAGCAGCAATACCTTCACCGTGAACTCCTTCTTGCTGCCATCCGCGGAGGTTGCGACCACTTTGGCTTCCTTCGACTCGCCGCCGTTCAGGCCAGTGATGTCGAACGTCTCTTTGCCGGTCAGGCCCAGCGACTGCGCGTTCTGGCCGTCGTGGAACTGGCAGGGCAAGACGCCCATGCCGACCAGATTGGAGCGGTGGATGCGCTCGAAGCTCTCGGCAATCACCGCCTTCACACCCAGCAGCAAGGTGCCCTTCGCCGCCCAGTCGCGCGAGGAACCGGTGCCGTATTCCTTGCCGGCCAGCACCACCAGCGGGGTCTTCTCCGCCTTGTACTTCATGGCGGCGTCGTAGATCGCCAGCTGCTCGCCGCTCGGTACATGCAAGGTGTAACCGCCCTCGACGCCGCTGAGCATCAGGTTCTTGATGCGGATATTGGCAAACGTGCCGCGCACCATCACGTCGTCGTTGCCGCGACGCGAGCCGTAGGAGTTGAAGTCTTTCGGGTCCACGCCCTTGCCGATCAGGAAGCGGCCCGCGGGGCTGTCCCGCTTGATCGAGCCGGCCGGCGAGATGTGGTCGGTGGTGATCGAATCGCCGAACAGGCCCAGCACGCGTGCACCGTGGATGTCCTCGATGCTGCCCGCTTCCTTGCTCATGTCGTCGAAGTACGGCGGATTCTTGATGTAAGTGGAGTCGTCCCACTTGAACAGCGCGCCGTCCGGCGAAGCGATGTTGTTCCAGCGGCTATCGCCCTTGAACACGTCGGCGTAGTTCTTCTCGAACATGGCCGGGTTGATCGCACCGGCGATGGTGTCGGAGATCTCTTTGTTGGTCGGCCAGATGTCCTTGAGGTACACCGGTTTGCCGTCGTTGCCCGTGCCGAGCGCGTCCTTGGTCAGGTCGATGTCCAGCGTGCCGGCCAGCGCGTAGGCAACCACCAGCGGTGGCGAAGCCAGGTAGTTCATCTTCACTTCCGGATGCACGCGGCCTTCGAAGTTGCGGTTGCCCGACAGCACCGAGGCCACGGCAAGGTCGCCCTCGGCGATACCGTGGCTGATCTCGACTGGCAACGGGCCGGAGTTACCGATACACGTCGTGCAGCCATAACCGACCACGTAGAAGCCGACCTTCTCCAGCTCCTTCAGCAGGCCGGTTTTCTCGAGGTAGTCGGTGACCACCAGCGAGCCCGGGCCGAGCGAGGGCTTCACCCACGGCTTGGCGGTCAGGCCCTTGGCCGCGGCTTTCTTGGCCAGCAGGCCGGCACCGAGCATCACCGCCGGATTGGAGGTGTTGGTGCAGGAGGTGATCGCGGCGATCACCACGGCGCCATCGCCGAGCTTGAAGCTGTGCCCGTTCCTTTCCACCAGCACGCCGTTCTCGGTGATCGCATTCGCCGGGTTGCCCACGGCGGTGGCGCCACCTTCGTTGGCGAAGTTGGCGGTATCGCCGTTCTTCGACTTGCGGTTGGCGGTCAGCGGGCCCACGGCGTCACGGAAGCTTTGCTGCACGCCTTCCAACAGCACGCGGTCCTGCGGGCGCTTCGGCCCGGCCAGCGATGGCTTCACGTCGGCCAGGTTCAGTTCCAGCGTGGTGGTGAACTGGGCGTGCGGGGTGTTCTCGTCGTGCCACAGGCCCTGGGCCTGGGCGTAGGCTTTGACCAGCTCGATCTGGTCAGCGCTGCGGCCCGACAAGTGCATGTAGTTCAACGCTTCCTGGTCGACCGGGAAGATGCCGCAGGTCGCGCCATATTCCGGTGCCATGTTGGCGATGGTGGCGCGGTCGGCCAGAGGCAGATGCTTGAGCCCGTCGCCGAAGAACTCGACGAACTTGCCCACCACACCGAGCTTGCGCAGCATCTGAGTGACGGTGAGCACGAGGTCGGTGGCGGTGACGCCTTCCGACAGCTTGCCGGTGAGCTTGAAGCCCACCACCTGCGGAATCAGCATCGACGACGGCTGGCCGAGCATCGCGGCCTCAGCCTCGATACCGCCCACGCCCCAGCCCAGCACGCCGATGCCGTTGATCATCGTGGTGTGGGAATCGGTGCCGAACACGGTGTCCGGATAGGCCCAGCTCTCGCCGTCCTTGTCCGCGGTGAACACCACACGAGCCAGATGCTCCAGGTTCACCTGGTGCACGATGCCGGTGCGCGGCGGCACCACTTTGAAATTATTGAAGGCCTTCTGGCCCCAGCGCAGGAAGGAGTAACGCTCCTGATTGCGCTGAAATTCGATCTCGACGTTCTTCTCCAGCGCCGATTCGGAACCGAATACGTCGACCTGCACGGAGTGATCGATCACCAGCTCGGCGGGTGCCAGCGGATTGATCTGGTTGGCATCGCCGCCCAGCTTCACCACCGCATCGCGCATCGCGGCCAGGTCGACCACGCATGGCACGCCGGTGAAATCCTGCAACACCACGCGGGCCGGCATGAAGGCGATCTCGGTATCCGGCTCGGCCTTGGGATCCCATTTGGCCACCGCCTCGATTTCTTTCGAGGTGACGTTGACGCCATCCTCATGGCGCAACAGGTTCTCCAGCAGGATCTTCATCGAATAGGGGAGTTGCTTGAGGTCGAAGCGCTGACCGAGCTTGGCGAGGCTGGCGATCTGATACGAGCTGCCGTTGACCTTGAGGGTGTCGCGGGTGGCGAATGAATCCAGCATGGGACTAACTCCTGTTGCTTTGAGTCTGGCGGACGCACGAGGCGTAGCAGGGGAATCCTAGAGCAGCGAACGTGAGAAGAATTACAAGGAGGCCCGTCTTCCGTTTGGGGATGCTGTGCAGTTTGGGGCAAACGGCGGAGCGTGCAAGCTACCTGTATGGCTATTCCGGCCTTCGGTCATTGCAAGATTTCGAACGCAGCCGGAAACATCGTCTTGCGTTGCGGCACTTGCTGTGCGGCTGGCAAAATAAGCGGCTGAAATGTCGCCAAAAACGGCATGAGGACAAGGTCTTTGCCCTTGTTCGCACTCAGGCGACCGCCGCCCCTTTCGCCATTCACAGGACGAATCACATGCTCAACGCCTATCGCCAACACGTCGCCGAGCGCGCCGCGCTGGGAATCCCCGCGCTGCCGTTGTCGGCCCAGCAGACCGCCGACCTGATCGAGCTGCTGAAGAATCCGCCCGCAGGCGAAGAGGCATTCCTGGTTGACCTGATCACTCATCGCGTGCCGGCCGGCGTGGACGATGCCGCCAAGGTCAAGGCTTCGTACCTGGCCGCCGTGGCATTCGGCACCGAGAAGTGCGCGCTGATCAGCCGCGAGAAGGCCACCGAGCTGCTGGGCACCATGCTGGGCGGCTACAACATCCATCCGCTGGTCGAGCTGCTGGACGACGCGCAGGTCAGCGGCATCGCCGCCGAGGCGCTGAAGAAAACCCTGCTGATGTTCGACGCCTTCCACGACGTCAAGGACAAGGCCGACAAGGGTAATGCCAACGCCAAGTCCGTGCTGCAGAGCTGGGCCGACGCCGAGTGGTTCACCAGCCGTCCGGAAGTGCCGCAGAGCCTGACCATCACCGTGTTCAAGGTGCCGGGCGAGACCAACACCGACGACTTGTCGCCGGCGCCCGACGCCACCACGCGTCCGGACATCCCGATGCACGCGCTGGCGATGCTGAAGAACAAGCGCGACGGCGCGCCGTTCCAGCCGGAAGAAGACGGCAAGCGCGGTCCGATCCAGCAGATCCTCGATCTCAAGAACAAGGGCCATCTAGTGGCCTATGTCGGCGACGTGGTCGGCACGGGTTCCAGCCGCAAGTCGGCGACCAACTCGGTGCTGTGGTGGACCGGTGAGGACATCCCGTTCATCCCCAACAAGCGCTTCGGCGGCGTGTGCCTGGGCAGCAAGATCGCTCCGATCTTCTACAACACCATGGAAGATGCCGGCGCGCTGCCGATCGAACTCGACGTCTCCAAGATGGAGATGGGCGATGTGGTCGAGCTGCGTCCTTATGATGGCAAGGCGCTGAAGAACGGCGAAGTGATCGCCGAGTTCCAGGTGAAGTCCGACGTGCTGTTCGACGAAGTGCGCGCCGGTGGCCGCATTCCGCTGATCATCGGCCGCGGCCTGACCGCGAAGGCGCGCGAGGCGCTGGGCCTGCCGGCGTCGAACCTGTTCCGCCTGCCGCAGAACCCGGTCGACACTGGCAAGGGCTTCACTCTGGCGCAGAAGATGGTTGGCCGCGCCTGTGGCTTGGCGGAAGGCCAGGGCGTGCGTCCTGGCACCTATTGCGAGCCGAAGATGACCTCGGTGGGTTCGCAAGACACCACCGGCCCGATGACCCGCGACGAACTGAAAGACCTGGCCTGCCTGGGCTTCTCGGCTGACCTGGTGATGCAGTCGTTCTGCCACACCGCGGCGTATCCGAAGCCGGTCGACGTCAAGACCCACCACGAGCTGCCGGCCTTCATCTCCACCCGCGGTGGCATCAGCCTGCGTCCGGGTGATGGCGTGATCCATTCCTGGCTCAACCGCATGCTGCTGCCGGATACCGTCGGCACCGGCGGCGACAGCCACACGCGTTTCCCGATCGGTATTTCGTTCCCGGCCGGCTCAGGCCTGGTCGCCTTCGCGGCGGCTACCGGCGTGATGCCGCTGGATATGCCGGAGTCGGTGCTGGTGCGATTCAAGGGCGAGTTGCAGCCGGGCGTGACGCTGCGCGACCTGGTCAATGCGATCCCGCTCTACGCGATCAAGCAGGACCTGCTCACCGTCGCCAAGCAAGGCAAAAAGAACATCTTCTCCGGCCGCATCCTGGAAATCGAAGGTCTGCCGAACCTGAAGGTGGAGCAGGCGTTCGAGCTATCCGACGCCTCGGCTGAGCGTTCGGCCGCCGGTTGCACCGTGCACCTCAACAAGGAACCGATCATCGAGTACCTCAACTCGAACATCACCTTGCTCAAGTACATGATTGCCCAGGGTTACCAGGACGCCCGCAGCCTGCATCGTCGCATCAAGGCGATGGAAGCCTGGCTGGCCAACCCGCAGCTGATGGAGCGCGATGCGGATGCCGAGTACGCCGCCGTGATCGAGATTGATCTGGCCGACGTGCACGAGCCGATCGTGGCGTGCCCGAACGACCCGGACGACGTGAAGACCCTGACCGACGTGGCCGGTGCGACCATCGATGAGGTGTTCATCGGTTCGTGCATGACGAATATTGGTCATTTCCGGGCAGCGTCGAAGCTGCTGGAAGGTAAGCGCGACATCCCGACCAAGTTGTGGGTGGCCCCGCCGACCAAGATGGACCAGAAGCAGCTGACTGAGGAAGGCCACTACGGCGTGCTCGGCACGGCCGGCGCGCGCATGGAAATGCCGGGTTGCTCGCTGTGCATGGGCAACCAGGCACAGGTGCGCGAGGGTGCCACGGTGTTCTCCACTTCCACCCGCAACTTCCCGAACCGTCTGGGCAAGAACTCCAACGTGTACCTGGGTTCGGCCGAGCTGGCCGCGATCTGCTCGCGTCTGGGCCGCATCCCGACCAAGGCGGAGTACATGACCGACATCGGCGTGATCAATGCCAATGGCGACAAGATCTACCAGTACATGAACTTCGACCAGATCGAAGACTTCAAGCAGGTCGCCGATACCGTCGAAGCCTGAGCTATCTGGTGAGTTGAACGCGAAGCCCGGCCCTGTGCCGGGCTTCGTCGTTTATGCTTTGCCCGGTTCCACGACGGGGCAGGGCAGCGAGGCGGCAGGATGATTTCGACCCATTTATCGGTAGTCTCGCTGCGCGACCTGACCCTGGTGCAGGCGGTGCGGCGACATGGCAGCTTCAACAGCGCGGCCCGCGCCATGCACATTAGTCCGTCCGGTCTGTCGCATCAGGTGCAGAAGGTGGAGCAGGCGCTGGGCACACCTTTGTTCGAGCGTGGCGGCCGGCGCATCGTGCCCACCGCTGGCGGTCAACGGTTGCTGGAGCAGATCGATGCGGTGTTGGTGGCCGCCGAGCATCTGCAACAGGCGGCGCGTGCTGGCGAAGTGGCCTTCGGTGGTGAGTTGCGTCTCGGCGTGCTGGCCACGCTGGGGCCGTATCTGCTGCCACATCTGATCGCGCCGTTCCCTCAGCATTTCCCGGCCGCGACATTGAGCCTGTCCGAGGGCAAACCGCGCGGTTTGCTACGTCGTCTGCATGAGGGCGAGCTGGATGCAGTGCTGGCTCCACCGGCACCCGCCGTCAGCGGTATCGCCATGCGACCGCTTTTTTTCGAGCCCTGGGAAGTGATGCTGCGTGCCGATCACCCTCTGGCCGGCCGCCGCAGCGTGGCGCTGGAACAACTGGACGCCAAAGAGGCGACGCTGATGACGGAGAGCCATGCCGATCACGTGCTAGGTGGCGGCCATGTGCAGGATGTCAGCCTGGAAAGCCTGGCTGCGCTGGTAGGTTTGCGTGGCGGCTACGCCTTGGTGCCCGCCCTGGCTCACGATCGTCTGGCTTCGACGCCGGATATTGCGCTTGCAAAGATCAAGGGACAGGCGCCGGGGCGGGAGATCGCGCTCTATTGGCGCGAAGCTTCTCCATGGCATGGTGACCTGCAGGCGTTTGCCGAGTTGCTGCGCAAGCTGGCTAAGCAGCGGCCGGGCCTCAAGCTAATCGAAACATCGAAACCGCTGTAGGAGCGCACCCTGTGCGCGACAGGCCTTCGGAGCAAGCGTTCCAGATGTCCGGTCGCCCACAGGGTGGGCTCCTCCAGCAAGGCTCGATCTAGCCGTTATCGAGGGTGGCTCCCGTCAACAACCCCCGTGCCAACATGCTGCATTGACGCCGATACAACAGCAGCTGCCACTGGCGACCACCGACCTGACGCCACAGCACGGCCGAGCGCACGGCAGCGAGGAGGCTGGTGCGCACTTTTTCTACCACGTTCGATTGCTGCAGCTGTTGCGGATTGCCGGTGACCATCACGCGCGGCTTGAGTGTAGACAGGGTGGATGCGTACAGCTCGGCCAGGCGCTTGATGACCTGCGGCGAGTCCTTGCCAAAGTGCTCCACCTGGCGCTGTGCGGACACAATGCCTTGCTGCAGGTCGCCGAGCAGCGAGCCATGTCGAGCCAGGCTGCGCTCCAGACGCATCACCGTTACCGCCATGCGGGTGATGGCCATGTCGCGGCCGGTTTCGTCCAATTGGGAAATCAGATTGCGCAGACCCAGCCGTACACCAGCGACATCGCCATAGACGCCTACCACCGATGGCGCATCAATGCGAAACACGCTGCCCAGGCTGGCCTCGAAAGCGCCCTCGTCGCAGCGCCCCTCGTTTGCCAGCTGCTGCGCCAGGGCGGTGGCCTGAAACAGGCCGGCGAGGGCGAGCACGCGCTCTTCATTCATGGCAAAGGTTTCAAACACGTTGGACGGACTCTTCTGCGGGGTCAGGGGCGGCGTTCCAGCCGCCGTAGCGGGCATCGGTGCAGGCGATCACGGCGCCGCCCAGACAGGCGTCGCCGTCGTAAAACACCACGGACTGACCAGGGGTGACGGCGCGCTGGGGCTCCTCGAACAGTACCTCGATGCCGTCGCCGACAAGGCGCACGGTGCAGCTCTGGTCCTGCTGGCGATAGCGGGTCTTGGCGGTGCAGCGAAATTCGGTACCCGGCGCTTCGCCGGCGACCCAATGTGGCATCTCGGCGCGCAGACGGTGCGAGTACAGCCAATGATTCTCGCCGCCCTGGGCGACATAAAGCACATTGGCCGCGACATTTTTGCCCACCACGTACCAGGCCTCGCCGCTGGCGCCATGGCGCCCGCCAATGCCCAGGCCGTTGCGCTGGCCCAGCGTGTAATACATGACACCTTGGTGCTGACCGATCAGCTCGCCTTCGGGGGTGCGCATTTCACCGGGACGGGCAGGGATGTACTGGCCGAGGAATTCGCGAAAGTCGCGTTCGCCAATAAAGCAGATTCCGGTGGAATCCTTCTTGGCGTGCGTAGGCAGGGCGGCGTCCAGCGCCATGCGGCGCACTTGGGACTTCTCGATCTCGCCCACCGGAAACAGGGTGGCCGCGAGTTGCTCCTGACCCAGCGCGTGCAGGAAATAGGTCTGGTCCTTGGCGGCGTCGACCGCGCGCAGCAGGCGGTAACGGCCGTCTTTGAAATCGACGCGGGCGTAGTGGCCGGTGGCGATCTTCTCCGCGCCCAGGGCGCGCGCGTCGTCCAGGAACGTCTTGAACTTGATTTCGCGATTGCACAGCACGTCCGGATTGGGCGTGCGGCCGGCGCGGTATTCGGCGAGGAAGTGTTCGAACACGCCGTCCCAGTACTCGGCGGCGAAGTTGCGGGCGTGGAAGGGAATATCCAGTCGGCCGCACACGGCGACGGCGTCTTTGCGATCGGCGTCGGCAGTGCAAGGACCGTCACGATCGTCCTCTTCCCAGTTCTGCATGAACAGGCCCTCGACCTGATGGCCGGCCCGTTGCAGCAGGAGGGCGGCGACCGAGGAATCCACGCCGCCGGAGATGCCCAGCATCACCTTCACGGGTAACGGTCCGCCGGCAGCAGACTGCCGAGCACGGACAACGGTACGCGCTGTCCGGTAAGCCATGTATCGATGCTTTGCAGTACCAGCGGAGTGCGCACCTGATGGCCCAGTGCGGCGATTTCCGCGCGGGTCAGCCACAAGGCGCGGCGAATGCCTTTGTCCAGCGGGCGCTGTGGGTCGTGGCTGAAGGCGCGGGCGGCGAAACTGAAACGCAGCACGCTCTCGCCATGCTCGGTGCTGCGCCACTGGTTCACGCTGACGAGGTATTCGAGGCTGACCGTCCAGCCGGTTTCCTCAAGTGTCTCGCGCACGGCAGCGCTGGCGAGGCTTTCGCCGTCCTCGAGATGGCCGGCCGGCTGGTTATAGGCGATGCGGCCGTTCACTTCTTCTTCCACCATCAGGTAGCGGTCGCCATCGGCAACCACGCAGGCCACCGTGACACGGGGGCACCAGACGGTTGAGGGAGATGCCTTGGTGTCGTTCATGGGCGTTGATATGGCGCCGACAGCGGCACTGGAAAAGGTGTCATTGTGCCATTACCTGAGAGGATTGGCCGCGCACGGAGCCCAGCCCCTGTTTACGATCTCGACGCGGACTACGTGGAGTTCGTAAACAGGCTCTCCACCATGTCCAGCGGTATACTCCTCACCAAGATCCAGCATCCAGAAACCATGGCGCACGAACCCGAACACGAGCAAGGTCAGGAACACGGCTTGGCGCTGGAAACCTCCCGTCCGGAGGTCGCCCGCCCACCCTTATTTCAGGTGGTCCTGATCAACGACGATTTCACCCCGATGGATTTCGTGGTGGAAGTGCTCCGCAGCTTCTTCAGCCTGGACCAGGAACAAGCGGTACAGGTCATGCTTCATGTACATACCCGTGGCAAGGGTGTGTGCGGCGTGTTTACCAGGGAGGTGGCCGAGACCAAGGTGACTCAGGTGAACGAATATTCACGTGCTCATCAGCATCCGTTGTTGTGCACTATGGAAAAGCTCTGAGCGACCCCATTTCGTGGTCATCGCGGCATTTGCCGCCCTGCCATTCAAGCGGAGAAGGTCCGGATGTTTAGCAAGGATCTCGAAGTCACCATCGGCCAGTGCTACAAGCAGGCCCGCGAGCAGCGCCACGAATTCATGACGGTGGAGCATCTGCTGCTAGCGCTCACCGAAAACCAGTCAGCCCTGGGTGCCTTGCGCGCCTGCGGCGTCGACCTGCCGCGCCTGACCCACGAGTTGGAAAAGATCATCGCCGAGACCGTGCCGGTATTGCCGCACGGCGACGAGCGGGATACCCAGCCCACGTTGGGTTTCCAGCGCGTATTGCAGCGGGCGGTCTACCACGTACAGTCCTCCGGCCGTAAGGAGGTCACCGGTGCCAATGTGCTGGTGGCGATTTTCGGTGAGAAGGATTCGCATGCCGTGTACTTCCTGCACCAGCAGGAAATTACCCGCCTCGACGTGGTGAATTACATCTCGCACGGCATTGCCAAGATTGGCGATGAGCCGTCTGCCAGCATGCCGAGTAGCGAACGCGACGGTGAAGAGGGTGGCGAGCCCAAGGGCAACCCGCTCAGCGAGTACGCCAGCAACCTCAATGAGCTCGCGCTGGAAGGCAAGATCGACCCGTTGATCGGCCGGCAGGACGAGATCGAACGCACCATCCAGGTGTTGTGCCGCCGCCGCAAGAACAACCCGCTCTACGTTGGTGAGGCTGGCGTCGGCAAGACAGCCCTGGCCGAAGGTCTGGCCAAGCGCATTGTCGACGGCGACGTGCCGGAAGTGCTGGAAAATTCCACCATCTGGTCGCTGGACCTCGGCGCCCTGGTGGCCGGCACCAAGTACCGTGGTGATTTCGAGAAGCGCCTGAAAGCGGTGATCTCCCAGCTGAAGAAGCAGTCGGGCGCGATTCTGTTCATCGATGAAATCCACACCATCATCGGTGCGGGCTCGGCTTCGGGCGGCACCATGGATGCCTCGAACCTGATCAAGCCGATGCTGGCCTCCGGCGAGTTGCGCTGCATCGGTTCGACCACCTTCCAGGAATTCCGCGGCATCTTCGAAAAAGACCGCGCGCTGGCCCGCCGCTTCCAGAAGATCGACGTGGTCGAGCCGACTGTGGCCGACAGCATCGAGATTCTCAAAGGCCTGCGCTCGCGTTTCGAAGAACACCACAACGTCGTTTACACCAATGAGTCGCTGAAGGCGGCGGTAGACCTGTCGGTCAAGCACATTCCCGACCGTCTGCTTCCGGACAAGGCCATCGACGTGATCGATGAGGCTGGCGCCCGCCAGCGCCTGCTGCCGGTCGATCAGCGCACCGGCAAGATCGACGTGCCGGAAGTGGAATACATCGTCGCCAAGATGGCGCGTATCCCGGCTAAGCAGGTCTCTGCGTCCGACCGCGATGTGCTGAGGAACCTGGAGCGCAATCTGAAGATGGTGGTGTTCGGCCAGGATGCGGCGATCGAGGCGCTGTCGGCCTCGATCAAGATGGCGCGTTCCGGGCTGGCCGATCCGTCCAAGCCGATTGGCTGCTTCCTACTGGCTGGCCCCACTGGCGTCGGCAAGACTGAGGTCACCCGTCAGCTGGCGATGCAGCTGGGCATAGAGATGATCCGCTTCGACATGTCCGAGTACATGGAAGCGCACTCCGTCTCCCGCCTGGTCGGCGCACCTCCGGGCTACGTGGGCTTCGATCAGGGCGGCCTGTTGACCGAGGCGGTGACTAAGCATCCGCATGCGGTGCTGTTGTTGGACGAAATCGAGAAGGCGCATCCGGATGTGTACAACATCCTGCTGCAGGTGATGGATCGCGGCGTGCTGACCGACACCAACGGTCGCG
The DNA here is from genome assembly GCF_026283965.1 of Dyella subtropica. Taxonomy (GTDB): domain Bacteria; phylum Pseudomonadota; class Gammaproteobacteria; order Xanthomonadales; family Rhodanobacteraceae; genus Dyella_D; species Dyella_D subtropica. The sequence continues at coordinate 27,401 of NZ_JAPDPD010000028.1, forward strand.
AGGCGAACTTCAAGAATGTGGTGCTGGTGATGACCACCAATGCCGGTGCGCAGCAGGCGTCGCGTCGCGGCATCGGTTTCGTCAAGCAGAACCATTCGATGGATGCGATGGAAGTGATTCGCCGCACCTTCACGCCGGAGTTCCGCAACCGTCTTGACGCGGTGATCCAGTTCAACGCGCTGGATTTCGAACACATCCTGCGTGTGGTCGACAAGTTCCTGATCGAACTGGAGTCGCAGCTGACCGAGAAGCACGTCAGCCTGGATGTGGACGCCGAAGCCCGCCATTGGCTGGCCGAACATGGCTTCGATCCGCAGATGGGCGCCCGCCCGATGTCTCGTGTGATCCAGGAGAAGGTAAAGCGCGCGCTGGCCGACGAACTGCTGTTCGGCAAACTGTCGGAGGGTGGCAAGGTGAGGCTGAGCGTGCTCGACGGCGAGCTGAAGGTAGAAACCGAGGCAGCGGAAAAATTGCCGGCCGTGGTCTCCTGACACGATCGCCAGGCAAACGAAAAGGCCGCGCTAACAGCGCGGCCTTTTCGTATTTGTAGGAGCGCACCTTGTGCGCGATCCCGGTGTGATACTGCTCCGTAGGCTATTCGCGCACAGGGTGCGCTCCTACGGGCATCACTTCATGCGGTACGTGATACGACCCTTGGTCAGGTCGTACGGAGTCATCTCCACCTTCACCTTGTCGCCGGTGAGGATGCGGATGTAATGCTTGCGCATGCGACCGGAGATATGGGCGGTGATCACGTGCCCGTTTTCCAGCTGCACGCGGAACATGGTGTTGGGCAGGGTCTCTTGGACCGTGCCTTCCATTTCGATGACGTCGTCTTTGGCCATGCGTTCCGGTCGGTGAGTGTGCAGCCGTCATGGCCGCTTAAGCGGTCGATTATGCCACGGAAGTTCGAATGGTTAAAGAATCATCAGCTGAAGTGCTCATCGAGCTTGCGCCGGATCTCCTGCTCGACCATGCCCTTCAGTGGGGCCAGCATCATGCCCAGCTCCGCCGTGACCTGGATGGCGTCGCCGCTGACCGCAATGGAGCCATTCACTCCGGGCCGGGAGAAACTCAGCGTATCACCCTGCCAATGCCCCTCCATACCGAACTTCTCATGCATGCGTGCAGCCACTTTTTCGACCACGGCGCGGGCCTCGGCGATGGAAAGCTGGTGCGGGCGGCGGATGTCGATCTTGGGCATGAGATGAAGTCCAGGCGGTAAAGCCGTAGATAGTAAGCCAATCTTTATCGGACTGTTCCCATCATCTGTTAGAGTCCCGCCGTCTATTGACTGGTTCACAGATGCGTATCGAGTTCTCCAATTCGGCCCGCGAGGATTTCCGCTGGGAGCAGCCTCTGCTGAGGATCGGCAGTGCGCCTGACAACGATTTGGTCCTCGCCGCCCATCAGGCGGGCAGCCATCATTTGCGCATCCAACAGGATCGCCGCGGTTGGGTATTGCAGGTGCTACCCCAGGGCAATCGCATCTACGTAAACGCGCGTCCGGTACGCGAGTGCGCCCTGCTGCGTCCTGGCGACATCCTGAGCGTGGGCGACTGCCGCATGTTATTGCGCTCGGACGATGAGCCCACCGCGCGCGCGCCGATCAGCGTGCCTCCACTGGAGCGTTGCATCGTCGCGTTGCGCGCCGTGGCCGGACCGCTATCGGGGCGCGTACTGCCTCTGCAGGACAAGCTGGAGCTGGGGTCTTTGGGGCGCTACCCGCTGGAGCTGCCGCAGGGTGAAAGCGCATCGCTGCGGCTGGTATGGCGCGACAGCCAGCTATGGCTCGAGACGATGCAGGCCTCGGCGCGCTATCCGCTGCGCGTCAACGGCGTCGTTGTGGAACAGGTTGCCCTGCAGCCCGGTGACCAGATAGGCCTCGCCATGCATCGTTTTGTACTGGATGCACCGGGCATGGAACCGGAGCCTGAGATCACGATGCCCGAGCCAGCACCAGAACACTTGCCCGAAGAAGACGCTGGCCCGCGCGGCGAAGTGTGGTGGTTGATCGTCACTGCCGCAGTGCTTGCGTTGGGTATTGCTTTGATCTTGCTCGTTCGTTTCTAGGGCAACCATTTCTCGGTTGACCTTGGGTTGCTGCGCCGCGCCATAATGCTGGGATTACCCCCCAAGAGGCGTCGTCTGTGAGCAGGGTTTGGAATTTCAGTGCAGGACCGGCCGCTATCCCCACGGCGGTGCTCGAACGCGCACAGCGCGAGTTGCTGGACTGGAATGGCAGCGGTGCTTCCGTAATGGAGCTGTCCCATCGCGGCAAGCTGTTTATCGCGCTGGCCCAGCAGGCCGAGGCCGATCTGCGCGAGCTGATGGGCATTCCGAACGACTATGCCGTGCTGTTCTTGCAGGGCGGCGCTACCCAGCATTTTGCGCAGATTCCGATGAACCTGGCGGGTGAGGGCGATAGCGCCGATTACATCGTCAACGGTCATTGGGGCGAGAAGGCTGCCAATGAAGCGGCGCCGTATCTGCGCGTGAACATTGCTGCCAGCAGCAAGGCCGAGCAGTACCTGCGTCTGCCGCCGCGCGAATCGTGGCAGCTCGATCCAGGTGCCGCTTATGTGCACTACACGCCGAACGAGACGATCCACGGCGTGGAATACCGCGATATTCCGGATGTCGGCGAGGTGCCGCTGGTGGCGGATTTCTCTTCCAATATTCTGTCCGAACCGCTCGATGTCAGCCGCTTCGGGCTGATCTATGCCGGTGCGCAAAAGAACATCGGTCCGTCGGGCCTGGTCGTGATGGTGATCCGCCGCGATCTGCTGCAGCGCGCCTCGCGGCCGATGGCCAAGATCTTCCGCTATGCCGAGCAGGCGGCGAACGACTCCATGCTCAACACACCCAACACCTGGGGCTGGTATCTCGCTGGGCTGACCTTCCAATGGCTGAAGGAGCAGGGTGGCGTTGCCGCGATGGCCGAACGCAACCGCACCAAGGCGGAGCTGCTCTATCAGGCCATCGATGGCTCCAGCGGCTACTACCGTAACCCGGTGGATGTCCCGGCGCGCTCGCGCATGAATGTGCCCTTCACTCTGCACGACAGCGCGCTCGATGCGGATTTCCTGAAGGAGTCCGACGCAGCGGGGTTGATTGGATTGAAGGGACACAAAGCGCTGGGCGGCATGCGCGCCTCGCTCTACAACGCCGTGCCGGTCGAGGCCGTGGAAGCGCTGGTCGGGTTCATGAAGGATTTCGCCGCGCGACACGGTTAAGTCGCTGCAGGGTGTCCTTTTCGGAATCGAATCGGGCACTATGCAGGAATCATTTGGACATCTTTACTCCCAGACAGCCAGACCATGACCGATCAGGACAAGACCGACCAGGGACAGACCGGTAGCTCGCTTTCGCAGGTGCGCGAACGGATCGATAGCATCGATCGCCACATCCAGGAACTCATTTCTGAGCGCGCCAATTGGGCGCAGGAAGTGGCTCGCGTGAAAGGCGAAGGCCTTTCGGCCATCGACTATTACCGCCCCGAGCGCGAGGCCCATGTGCTGCGTATGGTGGTGGATCGCAACCACGGCCCGCTGTCGGATGCCGAGATGGTGCGGTTGTTCCGCGAAATTATGTCCTCCTGCCTGGCGCAGGAAGACCCGCTCAAAGTCGGCTTCCTTGGCCCGGAAGGCACTTTCAGCGAGCAGGCTGTGCGCAAGCATTTCGGCCACGCCGCTTATGGCCTGCCGCTGGGCAGCATCGAGGAAGTGTTCCAGGAAGTCGCCGCGGGCCATGCCGATTTCGGCGTGGTGCCCGTGGAGAATTCCGGGCAGGGCATGATCCAGGTCACGCTGGACATGTTCCTCACCTCCGATGCCAAGATCTGCGGTGAAGTCGAGTTGCGTGTGCACCAGTGCCTGCACTCGCAGGGCGGTCGCATCGAGGACATCAAGCGCATTTACGCGCACGCGCAGTCGTTGCAGCAGTGCAAGACCTGGTTGCGCATCAACCTGCCGGGCGTGGAATCCATCGCGGTGAGCAGCAATGCCGAAGCGGCGCGTCTGGCACGTCACGCCGACGATGCCGCAGCCATCGCGGGCGAAACGGCGGGGCGTGTCTATGGCCTCAAGACGATCGCCAGCGCCATCGAAGATCGCGCGGACAACACCACGCGCTTCCTGGTCATCGGTCGCTCGCTGTTTCCACCGTCGGGCAACGACCGCACCTCGCTGCTGATCACCGTCAACGACAAGCCGGGCGCACTGTACGACGTGCTCAGCCCGTTCGCCTCGCATGGCGTAAGCCTCAACCGCATCGAGTCGCGCCCGGCCCATACGGGGAAATGGCAGTACGCCTTCTTCATCGACGTGTCCGGTCACGTTGAGGACGCGCCGATCCAGGCGGCCATGCAGGAAATGGGTGCCGCCGCAGCCAAGGTGCGTGTGCTCGGCTCCTACCCGGTGGCCTTGCCCTGACTGTTTTGTGGCGGCCGCGAGCGCCTGCCGCTGGAGATTCTTCGTGACTCGACTCGACTGGAATAGCCATCCCGGCCGCGCGCTGCAGGGCAGCGTGCGGGTGCCGGGCGACAAGTCCGTATCCCATCGTTCGCTGATGCTTTCCGCATTGGCGGATGGGCGTTCGCATATTCGCGGTTTCCTCGAAGGCGAGGACACCCGCGCCACCGCCGCCGTGCTGCAGCAGCTGGGCGTGCGTATCGAAACGCCAGCCGAAGGCGAGCGCGTGGTGCACGGCGTAGGGCTGCATGGTTTGCGCGGTACGACGCAGGCGCTGGATTGCGGCAATGCCGGCACTGGCATGCGTCTGCTGGCCGGCCTGCTGGCCGGCCAAGCCTTCGATAGCACGCTCGTCGGCGATGCCTCGTTGTCAAAGCGGCCCATGCGGCGCGTGACCGATCCCTTGGCTTTGATGGGTGCGCGTATCGATACGCAGGATGGCCTTCCGCCGCTGCGCGTGCATGGTGGGCAGCCGCTCAAGGGCATTGCTTATACGTTGCCGGTCGCCAGTGCGCAGGTGAAGTCGGCCTTGTTGCTGGCGGGTTTGTACGCCGATGGCGAGACCGAGGTGATCGAGCCGCATCCCACGCGCGATTACACCGAGCGCATGCTGGCTGCCTTTGGCTGGCCGATCGCTTTCGCCCCGGGGCGCGCACGTCTCACTGGGCGCCATAGCCTGAAGGCGACGAACGTCGACGTGCCCGCGGATTTCTCTTCGGCCGCTTTCTTCCTTGTAGCCGGCAGTATCGTGCCCGGCTCGGAACTTCGGCTGCCTGCGGTGGGGTTGAACCCGCGCCGCACCGGTTTGCTGCAGGCACTGCGCCTGATGGGCGCGGATATCCGCATCGAGAACGAGCGCGAGAGCGGTGGCGAGCCCGTGGGCGATCTGGTCGTGCGCCACGCGCAGCTGCATGGCGTCGAGCTGCCCGAAGCCCTGGTGCCGGACATGATCGACGAGTTCCCTGTGTTGTTCATCGCCGCTGCCGTGGCCGAAGGACGGACGGTGGTGCGCGGCGCGGCGGAGCTGCGCGTGAAGGAATCCGATCGCATTGCCACCATGGCGGCTGGTTTACGTGCCATCGGTGCGTCGATCGAGGAGACGCCGGATGGCGCCATCATCGACGGTGGCGCGCTCCGTGGCGGCGAAGTGGATAGCCATGGTGACCACCGCATCGCGATGAGTTTTGCAGTGGCCGGCCTGGTGGCGCAGAGCGCGATCCGTATCAAGGATTGCGACAACGTGGCCACCTCGTTCCCGGGCTTTCTTGAGCTGGCCAACGGCTGCGGTTTCGCGCTAGCCAAGGCCCGCTGAGCTGGCTCTCGTCTGCTTGGCGTGTTGCGGTTAGGCTTGGCGACTTCCGAACGAGGTCGCCATGTCCGCCACCGTACCGCCCTTTATTGTCGCCATCCCCGCCCGTTACGGTTCCACGCGTTTGCCGGCGAAGCCGTTGCGTGCGATCGATGGCGTGCCGATGGTGGTTCGCGTGGCGCAACGTGCGCTGCAGGCGGGCGCGGCCCAAGTGGTGGTGGCTGTTGACGATGCACGCATCGCCAACGCGCTGGCTGGGCAGGGTGTGGATGTCTGCATGACGCGCAGCGATCATGCTTCGGGCAGTGATCGTCTGGCCGAATGCGCAACGCACTATGGCTGGGCCGACCACGCCATCGTGGTGAATCTGCAGGGTGATGAGCCGTTCGCACCGGCCGCCGGTATTCGCGAAGTGGCTCGGGCTCTGGCGGAGGACGACGCGCCAGTCGCCACACTGGCCACGCCAATTACCGAGGCGCATGAGTTGTTCGATCCGAACGTGGTCAAGCTGGTTCGCGCCTCTAACGGGCGCGCGTTGTATTTCAGTCGTGCGCCTATGCCATGGGCGCGAGATGCTTTCGCCCTCAGTCACGATGCGTTGCCGGCCGACGTGCCGTTCCTGCGCCATATCGGCATTTATGCCTACCGCGCGGGCTTCCTGAAGCGCTATGCGAGCCTCAGTCGTACGCCGTTGGAGCAGGCTGAGTCGCTGGAGCAACTGCGCCTGATGGAGCACGGTCATGCCATCGCCGTGCGCCTCACGCCGGAGCCCTTCCCGCCGGGTATCGACACCGAGGCGGACCTGATACGCGCCGAACAGTGGTTGCGCAGCCAGGCATGAGTGCGCCGCGAGTGTTGTTTGTTTGCCTCGGCAATATCTGCCGCTCGCCTCTGGTTGAGGTCGTGGCGCGCAAGCGTTGTGTGGAGGCCGGGCTCGACGTGGTGGTTGCCTCTTGTGGCACGGGTTCCTGGCATGTGGGGAAGGGCGCTGATGAGCGGATGCGCCGCGCCGCCGCGGCAGCCGGCTTCGATCTCTCCGCGCATCGCGCACGTCAGCTGCGGCGATGTGACCTTGATGATTTCGACCTGGTGCTGGCGATGGATCAGGACAACCTGTATGGCGTGGAACGCCTTGCAACACCGCAGTCGCATGCGGAAACGGGGTTGTTTCTTGAGTGGAGCGGCGCCGCTCCGCCGGTCGAGTTTCCCGATCCGTACTTCGGGAGTGCCGATGGCTTCACTGAATCCGTCGCTCTGGCCGAGCGCGGAGTGGCCGGCCTGATCGAGCGTTTGCGTCATCGTTGATGCGGCATCGTGGAATGAAATCGAAGCAAACCGGCTAGAATTGCTCTCATGCAGCCCACCTCGTCGCAAGCCTTCGATGGCAAGGCTTTTGTCCGCACCCTGACCACTTCGCCCGGCGTCTACCGCTACTTCGACGCGGAGGGCGACCTGCTCTACGTCGGCAAGGCCGGCAACCTGAAAAAGCGCGTTGGCAGCTACTTCCTCAAGCCGAGGATGGAGCCGCGCATCGCCGCCATGGTGTCGCAGATCGCGCGGACGGAAATCACCGTGACGCGCACCGAGGGCGAGGCGCTGCTGCTGGAATCGCAGCTGATCAAGTCGCTCAAGCCGCGCTACAACATCCTGCTGCGCGACGACAAAAGTTATCCATATATCTATCTCTCCGGTGGTGAGGATTATCCGCGGCTGGCCTTCCACCGCGGTGCGCGCAACATGCCGGGGCGCTACTTCGGGCCGTACCCGAGCACGTTTGCCGTGCGCGAAAGCCTCAACCTGATGCAGAAGCTGTTCAAGGTGCGGCAGTGCGAGGACAGTTATTTCCGCAATCGTTCGCGTCCCTGCCTGCAACACCAGATTGGCCGCTGTACGGCGCCGTGCGTGCAGTTGATCACCGTGGACGATTACCGCAATGACGTACGCCATGCGGAGATGTTCCTAGAAGGACGGAGCAGCGCGGTGATCGACGAGTTGGCCGGCACGATGGACCAGGCGGCCAAGGCGCTGGAGTTTGAGCGTGCCGCGGCGATGCGCGACCAGGTCGCGGCCCTGCGCAAGTTGCAGGCACAGCATCATGTGCAGGGCGCCAGCGCGGACATGGACGTGATTGCCTGCCGCATCGAATCGGGCATGGCCTGCGTCAGTGTGTTGTTCTTCCGCAACGGCATCAGCCTGGGCACACGCGACTTCTTCCCGCGCCTGCCACTGGATGCGGAGCCGGCCGATGTGATGGCCCAGTTCATCGCGCAGTACTACCTGGATCGTCCCGTGCCGCGAGAGCTGATCCTGGGCGAGGCGGTGGCGGATCAGGCGATTCTGGCCGAGTTGCTGGCCCAGCAATCCGGCCATGCGGTGGATCTCAAATCCAGCGTGCGCGGCGAACGCGCGCGTTTCCTGCAGATGGCCGAGCGCAATGCGCAGGCGTCACTCACCGCGCGCCTGGCCAGTCGCCAAGCCCTCGGCGCTCGCTTCGACGATTTGCAGAAGCTGCTGGAGCTGGACGAATCGCCGCGCCGCATCGAGTGCTTCGACATCAGCCACACCATGGGCGAAGCTACCGTGGCTTCGTGCGTGGTGTTCGGGCCCGAGGGGCCGGAGAAGTCTCATTACCGCCGCTTCAATATCAGTGGGATCACGCCGGGCGACGACTATGCCGCCATGCATCAGGCGCTGACCCGCCGGTTCCGCAAGGTGGCGGAGGGCGAGGGCGCCTGTCCGGATATCTTGCTGATCGACGGCGGCAGCGGCCAGGTGGCGCAGGCGCTGGAGGTGCTGCGAGAGCTCGGCGTCAGCGGCGTCCATGTGGTGGGCGTGGCGAAAGGCCCCGGCCGGCGTGCCGGCGAGGAAACCCTGGTGCTGGCCGATTCGGGACGCAACCTGCATCCGGGGCCGGCGTCGCCGGCGCTGCATCTGGTGGCCGCGGTGCGTGATGAGGCCCACCGCTTCGCCATCAGCGGGCATCGCAAGCGCCGTGAGAAAGCACGCGAACGCAGCGTGCTGGAAGACGTCCAGGGCATCGGGGCGCGGCGGCGCACGGCCCTGCTCAAGGCCTTCGGCGGGCTTGCCGGTGTGGAGGCGGCGGGCGTGGAAGAGCTGATGCAGGTCAAGGGCATTGATCGCGGCCTGGCCGAACGCATTTATGCGGTGCTGCATGGCTGATGAGCGCGTGCGACACTGAGCCCATGAACGCGAAGGTACCTATGCGCATCAACCTGCCGACCTGGCTCACCCTGTTCCGCGTGGCGCTGCTGCCGGTGATGGTTGTGGTGTTCTATTGGCAATTTCCCGGCCACAACATCACGGCGGCGATCGTGTTCCTGCTGGCCGCCTTTACGGACTGGCTGGACGGCTATCTTGCCCGCCGCTTGAACATGGCCTCGGCCTTCGGCGCATTTCTCGACCCCGTGGCCGACAAGTTGATGGTCGCGGTCACGTTGTTCCTGCTGGTGGAGTCGCACCGCGGAGGCTGGCCGGGCATCCTGATGGCCGTAACGGCGGCGATCATCGTCGGTCGCGAAATCAGCGTCTCTGCCCTGCGCGAATGGATGGCCGAAATCGGCATGCGCGCCACGGTGAAAGTGGCCTTTGTCGGCAAGATGAAAACGGTGATGCAGATGATCGCGCTGGTGGTGCTGATCGTGCAGCACGAGAAGAGCGCCGAGGCGTTGCGGCTCTACCACATTGGCGAAGCATTGCTGGTCGTGGCAGGCGTGCTGACCATCTGGTCGGGCCTGCATTATCTGCGCGCGGCGTGGCCGATCCTGCGCGGGGAGCAGCCCCGTCGTGATCTTGCTGACGAAGACGCATAAGGTTTATTGCAGAGGCTTGACGACGCTTGTTTAGCCATTACAATGCGCGACTCCGATGCGGGAATAGCTCAGTTGGTAGAGCACGACCTTGCCAAGGTCGGGGTCGCGAGTTCGAGTCTCGTTTCCCGCTCCAGATTCAAAACAAAGCCCCGGCCTAGCCGGGGCTTTGTTGTTTTCAGTCCATGGAATCGGACTTATGGGCAGCCTGCGCAGATGTCCGAAATGTGAAAAAAACACATCGGGACTCTTCACAAATGCCGATGTTCTGCTATGATTTCTGACTCCGATGCGGGAATAGCTCAGTTGGTAGAGCACGACCTTGCCAAGGTCGGGGTCGCGAGTTCGAGTCTCGTTTCCCGCTCCAGTTTTCAGCAAAACCTCGGACTCCCGGGGTTTTGTTTTTTCAGCGAAGCGTGATCTTTCCGGTTACGATTCGTGCGCAATGGCCAGGTGGCAGAGTGGTCATGCAGCGGCCTGCAAAGCCGTGTACGCCGGTTCGATTCCGACCCTGGCCTCCATTGCGTAGTGGTTCGTTCGAACCAACAAAGCCCGCCGCGTTGCGGGCTTTTTGTTGCCTACCGCATGAGCTTTATTCATGCGGCAGGCTTGGTTACGGAAGCTTATGAACAAAGGTCTGCATGTTAGGATGCGGGCCGCCTGAATGGTGCCTCGGCGCGAAGTGTGTCCGTGTCACTGACTTCCTGCCCGGATGGCGAAATTGGTAGACGCAAGGGACTTAAAATCCCTCAGCCGCAAGGCTATGCGGGTTCGATTCCCGCTCCGGGCACCATTAAAATCAACAACTTACGATACTGGCCCGGTGTGCCAAAGGCCGCTGTGTAAAATTCGGTGTAAAAATCAGCGCCGTTTTCCGGGCTTACCGGGCACCGTCACGACCGGCAGCTCTTTGTCGTAGTCGTCGATCATCCGCTCCGATTTGTGTCCGCTGGCATGCTGCTTGTCGTGGCGCGTGCCCGGCGTATCGGTGATGTCCTTGCGCTTGTTGTCGTGGGTTCCGAAGCGTTGCCCCTCGGTGATCACGCCGGCCTCGATAGCCAGCTTTACCATTGCCTGCCACCGACTCTGGAACGTCCCAGGCTTCACCTGCGCGCCTTCCTGGGTGACCAGCACAATGCGATCCTTTGCATGGAGCTGCTGGGGGCATGCCCCGACGCTTCAAGATCAGCCGGCGCCGCTCGATTGCTGCATCCCACGCGGCACGGAGGCGCGGCGTCCAGGCGACGATATTGTCGCGACTGCCTTTGCGGCGGTTCGTGCGCAAGCCCTCGGGCAGCCCGGCATCTTCGGTGAGTGTGGTGACCTCAATGCTGCGGAGGCGGCAGAGGTACATCAGCTCCGCGCTCATCCAGAGATAGGGCGCAAGGCTGCCCTTGCGTTGCGACGTATAAGTGGCGCGCTCCTTCGCGAAGGTGATCAGGGCATCCCATGCGTCATTTTCTGGGAGGCGCTGGCGTTCCGCTCCTTCATCTGTTTGAGGCCCTTTACCGGGTTACGAGGCATCTTCCCGTAGCGCACGCCCCACGAGTAAATCAGGCGCACGTAGCGCATAAAGTGGTTTGCTTTGGTGGGCGTGCCTTCGTCCTTGGCGATGCGCGACACGAGCGCCCGATAGAGGGGGGGGCGAGCTTTGCCGCCGGCAGTGTGCCGAGCGGGCCAAGGCGCGTTTTCTGCTTTGAGGCGACATTCTGGTACTTGATATAGCCGTCCTGGGTGACCTTTGCCAGCTGCGAAAACTCCAACCGAACCAGTAACGCGCAATGCAGCACGAACAGCATCAGAGCCATTTTGGAGCAGGTGGCCAACGTCGGCCAGCAAGTTCTAAGCGTCGAAGGCTGCTCGTTCAAATCGCTGGGTTCATATGTTCCAGATGTGAGTCGCCCCTACATTGCTTTCACTGGTCCCCTCGCGGTCAATAAGGACAACTTCTACGAGCGCGCCAACATCTACGAAGATGTTTTTGAGCGACCCGCATTCCTCGGTCAGGGGAACATGACCTGGGTCCAAGTTTCGAAAGCCTCGAACACGACCCTGGCAAATGCCACGGACACAGCCATACCTTTCGACACGGTCGATGGTGTGCTCACTTGGTTCGGAGACTTCCTTGGCAGCGGCGTGGTCATTCCGGAAAATGGGACCTACGCTTTCTCGGCGCATCAAACTTTTACTAGCCCTGCGGCCGGACACAAGCGGCTCAAGGTACAGATTAACGGTGTGACTGTGGCCAGCGGATCGGCTGAAAGCTGCGACGATAGTGTGACGGCGTCAGGCATTCAGCAGCTCAAGCAGGGCGACGTCATCGGCGCGTCAATACGGCAAGAGACCGGCGCATCTCTCACGCTGGCTGGTTCAGCTGTTGCTACGTCCTACCTGATGGCTAAGCGAATTGCCTGACGCCGTGTTTGCGCTGGAGGCTTTCGCTCCACGGAGCAACATCCTGCCTAAGGCAATGCCCGGATTCTCGATGTAGCGCTCTATGCCCCATGCGAGGCCATAGGCTCCCGCGATGACAATCACAAACATCAGGCCGGCTCGCGCGGGGCCGTTCATGCTTGCTACTCCGGGAAGCGGGAAGATATAGCTGCCGGCCAGGGCAATGAAGAAGCCGTGAAAGAGGTACACAGAGTAGGATGCTCGGGACATATAGGAGACGACCCGCGTCTCGCTGACGGTGTCAATCCATTTCCTTGCCCTTGCGCCTTCGCTGGTGGTGATATGGAGCCATATCAGGACTAGGGCGAACATGACCCACGTTTCATGGCCATAGATCCAGACCTGGGAAAGAGATAGAGCTAGGCAAACAGACCATGTCGCGGCGCGATCGAGTAGCGAAAGCACCTTGCCTTGCATGCGAGCTATCAGCATGCCGATCAGAAAGAATTGGATCTTGAGCAGCAGCAACGATGGCTCGACAAATAGTCCGTGGCCACCGCGCATGCCGTGAAGCGTGTCGGCGTATTTGGCAAAAGGCAGGCATATCGCGCACAAGGCTATAGCTACCTTCAAGGGCCCAAGACGTCGCATTGCCAGAAGAATGAATGGGAAGGCCAGGTAGAACTGCATCTCCAGGCCCAGACTCCAGTCGGGCAGGAACGTTGAGAAAGCGTAGTCCGGTAGAAGCCCAAAGAGGAACGTGACATGGAGTGCGAGATTCGTGGCGGTGTAATGCACGAACGCCGGGTCATAGATCTGTTCGCCACCCCATGCAGGGTTCTGGTGCCTGAGCATGGTGTAGCCGCCAAGAAACGCCCCTGACAGGAGCACGGCGACAGCGAGCGATAGGTAGTACGCCGGCGCGATACGGAAGTATCGGCGCACATAGAACCGTAGCCACGTCGATGGCTTGGACATCGGCTCGACGACCTCGCGCTCATCGGCGTGCACCACCATCAGATAGCCCGAGATGACCATGAAAAGGTCGACGGCTAGCTTGGCGCTTGGCAGCGGAATGCCGTACCAACCGGCCCAGATCATGGAGTGCGCCGATACGACCCAAAACGCGGCCAGCGCACGAAATCCGTTGATGAACCTGAATCGATGCACGCTGGCAATGTCCCTTTCCCGATTCCGCATAGTACCAGCGGTGAGTTGAGGACCTCGTAGCTCACGCCGTGAGACTCTGCCGGCTTAGGCTCGCCACCATGGGCACGCAGGTCGTCATCGAATGGGAGCGGCTGAGCCTTCATGGCGCGCCGCTGGATCACTATCTTGCCAGGCTTGTTGAGCCGCATGTGACGCGCGGTTTCCGGTCTGCAATTCGCTACTTCGTAGCGGGCACCATGGCGCTGCCTGACATAGTGCTCCGTCATGGTCACCGTGGTGCGGCCAAGCTGCTGCTGTGCCTGCCGGATGTCTCCGGCCGAATCGGCCTGGTGCCGGCCTTGGCGCGCAGATCCCGGAACTGGAAGGCCTTGGGCTCGATCCCTACCGACTCCCGCGCGCAGTAGAAAGCGCCCTGCAGCATGCTGTACGTCAGCGATTGCCCCCATCCCCGCCGATCACCTGGCGCGTAGCCTGGACCTTGTAGGAAGCTTTGCACGCTGCGATCCGGGCCAGCAGGTCCGCGGGCTGCCCACTTACCTGAATGCGACGTTTAGTTTTGGTCTTTCCCTGGGCGACGTGCAGGAAGCTGTCACGTATATCGCGCTCGTCCATCTTCAGTTGCCTCGCACCTTGGCCTGGCCTCCACGTCGGCGTAGATAGGCTTTGACGTGCTTCGCCTAGGTCGCGTTGGCGTGAAAACTCGGGGGGGCGCGACTGTTCAGGCCACTCTTAGCTGGCGGACTGCGCCGCTATCGTGCTGCGTATGGCCTCGGGCCAAGGGGCTGCCTTCCAGCGTCGAAGATCGACGCACACCAGCTCAACATCGCCCTCGACCAACAGCACTTGCTCGCACCAAGCCTCTTGGCGGAACCGTAAGGTGGTTGGGTCCGATTCATTCACTTGAGTTCGAATCACGAGTTGTGCATCCAAGCCCGCTGGGCGGCAATAACGTAGTTGCACCGCACGCACGGCAAAGACCAAACCCATTTGCTCTTTGACTACTTGTTGCGAAAAGCCCCGGTGGCGAAGCCAGTCGGCACGGGCCTGGTCGAAGTACCTCAGATAGCTACCGTGATAGACCACTCCCCCGGCATCGGTATCGGCGTAGCACACGCGGATAAGGGTGTTGCCATCATCCATATGCCTCTCCCAATGTCAGAGCATCCCTAGCACGAATCGAAGTTGCGAACGCTTTCTCGGCTCTTTATTTCAGTTGCAGGAAAGGCTCTGCTGCTCTTCGGGATCGGCTCATCTTCACGCATAGTGAGTACCTTGTTTAACTGTGCATGGTAGTGAATGAGTGCGGGCTCATGGCGCCCAAACGTCAGGTGCGACTGTGCTCCGGATGACAAGCCTCGCTGGATCCCTTCAGCCAAGGGAAAGTCCTCGCCATCCACGGTGCGCAACAGCAGCTCCATGTTCCGATCCCAGTGACCTCGCGCCTTGGGATTGTCGGCTAGCGAAGGGGAGTAGATGGAAGCCTCAGCACGACACATGGCCGGGTTTCCGCTGGGGTCCGGGAATACCCGCCAGACTTCCAGATGATCACGCTGCCAAATCAACAAGCTGTTAGGAAACAGCACATAGATGACAACCGAGTGATCTAACAAATTCCAGGTGGCCTCCGGCTGCCCACGCAATGCATGAATGGTCTTTCGAGGGTAGACGATCATGCAATGTTCGCCGAACGCTTCAAACACACCCAGCCCGGGAATAAACAGAGAGGCGATGGTGTCGCCATGCAGAAAGGGAAAGTGCGTGTTTTCCAAGAAAGTCTCGACGACTATCTTCCAATTCATTTGCCTGCAAAGGCGGCGGGTTTCGTAGTGGAATAGGCTGCCTAGCGCATAGGCGTCGATTTCACTTTCCAGCCCTTGCAGGTCGACAGGCTGCACGACATCGGCATAAGGGTGGACCCAGATCAATCCGTTTGCTTCGGTGACGGGAACCCGCGCCAGTCTTCGGTCGGAAGGACTTAGACCCGGGAACGCTCCGCGCGGCGAGAGCTGCCGCGGTAGGCCTTCCACATCATAGGACCACGCATGGTAGGGACAGACAAAGCTTTTCGCCCCACGGCCACATTCTTGTACCAAGGGTGCGCCCCGGTGGCGGCAGACATTCAGAAAGGCATTGATTCGACCGGAGGGTGTACGAACCAGCAGCAGCGACGTGCCGCTCAGGTCATCCACCACGTAGTCGCCCGGCGCTTGAAGCCGGCAAGTTAGCCCCACAAGAAGGCCACGTCGGCGGAATAGATGCTCATTCTCCAGGGACTGGTGCGCACTGGAAAAGTAAGCCTGCACGGGGTTGAGTCCCACGGACGCGCTCAGATCGGTGGTCCCAGCGTCGATATGCGCAAAGATTCGCTTGATGAGACTCACCTGGCGACTATGCAACATCCTCCCTCTCCCTATGTTTGCTCATGTAGGGAACCTCGAAAGCTGAGGTGTCCCCTCGTTTTGAGTCGTCATTCCGGCGCAGGCCGGAGGCGCTTCACAACGGCGAGGCTGGTCATCCAGTTTCAATAAGCCGTGCGAAGCACACAAAAACTGTTTTGAGTGCGTCGCACGGCACTTCTGCTAGGCAGTCTTATGGAGACGCCGTGGCTTCACGCGCATTGAATCGTGGCGACTACATCTGAACGATGTATTGCGGATAGCGTTCGAAGTCGTGGCCGTTCCAGCGCGAACACTGGTGGCAACTGGCGTACTCCGATGAGGACGAGCACGGGCATCACCCATGAGGCGATGCAAGCAAGCCGAAATCCTTCGCGAGTCCTCATATCAAGTTCGCCATCCGTACTTTCCTGTCTCGGGCAAGCCGATCTCTACCATCCGACCGGGCAAGCACGAGCAAAGAGCCTACGCCCGGATATTCATTGCCATCTGTGATGCATCTCTCATCAGAGGCGGCGCCTGGTGAAGGGGGCTCCGCGCTGACGTCGCCCCCGTTTCCGTAGACATTAAAACTGGAGTTCGGCGGTTTCGGGGGCCATCGTCGGACCTCCACCGCAATAAGCGAGGGCGAGTCCATGGGATTACGCCGGGGTGACGAAGTAGGGGGGGATCGCGAGCACCCACCCCTCTCCTCAATCCTCTCCCCTGTGCACAAATCGGCGAACAGGAGAGAGGAAGCAGGGGCGTCGCCGGGAGTTTCTCAATCGCCTGATAGGACTAAAATCCCCGTAGCTACAAGACTAGGCCGATTCGCTCCGGGCTTCGGGCACTACACCGTATTCCCGTGTTGACCGGACGTCATGAATGCCAGCTTGTGACGACATGGCGTAGGTTTCAGCTGACAGACCCGCGGGTAAGGATCAAAGATACTGGGTTTCCGGATAATCCAGCTGGCCGATGTGCGCCGGTCGGGGAAGGGGAGAAAGCGCTATCCGTTACAAACGTATTCGATGTATGAGTGCTTGCATTGGTCATGCATGCAGCCTAATTTCAGATGCCACACCCAAGGAGGCGGCGAAGTGATCAAACTGGTTTTGGTTGACGATCACGAGCTCGTGCGTACGGGTTTTCGGATGATTCTGCAGCAGCAGCCCGATATCCATATCTGCGGTGAAGCAGGTACGGCCGAGGAGGGGTTGCGCCTGATACGCACCCATGAGCCGCAGATCGCTCTGGTCGATGTGCATATGCCTGGCATGAGCGGCATCGAGCTGACCGAGCGTGTGGTGCGCGCCAAGATGGCGACACACATCATCATCATAACGGTGGTCGATGATGCGAGATTTCCTAAGCGCCTGCTGGATGCCGGTGCCTTTGGTTACCTCACCAAGGGCTGCACGGCGGAGGAACTGCTCATTGCGGTGAGGCAGGTGGCGGGTGGTCATCGCTATCTCGCTCCTGCGGTGGCGCAGCAGCTTGCGCTGGCGACGCTGGATGGAGATGGCTCGCCGTTCGATGCGCTGTCCAGCCGCGAACTGGAGGTGGCCATGATGCTGGTACGTGGCAAGGCGCTTACAGCGATCGGTGAGCAGCTCAATCTCAGCCCCAAGACCGTGTCGACCTATAAGCAGCGTCTGATGGAGAAGTTGCAGGTGGATCATGTCGTGAGCCTCGCCCACTTGATGACTATCCACGGCTTGCTGGATACGCATAACAATCAAGTTGGCGGCTGAGTCGGTCGCCATGCAGATAAAGAAAAAGCCGGACTTTCGTCCGGCTTTTTCTTGGGCTATCGGCCGATGAAGATCAGCTACCGGAGGCGCTGGTTTTGTCCTCGGACGGCTTGCTCTCAGGCGGCCTGCTCTCAGATGGCCTGCTCTCAAATGGCTTGTTCTCGGTCGGCGACGGCGTGGCGGCGACATCCGGCTGCACGTGGAAGTCCGTATGTCCCAGCAAATCGCCCTGCGTGGGCAACTTGGTCACAGGCGGCAGCACAGGGGCTTCCTCCGCGGCGGGCTTGGCGGTTTCTTCTTCGGTTTTGACCGGTACTTCCACCATCGGGGCGGGCTGGTGCGCCGGAGCCTCGTGAAGCGCGACGGTCTTCTCCTGCTCGCTCACGGCGGGTGCCACGGGCTCCACCATCTGGGGCGGCGCGCTGTCAGCCATGCGGGGCTCGTTGTCCGTCACTGGTGTATGCGGCGTGGCGACCTCAGTGGCCAAGGGCGCATCGCTCTGTGCTGTCGGCAGGTGAGGGGTTACGGATTCGGCTACGGCCGGTTGGCTCACTTCCGTTTCCATTTTTGCTGGAATGGGCGGAAGGGTCGGCAGGTTGAAGGCCACCGGCGTCGGCGCCGAGGTTTCCACGACCGGAGCCTCATGCTCAACAGGGAAGGAGGCCGATGGCATCGGAGCGGCGGGGGCTTCCACTTTCTTGGCGATCTCAGCGGCAGCCACGACAGCTGCAGCTCCAGCGACTGCCGTGCTGACCTGGGAGCGGGCTTCCGTCACGGTTGGGGCGGTCTGATGGCCTGCCGTCGTGCCAGCGATCGCAGCCTGGTCGCGATCCTCGTCGTCCAGGTCGAACTCGTTGTCGTGCTGAGCCTCGGTTCCAGCGGCACCGGTCGGCGTGGCATCTTCATGGCGACGGCGGCGACGGCCACCACGACGACCACGACGGCGACGCGCCTGGCTGCCTTCAGCCTCCGCTGCACCCACTTCGACGGTATCCGGTGCCACGGCATCGGTCACTGGCCTGGCGACCATGGCTTCCTGGACGGCCTCGGTCAACGGTGCGGCGGCCGGACGCTGGGCCTGTTGCTGCGGCTGTGCCTGACGAGGCTGGCGCTGCTCCTGCTTCGGCTTGTCCTGCTCCTGGCGCGGTGGCTGGGCCTGCTTGCGTTCTGCCTGTGCGGCCTGCTGCTCGGCGGCTGGCTTGGGCTGGCGCTGCGGTTGTTCCTGCTTGCTCGCGGGTGCTTGTGTCTGCTGCGGCTGACGCGGCTGCTGTTCGGCACCGCGCTGACGGCCGCCCTTGCTCTGCTGCTGGCCCTGCTGCTGGCCGCCTTGCTTGGCCGGCTGCTGGTCCCGACGCTGCTGCTGACGGCCACCTTGCTGCGGGCGGCCACGTTCGTCGCGACGGTTGCCGCGCGCCTGCGACGGGGCTTCCTCGCGCTTGGTTTGCGGAGCAGGCGTGGACGGGGCGGCACTGCTACGGAACCAGCCAAGCAGGCGGGAAATCACGCCGCCACTCGGGGCCGGTGCGGCGGCTGACGGTCGACGGCTGGCCGGCGCGGCGGCAGCTGCCGGAGCGGTCTCTTCTTCGCGCACTGGCGCCGGAGAAGCGGGCACGATGCCGCTGACGGCCGGTTGCTCGCTGCTACCCAGGGCCTGACCCATCTTGGGGATCGGCGACGTCTCGACGGTGGTCAGGCGCTCATAGCTGGGCTTGCTGTGCTCGCCCATGTCCACTTCGCGGATGCGCTGAATTTCGATATGCGGCGTCTCGAGCTTGTCGTCGGCCACGATCACCACGTGCACCTTGTTGCGTAGTTCGATCTCGACCACGCTGGCACGTTTTTCGTTGAGCATGAAGTTGGCCACGGTCGGCGGGGCCTGCACCAGCACTTGGCCGGTGTTGTCCTTCATGGCGTGTTCTTCGATCAGGCGCAAGGTGGACAGCGCCAGCGACTCCACGCCGCGGATGTGGCCGTGACCTTCGCAGCGTGGGCACACGATCTGAGTGGCTTCGCCCAGGCTCGGGCGCAGACGCTGGCGGGACATCTCCAGCAGGCCGAAGCGCGAGATGCGGCCGATCTGTACGCGGGCGCGGTCCAGCTTGAGGGCGTCTTTCAGGCGTTCTTCCACTTCACGCTGATGCTTGGGGCTGTCCATGTCGATGAAATCGATCACGATCAGGCCGCCGGCATCGCGGATACGCAGCTGGCGGGCGATTTCCGCCGCCGCCTCGCAGTTGGTGTTGAACGCGGTTTCCTCGATGTCGCTGCCCTTGGTGGCCTTCGACGAGTTGATGTCGATGGCGGTCAGCGCTTCGGTCTGGTCGATCACGATCGAGCCGCCGGAAGGCAGACGCACCTGGCGGTCGAACGCGCTCTCGATCTGCGTTTCGATCTGGTAGCGCGAGAACAGCGGGGTCTCGTCGCGGTACATCTTGAGCTTGCGCAGGGCGTTCGGCATCACCTGCTGCACGAACTCGCGGGCGTCGTTGAAGAGCGACTCCTCGTCGATCAGGATCTCGCCAATGTCGTTGCGCAGGTAGTCGCGCAGGGCGCGGATGAACAGCTTGGATTCCTGATAGATCAGGAACGGCGCCTTCTGCGAGCTGGCCGCCGCGGAAATCGAGCGCCACAACTGGAGCAGGTAGTCCAGGTCCCACTGCAGCTCCTCGGCGTCGCGACCCATACCGGCGGTACGCACGATCAGGCCGACATCGTCGGGGACGGTCAGGTGTTCCAGGGCTTCTTTCAGGGCCTGCCGGTCTTCACCTTCGATCCGGCGCGAGACGCCGCCGGCCTTCGGGTTGTTCGGCATCAGCACCATGTAGCGGCCGGCGAGACTGATGAACGTGGTCAGGGCGGCGCCCTTGTTGCCACGCTCTTCCTTCTCGACCTGAACGACGACTTCCTGGCCTTCCTTCAGCAGCTCGCGGATGCTGGCCTTGTTCGGGTCCAGACCCTGGGCGAAATACTCCCGGGCAATTTCCTTCAGCGGCAGGAAGCCATGGCGTTCGGCGCCGTAATCGATGAAGCAGGCTTCGAGGGAGGGTTCGACGCGAGTGATGCGGCCTTTGTAAATGTTGGCCTTTTTCTGTTCGCGGGAGGGGATTTCGATATCGAGATCGTAAAGGGTCTGGCCATCGACGATGGCCACACGCAACTCTTCACGCTGAGTTGCGTTGATCAACATGCGTTTCATTGTGATTTTCCTTGGCTTGCCGCGCGTCGCGTGCCGCGGTGGCGCCGTTGGGGCGGCCTGCCGGGGATCGCGCCGCTGCGGTTAAGCGGCAAAAAGACGGCACCGTTTCCGGCTCCGGGGTGATTCGTGGCATTGCGCTTGCCGCTCCGATTCTTCTTATGAATCGGACAAACAGCAACCCGAACCGTTACGATGAAAGGGAGCAGCGACCGGCTGCCAAGGAGGCGGCCGGCGCTATCCTCGCCGGCGTCACGGGCGGGCGCCCTTACCCAAGCCGGACTTCGGCGGGTAGGACGTAGCGCCGGCCGAGTATCCTATTTAGTCAGGTTTTTTTCAATGCAGACGGTAACTTCCCACGATGCACCTCAAGGTGTGCGTCAAGTCGAGATCGGCCCCGAGCGGGACGGTCAGCGTATCGATAATGCGCTGATGACTCTGCTCAAAGGTGTGCCGAAAAGCATGATTTATCGGCTTTTGCGCACCGGGCAGGTCCGAGTCAACGGGAAACGGGCCAAGCCGGATACCCGTCTCATCGCCGGCGATATGCTGCGCATCCCGCCGGTGCGGGTGGCCGAGCGCCCGGTTGATCAGGGGCCGTCGCCCGGCATGGTGTCGTCCGTCGCCGATGCGGTGATTTTCGAGGACAAGCACTTTCTGGTCATCGACAAGCCCGCCGGCATTGCCAGCCACGGCGGCAGCGGTGTGAGCCATGGTGCTATCGAACTGCTGCGGGCCGCCCGCCCGCAGGAGCATCTGGAGCTGGTCCATCGACTGGACCGGGATACCAGCGGCGTGCTGGTTTTTGCCAAGACCCGCGCCGGTTTGACCGGTCTGCAGGCTGAGATCCGCGCCGGCACGGTGACCAAGCAGTACCTCTGCTTGATGGTCGGTCACCCGTCCAAAGCCAAGTTCGACGTCAATGCACCGCTGATGAAGTCGGTGCTCCAGGGCGGAGAACGCATGGTAAGAGTGTCCGATAACGGCAAGCCATCGCTCACTTTTTTCCGCGAAATGGAGCAGTATCCGGGCGCCCGACTGATGCAGGCCACGCTGGGAACCGGGCGTACCCATCAGATTCGCGTGCACGCCGCGCATATCGGCCATCCGCTGGCGGGCGACCCGAAGTACGGCGACAAGGACATGAATAGGCGCTTCCGTGAGATGGGCCTGCAGCGATTGTTCCTACATGCCTCGCATATGAGCTTCGAGCTGGATGGGCGAGCCTACAGCTTCTCCGCTCCCATGCCAGATGACTTGAAGGATTTCCTGGATGTGCTTGCTGTAAAAGGAAAAAGGCTGCGCTATCTACAGGAAAAATCGCGCACTGACTTCTAAGGATCGAAGCAGGCCACCGGTAAGTCCGCTTTCGACGAGCAGCGCACAGACGGCGTGAGCGAGTGCGATCGGCAGCAAGGCGCGCGATCGCAGGAAGCACCAGGCCCACCAGAGTTCGGCCAGCAGGCAAAGCTGCATCAGGGCGCCGTTGGGGGTGTGGAGAAGGGCGAACAGCGTGGCTGTGACCAGCAGCGTCACGGAGCGTGGCCATGGCAGCCGTTCCAGTCGCCGCATCACCACGGCCAGTGCTGCCCATTGCTGCAGGGTGGCCCAGGCCAGATAAGTCAGCACATGGCGTCCGCCTGGCCCGGCGAAAGCCTGGCCCGACCACGCGATCAGCCCCAGCGCGACCGGAGCCATGGCCAGCGGCCAAGCCCAGTCGCGCCAGCTTCCGCTTAGCCAGCGCCAGTCCGCTGGACGCCGACGCCATTCGATCACCGCGGCGTACAGCAAGGCGGCCACAAAGGCGATCACCGCCGGGATCGACGGATGAAGTCCCCATTGCAGCCCGGCGATCAGCCATAGCGGACCGGTCATGAATGCAGCGACCTCCAGCCAGGGAGGCGTTTTTCCAGGTGGCGGCCTCGCAGCGAGCCAGGCCAGCAGCAACAGGTAGGTTCCGCACATGGTCCAGCCGAACCAGGCCGGCATCGCCCCCTGCTCGCTGGGAAGAAGCGCCACCCCGGCCGGAACGATCAGCGCTGCCGGCCAGTGCTGGCGGAGCCGATCGCGGAGAGTGAGCCATGTTTCAGGGGCGGCAGATGCGGGCAGGTGGAACAGCGGGGTGGCCGGTTGCCGATCGCCGAGGCTCAATTGAGCGATGCGCTGCTCCGCGATCGGCAAGTCCGCTGGCAGTTCAATGGCCGCACCGGCATCGACGGCAGGTGCAGGCGGGTCTGCGATCAGCGCCGCATCGCGCAAATGCAAGGTGGCGCCAGTTGGCAAGTGCGGCCGCAAGCGCAGCATATGGGTGAGGACACCCAGCGACGGGCACCGCTCTCCCGCCACCGTCTGCCACAGGACCTTGCGCAGATCGACGGTCAGCTCGGTGGCACCCTGGGTCAGCTCCGCCGCGGAAGTCGCAAGACAGGTCGCACCTTGTTCGCTGGCCTGCAGGATCAGGCCAAGTTCGCCATCGGCGCTGCTTTCCACATGCAGGCGTAGCAGCGGCCAATGCGCAAGATCCACCGGCTGCATCAGCGGCAGCCCCAGATCGTAAGGGCTGCCGTCACGGCTGGTGATACGCAGGCGCCCATCGTCGAACGCCGCCGTCGCTGCGCCGAATGGGTGGCCGGCAACCAGGTCGGGTGGTCGCCGCAGCGACCAGATCCAGAGGGGCTGGTGATTCTGCAGAGCGTGCAGCTCCCGTCCCGCCTCGCGTTGCAGCTGTACCATGGTCACTTGCCTGGACAGCGCGTGCATGACCAGCAACAGCAGCGCCACCGCCAGTGCAAAACCGGCGATGGAGGCGACCCGGTGAAAGGTGCGGCTCATGCTCAGCGGGCCAGCAAAGCCTCGACGCGGGCTGCGCAGATGAAATCGTTGAGCGACAGTCCGCCCACATCATGCGTGGACCAGAGCAGGTGGCAGTGCCCGTAGCCCGCCTCGATGTCCGGATGATGGTCTTCGTGATTGGCCATGAAGCCGACGGCGTTGATGAAGCCGAGGGTGTGATGGAAGTTGGCGAACTTGAAGTCCTTCACGATGGACTTGCCGTCCGCGCTGGCAACCCAGCCTGGAAGCTGTGCCAGCAGCGTCGAGACCTGCGCGGCGTCTAGTGCATGTTCCTTACCCTTGCGCGGGGTGCAATGCTGGCTGGCGAGATCGGCGTAGCTCATGAGTGTCTCCAGATGTCATTCTTAAAGAGGCGAAGCGTCGAAGTTGTGCCTGCAAAAGTCAAAGCCACACGCGATGTTGAAACAGGACTAAAATGGTGCTGTTTCGGTGGCCAGGCGTTTGATGGCCGCCAAGGTTATCTGGAGCAAGCATGATCGACATTTCCGAACGCGCGCAGCAGCACTTTCTGCGCCTCCTTTCGCAACAAGGCATCGACGGGCTGAGCATCCGCTTGCGCGTGACCTCGCCGGGCACCCCTGCCGCCAACTGCGAGCTGGAATTCTGCGAGCCTGACGAGCTGACCGGCCGTGAGTGGACCATCGAATGCAACGGTTTCCTGTTCCAGATCGACGGTGAGAGCGCTTCCTGGCTGGATGGCGCCAGTATCGATTACGAGCCGAACCCCACGGGCGGCCAGCTCAATATCCGCGCCCCCCGTATCAAGGGCGAGCTGCCGGGCATGGATGCGGGCCTGGTGGAGCGTGTGCGCTACGTATTGGAAGCCGAGATCAATCCGCGCATCGCCGCCCACGGTGGGCGCATTAGTTTGCTGGAAGTGAGTGCTGCGGGGGTGGTCGTGCTGCAATTCGGCGGCGGCTGCCACGGCTGCGGCATGGTCGATGTCACGCTCAAGCAAGGTGTCGAGAAGACCTTGCGCGAGCGAGTGCCGGAGATCACCGAAGTGCGCGATGCCACCGACCATGCGGGCGGCAGCAATCCTTACTACCGCAAGCATGAAGGCCAGTCGGCGCTCAGCTGATTCGGCTTTCTATGCAAACGCAAAAAGAAGGCCCGCCTAGGCGGGCCTTCTTTCGTTCTGCATCTGGCGAGGGATTACTTGTCGCCCTGGATGTGGCCCTTCAGGCCATCGAGCTTGGTGGGCAGGCTCGAGAAATAGGCGGCGACGTCCTCGATGTCCTGTTCGGACAAGGTGGCAACGAAGCCCTTCATGATCGGGTTGTTGCGGTGGCCGTCCTTGTACTCATGCAGCACCTGCTGGATGTACACGTTGTACTGGCCGGCCAGGCGCGGGTACTGCGGATCGACCGCATTGCCGTCAGCACCGTGGCAGGCAAAGCAAGCGGCAGCCTTCTGCTTGCCGGCATCGATACTGCCGCTAGCGAACAACTGGGTGGAAGCGAACGCCAGGACGGCGCCGAATGAAAGCAGGGTGAGCGCACGTTTCATGCGGAATCCTTGATCCTAGGCTACTTACTTGGCGAGGCTGGAAAGGTAGGCGGCGATATCGTCGATGTCCTTGTCGGACAGACTCTGCGCCTGGGCCACCATGGTCGGATGGGTGCGGTCGCCGCTCTTGTAACCATGCAGAGCATTGATGATGTACTGCTCGTTCTGGCCGGCGATCTTCGGCACCGGGTAACGCGGGTAGGCGTTCTCGTAACCGGGCACACCGTGGCAGCCGTTGCAGGTATAGATCAGTTTGCGGCCGCTGGCCTTGTCGCCCTCGGCATGAACGCTGCCAGTGACGAGTAGTGCGGCAGCGACGGTCAGGCCGAGCAATTGCAGTCGAGTCATCGAGATTATTTCCACGATTCCGGCGGGTACATGGCGGTAAGTCGCGGAAGTATAGTGGTTGGGTCCAAGCAGGGACAACACGCTGCAACAACCGGCCACAGGGGCTGTTCGCCTAACCGGCCGGTTCGCCAACACTTTCGCCAACACTTACGTAAGGAACAGGGGATGCGGGAAATCATGTCGATAGGCCGTTCGGCGGCTATCCGGGGATGGGCGGTGGCGATAGCCCTGCTGTTCGCCAATGGGTTGGCCGCCGAGGAGGCTGAAAAAGGGGGGATTTCTTCCTATCACATCGTCGGCTACGTGGCCGATGCATCGCCGCTGCCGCCGATCAATGCGCACAAGTTGGACGTCATCAACTACGCCTTCGGCACGATCGACGACAAAGGCGACATCGTATTGAAGAGCCCCGTCGCCACATCCTCGCTGGCGACGCTTACTGCGCTGCGCAAGGTCAATCCCCAACTCAAGGTCGTGCTGTCGGTGGGCGGCTGGACCGCGGGTCATTTCTCCGAGGCCGCGCTCACCGACGATGCTCGGCAGCGATTCGCTGAGGATGCGGCGAAGCTGCTCGAGCAACACGACCTCGATGGCCTGGACATCGATTGGGAATACCCGACCTTGCCTGGCGGTGGCATCAGTCATCGTCCCGAGGACAAGCGCAACTTCAGTTTGCTGCTGGAAACGGCGCGTGCCCGCCTCGACCAATTGGGTAAAGCACACGGTGGGCGCCATTACGTGCTGACCATCGCCGCGGCGGACAGCGAGTTCGTCGCGGGTATCGAGCTGGAGCGCGCGGCGCGGTCGCTCGACTGGATCAATCTGATGACCTACGACTTCCACAACAGCCTGACGCCGACGACGGGGCATCATGCCGGCCTGTATCCATCGGCGCTGGACCCCGCGGGCGACCGTGCCGCCGATAAAGCGGTGCGCCAGTTCATGGATGCCGGCGTGCCGGCGCGCAAGCTCATCCTCGGGGTGCCGTTCTACGGACGCGCCTTCACTGGCGTTGATCCGGCCCATGACGGTCTGCAGCAAAAATACGCCAAGTTCTCTGGTGCCCCTTCATGGCGCGACCTGGTCGCCAACTACATCGACAAGAACGGTTACACGCGGCATTGGGATGCCAAGGCGCAGGTGCCTTATCTATGGAATCCCGCCACCCGCACCTTCGTCAGTTATGACGATCCCCAGTCGTTGCGCATCAAGATGGCTTACGTGAAAACGCAAGGCCTCGGTGGCGTCATGTACTGGGAGCAAAGCCTGGACAGCAACGAGCAATTGATCGACGTGCTGGTCGATGCGTTGCATGTAGGAGCACACCCTGTGCGCGATCAGGCCTCGAAGGCATCTACGCCGTAGGGTTGTCACTCGGTCCATCCATGGCCCTCGCCCAAACCGGCAATCCTGCCGGTTTGTCGCGCACAGGGTGCGCCCCTACAGGGTTTCGGTCATCGATAAGAACAAGCTCTTTTAGAGCAGGCTCTTTCAGAACAGGCTCTTGAAGATATGAATGCCGGCGCTGTATTCGCCCACGATGGTGCCCAGGCAGACCAGTAGGAAGTTGAGCAGGGTGCGGGCGATGCGGTTCTTCCACCAACCGCTCCAGTGGCCGATGTCGTCACGCAGGGTATCGAAGTCGGCCACACGCGGTTTGCGCACCCAGGCTTCCGTCATGGCGCTGATGGCGCCGGAGGGAATGCCGGGGCGGAAAGGTTTGATCGGCGCAGCAATCGCTGCAGCAAGAATGCTGAGTGGATGCCCGCCGGCGATCACCGCGCCAAGCGCCGCGAAGCCCGCGGTGAACAGCACCCAATCGCGCAGTGCTTGCGCGCCCAGCGCCGTATTGCGATGGAAAGCGAAACCAATGGCGACGAACACCGCCAGCACCAAACCGATGGCCAGCCATTTCGGCCAGCGCGCCTTGGGCGGCAATTGGGCAAGTTCGGCGGCCTTGGCCGTGGGATCTTCCTGCTGACGGCGCAATAGCTCGCACAGACCCTTGAGGTGGCCGGCGCCAATCACCACCAGCACACGGCGGTGTTCGCCGAAACGCGCTTGCGCCGCTTCCTCGCGCAAGCGAGCCGTCATGTAGGCGTCGCGCTCGCCGATCAGGCTGCGGTAGAGCGGCTCGGATTCGCTGGCGAACTCGCTGAATGCGCTCTCGAGCATGTCACCCTGTTTGAGCTTCTCGATTTCCTTTTCTTCGATCTCTTCGCGCTCGAACACGCTGGCGAGCAGGCCACCCATCAGGCCGAAGCGCTGCCAGAAGCCCACGCTGCGCCAGGCGCGCTTGAGTGTGGTGCCCACATCGCGATCCACCAGCCACACCGGCAGGCCACGCAACTCGGCACCATCCATCGCCGCCTTCATTTCTGCACCGGGCTGGATGCCGTATTGATCGGCCAGGCGTTTCTGGAACGACGACAGCACCAGGCTGGCCGCGACCATGCCGGCTTTACCCTGGCGAATGACCTGGAACAGGTCCATCTTCTTGAGCGCTTCCGGGTCGCGCATGCCCTGCGCGCGGCTGGCGCAGAGCTCTACGGCGATCGCATCGAACGACTCCTGTGCCAGCAGGGCATCGACGGCTTCCACGCTCGCGCGTGACACGTGCGCCGTGCCCAGCACTACGTACTCCACGCCATCGCGTACCACGCGCTCGATCGGCTGGCCCTGCAAGGCAGGCGGCAAGGTATCGGTGGTGGCGTCCAGGCTCATGCTTATGATCGGTCGTTAGTGGGGAAAGCACTGCATGGGGACCGTTGCCGCACGGCACAAGCCATGCGGCCAACAGCGTTCATGCACTCAGTCGCGGAAACGCTTGAGCAAGTCGCCATAGGCGTCGATGCGGCGGTCGCGCAGGAACGGCCAGATGCGGCGCACGTGCTCGCTGCGCGCCATGTCGATATCGACCACCAGCAGTTCGCGCTGGTCAGTGCTGGCTTGGGCCAGGAATTCACCCTGCGGGCCGGCGACAAAGCTGGTGCCCCAGAACTGAATGCCCGCACCGACGCCGGAAACATCCGGCTCATAACCTGTGCGATTGCACGCCAGCAGCGGCAAGCCGTTGGCCACCGCGTGGCCGCGCTGCACCGTCACCCAGGCTTCGCGCTGGCGATCCTTCTCGGCCTGCGCGTCGTTCGGATCCCAGCCGATAGCGGTGGGGTAAAGCAATAGATCGGCGCCGGCCAGCGCCATCAGGCGCGCGGCTTCCGGATACCACTGGTCCCAGCAAACCAGCACACCGAGGCGGCCCACCGAGGTGTCGATCGGGTCGAAACCCAGGTCGCCCGGCGTGAAATAGAACTTCTCATAGAACGCCGGATCGTCCGGGATGTGCATCTTGCGATACTTGCCGGCGATCTTGGCCGAGCGGTCAAACACCACTGCCGTGTTGTGATACAGCCCGGTGGCGCGCTTCTCGAACAGCGAGGCCACCACTACCAGCTTCAATTCCTCAGCCAGCTTGCCGAGGCGCTCGGTGCTGTGGCCCGGAAGGCTTTCCGCAAGGTCGAACTCCGACACCGATTCGTGCTGGCAGAAATACGGGCCGTTGTGCAGCTCCTGCAACAGCACCAGTTCCGCGCCGGCGGCCGCGGCTTCACGCAGGCCGGTTTCAATAGCGTCGAGGTTGGCGTCGCGGCTGCCGCGGTGGGTTTCCTGCAGCAGCGCGACCTTGAGGGTCTTGCGGGTCATGCCGTGGTGTCCTGTCCGCCACGATGGCGAAAACCATAGTGTAACGGACGCCCGAAGCGGCATGCCCTCAGAGCCTGTTCAATATCTTTTCGTGGCCCGCGCCGGGAGCTGTTTGCACGCAGGCCAAGGAAGAACGAAGGCGTGTACGTCCGTACACAACTGAGTGATGACGCGGGCATGCGTGCAAACAGACCCGGCCCGTAGGGTTGCCGTTGAGTGGCCGCCAGGTGGCAGCGCGCGGCTTGGCCTGGCAACCAGCCAGGCGCTGCGCCACGCACTGCCACCTGGCGGC
>NZ_JAPDPD010000029.1 GCF_026283965.1 Dyella subtropica
CTTCGCGTCGCAAGCAAGGGGAGGAGCCAAGAGCTCGCGACACCGTGCTCCCTCCCTTGCTTGCGACGCGAAGCTAGTCCCGTGGGACAGGGGAGGGCTGGGGAGGGGTAAGCCCTTGCGACCACGCCACATCCCTTCCACCTGACCTATTGACTACACCTGTAGTCAAGGCGTAGCGTGCCTACACCTGTAGTCACGCGGCGTCACGACCATGTCCAAGCCTTCCATCGGCGACCAGGAACTCGCCCTGCTCCATTACCTGGCGGAACACGAACCCGCCTCCGTGGGCGAAGTCGCCAGCGGCTTCGGTGAGCCGCGCGGCCTGGCGCGCTCCACCGTGCTCACCATGATGGAGCGCCTGCGCAGCAAGAAGTATCTGCGCCGCAGGCAGGCCAACGGCGTTTATCGCTACAGCACCGCTACCGGTCCTGGCGAAGCGATGCGGCAAGCCGTGGACCAGTTCGTGGAGAACACCTTGTCCGGCTCGGTTTCGCCGTTCGTCGCGTGGATGTCCGAGAAGGCCGACGTCAGCGATCACGAACTGGCGGAGCTGCAAGCCCTGGTGAGCCAGCTGCAATCCCGGCGCAAGGAGACATGACATGGATGCGTTTCATGCATTCACCGACCTCGTATTTCCGCGCTTGTTATGGACGTCCATTCAAGCGGCTCTGCTGATCGGCGTGTTGTGGCTGGTCTGCCGCTGGATACCGCGACTGTCGCCGGCCATGCGCAGCATGCTGTGGTGGCTGGTGGGTCTGCAGCTGATGCTCGGTCTGGTGCTCACCAAGCCCCTGGAGCTGCCGCTGCTAGCGCCACCCCAGGATGCACCCGTGTTGTCCACCTCTGATGTGGTGCAGCCGGAGCAGGCGGCCATGCTCCCATCATCCGCGCTGCCGATCGCCACTGCACCGATCGCGCCAGCAACGGATGCCGCGGTCGCCCTGGCCACCACCCCATGGCGGTGGCGCGAAACGCTGGCGGCGCTGTGGTTGATGGGCATGGCGGCGCAGCTGGCGCTCGCCTTGCGCCAGTGGCACGAAACGCGCGACGTGATCCGCCATTCAACACCGCTGCATGACGATGCCTTACACCATCTATGCGTGCAGCAGGCCCGTACGCTCGGCTTGCGGCGCTGCCCAGAGCTGCGCCAGTCCGAGGCCATCGTCTCTCCGCAAGTCACCGGACTCTGGCGTCCACTGATTCTGCTGCCGGCGGATCACACCTTGAGCCCGACCGAGTCGGCGATGGCGCTGGCTCACGAGCTGGCTCACCTGCGTCGCGGCGATCTGTGGCTGGGTTGGGTACCGGCGATCGCGCAGCGCGTGTTCTTTTTCCATCCGCTGGTGGCCTGGGCGATGCGCGAATACGCCTTCCACCGCGAAACCGCTTGCGATGCACAGGTGCTGCAGCAGTCACGAGCCGAACCGCAGGACTACGGCCGCCTGCTGCTGCGTCTCGGCGTGGCCTTTCCCGTGCCCTCCGGCTTGGCCGGAGCCTCCCCCACGTTCCAGAACCTGAAAAGGCGATTGATCATGTTGCAGCAAACCGTCAACGACACGGCGCCGCGCGCGCGCGGCTGGTTGCTCGTCGCTCTCGTCGCACTGATCGGCGTACTGCCCTATCGCGTGACCGCTGGCGATACCGGCGACGCAGAACAAAAGACGGCGACCAGCGAGGCGACGACACTAACGCCGCCTCCGCCTCCACCGCCTCCACCGCCCGCGCCACCCGTTGCTGCACTGCCCACACCACCCGCCCCGCCACCAGCCCCGGTGGCACCACCGGCGCCACCCGAGCCCCCGCGTTACGACCACAGTTTCTCGGCGCACCATGTCGACATCGATACCCATACCGACACCGGCTACGGTTTCGCACTGCTCGATGGCGACTCAGTCACCATCAACGGAACCGACAGCGACCTGGCCGTCGCAAAGGCCCTTCGCCAGAACGGCGAACCCGTGCTGTGGTTTCGCAGAGGCGACAAGGCTTATGTGATTCACGACGCGGCCTATATCCAGCGCGCCAGAGCCGCGTATGCACCGGCGGCTGCACTCGGTAAGGAGCAAGGCAAGCTGGGCGGTCAGCAAGGTCGGCTCGGAGGACAGCAAGGCCAACTGGGGAGTCAGCAAGGTGCGCTCGGCGCACGCCTTGGCGAACTGACGGCGCGGCAGGCACGGCTGGCCAACCAGCAAGCTGAGCTGGAGATGTTGACCAGCCAGGGCAAGCCTACCGCGGAGCTGCAGGCGAAGCAGAAGGCGCTTCAAGCCAGCATGGCCGAACTCGATGCGCAGCAGGAAGCGATCAACCGGCAACAGGAAGCGTTCGACAAGCAACAGGAAGCGCTGGACAAGCAGCAGGCTGAACTCGGTGCGCAGCAGGAGGCACTCGGCAAGCGACAGGAGCAGGCCCTCGACCAAGCAAACCAGCAGATCAAGAAGCTACTGGACGAGGCGCTGGCGAAGGGCATCGCGACACCTGCCGTCAGCCGCTAATGCCATAACTCCCTCTCCCCCGTGCACAAATCGGTGAACGGGGGAGAGGAAGACAAGCCACTCAATCCTTCGGCGGCTTCAACACGTATTCCTTCGGCGGCGTTGCCTCCATCAAATAACGCACGAAGTAATCCCAGCGCTTGCGGGTCATGTAGTAGCTGGCCGTGGCGTAACCATGGCGCGCATTGGGAATGAGCAGCAGATCGAAATCCTTGTTGGCCTTGATCAGCGCATCGACCACCAGCAGCGTCTGATACGGCGGCACGTTGTCGTCCATGGTGCCGTGCGCCAGCAACAGGTGCCCCTTCAACTTGTCGGCATACACCTGGTTGGCCTGATTGTCGTAATTGCTCTTGCCGTCCTTGTCCTTCACCAGCAGACCGTGCCATTTCTCGGCCCAGTCGTCTTCGTAATTGCGGTTGTCGTGGTTGCCGCTTTCGGCGATGCCGACCTTGAAGAAGTCCGGGTACATGAACATCGCACCCACCGTGGCATTGCCGCCGCCGGAATGGCCCCACATGCCGACGCGGTCCATGTCGATCCAGGCATAGCGCTTGCCCAGCTCTTTCAGACCAGCGACCTGGTCGGGCAGCGTGTTGTCGATGATGTTGCCGTAGTACGCGTCATGGAACGCCTTGGAACGCCACGGCGTACCCATGCCGTCGATGGCGACCACGATGAAGCCCAGTTCGGCCAGCGACTGATGGTCGCTGCGCGCCGACGTGAAGCTGCGCGTGCCGACGGAACCGGTCTGCGGACCTGGGTAGACGTAATCGATGATCGGGTATTTCTTGCTCGGATCGAAGTTGGTCGGCTTGAACATCAGGCCGTACAGATCGGTCTTGCCGTCGCGCCCCTTCACCGTGAACGGCTCCGGCGCCTTCCAGCCGGTGGCGAGCAGGCGGCTGATATCGGCCTTGGCGACCTGCGCCACGGTGTGGCCGTCATCCGACGAGCGCAGCACTGTCACCGGCGGCACGGTTGGCGTGGAATACGCATCCACGAATAGACGTCCATCCGGCGATAGCGTCACGGTGTGATCGGAGTCTTCCGGCGTCAGCAGTGCCGGCTTGCCGCCATCCAGGCTCACCTTCCAGAACTGCTGGTAGTAAGGATCGACGCCCTTGGTGCGACCCACGCCGCGGAACCACAGCGTGCGCGTCTTCGCATCGACCTTGAGCACTTCGGTGACATTGCCGTCGCCGGTAGTGATGGCACGCTTGCGCTTGCCGGTATTGAGGTCGTACAGGTACAGGTTGCCCCAGTTGTTGCGCTCGCTGAACCAGATCGCCTCGTGGGTCTCCGGCAGATAGCTCCAGTTGACCTTGCCGTTGCCGCTCTCGTAATACGTCGGCACCTTCTCATCGAACACAGTACGCACTGTGCCGGTCTGCGCATCCGCGATGCGGAACCACGCCTGCTTGTGATCGCGCGACGACGACACGAAAGCCAGTGTCTTGCCGTCAGCCGCCCACTGCACATCGTCCCAGCCGCCGTCGCGGCCGCAGCTCACGTCGTCGCACAGGGTGGAGCGGTGCTGATCGGGCTCCATCTTCAGGCGCACTACGTTCTTGCTCGGCACGTCGATAATCACGCGCTCGATCATGGTGACGTGCTCGTCGCCCACCAGCGGGTACTTCCACTTCTCCAGCTTGGGACGGCCCACGTTGGTGCTGACCAGAAACATATCGCTGGTCTTGCGCTGGTCCTGCTGGAAGGTGGCGATCTGCTTCGAATCCGGCGACCACACCAGGATGGCATTGTCGGAATGCTTCCAGCCGGCGTTGTCGGTGGCGTAGCCGAAATCTTCGATACCGTCGGTGGTGAGCTGGGTTTCCGTGCCGCTGGCGACATCGCGCAGCCACAGGTTCCAGTGGCGGATGAAGGCTTCGGTCTTCTTGTCCGGCGACAGCACACCGGGCTCGTCGCCGCTCTTGGCGTCCGCGTCCTTGGACTTCGCGCCCTTGCCAGCGACACACACGCCTTCGGCATTGAGGTCGCACAGGTAGTGCTTGCCGCGCAGGTTCACGTCGAGCCGGCCATCCGCGGTGGTGCTGAAATCGGTGATGCCGGGCTTCTTGGCGTCCACCGGCTTGCCGATGACCTTGCCCAGCGCCGCGGCGAGCTTGGTTTGGTCAAAGGCCGGCTCGGCGTTGCCGTTGCTGACATCCATGCGCAGGTAGCGATCGCCATTGATGTCGTGATCGCGATACCAAAAGTGGCCGTCATCCAGCCAGGTCACGCTCTGCACCGCGTGATCGACCAGCGGCATGGTGTTGTAGCCGATCAGGCGCTCGGCCTTGGCGTAATCCTCAGCCGTCAGCGTCTTGCTCTGCGCGGCCACGCCGGCCGACAACGTACTCAACACCAGCGCGCCCAGCAGGCGCGACCTGTCCATCTTCAAACCCATGCTCTACTCCCCCTAGAAAAGGCGACACCCACGGAGGCCCGCCGTGGCCTGATACGTCCAAACCCATGGATCGTAGTCCGGAGGTCATGGTCAGACCCCTGCCAGAAGTCCCTGCCTGCGGCAGAATGCCCCCCCACCGTCCCCATCGCCGAGCATCCCCCTCATGAACGATCCGACCCTGCCCTTGCCCGAAGCACGTCTGCTGGAGATGGTCTTCCCCGACCACACCAATCACCTCGGCACGTTGTTCGGCGGACAGGCTCTTGCGTGGATGGACAAAGCCGCCTTCATCGTCGCCTCGCGCCACGCGCGCCGCATCGTCGTCACCGCCCGCTCCGAAGAAGTCAATTTCCGCGTGCCCGTGCGCAAAGGTCAGCTGGTGGAACTGGTCGCACGCATCGTCCAAGTCGGCCGCAGCTCCATGCACGTGGAGGTGGAAATGACCGCCGAAGACCCACTCACCGGCGACCGCCGCATCTGCACCACCGGCCGCTTCGTGATGATTGCTCTCGATTCCAACGGCGCGTCGACCCACGTGCCGGCACTGAACGCTCAGTAGGAGCGCACCCTGTGCGCGACAAACCGGCAGGACTGCCGGTTTGCACGGCGCAAGCCACCCGCAGAGTGAGGGCCAGGGATGGCCCGAATGAAAGCCCTGCGCGAGCAGGGCCGTTGTTTGAAAATGCGCGGTCCTTGCAGACCGTTTCGCGCACAGGGTGCGCTCCTACAGGTGGCGGTGCGGGAATCTCGGCGTTTCATAGGGGAGCGTTCTTCATCACTTCCGCCAGCCAGTCGATGAATACGCGCAGTCGCAACGGTTGCTGGCGCTGGCGCAGGTACACCACGTTCACCGGTAGCACAGGGGGCGGATACGCCGGCAGCAGTTCGCGCAACTCGCCTCGGGCCAGCGCTGCGCCAATGCGATAACGCGGGAACTGCGCTATGCCCAGGCCCGCTTCGCAGCAGGCCAGGTAGGCTTCGACGCCATTTACCGTGACCAGGGACGGCATGGTCACCTCACGCAACTTGCGGCCGACCATGAAATCCAGCGGCGTCGAGCGGCGTGTATTGGGCGAAGCCCAATTCACCGCGAGGTGCCCTTCACTCAGCGCGGCCAGCGTTTCGGGCATGCCATGCTTTTTCACATAGCCCGCGCTCGCCACGGTGACCTGTTCCAGCGTGGCGACGCGTCGGCCGATCATGCTGGAATCGCGCAGTTCGCCGGAACGCAGCACGCAGTCCACGCCCTCCTGCACCAGGTCCACAAAACGGTCGCTGGTGCCTAGGTCGAGTTCCACCTGGGGATAACGGGCAAAGAATGCCGGCAGGCTCGGCACCACCAGATGCCGCGCCATGGTGCCCGGCATATCCACGCGTATGCGCCCTTTCGGCTGCACCGCCGCTTCGCGGAAATTCGCCTCCACCTCGTCGAGGTCGGTCAGCAAACGCACGCAATGACCGTAGTACACCTCGCCATCGCGGGTGGGGTGCACGCTGCGCGTGGTCCGCTGCAGCAGATGCGAACCCAGCCGCGCTTCCAATCGCTTGATGGTATGCGTCAACGTGGCGCGCGGCAGGCTGAGGTCGTCGGCCGCGCGGGTAAAGCTGCCCAGTTCCACGATGCGCGTGAACACTCGCATAGCTTGCAGCTGGTCCATGATGGTTGGCCCGGGATTGTTGGTGATTTTGAAATAGACATGTCGATTATTGATTATTTATCGACAGGCCGTGCAAGCGCAGGATAGGCGCACTTTCCCACCACCCGAGACCCAAACATGCAAACTCGACTGCTTGGCCGGCACGGCCCCAAGGTTTCCGCCCTCGGTTTGGGCTGCATGGGGATGAGCGATTTTTACGGCGTGCCCGACGACGTCGAATCCATCGCCACCATCCACCACGCGCTGGAACGCGGTTTCAACCTGCTCGATACCGCCGACGTGTACGGCCCGCACACCAACGAGATCCTGGTCGGCAAAGCCATTCGCGATCGACGCGATCAGGCCTTCGTCGCCACCAAGTTCGGCTTGGTACGCACACCGGGCGAACCGCAATCGCGCGGCATCAACGGACGCCCGGAGTACGTGCGCGCTTCCGTCGAGGGCAGCCTCAAGCGTCTGGGCGTCGACCATATCGACCTGTACTACCAGCACCGCGTCGATCCGACGGTGCCGATCGAGGAAACCGTCGGCGCCATGGCGGAACTCGTCAGCGCCGGCAAGGTGCGCCACATCGGTCTATGCGAAGTCTCCGCCGCTACGCTCGAGCGAGCGCACGCCGTGCATCCCATCGCCGCCATGCAGACCGAGTTTTCGCTGTGGACGCGCGACCCGCAGGAGACCGATGTGCTCGAAGCCTGCCGTCGCCTCGGCGTGAGTCTGGTCGCCTACTCGCCGCTGGGCCGCGGTTTCCTGACCGGTGCGATCACCAAGCCGGAAGACTTCGAGGCGGACGACTATCGCCGCCACAGCCCCCGCTTCCAGGGCGAGAACTTCCACCGCAATCTGCGCTTGGTCGAACAGGTGAAACAGCTGGCCAGCGACAAGGGCTGCACACCGGCGCAGCTGGCATTGGCCTGGGTGCTGGCACAAGGCGACGACGTGATCGGCATCCCGGGCACCAAGCGTCGCGACCGTCTCGATGAGAATCTCGCCGCGCTGGAGGTGAAGCTCAGCGATGCAGAGCTGACGGCCATCGATGCGATCTTCCCGGCGGATGCGGTGGCAGGTACGCGTTATGCGGAGCACATGATGAAGTTGATCAACGCTTGAGGCGTTGTCGCTAGGGCCCACCCCTCCCCAACCCTCCCCTGTCCCACGGGACTAGCTTCGCGTCGCAAGCAAGGGAGGGAGCAGGTCGTCGCGAGCTTCTAGCTCCTCCCCTTGCTTGCGACGCGAAGCTAGCCCCGTGGGACAGGGGGAGGCTGGGAGGGGGTAAGCCCTAGCGACACCCTCACCCAAACCCACCCCAGCGCATTCCTCTAAAATGCGCCCATGACCACCCCCGAACACTCCCCCCTCGGCAAAAGCACCGTCTACGCCGACCGCTACGACCCCGGCCTGCTGTTTCCCATCCCGCGCAGCATCAAGCGCGAGGAAATCGGCGTTGGCGAACCGCTGCCGTTTTACGGCGTCGACATCTGGAACGCCTACGAACTCTCGTGGCTGGACGCACGCGGCAAGCCGGTGGTGGCGCTGGCCGAATTCCGTGTCCCGGCGACCTCGCCGAACATCATCGAATCGAAGTCGTTCAAGCTGTATCTCAACGGCTTCGCGCAAGAGCGCATCGCGGATGCGTCGGCGCTGATCGACACACTCAGCCGCGACCTGTCCGCCGCGGCTGGCGCCACGATCGACGTGCGGCTGAGCGACACCAGCGCACAAGGCCACGCCATCGTCGATCTGGACGGCCATGTGATCGACACGCTGGATATCGATGTCGACGACTACGGCCCGCCCAAGGCCGACTATCTGCACGCCACCACCAGCGATGTCGTGGAAGAAACCCTGGTATCGAACCTGCTGCGCTCCAACTGCCCGGTGACCGGACAGCCGGATTGGGGCAGCGTGCAGATCCGCTATCGCGGCCCCCGCATCGATCCGGCCGGCCTGCTGCGCTACCTGGTGTCGTTCCGCAATCACAACGAATTCCACGAGCAGTGCGTGGAGCGCATTTTCGTGGACGTCACGGCACGCTGCGCACCGCAACAACTCAGCGTGTACGCGCGCTACACGCGACGCGGCGGTCTGGACATCAACCCGTTCCGCAGCAGCGTGGCCGCGACACCGGGCAATCCGCGAGGAGCGCGCCAGTAACCGCGCGCGTGCTGCCGGCTGAACCTTCGCGAACACCATCGTAAGACGACATCGTCGCTGAACTCATTACTAACCCCAGCTTCATATCGGTGGCACTAGCCTCCCCCCTACTCGGAAGGCGATCGGCCTGGCCCGGTCGCTTGTCACTCATCGACTCGAGGATGCCGCACATGAAACGTTCCATCCGCCACGTCGCCCTCTACAGCGCCACGCTCGCCGGCCTGCTCACGCTCAGCGCCTGCGGCAAACACGAACAGGCGCCACCGGCCAACGCTCCCGCCGCACCGGCCAGCACACCCGCCGCCCAACAGGCGCCAACGCCAGCCCCTGCGCCGGCCAGTACCGCTCCCGCCGCACCAGCCCCCGCCAGCACGACGACGACCAAACCCGCAGGCGCCGGCGCATCGGCGTCAGCCACACCCGCGGCCGTCAACGACAACTTCCACGTCGCCGCCGTCACCCTGGGCAGCAAGGTCGCCAACGACCTCCAGATCAGCGAAGCGAAGAACCGCTTCGCCCCGAACGAGAAAGCCATCTACGCTAGCGTCGCCACCCAGGGCGACACCGCCGGTGCCACCCTCAACGCCACCTGGACCTACCTCGAAGGCCAGGCCCGGCAAATCACCAGCACCAACCAATCCATCGCCACCAACGGCCCCGCCACCACCACCTTCGAAATCCGCAACCCCAACCTGTGGCCAGCCGGCAAATACCAAGTAGTGATCTCACTCGACGGCAAACCCGTAACCACCCAAGACTTCGAAGTCTCCAAGAGCTGAGCCTCGCTCTTGATCCCAGGGCCCCCTGTGTAGCGGTGAGGGCCGGACGAAAAGATCCCGAAGGGGCGCAGGCATTCATGCCTGCGCCCCTTCGACACGACAGGAACGCCGTTTCCCCACGTCATCTAAGAGCAGGCCTGGCCAGATCTCATGGACTCGGAGGCAAAGCCAGAGAGCGTGTAACCGGGGGCCCGGAGATCCAGAGCAAAAGCGAAAAGCCGAACTGGGTCGTCACGCGTGATGGACGATATTCAAGCCACGCCATCTCGACGCGTATCGCGCGTGCAACACCTAGTCGCTTCCGCACACCGAACAGGCCACTTGGTGGGCTCACGTTTGGCCTAGTGCGTTCTTACCAAAGTTGCATCGACACCATGGCATGCGCGGCATAGGCTGAGCTTCCGGCGGAACGGATTATGCGTCCTCATTCGGATTGATCGGATTGAAGGCGAAGAGGCAGTCGGATGCTCTATTTCCTGCCACACCAGACCACGCGCTGGCTTCTTCTGCTCGCCTTTTGCGAGTTGGCGTTGCTGGCCGGCGCGCTGTATCTGGCGACGAATCTGCGCTATTTCCGCTCGCCCCCCGAAAGGGTGCTGACGCTGGGCCTCATCGCGGTGGCGGCCTTTCGCTGGTTGTTGATGCGTCTGATGGAGCTGGATGCGCTGAAGCGGCGGCGGCTGATCTCTGGTGCCGGCGTGCGTCCCGGGCAAGGTGAGTCATGAGCGTGGAGGCGCGATAAGCGAGTAACGAGGGCACAAGCCTGTACGCACACAGCGAGTCCATGTCGCGTAGCTAGGCTCTTGTCGGAGAACCGGCCGAGCACTATTGATTCTGGCGCCCTCGCTACTCGCCTCTCGCGCTTCCTCTCGCCGTGAACGAGCACGCAGCCTCTGCGGCGATCGAAAGGAGTCCCTTTTTTGGGACACGCAAGGAAGGGAGTGCACCACTTCAGGCGCAGCACGACGTTGCTCTTGATCTTCAGCTCCTGGGTCCCCTGTACAGCGGTGAGGGCTGGACGATCAGGCCCCGAAGGGGGCATCGACAGGACGTCGATGCCTTTTCGACACGACAGGGACGTCGTGTCCCCATGTCATCTAAGAGCAGGCCCGGCCAGACCTCACGGACCCGCAGGCGAAGCCGGAGGGAGCGTAACCGGGGTGGCCTCTCTTTTGGTTACTTTTCTCTGGCCAACAGAGAAAAGTGACTCGGACCGCGGCAGCGGTTCGAAAGCCCGCGGCAGGCAAACCAGAACACGCAGTCGCGACAATCGAAGCGCAAAGACACTGGACCCCGGCCTACGCCGGGGTGACGAAGTAGGGAGCGCGGTCGGCAGAAGAAACACCTCCATAGGCAGAAAGAAATAGATCAGACATAGCCGGGATGACGTAAAGGAATCCCACCCCGATTGGCCGACAATCAAACCCAAATCCCTGTCATACCGGCCCGCCGGCATCCATCGATTCAAGCACACCCCCCGTCGAAACCAAGGGTCATCGATTTCGACACGGGCTTATTCCGCCGCATGTGGGGAAGGTGGAAATCATGCACGCCACTTCCGCTGCGCTCATCGATATCGATGAGGGAACCATCTCTCCGTGCCGCATCCGCGCCGTGCGTCCACGCGCGCCACATGACGTCTGCCGTCGCGGCTTGAACCCGTAGCCGAGCCCTTGGCCAACATCGAATGAGCGCGGAATCCCTATGAACGCGAGCATGGCCGAAATCCAGGATGTCGAAACTGCCATGCGTCTGTTTGAGGTGTTGCCGAGTCGGGCTGGGGCTGTCGATGCCGGCTGGACGAAGCGCGACTACCCGCTCACCCATGCGCACGGTTTGCACGCCGGTCAGCTCGGTGCGGCACTCGCGCTGGCCGAATCGCGCCTCACTGGTGCCGATGCCGTGCTGGCGACGCGCGTGGTGCAGGCGCGGTCCACGCAATGCCTGATCAACGTGCCACGCGCAGGTCGCCGCGATGCATGGCAGGCGACCTTTCTAGAGGCCATGCACACCGCTACGGCGTCGCTCTCTCGCAGCGCCTGGGCCGTGGTCGTGGAAGGCGAAGCCGGCCCTGATGAAGCGCGTCCTGATGAAGTCGACCCTGATGACGTCTCGACCTTCAGCCGCTGGCAGCTCGACACCACAGCCCCTGCGCGTCTGCGCGTGACGTTTCGCGCCCCGTTTCATCCCGCGTCGATCGATCTGTTCGCCGCTTGCGTGCTGCGCGCGCTCGCTGCGCTGAGCACGCCCAAAGACATGCTGCTCGCGTCGATCGGGGTGATCGATCCGATCGAGCGCTATTGCTTGCTGCACCGCTGGAACGACACCGCTGTGGAACGGCGCGCCGGCGATACCGTGCACGGGCTGTTCACCGCGTTTGCCCAGCGGCATCTCACCCACACCGCGGTGGAATGGCAGAGCGGCGCGCTTTCCTATGGCGAACTGGAGCTGCGCTCCAACCACGTCGCCGCTGCCCTGATGGCTGCGGGGGTGAGCACCGGTTCACCGGTGGCCCTGCTGCTTGATCGCTCGGCGGATGCCATCGTCGCCATGCTCGGCATTCTCAAGGCGGGTGCCGCCTATCTGCCACTGGACGCCAGCTATCCCGCCGAACGTCTGGCCTTCGCCATCGGCGACGCGCGTGCCGCGCTGGTGATCGCTCACGACGACACGCCCGCCGTGCCGGGCATCGCTGTGCCGATGGTGTCGTTGCAGCAGCTGGAGGCCGACGCGCTGGCCGCCATTCCGCCAGCGCTGAACGGCATGGCGCTCGCCTATGTGATGTACACCTCCGGCTCCACCGGCACGCCCAAGGGCGCCGAGATCACGCATCGCGCGATCATCCGCCTGGTGCGCGACGTGGACTATGTCGACCTCCGCGAACGTCCACGCGTGCTGCACGCCGCGCCGCTCGGCTTCGACGCATCGACGCTGGAGATCTGGGGCGCCCTGCTCAACGGCGGCACCTGCGTGATCCACGACGAACGGATTCCCAGTGGCGGCGGCCTGGCGCGCACCATCGCAGACCACGATGTGCGTATCGCCTGGCTCAGTGCCGCGCTCTTCAATGCCATCGTCGATGACGACGTCAGCAAGCTGCGCGGCCTGCGGCAGTTGCTGATCGGTGGCGAAGCGCTGTCGGTGGCGCATGTGCGCAAGGCGTACGCTGCGCTGCCGGAGGTGAGGATCATCAATGGTTACGGGCCGACCGAATGCACCACGTTCTCGGCCGCGTATCGCATTCCGCGCAAGCTGGATGCGCATTTGCCTTCCATCCCGATCGGCCGCCCCATCGCCGACACCACGCTGCATGTGCTGAATGCGCGCGGCGAACACGTACCGGTGGGCGTGATAGGCGAGCTGTACATCGGCGGTGCGGGACTCGCGCGCGGCTATCTGGGGCGCCCCCAACTGACCCGCGAACGCTTCGTCGTCCCACCCTTCAACTGTCCAAGGTTCGACACCAGCGGTGCGCGCCTGTACCGCACCGGCGACCTGGTGCGCTGGCTGCCCGGAGGCGTGATCGAGTTCATCGGCCGCGCCGATGGGCAGGTGAAGATCCGCGGCTATCGTATCGAGCTCGGCGAAGTCGAGGCCGCGCTGCAGCGCCTGCCCGGCGTACGAGCCAGCGCGGTGCTCGCGCGCCAGGATCGGCCTGACCAGAAACGCCTGGTGGCGTACTACGTGGCGGCGGACGACCGCGTCACTGCCCGGCACTTGCGCGAACAGCTCGCGCAGTCGCTACCGGAGTTCATGGTGCCGGGCATCTATCTGCGCCTGGCCGCGCTGCCGATCACCCCAAACGGCAAGCTCGATCGCCGCGCGCTGCCCGCGCCGGACCACCGCCGCCCGGAGCTCGCGGATGCCTACGTACCCGCCGAGGGTCCGCTGGAGCGGCGCCTGTGCGAACTGTTCGCCGACGTGCTCGGGCTGGGCCAGGTCGGCCGCCACGATCACTTCTTCGACCTGGGCGGCGACTCGCTGCTGGCGGTGAAAGCCGTCGCGCGCATCCATGCCGAACTGTCGGCTCTTCCCACCATCCCCATGTTCTACGGCGAGCCGACACCTGCGGCCCTGGCCGCCTCCATCGAAGGGCGCGCCGAGCGCCGCACTGCGCGCATCGCACGCGGCAAGGGCGGCGACCAGGCGGAGGCGATCGCGATCGTCGCCATGGCTGGACGCTTCCCCGGTGCCGGCGACGTAGAAACGTTCTGGCGCCATCTGTGCGAAGGCCGCGAGACGATTACCTTCTTCAGCGCCGACGCGCTCGACCCGGCCATCCCCGCCGAGGAACGCAACCATCCTGACTATGTCGCCGCACGCGGCGTCATCGATGGCGTGGAGGAGTTCGACGCCGGCTTCTTCGGCATGTCGCCGCGCGAGGCGGAACTGACCGATCCGCAACAGCGGATCTTCCT
Organism: Dyella subtropica; assembly: GCF_026283965.1. GTDB lineage: Bacteria > Pseudomonadota > Gammaproteobacteria > Xanthomonadales > Rhodanobacteraceae > Dyella_D > Dyella_D subtropica. The sequence goes on from NZ_JAPDPD010000029.1 coordinate 13,912, forward strand.
GGAGCTGTGCTGGGAGTGCATGGAGCGCGGCGGCTACGTGCCGGACGCGCAAACGGTGCCGGTCGGCGTGTTCGGCGGCATGCACAACGCTACCTACTACCAGCGCCACCTCAATGCGCGACCCGATCTGATCGACAAACTGGGCGCGTTCCAGGTGATGCTGGCCAACGAAAAGGATTATCTCGCCACGCACGTGGCGCACAAGCTCAACCTCACCGGGCCGGCGATCAGCATGAACACCGGTTGCTCGACCTCGCTGGTCGCCATCTGCCAGGCCGTCGCCGCGTTACGCGCCGGGCAATGCGGCATGGCATTGGCCGGCGGCTCGTCGGTGAGTTGCCCACCGCGCAGCGGCTATCTGTCCCAGGAAGGCTCGATGCTGTCGCCGGACGGACACACCCGCACGTTCGACGCGGAAGCGCGCGGCACCGTGTTCAGCGACGGCGCCGCGGTGGTGTTGCTGAAGCGTCTGTCTGACGCACAGCGCGATAACGACGCCATCGTCGCGGTGATCCGCGGCGTGGCCATCAACAACGACGGCGGCATCAAGGCGAGCTTCACCGCGCCCAGCAGCGCCGGCCAGGCGGCGGTAGTCGCCATGGCGCTGGACGATGCCGGTGTGAGCGCGCGCTCGATCTCCTATGTGGAAACGCACGGTACGGCCACGCCGCTGGGCGATCCGATCGAGATCGAAGGCCTGACCCTGGCCTTTCGCGAGCACACCGACGACTGCGGTTTCTGCGCCGTAGGATCGGTGAAGAGCAACGTCGGCCATCTGGTGATGGCGGCCGGCGTGGCCGGTGTGATCAAGACCGCGCTGGCCTTGCGCGAGCACACGCTGCCGCCGTCGTTGTACTTGCGAAAGACCAATCCCAAGATCGACTTCGCGCATTCGCCCTTCGTAGTCAACGATTGCCTGCGTGAATGGTCGCCCGACGAAGATCCGTTACGCGCCGGCGTGAGTTCGTTCGGCGTGGGCGGCACCAACGCCCATGTGATCCTGGAGGAACCGCCGCAGCGCACGCCCTCCGATGTCGCCACCGGTGCGCAACTGCTGTTGCTTTCCGCTCGCTCAGCGACGGCGCTTGGCCATGCAGCCGGTCGGCTCGGCGAATACCTCGCCGCACAGCCGAACAGCCAGCTCGGCGATGTCGCCTACACGCTGGCCACCGGACGCAAGGCGTTCGCGCAGCGCACCTATGTCGTGGCCAGCAACCTCGAGGAGGCAACCACACGGCTCGCGGCGATTGATCCCGCTGCTATGCGTACCGCGTCGAACCCAGCCCCTGGCATGGTCTTCCTGTTCCCCGGCCAGGGTTCGCAGTACGCAGGCATGGGCCGCGAACTGCATGCGACGGAGCCCGTGTTCCGCGCCGCGCTCGACGCATGCGCAGAGGCATTGGCGAATGAGCTGGGCTTCGACTTGCGCGACCGCCTGTTCGCCGACGATGCGGATGCCTATGCCGAGGCCCTGGGCGAAACCTCGCTGACCCAGCCCGCCACTTTCGCCGTCGAATACGCCATGGCGCGGCTGTGGATGAGCCTGGGCATCCGCCCGGTGGCGATGATCGGCCATAGTGTCGGCGAGTTCGTCGCGGCGGTGATGGCTGGCGTGATGAGCCTCACCGATGGCGCACGCCTGGTCGCACGCCGAGCCCACCTGATGCAGGCCTTACCCGCCGGCTCGATGTTGTCCGTGCGACTCGATGCGAAGCAACTCGCCGAACGCCTGCCGTCCACCCTGCAAATAGCCGCCGAGAATGCGCCGAACGCGTGTGTGGTGAGCGGCGAAACCGCCATCGTCGGAGCGTTCCGCACGGAGCTGGAAAGCGCCGGCATCGCCAGCCGCCTGCTGCACACCTCGCACGCCTTCCACTCCGCGATGATGGAGCCGGTGCTGGCGCCGTTCCGCGACGAAGTCGCCGGCATCCCGCTGGCGGCACCGAGCATCCCGATCGTCTCGACCGTCACCGGCGCCCTGCTGAGCGATGGCGAGGCGACCTCCATCGATTACTGGACGCGCCAACTGCGCGGCACGGTGCGCTTCTCCACCGCCCTGCTCAGCGTGCTCGAAGGCACGCAGCATGCTTTCCTCGAAGTGGGTCCGCGCATCGCGCTCGCCACCTTGGCGCGGCAACATCCTCAGAGTCGCGGCCGCAACGTGCTGTCCTCCCTGGCCGATACGCCGGAGAACGAACGCGCGGCATGGCTGGATGCCGCCGGGCGGCTTTGGAGCCTGGGTACGCCGCTGGATGTGACCGCGCTCGATCATCGTCAACGCAAGCTGCACGTGCGCCTGCCCACCTACCCGTTCGAGCGCAAACGCTACTGGATCGATGCGCAGACGGCCGTCACTTCAACGGCGCCTGCCGCGCTGGCCACACCGGCAGCCCCCGACATCACTACCACCTTCGTCACACCTTCTGCCCCTGTGGCGGATAGCCCCCTGGAAGCCGCCCTCCCTGGTGCCGGCCGGTTTCGTCACCGCTAGCGACCGGCGAGCGCTGGCCGTGCTGTTCGATGCACTGCGCTATCGCTGAGCGTCGTAGTGGTGCGCGTCGACGAGCATGCTTCCCCATCGGTGCGCTCAGCGCTGACCGCCATCAAAAGTAACACATGTGTTACTGTTACCTCCCTAAGGGTATAGCGAGGGAGCCATGCCGGCAGTTAGGGAATACATCGCAAGGGATGGCCGCAACCACTACGCCGAATGGTTCAACCGTCTGGGAGCGCCAGCCGCCGCGAAAGTGGCCGGCGTGATTGGCCGATTGGCCACCGGCAATACTTCGGGCTTGAAAGGAATCGCCAACGGCCTGGCGGAATGGAAGCTGGATTGGGGCCCAGGCATCCGCGTGTATGTGCATCAGGACGGCAAGGACTTGATCCTTTTGATGGGCGGCAGCGACAAAGGCGACCAACAGACCGAAATCAACGCCGCTGCCGTGCTCGTGCATGAATACAAGGAGCGTAAGAAGGAGGCCGCCAAAGCAGCCAAAATCGCTGTGAAAACCGGCAGCGGCAAGGCTCCCCAGGACAAGACCCGGAAGCGAAGAAAGTAGCGAAACACCTGGCCATGTTTTACCAGCCAGCCACGATTGACGATGATGAGGATGGGGCTATGGCACTGACCGTGGACTACCGCGAGACAATCGCAAACCGTATCAAAAGTGACCCCGAGTTCGCCCGTGCGCTGCTCGATGAAGCCGCAAGCATGATGTTCAACGGTGAGGCAGAAGCAGCCCGCCTGCTGATGCGTGACCTGACCCACGGCTTGGTGGGTTTTGAAGGTCTGGCTAAGGCCACCGGCACACCCAGCAAGTCCTTGCACCGCATGCTGAGCAAGGACGGCAATCCCGGCATGAACGCGCTTAGCGAAATATTTCAACAGCTGACACAGGCGACGCTTCACGCACCGGCAGTAGTGCATGTGGTTCCCGCGCCTACTGATGATTTGATGGTCGCGTGACCTGGGCGCGCGACCACCTTTACTACCCGAGCCGCCGACAATCTTTGCGGCTGCGCTATCGCGGCACCTGACACCGAGTCCGATTGCGCCCCCTTTGCAGGCAGACACGTCAAATCATGCGGCGGCCATCGCTCTACGCATTTGATATAGGCGGATGCGATCGAGAAAGAGATAGATCACTGGGGTGGTATAGAGCGTGAGGATCTGCGATATCAGCAGGCCACCAACGATGGCCACGCCAAGAGGGCGCCGCAATTCCGCGCCTGCTCCCGAACCGAACGCGAGCGGCAGCGCACCCAGCAAGGCCGCCATCGTCGTCATCATGATGGGGCGAAAGCGCAGCAGGCACGCTTCGTAAATAGCTTTCTCGGGCGAGAGTCCGCGCTCCTGCTCCGCCGACAGCGCGAAGTCGACCATCATGATGCCGTTCTTCTTGACGATCCCGATCAGCAGGATCACGCCGATCAGCGCTATCAGGGAGAAGTCGTACCGCAACAGCATCAGCGCACCCAACGCGCCGATACCGGCGGATGGCAGTGTCGACAGAATCGTCAGCGGGTGGATATAGCTCTCGTAGAGAATCCCCAAGACGATGTAGATGGCCAGGAGCGCGGCGGCAATCAACAAGGGTTGATTCGACAGGGACGCCTTGAACGCCTGGGCCGAGCCTTGGAACACGGCCGTCAAACCCGCGGGTTTTCCAAGCTCCGCTCCCTTGACATCGATGGCCGCGATCGCCTCGCTCAACGCGTGGCCTGGAGCAAGATTGAACGACAACGTCACCGCCGGAAACTGGCCGTCGTGGTTGATGGTCAGCGGCGCGGTCGAGCTCTCCAGCCGAATGAACGAGGACAGCGGCACCTGCTTGCCGTTCGACGCCTTCAGATAGAGCTGGCTCAACGCGTTTGCGTCGAGCTGATAACGCGGCCCGACCTCCAGAACCACGCGATAGACGTTGAGCTGCGTGTAGAACGTGGCGACCTGGCGTTGGCCGAACGCGTCGTACAGCGTGTCGTCCACCATTTGCGGTGTGATGCCGAAGCGGCTCATCGTGTCGCGATCGAGCACCGCCGTGAGTCGCGGGGCCACCGGCTCCAGGTCGCCGGCAACATCCTGGATCACCGGAATATCGCCGAGGGCTTTGAGCATAATCGGTGCCCAGTGCCGCAGTTCTTCAAGATTCGTGTCGCGCAGCGTGTATTGAAACTGGGTCTTGCTGGTGCGTGCGCCGATCTGAAGATCCTGCCGTGCCTGCAGGTAAAGCGAAATGCCGGGCAACTTCGCCATTTGCGGCCGCAGGCGTTTGATCACGTCGTAGACGGACGCCGATCGCTTTCCGAAAGGCTTGAGGTCGATCAACACGCGGCCGATGTTCGCCGATGGATCGCCTTCAACCCAGTAATAGACATGCTGAATGTCAGGGTCGCGCTCGATCACGGCGGCGAGCGCGTGCATGCGCTCGACCATGGCGGCATATGAAATGTCCTGCGAAGCTTCCGCAACGCCACCGATCAAGCCGTTGTCCTGCTGTGGGAAGAACCCTTTGGGAATCGCGACATACATCACCACGGTGCCGACAAGCGTCAACCCAGCCACCAGCATGGTCAGCTTCCGGTGCAGCAAGGCCTTGCGCAGGCCGGCGGCGTAGATATCGAGCAAGCGGTTGAATACACGTTCGGCGCCCTCGTGAAAGCGGCCACGGCCGTGTGCGGTTTGCCGGTTGAGGAAACGCGCGCACAGGGTGGGCGTCAGTGTCAACGAGACCAGGCCGGAAATGAGAATGGCGATGCCGGCGGTAACGGCAAATTCGCGAAACAGCCGACCCACCAGGCCGCTCATGAACAACAGCGGGATAAACACGGCCACCAGCGAGACGGTCATCGAGACGATGGTGAAAGCGATCTCTCGCGAACCTTTGATGGCGGCGTCGAAAGGCGATTCGCCGTCTTCGATGTGCCGCAGGATGTTTTCCAGCATCACGATCGCGTCATCGACGACAAAGCCGATCACCACGGTCAGCGCCATCAGCGAGACGTTGTCGAGGCTGTAGCCGAGTACGTCCATCACCGCGATCGTGCCGAGCAACGACAGCGGTATCGTTATGACCGGAATGAGGGTCGCGCGAAAATCCCGCAGGAACGCATAGACAACCAGAACAACCAGAATCACGCTCAGCATCAGCGTGAATTGCAAGTCGACCACCGAGGCGCGAATGGTCTGCGTGCGATCGCCGAGCAGGACCAAATGCATCGATGCGGGAAGATCGTGGGTCAGGCGCGGCAGCTCCGCCTTGACGCGTTCGACGGTCTGGTTGATGTTGAATCCGATCTGCTTGTGCACATCGATCATCACTGCCTGATGTCCGCCGACCCAGGCGCCAGACCGTACATCCTCGGCACTGGCGACCACACTGGCGATATCACGCAACCGCACCGGCGCATCATTACGATAGGCCACCACCAGGGCAGCGTAGCCATCGGCATCGACCACCTGATCGGTCGCATCGAGCGTCACCGCCTGATGTTCGCCATTGAGCGTTCCCTTTGGCGCGTTGGCGGTGGAAGCGGCAATCGCGGCGCGTACATCTTCGAGACTCAGACCCAGCGCGGCGATCGCCTCCGGATTGATGCGAACGCGAACGGCCGGCTTCTGCTGGCCGTGGTAGTCGACCACGCCGACACCTTGGACACGCGCAATTTCGGGCGCGAGATAGTTCTCCACATAGTCGTCGACCTTGCCGAGCGGCATGAGCTCCGAGTAGACCGCGATGGTCATGAGCAAGGCGTCGGCGGGGTTGGCCTTCTCGAAGGTCGGCGGGTGCGGCAGATTCTTCGGCAGATCGCCGGACGCGGCATTGATGGCCGTCTGTACGTCGAGCGCGGCGCTATCGACGTTGCGCGAAAGGTCGAACTGCACCGCAATAGAGCTGGAACCGAGCGAGCTTGTCGACGTCAGCGACGTGACACCCGGCAACACGGCAAGCGCGCGCTCCAGCGGGGCGGTCACCGACGAGGCCATGGTCTCTGCGCTTGCGCCCGGCAGCCCCGCATTGATCGAAATGGTCGGAATATCGACCTGAGGCACCCCGGCGATAGGTAACTGCGTGTAGCCGATGATCCCCAGGAACAACACGCCAAGCATAAGCAAGGAGGTGGCGATCGGCCGCCGTATGAACACCGCTGAAAAATTCATGTCGCCCCTACGGGTGGTGGACTCACTTCAGAGTGGGTGGCCGATCGATCACCCGCACGGGCGTGCCCGGCTCGAGCTTGTATTGACCCTCGGTCACCACGCGCTCGCCCTGCGAGACACCGCGTGCGATCACGCTGCGGCCTCCGTCAGTGGACGCGACTTCGACGTGGCGAAGGTCGGCGGTGCCCTTGCCGGTAACCACAAACACGTACGCACCGTCCGTTCCCAGTTGCACGGCGGTCGCCGGAACCGTCAGTGCATCGCGATGCACGTCGAGTACAACGTGCAAGACCACAAACTGGCCGGGCCAGAGCAGGTTGTCGGCATTGGCAAAGGTCGCCTTGCAATGGATCGTGCCGGTAGCTGCATCGATCTGGTTGTCGATGAGGCTGATCACGCCGTCGCCGAGCGGCTGACTGCCATCGCGGCTCAACGCCGTGACCCGAGGCGGGGCCTTGCGCTGACTGGCGAGCAGCGCCGGCAGCTGATCCTGCGGCAATGAAAAGCTCACCGTGATCGGGTGGACCTGCGTAATCAGCACGAGCCCGGTGCTGTCCGCGGCATGGACCATGTTGCCGGCATCGACCAGGCGCGCTCCCGTGCGGCCGTCCAGGGGCGCGCGAATGGTGGTGTAGCCGAGAGCGATGCGCGCATTGTCGATCTGCGCCTGATCCATCTCGACGGTAGCCTTGAGCTGTTCGATTTGCGCGCGCGTGGTATCGAGGGTTTGTGCAGGTATCGCCCCCCGATGAGCAAGATCGGAAAAACGTGCAAAGTCGCGCTCGACATTGGCACGCTGCGCCGCATCCCTATCCTTCTGCGCCAAGGCAGCCCTCAGCTGGGCCTCGAAGGGGCGAGGATCGAGCTGGGCAAGCAGATCGCCACGGTGCACCTCCTGTCCTTCGACGAAGGCGACCTTGTCGAGTTGTCCGTCGACACGCGCACGGACCATAACACTGTTGTACGCCTGAGCCGTGCCTATGGCACTTATCACCGCCGGAGTGTCTTGGCGCTCGACACGGGCCACCACGACGGGCACGGTGTTTGGCGAAACCTCCGCCGCAGCGCTCGAAGCGAACAGACGCGTTTGGAATAGCCACCAAACGGCGGCCCCAATGACAAGCAGACCGACAAACAACAGAGTCTTTTTCATGGGTGTGCCGGCCGCCCAAATAAGGTACGAAACCGCGAAACCCTACGCCGCCTCGCTTATCCATAGATTAGCGTGCGCCAAGCGTCCTGCGTTGCAGGATCATCACCATGGGCAACGTCTTTGCCATCAGACTGACTTACTTGGAGCGGAGAGTCAGGGGGCTCTGGCTGCCTTGCGCAGCCGCGCTTGTGCATATGAACGCTATGGAGCAAAGCGCCCATAAGCCGAGCCCTACAGACCGCCATCAAATCGACGCATACGAACGGAGCCAGGCGCACTTATTCACCGCAAGAAGTGAACCTGACCCTGTTCCGAGCTAGGCCCGTTGAGAACGGCTCGATCGCCAAAACACGACCAAGTAGGTGATTGCGATCAGTGCTGGCACAGACACAATAAAGAACGCGTTTAGGCCAAACGGATGCCAGAGCTGTCCCGAGGCTATCGATCGGCTCAGGCTCCTCGCTCCAGCCACAACAAATACCGCACAGAGAGCCAGTACGGGCAAAGCCTTTCTCTTGGTCGGGCAAATGAATGCCCCAACGGCAATCACGCAAATTGGCGTGAGAAACCCAGCAACGCCGAAGGCAAAAAGATCGCTGTCGCTGGCAGCAACGACATGGCTGCTCATCGACACGCCAAAGGCCCGCAGTATCCAATTATGCGCATACCCGGCCAACCAAGCCGCCGGTAGAAACGCAATCCAGCGTCCAAATGTAAGCGCTTTCAGCGTGACGCTAGATTCTTTCAGCCCCGACTTTTGCATAGGCCTCACCATTTCCTCGCGAGGTTACCTAACGATGTCCGCTATGGGTCGGAAGCGGACCTAACCGCTGACATCTCCTAGGCGCTCACTCGACCAGTTCTATGCGAATGTCGCCAGTCGCGCAACGGAGTTCATATCGCTGTCCCGCCCGAAAGTTGCGCTTCTCTCCGGGAAACCCGTCCACGTACTTCCACCCGGGACACAGGAAAGCAATGGTGTGATGTCCCGGCGGCAGAACGACGGAGAATTGCTGGCCAGGCTCGACGGGATGGCCATCGATGGCAAATATGCCCCCTTGCCGATCGTCGGGGAGGGTACGGTCACCTCGTTTCAGAACCAGAGAGGCAGACGGCGCCCCTGCAACGGGTGGCCGATATGGCGTATGCGTGCATCCACCGACGACCAACAAGGCAACGACTATCAACATCCGGCGCTTCATAGAGCTCCCACTTCTCAGTTGTTGCCAATGTCTGCTCCGGGTTGCGGATTCAGCCGGTCGTTGCAACACCCATAGACTGCTTGAGCAGGAGGCGTATTGCCAATGACCGTCTGAATCCGCAGTCGAAAGCGGACATGAACGGTTACGGGCGATCGATTGACGCAACCAGCAAGTCCGCCGCATACAACGACATGTGACCGCAACCGCCAAACCCGGCGTACGATCCATGAATTGTTCCGGTCACTACAACCCTCTTTCCATGCCAACGCTTTAGCACCTGCTCGTTCAGCTGGATGCTGCCTGTTCCGGCACTCAACCAGACAGACGAGCCATAACCTTCTCGGCGCTCAGAAATCGGAAAATGATTCAGCGAGACATCCTCAAACTCGAAACTGAGTATCCCGCTGACCGCGACGACCGCGCCCGGCTTCCAAGCCAGCCGGTCAATCGCTTCGTTCACTGATATCGTCCCGTCCATGGCGGTCTCCGAGCCTGGGCTTTGTTTTTTCAAGAATGAGATCCGCCATGGGTCGGAAGCGGACACTCTGACAGTAGCTATTTCGCGACTTAGCTGGTTCCAGCGCGAAACTCAGAGGCATCCCTTTCAGCATGCGAACGCCAGGTGGCAAAGTCGCGAAAGCCGTAGGATCTGCCAGGCGTGCTGCAGATCATTACGACCTTTGGATTTTGAGTATTCGTTTCGGCATCGAAGCAAGCTATGTCATCGTACAAGTCCGTCTTGGCGAAGGGCACCAACGCCTTACTGCTACCGACGGTGATGCGGTGCATCAGCCGGCCAGCTTCGGACTCGGCGTCGATCAGCCACCACGGATAGAGCGGTGTTCGCGGTGCAGAAGCGAATTCTAGGTACTCGGCCGGATACGCGAAACCATCTGGCAAGAGTTCCGTTGGATATACGGTCACTGCACCGTCTGCCATGATCACTAGTCCATATCAAATGTTGGGCCAGATCCCGCGCCAAATTCGGAGTGTCCGCTCTGGGTCGGAAGCGGACATCTACGATCCCTCAACAATCTCCCCAGCCTCAAGCTTCTTAACGAGCGCAGCGATCAACAACTCGTATACCGAATTCGCCGCGCTCTCGCTCGGAAGATAGAAGATCTTTGAGAGGCAATAGCTGGTACCCAGCTCCCGATTGATTTCAGCCAGCCCGGCAGTCACTTGCCTAAGCACTTCTCCAGGTTCAGCGCGCACCTTGCGGGTATCCTCTGCCCCCAACGCAACAAGCTCAATTTCCCCTGGATGATCGAAAAACGTCACGCCAAGAAGATTGGCTTGCGCGCCCGTGATTCTGGCGATCTTGTAAACGTCCCCGCTTTTTACAAGTTGCATCCACCCACTCCATAAGGCGCCAGAAGTGTCCACTATGGGAAGCAGACACTGGCTCCTGTCGAAATATCACTGTCCAGGCTGCCAGAGGACTCTGGTCCCAATGGGAACCTGCTCTTTCCGCAGCTCAGGTAAATAGACAACCAGCTTGTAGCCGCCGGGTCGGAAGTGTTCGACAGTTAGGCGCGCCTGAGCCTGGATAGACAAACCGTCCGGGCGTTCGACCAGAACATCATGGATCGAATCTTTGGTCCGACCGTGAAGCAGTAAATCGGGAGCCAACGCCAATCCGCGGCCAGCGATCTCAAAGGTGTCCTTTACTTCTAAAAGCAGTTCCATGTTGTCCCCCGATGACCGATTTCTGGCCGAGCTGCGATGTCCGCTTCGGGTCGGAAGCGGACACTACGCGGCGCGACGTCGCAAAAGAACAAGGCCAGCTAAAAACGATGCCGCCCCAACAAAAGGATTAAAGGCTGCATCCGTTAGACCCGACCGTCCAACAAGAATACCCGCTGTAAAAAGGATCCCGCCCACCACGACAGTAAACATCAACGATTGCCACACAAGCCGAAAGTTCATGATTCAAGCACCGGTGGTGATGGGGTTACCTGGATGGGTATGTAGTGTCTGCTCCGGATCGGAAGCGGACACTCCTTCAAGCATCGTCTATGACCGCATCTCCCGGACCTCGCCAACGGATGCCGCGTACTCGCCCCGTAACTAAGCCTTCGGAACGGAGAAATTCAAAGATGTCTGACGGCGGATTTGGACCGGCGGACACGAATGGGATACCTAGTTCCTGAAGAGCAGTCAGCACACTAGCCAGCTCCGTCCTGCCCGCATATGGCAGTGCCACGGACGACCCGATGTTGGCGGGCAGCCCAAACCTGCTGCCAAGGTCACCAGACTCGCAATGCACTACGACGGAATCTGCAAGCACGCTCTCTACGTAGTCCATTCTGGCCCCCGAATCGCTTAAGGATGTCACTCTAGCCATGTCTGCTTTGGGTCGAAAGCGGACATCACTTCGATAGCGCTAAGTACAATCCCAGCCCAGGAGCGTGAGGCTGCAATGTCGGCATACGAACTTATAGAACGCAGGATCACCACCTGGCCCGTATCCTCGGGTAATGGCAGACCAATCCCCATCTGACAATTGGTAACGCTCCTTCCAGTTCGCCTTGGTGTCTTCGGAAGCCTGAGTAACGTCCGCCTCGGCCGCTTCCCCGTGGAACTCACATGCGTCCCCGCAATGGGCTAGCCACTCTTCCTGTTGCCAGGACGTGTACGCCGGGGTTCTCAGGTGCACTTCCTCGATGACCTCGTCCGAAACACCCGCCATATGCAATGGGTGCGAGTCGGCAAAAGACGCTCCGTGCTTTGCAGCCGCAGAGCCATCGGAGATACACCAGGGACAAATGAGCTCGTCAAGCTCAGTGGTGGAATAGATCGGCCCTGCGTAGATGAACCCTCTCGCCTCACCACAACAGATGCACGCGTTGTCACTCTGCACTATAGCCCCCGTGGCCACGGGGTCCGGGTGATAGCGAAACCTGGGAAGCACTTGGAACCTTTGTATATCGCCGTATCAATCCCTCGGATGATTGCCCAATGTAGTGATGATTGCCCCATGTAGTGGAGTGTCCGCTCCGGGTCGGTAGCGGACCTTATTACGATCAATAGCCATCACCATTGGCTCGTATTGCCGTAAACCGTCGGAGCTCCCCTAAGGCCCTACTGCAAGCGCCCCAAGCCGCATAGAAGACCTTCTCGTCTCTTGCATAGACATCGGAAAGACTGCCTGGTCCCGTGTACTTGGTCATCGAGAACAGGTGGAGAGCCTCCTGAGTCAGTTCACTTTCGAGGCTTGCAGCGATCGCCTCAAATTTCTTGGCCCACGACGTCAATCCCTCATCTCTGAGAATTGTCACGAACGACCTCGTCGCCGCAAGTGCGGCGATCGTGGCTTCGTCGGGTGCGTCGCTGCTCATCCAATGCTTCCTTGTATAGGAATGTCCGCTCCGGGTCGGTAGCGAACCTTAGAAACCTAGTGGGTTAGAAGACAGACATCCAGTCGTGATCTTCTAGGTAGGCAATGAAGTCATCGATGGCTTCAGGTGAAAGATCGAATCGAGTTCGATATCCACCTTTGGGATGTTGCTCAACGATCTCGACGTGGCTCGTTCCCGGGGCGGATGCCAAGAGCTGAAAAAGCTCGGACCGTTCCGCTTCTGTGTGAGGGGTCGGACTTCGCCGTCGCATTAGCCGGTGGCCTTGCCGCATCTGTTTTCCTTCGAATCAATGTCCGCTCTGGGTCGAAAGCGGACATCAAGACCAACGCTTAGAGCTCTTCAAATTCACCCGTTTCGGCGACATAGAAGCGCGCGCTCAACCGATTGCACAGCTGTCGCAGAACGGCCCGCTCCTCGTCTCCCCATACGCCGCTAACGGTGATGGCGCGTGGGTCGGCGCTCTCCTCAGGGCCTTCGATATTGGCTGTAAGCATCAGGTGTTCCGTGCCTGACATGAGCTCCGCGACAATGCTTTCCACGACTTGCCTTTGTCCAAGCGGAGCCGGCACCCAGTCCTGGCTTAACGACCCCGCATTTGCGTCCGCTCGCACGATGATTCCAATGCTGCTCATTCACCCCTCCCTGTCAGAAAGTGTCCGCTATGGGTCGGAAGCGGACATTTTTACCCCGTCACCAAGGGATCAGGGGTACGAGTAGCACGAATGCAAAATACGCGACAGGCGCGGACAAGAGCCCCAGCCCAAAACGCGCCAACTTGCCCGCAGGCCTTCGAACGAACGACATCGCTAATCCACCCAGCGCCGCCGCCACATAAACGGCGAAAGTCATCACCCACATCGCGAAGAACGCGAAGATGTCCAACTGCCCTCCGGATACCAGGCAGCTGATCGTGACCGCAACGTACAAACACAGCGCAGGAAATACCGCCCCGAGGACCACGATTGCTCGCGGCGTCGCCTTTGGGTTGAGAGCCATCAGAACGATCAGCGCGAGTGGAAGGCCCAACTCAACGGCGATAGCGCCAACATTCATCTGCGTTTCGGTCACTCTGCCCTCCTCGGTAACTTTGAACCTGCGCTTTGGTCCGCGTGGGGTCGAGAGCGGGCGATTCATACGCCCCTGCACAGCATAAGTGCAGTGAAAGAAGACACGCCAAATTGGACAACAGCGTAGAACGCGATGGCGCCGGCGAGCCCAAGTGAATCCAAGGCGCGCACCATCAAGGCTCTCGCCAACAAGATGAGGACAGATAGAGCAGATATCGCAACAGATGAAAGCAGGATGTAAAAGCCAGTGTTGCTACACGGGGAGGCCGCAATGATCCAGCCGAAGCCGACGACGAACACAGCGATAGAAGCAAAGATGAACTGCTTTGCCAGCCTTTTAAGCAGATTTGGCACCCCTTCCATTTGTCCTTGCTCCTTGTTAGACGTCCGCTATGGGTCGGAAGCAAACATTCTTAGCTTGCTCAGTCCTGGCTCGAGCGACAAGACCCGGTTAGGCGATCAGTGAGCGAATCTCAGGCTCATGCCGCTTCACAAAACCTCGAAGCCATACATTCGAATCGTCTTCAACGGAAGCAATCCATAGATCAAGCCCCCGCATCTTTGTGAGATCGGGCCAATGTTCAACACCTAGCCGATACTTGTCGACATACCCGGGCGGACCAAATCTGGCCAGGGCCTCGAGCATCGCCGCACTTCTTGGTCCTCCAATCACTTCGAAGTACGTCCATGAGCCCGATCGAATGCTCTGCGAAAACCAACTCAACACCTCTAGGAAGGTGAACGCCTCGAGCGGAAGCGCATACGTGGGATGAGACGGATCGCAACGAGGGGCGCTAAGGAGCAAACCTTGCAGGTCAAGCAGCGCTTGAAAATCGGCAGGAGCTAAGAGCCGGACAATGTAACCATCAGAAAAGCGCCCCATCCTTAGTCCCCCTTGATGATTCGTCATGACGGGTCTTGATTGCGTCGATATTGCCCAATGTCCGCTCCGGGTCGGAAGCGGTTCCTTTTCTGAAACCTTGCTAGCCAAACCGAGCCAACAAGGCCGAACAAGACTTGGACCCGAGGTTATTCGCCCATTTTTCATACTTCGCCATATCCGGTTCCAATTCCTGCACAGCTCTTTCTGACCACAGATGGCGCGTCATTTGCGTAGGCAGGTTGTCTGTTTCGGAACTGATGACGACAAAGACCCGGAAATCTTCATCAAACTCTCTGACGCCACCAAGGCTGGATCGCAGGCCAACGATCTGCGGTGCCGCCTCCAAATAGGAGCATTGACCATCGAGGACGCTGCGGAGCAGCACGGTCAATTGCTGCCGCGCCAACTGCTCCTGCTCATTCAAAGATTGCCTGTCCACGAAAATCTCTCCGGCCTGTACATCGGATAAGGTCCACTCTGGGTCGGAAGCAGGCATCAGTGATGTACACCAATTGCCTTAGACGACCGGCCCATAGGTCTCGCCTTCTTCGCCACGGACTATGGCACCGAGAGCGCGTGCTAGCGAGAATGCGACCTTAGAAACCAGGTCGTTTGAATTCTCTATGTCACGCGCATTGAACGTGACGCGCCCTTTACGCCAACGGAAGACGTTCACCCATCGGCCATCCAACTCGATTGCCGCATCACCTTCGGCGCCCCGGACCGCGATCGACTCTCCGGTCTTCGGATTCGTGCTGATCGTGTCGATTGAACCGCAGCGCAGTAATGGACTGGCCTCGACGACACAGCGCCACTCCTCAATCGTGAGCGCCGGCTCGCGCTCCAAGCTCAGTTCGTAAGCCATTCCCTCTCCCCTTGACCCATATCATCAGGGTCTTTCTAAGGTCCGCTCTGAGTCGGAAGCAGACCTCGCTCACACGCAAATAAACCATGTGTCACGCACAGCGAATGTCCATACGGGACCGTGGGTGACTGTCACGCAGCCATCTGGTGGTGACGCACGCTGTGCTTTCTTACTGCGGCAAGATGGGTGAGTTGACGGAGAAGCCAAGGAGCCGCCACTGTCCGTCTTCCTGAATTAGATTAATAATCAAATCAGCTTTGCCGTTCTGAAATTCGGCTGTCTCCCTGTACGTCGCACTGATGACCTTGCCCGTACCGGTATTTACCGCGACGTGTGCCTGGCCCTTCGGCTCCCCCAGGGTCTTCAACGTTCCGAGCTTGGATAGCTTTGCGAAATATTGTTCGGCCTGGCCTGGATTCTTTTTGAGGATATCTACCAGCTTGGGCGATGACCGCTTCGCCAGTTCGTCTAGCGACCACGTGGTGACAATGGGCTTCACGTTCGCCTCAACGTATGCCTTGCTGGATGCGTCGAGGCCATTGCCGTGGTAGATGCCAATAAAGACGGCCACGATGAGTATGAGCACCAGGAAGATCCCGCCAAGGATCGAGAGTACTTTCTTCATAAAATTCCCTTTGAACTTCAGTACGAACTTCGACGATGGATCGGCTCCTGCTTCAGCCGTGATTGTGGCGACTTTTCAAATCAATAGTTGGGTGCGTCGAGTAAGGAGGGAGCCGGCTCCTAACAGGCTGTTGAGAAACAGCCTGATAGTGCGGGCCAGGGTATAGATCAGATGGCCCCCCGCCCGGCAATGGTTAGCGCCGAGAGCTGAGCCCTACAAACCGCCTTCAAATCGCCGCGGCTGATAGCTCTTGCCGTTCCAGCTGAAACGCGCGGTCTTGCCCGGCGCCGCCTTGGACTTGGCGCGCACCAGCACGTCGTAGTGACCGTTAGTGATGTGCGGACTGAATGACAGCGCGTAGTGCTGCTCCGTCATGTTCGCCGCATCGCAGGCGTCCTGTTGCGCGTCGGTCGGTGGTTTGCCCTGCCCTGCTTTGCCCTTCGCGCACTCGGCGGCCTCATCCCTGTCGTACCCGCTGCTATCGGTGAGCGCGGTGAAGATGGGCGTCACCGCACCATCGGCGTAGCGATACAGGCTGAGCACTTCCTGCGTGTCGCTGTGCGCGGTCGAGGTATAGGAGTTGCTGAAGCGCACGCCGAAGGCGGTCTCCTGGTCGCTGATGCGGTAGGGAATCAGGTCCAGCGTCAGCGACGGATTCCACAGGATCGGACCAAGTTCGATCCGTTCGCTGCGATCACCGGCGAGCAGATGGAAGCCCTGGTCGTCACGACTAAGGACGCCGGCCCATACCTGGGCCTGACTGTCGTTGCCAGAGGGCTGGACCAATACGGCCACCACCCACAGCGCCCCCGCCTTCACCGGGCCATGCGTCCAAGTGGCCAACGCGATGCCCTTGACGCTGTCCGCCTTTGGCGGGCTCTTGCCAACCAGGACCTCCAACGCGGCCTGCTGCGCTTCGTCGTCCACGACATCGGCGGCGAATGCGGCGGATGCGCCTAGCGCACCGAAGGCCAGCAAGCCCCCCAGAAGCATCCGCATTGAAAACCTGACCATGTTGCATTCCTTGCTGTTGGGCACCGTCGCCAAGGGCGCGGAGCATATGAGGACGGGGTAGTTAAGCAGAGTCCAGCTTTAACCGCCGCCATTCCCGGCGGTTTGCCTGGCCCGCTAGCTACGCAGCCTCTCCATAGCAATGGAAGACACCTGGAAACCGAGCTTTGCGAAGAAGGCTTCCGCACCTTCTCGGCCTGCACGAAGAACCCATGTGATATGGGGGTTGTCACCCGTAATGTGCTGAACCAGCCCTCGACCAACACCTTGACGCCGGTGTGCGGACGATACGACCAACATGGAGAGATACCCGTTGGATATGCCATCGGTAATCGCCCGGGCAAAGCCAATGATCTGTCGATCTACGACAGCGACCGCTGTCCGCTGCGAGTTGGCCAGAAGCAGCGCGAACTGTTCAGCGTCCCCCACCCGGTGAGCCCACCCGTTGGCGCAGAGAAATTGTCGAACCGGTTCGACTTCTTGCAGCTGGATATCGCGAATAAGCATGGAATTCAAATAGGCAACTTTTGACGATGCCTATATCTTCACAACTTCAGCTTCGAACGGCCAGCACGACCTGCCATACCTTTGCGGCAACGACCGGCTGAATCCGCGGTCGAAGCCGGGCTACCGAGTTCAGTACATCGCCCTCCCGACATCAACGCCTTCGGTGAAGCCGAAAGACCGCCTCCCAACAGACATGACTTCTGTCCTACGCGACTGAAGTGCCACGCGCGCTATAAGTGCGATTCGGGGTGATCAGAACGAGGCGCCATCGCGCACGACGACCACCCCTTGGGGAGTAAAGACGGCATGACTCGATTGAAGACACGGCCGCTTCTGGCAGCAGCCTGCCTGATCGCAACGTTTGGCAGTGGCATGGCGACGGCTAAGGAAGGTCATGACGACGGCGGCATGCTTGGGTTCACACCTGGCGGTGCGAACGATCAGCTAAGGCTGGAACAGCGCTTTGACGCGCAACTGGATCCTGCCGACCAGCGCGCGTGGCTCAAGCAGCTGTCGTCCGAACCCAACCAGGTGGGCTCGCCGCATGACAAGGCCAACGCCGAGTTCATGCTGGCCAGGTTCCGCGAGTGGGGTTGGGACGCGCATATCGAGACCTTCGGCGTGCTGTATCCCACGCCCAAAAAGGTGGCGCTGGAACTGCTCGGCCCACATCCCTACACCGCCACGCTGAGCGAACCGGCCGTGGCCGGCGACGCCACATCAGGCATCAAGGACAACGTACTGCCGCCTTACAACGTCTACGGCGGTGACGGTGATGTCACCGCGGCGCTGGTCTACGTGAACTACGGTATGCCGGACGACTACAAGGAGCTGGCACGGCGCGGTATCGACGTGCGCGGCAAGATCGTCATCGCACGCTACGGCGATGGCTGGCGCGGACTGAAGCCCAAGCTCGCGCAGGAGCACGGCGCCATCGGCTGCCTGATCTACTCGGACCCGCGCGACGATGGTTACGCCCAGGGCGATACCTATCCGGAAGGTGGCTGGCGTCCGGCCGATGCCGTGCAGCGCGGCTCGGTGGCGGATATGCAGCAGTATCCGGGTGACCCGTTGACGCCGGGTATTGGCTCAACGCCGGACGCCAAGCGGCTGGCGCTCAAAGACGCGAAATCGATTTTGAAGATCCCGGTGCTGCCGATCTCCTATGCGGATGCCACGCCGTTGCTGCAGTCGCTGACGGGGCCCGTTGCGCCGTCTGGTTGGCGCGGTTCGCTGCCGCTGACGTATCACGTCGGGCCAAGCTCGGCTCCGGTGCATCTGACCGTGCAGTCGGATTGGGGACAGAAGCCCATCTATGACGTGATTGCCACGCTCAAAGGTTCCACCGAGCCCGACCAATGGATCGTGCGCGGCAACCATCACGACGGCTGGGTATTCGGCGCATGGGACCCGCTCTCCGGCAATGTCGCGCTCATGGCCGAGGCCAAAGCCATCGGCGCGCTCTACAAAGAAGGTTGGCGGCCAAAGCGTACGCTGGTCTACGCCAGCTGGGACGGCGAAGAGCCGGGCCTGCTCGGTTCGACCGAATGGGCCGAGACGCACGCCACGGAGTTGCAACAGAAGGCCGTGCTGTATCTCAACTCCGACACCAACGGCCGCGGCTTGCTGAATGCCGAAGGTAGCCACTCGCTGCAGCATCTGGTCAACCAGGTGGCGGGTGGCGTCATCGATCCGGAAACCAAGGTCAGCGTGCGCGAACGCATGCGCGCACGCGCGCTGGTGGATGGCTTTGGCAAGGAGGCCAAACCTGAGACCAACGAGATCGCCAAGGTGGCCGCGCAGGGCGGCGATGTGCCGATCGGAGCGCTGGGCTCGGGTTCCGACTACAGCGCATTCCTGGAACACCTGGGTATTGCCTCGCTCGACGTCAGCTTCGGCGGTGAAGACGACAACGCCGGCATCTACCACTCGCGCTACGACTCGTTCGATCACTACGTACGCTTTGGCGATACCACGTTCGAGTACGGCGTCGCCTTGTCCAAGGTTGCCGGCCACATCGTGCTGCGCACCGCCGATGCCAACGTAGTGCCGCTGCGCTTCAGCGATTTCAGCGACACGCTGGATCGCTACGTGGGTGAAGTCCACAAGCTGGTCGACGACACGCGCAAGGCCACCCAACAGCAACACCAGTTGCTTGACCAGCACGCGTTCGCGCTTGTTTCCGACCCCACCCGACCGATCGCGCCGCCGGCCCGCGACTCTGACGTGCCCGATATCCATCTCGCACCGCTCGATCAGGCCGCCAAGCAGCTCAAGCAGAGCGCGCAAGCGTACGACGCCGCCTACAACGAACGCGCTGCCGCCGGCCTCAACCTGTCTGAAGCACAACAGCGCCAGCTGAACGCGCTGATGGGGCAGATGGAGCAGGCGCTGAGCGATCCCGCCGGCCTGCCCGAGCGCCCATGGTTCAAGCACATGATCTATGCGCCAGGCATGTTGACCGGCTACGGAGTAAAGACCGTGCCAGGTGTGCGCGAAGCACTCGAAGCGCGCCGCTGGAACGAGGCCAATCAGTACGCGACGGTCACCGCCAAGGTCCTCGACCGCTATCGCGTACAACTCGACCAATTGACTGCGTTGTTGAAGAAGCCGTCGTAATGCACCGGCTTACCTAGATTGAGCACGGATAGCCGAACCGTAGGTAGAACCCGCCGTTTGATTTGTCACTGATGAGAAGGGAGTTTCATGAAAAGCATCGAGCACTTCGAGACCCTTAGCCACCCACGCCGCGTGGGTTTCTCCGTGCGCGCCGTGGCCGTGGCAGTCGCTATGGGTCTCTGCAGCACCGCAGCGGTCACTACCGCGCACGCGCAAGAGACCACTGCATCCATTTTCGGCCAGGCGCCTGCAGGCGCCACCATCACGGTGCACAGCACCACCGGCGTCCGCCGTCATGCCACTGCGAATGCCAAGGGCCACTACACCGTCAAACCGCTACCTCTAAGCATCTACACGGTGACTCTGGAGAAGGATGGGAAAATCGTCGACACACGCGCAAACATTCCACTGAAGGTGAGTGGGGGCGCGGAGGTTGATTTTGCTTGTCCCAACGACCAATGCGCGGCACCTGAAGGCGGTTGATCGGACACGCGGCGCGGAATCGCCGACAACTCACAGCCTCAACTGAAATCTAGAACTGTTCACGGAAAATCATCATGTTGCTTGACGTAGAACGGCCGGAGCCGCACAAGACCGGTCACCATAAAATTGATTTGATTATTGGCGGATCAGCGCTATTCCTCTCGCTGGTGTCGCTCGCTGTTGCCGTGTTGCATGGGCATACGATGGAGAGGATGGCCAATGCGAACGCACAACTTGTGCAAGCCAACTCGTGGCCCTTCTTGCAACAGGGCACCAGCAATGTGGGCGACAAAGGCAACAGCCTGGTCGCACTGACGGTGAGAAATACCGGTGTGGGTCCGGCCAAAATTTACAGCTCGGAACTGCGCTACAAGGGTGCAGTCATCCAGAATTGGGACAAATTCCTCGACGATTGCTGCAACGTCCCCGGGACCTCAAAGCTGTCTTACACGTCTTCCGACAACGCAAATTTCGGCGTGTTGCGCGCAGGTGAAGAGGTGAATGTCCTTAGCGTCCCGGCATTGGACGCCGATCGAGTGGCCTGGCACAAATTGAATGTGGCGCGCAATGAAGTGAGCTTCAAGATTTGCTATTGCTCGGTGTTTGACGAGTGCTGGACAACCAATGGAAAGACGTTGTCGCCGACACCTGTCAAAACATGTGAGGCCAAAGAAGCAGCAAGTCAGCGCGACTGAATGGCGTGCATGGAGATCGATGGCTGCGCAGAGTGCGCATAACTGCTTCCAGATAGAGCGCATGCGGCACGAAGCGTGTTTTTGCTCGTCATTCCGGCGCAGGCCGGAATGACGGCTCCAAACGTGGGGCTACCTCAGAACCTGCCCCGCTTTCTTGGCCCATAGGCCCAGAGACCAGTAATGTCGCTAGCCTGCGGCCAGCGACATCAGGGCAGCAAGATCGCCCTGCTTACTCTTCAACCTCTTCTTCGTCTTCTTCCTCGAACGTTGCCAGCTCTTCCACGCGCAGGAAGTTTTCGGCGTCATCCGCGAAGTCGATGACCTTATCGTCGGCAGACATGGGGCGGACCTCGCGACGCTTGACGCCATTCTCGACCGTTTCGACCAGCGCGAAGCAGACGATGGGCTCGGCGCTTTCTTCGCCATCCATCTCGTAGACGGCAACCCAGCCGGTGGCAGGCATGATCTGAATGATGGTTTCTTGGTCCGACATGGCGTATCCGTTTGGCTAAAGCGTTCTAGCTTGCCCGGCGCCCCACATGACTGCAAGCGGACACCGCTACGGCGCTTGCTGTCTGGGCCATCGCAATGCATACCAGGCAATCAGCAGTGAGAGCGCAATCTCGATGATTCCCAGGAAGATATAGAACATCCAGGCACCCGGCATGGAGATCAACATGATGACCGTATAGAAGACGCCGAGAACGATGTTCGCCACGCGGTTCACGGCCGGCTTCAACACCAGGCACAGAAACACCATCACACTTGGAACGGCCATAAGCGCCGCCGTTCCCAGCAGCACGCCTTGAGTCGTCGGACCTAACGGCCCCATGTGTCCCTGCAGCATGCTCTGCAGCGTCCCAGGCTCATACAGCCCGAAATAGTCGCCGTAGATGTAACAAAACATCAGGCTCGCCCATAGAGCTGAAAGCTTCAGCTTGACGGGAATCTTGACGTCCTCCAGGGCAAGCAAGGCTGTTTTCTTTGAATTCACACTCTCTCCTTGGATTGAAGGGCGAAGGTGATAGCGCACCTTTCGCACACCCTAGATCTCTCTGATCAGGCGCAGGTCGTTGAACTTGCGTCGCTCGATCAGCGCGCTGACCTTTCCGTGTTCATCGCGACGGAAGATGAGCAGGTTTCGTTCGTCGTCGCTGCTCATGAACACATCCTTCCCGATCGGCTCGAGTACGTTCCTGGGCCCACCGGGCTTCGTGACGTAGCTGAGCACACCATGCTCATCACTTACCTTCCAGGCGCGATCGGGCGCGTAGCGGTAGGTGCCGCTATAGTCAGCGAGTACAAGATCCGCTACGGCCAGCTTCGGTGGTGCGGTAGGCAGGGTGACGTCTGCATAGCCGGCGACTTTCCACACACCGGACTGCTTCACAAAAGTGAGCATCGACAGGTAACGCACGATGAGGTTCTGACCGAACACGGTTTCACGCTCGTACTCCTCCACCTGCAGAATCGCCGTGTCGCCGTACTGCTGCGCGTGCGCGTCGCGCAGTTCGATGCTGCCTGAAAAGCCGGCTGGAAAGGGATGCAGGGAGGCAATGGTATCGGCCTTGTGCGTGACACGGCCAAATTCGTCAACAAGGACAGCGTCGTCGGTGAGCGCACGTTCCCACACGGCTTTGTCCCCCGTGGGAATCGCATCGACCAGCGCTTGAGTGCTCTGCAGCAGCTCATCGCGCAAGGACTTCGGTGCCTCGGCGGCTCGCGCTGCCGGGACCGGGCTCAAAACAGCCGTGACCAGCAGAAGACCGAGCGATCTCATACGCATGGCGAGCTCCCCAAGGATGTGCAGAGCATGCGCTGCTCCCCATGCGCCCTACCCGTGCATGAAGTCACAGATTGCTAAGGTGATGCGCCGTTCACGTGTCTGTAGGAGCGCACCCTGTGCGCGACAAACCGGCAGGACTGCCGGTTTGCACGGCGAAAGCCGCCCATAGGGCGAGGGCCATGGATGGCCCGAATGAAGACCACACGAAGGAGGGTTCGTTAGCGCCTGGTCGCCCACAGGGTGGGCTCCTACAGAGTTGGCGCTGACCGACTCGGAGTGTCCCTAGCCCCAGCTGGCAAACCGCCGCTCCATGGCGGTCTGCCAGCAAATCCCTCAGTTGCCTTAGTTGCCCTGCTTGACCGACCTGGACGTGACGAAGGTGTAGCCCATCGCCTGCAGGCCTTCGACGGTCTGCTTCAGGTAGCTGATGTCCAGGTACGGGTGGAAGAAGAAGCTCTGCACTCCGTCCTGGATCACCGTGTTGCAATTGGCGCTGTAGAGGATGTCGGCGGGGAAGCGCGCCGGGTTGTGGTTGAACGGAACAAGCTCGATGTTGCCCAGTTGCTCCGGGATGACGATAGTCCCGAAGATGTCTCGCACTACGTACGGATAGAACTGCCCGTAGATCCGAGTGTAGTCGGGCGTGCCTGCGCCGCATGCACCGGCTGGGCACCATCCGCTGGCGAACAATCCGCGGTCATAGCGGGCGTTGAACTGGGAGTCGAATGCCTGATAGTCGATCGCGGAGCCTGCATAGTGCGGCGGCACGAAGAAGTTCGGCCAGTTGAAACCTGCCGCCCCGAATTCATTGAAACCGTTCTGGATGCGTCCCAGCGTCCAATCGTAGGAGTCTTCCGCCACCGGCGTGTCGTAGATCACGTAGTTGTCGGGGCTGATATGCGAACGGTAGAACTCGAAGTCATCGCCGGTGACACCGCTATAGGGGTTGGCCACGTTTGAGTATTGATGTGTGTAGCCATGCATCAGAATCAGGCCGCCTTTGGACACCATGTAGTGAAGCGCACTGACGACGGTGGTCGATTGGTAGAGGTGCTGCATCACCGGTACGCCGTTGTTGTAATAGCCTTTCGGGTCCACGTAGAACGGAATCACGGCGATGCTGAAAGGCACGTGCTTGCTGTACAGGTAATCGGCAATCGCGCGCAGCCGCGTCGGGTCGGCCAGCGGGTCGACATCCTCGATGCGCACCAGTGCATGCTTGCGCGCCAACATGGTCGGGTTGGAAACCTTGCCGATCAGATCGACGGCAGCAAGGTAACGGTCGTTCGGGCCGATATAGCTGAAGGGAATCTCGCCGATATAGGTCAGGTTGGCTCCCTTGGTAGCCCAGTTGATCATGCCGCCGGTGTTATTGGTCGCCACAGCGAGCACCTGTGCCTTGGTAGAATCGTTGATCACCGTCTGCAGCAGGCCGGACGGTACCGACAGTGAATTGCGCTGCAGCGCAACGCTCTTGTAGGTCACCGTCAGCGTATTGCTGAAGTCGAAGAACATCGGGGTGAAGCCGTACTGCCCGGCAAAATTGCTCGCGCGGGCGGACAGCTGCCAGATGTTGTCGTTCATCCACAGCACTGGCTTGGTGGTCGCCAGCACGTCGTCCAGAAAGCCCGTCGGTAGTGGTTCACCATAGGTCGAGCCGACATAGATCAGGCCGGTGAAAAAGTCGAGGTCACCCTGGGCATAGTCCACCGCCCGCTCCAGCGTGTATTGGCTTCCGTGGCTTGCCAGGTTGGCGGCCATGACACCGTAGGCTTCGCCCAACCAACCGTAGGGACCGGTGCTGTCGTACACCACCAGCGTGCTCTGGTTGGGGTTTGATCCCGGCGCTCCGCTATAGCCGTTCGACGGTGGGGGTGGCACGAAGGCCGCGCTGCGGATCACCCTTGGGGCAGCGACCGACGCCACCTTTTTCGGCAACGCGGCGCTCGGTGGCGGCGGCGGCGCGGGCAACATGCGTTGGTCGACATGTTGCGTGGTTGAAGGGGAGCCCGGTGGCATTGCACTGGCTACGGACATCGGGCCGGATGCCGCGGCAAACACCAGTGCTGCACTAACAAGGAGGGACTTGAGTGTGGACGGCCCAACGCGTATTGACCTGGTCATGGGAGTGCCTCGTACACAGTTATGGAATCGAAACGCGTCGGGCGAGCGGCTCCGGTTTCAGGTTCAGGCGATGTGCGCCTGGCCGAAGAAGTCGCCGGCTCTCCCGGCCCCCAGCTGACAGACCGCTCCATCCGCGGTCTGCCAGCAAAATGCCTCAGCCCTGCTTGACCGTGTTCGCGGGCACGAAGGTGTAGCCCATCGTCTGCAGGCCCTGGACGATCTGCTTCAGGTAGCTGATGTCCAGGTAGGGGTGGAAGAAAAAGCTCTGCACGCTGTCTTGGATCACTGTGTTGCAATTGGCGCTGTAGAGAATGTCGGCCGGGAAGCGCGGCGGGTTGTTGTTGAACTCCACCAGTTCGACATTGCCGAGCTGCTCCGGCACCACCACTGAGCCATAGATGTCGCGCACCAGGTAGGGGAAGAACTCACCGTAAATCCTGGCGTAGTTCGGCGTTCCCGTGCCGCAGATCCCGTTCGGGCACCAGCCGATGGGGTACAGGCCGCGATCGTAGCGTGCGCTGAAGGAGGCGTTGAACACCTGATAGTCGATGGCCGAGGCGGCGTAGTGCGGCGGCACGAAAATGGTCGGTGCAAAAAAGCCCGCCAAGGCGAATTCCATCTGCCCTTTCACGACGCGTCCATGCGCCCACAGCATGGAGTCTTCCGCTACGGGCGTGTCGAAAATCACATAGTTGCTGGCGTTGATGTGGGCGGTATAGAACTCGAAGTCATCGCCACTGACCCCGCTATACGGATTGGCGACGTTCGAATACTGGTGCGTATACCCGTGCATCAGCAGCGTGCCGCCCTTGGACTGCATGTACTTGAGCGCGTTGACCACGCCACGGGACTGATACAGATGCTGGGATACCGGTATGCCGTTGTTGTAGTAGCCGTTGGGATCTACGTAGAACGGAATCACCGCCACGCTGAAGGGCACATGCACGCTGTAGAGATAGTCGGCGATCGCACGCAGCGCGGCCGGGTCGGCCAGCGGGTCGACATCCTCAATGCGCACCAGCGCGCGCTTGCGCGCCAACATGGTCGGGTTGGAGACCTTGCCGATCAGGTCGACGGCGGCAAGATAGCGATCGTTCGGCCCGGTATAACTGAAGGGGACCTCGCCGATGTAGGTCAGGTTGGCGCCCTTGGTAGCCCAGTTGATGGTGCCGCCGGTGTCATTGGTCGCGACGGCGAGCACCTGTGCCTTGGTGGGGTCGCTGATCACCGTCTGCAGCAGACCGGACGGTACCTGCAGTGCGTTGCGCTGCAGTGCGATGCCCTTGTAGGTCACGGTCAGCGCATTGCTGAAGTCGAAGAACATCGGCGTGAAGCCGTACTGCCCGGCGAAATTGCTCGCACGGGCGGACAGCTGCCAGATGTTGTCGTTCATCCACAGCACCGGCTTGGTGGTCGCCAGCACGTCGTCCAGCAGCGCAGTCGGCAGCGGTTCGCCATACGTCGAGCCGACATAGATCAGGCCGGTGTAGCCGCCCAACTCGCCGGCGACGTAATTCACCGCTGGCTGCAAGGTGTATTGGCTACCGTGGGTTGTCAGGTTCCCGGCCATCACGCCATAGGCCTCGCCCAACCAGCCATAAGGA
This sequence comes from Dyella subtropica, assembly GCF_026283965.1. Lineage (GTDB taxonomy): Bacteria > Pseudomonadota > Gammaproteobacteria > Xanthomonadales > Rhodanobacteraceae > Dyella_D > Dyella_D subtropica. Next base: position 40,556 of record NZ_JAPDPD010000029.1, read on the forward strand.
CCGGTGCTGTCGTACAGCACCAGCGTGTTCTGGTTTGCGTTCGCACCAGGTGCGCCAGCGTAGTGGTTCGATGCCGGCAGCAGCAGCGACTGCGCGCTGCTGACCGGTGCCGAGACGATGGTCAGCGCATCCTTCGTGGGCAATGCCGCTTTCGGCGGCGGCGGTGGCGCGCGAAGCACGCCATGGCCCGCGTTATGCAAGGTCGGTGTAGAGCTTAGCTGTGTCGCACTGGCAACGGACATCGGGCCGACGGTCGAGGCCCATACCAGTACCGCACTGACAACAAGGGACTTGAGAAGGGAGGGTTTGGGGAGCACTGAGCTGGCCATGGGAACTCCTCACACACGGTGATGGAATCGACGCGCCACAGTTGCTGCACAACTGACGCGCGCATTACCGGAGTGCGATTCACATCCCGAATGCCCAGGCCCCTGTTCCCGCGAAGGGGAAGCCTCGCCTTCCGCAGGGAAGCTTACGACCAAACCGCCTGCCCGCTTCACTGGCCGCTAGAGGTATGGCTTTCAGTCAAGTGCAATGCGGCCAGCGCGCTCCAATAATGCGTCAGAAATTAAGGGAGCCTCGAAAGACTTCGAGGTGCCCTGCGGCACTAAGGATGTGCCGTTCGCGCTCAAGCACGTGCGTGCTTGAGTGGCGAAAGCCAGTCCGGACACGTGCCGGATTGGCGGACTCGAAAGATCGCCAGAATGGCGGCTTTTCGAGATTCCCTTAACTTCTGAATCGCGATATCGAACGAATCACAAAACCCCTCGAGTTGCCGATGCCGGCATGACCGCAGGTGCGGTGTCCACTCGAGGCATTCACGGACTGCTGCTCGCAATGGAGCACGGAAGGCAGGGACGGGATGCCCGTGTAGCAGGCTGGGACCGCCATCCTAGGGGGGCGTATGCAGGACATACTGATCATCTCCGGCACGCGTCCGGAAATCATCAAACTGGCGCCGCTGTATCACTGTCTGCGTGCCAGCCGATGGGCACGACCGCAATGGCTGCACACGGGGCAACACGACGAGATGGCGCGCCAGATGCTCGGCTGTTTCGACATTGCGCCCGACATCTCGCTTGAGCGGGGCGGCAACGGGTTGTGCGAGTTCAGTACCCGCTGCCGCAGCTTGCTCGACCAGGTGTTGTCGAAGGGCACCTGGTCGCTGGTGATCGTTCAGGGCGATACCGAGAGCACCTTCCTCGGCGCGTTGGGCGGGTTCTATCACCATGTGATGGTCGCGCATGTCGAAGCGGGCTTGCGCACCCATGACCTGGAACAGCCCTTCCCCGAGGAGGGGCTGCGCCAGATGGTCAGCCGCATCGCCAGTTTCCATTTCGCGCCGACTCCACGCGCGGCAATGGCGCTGCGCGCGGAGTCCATCCCCCAGGAGCGCATATTCGTCACTGGCAATACCGTGATCGATGCGCAGCACTGGGTGACCCGGCGCTACCAGATTCAGCGCAAGGTGAAGGGTCTCGGCCACCTGCTGGTCACCGCGCATCGGCGCGAGAGCTGGGGTAGCGACCTGCGCGAGATCTGCTACGCGATCGCCGACGTGGCCAGCCGGCACCCGGAGTTGCAGGTGCTGTTTCCCGTGCATCTCAACCCGGTGGTGAGCCAGCCCGTACACGCCATCCTCGGCGAACTGCCCAATGTGCACCTGAGTGCGCCGTTCGACTATCTGGCCATGCAGCAAGCCCTGGTGGACTCCTGGCTGGTGCTGACCGATTCCGGCGGCCTGCAGGAAGAGGCACCCACTTTTGGCGTGCCGCTGCTGGTGCTGCGCACGGCGACCGAGCGGCCGGAAGCGATCGAGGCCGGTTGCGCCCGGCTGGCTGGCACACGACGCGCGTCAATCGTGAAGCAGATCGAGGAGTTGTGGTCGAACCCGAACGCCTACCTTTCGATGGCGCGTGCGGACAATCCGTTTGGCGACGGCCGGGCTAGCATCCGGATCGCCGATCTGCTCCAGAACGCGCTGGCGTGTAGCGAGGGTCAGCGCGTAGCGAGCTAGGGGGGCGGAGGCCAGGCATGTGGTGGCTGGATGCATTTACGACTTACCTCTACGGCCTGGGCGCGGTCGTCTCCGCGATCGCCTTCATGCTGCTGATCAGCGGTCTGGACGACTTGTTCATCGACGTCGTTTATTGGGTGCGCCGGCTGTGGAAGTCGCTGACTGTCTATCGCAGGCACGAGCGCACCTATTTCCACGAGCTGTATCGCCCGGTGGAAAAGCCGCTGGCGATCATGGTGCCGGCCTGGCATGAAACCGGCGTCATCGGTCAGATGGCCGAGCTGGTCGCGACCACGCTGGATTACGAGAACTACCATATCTTCGTCGGCACCTATCCGAACGACCCGGATACCCCGCGCGACGTCGACGAGGTCTGCGCGCGCTTTCCCAATGTGCATAAAGTGGTGTGCGCGCGCCCCGGGCCGACCAGCAAGGCCGACTGCCTCAACAACGTGCTGGACGCCATCCTGCAATTCGAGCGGCGCGCCCACATGCATTTCGAGGGATTCATCCTGCACGATGCCGAAGACGTGGTGTGCGCACTCGAGCTGCGCCTGTTCAACTTCCTGGTGGGGCGCAAGGACCTGATCCAGATTCCGGTCTACCCGTTCGAGCGGCAGTGGAACAATTTCACCAGCCTGCATTACCTGGACGAGTTCGCCGAACTGCACGGCAAGGACGTGCCGGTGCGCGAGGCGCTGGCGGGGCAAGTGCCCAGTGCTGGCGTCGGCACCTGCTTCAGCCGACGCGCGATGCTTGCCTTGATCGACGAAGGCAACGGCATCGCGTTCGACGCGCAGAGTCTCACTGAGGACTATGACATCGGCCTGCGCCTGAAGAAGTGGGGCATGGAAGAGATCTTCGTGCGCTTTCCGGTATTGCGTTACCAGCGCCATCGCGTGCACGACAGCCATCTGGGCCAGAGCTTGCGCGAGTCCAACGTCATCTGCGTGCGCGAATACTTCCCTGATCGCCTGGGAACGGCCGTGCGCCAAAAGTCGCGCTGGATCATCGGCATCGTCTACCAGGGCTACCGCACCCACGGCTGGAAGCACGGCCCGGTGCTCAACTACTTCCTGTGGCGCGATCGCAAAGGCGCGATCAATAACTTTGTCAGTTTCGCCGCCATGCTGATCCTGCTCCACCTGTTCATGATCTGGCTGTTGCAGCAGGTGTGGACGCAAGCGCCGCACTTCGTATCGATCTTCGAGGGGCAGCCGTGGTTCGATGCCATCCTGATCGGTAACGCCACGCTGATGGGCAACCGCATGTTGCAGCGGATCATCTTCGTATCCAGCTACTACGGCGTGAAGCAAGGCCTGTTGTCGATACCGCGGCTGCTGTGGGGCAACCTGGTCAATTTCTTGGCCAATTGGCGTGCGATCCACCAGATCATCAAATGCGGCGATCCGCACCGGGTGGCCTGGGATAAAACCAAGCACGATTTCCCCAGCATCGGCGGCGAGAATCACGCCAAGCGCTCGCTGGACGAGATGCTGGTCGCGAACGGCGCGGTGTCGGCGGCGGCACTGCGCGAGGCGGAACTGCACCGCATCGACGGCCTGCAACTGGGCAGCTCGATGATCCATAAAGGCCTGATCACCGCCGAGCAGCTGGCCCGCCCGATTGCGGAGCGGATCGGAGTGCACTGCGAATCGGTGGACGCGTCCAGGCTACCGCCCGAGTTGCTGGATGCGATCCCGGCCAGCATCGCGCTGCATTACGCCGTGCTGCCGCTACGGGTTGAGAGCGGCAAGCTGGTGCTTGCCAGCGAGTCCTATATCGACCCGGTATCGATGGCTGCCATCGCGCGCCAGCTCGACCGGCCCGTGCGCTATGTGATCGCCCACAAAGGACAGGTCACGGTGGGCCTGCGCCGCTGGTATGCCCACGTACGCGACCACAATCACGACCCGCGCGGCTTGCTCGATGCCGCGATGCGCAGCGGGCAAATCGATGGCGACCGCGCGACGACACTGTGGGACAGCTATGTGTCGCGGCAGGTCACTTTGGGCGAAGTCCTGGTCGCACAAGGTCATCTGGACGAAGTCGCGTTCAGAGCATTGCTGTTGAAACATGCACGCAGCGGGCTGCCGCTGGGTGAGTTCCTGGTTGGGCAGGGTGTGATCAGCCGCGAAACGCTGGATCGCATGCTGACCCTGCAGGCGGCGCTGCAACCGAGCATCGCGAGCCTCCTGGAGCAGGAAGCCGCCGGTTCGGCGCAGCAGGAGACACCAACGGGCCGAGCAGCATGAAACGACCATGGCCAACCCGATGTGCAATGGCGTTGTTCGTGATGGCGCCAGCGTGGCCGCTCTGCGCCGCAGGCCAGGAGTCGGCCGGAAACGCCAGCCGCTACCAACAATTCATGGTGTACCCGCACCGGCAAGCCGGCTACGCAGCGATGCGGGCCGGCGACGAGCGCGCCGCTGTCGATGAATTCGAGCGCGCACGCGCGCTGGCGCCGCAGAGTATCGACACCGCACTGGATCTGGCCGAGGTGTATCGGCATTTCGGACATGCGGCGCGTGCGCAGGCGGTGCTGGACGAACAACGCCGCTACACGCCGGCCGATCCACGACTGCGCGCCCCCAAGACTGTGGCGGCAGCCCCCGCCGTCGATTGTGGCCGGGACAACCGGCCGGTGTGTCGCGCCCAGCGCGGCTTCGACGACTTGCAGGCGGGCGATCTCGCCAAGGCACAGGCGGAACTCGATGCGCCGGATTTCGCGCGCAGCACGGAAGGCCGTGCTTTGCGCCATGCACTGGTCCAGCGCGCGATTTACCTCGGAGACGCCCCCCGGGCCGAGACGCAACTGGCCGAGCTGGATGCCAGCGATAAGCTCAGCGCCGACGAACGTGATCAATGGTTCAATCTGCTGCTCAAGCTCGGCAAGCTGGGCGAGGCCCGCCAGCTGCAATCGCGCGGCGGGCTGGATGCACCGGCGTATGACCTGGCCATGGCGCAGGCGTTGAGCAACAGCGGCGAGCGCAAGCTGTTGGCGGCCTATATGGCACCGCGCCAACCCGCATTCGCCAGTGAGAAGGACGAGCGGCAATGGGTGAACCTGCTCGCGCTGGCTGCGCGCGATCGACCGGAGCTGTTGGCCGGCTACACCGCGCGCTATCCCGCCAACGCCGCGTTGCAGGCACAGCTTTCGGTGCCGCTGGCCATGGCGCGCGGCGATAGCGCGATGGCCCAACGCATGCTGTCGCGACTGCCTGGCGAAAGCTTCCGCGAGGACCGATTCAGCCTTGCTCTGCAGCAGGGCCGGCATGCCGAGGCCAGGCAGCAGGCCGAAGCACTGATCGCCCAACCGGACGGCCATCGCCTGCTTGATCCACTGAGCTATCGCTTGATGGAAGCCGGCGCACGCAACGAAGCGAAGCACCTGCTGCTGGCGGCGTATCCGTTTGCCGGCAACCCGCGCGCGGCGACGTTGTTTGCTCGCCTGGCCGTACTAGCCAGCGGGCAACCGAAGCTGTTTTCATCCGATGATCGCGCGCGCCTGGAGCGGCCACTGGAAAGCGTGTCGCTGCGCGTGGCGCAAATTCCCATCCTCAGCGCGCTGCGCGACTGCGATGGCATCCGCCAGGTGATGGCCGACCATTCGCCGGACTATCCCGCGGCGCTGTGGCGGCAGCTCGGCGACTGCTATGGCAACGATCGGCCCGGCCTGGCCGAGTACGCCTACGCTGAGGCCAACCAGCGCAAGCCCGACAGCGACACCACCCGCGCGCTGGCCTATCAGGCCTTCAGCGCACGGGACTATGCGACGGCGCTGCAAGCCTGGCGTTCGCTGCCGGCGACGCGCATGCAACTCACCGATTTGATCGCCGCCGCGACCACCGCGCTCACCATCGACCAACCGGCCGTCGCGCGTTCCTGGCTGGATACCTATGCAGCGCAGGGCGGGCGGCAAGACGACACGTACTGGTGGCTGCGCGCGCAGGCCGACGAGCCGCGCGATCCATCGCTGGCGCGTGCCGACCTTGAAAACGCCGTGGCGATGCGCCCCGACCCGCAGTACTACGCGCGCCTGGCGGCCTTGCAAAGCCAGGCCGGCGAACCGCAGCAGGCGCTGGCCTCGCTGCAGCGAGCCAGCGTGCTCGCACCCGACGACAGCAAGCTGGCGGCCTCGCTGGGCTACGCCTATATGCAAGTGGGTGCGCCGGACAAGGCGGTGGTGCAGTTCGAACGCGCGCACCAGGCCAACCCCGACGACACCGCCATGACTCGGCAGTTGCTGTACGTGCACCAGCAGCTCGGCGATAACGCGCAAGCACAGGTCTACGCCGCGCAAGCGATCGACCAGCTCGGTCCCGCCATTGATGCCGGCAGCCCGAGCGGCAAGGCGCAAGAGGACGAAGACGACCAGCGCTACACCTTGCGGCGCCTGCACGAAGACCTAGGCCGCAAGTGGCGCTTCAACGCCGACATGACGCTGGGCAATACCGTCTCCTCGGCCGCCAACACGGCGCACCCGGGCTTCTCCTATCGCAGCTACATGCAACTCGAAGCGCAGTACCGCTTCGATCCGCACCTCACCGGCGGCGATGCCAACACGTTGGCTGCCTACGCCCGCGTGTTCGCCGGCAGCGGCGGCAGCGGCGCGGTGTGGCCGATCCATTCGCCGATGCTCGGCGTGGGCCTGCACTGGAAACCGCTGCGCTCGCAGAACATCGTGCTCTCCGTCGAGCAGCAGACGCCGATGGGCAACAGCCGCAACACCCGCAACGACACCATGCTGCGCGCCAGCGGATCGTGGGCGTTCAGTCCGCGGCTCAGCGACGACTGGCATGCCACCGGGCCAAGCTGGTTCAGCCAGAACTTCTACGTGGACATCGCCCGCTACCTGCGCGCCAAACAAACGGTGTTCACCGCCGACTACCAGCTGGGCTGGCATCGCAAACTGGTCGAGGGACAAACCATCGAGCCCTACGTCCATCTGCAGTACACCGGCATCGACCGCGCGCACGGCGCAGGCTATGTGCGCGATGCGCGTGCCGGCGTCGGCGTGCAGTGGAATCTCTGGTACGGCGAAACCCGCTACGACGCCTACCCGCATCGCTTCAGCGTGGCGCTGGAGGGGCAACACGCCTTCACCACCTACCTGCGCGAGAACAATGCGATCTTCCTGATCGCGAGGACACAATGGTGAGACACATGCTGCGTTGGTGGGTTGGACTGTCGCTGCTGCTGGCGCCGCTGCTGGCCAGTGCGACCACAGCGATTTTCTACCAGCCGCAATTGCGCGATCGCGGGGTAGCGGCAGCGCAGTGGCCGCGGCTGTTTGCGCAGGTGCATGCGCAGGGCTTCGACACGCTGGTGGTGCAGTGGACGCAGTACGGCGATGCGTTCGGCGACCCCGCCGGGCATGCGTGGCTGTTGCAGCGCGTACGCGAAGCGCGCGCCGCCAACTTGCGTATCGTGCTGGGGTTGGGCAGCGATCCCGCGTTCTTCCAGCGCCAGGAGGCGGCGGCGGCGGCCTTGGACGACTACCTGCAAACGCTGTCGCGCCGCAACGCTGCGGTGGCCCGCCGGTGGGCCGACGACCTGGGTGAGGATGCGATCGCTGGCTGGTACCTGCCCATCGAAATCGACGATAAGCGATGGCCCGATCCCAAGGCACGCAAGCTATTGCTGGGCTATCTCGCCACGGAACGACGTCAGCTGGATCGGATCGCACAGCGACCGATCTACGTGACTTCGTTCTTCACTGGCCGAATGACACCATCGGGCTATGCCGATCTATTGGGCGACATGCAACGCAGCGGCGTGCGCGCATGGATACAGGACGGCGCGGGTACCGGGCGCCTGTTGAAGTGGGAGCGTGAGCTGTATCTCGGCGCGGCCAGCCAATGCGCGGGGCCGCATGCGCGTGGCATCGTCTTCGAAATCTTCCGCCAGACCGGCGGGGACAAGGCGTTTACCGCTTCGGCACTGCCTGACGCCGAAGCCAGTGCGGCATTGGCCCAACGTGCGCCATGCGAGGGTGACAGCGTCTTCTTCGAGCTGCGTTATCTGCCCGAAATGGCGGCGCTGCTGCGGCACGAATGACGGATGGAGCGACATCATCTATCTGGAGTGTGAGTACAAAAAACAGAACGCCTCCCGAGGGAGGCGTTCTGTTTCACGGTCAAACCGCTTGCGGACGAAGGTGAGTAGGCACCCCCGTCCATGACAAGCAACGGTCGATGACTTACTGCGGAGCCTTCAGCGGAGCGATGGTCTGGTCGAGCACGTTCCAGTACGACTTGGTGTACGGAACCATCTGCTCGGCGTAGTTCCACCAGAAGAAGCCGCCGATGAACTTCGGATCGTTGAAGGTGTTCACCATCGGGTAGTACTTCTTGATCAGGCCCGTCTGGATATAGGTGGGCGCGGAGGTGCTCGACGTACCGATCTCGCCGAAGCCGACCTTGGCGTTCGGGAAGATGCTCTCGAGCGCGTGGAAGTCGGCGCCCCACGAGGGTGACAGTCCCGTGCAATCCTGGTACGGGTAGTAGCTGAAGAGCGCGTAGTCGGCACCCTGGCGAACGCGAGCCGACAGGAAGGTGCTGGCCCAGCTCTTCCAGTAATCCTGGGGCAACTGCCAGCAATTGTTGCCCTTGCTGTCGTCGTTGTAATACAGCGTGACGGCGGTCTTGCCACCGACGCTCTTCACGATCGTGTTGGCGGCGTCGACCATCTGGCCAATCGCGGTCTCTTCGGCGTTGACGGTGGCGTCGTCGCCGCTCGGATCCTGACGCAGCCATTCGCCGTTGATCTCGTTGGCGATTTCCCAAACGTCGACGGTGCCGTTCAGGCCATGGACCAGCTCATTGGTGCGCGCCGTGTAGGTGTCGATGTCGGACGGGAAATAGTAGGAGTCCATGATCTCGCCCATCACGTAAGCCACTGTGTGCAGCTTGACCAAGGCGGGGTAGTACTCGGCAGCGGAGGTGCCGGGATCGAACACCACGCGAACCGTGGGCTTGTAAGGCAATTTGGTCAGCGACGGGATGATCGCATTGATATTGGACAGGTCGTCCAGGGTGACACCGTAGATCGGTGCCTTGATCGTCGCCGCCGCCTGGGCGTTGGCGTTCAGCGAAAGCGGGGCTGATGCAGCAAAGAGAGCAACAGCAGCAGCAAGTGGCGTAAGAAGAGTTTTTGCAGAATTCGTAAGTTTTTTCATTTAATAGTTTTCACGTACTGGGGCGATCCTTTACCCGGTTAGGAGTAGTGGCCATGACACAAATGGTTTGCCACGACATGACGACGACGCCGCGGAAAAAGTTTGCGGAGCCGGGCTTAGTCGTGCTCATCCGAGCACTGGTGGAGATCGTCCATACAACGGTTCCCCTATCCCCTGGCGCTTATGCAAGAGGAGGAGGCTGAAACCACCGTTGGGAAAGCCAGCGAAAGCGGCGAAAACCACATGGATGATCGAAGCAAGTCTCGGAAGCATTCCTCGACTTGAACGATTCCGCCCTTCCTGGACAAAGCCGGACCGCACAGACCCGGGAGATGACGCACCGGGTATCGCTGGCCCGACGAGTCTAACGAATCGATCTCCCGGGTGATCAAAATTTGGTTAGTTATGCCAATTTTTCGTGACGACCAGGTGTTTTTGGTCATAACAAACTTACGCGGAGCTTGCGAAATGGGATGACTCGGCTTTCCTCGCTCCCCGGAACAGACCACATCCTTGTGCTCTCCCCGCGTGGAGGGGCGAGGAAGGCTGACTACCTGTCGAGGGCGCGCACGGCGGATTTGCGGCCGGACAGAATCTTCCTAACACCATGAATTACAATGACAAAATGAGGCAAAGAAGATCATCGGTGGCGCATGTCTCGGCCCGGCCCGAGACTGGTGGCGCGGTGCTTGCTCTACGTTTCCTCAGCCTGGATTGGATGTACATCGACGGATTTCCAACCATCTCTCACCGCCTTGGCGTCAGAGAGAGGCATGAGCTGTCATGTAACGATGGTGAGAAAGCGATTGGCTCATCATAGTTACATGCTCCTTGGTCCGGATTCGGAGCTTGCGGTCAGCCAGGCCATCGCCGAGCTGGTAATGCCCACTGCGGATTCCGGTCGGACTGAACGCCATTTCCGGAAAGGGCTGACCAAGTTGCCGGTGTTGACCAGCATTCCCGCGAAGGCCTGGATTGCCATCGGACGGGTGGTGCCGGCAGGTTGGCCATGTCTGCTTTTCGACTGCGGACATTACCAATGGCTCATTGACCGTATAGATCTGCAACGGGAGCATGCGTCGGCGTATCTGCGCCCTGAGCGCGAGATTCGGCCAGGCCAGGGCGCTTAGAACTGTTGCTTTGTTGGCGTCGAAATTTCGACAACAAACAGGGAGCGTAACCGTTATGGTCAAGGCAACAATCTATCGCTCTGCGCTGATTGCAATGGCACTCGCCGCCCAGGCATCTGTAGCAATGGGCGACGGGTCTGCGGAGTACTCACACGCACCCTCCTACACGTCCGATGGCCGGTTGAATCCGCCGGCGGACTATCGCGAATGGGTCTTTCTAAGCTCGGGTCTGGACATGAGTTATAACGAAAAGGCCATGGCATCAAGCCAGCCTGTTTTCGATAACGTCTTTGTCAATCCTGAGGCTTATCGTGCGTTCCTCAAGACGGGAACCTGGCCAGACAAGACGCAGTTTGTTCTTGAAGTGCGCAGCTCTTCCGCAAAAGGATCAATCAATCACCGCGGCCACTTTCAAAGTGGCGCTATCACCGGTATGGAAGTGCACGTTAAGGACACATCGCGTTTTCAAGGAGGTTGGGCATTTTTCGGTATCGATGGCCAATCGCCTGCCAAGCAAATCCCGCTGACGCAGGCTTGCTATAGCTGTCATAGCGCACACGGCGCGGTGGACACGACCTTCGTGCAGTTTTACCCGACTCTTTTGCCCATTGCTCAACAGCACGTCACCCTCAGCACCGCATACATGAAGGATGAGGCTCAAGCCGCCAACACCGTGCATTGATATCGCGCCGAATTCCTCTGGCGCGGCGATGTCCGCAAGCTAGCTTGCCCTCTTTTCCGATCCTAGAGTCCCTTCCGATCCGAAACAGACATTTCCTGAGTCGCCTTTTTCGTCCGACCATACGCATGGTTGTTAGCTGGCATAAGCACCGATAGGCTTCCAGCTAGCAAAGGGGCTGCGCAGCGATTTTTGAGCGCAACAAGGGATGCATAACCGGATCCAACGGTCCGTCCATTCGGCAGGTAGATGCGCATGACCGATGAGTTCATCGAGCCAACGCCTCAGGGGCGTCGCAGCCTGATCGTGCTCTTGGTGATAGGCGTCGTGCTCGCCATCTCGTACCGGTTTTGGCTGCAACCCGCGCTCCTTGGTTATATCCATTCGCTTCCCCTTTGCGACCAGCTTCCCTGGTGGCGCGGTCTGTTGATCAGCGTCTTGGTGTCGTTCCTTTTCGTCGCTTTTCTCTCCACATGGAACGCTCTCCAGCTTCTGCGACACGGCCAATCGCCTCCGCCCGGCACCTGGGTGTTTCAGCGCACCAAAATCCAGCGTGGCGTTGCCGTGCGAAGGCGAGCCTACTTTCTTCTCGCCATTGCTGCGCTTGCTGTTCTCATCGCCTGGTACTGCTGGCAGAACATCTCCACCACGCCCATATTTCACCCAAGGGGCGAGTGCGCATCTCATCAGGCACTCCCCTCGACGAAAGCGCCTTCGGTGCGCAGTGACTGAAGCAGTATTCCCATTGTCTGATTCGCCACCCGATGGTCTTCCGCGATATCGATTGCTCACGGGCAAGGATGACGCAGCGTTTTGCCACCGCGTTTCGGAAGCGTTGAACCTTGGCTACACGCTGTACGGTTCTCCAGCGGCGACGTTCAACGGCGAGCATGTGATAGTCGCTCAGGCGCTACTCTGGCCGGAGAAAGCCTAGCTGCGCTCCGGTGCGGCTCTACCGCTCACGTTGGCGCACGGGCTGGATAGGGCCCGGCAAGCGGCTATCGTCGAGCCGGGTTGTTGTTCTCATTGGCAGGGAGTGGGTATGGACAAACCGAAGCACGCCGCCATCGATGAGTTGATCGCGGCCTTTTACGCGGCGTTCGACAATCGCGGAGCGCAACTGCCGACGACGGCGGAAGTACGGCGCATGTTCCTGCCGAACGGGCGGGTCACGCGCGTGTCTCCAGACGGCGTCGAGTCCTGGACCGTCGACGAATTCATTGCGCCTCGCCTCACGATGCTGAAGAACGGCACGCTGGTCGATTTTCATGAATGGGAGATCGAAGCCGAAACGACGGTGTTGGGCAACATAGCCAATCGGCAATCCCGTTATGGAAAAGCTGGGACGTTACATGGGGCACCTTATTGCGGCGAAGGGCGGAAATTTGTGCAGCTGTGCCGCGTCGGCGATCATTGGCAGATCATCTCAGTGCTGTGGGAAGATCTTTAGTCGATTTTCTCTACGGCGCGACAAGGCAACCATGTCGAAGGTCGACGCCTTGGGGAGTGAGCGCGCCTACGCAGCGATGACGTTCTTTCGTCGCAACTGAAAGGTCCGCTTTCGACCCGAAGCGGACCAAAAATTTAGGGGTGTAACGGCATGTTGCTCACGGAAGATCAGACCGACCAACAATCTTTGTTGCGCATTGGCGCCGAAGCTGCCGCCTTGCTTGTTGGCAGGGACTTTTGTGCATTGGCTGATCGCTTTGGCTATGCCTTGGCCTACGATCGAAAGGTCTCGGATGCGATTGAGGTTGACCTCGCTTCCTGTCTAGCTCAGGCCGATCAGGAGCTTGAGCAAGCGACTCCGTGGCAAACCGTTAAGTACTTCAAACCAAACGCCACGAACCTGTTCGCCGTTGTTGAATACGTCGCCCGCATGCCCGAAGGTCCGGCAGTCCTAGTTGAGCTCATCGTGAGCGGGGACGGATCGGAACGGCATATCACTTTGGAAGATATCAGCCTTGTTTAAAAGCGGGATCCAATGTCCGTATATGAACTCCTCCCCGTCTTCGGCATCTGGACCTTGCCTCTCCCGAGCCGCAGCGTCCATACCGGAGACGGTGATTCCGCCGCCACGTCGGCTCCCATAGAACCCTTTCAGGCCATTTCATGAGCAATGATGTTGATCTATTGGCGGTAGTTAATTGTCTGCAAAGCGATGCGCTCCTATGTGGACTGATCAACGCTGCCCCTCCTCAGGCGATCGTCATGCCCTTCGCGAAGGGTCATGCGAGAAGCTATCTGTTTGTTGCAGTGTTCTTCCACAATGAGAATCTTAGAAAGGAAGTTGTTCCTGCAGCTTGCAAGAGAGTAGTGGCGTTGCTACGGCACAAGTACTTGGCGACGCTCGATGGCGTGGAAATTCTCGTAAGCGTAGTTACGGCCAATCGCACCGAGCGGATCCTTAGGTTGTCAGTACTTAAGGAATCGCTGGACGCTTTTGAGAAGATGGGGAGCTTGGAGTTAAACACTCGTGCACCCGCCTCTGGGATAACGAGTCTGATGTACAAGCAGATCAGTTAGGACTTGAGCGTTGTTCCAAGCAGCGACATTTACAAGTTCCGCTTTCGACCCGTGGCGGACACTTTCAAAGGGAGATTTCATGAGTTCGAATGAAGCGATCCTCGCGAATGTCGAAGCTCGTGGGGGTGTTTATGTATGGGAGACTGAGGTTTTTACAGTCGCGTTCATGGCAAACGTCGCCATCACCGACGCAGACGTGTTGCCACTTGTCGAACTTCGAGGAGTCCAACAGATAGCGCTCAATGCGGCCGAACTGTTCCTGTCGGCTGTCGCGAAGGTTGCGGGCACTCCTGGGCTGCAATCGTTGGTTCTGTTCAATAGTAGCTATTCCGAACTGGAGCTCGCCTCACTGCGAGCTATTGGCCCGGAAATCATGTTGGCTTAACGTTGGGTCGGAGTGTCCGCTTCCGACCCTAAGCAGACATTAGGGGAAGTTGCAATCGAGGAGCATGGGGTTTCGTTGAAGCTCAAGAGGGGTTATGGAACTGAAGCGACTGTACTACCCAGCCATCTGGTTCTTTTGGGGCTCTATTCTTGTCTGTCTGCCAGCGTCGTGGCTTGTTTCACCCCCCGTCGGACTGTCGACCTACCAGCTGGCTCACTTTGGTGCGATCTTGCGCAGCTTCTGCATTGCCGGGAGCTTCGCCGGATTCTTTGGCTATGCGGTGAGCCTGGCCGTCCTTCGCGCAGCCCCGAGACGATGGATGAGTATGTCAGTGGGTGCCGGCGCGGGCCTCAGCATCATCATTGCAAGCCTTCCCAAGTTCATTTCCATGAACTTTGGCCCTACGTGCGCAAGCCTGCTATTGCTCGGGATGTTTCTGGGCATTCCGGTTGGTCTACGAGCGCGCGGAAGTCGTCAGGCAACCAAAGTAGCGACCTGACAACAATTTCCTGTTAGGTCCGCTTTCGACTGCGGATTCAGCCGGTCGTTGCAACAGATTGATGAAACCGTTCGGCCGGTGTTTCGAAGTGTAAGGTCTTTCTCGGACGCGCATTCAACTGTCGAGCCACGGCGTTGAGCTTGGCTTG
>NZ_JAPDPD010000002.1 GCF_026283965.1 Dyella subtropica
GCAAGGGCTTACCCCTCCCCAATCCTCCCCTGCAAGCAAGGGAGGGAGCAGGTCGCCGCGAGCTTCTAGCTCCTCCCCTTGCTTGCAGGGGGAGGCTGGGAGGGGGTAAGCCCTTGCGACACCTTCTCTTTCCGCCGGCAAAAAAAAGCGCGCGGCTGACGCCGCGCGCTTCGCTTTACAGCACGCCGTAATGGCGAGCGATCAGTAGCGGTAATGATCCGGCTTGTAGGGACCTTCCACCGGCACGCCGATGTAAGCGGCCTGTTCGGGGGTGAGCTTGGTCAGCTTCACGCCGATCTGCTCCAGGTGCAGGCGGGCGACTTCTTCGTCCAGCTTCTTCGGCAGGCGGTACACGGTCTTTTCGTACTTGTCCCGGTTCGCCCACAGGTCGAGCTGGGCCAGCGTCTGGTTGGAGAAGCTGTTGGACATCACGAAGCTCGGGTGGCCATGCGCACAACCGAGGTTCACCAGGCGGCCCTCGGCCAGCATGTAGATGCTGTTGCCGGTGGCGAAGGTGTAGCGATCCACCTGCGGCTTGATCGTCTCGCGGCTCACGCCCTTGGCGGTGTTGAGGCGGTCGATCTGGATCTCGTTATCGAAGTGGCCGATGTTGCAGACCAGTGCGTTGTTCTTCATCGCCGCCATGTGCTCGAGCGTGATGATGTCCTTGTTGCCGGTGGTGGTGACGTAGATGTCGCCCATACCGAGGGTGTCTTCGATGGTGGTGACCTGGAAGCCTTCCATCGCGGCCTGCAGGGCGTTGATCGGATCGATCTCGGTGACGATCACGCGTGCGCCGAAGCCCTTCAGCGAATGCGCGCAACCCTTGCCGACGTCGCCGTAGCCGCAAACCACGGCCACCTTGCCGGCGACCATCAGGTCGGTGGCGCGCTTGATGCCGTCGGCCAGCGACTCGCGGCAGCCGTACAGGTTGTCGAACTTGCTCTTGGTGACCGAGTCGTTGACGTTGATCGCCGGCACCAGCAGCTTGCCGGCCTCCATCATCTGATACAGACGATGCACGCCGGTGGTGGTTTCCTCGGAGACGCCCTTCCACTCGGCGGCGATCTTCTTGAACCAGCCCGGACGCTCAGCGTGCACGCGCTTGAGCAGATCCTTGATCACCTGCTCTTCGTGGTTGCCGCTGGGGGTGTTGACCCAGTTGTCGCCGTCTTCGAGTTCCACGCCCTTGTGGATGAACAAGGTGGCGTCGCCGCCGTCGTCAACGATCAGCTGCGGGCCGAGGCCACCCGGATGGCTCAGCATGTCCAGCGTGCATTCCCAGTACTCCTCCAGCGACTCGCCCTTCCAGGCGAACACCGGCAGGTCACCGGCAGCCAGTGCGGCGGCCACGTCGTCCTGGGTGGAGAAGATGTTGCAGGAAGCCCAGCGCACCGAAGCGCCGAGCGCGCGCAGCGTCTCGGCCAGCACGGCGGTTTCCTTGGTGACGTGCAGCGAGCCGGACAGGCGCACGCCCTTCAACGGCTGGTCCTTGGCGTAGCGGGCGCGGATCTGCATCAGACCCGGCATTTCCTCTTCGGCCATGCGGATGCGACGGCGGCCGAGGGCGGCGAGGGAGGTATCGCGGACCTTGAAGTCCTGGGTGGCGGAATCTTTGGTAACTGCGTTCATGGCTTAGCTCCGGATGGTTGCGGCAGGGTTGCCGCATCGTTAACCGGGCGCCGTTACAGAATCGACCCGCCGAGCCTGGCCGTTCCTACATCACGGTCGCAGCGCCCCTCGGTGGGAATTTGTGAGTATAGCGGCTGTTTCAGACGAGTTCTGCCAGGGTCGCGGGTGTGGAGCAGGCGGATGTTGCCCTTGTGTCGCAAGGACTCTGAGGGGCGGCGCATTCAGGACAGTGAGGCGCCCAGTTTCTTTAGTAGTCGCGCGAGGTCGGTCCGCTCGGAGCGGGTCAACCCGGAAACCGCGTCGCGCGCCTCCGCAAACCGGACGACGACGGCTTTATCGATGAGCGTGCGCCCCTTGGGCGTCAGCGCAGCGATGAGCGAGCGGCGATCGTTGTCTTCCGGGCTACGCGAAACGAGCCCGGATTTCTCCAGGCGATTGAGGCAGGCGGTCATTGCGCCGGAGGTGATCAGCACGGACCGGCGCAAGGCCGTTGGCGTCAGCCGATACGGCGCGCCCGAGCGCCGCAGGGTGGCGAGCACATCGAGGTCGGTGTAATGCAAGTCCAAGTCACGAAGCACCGTGTTCGCCCGGGCTTCGAACGCGCGGCCAAGATGGAGTATCCGTCCGACCACAGCCATGGGCGCCACATCGAGCTCAGGGCGTTCCCGCCCCCAGTCACGCAGCAGGTGGTCCACCGGATCATCGTGGTGTGTATCGGATCGGAAGGGGTGGGTTCTTGGCATGCCTGGGTTTCTCACCAATTAATCTCAATGTAAAGTATCTTTGCATGAAGATAAATGCAGGAGTAGCATGCCTGCACTGTCGCCATCCCCCGTGGACGTCGGATAGAAGGTTGCATGGCCGTACGTAAGCGACGGGGCAAGCTCTTCCAATATGGGATGTGTCATGAACATCACTTGGTTGCTCGCTTCGCTGCTTCTGTTCAGTCCCACGGTCCTGGCCTCTAGTTCGGTCGGCCCTCCGCCTGTTATCCAACGCGTCGAGGTCGGAAACCGCATCACCGAAGGCGTACCAGATCTTCCGAAGGCGCTGATCGAGCGCATGCAGCGCTATCAAAACACACGAGCAGCCTCCTTCGGTGGATGGCTGGCGAATGGCCAGGGCATGCTCATTCGCACACGCTTCGCAGATACGCCCCAGGTGCACTGGGTGCAGTCGCCGGGCGGCGCGCGCCAGCAGCTCACGTTCTACGGCGAGCCCATCCAGGACAGCGAGGCCAATCCTGTACGCAATGGCTTCCTCTTCGGCATGGATACCGGCGGCTCGGAGTTCTGGCAGATCTATTACTTCGACCTCGATAGCCGGTCTGTACGTATGCTCACCGATGGCAAATCGCGCAATGAAAATGCCGTCTGGTCGCATCACGGCGATCGGGTCGCCTTCAGCACAACCCAGCGCAACGGTTCCGATGTCGATGTGCATGTCGTTGGGCTGGATGGTGGTGCTAGCAGGGCAGTGCTGGAACGTCGCGGCAACTGGTACCCCTTCGACTGGTCACCGGATGACCGTCAGCTATTGGTGAGCCAGTACGTTTCTGCGGAGGAATCGCGACCCTGGTTGGTGGACGTCGAACGTGGCACGGCGATGCCGATCTACGACGAAAAGCGCAAGGTCAATTACGACCAGATGAAATTCAGCCGCGACGGTAAGGGCATCTATTACACGTCGAACGAAACGGGCGAGTTCATCGCGTTGCGCTATCGCGACTTGGCTAGTGGAAAGACGCGCAACCTGACTGAAAACATTCCCTGGGACGTGGAAGACTTTGTGCAATCGAAGAACGGCAAACAGCTGGCCTTCGTGGTGAACCAGGACGGCATCAGTGTGCCGCACCTGCTCGATCTCGCTTCTGGTCATGAGGCTTCGCTGCCGAAACTGCCTGGCGGAGTGGTGGGTGCGCTGGCCTTCAGCCCGGATAATCAGCGTCTGGCTTTCGTGCTGAGTGCCGCAACTTCCCCCGGCGACGTCTACGCGCTGAACCTACACGACAATATGCTGGAGCGCTGGACTGCCAGCGAGGTCGGCGGCTTGGACGCGAGCCGCTTCGTCGAGCCAGAGTTGATCCACTATCCGACATTCGATCAGCTGGCTGGCGGTCCGCGGCATATCTCCGCTTTTTATTACAGGCCGCGGGGGCAGGGTCCTTTCCCTGTAGTGATCCAGATTCATGGTGGCCCCGAGGATCAGGCGCGGCCGAGATTTGATCCCCAGGTGCAGTTCTGGGTCAATGAAATGAACATGGCCGTGCTCATTCCGAATGTTCGAGGCTCGACCGGATATGGCAAGACCTATCTGTCGCTGGACAATGGACTCGGACGTGAAGGCCCTGTCAGGGACATTGGAGCGCTGCTCGACTGGATCGGGAGACGCCCCGAACTCGACGCGAAGCGTGTCGGTGTTTACGGAGGGTCGTACGGCGGCTTCATGGTGCTGGCATCAATGACGCACTTCAATGATCGTCTTCGCGCGGGCATCGAGCTGTCGGGCCAAAGCAACTTCGTCAGCTTTCTCGAGCACACCGAAAGCTATCGCCGCGACTTCAGGCGCGCGGAATATGGCGACGAGCGGAATCCGGAGATGCGCGCTTTTCTGGAGCGCATCGCACCGGCGAACAACGCTCGGAAAATCACCCGCCCGTTGTTTATCGCGGCGGGGTCGAACGATCCACGCGTCCCCGCCTCGGAAGGGAAGCAGATGGCCGATGCGGTGCGCGGCAACGGCGGAACTGTCTGGTACCTCGAATTCAAGGACGAGGGCCATGGCTATCAGAAGAAGCCGAACAGGGACTACTTCAACGCGGCGTCGGCCTGGTTCTGGCAGATGCAGCTGCTGCAAGGCGAAGCGCCCCGATAGGCCGCTTCCTCGTATAGGGTGTCGATCAGGCATATGCGGTGGCCGCTACGCTGGAGGGTGTCCCGGTTGAGCGTGCGCGAATCGTTTTGTGGCACTGCACAAAACCGTGGGTCCTTCAGGTAGTCTTGGACGTCCAGGCATCCGATCCCACGTGGCATTGATGAACCAGCAGCGCAGTCCTGAGTTCGCCCCGCACGACGCCCCACTGCGTGAAGACGTACGCCGGCTAGGCACTCTGGTCGGCAGCATGCTGGCCGAACAGGTCTCGCCGGATTTCTTCGATGAGGTGGAACGGATCCGCACCGCCGCGATCGCACGCCGCCACGAAGGTGCGCCACTGGCCTTGCTGGCTGGGCTGCTGACCGGGCTGGAGACGGAGCGCGCCGAAGCGCTCGCACGTGCGTTCGCCACGTACTTCCAGGCAGTGAACATCGCCGAGCGTGTGCATCGCATCCGCCGCCGCCGCGACTACCAGCGCACCGCGGGCGCGCCGCAGCCCGAGTCGCTGCAGGATGTGCTGATGCGCCTGAAAGAGCAGGGCGTGCAGGCCGGTGAGTTGCTGGAGTGGCTGGCGCGCCTGCAAGTAGAGCCGGTGTTCACCGCGCACCCGACCGAAGCGATGCGCCGTTCGTTGCTGGAGAAAGAGCAGGCCATCGTCCGCGCGCTGATCGACAACTTCGATCCCAGTCGCACGCCGCAGGAGCGCAAGGAGGACGAGGACCGCATCTTCATGGCGCTGTCGTCTGGCTGGCAGACGTCGGAGGCTTCGCCCATCCGCCCCAGCGTGCAGGACGAGCACCATCACGTCGGCTTCTACCTGGCCAACCCGATCTATCGCATCGTGCCTGCGCTATACGAGTCGCTGGCCGATGCGTTACAGCAGGTCTACGGCGTGGCCGTAGCGCTGCCGCGCCTGCTCAGCTTCGCCACCTGGGTTGGCGGCGACATGGACGGCAACCCGAACGTGGGCGCCGACACCATCGCCAATAGCTTGTCCACCCAGCGTGCCCACGTGTTGGAGCACTACGCCGCCGACATCGCCGGGCTGGCGCGCCTGCTCAGTCAAACCGAGGAGCGCGTTGCCGTCGATGAGCGCCTCGCGCAACGGTTGGCCGATTATCGGGAGCGTTTTCCGGGCGCAGCGGCCCAAGTGCGTCCGCGTCATGCTGATATGCCGTATCGCAGCTTTCTCACGATGGTCGAGGCACGCCTGCAGGCGACGCATGACGACGATCATCCGGAAGGCTATACCTGTGCGAACGAACTGCTCGACGATCTGAAGTTGATTGCGGACAGCCTGATCGATCACCGTGGTCTGCACGCTGGCGCCTATGCGGTGCAGCGTTTGATCTGGCGCGTACGCACCTTTGGTTTCCATATGGCACGGCTGGATGTACGCCAGGATTCGCGCGTGCATGACGATGCGCTTGCGGTGCTGCTCGCCGACCCAGCGTGGACGACCCGCGGTACCGAAGATCGCGTCGCGCGGCTGCACGCCTACGCCAGTGGCGAGCGTGCTTTCGATGAAAGCGCGGACGAAGGTGTCGGCGTGTTGCACGCAGTCTTCTCGACCTTGCGCGACTCTCGTGAACGTTACGGCGTCGAGGCCACGGGCCTGTACATCATCAGCATGGCGCGCTCGGCGGCTGACGTGCTGGCGGTGCTGGCGCTGGCGCGGTACGGCCAGCTCTCCGTGGATGGAAAGGTGCCGCTGGATATTGCGCCCTTGTTCGAAACCGTCGATGACCTGACGAATGCACCGGCCACCTTGCGCGCACTGTTCGACGATCCGGTCTATCGCACCCACCTCGCCTCACGCGGCGGCCGTCAATGGGTGATGCTGGGCTATTCGGATAGCGGTAAGGACGGCGGCACGTTGGCCTCGCGCTGGGGTTTGCAGCGCGCGCAGGTGGAGTTGCTGGAGGTGGCGAAGGAGGCCGGCGTGCGGTTGTCCTTCTTCCACGGTCGTGGTGGTTCCGCCAGTCGCGGCGGTGCGCGCATCGCCCCGGCATTGATGTCGTCTCCGCGGGGTTCGGTCGCCGGTGTGCTGCGTGTGACGGAGCAGGGCGAGGTGATTCATCGCAAGTACGGCATTCGCGCGCTGGCACTGCGCAATCTGGAGCAGACCGTGGGTGCCGTATTGCGCGCCAGCCTGCGGCCGCGCGAAGTCGAAGCGCGTGAGGAGGTATGGCGCGAACGCATGAGCACGCTCGCGGCGAATAGCCGGCAAATCTACCGCGCCCTGGTCGAGCGCGAAGGCTTCATCGACTACTTCCGCGCGGCGACGCCCATCGACGTGATCGAGCGGATGACGCTCGGCTCGCGGCCATCGCGTCGCCGCAGCATGCGTGGGGTTGAAGATCTGCGCGCCATTCCCTGGGTATTCGCGTGGACGCAGTGCCGCTCCATCATCACCGGTTGGTACGGCCTGGGTTCGGCGTTGGAGCAGGGGGCCGAGGCCTTCGGCGAAGACGCGTTGGCGGAGATGGCCCGCGAATGGCCGTTTTTCGCCAACATGCTGGACGACGTGGAGATGGTGCTGGCGAAGGCCGATCTCGATATCGCCGAAGCGTTCTCCCGGTTGGCCGGCCCGTTGCACGAGCCGTTCTTCCGCATGATTCGCGACGAGTTCGAGCGCACATCCCATTGGTTGCTGCGGCTCAAGGGCAGCGACGAACTGCTGCGCGACACGCCGAAATTGTCGGTATCGATCCGGCTGCGCAATCCCTACATCGACCCGATGAGCCTGCTGCAGGTGGATTTGCTGCAGCGCTGGCGCGCCGCCGGTAGCGAGGACGATGCACTGCTGCGCGCGCTGGTGGCTTGCGTCAACGGCGTCTCGCAGGGCCTGCAGAACACCGGCTGATCCTGCTGCAGTCGTTCGCTTGCGTAATTTCTCGCGAAGCCGGTAGGCTGGCCGTCCCCAAGCGAGTCTCGCACCTATTATGCAACCGACTTCACCGCGCCTAGGTCCGCTGCCGTTGCTCATCTTCGGCTCGCGCTGGCTGCAACTACCGCTTTACCTCGGCCTGATCGTGGCGCAATGCGTTTACGTGTTCCTGTTCGGCAAGGAGCTGTGGCACCTGATCCACGAGGCGCCGAAGATGAGCGAGCAGGAGATCATGCTGATCGTGCTCGGCCTGATCGATGTGGTGATGATTTCCAACCTGCTGATCATGGTGATCGTGGGCGGTTACGAAACCTTCGTGTCGCGCCTGCGCCTGGAGAACCATCCCGATCAGCCGGAGTGGCTGTCGCATGTGAACGCGTCGGTGCTGAAGGTGAAGCTGGCGATGGCGATCATCGGCATCTCCTCCATCCACCTGCTCAAAACGTTCATTGCCGCCGGTTCATTGCAGGGTCTGCCGTTCTGCTCGGCGGACATGTTGACGACCATCGCGGAAAACGCAGGCAGCGGCGCTGCGCTCAAGTGCGCCACGCTCACTCCCGAAGGTGTGATGTGGCAGACCATCATCCACATGGTGTTCATCGTCTCGGCCATCGGCATTGCGTGGACGGATCGCCTGATGCAGTCACACACGGCCAACGCCAAAGACGCGCATTAAGCGATGTCTTCGCTCCCTCTCCCCTCTGGGGAGAGGGTTGGGGTGAGGGGCGGGTGCTCGCGACACCGTTTCTACTTCGTCGTCCCGGCGTAGGCCGGGACCCAGTGACATATCGCTCGATTGTCGTGTCTGCGTGTTCTGGCTTACCTGCCGCGGGCTTTCGAACCGCTGCTGCGGTCCGAGTCACTTTTCTCTGTTTGGCCAGAGAAAAGTAACCAAAAGAGAGGCCACCCCGGTTACGCGCCCTTCGGGTTCGTGAGGACTGGCCGGGCTTTTCGACACGACGTCCCTGTCGTGTCGAAAAGGCATCGACGTCCTGTCGATGCCCCCCTTGGGGCCTGATCGTCCAGCCCTCACCGCTCCACAGGGGCCCCCAAGATCAAAAGCAGACCCTCGCTCATCTGGAGGTAGTCATATCCACATGGGTGGAAAAGGCGCTCCATGTCGACGCGAGATGTGCACAAGAGACAGGGCGCAGGCCGGGGTCCAGCACCGCCACTCTTCGGTGGTAGCGCTATCGCGAACGGCACTGCTCAGCTTATGCCTCAGGCATCCAACTCCGCCCAGCGCGCGTAAGCGGCATCCAGCTCCGCCTGCGCCTTCGCCAGCGCTTCGTTCGCCTTGATGATCGAGGCGCTGTCCTGCTGGAAGAAGGTCGGTTCGTTCATCGCGGCGCTGCGGGCAGCGATATCGTTCTCCAACGTCTCGATCAGCGCCGGCAGCTGTTCCAGCTCGCGTGCATCCTTGAAGTTGAGTTTGCGCTTGGGGGCCGCTGGGGCGACAGGCGCCGGCTCGTTACGGACCAGCCCCGGTTTTGCCACCGCCGCAGCGATCGCGGCGGCAGCAGCGGGGCGCTGGCGCAGCCAGTCGCTGTAGCCGCCCACGTATTCGCCGATCTGGCCGTTGCCTTCCAGCACCAACGTGCTGCTCACCACGTTGTCGAGGAATTCGCGGTCATGCGAGACCAGCAGCAATGTGCCTTGGTACTCGGTCAGTAATTCTTCCAGCAGCTCCAGCGTCTCGACGTCGAGGTCGTTGGTCGGTTCGTCCATCACCAGCAGGTTGGACGGCTGCGCGAACAGCTTGGCCAGCAGCAGGCGGTTGCGCTCGCCGCCGGAGAGGCGGGTGATCGGTGCGCGTGCTCGTTCCGGCGAGAACAGGAAATCCTGCAGGTAGCCGATGATGTGTTTGCGCTGGCCGTTGAGCTCGATGTATTCGCGGCCCTCGGCCACGTTGTCCAGCGCGTTGAGCGTGTCGTTGAGCTGCACGCGATGCTGGTCGAAGTAGGCGATCTGGATGCCGGTGCCGATGGTGGCCTCGCCGCGCTGCGGCTTGAGATCGCCGAGCATGATTTTCAGCAGCGTGCTCTTGCCCGCGCCGTTCGGCCCGATGATGCCGACGCGGTCGCCGCGCATGATGGTGGTGCTCAGATCCTCGATCAGCACGCGCCCGCCGTAAGCCTGGTGCACATGCTCCAGGTCGATCACCTTCTTGCCCGACGACTGCGCGTTGGCCAGGGTCATCTTGACCGAGCCGACCAGGTTACGGCGTTCGGCACGCTCGTTGCGCAGGGCCTTCAGCGCGCGCACGCGGCCTTCGTTGCGGGTGCGCCGGGCCTTGATGCCCTGGCGAATCCACACTTCTTCTTGCGCCAGCTTCTTGTCGAAAAGCGCATTGGCCTGCGCTTCGGCGTGCAGGCGTTCTTCGCGGCGGCGCAGATAGTTGTCGTAATCGCCAGGCCAACTGGTGAGCTGGCCGCGGTCGATCTCGACGATGCGCGTGGCCAGCGAGCGCAGAAAACTACGGTCATGGGTGACGAACACGATGCTGCCGGCGAACTGCTTGAGGAAGTTTTCAAGCCAGGCGATGGCTTCGATGTCGAGATGGTTGGTCGGCTCGTCCAGCAGCAGCACGTCCGGCTTGCGCACCAGCGCCTGCGCGAGCAGCACGCGGCGCTTCATGCCACCGGACAGCGCGGCAAAATCGGTGTCGGCTGGTAGTTCCAGCTTGGTCAGAACCTCGGTCACACGGCGATCGAGATCCCAGCCGTGCTGGGCTTCGATCTGCGTCTGCACTTCGCCGAGCGCGTCGAAGTCTCCCTCGTGCAGCAGGTGGTGATAACGAGCCAGCAAGTGGCCGAGGTCGCCGAGGCCTTCGGAAACCACGTCGAACACACTGCCGGACGTATCCTGCGGCACCTCCTGCGCCATGCGGGCGATGACCACGCCGCTCTGCAGCCGCACTTCACCATCGTCGGCTTTCAACTCGCCGGCGATGAGCTTCATGAGGGTGGATTTGCCTTCGCCGTTGCGACCGACGATGCATACGCGCTCGTTCGATTCGATCGAAAGATCGACATGTTCGAGCAGGAGGGGGCCGCCGATACTGAAGTCGACGCGCTGAAGTTGGATAAGAGACATCCGGGCATTTTAGGCGATGCGTCCCGGCATCGCCTCGTTATTCGCTACGACCGCGCATAGGCGAGGGCCAATGGGCTGGTGCTCAAGGGAAAAAAGATAGCGCCGATGACAAAAACTCTTTCGCCGTGCGCGGTTTGAGGGCAAGCTCGCTTGCAGCGTAGACAGAACCTTCACGGCGAGCTCTATGTTCGGAAGGCGTCACCGACTCTTCTGATATTTTAACGTCCATAAAAACATGGACTTATGTGGTTAAATTCAAGTACTATCTGTGCCCGTGGCAATGCGGTTGCAGCTCAGAATCTGTAACCGCGTGTGTGAAGCGGCGTGCCGGAAGCGAGGAAACAGGGTGGCCATCAAGTCCATAACGCCGGCCAGGGGGGCAACCTGGCGTCGAAGCCTGTTTGCACTGGTGCTTGGCGCCGTCAGCAGTGTCGTGGGCGTGGCTCACGCCGGTTATGCGGCCATCGTGGTCGACGAAAGCAGCGGCCAGGTGATTACCGCCGTCAATCCCGACGAACCCAACCATCCTGCCTCGCTGGCCAAGATGATGACGCTGTACCTGACCTTCCAGGCGCTGCAGCAGAACAAGCTCAAGCTGGATCAGGATCTGCCCGTGTCGTCCTGGGCCGCCAATAAGGCGGCCACCAAGCTCGACCTGCGCAGGGGGCAGACCATTTCGGTGGAAGACTGCATCCTGGGCATGATCACCAAGTCGGCCAACGATGCCGCTACGGTGGTAGCGGAAAGTCTTGGCGATTCGGAGAGCCATTTCGTCGAGCTGATGAACGCCGAGGCGCTGCGTCTGGGTATGTCCAACACGCATTTCGCCACGGCCTCGGGTCTGCCCGACCCCAAAGACACCACCACGGCCCGCGACATGAGCAAGCTGTCGATGGCGCTGTACCACGATTTTCCCCAGTACTCGCACTACTTCGCCACCAAGGACTTCATGTTCCGTGGCCAGCTGGTACGCGGCCACAACCGGATGATGGACAAATACCCGGGCATGGATGGGCTGAAGACCGGCTTCACCGATGCCTCCGGGTTCAATATCGCTTCGACCGCCGTGAAAGACGGTCGCCGCCTATTCAGCGTGGTGCTGGGTGGTCATACCGCTACGTCCCGCGACAAGCTGCTGGCGCGTCTGCTGGATGATGGTTTCGATGGTCGCGAAACCCCGGCGGCCTTGGTGGCGCAGGCCGCCGAGGCGCCGGCAGCGAAGGGGCGGCACGCCCATGGCGCAGCTGGGTCCAAGGCCACTGCGGTGGCCGCCGCCGGTACGAGTCCGCGACATCATCATCGCCACGGCAAGACAGGCGCGGTTGCTCGTGCTACCTGCTCGAAGAAGAAGGGCGCCGCCTGTCCGGTCGAAGTGGCAAGCACGGCGCAGAAGGCTGCTCCGGCCGCCGACAAGTAAGCGGCACCTGCTCCGGCTGGCGGGCGGCGCCAGACGGAGCCTCACAAGGCAAAAGAAAACGGGCCGCTTGCGCGGCCCGTTTTCGTGTGAGGCAAGCCCTGGCTTACTTCAACTTGGCATCCGCGCGCAGCGCGTCGGCCTTGTCCGTCTTCTCCCAGGAGAACGCGGTGTAGGTCTTGCCGTCCGGACCCTTCACTTCGTACGGCGAGCGGCCGAAGTGACCGTAGCTGGCGGTCTGCTGGTACATCGGGTGGATCAGGTCCAGCATCTTGATGATGCCGTACGGACGCAGGTCGAAGTGCTTGCGGATGAGCTTTTCGATCTTGTCGTCGCTGATCTTGCCGGTACCGAAGGTGGTCACCGAAATCGAAGTCGGCTCGGCCACGCCGATGGCGTAGGAGACCTGCACTTCGCAACGGTCGGCGATGCCGGCGGCGACGATGTTCTTCGCCACGTAGCGCGCCGCATAGGCAGCCGAACGGTCCACCTTGGACGGATCCTTGCCCGAGAACGCGCCACCGCCGTGACGGGCCCAGCCGCCGTAGGTGTCGACGATGATCTTGCGGCCGGTCAGGCCACAGTCGCCCACCGGGCCGCCGATCACGAACTTGCCGGTCGGGTTGATGTGGAACTTGGTGCCCTTGTGCAGCAGCTTGGCCGGCAGCACGGGCTTGAGGATGTACTCGCGCACGGCCTCGACCAGATCCTTCTGCTTGACGTCCGCATCATGCTGGGTCGAAAGCACCACGGCGTCGATGGCGACGGCCTTGTCGTTCTCGTAGCGCAGGGTGACCTGGCTCTTGGCGTCCGGGCGCAGCCACGACAACGGCGAGTTCTTCTTCTTGCGGACCTTGGCCTGCTGCTCGACCAGACGGTGCGAGTAGTAGATTGCCGCCGGCATGTAGTCCTTGGTCTCGTTGGTCGCGTAGCCGAACATCAGGCCCTGGTCGCCAGCGCCCTGTTCTTCCGGCTTCTTGCGGTCCACGCCCTGGTTGATGTCCGGGGACTGCTTGCCGATGAGGTTCAGCACGCCGCAGGTCTCGCCGTCGAAGCCGACTTCAGAGGAGTCATAGCCGATGTCGACGATAACCTTGCGGGTCAGCGCTTCCAGGTCGATCCAGGCGCTGGTGGTGATCTCGCCGGCGACGATGGCTACGCCGGTCTTCACCATGGTCTCGCAGGCCACGCGAGCACGCGGATCCTGCGCGAGGATCGCGTCGAGGACGGCATCGGAGATCTGGTCGGCGACCTTGTCCGGATGGCCTTCGGAGACCGATTCGGAAGTGAAGAGGAAGTTGCTCATCGCGGGTTATATCCTTCCTTACGGATAGAGAGATGAAAGAGATCCGGCATGATACATGCCGAGCCCCGGTTTTGCAGCTACAGCCTATGGGCGGGCCATGACGATTTCATGCTGATTCAGCCGTTTGGACGGCCAAGGGGCCGGCTTCAGCGCCTTTCCAGCCGGCCGTATGGGCTTTCCGAAAACGTCGGAGGATAGCTCAGACGGGTCGCAGCGGCAGGTGCGATCAATAGCAGTGCGCATACACCGCCGCGTCTCAATAAACGCTCGCCCGCGCTTGCACGAAAGCAAAGAAGAACACCGCGTTCGGGTCGTTGCGCACGGCCTGCAGCTCCTTGCGCATGCCTTCGACGGTTTCGCTATCGACTTTATTGCCCGCGATAAGAGGCTCAGCGGCCGAGAGCAGCAGTTCTTCCCAGAACTCGATCATGTGTTTGCGTCGTCCGGGTTGCCGGTTGTCCAGGTGGAAGCTCTTCACCTCGGTCCGCACGTCGTGGTAGCCGCCGGCAAGCAGCAGGTTGCCCAGCTTGGCGCCGATGAACGGGTCGCCGCCGCTGTCGTACTGATAGTCGTTGAACGCCATCCAGTAGCGCAGCAGATGTGGCGAGTAGGGGTCGAGAAAGAACGAAGAATTCAGCACTTCCGTCACGTAGATGATGGCGCCGGGGCTGAGCACGCGGCGCACTTCGCTAAGCACCCGCACGGGGCTGGGCATGTGTTCCAGCACCCAGCACAGATAGGCCGCATCGAAGCTGCGTTCGGAGAATGGCAGGTCGGTGGCATCGGCCAATTGCAGCGCATAGCGCGAGGCGCACCAGGCGGTATGGCCCAGGTTGCCTTCTGCGGCGGCAAGCTGCGCGGGGGAGCGGTCGATGCCGGTGACGTGCAGCTGGGGAAAGCGTCGCAGCAGAATTTCGGTCTGCGCGCCCACACCGCAACCTACCTCAAGCAGGCGTGTGGCGTCGCTGTAGTCGATATGGCTGAACAGGCTGGTTTCGAACATGCGTGCCTGCCGCACCAGGCGCGCCTGCTCTTCTGTCGAGAAGCCATGGATGTAGGGAAACTCGCCAGTGGCGGTGTTGCTCATGATCGGCCTCTTGTACTGAGGGCGCTATGGCGCCTGGCCGGGAGCTTAGGTCACACATTGCGTGCGAAAGGTGAGGGCGTTGCGCGGGTCGCCCACAGGGTGGGCTCCTACAGATTTCGTGTGGGAGCCCACCCTGTAGGCGACCGCTCGACAGCGATTCCCGTCAGGCCGCAGCCTGCAATCCGTCCACTTGCGCGTCGAAATATTCGCGAGTGAGTCGCAGCTGCTCCTCGGCAGTCTCGGCCCGGTTCACCACATGGCGGAACGCGGCGTTCTCCGGGCGATCCTTGGCATACCAGCCCAGGTGCTTGCGTGCGATGCGCACCCCCTGCAGTTCGCCGTAGAAAGCGTAGAGCTGCTCGAGGTGATCGACCAGGATGGCGCTGACCTCGTCCGGGGTCGGCTCGGCGAGAGTCTCGCCAGTGGCGAGGTAATGCGCCACCTCGCGGAAGATCCATGGCCGACCCTGCGCGCCGCGGCCGATCATCACGGCGTCCGCGCCGGTGACGTGTAATACGTGCTTTGCCTGCTGGGGCGTAAGGACGTCGCCGTTGGCGAGCACCGGGATACGCACCGCGGCTTTTACCGCAGCGATGGTTTCGTACTCCGCCTCGCCTTCGTATTTGTCGGCGCGCGTGCGGCCGTGCACGGCGAGCGCCGCGATGCCTGCGTCCTCGGCGATGCGCGCGATGTTGAGAGCGTTCTTGTTCTGGCGATCCCAGCCGGTACGGATCTTCAACGTCACCGGCACATCCACGGCATCCACCACCGCCTTCACGATGCGCGCCACCAGCGGCTCGTCCTGCAGCAGCGCGGAGCCGGACCAGACGTTGCACACTTTCTTGGCCGGGCAGCCCATGTTGATGTCGATGATCTGCGCGCCGTTGTCGGCGTTGTAGCGCGCGGCCTCCGCCAGCATGACGGGGTCGTAGCCAGCGATCTGCACGCTGACCGGTTCGGGCTCACCGGAGTGATCCATGCGGCGCAGTGACTTGCGGGTCTGCCACAGGCGCGGATCGGACGCGGTCATTTCCGATACGGCAAGCCCCGCGCCCAGCCGTTTGCACAGCAGGCGGAAAGGCTTGTCGGTGACGCCGGCCATGGGGGCGAGCACCACGGGCGGGTCAATGCGGTAGGGACCGATGAACATCGGCCTATTGTACCGGCGATGGTCAGTGGGCGACGCCGTTGGACGTAGCGCCTTGCAGCGCTGCTGGATCGTGCTTGTGCTTGAACAGAAACACGAACAGCACCGCCACGACTAGCGAGTACAACGAGAACGTGGTCCAGATGCCGTGCCAGTCCTTACCGTTGTGGGGATCGGTGAAGAACGCCTGGATGATCAGGCCACTCAGCGAGCTGCCCAGCACGGCGCCGATACCGTTGGTCATCAGCATGAACAGCCCTTGCGCGCTGGCGCGGATCGACGGATCGGCCTGGCCTTCCACGAACAGTGAGCCGGAGATGTTGAAGAAGTCGAAAGCCATGCCATACACGATGCACGACAGCACGATCATCCACAGCCCCGCGCCCGGGTCGCCGTAGGCGAACAGGCCGAAGCGCAGCGTCCAGGCCAGCATGCTGATCAGCATGACCGTCTTGATGCCGAAGCGCTTGAGAAAGAACGGAATGGCCAGGATGAACAACGTTTCCGAGATCTGCGAGATCGACATGATGATGGCCGGGTGACGCACGGCCACCAGGTCCTTGAATTCGTCATGCTTGGCGAAATCGTGCAGGAACGTGTCGCCGTAAGCGTTAGTCAGTTGCAGCGAAGCACCCAGCAGCATCGCGAACAGAAAGAAGATCGCCATCTGCGGATTGCGGAAGAGTGCAAACGACGTCAGCCCCAGCGTGTCCAGCAGCGATTGATGCGTCTTGCGCTCGAACTTCGGCGGGCACTTGGGCAAGGTGAACGCGTACAGACCCAGCAACAGCGCCGCACCGGAAGCCACGTAGAACTGGCCGGCCGAGGTCTCCAGGTACAGCAGGCTCACCGTCCACAAGGCGGCGATAAACCCCACCGTGCCCCACACACGGATCGGCGGGTAATCCTTGATGATGTCCTTGCCTTCGCCCTTCAGCGCGTTGTACGCCACCGCGATCGAGAGCGAGATGGTGGGCATGTAGAACATCATGTTCAACAGCATCACCCAGAACATCAGCCCGGGCGAACCGACCGTCGGCACGATGAACAGCACGATGGCGCCGCCGATATGCATCAGGCCATACAGCTTTTCCGCATTGATCCATCTGTCCGCGACCATGCCCATGATCGAAGGCATGAACAGCGAGGCGATACCCATCGTGGAGAAAATCGCGCCGAATTGCGCGCCCGACCATTGCTTGTTCTGGAACCAGTACGCGCCAATGGTCAGCAGCCACGAACCCCACACGAAAAACTGCAGGAAGTTCATGGCGATCAGGCGGAGTTTGATGCTCATCAGGGTGTCTTGATCCAATGAATGCGGTAGCTTTTCCACGGATGCCAACCCGGGCGCACGGAACGCCAGGCAACCAGCGGTGCTGGTCCTGCCTGTTCCGGCTACTCGGTGGTCCCCCGCGGGTGGCCGTGGAATGCCATGGCCCAGCCAAACGATTGGCAGCGTAGAGGAATCGGCTCGGCCGCGACAAGCTGCGGAGCCGCAAGTTATAGCGACGTCCTTGTTAAGGAGCCTCACATGAGCTTGTTTCTGACCATTGCCATCGTCCATCTGATTGCCCTGATCAGCCCGGGTCCGGATTTCTTCTTCGTCTCGCAGGCCGCAGTGAGCCGTTCCCGGCGGCAGGCGCTGTTCGGTGTCATCGGCATCACGTTGGGCATGGTGGCGTGGTCGGCACTCGCGCTGCTCGGCCTGCAACTGTTGCTTCACCGCCTGGTGTGGCTGAGCCAATTGATGGCTGTGGCCGGTGGGTTCTATCTAGCCTGGATGGGCGTGAAAATGTTGCGTGGCGCCTGGCATGCCCCAGCTGCTGAGTCTGCGGTGACGGCGCAGGTAGAACGCAGCGACCTGGCCACGCTCCGCGCCGGCCTGCTGACCAATTTGGCGAACCCGAAGGCGGTGGTGTACTTCGGCAGCGTGTTCTCCGCCCTGATCGGCGATAGCGTGAATGCCGCGACCCGCTGGGGCCTGTGGACGCTGGTGGTCGCCGAGACCTTCCTATGGTTCACCCTGGTCGCGGCATTCTTTGCGCTGCCGGCCATGCGGCGCGGCTACTTGAGGCTATCGCGCTGGATCGACGGTGTGGCCGGCGCGGTGTTCGTGGTGTTCGGGCTGCATCTGATCATCAACCGCCAAGCCCGCTGAGCATCCCTTAGGAGCGCACCCTGTGCGCGAAAGCCCTGCGTCAGCAGGGCCGGAGTTGTGAAGACAAAAGCGCGGCCCTATCGGGCCGTTTCACTCGGGCCATCCTTGGCCCTCACCCGATGGGCGGCTTACGCCGTGCAAACCGGCACTACTGCCGGTTTGTCGCGCACAGGTTGCGCTCCTACGGCAGCAGCTTTCCCGGATTCAAAATCCCATCCGGATCGAACGCGGCCTTGACGTTGCGCATCAGTCCCAGCGTCGCCGGCTCCAACGCCAGCGGCATGAATTCGCGCTTGATCAGGCCGATGCCGTGCTCGCCGGACAGTGTGCCTTCCAGGCGGATGACCAGCGCGAATACTTCGGCGAGGCAGGTGTGTGCGCGTTCGCGTTCGGCATCGTCGCGCGGAAGCAGGTTCACGTGCAGATTGCCGTTGCCGGCGTGGCCGAAGCTGACGATCAGCACGTTGTGCTTGGCCGCGAGTTGCTTGATGCCATCCACCAGTTCCGGCAAGTGGCTTACCGGCACTACCACGTCCTCGTTGATCTTGTTCGGCGAGATGGTGCGTTGTGCGGGCGACAGCGCCTTACGCGCGGACCACAGCGCCTGGGTTTCCTCGGCAGTCTGCGCGACCTTCAGATCTTCCAGGCCATCGCCGCGCGCGGCGCGCGATACAGCCTCCACGGCGCTGGGTAGCGTCTCCGGTTCGCCATCGACTTCGATCATCAGCATCGCACCGGCCAGCGGCACGCTGTCGCCGCCGTAGTCGCGGGCCAGCTTCAATGCGACGTCGTCGATAAACTCCAGTGCGCATGGTGTGACAGGCTGGGCCATGATGCGCGCTACCGCGCGCGCGGCGGCGCCAACGTCGCTATAGGTAGCGCGCAGCGTGCGCAGTCCGCTCGGCTTGGGCGTGAGTTTCAGTGTGGCCTCGGTGATCAGTGCCAACGTGCCTTCGGAGCCGATCAGCAGACGGGTAAGGTCGTAGCCCGTGGAGCCTTTGCTGGTGTAAGTGCCACAGCGAAAGCCTTCGCCCGTGCCTGCCACCGCGCGTAAACCGAGCGTGTTCTCGCGCGGGCTGCCGTACTTCACGGTGCGTGGGCCCGCCGAGTTGCAGGCCAGGTTGCCGCCGATGCTGCACCAGGGTGACGAGGTGGGGTCGGGCGGCCAGAAGAAGCCGTGCGGTTTCAGTGCTTGCTGCAAATCGCCATTGAGCACTCCCGGTTCAACAACCGCAAGGCGATTGTCCGGGTCGATGCGCAGAATGCGGTTCATGCGTTCGAAGCTCACCACCACGCCACCCGCCACCGGCACCGTAGCGCCTGTGGTGTTGGTGCCACGCCCGCGCGCCACCACCGGCACGCGATATTCGCGGCATGCGCGCACCAAGGTTTCGACCTGCTCATGCTCGGTGGGAAACACCACCGCATCAGGCAGCGCGTTGCGGCGCGAGTTGTCGTAGGCGTAGGCAAGGCGCTCACCTTCTTCGACCGAAAAGCCATCGGCGGCGAAGGTGGCGCGCAGAAGATCAAGCAGGGCAGGGGGCAGCGTCATGCGCCAAGTCTAGCTCTGAAGCTGCTCCGAGCCGCAGCGCCCAAAACGGGCGCCCGATCTAGATCGCCAGGGCGGGGATGTCCACCTTCGGCAGCAGGCGCGAGGTGAAGTATTTGTCCTGGTAGTAGCGGATCTTTTCGCACATGACCGGGTGCGGAATGCCTTCATACAAGAAGACCTCCTTCTCCGTGCCCATGGCTTTCAGTTCCTGCGGCAACATCAGGGCGCGGCGTTCCTCGGTCTGGCTGCGCGAGACATCGCCTCGCTCTCTGCCGCGCGTAATGTTCTCCTTGCGCACGGTCGTATAGCCGAGCATGTCCGAGTAGTCGTTGGCGTCCTGCTGCTCGCGCGGCGCGTAGATGATCTGCAAGGCATGGTTGGTGATCAGTGTGCGCGAAACATCCTTGCCGTAGGTGGCATCCAACTGCGCCATGCTCTGGATGATAGGCAGCAGGCGCACGTTGTAGCCGGCCATGTACGACACCGCTGAGGCGATGATCTCCACCTTGCCGATCGAAGTGAACTCGTCCATCAGTAGCAGGCATTGATGCTTCAGCGCCGGGTTGTTCTGCGGCAGCTCCTTGGTGTTCTGGTTGATCAGCTGACTGAAGAACAGGTTCACGATCAGACGGCTCTCCGCCAGCTTGTTGGGCTGGATGCCGATGTAGATCGTCATGCGCTTCTTGCGTACGTCCGTCAGCAGAAAATCGTCCTCGCTGGTCGCCGCGTCCAGCACCGGATTGATCCAGGCATTCAACGGTTCCTTGAAGGTGCCAAGGATCGAAGCGAAGGTTTCGTTGGCCTGCGACAGGAGGTTGGCGAAGGCGGACTGGGCATGGCCGCTGAGAAACAGCTGCTGCGACATCATTTGGTAGAGCTGGCGCAGATCCGAACCGTCGCCGGACGACAGGCGATAGACCATACCCAGCGTCGGCTTGTCACGTAGCGTGAGTGGCAAACCCTTCTTCTCGTCGTGCTCCCACTTCTCGAACAGATACAAGGTGAAGGCCATGAAAGCATTGCGCGCCTGGCTGATCCAGAATTTCTGATCATCCGAGCCATCCGGATAGAGCATCGCGGCAATGCTCATCAAATCGGATACGCGGAAGGCTGGGTCCTTCGATACATAGCTCAGCGGATTCCAGCGATGCGAGCGCCGGTCTTCCGCAAACGGATTGAACAGATAGATCTCCTGACCCTGGCTGCCGCGCCACCCACTAGTCAGCTCGTAGTTCTCCTGCTTGATGTCCAGCACCACCATCGATTCCTGGTACTCAAGCAGGTTGGGAATCACCACACCCACACCCTTGCCTGAGCGAGTGGGAGCGGCGAGGATCACGAACTGCTGCCCGCTCAGGCGAACCAGGTCGCCCTTGAACTTGCCGATCAGGACGCCGTTGTCCGAGGGTTTAAACATGCCGTGTTTGTTCAGATCGCCAGCGTTGGCAAAGCGGGCGTCGCCATGCATGGACTGCTTCTTGCGCCTCATGAGGAAGTACAAGGCGATCAGCCAGGCCATGAGGGGGAGGCCAAAGCCGATGATCCCGGCGGCCTTGATCCGGCCCGTATAGGGTTGGACCTGTGGCAGATCCAGCGCGCGTAGATAGCTCCAATAGGTGCCAAAGCCAAGGTCATGCACCCCCAGCTTCAAGAAGACGAGAACGAGCCATCCCGAGAAGTACTCGCCTATGGCCAATGCAGCCAGCGCCAAGCCACCCGCCCAATACCACTTGCTCTTGCTCATTGATCCACCCTGTGACTATTCCTTAAAGGGGCTTTCCTGGATTGGCAAATCGCCATGTCCCGCCCTTTACCCTGATCCACCATCAGCGGTCTCGGGGGAGAGAAGTGACTGTCCCCCCCCCCGAGACACATCTTCTGGACTTACATCCCGTGTGGTGCCTGTCCGCGCGTATGAGCCTGTTCTTGCTGCGGGAGCGTTGGTGCTGGCGTCTGGGCCTTGTGCTCCGATAACTGCTGCACGCTGCGGCTGCTCTGCTCGATGGATGTGGCGGTGGCCTCTGGCGTCGATACATCCGCGATCTGCTTGAACGGGGAGCGCAGATCGCCTTGAACTGCATAGGCGCGTGAGCCATTGTCATTGAGCACGACATGATTGATCTGTGTCATGCCGTCCTTTCGAGCAGCAACGACTAACGATGCGGCCAGGTTGGCGCTGTGTTGATCGGGCGCGCGGTGATGCTGCGCGTCCAATCGATGTACGGCCGAGAGTGCCTGTTCGTATAACGCATGATCGGGATGGCGTGCATCGTCCAAGCGCGGCGTAGTAGCCACAGGCTTGTGCGTCTGATGCGTCACCGCTTCAAGGCGCTTGAGTGTCTCGGGGCCGGCTACGCCATCCGCCTTCAAATGATGCTCGCGCTGGAATGCCTCCACCGCATGCCGGGTGCTGGCGCCGTAGTCGCCGTCGACCTTTAGCGGCTGGCCGGATGCGTCGCGATAGCCGCTCTCATTGAGTAGCTGCTGCACGCGGCTGTTTTCTTCACGCGATGCGCCGCCGCGACCGTGGGCGCTCGGATCGGGGCCGCCGGGCACGTAGCCATGGGTGAGCTTGTTCTCCCAGGCTGCCGCTGCAACGCGTCGTTCGTGCAAGCCTTTCTCTCCACCGTTGATGTCGTGGCAGGCGCCACGTACATCGTCCTGATGATGGTTGGGCACGACGCGCGATTGCCAGTAGTGCACAGCGATTTTGGCCGCGACCTCACGGTCTTCTGCGAGTTCGGGATGTTTGACGAGATCCAGTCCCAGTTCCTTGCCGGCCTGCTCGTAATTAGCGCGGCCGGTCAGCTGCACATAGCCGCGGCCATGATATTTCCATCCATCGCCCGGCTCGGTGTTGCCCAGGTTCTTCTTGCCCCAGGTCCCACCATAAATGGCATTGGCGACGACGTCTGGACCGCCGGCTGCGATCTTGTTGGCTTCAGAGGCGGTATCCATACCGTTGCGGCCCGGGAAGACCTCCAACAAGCGGCTGCCGGAGTAGCCGAGGTTTTCGCTCATGCGGGAGTATCCGCCGCATTCCACCTGCATCTGGCCCATGAAGTTGGCCAGCTCTTTAGGGTCCTTGATACCACTCTTGGTCGCGACTTCCATCAGGTAGTCGGCATTTTCTTTGGATGACATGATTGCGTTCCTTATTTATGTCATGACTCGCGCGACCGAGGTCAATGCGTAGCCGGAAGACCGTGCTGTTCGATGACGGCATCGCTCTTCCATTTGAGCGTGGCATCGATGAGGTCATCCTTGTTGGTGTCGATCACCTTGCCCGATTCGCATGGCATTTTCTTCGCTGCATGTGCGTCACTTTCGCGCTGCACGATCACTCCACCGTCCTGCAGGTCGCGTTCGCCCGATATCGAATAGACGATGTACTTGTAGCCACCGTTGGAGAAGGCATAGGCATATCCACCGGTATTGCCGGCGAAGCCGAGGTGTGTGCGCGTGAAGCTGCCGGCGCCCTGATCCTTCCCGGGGTAGACGAGCTCGGGTGCGGCCGCATCGCGGCCGTAGGCATAGTAGAAGCGACCGGCATTGCGAGTGACATCACTGGCAGCACACATCGAGACGACTTTCTTGCCGCCAGCCAGTGGGCACGAAAACACCACCTCATCCCCTTTGGCGCACATGGACGTGGGATGGGGGGCGCTATGCGAGGCGACGGCCTTACTACTATCGGTGGCCGCTTGTGCCGTAGCGGCTATGGTGAGCAGAGCCAGGCCGATAGCAGTGGTCGTAAACGTGGATTTCATAGATGGTTCCTTGTGGGATGCCTGAAAATCATTGGGCCCAGCCATTGGCTGACAACCAAGCTCATGAGGAGCCTGAATCAGTGCGCATAGGGCGCCTATTCGGGGCGCCCCACGGCCCACTGTTGATGGCTTGTGGGCAGACCCTGGTCTATCCAGTTACACGCTTGGTGCTGGCCCCGATCGCTGTTGCGCAGGCTGATTCAGCTCCTGGTTTGCGACCTGCTCGTTAATCAAAGTTTGCTGCTTTTGGGCCACGACCTGATCCCAAGCAACGCTGCTTTTATCGATAGAGGTATTCACTGCCTCCTGCGTCGATACTTCGGCATAGCGCCTGAAAGGCGATGACGGTTCACCCTGGATGGCATAGGTTCGTGACTTATCGTCGCTCAGCGTGGCCTGATGGATCTGTTCCAGGCCATCTCGCCTGGCCGCAACCACGAGGGCCGCCGCCAGATTGTCGCTTCGCTGATCGGGGGAGCGTTGATGCTGCTCATCCAGACGATGTACGGCGCCAAGTGCCTGCCGATACATGCCGTGATCGGGATGCGTCGTGTTATCCAGGCGAACCGGTGGTGCTTTCGGGTCGGTAGTGTGCTCGAACCAAGAGCCGGGATGTCGCAGCACGTCCAGTGCATGGGAGGCTTTATCCCCGAAGGATTCGGCGGCATGTTCGATCGCCTGCGCTCCCTGTGAAAACTTCTCCGACACCGTCTTGCCAGCTTCTTCCAAGGTGTGCCCGATGGTGTGGACGGTTTCCCGCGCTTTCTCGGCAACCTGGTGGATCTGCTCGTTGGCCACGTCGCGGACGATCTCGTACGTCTTGGCGATCCGCTCGCCCGCCGTGCGACCGAAGTCTTCCACGGTATGGGCGATAGCCTTGGGCAGCTCCCAGGAAGCCGAGAGCCCGGTGCGCGCCAGCATGATGTCGTCGCGATAGCGATCGATCATGCCGTGGTGAGCGCGATAGCGGGCA
This sequence comes from Dyella subtropica, assembly GCF_026283965.1. Lineage (GTDB taxonomy): Bacteria > Pseudomonadota > Gammaproteobacteria > Xanthomonadales > Rhodanobacteraceae > Dyella_D > Dyella_D subtropica. The sequence continues at coordinate 23,903 of NZ_JAPDPD010000002.1, forward strand.
GCGTCCTCCGCGTTCATGATCGAGGCGCCGTGCTCTTGGTTGTCGGGCGCGAAGTTGGTGATGCGGTGCGCGTCGAAGCTGATGCCCTTGATCGGATTGCGCAGGCTCAGCGGACCGCTGTCGTCGCGGTATCCGGCCTTGGTCAGCTGATCGATATCCTCCTGGGTGGCGTAGACGCGCACCTCGCCAAAATGGCGGCTGGCCGCACTGACGAAATCGGTCGCACGCACGTGATCGATCACTTGGGAGCCGCCTTCCGGGATGCCGTACATCAACCCTGCCGCGCCGTAGGCATTGAAGGTTTCGCCATGCAGGCCGAGCCGGTAGGCCGTGATCTCAGCGAGAGTGCCGCCCAATGAGTGGCCGGTGACGGTCACGTCCAACGGGTGCCCGTACTGTGGCTCGCGGTCCTTCGCCATGGCCACCACCTGGCCGGCAAACTCAAGCGCATCGTTCGCCTGCGAGTTGTAGCCGGTGAACACCATGCCGCCGTCCGCAATCACGCCGTCGCGTAACGGCTCACGATTGAACTCGGTGCCACGACTGGCGATGACGATCTCGCCCGTATCGATACGTTGATAAGCCGTGCCCTGATAACCGGACGGACGGTCCATATGGGCGATGGCTTTGTACTGTACGCCATCAATATAGAAGTTCTTCTCCAGCGCGCGGTCGTTATAGGAATCCTTGGCGAGTTCGGCGTAATCCATCGAGCGCAGGGTCATGGAAAGACCTCCCTGGCTTCGAACGTCACCGAGAAGAAGTCATCGCGGTGCGCCTTGATGTGGTCCGATAGAGGAACGCCCGCGAAGACCGAATCCTTCACGCTGTTGTGCGAGTAGTTGCCCTTGTAGAAGTAAAGCGTCTTGCGTTCTTGCGCCGCCAGTTCGTCAAGGCTCAAGTCCGGTGAGAACGTGGCCTCTTTGCCTTGCAAGCGGCCGATGGCGGAAATCAGCGACCACTTGCAGACGCCGAGACCGTAGTAGTCCTCGTTCTGCAGCAGGTCGGCATAGACCACACCTTTGTAGACATTGTCGGAGACACGCTCGAAGTGAATCGGCGGGTCGGACATCGGGTGTTTCTTGGCGCCGCTGACCGGGTCTTGCATGGGCAGGCAGCGATCGTCGAGCACTTCGTACTGCATGAAACCGGTCACGGCTTCGAAGGGGCCCGGCGCGCCTTCGATGGTCAGGGTGACCTCGTAGCGCATCTGCGGGTGCGGGTTCTGCTTGATGTCAGGAGTGTTCATAGGCATACCGTAGGCGGAGGTGGCGAGAGTCAGAGCGAGAGCGAGTGCCGTAGAGGGTGAGGGTCGCTGGCTTGGCATAAGGCATTTCCTTCTGTAGGCGCATCGCCGCGATGGTGCAGTGGTATCGCTGGTGGCGATCCGTTGTGCACGGTGATGGCTTGATGGATGACGGGCATGCCGAGGGAACCGGATTTGCCAGCTCCTTCGGTGCGTAACTTGGCCAATGAAAGGGCCATGCGTGCGCTACATGCCGTGCGTATGCGCTTGTGCTTGCGTCTGCTGTGGCTGGGAGTGTTGCTGCGCGGCTTGTTGTTGCCGTGCGGCTTGTTCCCCCCATGCCTGACTGCTTTGTGCCACAGGGGTATCAAGCGCCTGCGTGGTGGGGACGCTCGCCACTTGCTTGAACGGAGAGTTCGGAGCGCCCTGCGCCACGTAGATATGCGACGCATCCTGGTCGGCGGTCACATGATCGATCCGCGACAGCCCGTGCCCGCGCGCCGCTACGACCAGCGCTGCGGCGAGTTGCTCGCTCCGGGTGTCAGAGGTGCGGGCATGTTGTGCGTCCAGTTTGTGCACGCCATCCAAGGCTTGCTTGTACAGCTCGTGATCGGGATGGCGGGAATCGTTGAGCTGGGGCTTGAATGACTGCTGTGCCAACTCATGAATCTTGGCCATGGTCTGCTTGCCGGCCACGCCGTCAGCGGTCAAGCCGTGGTCACGCTGGAAAGCCTCAACGGCGTGCTTGGTGTTAGGGCCGAAATGCCCATCGGCCTTCAGCGGCGGATGGTTACCGCCATAGCCGAGTGCATGCAGTTGATCCTGCAATTCGCGCACGGCTGGTCCCTGATCCTTTTCGCGCAACGATGCACCGGCAGCCTGGTGTTCGGTCTTGGAGGGGGCCGGAACGGAAGGCGCGTGCGGCAGGCCCATCTGGCCCTTGGTCAGGCGCTCCATCACTTCAGGCGTCAGTTTCCTTTCCCATTCGGCGAAGCGTGTCTCGCGATCCGCCAGGCCGTTAAGCTTGCCGTTGACGGCGCGGGTAGCCTCGCGGACATCTTCGTGCGCCTTTTCCGGTACGCGATTTTCCCAGTACCACACCGCAATCTTGGCGGCGTTCTCGGGTTGAGCGGCCAGCTCCGGGTGCTTGACCAGATCCAGATGCAGCGCTTCGCCCGCGGCGCGGTAGTTGTCTTTGCCGGTGAGCTGAATATAGCCGCGGCCATGATACTTGTAGCCGTCGCCCAGCTCGTTATTGCCGTTGCGGCCGCCATACATCAGTTCGGCCAGATGCTCCGGCTTACCCTGCAGGGCTTCCTTGCGCGCCGTGTCGAGCTCGGCCTCACCTCTGCGCCAGGCAGATTCCACCGGAATCTGGTTGACGCTCTTGGTGTAGCGGAAACTTTCGTCGAGGCGGTTCAGCCCGTTGGATTCATGGGTGACCTGCGCCATGAAATTCGCCAGCTCGCGGGGTGACGTAATCCCTGCCGCCACAGCGGCGTTCAATACCTGTGTTTCTCGATCCATAGCCATGGTTACAACTCCTGGTTGGCTTCTTTAAGAGCGACTTCATTCCGTGTCTTGAGTCATGCCGCCGTCATGGCGCGCATGTTTCAGGGCAATACGACCTCGGGCAGCTTGGCCGGGTCGAAGTCCTTGAAAGTGATGTCGCCGAAATCCCTCGGCGTGAGTACGAGTTCTTTGTGCGCGTCCGTTTCCTGGTCGACTACGCTGCGCGACACTTTGTCCAGTAGCCAGTCCTTCTTGGCGGCGGAATACTTGAAGGCGAACTCGTCGCTCCAATGCTCACGACTGCCGCCGCCATTGCGAACAGTGAACTGGCCAGGCTCCACGTGGACAAAGCCGTATGGGTCTCCCGATACGCCGCCACAGGTCGCGCAAGGCACCACCTTCTGGTTGCTGGCGGCTTCATGCAGCTGGCCATCCTCGCCGCGGATCAGCAAAAGCACCGTGCGCGGCGCCCCTTCGCCCAGCTTCTGCGAACTGTCGGCGGGCGGGTCGAGTACTAGCAGGGCATCGGGCTTGCCGTCGTTGTTGAGGTCGCCCGTGAGCGAATCCATGATTCGCGCGCCGTTCGTGGCGAATGCTTGCAAATCGTCCATCTTGGATCCTTGTGATGCGGAAGCCGAGGCGGCAGGAACGGGGGAGGCAGTAGCTCGAGGAGCCGCAGTTGTTGCCGGATGCGTCGACGCAGTGGATGCGGGCGGCTGGCCGGAGGCAGAGCTGCTGCCATTGCAGGCGGCGAGCGCCAGTGCGGCGATGGCGGCGGTCAAAAGTGATGCTCGATGCCTCATGGCGAAACTCCTGAAATAAAAGGAACGGCAGCAATCAAGATGCCGCCATGTCCGCGCCTCACATGGTGGGAGCTTGGGACTGCTGCTGTGTTTGCTGATGAGGTTGGCTTGTCTGCTGCACCGATGGCTGATGGATCTTTTCCCATTGCTGGCTGCTATACGCCATCGGCGTCTCCAGTCCGGTCATCGTGGGTACGCTGGCGATACGCTTGAGTGGTGAATCGAGCGGTCCCTGCGCGGCGAAGACGTGTTCTCCGTTCGTGCCGAGCGCAACCAGGTCGATCCTGCTGAGACCCTCTTGTCTGGCGGAAACCGTCAGTGCAGCGGCCAGTTGTTCGCTGCGCGCATCGGGAGCTCGCCCATGCTGGGCATCCAGTTTGTGTACGCCGTTCAGCACCTGCCGGTACATGGCGTGATCGGGATGGGCGGAGTCATTGAGTAGTGGCGCCTGGCCCGTATGGGCGTGCCGCTGGCGCAAGGCCTCGCTCAGCTTCTCCAGGGTCTGCGGTCCGGCGACACCGTCTATCTTCAAGCCATTCGCTCGCTGGAAGGTTTCCACGGCATGCCGCGTATCCGGACCGAAGTGCGCATCGTCTTTGAGGGGCTTGCCGTCGCGTCCCTCGTAACCGAGTTGAGCCAGTTCGCGTTGCAACGCGCGCACCGCTTCGCCCTGGCCACCATGGCGCATCACACCATCTGGATGGCCAGGTATTGCCGTACCTTGCCGAGCTGGCGGATGGGTCGGCGCATCATGAGTGCGCTGGGCCCAGAATGTCTCCGGATTTACCGGATGCCCCTGGCTATCCTTCATCTGATCGTGCACATGCTGCGCATACTGCGCCGCGCCGTGCGGACCGCGGCCACCCATGGTGCCGATGACGTCGCCAGTTTCGATACGCTGGCCTTCCGTCACCGATTGGCTCTGCGTATGCAGAATTTCGTGGCTGTTGCCTTCTGCGTCGCGGATCTTGATCGTGCCGTATTGCCCGCCCACGAAGGTCACTACGCCGGCTACCGGAGAGTGCACGGTAGGATGCCCGAGGTTCGTGCCTTGCTGGCCGCCCTCGTAATTGAAATCCGAGCCACCGTGCGGACCATTGGTGCGGTGCTCGCCGTAATGGCCGGTGATATGGGCCGAACGATCGTCCTGACGAGGCAGGATGGTGTTCATTACGTCCTGATACGACATGGTGGATGCTCCTGCGTCCGTTTACAGCGAATCGTCCCGCGTCTGGTACAACTTCCAGCAACCATCGTTCTGGAACAAGAAAATCAGCTGATAGTCCGTATCTGGCTTGACCAGTTTGACTTCGATATGAGCAGGGTCCACGACGGTTTTGCTCAATTGCAGCCCGTCCTGAGCTTGTTGTTGTGGAGAAGGTATCAGCGGAAATTTCAGATCCGCCAGCGGCAGCATCTTGGTGACGGGCTTCGGCTCTGGCTCAGCGTTGGGATCTACCGTTTCGCTTTTCAGCGGCAGAGCGACGTGGGTCTTTTGTACTTCAACGTTGCCCATGAAAGCGGTCAGGAACTGGTCGAAATCCTGCGCCGGGCACGACTGTGCTTCATCCGGTGCCTTGGTACCTGCGGCAGAGCCGGTTGTGGCCAAGGGAGTGCGATCCGTCGACGCTTGCCCCCCCGCATTGCAGGCGGTGAGCGCGAAGGCCAGAACGGAGGTGACCAAAAGAGATGTTTTGTTCTTCACGATAAAGCTCCTGCAACGGCGAGACGCCGCGGGTATTCGTGAATGCCGCGATTCATATCCGTTTGGTACCAACCTGCACAGTGCTTCCGAGCGTGGTTGGATTTACTGCTAGTAAAAGGCATGCCTTTGCCTATATCTCAATGTGGTATCGGAGCTTGGCTTCCGTCGCCAGGGCCTGTCCAGACGCCTGGCGTTATGGCGAGTGGGCATACGCTCTCATAGAGGCTGAGCGCCAGCCAGTCGCGGCCAGTCCAGGAGCGCCCGTAATAGTTCGGGGGGTCGCATAAGCCGGTATACATCCATGTGGACCCCGTGTAGGGCGGCAGGGGCACCCAGCACATCTCTGCCCAGGTGAGTTCATAGCCTTGGGTGCAGAACACAAAAGGATCATTAGCACGAAAGGGCGCAACGGATTGGGCACCAACGGGTAGTGCGATGCCCAAGGCAAGTAAAACCATCCATGATCTCTTCATCGTCTGGTCCTTAACGTGAGTGTTCGTTTGTTTGCGTGAGTGCTTCTGGCGAGTGACTTCGCGAGCCTTGTGAGCATGGCCAGGCGATCTGGCAGAGCCACAGCCAGCGGCCCTGAGTGACCGTGCCAAGCGTGAGATAGCTGACGTCTGATCCGTGGCGATACGCATGGCGGAGTCCTCTACATTGGTGGGCTATGGCGCGGTGCATGCTGCTACGCTATCGATTGTGTCTGTGCGTGCACCTGTTCTGACGGCCCATTTGACTGGTTGAAGGGCTTGTGACTGCTGTTACGTTTGTGGCAGGTGTTTTGGATCGGGTAGGTAAGTAAATACACCGTTGCTGCTCCAGGGATATGTTCCGGAGGGGCAGTCCTGCGCGTGTGCTGGCAAATGGTGGAGCCCCAAAGCACTCAGCAAAAACAATGTCGATTTGAGTCGGCGCATGATCGAATTTCTGCGGATATGCTCGATATTTAAGAGATACCGGACAAGCGCGCCGCTTGACTGCAACTGGTGAAGTAGACATGGCAGCCAGTATCGGACGCTGTACACACAGTCATCGCCTTCTGAATTGCCTCTTTCTCCGAGCCCCCCCAGTTAAGGTTAAAAGTCTTGTCGCCGACTAGTAGGGCGCCGCAACCGTTGGAATAAGAAAGCTGCAGCTTGCAATTGGATCCTCCCTTGGACTTGCAATCTTCGATGGCCTTGCGCTCAGCCTTCTCTGCACTTCGCACTCCACTTGAGGACCCAACGACTCCATGGGGTTCATCAGTCGCGATGGCCCCCCAGTGCGACTCCCACGCTCGGACAGGTGTGGGAGTCGCGCTCTGTGGCGACTGTTGTTGCTGGTTGTAATTTGGATCTGGCAGACAGGTGAATACGCCATTTCCACTCATGGGGTACGTGCCGGCAGGGCAGCCTTGTGCATGTGCCGGCGCGCAGTGAAGCGCCAGCGCACTCAGTGAGAAGACTGTCAATTTGAGTTGCCGCATACTCAAATTCCTATGGAGGTGATCCGTACTCATAAGCTATTGGGTTGGCACTGCTTGGCTTCAACTGTTGAAGTAAACGTGACAACTGGTATCTCAAGCACTGTAAGCCTCCATGCTTGATTGAACCGCTTTCTGCTTTGCTGCAGCGCGATCAACATTGAATCGTTTATCGCCGATCTACACCCGAATTAAGTGGTATAGGGCAAAGAGCTGTTGACGTTTCGCGACACGGGTTCAACGAACTAGTACCGCTTGAGTGCAGTTGGTGTAATAGGTGCGGCAACTCCGATTGTCCGCACTGCACGCGTTGGTTGCGTTCCTAATTGCCTCATCGTTGTTCGCCCCTGTCCTTATGCTGTAACCGTTGTCACCCACGACCATAGCGGCGCAGCTGTTGTCATAGGCGATGTCAAGCACGCATTGGGTGCCACCCTTCGCTTTGCAGTCCTTAATTGCTTCCTTTTCGGCGCTGGAGCGACTGGACATATTGGTGGTCACTCCGAGGGCCCCATGATTACCATCAGTCGCAATAGCCCCCCAGCGTGATTCCCACCTCCCGGGTGGCAAGGGTGGACTGCTCTGGGTTGATTGTTGTTGGTTATAACTTGGGTCGGGAAGGCAAGTGAATATGCCATTGCCGCTCCAGGGATACGTGCCCGCCGGACAGCCCTGTGCATACGCAGGCACCTGAAAAGCTAGCAAGCCAAGTAGAGTGGCAAAGATGAGGGGCTTCATAATCTGCGGCCTATGTTCGATATTTCATTTCGTCTTTGTTTTCAGTGGCCTGTGCGTAGCTACGCTGTGGCTGAATCACTTGGTTCCCGAATCCGGTTTGAGCTCTATGATCCGCGCCGCTGTTGGGTGATGTAGTAGACGACGGCGGTGGAGTCCAGCCATATGAACCCGCCGGCTGTCCCTGCGGCCCCGGTCGGCCAACTCCACCACCGCCCACCTGAGCAAACGGAACAAATTGCCCCAAGGTTCCGTTGAACAGCATCCCCGCCATCGGCGGCGTGGAGATGATCAGCACCGTCATCAATAGGCCAACACCGCCTTGCTGCAGGGCCTGACTGTTGAAGCCCTCTGCCGAAGTGTTAGTGATATGCATGATGGCCTGCGAAACCCATAGCGCTTCGGCGGTATTGATGCTGGCCTTGAGCGCGATGGCTACCACGGCGTTGAGCACTGCCATGGAAAATAATGTGCTTACCGTGAACATGACCCATCGTCGAAACAGATCCTTGGTCTGGTCGAAGATCAGGCAGAGGATGAATAGCGGAGCAAGGCCGACCACCAAGGCGATGGCCACCTGATAGAGCAGCAGCATGGCGCCGGCCGTCATGGCCGGGCCAGCAGTGCCCAGGGTGGCGATCATCATGGTGCGCGCTTTTTCGTTGGCGGTGTTCTCGTCGCCGTATGGCACCTGCACCGTGTCGATGGCGGCCATCGCCATCTGGGTGTAGGCAAGGTTCTTGTCGATGGTGTCGGTCATCGAGGAAGACGATCCGTTCACCATATAGTTGATGGCGTTGCTCATGTCCTGGGTGACGAAGGTGCGCACATCGTTGTTGACCAGCGAGACCGTGGTAGCGAAGGTAACCACCAGGGCGATCTTGATCATGTTGCTGACGACCGTCATCGCCGACTCGCGCATCTGGCCCGTGACCAAGCGATAGCCCTGCAGAAAGACCCACAGCGTTACCAGGATCAGCGCGAAGAAACTGATCCATTGGACGGTGTTTTGCACCATCTGCTTGCTGAGGTTGTCAATTTCCACGCCCATCCAGTTATAGATGAGGCGGAAATACAGGTAATCGGTGAGATTGGTGGGGGTCATGGCATCCGTGCTCCGGAATCGGAGTGTGCCGCTACCCTGTATTGGGCAGCGGTGTCGAGGCGATCAGTGGTCATCGACGGTCCGCGTGGGATCAATGCTGCGAGAATGCGGCGGCGAAGGCACCGGCCTGGATGAGCTGGCCGCCCAGGGCGCCCAGTCCGCCTGAGTTGCTGCCCTTGAGGGCGACGTTGGCAAGCAGCGACTGCTGGTCTTTGAGCGCGGCGATGGTGGCGTCGACGGCCTTCAGGTGTTGCTCGACGTTGGCCATTTCCGTGGATAGGGTGGCCTGGGTCTGGGCGTTCTGGTTCTGCAATGCCTGGCGATCACCGATGCCGTTGGTGAGGTCGCCAACCAAGTTGTTTGCCGTAGTAGCCATATTCTGCAGCCCGGTGAAGTAATCGTTCATGTGGTTGAGCATTTTGGCAACGGTGTTGTACTTGTCGACCTGCAGCATGACGATCTGAGCGCAGATAACGCGCTGCTGGGTCACGATCTGGCCATCGACCATCGAAGGATCCAAGCCCAGTGCACCGAGTGCCATGCCCGGCAGCGAACTGGCGCCTGGGCAGGCCTGCGCCACCTGGCTGGAAGGGTCACTGATCAGGGTGAGATGGTTGTTGACCGGCTGGAAATTGAGGTTGAGGCTCGTCAGTGATGTCAGCATGGCCTCGTACTGCTTAATCATCTGGAGGTACTGCTCTACCGTCTTTCCGTATTCCAGTGCCTGATCTGCATGGTTGCTAGTAATGGCCGATTCGTCGATGACCTGCCATTGCGCGTGGGCCTGGCCCGTCATGACGCCGGTGACCAAAAGGACTGCCATCGCTGCGCCGGCTTTGCGCAAGATGCGTTGCAGAAGCTGATTGATCATGGTGAATTCCTTTCTTCGAAATGAATAATGAGGCGCGAGGTTGTCTCAGCGTGCTGCGCGTCGCAGCGGTGGCGTATCCGATTTCGATTTGCCACTGCCTTTGCGCTGTTCGTAGAACGTGGCAAGCCATTGCTCGGGTTTCAGATCGTCGACGCCGACATCTTCTGCCGCCGCGCGTTCGTCGAGGATGCGGTGCATGATCTCGATGTTGTCGGTGGACGCCGAGATCACGGAAAGCGCGTCGTCCATGCCGCGCAGGTTCAATTGACAGACTGCGGAGGCGTGGCCCTGCTTGACCAGGAAGCAACGCGAGCGCTCGTCCAGGCTCACCACCACACGATATTCGGCGTCGGTGAGTTTCAAACCTTCCACGTAGTCTTCGCGGCTGGCGTTGGGGTTGGGCAGAAGAATCATGGTGGCCGTCTGCTCGATCAGCGCCGCGGCGATATCGCTGGCCAGCGCGTCCTCCGGACTCTGGGTGGCGAAGATGCCGAGACCGTTCTGCTTACGGATGGTTTTCTGTTTGTTCTTGGCGAATTCCTTGAGGCCACCGGCGCCGTCCAGGATTTTCCAGAACTCGTCCATCACGTAGATAAGTGGGCGGCCATCGATCAGTTCCTCGAGGCGGTGTAGCAGGTAGTTGATGACCGGCACGCGCACTTCGGGATTGTCGATGATGTCGGTGTAGTCGAAGCCGATGATCGGCGCCTTTTCCAGGTCGATCGTATCCACCGGGTTGTCGAACACCCAGCCCAGCGAGTGTCCAGCCGTCCACTTGCGCAGGCGGATGAACAGGCCATCGTCGCCCATGTTGGGCAAACTCTTTTGGAAGTTGGTCATGCTGCGCAGGTGTTTCGGCGTGTCCAGCATGTTTTCCACCGCGCGGTAGATGTCCTCTTCTTCGCGCGAGCTATAGACGCTCTTGCCGGCCAGCACCTTGATCAGATCGGCCAGGAACTGCACGTTGGCCTCGTTGCGCTCGCAATGGAACGGGTTGAAGCCGGTGGGCTGGCCATTCTCCAGTGCCAGGTAGTTGCCGCCACAGGCGCGCACGAAGATCTCCGCGCCACGGTCTTTGTCGAAGAAGAAGATGGTCGGCGTGGGCGACAGCTTCTGCACCTGACTCAACAGGAAGTTGATGAGCGCGGTTTTACCGGTGCCCGACTTACCGATCACCATGGTGTTGGCAATGGCCTTTTCGCCCAGCGAGTTTTCGCCGGGGTGAGTGGCGTGGAAGTTGAAGTAGTAGGGCTGGCCGTTGGTGGTCTGCAGGGTGGTGACGCAATGGCCCCACGGATTGTTTTCCTTCTTGCCGAGGGCGAAGTTGTGCAGCGGCGAGAGGCCAAGGAAGTTGAGTGAGCTGACGTTGGCCAGCCGCGTGCGGTATTTCCAGTTGCCGGGGAACTGCGCGTAGAACGCGGAGGCTACCGCCAGGTCTTCCTTCACCGACACGAAACCGGCATTGGACAACTCCGCGCGCGTGGCGGCGAGTTGCTGGGCGAGCTGCTCCTGGCTGGGCGCGTATACCGCCAGGGAGAAGTGATACTCGCCGAGTACGAAGTTGCCCGACGCCAGCTGGTCCATGGCGTAGTCCATCTCGATGATCTGGCTCACCGCCTTGTCGCCGGAGGAGATCATCATGCCCTTGGTGCGCTCCAGGGCCTTGAGCGCATCCTGCCTGCCCATGGGGCTGAAGGAGTGGGTCATGACGTACTCGAAGTCCAGGTACTTCATGCCGTTCAAGATGCCCGGGAAGGTTCCGTCCGGGTATTCCTTGAGGTTCAGAATGGCGCCGAAATGGTTGATGCCGTTGGGCGTAGTCAGCACAAAGTCGCCGCTCTTGGCCGAGAACCGCTGGCGGCTGACTGGAAGATAGGCTGGCACCGGAGCAGACAGCACCGGTACGGGTTCATCGATACGGTTGAGCAAATAGCCGAACAGCTCCAGCGTTTCGGAAAACACCAGACCGTTGGCCGCTTCGTACATGCCGAGGCGATGCGGGGCGTAATCTTTCAGAACCGCCTCCACGTTGCCGGCCAGCTCGTTGACCGTGGCAACGGCATGGGCCTGCTCGGCCTCAAGCTGGCTGACATTAGAACTCTTCTCAGCCAGGCGCTTGCCGGTGACGACAGGTCGGTAGATCAGCGTGAGGTAGAGCTCGTTCTGCATCAGCTTCTGTGTCGACAGCGCGCTGTAGTACGTGTCGGACATCTGCTGGTTGAAGGCTTGGCCGAATTTGCTTTTGTCCGTCAGCCGCCGGCGGCGGCGCAGGTCATGCACCCAGAAGGCGACGTTGGTGAAATCCGGCGCACGCAGGGTTTGCAGCATGCGGTTGAAACTGTTGTGGCGGTGCTCCAGCTCCCACTCCTCGCGTCCGACGAACGGCAGGCCCTCCAGGCGCCACGTCATCAGGTAGTCGCCGCCGGTGGTCTTGAGCACGGTGGGCGATACATGGGCGGATAGCGGTATGAAGGCGCTTATGGGGGCGTCAGGCGTATACATAGGGTTACCAGTTCGTGGATCTGATGGAGGCTCGCTTGATCCGCCATGTCGATATAGACCGGAGATGCCGCGATGCTATGCGACATCTCCGGGAAGTTCGGTCCTAGGTCGGCTTACGCTCAGGGAGCATGTACAGACCTGGGCCGTGCGCTCGTGCGACGTGTTGCTTGCCGCGCGAGCATGTATGGCATCGCTTACTTTTTCTTGGCACGCGGGTCGCGGTATTCGTTGGGGGTGAACGCCCACATTCCGTCGTGCAGCGGCAGGTTCCTCACGCGTGTGCGAAATTGCAGGCGCAGGCCAAGCAGGCGAAAGATCATTTCGTCGCGCTTGGCCATGTGTCGCATCACCATGATGACCGGCGGTATCAACAGCAGGAACAGAAGGTGGAAGTACATCGCAAGCAACAGGCACCCACCCGCACCCAAGAAGAAGGGCACATAAGGCACGCCCATGAACATGGGCGGGCGGGTGCAACCGCGGAACAGCGCGTTCTTATGCATAGTGCTGGATGAACTGCACGGCGGAGTGCAGGTGGTCCATCAGCATGGTGGTATTGAGCGATGTGCCTCCACACTGGTTGCCGGTGTTGGAGCCACCGATGACCATTTTGGCGATCTGAGCGGCCGCGCCGATGAGTACGCCGCCAATAAGCGCTGGAGCGACGTCCGAGATTCGCTTGTGCGCGAAGGCGATCTGATAACCCGAGAAGATGATAGCGATGGTTACTACGACGATCGAGGCCACATTCAGTAGGTTGTTGATGGTGGTAAGAACGCTGCAGATGTTGGACTGAGCATCATCGGCTGAGGCGATTCCGGGAAGAATGATCACTGCCGTAACAGCCATGAGAACTGCACGGTTGAGCATCTTCTGGCGTTGAGCGGCCGTGCTGACGAAGGGCTTGATCTTGATTGTCATAGTGAGACTTCCTTTTGGGGTCGATTGGGATGGATGTGTCGGGCGTGGGACCGGTTGCGAGTTGCTCCCGTAACACCGACCTCGCTTACTGTTGCAGTTGTTTCAGTAGTCGCCGAAATGCTCCCGGCGGCGTGTCGATCGAAGAAACGATGTAGTCCGTGCGATAACGCCTCCTCTGTTCTTTCGGCGCATACCCGTGTCAGAAAACGAATGCGTCGTCACGTCCCTGAAGCCGTAGGTCGGCCTGGTCAAAGACGGGCTGGGATGGTTGATTGTTTTGCTTGGCAGTGACGACGCCGTCGTTCGGGCCACGCACCTGCGGCACGAAAACTTCGTTGGAAGGCGCGGTCGCTGCTATGGGCTGGTTATCCGGCGGCATCGGAGCCCCTATGGGGGGCGGTGCGGATACGGGCATTGCAACCGGGGCGCCGGATGGGATCGGTGCGCCTGGGTTGCGACTCTGCAGCAGGTTGCTGGCCAGTGTGGCGCCGAGGTCGTCGATGGCCGAACTGCGCATGTTGACTAGATACTGCTCCGCCGACGCGGGCTTGGGTGGCCTTGTCTGCGCTAGCTGAATCGGAATGGCGCGCGCCGCGATTGCCTGGTACGGCGATGCGCGGTTGATGGAGTCGTAGACCTTCTGCACGTAGCCGTCGTCATAGCCCTTGGAGAAGTTGCCCGAGTAGTAGCAGCTGAACGACTTGCCCCAGTCGCCGCCGGCCTGGGCATAGCACTGCGCAAGGATGCGCGTGCCGGCCGTGAGGTTGGGGCAGACGTCGAAAGCCTTCTCATAGGTTTCCAGGCCGTATTTGGCCAGGTTGTATCGATTGACCTGAGCGATACCGAGCGAGAAGTTGTAGCCCTGGCTTTCCAGCATGCGGGCGGTGGCCACGGCCTCGTCGAGGTTTTGCGGTTGCCTTTCGAGGTGGGCGCCCACGACGCCGATGGCGAAGGGGTTGTTGCCCGATTCCACGTGGACCACGTGCTGCATGACCTCGGCCGGTACGGCGAGGTTGGGGCAGGTTGCCATGTTGATTATTGCGGGCATCAAGGGCTCCTTTAACCGTCGCTGCCATTCACGTGGCGGCTTGGGTTGAAGTCGATACCGGTGATGTAGCGACGCCCGGCGTGGGCCTTGATGTGCACCACGATGTCGATGGTCATCATGAGCAGGCGCTTGATGGTGGAGAACTCCAGGCCCGAGCCTTCTGCAGATGCTTTGACCATCAAAGCAAGCTGATCCCAGGTCTGCTCGGTGCTGCCGGCGTGGCAACTGGTGATGGAGCCAGGGTGGCCTGACGCGCAATTGCGGATGAAGTAGAACGATTCGTCACCACGAAGCTCGGCCAGGATGATGCGATCGGGCTTCATGCGAAGGCAGGCCTCCATGCAGCTCTTGGCGGTGACGTTGCTGGCGCTCTGGCCGCCCTTGGAGTAGAGCAGGTGCACTACGTTGGGCTGATCGATGAAGAGCTCGCGGGCATCCTCGATCGTCACCAGCCGCTCGTTGGCCGGAATATGGTGCACCAGCGACTTCATGAAAGTCGTCTTGCCGCTACCCGTGGCACCGGACACTACGATGTTCTTCTTGTTGAGCACGGCCTGGCGGAAGAAATCCGCGTAGCGGCGCTCCGATCGCAGTTGCAACAATTGGCGATCCTGTTCGCTGATACCGGCGGCATCCTCGAGAATTTCGTTGAAGAAGCCATCTTCCTGATACTGGGCCAACGTCTTGGTCTGCTTGGACGGCAAGCGGATCGTGATCGAGATGCTTCCCGCTTCCACCGCAGGCGGTATGACGAACTGCGCACGCTGCCCGGTGGGGAACGTGAGGGATACCACCGGGTCGACGTCGGTGATGCGCTGGCCGGTGTTGCTCTCGTTCACCACCGCGGTACAGAACTGTCGTGCACGGTCAAAGGTGAGCGTCGGCAAATCCACCCGTTGCCAGCGCCCACCGGCTTCCAGATACAGCTCGCCAGGACGGTTGACGCAGATCTCCGTGACCTCGGGCGAGGCCATGAACTCCCGGATGCCCAGCACGGAGTACTGGTAATCCAGGAATTCGTTGGGGATATCGGCGATGGTGTCGTCAACCATGGGCTTGGATCTCTAAGATCAGTTACGGGCGAGCACGCCGGTGAAGTCCACGTCCTTGGCGACGTAGATGGTCACGACGGTGCCCTGGTTGATGGTGACCGTGGCCGGGCGGTTGGCGGCACGCCGCACAGCCTGGTCGGCAAGGTTTTGAATGGTTTGCGCCGTGTTGCTCTCGAACGGCTGCTGCACCACGGTGCCGTTGGCGCCAATGGTGCTGGCCTTGGGGCCATGCTCGGCGGCTTCATATTTAAAGGCGTCACTGAGCAAGCTGATCAACAAGGCGGAACTGATGCGACTGCCCCAGTGCGCGTTGTAATAGCCGGGATGCCCGGCGCCGCCAAGATTGTCGATGCCGGGGCTTGCCATGTTCACGTCGATGCCGGAGGGCGTGACGATGCGATCCCAGATCACGGCTACGCGGGGGCCATTCGGCTCCTGGCTGTATTGGCCGAGGACTTTGGAACCCTTGGGCAGCAACAGGTGCTTGCCGTTGAATGAATACACCGGCTCGGTAACGATGCAGGAGGTGAAGCCCGGGATGTCAGTGATGATGTGGGTTTCCAGCACGCAGCGGACATAGGTGCCCCGCAGCATGAGATTGTCCGGATGCGTGAGCGGCTGGGCGTTCGAGACGTCCGGCAGCTTATTCGCGTTGTTGTAGTTAGCGTTGGCCGGCATGCGGAACTGGTTGGTTCCATCATTCATGCCAGACATGCCAGGGAGGCCAGCCATGCCTGGCGGCATCCCGCCGTTGTTTGCTGGGCCGCGACCATAACCAGAACCGCCGCTATCGACGCCATTGCTGGCTGATCCGCCTTCGGCGGCAGCGATACGGCGATCTACCAGGCTTGGAACTCGGGGGGCGGGTCGGCCCGCCGGCTGAGGGTTGGACTTCGGCAGCGGCGGAGCCACCGGGATCGGCTGGGCCTGCTGCAGAACGACAGGCCGGGTCGGCGGTAGCGGCGGCGGCGCTTGCGGAGCGTCTGGCACGCTGACGGTTTCCTCTTTCTGTGCCTTGGGCTGTGTGTTGTTGCGCGAACTGGTGGAGAAGAACGCCCACAACACGCCGAAGACCAGCAGCGCCGCGAGCGTCCCCAGCATAAGGATGGCGTTGCGGTTCGCTCGGCGGGCGTCGTTCGATTTCAGCTGGGGCGCACCTGCATCGAGATCGGGCGCGGCCTGCTGTTGATATTGCGCGGCGTAAGGGTTGCTTGCGCCGCCCTGTTCGTGAGGCGGCACGCCCTGTCCTGGGCCGCCGTTACCGGGTTGTTGTGCTTCGTACTGGTTCATTTGGCGGTGTTCCTGCGCAAGCCCACAACGTTGTCGCCGTGACGAATGACCAAGTAGGGATACGTCCCATGGACAATGATCGTGTTGCCTTCCACGGTCGTGTTGATCACGGCGTCCTCGCCGTGCTCTTTCTCGCGCATGTAGACGGCAGGGAAGTTCCCGGTGGGGAACTTCGTCATATCGCTCAACTTGATGTAGGTGAACCGGCCATCGTCATACACATTGACGGGAACTAGCCATGGCGGTGTACGACTCCGCATTGCATAGTCGTAGTTGAAGTTGTAGGCGCGCCCACTGACCAGTGCGGTGCTGAGTTCAGGCGTTTCCGCGACCTTGGTGGCCTCGCTGGCGAAGGCCGTGTCCGCGGGATAATTGAAGGCGATCTTGTACTGCACGCCCTTGGTTCGCGCCTGGTCGAGGGTCCGCCAGTCGGTGGCTACCACCTTGAGCTCGAAGATGTAGGAGTGAGTGGCGGTGCGGATCATCAGATTGGTGTCCACATCCACGTTCTTCGGCTTGATGTAGAACACGTTGTCGCGACGGGATAGGTCCCAGCCGTTGCTGAAGCCGGTGCTGTAGTCCAGGATTTTTTCGTTGGGGCTGAGTTCGATCTGCGTCGTGATGCCCAGGCCGGTGCGTATCTGGTACACGCGGTCGGGCTGGTACTCGTATTGCTGTACGGCCTGGGCTGCCGCGCCGCGCGGAGCGGCGGCTGCCGCGAAGCACAGGGCAACGGTCAGGGCGAGTTGACTAGTCCGGTTCATTAGCGGCGCACTCCTTGCACATCATTTCGCGGCGCGGCAGTTGGTGCGCGCGTCGGCGCTGGCGGCGGCGTCTGCGCGGGCGCGGGCATGCCGTTTTCGGACATCGGTGGTCGCGGGGCTAGGTTCGACTGCAACACTTCGCCAGTGCCCGCTTCCGGCGGCGGTGCTGCTGCAGCGGGTTCGGTGGGTTGTGCAGAGGCCTCGTCATTGGATGGCTGAGGTGCGGCAGGATTTTCTTCCGGAGGCGTTGTGGCGTAGTCGCTATCCACGCGATAACTGGTGACCTGGAAGCCGAGTGGGTTCTCTATGCGGTACTTCTCGTCCATCTTGAGGTTCGGCTTATAGGTGAACTCCATCGTGGCGATCTTGCTGTCGAGCGGGCGGCTGCTACCGTTCAACTTGTCGTACAGGCTGCGCTGGAAGCGCACGGTCGCGCCCTTCGGGGCGGCATTGGGGCCGCCACCGATGAGCACGGTGCTGAGGATCTTCACGCGGATCGCGGTATTTCGGCCGTAGATCTTGTAGGGGTTGCTCGGATTGCTGGTCGAATAAAGGTCCGTATAAGCGGCAGCCACGCTGGGTGACGACATCGTCAGCACAACAGTCCAGTCGCGCAGGTTCATCATCGCCACGTCATAGGACTCACGTGCGAGGATGAAATGCGCAATGTTGCTGCGATTGATCGCTTCACTGGTGGTGATGCGGTTGTCGAGGAAGTCCTGATTGAGGCGTGCGACGGTGCTGGTGCCGGTATAGGCATCAGCCATGACGACGTAGGGGACTTTTTCCTTGAGCGGCAGCATGTAGAAATAGCCGCCGGCCAGGATGAGCGACATGGCGATGGCGCTGAAGGCAACCCACCAGGCACGGCGCTCGCTGCGCTTGGCGAGGTCCGCCACGGTGACCTCGTAGTTGACCGACTTGGCTACGGCCTCGTCGATTTTTTGACTGGAAGTTCGCTTGAACATCAGTGAAAGCCCGTTTCGGTGATCACAACGTGGATCCTTGTCGTCGTCATTTGGCGCTGGCTGGTGCTTCGGTCGCTGGCGTACCTGTTGTCGGCGCGCCTGCTGCTGATTCGGTCGGCTGAGGTGCTGCTTCGGCACGTACGGCGCTAGCCGAGCGCACCTGGATCTGACGATTGTCCGCAGTGACGAAAACATCCTGCGCTGCGTAGATCGAGTTCAGCTTCGTCGCAGCGTCTTGGATGTCCGTGGTCTGCAATTGAGACACGGGCTTGTAGAGCGTGAAATCAGACTGCAGCTGATAGGAAAGCTGCATGCCTGAATCCTTCGCCCATCGCGACAGCATGGTTTTGAGCGTGCCGTCCATCGGTGCGGCATAGAAGGTGTACGTCTTGGCCAGGGGGATTTCCGATGGTGCGTCCTGAAAGCGGTTCACCGGCTTCCAACGGCCGCCGAAGTCCTTGGCAGGAGGCGTTCCGCAACCTGCGAGCGCGAGAGTTGCAAGTAACGAAGTGCCCATCAGGGCCCGTTTGAAGAAATCCATTTTCACGTCATACCCGCAAGTTGTAGGGAAGCTTCAGAGATCGCGCAGGGTCAGCTGCGGACCTTTCGCGCATCCGCATGTTGGACACGCGAAGGGGCGCCCGCCGGACCCGGCGGCGTTGAGTCAGTACAAGAGAGGATGAAGTGCTGCAAAGCGCAGCAACGAACGTTCAAACGACCCAGGATGCGTGCTGGCGAAGCGCCCGCACGAACCTCTTTGTCGCGTCACGTTGATAGCGGGCAACTGTGGCGCCCGCGAAGCGAAAAATAGTGTCGATTCCATTCAGACTCCCTGTCTAGTCTGGCTTCTTGCTACCGGCCTTAACCTTCAGTCCGGTTCGTCGCATGCCCGAGATCGGGATGTATGCGCAGTCGTTGCGCAGTAAAGCGCACTTGATCCTCGAGGAGCCAGACCTCGAGCGTCAAATTGTGACGCAGTACGCTCAATTTTGCCAGGTTTGAGGTGCTCGGCTGGTTTGCTTTTCGTTTTAAACAATGTAGTGAAATCGCAACACATGGAGGCTTTCGAGCAATGAAGGAATATTCCTACACGTCATTGCGGCATTGCCCTACAGACTTATCTTGCGAGTCAGGCTAGCTCGAGTGCATCACGCCACCAGGTCATGTGCGTGTTTTCAACAGGGCTGGTGTAGCACCGGCATCGAAACGGCGAGGCGTTTTTGCATGTGGCGGATGCGAAGCCAGTCAGTAGCGCGTGATGTCGTTGCGCGCGATCAGAACCAAACCGGCACGCTGCAGTTCCTTGCGCGCACGCTGCTCGAACGCAGCACACTCCGCCCGCATCAGTTCGGGTTTGTCTGATCGCTGGAAACCGGTGGCGCTTGGCTTCAATGTGCTTCGAATGCCGCGCGCAACCATGTCATCTGCGCATGTTCTGCGGGGCCGTCATAGCACACGACATCGAAACGGCAGGGGCGCTGTGCGTGGTGTGGATGCGCGGCCAGCCACAATTCCGCAGCACGGATGAGTTTGACTTGCTTGCTGCTTGTTACGGAGTTGGCGGCGTCGCCATGATTGGCACGCAAGCGATGGCGTACTTCGACGAACACCACGGTGTCGCCGTGGCGCATCACTAAATCCAGTTCACCATGTCGAGTGGTGAAGTTGCGTGCGATCAGGGTCAGGCCCGCTCGCTGCAGCTCGTCGCAGGCGCGCTGTTCGAAAATCGCGCCTGCTGCACGCATCAGCCCTGGTTCGTCTGATCGTTGGAAACCGGTGGCGCTTGAGCCGGTGCGCTATCCATCTGCAGGCTGCCATTGAGCGGGTGAGCCAGGCCGTCTTCGAACTTGGCCCACACCAGCACGCGGCGCACGCGACCGAATTGATCGGCAGTGAGCTGCCCGCTGGCGCCCGGGAGATAGCTGCCCGCGTGGTCTCGCAGCCAGTCGATGTAGGGCACCAGGTTCCAGGCGTCCATGCCGAACGCGAACAGGCGCGCAGAGGTGCCGCGAGCTGCAGGCAGCTGCGAGGCGACATCGGCGTGGTTGGGTAGGCCGGGTTGGGCATCGAACAACCAGGGCGAGTCGCAAAACTCCACGCCGTCCAAGTCGTGGTTGGCGCCGGCTTCATCGACGCCGCCATAGATATGCGAAGTTCCGAACACTGGCAGATTCACGCGCGCCAGTTTGAGCTGGGGCAACAATAGGCGTGCCTGCTGTGGACGCATACTGATGAATACACCGGCATCGCTATCTGCGTTTGAGGCGTTGAGGCTGTTGATGATCGAGGCGTAGTTGACGCTGCTGCCGCTGAGGCTGGCTGAGCCGGCGACTTTGCCGCCACGCGCTTCCAGTTCGGCCTTGAAGGCGTTCGCGGCACGCTGACCGAAATCCTCGCCAGCCACGATCATGTAGGCGGTGCGCAAGCCGCGCTCGACCATATGGTCGGCGGCTTGCGCACCCTCGGTTTCCGGCAACAAGCCGAACTCGGCTACGCCATTAGCAGGCAGACTTTTGTCGTCAGGATGATTCAATGCCAGCAGTCGCGCGGGCAGCTGTGGCAGGCCGAATAGGGCGGAGACTTCGCCGCGCGTTAGCGGGCCGACCACCAGCTTGGCGCCATCGTTGACGGCCTGCTGGTACGCCTTGACTGCGCCGGCGGCCGTGCCTCCACTGTCGTATACGCGCACCAGTGGACGTGGGGCGTGGTTGCGTGAGGCGTCGGCGTAAGCGGCAAAAAAACCTTCGCGAATGGAGGCGCCGGCAGCGGCGTAATTGCCGCTGCCAGGTACAAGCAGGGCGATGCGTTCGGGCATGTTGTAGCCCTCGCGCACGTTGGCGTCCTGCCCGGGAATCATGGTGCCGACCTGCTGCTCCAGCGTGGGTTGTGGTCGCGCCACGGCTACGCCGAGTTGGCTCAGTGCTTCATTGACCCAGGGCAGCATGCGATCGCTTTGCTGCATGGCGGCCGCGCGCTGCTTGAGTGGGTCGGCGCCGAGCTTGGTGAGCTGGGCCAGGATCTGCTTGCGGTTCTGCGACTGATCCAGGCCACTAAGTTTGTCGTCCATCTCCACGCGGCTGCGGGCGGCGCCCCAGAGGTCGCCGCTGGCGTCCATGGCCTTGGCGCGCAGTTCCAGCAGACGGAGTCGCAGGCCTGCCGGCACAGCGACTTCAGGCTGCGTGGTGAGCTGCAGGGCGCGATGTGCGTCGTGCTGATTCAATGCGAGCTCGGCTTGCAGTAGGTCGAGCCTGACGGGTTCGTCACCCTCCAGCCTCTGGCGCTTGATGCCGGTAAGGAATGGAACGGCCTGATCGAGGCGGCCTTCCTGCCTGTAGGCCTCGGCAGCGCGCAGGCGGTAGTGATCGGCGTGTGCGGGCGCGGTTTGCGCCAGTGCCAGAAAAGCCTGTGCAGCCTGTTCGAACTTACCTTGTCGAGCCAGTATGCCGGCATCGTTTTCGGCGGAGATTTCGGCCGGCGAGCGCGCTACCTGGGGTGGTGCGCAGCCGCTGAGAGCCAGCGAAATCAGCAGGCCGATACCTGCGGCGCGAGTCAGGCGCATGAGACGTCCCTTGAATCTGTGGACACAATGAGCAGATGGGCGATCATAGCCGATCGTATCGCTGGCTCGTCGCCGAGGAACACCACGAATGTCACATGTTCAACCCGGTTGCCTATGGGTGGTCGCAACGCCTATCGGGCATCGCGACGACTTTTCCGCGCGCGCCGTCGAAACCTTGCGCTCCGTGACCGTGATCGCCTGCGAGGACACCCGGCACAGCCGGCCCTTGCTCATGCACTACAACATCGCCACGCCGCTGACTGCGCTACACGAGCACAACGAGCGCGAAGTGGTGGACGCCATCGTGCAGCGTTTGTTGCAGGGCGAATCGGTGGCCTTGATCTCCGACGCGGGCACGCCGCTGATCAGCGACCCGGGCTTTCGGCTGGTGAGAGCGGCGCGCGCTGCCGGCATACGGTGCGTGCCGGTACCGGGTGCATGCGCGGCTATTGCCGCCTTGTCGGTATCAGGCCTGCCCAGCGACCGCTTTGTGTTCGAGGGCTTTCTGCCGCCAAAGGCTGCCGCACGTCGTGCGCGCCTGCAGGAACTTGCGGGCGATTCGCGCACGTTGATCTTCTATGAGTCATCGCACCGCGTCGCCGAAAGCCTGGCAGATATGCGTGATGTGTTCGGCGCGGCACGCGAAGGTGTGCTCGCACGCGAGCTGACCAAATTGTTTGAAACCGTGCTGGGTGATCCGCTTGAGGCGCTTGCCGCACGGGTGGCGGCTGATCCCGATCAGCAGCGCGGCGAATGCGTCATCCTCATTCACGGTCGTGGCGAAGAAGTGGATGAGCGCGTGATCGAGGGGCAGCGCATCTTCGCCATCTTGCGCGACGAATTGCCTCCGGCGAAGGCGGCGAAACTGGCGGCGGCGATCAGTGGGGCGCCGCGCAAGGCGCTCTATTCAAGTCAGGAGTGAATGAGGGTGAAGTTCGTCTTTCACCTTCGCCGTACGACTCGGGTGCCCTTCCTATAGAATGTGCGGTGGAGTCGGCCGGACAGTCGCGTCGCGCGCAAGCGCATCGAGGAAAGTCCGGGCTCCATAGGGCAGAGTGCCAGGTAACTCCTGGGCGGCGTGAGCCGACGGCCAGTGCAACAGAAAGCAAACCGCCGAACGGCATCCTCGGATGCGCGTGGTAAGGGTGAAACGGTGCGGTAAGAGCGCACCGCGCGCGGGGCTAACGCCGCGTGGCACGGTAAACCCCACTCGGAGCAAGACCAAATAGGGGAACGATAACGCGGCCCGCGTTGTTCCCGGGTAGGTTGCTGGAGCCTGGCGGTGACGCCAGGCCGAGAGGAATGACTGTCGCGCCGCAAGGCGTACAGAACCCGGCTTATAGGCCGACTCCACCTCTTTCCCTCCGACGACACCCTTGGCGCGCGCAGACGTGCCGAGGGTGTCGCGTGAGATTTATCGAAAGGATTCGGTGCATGAACGGAGGTTCATGCGGCGCCTTCGTGGGCGCGGTTTGCGGGTGCTTTGTGATGCGTGGTGGCGCACAAAAAATCCCCAGCATTCAAGCACCTTCGAATGCTTCCTCAGAAAAGGCTGGAAATACTGCCACACCATTGCCTTTCTCATTGATTCACAAGCAAAAATCCCTTGACAGTCTCAAGGGGCGAGACTATCGTGGGTTCCCGTGTGAAATCGTGGGAATTAGTGGAGTCTTACGACCGTGTTCCAAGGCGAAACCGCCATCACCGTTGACGACAAAGGCCGCCTGGCCATCCCGACTGCATATCGGGAGCAGGTGGCTGGCGAGTGCGCCAATCGTCTGGTGATCACCTACAACCCCTTCGAGCCGGGCTGCCTTTGGCTGTTCCCGTACGCGGAGTGGGAGCAGGTGCGCGATCAGGTCAATGCGCTACCCAAGGTCAAGGCCGCCCATCGCGACATGCAGATGAAGCTGGTGGGTGCCGCGGCCATCGTCGAGCCGGATACCGCTGCGCGCATCCTGCTGCCGGCCAGTCAGCGCGCGGCGGCGGGTATCGAGAAGAAAGCGGTTCTGCTGGGTATGGGCAACAAGTTCGAGCTTTGGAGCGAACAGGCCCACCTCGCCAAGATCCGCCAGACCATCGGCGAAGACGACATCACCAATGAAATGGCAGACCTGCGTCTGTAACCGGCCACGGTAGCGGCGTAGAGAAAAGCAAAAAACGGAACGAGAGCGGGAGTGCGGCATGGCCGAGCAACAGTTGCGGCACATCCCGGTGATGCTGGGTGAAGCAGTGGAGGGTCTCGCCGTGCGGGCAGGCGGGCGTTATCTGGATGGCACCTTCGGACGCGGCGGTCATGCCCGCGAAGTGCTGTCGCGCCTCGGCCCGGATGGGCGTTTGCTGTTGATGGATCGCGACCCCACCGCCATCGCCACCGCACAGGCGGAATTCGCCGCCGATTCGCGCGTGTCGATCCGCCACGCCAATTTCTCCAGCCTCGCCGAGTGGGAAGAAACCGCGGCCGGCCTCGATGGCATCCTGCTCGACCTCGGCGTGTCCTCCCCGCAGCTGGACGAAGCCGCCCGTGGCTTCAGCTTCATGGCCGATGCGCCGCTGGACATGCGCATGGACACCACGCAGGGTGAGAGCGCGGCGGATTTTCTCGCTCACGCTGACGAGCGCGAGATCGCCGACGTGCTGTGGGCCTATGGCGAAGAACGTTTCAGCCGCAAGATCGCCCGCGCCATCGTGGAGCGCCGCGCGGAGCAGCCGATTACCCGTACCGGCGAGCTGGCGGCGCTGATCGAACGCGTAGTGGGTCGCCGCGAGCCGGGCAAGCATCCGGCCACGCGCAGCTTTCAGGCACTGCGTATCCGCGTGAACGGCGAGCTGGATTCGCTGAAGCAGGGACTCGAAGCCGCTTTGGAGCGCCTCAACGTCGGCGGCCGCCTCTCCATCATCAGCTTCCATTCGCTGGAAGACCGCGTGGTGAAGTTGTTCATCCGCGATCACTCGGGGCGCGTGCAGGGCAGCCGTCGTGGTCCGCCCGTGGTTGCGGCGCCGGCACGCCTGGCGGCGGTCGGCAAGGCGCAATTCCCGTCGGATGCCGAGCTGGCCACCAACCCGCGCGCGCGCTCGGCGGTCTTGCGTGTGGCGGAGAAACTCTCGTGAAGGCACTCGGCGTGGCCTTCCTGCTGATCCTGCTCGGCGCCATGCTGGCCAGCGCGATCGGTGTGGTGTGGACGCGCCATGAGAGCCGCGTGTTGTTCGTCGAGCTGACCCGGCTGCAAAACCAGCGTGACGAACTGAACATCGAATACGGCAAGCTCGAGCTGGAGCAAGCGACTTGGGCCGAGCCGCGCCGCGTGGACAGCGAGGCGCGCCAGAAGCTCGGCATGGTCAATCCCAAGCCGCAAGACATTCAGCTGGTGCGCCGATGACTGTGCGCCCCCGCTTCCCAGCCCAGTCACCCTCACGCCGCCGTGGTAATGGACCGAGTGCACGCCGCCGCATGGTGGTGGTCGCGGGCCTGCTGTCGCTGGCCTCGCTGGGTCTGGTAGCGCGCGCGTTCGACCTGCAGGTGGTGCGCAAGCAGTTCTATCAGAACCAAGGCGATGCCCGCTTCTTGCGCGAAGTGCCGATCGCGGTGTCGCGCGGCACCATCTTCGACCGCAATGGCGAACCGCTGGCCGTGTCCACGCCAGTGGTTTCGATCTGGGCCAATCCCTCCGAAGTGCTGGAGAACGAGGACAGCATTCCGAAGCTGGCCAAGGCTCTCGGTGCCAATCCCGACGAGATCAAGCAGTACTTGATGCAGCGCTCCGAGCGCGAGTTCGTCTACCTACGCCGCCAGATGAGCCCGGATGCAGCGCAGGTCGCGCTCGATCTGGGCATTCCTGGCGTCAATGGGCAGCGCGAGTTTCGCCGGTTCTATCCGTCAGGCCCGGTGATGGCGCACATCCTTGGGTTTACCAATATCGACGACCACGGCCAGGAAGGCCTGGAGCTGGCCTTCGACGAGTGGCTGGCCGGCAAGCCGGGCGCCAAGCGCGTGATTCGCGACCGCATGGGCCATGTGGTGGAAGACGTGGAGCAGGTGCGCGCGCCGCAGCCGGGCAAGAGCCTCACGCTGAGCATCGACCGTCGCATTCAGTTCCTTGCCTACAACGAGTTGAAGAACACCTTGGAGCAATCGCAAGCCGATTCCGGCTCGATGGTGATCATTGATACTCAAACCGGCGAGGTGCTGGCGATGGTCAGCCTGCCGACCTACAACCCCAACGCGTTGCGCAGCAGCACGCCAGATCAGCGGCGCAACCGTGCGATGACCGACGTGGTCGAGCCCGGCTCCACCATCAAGCCCATCGTGATGGCTGCGGCCTTGTCCAGTGGTAAGTTCACGCCGACCAGTCCGATGATCGACACGGGTAACGGACATTTCTATTACCTGGGCAAGGACATCCGCGACACGCATGCCAATGGCTGGCTTTCGCCGACCGGCATCATCGCCAAATCGAGCAATATTGGAGCGGCGAAGATCGCCATGTCGCTCGACACGACGCTGATGTACGACACCTATCGCGCGTTCGGTTTCGGCAACAGCACCAATAGCGGCTTCCCCGGCGAGGTCTCCGGTCTGCTTCAGCCTGAAAGAAAATGGGGCCTGCGCGGAAAGGCGATCATGGCCTATGGGTATGGTTTGAACGTGACCATGCTGCAGCTCGCGAATGCCTACGCGACGATTGCCGATGGCGGCGTGATGCACGCACCGACGTTCGTCAAGGGATTTGGTGGCGAGTCCAAGCAAATCATTGCGCCGCAAATCGCCGGCCAACTGGTGCAGATGTTGGTGGCCGTCACCCAGCCAGGCGGTACCGGCGCACCCTATGCGTGGATCGCCAACTACGCGGTAGCTGGCAAATCCGGTACTGCGCATAAGGCCACGGCTGGCGGCTACGCCAAGAACAGTTACAGCGCCGCTTTCGCGGGCATCGTCCCTGCCAGCAATCCGCGCATGGCAGCGGTGGTGGTGATCGACAATCCAAAGAAGGGCAGCTACTACGGCGCCTTGGTATCGGGCCCGGTGTTTTCGAAAGTGATGGATGGCGCATTACGCCTGCTCGATATCCCTCCGGACAATATCGGCCGCTGGTATGTCGGTGGTCCCATGCAAGGTCAGAACGGCCTGACCGGGAGCAAGCCTCCGGATGTCGTGCCGGTCGATGATGCACCGGTGGATGATTCACCGGGTGAGGAGGCGACGCCATGACCGCCCAGCGCCTCGATCAATTGCTGAAAGGTATCGCCGACACCTCGGGTGTCGGCGCCGACGTTATAGGGAGCATCGTTGTTTCGGGCTTGTCGCTCGATTCGCGCCAGGTGCGCGACGGTGATGCCTTTTTTGCCCTGCGCGGCACGCGCGGCCACGGCATCGAATTTGCCGCTGGCGCGGTGCAGCGCGGCGCACGCGTGGTGTTGGCCGAAGCGCCCGCCGCAGTAGTTCCCGCGCTGGATGTGCCGGTGCTGTGGATCGACGGCCTGTATGCGCAGGTCGGCGAAATCGCCTCGCGCTTCTTCGGTCGCCCGACGGAAGCCATGCGCGTGATCGGCGTTACTGGCACAAACGGCAAAACATCTACTGTGCAACTGCTGGCGCAGGCGCTGGAGCATCTGGGCCATCGCGCGGCAACTATCGGCACGCTGGGCGCGGGTTTGCATGGCCGGCTGGAAGAAGGCGAGCGCACCACGCCAGACGCGATCAGCGTGCAGAGCTTGTTCGCCTCGTTCCGCGAACAAGGCGCGAGCCGCGTGGCGATGGAGGTTTCCTCGCACGCGCTCGAACAGGGGCGCGTGGCCGCGGTGGCGTTCGAGGTGGCGGCGTTCACCAATCTCACCCGCGACCATCTCGACTATCACGGCAGCATGGAGGCCTATGGCGAAGCGAAGGCCAAGCTGTTCGCCTGGCCGGGTCTGAAGTCCGCAGTCATCAATATCGATGATGCCTTTGGCCGCGATCTGGTCGCCCGCATGCCGCAAGGTGTGAACACGTTGCGCATCAGCGCGACCGGTGATCACGACGCTGACATTACGGCGGCAGCCATTGCTACCTCGGCCGAAGGTCTGTCCTTCGTGCTGCGTACGCCCTGGGGTTCGTATCCGTTGCAGAGCCGTCTGCTCGGTCGCTTCAACGTCGAGAACCTGCTCACCGTGGTGGCTTGCCTCGGTGCGCTGGGTGAGCCGTTCGAGCGCATCGTCAGCGCTGTCGAAGCACTGCAGCCGGTCAGCGGACGCATGAACCGCCTCGGCGGTTTGCACGGGATGCCGCTGGTGGTCGTGGACTACGCGCATACGCCAGATGCGCTGGAGCAGTCGCTCTCTGTGTTGCGTGCGCATTGCGCGGGCCGGTTGATCTGCGTGTTCGGCTGCGGCGGTGAGCGCGATGCGGGCAAGCGCCCGTTGATGGGCGAGATCGCCGAGCGCTTGGCGGATATCGCCATTGTCACCGACGACAACCCGCGCGGCGAAGATGGCGATGCCATCGTCGCGCAGATTGTGGCTGGTCTGGCGCACCCGCAAGACGTGCTCGTAAAGCGCGATCGCGCGGAAGCGATTCACCAGGCCTTGAAGTTGGCTAAGACCGGCGATGTGGTGTTGATCGCCGGCAAGGGCCACGAAACCTATCAGGAAGGCGCCGCCGGCAAGCGGCCTTTCGACGATCTTGCAGTCGCTCGTGCAGCGCTGGAGGTGCATGCATGATGCGATTGACGACCATTGCCCTGTGGACTCGCGGACGCCTGATCGGCGACGACGTCGAGGTGACTGGCGTGAGCATCGATACGCGAAAGCTCGGTCGCGGCGATCTGTTCGTGGCGATCAAGGGCGAGCGTGTCGATGGCCATGATTACCTGGCCCAGGCCGCTGCAAGCGGTGCCGTGGCGGCCTTGGTCGAGCGCAAAATCGATGCGCCGATCGCGCAGATTGTGGTGAACGATACGCAGCTCGCGCTGGGCGATCTGGCCAGCGCGGTGCGTGCGCAGGGCAGCGTGCGGGTGGTCGGCATCACCGGCTCCAACGGCAAGACCACGGTAAAGACGCTGGCCGCGTCGATCCTGTCCCGTCATGGCCGCACCCATGTCAACGCCGGCAACTACAACAACGAACTGGGGCTGCCGCTGACCTTGCTGGCGATGCCGCAGGATGCCGACTATGCCGTGCTGGAAATGGGCGCTGGCAAGCCGGGCGATATCGCCTATCTGGCGGCCATTGCCCGGCCCGATATCGGCCTCGTCAACACCATTGCGCCGGCGCATCTTGAGCGAATGGGTAGCGTGGAAGGCGTGGCCGAGACCAAGGGCGCGCTGTACCAGGCGCTGCCGGTGGACGGTGTAGCGATCATCAATGGCGACGATGCATTCGCCAGCTTCTTTGCTGGCCTTGCGATGGGCCGCCGTCAGTTGCGCTTTGCGCTGGATCACAAAGCCGACATCGGTGCTGACATCCTTGAGCAGCGCGTGGACGGTTCGCGCTTCGTGCTCAGCACGCCCGTGGGCGATGCCGAAGTCTCCTTGCCGCTGGCGGGTCGCCACAATATCGCCAACGCCATGGCGGCCGCCGCGATTGCCATCGCACTGGACGTGCCGCTCGATACGATCGTCGAAGGTCTCGAGCAGGTACCTGGCGTAGCCGGTCGACTGAAGTATGAAGCCATGCCCAGCGGCTGGACCCTGATCGACGACAGCTACAACGCCAACCCCGGTTCGGTAAGCGCGGCCATTGACACACTGGCGCTGGCCGACGGTGAACGCTGGTTGGTGCTGGGTGACATGGCCGAGCTCGGTGCCAACGCGCGCACGCTACATGCCAGCGTAGGTGAGCGCGCCCGCCAGCGCGGCATCGACCGCTTGTTCGCGGTGGGCCCGTTGGGCGTGGCAACCGTCGAGGCATTCGGTACCCAGGGCGAGCACTACGCCGACAAGGCCGCGTTGATCGACTCTCTGAAGAAGCAGATGCACGGCGGCGTCACTTGCCTGATCAAGGGCTCGCGCTCGGCCGGGATGGAGCAGGTGGTCGC
The DNA here is from genome assembly GCF_026283965.1 of Dyella subtropica. Taxonomy (GTDB): domain Bacteria; phylum Pseudomonadota; class Gammaproteobacteria; order Xanthomonadales; family Rhodanobacteraceae; genus Dyella_D; species Dyella_D subtropica. The sequence continues at coordinate 53,457 of NZ_JAPDPD010000002.1, forward strand.
TGCACTCAAGAACAACCCACCGGTGGAGGGCGCATCCGATGCTGCTTGAACTCGCAGACTGGATGGCGCGGCACTTCACCGCCCTGCACCTGTTTCAGTACATCACCTTCCGCACCATCATGGCCGCGCTCACGGCGCTGTCCATGTCGCTGCTGCTCGGTCCCGTGTTGATCCGCAAGCTGGCCGCGCTCAAAGCCGGGCAGGTGGTGCGCAAGGATGGTCCGCAGACCCACTTGTCCAAGGCCGGTACGCCGACCATGGGCGGTGTGATGATCCTGCTCGCGGTGGCCATCGCCACCTTGCTGTGGGCGGATCTGCACAACCGCTATGTGTGGGTGGTGCTGGCGGTACTGATCAGCTTCGGCGTGATCGGCTTCTACGACGACTACAAGAAGCTGGTGCTGAAGGACAGTCGCGGTCTGGCTTCGCGCTGGAAGTATTTCTGGCAATCCGTGTTCGGTTTGATCGCCGCGCTGTTCCTCTATTTCACTGCGCCGACCACGCCGCCACCCTGCGCCAAACCCGTCGTTGCCATCGTGCAGCATGTGGAAACCACGGCGACGTCGCTAAGCAACCGCATCATCACCGAACCTGCCGCGGCTACGCCGGTATGTGCCAAGGAAGTGGCCGAGACGGCGCTGTTCGTGCCGCTGTTCAAGCAGGTGGTGGTCCCGCTCGGCTTGTTCTTCGTAGTGCTGACTTACTTCATGATCGTGGGCTTCTCGAACGCGGTGAATCTCACCGATGGCCTGGATGGTCTGGCGATCATGCCGACGGTGCTGGTGTCCGGCGCCCTGGGCGTGTTCGCCTACCTGGCCGGTAACCGTGTGTTCTCCGAATACCTCGGTATTCCCTCTATTCCCGGTGCGGGCGAGTTGGCGATCTTCTGCGGCGCACTATCCGGCGCGGGCCTGGGCTTCCTGTGGTTCAACACCTATCCGGCCCAGGTCTTCATGGGCGACGTCGGTGCGCTGGCGATCGGTGCTGCGCTGGCGGCCATCGCGGTGATCGTGAGGCAGGAGATCGTGCTGCTGATCATGGGCGGTGTGTTCGTGATGGAGACGGTCTCAGTGATGCTGCAGGTGGCGAGCTTCAAGCTCACTGGCAAGCGCATCTTCCGCATGGCGCCGATCCACCATCATTTCGAGTTGAAGGGCTGGCCCGAGCCTCGGGTGATCGTGCGTTTCTGGATCATCAGCGTCGTACTGGTGTTGATCGGCCTCGCCACGTTGAAGGTACGCTGATGCTCTTCGACACCACCCAGGCAAAACGGCGACAGGGACCGCGGGGCAGCTTCGATCTGCCGCTGCTGGTCGCGCTCGTCGGTCTGGCCTGCGTGGGTCTGGTGATGATTACCTCGAGTTCCATTGCGGTGGCGGACAGCCAGCACATGGGGCCGTTCTATTTCCTCAAACGACACCTGATATTCCTTACCATGGGAATGGTGCTGGCCGGCGTGGCGATGCGCACCGAGCTGAAACTGCTGGAGAAGAACGCCTTCCTGCTGATGATGCTGGCCTTCATCCTGTTGCTGGCGGTGTTCCTGCCGTTCTTCGGCATGCGCCTCAACGGCGCGCGGCGCTGGCTCAATCTGATGGTCACCAGCTTCCAGCCGGTGGAGGCAGTGAAGCTGATCCTGGTGGTGTACATCGCCAGCTATCTGGTGCGGCACCGCGAGAGCGTGGAAACGCGCTTCCTTGGCCTGCTCAAGCCCATCATGGTCGCCGGCATCATCGTGCTGTTGCTGCTGGCGCAGCCGGACTTCGGCTCGGCCACGCTGGTGATTGCGGTGACCATCGCGATGGTGTGGCTGGGTGGCGCGCGGCCGATCTTCCTGTTCGGCATGGGCCTGCCGCTGATGCCGCTGCTGGCCATCGCGGCGACCAGCGAAAGCTATCGCGTGAAGCGCCTCACTTCGTTCATGAACCCGTGGGAGCATCCGTTCACGGACGGCTTCCAGCTGACCCAGTCGCTGATGGCGATCGGTCGTGGCGAGTGGATGGGTGTGGGGCTCGGCTCCAGCGTATTGAAGTTGTCCTACCTGCCGGAAGCGCACACGGACTTCATTTTTGCCGTGATCTCTGAAGAACTCGGCCTGGCCGGCATCGTGCTGGTGATGAGCCTGTTCGCCCTGACGGTCGGGCGAGGCCTCTACATGGGCTTGAAGGGTGCGGAGGTGGGGCAGCGCTTCGCCGGTTACGTAGCCTTCGGTATCTCGCTGATGCTGGGCTTTCAGGCCATGGTGTCGATTGGCGTGAATCTTGGTGCGTTGCCGACCAAGGGCCTGACCCTGCCGTTGATCAGCTACGGCGGTTCGTCGATGGTGCTGACCTGCGCCATGGCGGGTGTGCTGTTGCGCGCTACCTACGAGATCAACCGCGCGTTGGATGCTCGCCATATGGCGACCCGCTCGCCTGCCGCCGCGGTACCTGATGCCAACGCTGCTGTCGCCACCGCGGCCGCGCGTGAGCACGAAATGGTGACCGCATGAGCGCGAACAAGGTGGCACCCGTGTTGATCATGGCCGGCGGTACCGGCGGCCATATCTTCCCCGGCCTGGCTGTGGCGGAAACGTTGCGCACGCAGGGTGTGCCGGTCGTGTGGCTGGGGGCCGTGGGTGGCATGGAAACCAAGGTGGTGCCGGGGCACGGCATCACTCTCAAAACGGTGCCGGTGGGTGGCTTGCGCGGCAAGGGCCTGAAGACGCGCTTGCTGGCGCCTTTGATGCTGGCGCGCGCGCTGTTCGCTTCGCTGCGGGTGATGCTGTCGGTAAGGCCGCGCAGCGTGCTGTCGATGGGCGGCTACGTGGCCGGCCCTGGTGGGGTGGCCGCGTGGCTGCTGCGCCGGCCGTTGCTGGTGCACGAGCAGAATCGTGTGGCGGGATACACCAATCGCAAGTTGGCCGTCCATGCGCAGCGCGTGCTGGCTGGCTTCAGCGATGTACTGCCGAATGCCGAGTGGGTGGGCAACCCCGTGCGCAGCGCGATCGCCTCCCTGCAGGTGCCGGCCGTACGCATGGCTGGGCGTCAGGGAAGTGGGCGCCTGTTGGTGCTTGGTGGCAGCCTGGGCGCACGTGCGCTCAACGTTTCGCTGCCGCAGGCGCTGGCTCAGCTGCCGGCCGCGCAGCGCCCTGAAGTGCTGCATCAGTGCGGTAGCCGTGGCATCGACGAAACGCGCGACGCCTACGCTAAGGCGGGGGTTGCGGCGCAGATCGTGCCCTTCATCGAGGACATGGCCGGTGCCTACGCCTGGGCTGACCTTACCGTTTGCCGGGCTGGCGCACTGACCCTGGCCGAACTCACTGCTGCCGGCCTCGGCGCGGTACTCGTGCCTTTCCCTTATGCGGTGGACGACCACCAGACCCGCAACGCCGAAGCCTTGGTGGCGGTTGGTGCGGCTGAAGTGATGCAGGAGTCTGCTCTGAAAGATGAACCATTGGATGTACAGCAACTCGCGCAGCGCCTGCACGCGCTGCTGGAAAATCGCCCGCGGATGCTCGCCATGGCCGAGGCGGCGCGCACGCTGGCCAAGCCGGATGCAGCTGCTGTGATCGCCCGTGCCTGCATGGAGGTGAATGCATGACGCCGCGTCGCTTGCTCTCACACGAAGATTTGATGGCCACGTTCCAGCGCGTGCACTTCATCGGCATCGGCGGCGTCGGCATGAGCGGCATCGCCGAGGTGCTGCATAACCTCGGCTACGCCGTCTCCGGTTCCGACAAGTCAAATTCGCTGATCGCGCAGCGCTTGCAGCGGCTGGGCGTTACCGTGCATGTCGGTCACGCCGCCGAACACATTGGCGACGCGGACGTGGTGGTGACTTCCAGCGCGATCCGCCAGGACAACCCGGAATTGGTCGCCGCGCGTGCCGCACGTATCCCGGTGGTGCCGCGCGCCGAGATGCTTGGCGAGCTGATGCGCTTCCGCCGAGGCATCGCCATTGCTGGCACGCATGGCAAGACCACCACCACTAGCCTTACCGCCAGTGTGCTGGCCGAAGCCAACTACGATCCGACCTTCGTCATCGGTGGGCAGCTCAACGCCGCCGGTGCGAATGCGCGGCTCGGCACCGGCCAGTATCTGGTCGCCGAAGCGGACGAGTCGGACGGCTCGTTCCTGATGCTGTCGCCAGTGATTGCCGCAGTCACCAATATCGACGCCGATCACCTGGAGAACTACCAGGGCGATTTCGCGCTGGTGAAGAAGGCCTTCGCCGATTTCCTGCATCGCCTGCCGTTCTACGGCCTGGCCGTGTTGTGCGTGGACGATGCGGAAGTGGCCGAACTGGCCAAGGCCACCACGCGCCGCGTGATGACCTACGGCATCGACGCGAATGACGCCGACGTGCGCGCGATCAACCTATCGCAGCGCGGCTTCGAAATGCATTTCGACCTGCTATTGCCGGGCCGTGCGAAAGCGTTGCCGGTGAAGCTCAACCTTCCGGGTCGGCATAACGTGCTCAACGCGCTGGCTGCGGCAGCTATCGGCTGGCAGCTGGGCGTGGAAGCGGAAGCGATCGCGCGCGCGCTGGAGCATTTCCAGGGCGTGGGCCGCCGCTTCCACCGTCGCGGCGAAATCGCACTCGATAAGGGCACCGCGCTGCTGGTCGACGACTATGGCCACCATCCGCGTGAGCTCGCCGCGGTATTTGCTGCAGCGCGCGGCGGCTGGCCGGAGCGACGACTGGTGGTGGGCTTTCAGCCGCATCGCTATAGCCGTACGCGCGATCTGCTGGACGACTTCGCCAATGTGCTGGCCGAAGCCGACGTTCTGGTCTTGACGGACGTCTATCCGGCCGGCGAGGCGCCGATTGCGGGCGCCGACGGTCGCGCGCTTGCTCGTGCGGTGCGCGCGCGCGGCAAAGTCGACCCGGTGCTGATCGATCACCCGCGTGAGTTCAAAGACACCCTGCCGGCGCTGTTGCGCGACGGCGACCTGTTGCTGCTGCTCGGGGCCGGCGATATCGGCTCGGCGGCGGTGGAGCTGGCCCTGGCCGGCCATTTGAAGACGAGCAAAGCATGAAGACCATTACCGATCCCGCACAGTTTGGCCGCGTCGCCGTCGTTTTGGGCGGAAGCTCGGCCGAGCGTGAGGTGTCACTGGATTCCGGCCGCAATGTGTTGGCGGCCTTGCAGGCGCGTGGCGTGGATGCGCATGCCATCGATGGCATCCCGGCGCTGCTCGACGCCGTGCGGGCAGGGCATTTCGCCCGCGTGTTCAACATTCTGCACGGCGGCGGCGGCGAAAACGGCGAGCTGCAAGGCGCGCTGCAGTCGTTGCGTGTGCCGTTCACCGGTTCGGGCGTGCTCGGTTCGGCGTTGTCGCTGGACAAGATCCGCGCCAAGCAAGTGTGGTTGTCGCTGGGTCTGCCGACGCCGCGCTTCAAGGCGCTGCCGCGCGGTGCCGATGTGCATGCCGCCGCGCGCGAGATCGGTTTTCCGTTGATTGTGAAACCCGCCTGGGAAGGTTCCAGTGTCGGTGTCACGCGGGTCTTCGATGAGAAGGATCTTGATGCTGCCGTGGCGTTGGCTCAGCGTTATCCCGGCGATCTGCTGATGGAAACGCTGATCGAAGGCGATGCCAGCGAAGGTGGCGAATTCACGGTCGGCATCCTCGGCCGCGAAGTGTTGCCGACCATCAAGATCGTGCCGAAGGGCGACTACTACGACTACAACGCCAAGTACATCGCCGAGGACACGCAGTACATCTGCCCCGGCTTGAACGGCGGCGCTGAGCAGGAGATGCGTCAGCTGGCGCTGACTGCATTCGATGCGCTGGCCTGCAGCGGCTGGGGTCGCGTCGATGTGATGCGCGACCGTCACGGCAAGAACTGGCTGCTGGAAGTCAACACCGCGCCGGGCATGACGTCGCACTCGTTGGTGCCGAAGGCCGCCAAGGCCGTGGGAATCGACTACGAGACGCTGTGCTGGCGCGTACTGGAATCGAGCTTCCAGGAGGGTTCGTGAGGGGAACCATCCGCCTCGTTGCCTGGTGTCTGGCCATCGCGTTGGTGGCACTGCCGATTGTCGGCGTGCTGCGCGGGTGGTTTGCGGCCAATCGTTGGCCTGTGACCCAGTTGACGGTGCAGGCCGAGTTCAAGCACGTGAGTGCGGATGACGTCCGTGCCGCCGTGCTGCCGCGTCTCGGCAAGGGTTTCTTCGCGCTCGATCTGGATGCCGTGCAAAAGGCCGTCGCCGCGTTGCCATGGGTGGAATCGGTCGAGGCGCGCAAGCGCTGGCCCGACATGCTGCTGCTGCGCATCTATGAGCGCCAGCCGTTTGCGCGCTGGAACGACAAGCAATTGATCAGCCGCCAGGGCCTGGTGTTCGACGCGCCGCAAGCCGATGCCAACGAGAACCTGCCCAGCTTGCATGGTCCCGACGCGCGTTTGGCCGAGGTGGTGAGTTTCTACGCCGAAACGCAGAAGGCATTCGGCGGCACGCACGTGGGCATTGCCGGCGTGTCGCTGTCGGAGCGCGGCAGCTGGAGTCTGACCACGTCGACCGGCGCGCAGATCGTACTCGGCGATCGGGACCAGGCAGGAAGGCGTTTGCGTCGCTTCCTTGATGTCTATCCCCAATTGATGGCAGGCCGCACCGATGGTTTCGCCTATGCCGATCTTCGCTACACCAACGGATTTGCCGTGCGATGGCCGCAGTCGCAAGCACCGGCCGCCGTCACTACCAGAGGCACGCCCCGCACATGAAAACCCGTAACGACAAGCAGCTGGTCGTTGGCCTGGATATCGGCACCTCCAAGGTGGTGGCCATTGTGGGCGAGTACGAACCGGGCGAGCCGATCGAGGTGATCGGCATCGGCACCCACGTGTCGCGCGGTCTCAAGCGTGGCTCGGTGGTGGATATCGAATCGACCGTGCACTCGATTCAGCGCGCGGTGGAAGAGGCCGAGCTGATGGCGGGCTGCGATATTCGCTCCGTCTATGCCTCGATCTCCGGCAGCCACCTGGAGACTAAGAACTCGCACGGCACGGCGCCGATCCGTGATCGCGAAGTGACGCCGGGCGATCTGGACCAGGTGCTGGAGGCCGCCAGCGCGGTGGCGATCCCGGCTGACCGCAAGGTTCTTTATAAGGAGTCGCAGGAGTACCGCATCGACGGTCAGGACGGTATCCGTTCGCCGGTCGGCATGAGCGGTGTGCGTCTGGAGGCCAGCGTGCATCTGGTGACAGGCGCGGCGGCTGCGGTGCAGAACATCAGCAAGTGCATCCAGCGCTGCGGGCTCACGGTGGATGAACTGGTGCCTTCCTCGGTGGCCAGTGCGAAATCAGTGCTGACCGATGACGAGCGCGAGCTGGGCGTGTGCCTGGTCGATATAGGCGCTGGCACCACCGACATCGCTATCTACACCCAGGGTTCGATCCGCTATACCAAGTCGCTGCCGGTGGGTGGCGATCAGGTCACCAACGATATTGCCTACGGCGTGCATACGCCGACCGCACATGCGGAGGAGATCAAGATCAAGTACGCCTGCGCGCTGGCGCAGCTTGCTCACGCGGAAGAAACCATTCAGGTGCCCAGCGTCGGCGATCGACCGCCGCGTCGCCTGGCCCGCCAGTCGCTCGCGCAGAGCGTGCAGGCGCGCTACGAGGAAATTTTCGAAATGGTGCAGGACGAACTGCGCCGCTCCGGCTACGAGAGTTTGGTAGCGGCGGGCGTTGTGCTCACCGGTGGCGCCTCGCGCATGGAAGGTGCGCTGGAGCTGGCTGAAGAGATTTTCCACAAGATGGTGCGCATCGGCGTGCCGCAGCACGTGAGCGGTCTCGGCGAAGTCGTCGCCACTCCCCTGCATTCCACCGGCGTGGGCCTGCTGCTGCATGGCGCGCGTTCGGGTGGCATGCGCTCGGGCGGTACGGGCGGTGGCAGCGTCGGTGGGCTGGTCGAGAAGCTGCGCGGCTGGTTGGCCAAGAATTTCTGAGCGGATAAGGGCGTAGCTCTTTCCGACTGACGACTACGAGTGGCGCAGGAGGCGCCGCCATGGGTGAATGGATGTTCACCCACCACCACCGGCCGACAGGAGTTGGACCGCGTGGTTACAACGACAACGAAAGCTCTACGGAGGACGGGAAATGTTTGAACTGATCGAAAAACTCGCACCAAATGCAGTGATCAAGGTCATTGGCGTCGGTGGCGGCGGCGGCAACGCTGTGGCCCACATGCTCAATGCAAACATCGAGGGCGTCGAGTTCGTCGTCGCCAACACCGACGCGCAGGCCATGAAGAGCTGTGGCTCGCGTACCCATCTACAACTCGGCGGTAACGTCACCAAGGGTCTCGGTGCCGGTGCCAATCCGGAAGTGGGCCGCCAGGCTGCACTGGAAGATCGTGAGCGCATCGAGGAAATGCTCGAGGGCGCCGACATGGTGTTCATCACCGCTGGCATGGGTGGTGGCACCGGCACCGGCGCTGCGCCTGTGGTGGCGCAGCTGGCCAAGGAGAAGGGCATCCTGACCGTGGCCGTGGTGACCAAGCCGTTCCCATTCGAAGGCCGTCGCCGCATGCAGGTCGCCCTGAAGGGCATCGAGGACCTGTCGCAGCATGTCGACTCGCTGATCACCGTGCCGAACGAGAAGCTGCTGTCGGTGCTCGGTCGTGAGGTCACTCTTCTTAATGCGTTCAAGGCCGCCAATGACGTGTTGCAGGGCGCCGTGCAGGGTATCGCCGACTTGATCACCGCCCCGGGCCTGATCAACGTCGACTTTGCTGACGTGCGCACCGTGATGTCCGAGATGGGTATGGCCATGATGGGTTCGGGCACCGCTCGTGGCGATGACCGCGCTCAGGCCGCCGCAGAGGCTGCGATCAACAACCCGCTGCTGGAAGACGTCAACCTCAATGGTGCCTGCGGCATCCTGGTGAACGTCACCGCGGGTCCGAACCTGACCATGCGCGAGTTTGATGAGATCGGTCGCGTCATCCATGATTTCGCCAGCGAAGACGCTACCGTGGTCATTGGTACCTCGCTCGACCCGGAAATGCAGGACGACGTGCGCGTGACAGTGGTGGCCACCGGCCTCAACCGCGCCACGGTTCGCCAGCCGGTGCGTCCGGTAGTGACCCAACAGGTGGAGATGCGCCAGCGTCCGCGCCCAGTGGTGCTGCGCACCGGTACCGGCAACGAAGTGGTCGACTACGCTCAGCCGGATGTCGTCGCCAGCACCACCAGCCGCCACGACACAGCCGCACCGGCCAAGGGCTCGGATCCCAGCTTCGACTATCTGGACATTCCGGCCTTCCTGCGTCGCCAAGCCGATTGAGAAAAAAATGTTCAAAAAGGAGTGAACAAACGTCAGATTGACTTGTCAGTCACACAACCCATTGGGCGCGTACTGCAAAGTTTGCGTTCAAGTCGCCCTGGTTTCGTCAGGGGGAAGGGCTGACGCCAGTCTGGATTGCTCCAGGAAGTTGTGACAAGACTGTGCGTCTGGGATGACGCATGACTGGCCAGAAACAACGTTTCTTGGCGGGTCCAATGCTCCGCCGCCGGATTCCCGTCCCGGCGCGGGGCATTGTGTCGACCCTAACCATCTGACGGAATTGAGGTATTTAGCTGTTCATGGCGCCAATGGCTACCTTTCAAGGATGAAAGGAAGATGAAAGCGTGGACAGTCTGTACGGGCCGGTTTGCTTTTTCAGTGGTTAAGACTGTGTTAGCATCCGTCCCCTGTTGGCTGCTGCCCCTTGCAGGTACCAAATAAAATGATCAAGCAGCGTACGCTCAAGAACATCATCCGTGCCACCGGAGTCGGTCTGCATACCGGCGACAAGGTGTACATGACGCTTCGGCCGGCCGCGCCAAACACGGGCATCGTGTTTCGCCGCACCGACCTCAATCCTCCGGTAGAAATCGCTGCACGCCCCAACAACGTCGGCGACACGCGTTTGTCGACCACGCTGGTCAATGGTGATGTGCGGGTCTCCACGGTGGAGCATCTGCTTTCCGCGATGGCGGGCTTGGGCATCGACAATGCTTATGTCGATCTGTCGGCGCCGGAAGTGCCGATCATGGACGGCAGCGCGGGTCCCTTCGTGTTTCTGCTGCAGTCCGCGGGTATCGAAGAACAAACCACCGCCAAGCGCTTCATTCGTATCAAGAAGCCGATCAAGGTGCAGGAAGGCGACAAGTGGGCGAGCTTTGAGCCATTTGAAGGCTTCAAGGTCGGCTTCTCGATCGAGTTCAATCACCCGATCATCAGCAAGCGTACTTCGCGTGCCGAAATCGACTTCTCCACCACCTCCTTTGTGAAGGAAGTGAGTCGCGCACGTACCTTCGGCTTCATGCGCGACATCGAAATGCTGCGCGAACACAACCTCGCGCTCGGCGGTTCGATGGACAACGCCGTGGTGCTGGACGACTACCGCGTGCTCAACGAAGACGGCCTCCGTTACGAGGACGAGTTTGTGAAGCACAAGATTCTCGACGCGATCGGCGATCTTTACCTGCTGGGTCACAGCCTGATCGGTGCCTACTACGCGCACAAGTCCGGGCATGAGCTCAACAACAAGCTGCTGCGGACCTTGATGGCGGACGCTTCCGCCTGGGAAGAAGTCAGCTACCAGGACGATCCGGCCACCTCGCCGATCTCTTACGCGCATCCGGCTCAAGCCATCTGATTCATTGGGCCTGGTCCCAGTCTGAACAAACTGAACGGCCGCGTCGAAAGACGCGGCCGTTTCTTTTGTGATATACCTCGCCCCCTTGTGCTGCCGTGATTCACGTCCTGGAGATGTCACCGTCTTTCAGACCCGTGAGTGCATGCTATAAACCTGGCACCGCCAAACGGGTGCCGGGATGGCACGTTGCCTCACGGCGGCAATTCGACCTGTTAGTGCAGGGGCGACGGGCTGGGATCAGTCGCCTGGGTTTTTCCTGGAACCAGAAATTTCGGCGATGGACGCCAGCTCGAGGAACAGGCGCCGCAATTCGGGGTCTGAAGTCGAGATTGCCGCGGCCTTTAGATGGTCTGCGGCAGCGGGCGAAAGCGGTTTTGACCGATCCGGTGCGATTTCGACCGGCGGAGGGGGGGCCACTTTCACGGTGATGTATCCGGCGCGCACGCCAATGGCATGCGCGGCAGCGAGGATTTGCGCCTGCATTAGGCGGAGCCTCGAAGCCAGCGCCGGGGATGGAGCCAAGAATGCGAGACGGCCGTCGTGCAGGTTGGCAAACCTTACCTGTTCGCGGAGTGGTGACGGCAACGTCTGGCGCAGGGCGCGGTCCAACGCCTCTAGCTCACCGGCCTTACGGGCCAGTGCGGCGAAGGGGCCGCATTCGGTGAGGGATTTCGGTCCTGATCCGGTGCGGCGGGAAGCGTGGGATACGACGCGCTGCATGGGTGCCGACATCTTCGACGTGGAAAAACATGCAAATCATACTCGTCTCACGCACCAAGCGGGTGCCGAAAACCTTCAACCTCACCGATCGGCGCTTGCGCTATCGGTTGATCGGAATCGCAGCTGGCGCCGTGCTCGCTTGTGCCGGCCTGGGCGCTACGGTGGCGCTGGCGGTGGCCAGTCCGCGTGACCAGGCGTTGTCCGAACTCCGCCTTCTGCGCCAGCAGGTATCGCAGCAGAACGGTCAGCTCGGCGATGTTCGCAAGGACGCCCAGCGTGAGATCGATGCACTGGCGATGAAACTGGGCCAGCTTCAGGCGCAGTCGACCCGTCTCAACGCCCTCGGCGAGCGGCTTACCCAAGTGGGCAAGCTCGACGACGGTGAGTTCAATTTCGATGAGCAGCCAGCGGTCGGCGGCGTCGAGGACACGACCGACAGCGCCTACGCGCTACCTTTGGCTCTCGACACCAGCATCGATCAGTTGGCTAACCAGTTCGATAGTCAGCAGGCGCAGCTTTCAGCGCTACAGAGCTTGCTGCTGGATGCCAAGGTTGAATCCAATCTCAAGCCGACCGGCATGCCGGTGCAGGGCTACATCTCTTCCTATTTCGGTGGTCGCCCCGATCCGTTCAGCGGCCACGCGGCGCACCATACCGGCATCGACATCTCCACCCCCACCGGTACGCCGGTGCAAGCGGTGGCCGAGGGGATGGTGACGTTCGCGGGTATCCGCAGCGGCTATGGCGACGTGATCGAGATTGACCATGGCAACGGTTACATGACCCGCTATGCGCACAACAGCGCGTTGTTGGTGCGTCCGGGGCAGCGCGTGCACGTGGGCGACGTAGTGGCGAAGGCGGGTTCCACCGGTCGTTCGACCGGCTCCCACGTGCATTTCGAGGTTTGGTACAAGGGCAATGTCGTCAATCCGCTGGCGTACGTGCGCAATCACCGCTGAAGTCGGGCCTTCCCTTGGGTTGCCCTCTTGAAACTCCTTCCCGGCGACGCCAGACAAGAGGGCCGGGAACGATGACGGGGCGCCTCCGCAAGAGGTTGCGGGAAATCTAGGCCGATTCCGATATAGGTAGCCGTACGTCAGGCTTTCGTTTGGGATCGTCGACCGACCCTAGTATCATTATTCCTTTCGTCCCGCCCGTTTACGTCGGCGGGCCGCCAACGACTCCAGGATTCGGAAGATCGATGCTCAATCGCGCCCTGACCAGCCTTTTCGGTAGCCGCAACGACCGCGTGCTGCGCCAGCTTTCCAAGTCCGTTGCACGTATCAATGCGCTCGAGCCTGAGTTCGAGAAGCTGAGCGACGAAGCGCTGCGCGCCAAGACCGATGAATTCAAACAGCGTATCGCCGCCGGCGAGTCGCTGGACAAGCTTCTGCCGGAAGCCTTCGCTGTCGTGCGCGAAGCCGCCAAGCGCGTGCTCGATATGCGTCACTACGACGTACAGATGATCGGTGGAATGGTGCTGCATTCCGGCCGCATCGCCGAAATGCGTACGGGTGAGGGCAAGACCCTGGTGGGCACGCTGCCGGTGTACCTGAACGCGCTGGAAGGCAAGGGCGTGCACGTGGTCACCGTGAACGACTACCTGGCTCGCCGCGACTCCGCGCAGATGGGCAAGCTGTACAACTTCCTCGGCCTCTCGGTGGGTGTGGTGTGGCCCGGCATGGACCATGCCGACAAGGGCGCTGCCTATGCCGCGGACATCACCTATGGCACCAACAATGAATTCGGTTTCGACTACCTGCGCGACAACATGGCGTCGAGCAAGGATCAGCGCTATCAGCGCGGCCTGAACTACGCCATCGTCGACGAAGTGGACTCCATCCTGATCGACGAGGCGCGCACCCCGCTGATCATTTCCGGCCCGGCCGAGGATTCCCCGCAGCTGTACATCGCGGTGAACAAGATCGTGCCGAAGATGCTGCGCCAGGAGAAGGAAGACGGCGCCGGCGACTATTGGGTCGACGAGAAGCAAAAGCAGGTACACCTGTCCGAAGAAGGCATGTCGCACGCCGACGAGCTGCTGCGTCAGGCCGGTGTCATCGACGCCGACAGCGGTCTGTACGACTCCAAGAATCTGGCGATCGTTCATCACCTCAATGCTGCGCTGCGCTCCAATGCCATCTACCACCGCGACGTCGACTACATCGTGCGCGACGGTGAAGTTGTCATTGTCGATGAGTTTACCGGCCGTACTCTGCCGGGCCGCCGCTGGTCGGATGGCCTGCACCAGGCCGTGGAGGCGAAGGAAGGCGTGCCGATCCAGCGCGAAAACCAGACGCTGGCGACGATCACCTTCCAGAACCTGTTCCGCATGTACAAGAAGCTGGCCGGCATGACCGGTACGGCCGACACCGAAGCCTACGAGTTCCAGCAGATCTACGGTCTTGAAGTGGTGGTGATCCCCACCCACAAGCCAATGATCCGCCAGGACAACTCGGACATGGTCTTCCTCGGCCAACAGGCCAAGTACGAAGCGGTGATCGAGGACATCCAGGATTGCCACAAGCGCAAGCAGCCGGTGCTGGTGGGTACCACCTCCATTGAAGTGTCCGAGCTGCTGTCCAAGCTGCTCAGCAAGGCCAAGATCCCGCACGAAGTACTGAATGCGAAACAGCATGAGCGCGAGGCGCACATTGTGGCCCAGGCGGGTGCGCCGGGCTCGGTAACCATCGCCACCAACATGGCCGGTCGCGGTACCGACATCGTGCTCGGCGGCAGTTTGGAGGCGGCTCTCGCTGCACTGCCGGAAAGTGCCAGCGATGCCGATCGGGTTCGCGTGAAGTCCGAATGGAAGAAGAAGCACGAGCAGGTGCTGGAGGCCGGCGGCTTGCACATCGTGGGTACTGAACGCCACGAATCGCGCCGTATCGACAACCAGCTGCGTGGCCGTTCCGGACGTCAAGGCGATCCGGGCTCCTCGCGCTTCTACTTGTCGCTGGAAGACAACCTGTTGCGCATTTTCGCTGGCGACTGGGTCGGCCGCTGGATGCGCATGTTTGGCATGAAGGAAAACGAGGCGCTGGAAGACCGCATGGTCAGCCGCCAGATCGAAAAGGCGCAGCGCAAGGTCGAGCAGCACAACTTCGACATCCGCAAGCACCTGCTCGAGTTCGATGACGTGGCCAACGACCAGCGCAAGGTGATCTATCGCCAGCGCGATGAGTTGCTGGAAGTCGACAACGTCTCCGACACCATCGCCGATATCCGCGATGACGTCGTCAACGAGCTGGTGCATCGCCACGTGCCGGCCGACAGCATCGACGAGCAGTGGGACATCGCCGGTCTCGATCGCGAGCTGGAAAGCGAGTTCGGCCTGTCGCTCGACCTGAAGCATTGGATCGAGCAGCAGCACGAGGCGGACTCGGGCACGATCCTCGCCCATGTGCGCGAGGCGGCAGAGGGGCTGTTCAAGGCCAAGGAAGAGCAGATCGGCGCCGACACCATGCGCCAGCTCGAAAAGCACATCATGCTCAGCGTGGTGGACAACGCCTGGAAGGAGCATCTGGCCAGCATGGATTACCTACGTCAGGGCATCTACCTGCGCGGCTATGCGCAGAAGCAGCCCAAGCAGGAGTTCAAGCGCGAGTCGTTCGAACTGTTTTCGAGCATGCTCGATCGCATCAAGATCGAAGTCGTGCAGATGCTGGCGCGCATCCGTATCCGTAGCGAAGAAGAAGTCGCCGCGATGGAAGTGGAGCAGCAGCGTTTGGCTGAGCGTTTGGCGCGCCAGATGCACGCCACGGGTGGCGGTGCGCCGGTGGGTGCATTAGGCGCCGACCCGGAGGCTATCGCGGCAGGCAGCCTCGCCATCGCGCAGGCGGTAGATCAGCAGGACGGTCCCAAGGTGGGTCGTAATGATCCCTGCCCCTGCGGTTCGGGCAAGAAGTACAAGCACTGCCACGGTCAGTTGAGCTGAGTTTTTCTGATAGCGGAATAAAGGAAGGGGCGGCACGTGTCGACGTGCCGCCCCTTTTTGTTTCTGGCATCTACAGAAGTGGTTTTGCCTGGCTCAGTCGCCACCGCCCGGCACACGCTTGCGGTAAGGCTCGGCATCCACCGCGGTGTATTGGGGTTCTTCGCTGTCCAGGCGCATGGCGGTGAGTTGACCGCCCCATACGCAGCCCGTGTCGATGGCATACACACCCATGCCGGCAAAGCGGCCGAGCGCCGACCAGTGACCGCAAACAATCCGCGTCTCGCGACGGCGCATGCCGGGCACTTCGAACCAGGGATACATGCCGGGCTTCTGCGTGCCAGGGATGCCCTTGCTCTCAAAATCGATACGGCCATGGATATCGCAATAGCGCATGCGCGTCAGCGTATTGATCGACGCGCGCAGACGCTCGATGCCTTGCAGGCGGCTGGACCATGCGGCGGGGCGATTACCGAACAGATTCTTGAGGATGCGCGAATGACGCGGGCCGGACAGTTCGCGCTCCACTTCCAGAGCGGAGCGCTGCGCCTGACGCAGCGTCCATAGAGGTGCGAGGCCGGCGTGGACCATGGTCCAGCCCAGCTGTTCGTCATGATGCAGGAGTTTTTGCGAGCGCAGCCATTCGAACAACACCGGCGCATCGTCTGCAAACAGCACTTCGCGCAGCTCGGGGTTGACCTTGGACTGCGCCTCAGGCCGGCGCTGGGCGATGGCGAGCAGGCTCAGGTCGTGGTTACCCAGTGTCACCACAGACTGCTCGCGCAGGCTGTGGATCAGACGTAGGGTATCCAGCGATTGGCCGCCGCGGTTCACCAGGTCGCCGCAAAACCACAGGCGGTCGCTAGCCGGATCGAAACGCAGTTTGTCGAGCAGACGCTGCAACTCGGGCTGACATCCCTGCACGTCGCCGATGGCGTACGTAGCCATCAGTGCAAGGTACGCGGAATAGAGAGCGTGAACGGTGGGATCGGTGCCTCGAAACGGGTGCCGTCGTCGGCCAGCATGTCATAGCTGCCGCACATGGTACCCACCGCGGTTTCGAGCACCGCGCCGGAGGTGTATTCGAAATCGTCGCCAGGACGCATCCACGGCTGCTCGCCGACCACGCCGTCGCCACGCACTTCCTCGACCTTGCCGTTGGCGTCGGTGATTACCCAATGCCGCGCCATCAGCCGCGCCGGCACGTCGCCGTCATTGCGCAGCGTGATGGTGTAGGCGAAGACGTAGCGGTTGTCACCGGGCTTGGACTGGTCGGGGACGAAGCGTGTTTCGACCTGCACGTCGATCGTGTAGGAAGCTTTCTCAGTCATGTCACGATTGTAAGGCTTGCTGCCATGCATGGGGCAAGCGTGTGCATTGATGGCTGAACCACGACAACGCGACGAGGTGCGTTTCAGCCGCCCGTCGGAACTTTGGCCAACCGCACGAAATCCATCGGGGCCAGGGTCTCCGCGCGAGCCTTGGGGTCGACGTCGGCCGCCCTGATGGCCTCGCTGTCCATCAGCTGGCGCAGGGCATTGTTCAGCGTCTTGCGGCGCTGGGCAAACGCGGCCTTCACAACCGCATACACGCGCGCCGGGTCGGCATCGTGCAACTGTGCCACCGGCAGCGGCGTCACGCGCACCACCGCCGAGTCCACCTTTGGAGGTGGTCGGAATGCGCCAGGCGGCACGGTGAACAACGGCTCGACACGGCAGGCCAGCTGCAACATCACGGACAGACGTCCATATACCTTGCTGCCGGGCTCGGCGGCCATGCGATCGACCACTTCCTTCTGCAGCATGAAGTGCATGTCCTGGATCGCCGCGGCATGCTCGACGCAGTGAAACAAGATGGGGCTGGAGATGTAATACGGTAGATTGCCCGCGATACGCAGGCGCTCCACGCCATGGCGGTGGGCGAGGGCGGTGAAATCCACCTTCAGCACGTCGGCATGGATGATGCTGAGTTCGCCCACTGCGGCGGCGCGGGCCTGCAAATCGGGAATGAGGTCGGTGTCCAGTTCGATCGCGGTGAGTTTGCCGGCGACGGCGAGCAGCGGCAGCGTCAAGGCGCCTTCGCCGGGGCCGATTTCCACCACGAAATCATTCGGCTTGGGCGACACGGCGCTCACGATGCGCTCGATGTAGCGCTTCTCATGAAGGAAATGCTGGCCGAAGCTTTTCTTGGGGCGGGCGCTCATGGGTTTCCTGAAAAAAGCGGGCAGGCTCAAGCCTGTCGGATCGGCACGTTGCGGCGGGCCACCAAAGCCAACGCCATGCTCGCCGCGGCGATCAGGCTGGATGGATCGGCGCGGCCGCTGCCGGCGAGATCCAACGCCGTCCCGTGGTCCACCGAGGTGCGGATGAAGGGCAGGCCGAGCGTAAGGTTGACGGTGCGATCGAAGGCTTCGCTCTTGAGCACCGGCAGCGCCTGGTCGTGATACATCGCCACCACGGCGTCGTAGCGCTCCCGCTGGGCGGGCACAAAGGCGGTATCGGCAGGTAGCGGTCCGATCAAGGTCAAGCCGCTGGCTCGAAGGGTCTCCAGCACGGGGATCATCGTGTCGATCTCTTCGCGTCCGAGGTGGCCCTCTTCGCCTGCATGTGGATTGAGGCCAAGCACGGCAATGCGCGGCTGCGAGTAACCGAACTTGTCGCGCAGCTCGGCATGCACGATGCGCAGCGCGCGCGCCAGCGATTCGGATGTGATGGCAGCCGAAACCGCGGATAACGGTAAATGCGTGGTGACCAGGGCGACCCTTAACTCGGGGCTCGCCAGCATCATCACCACATCGCTGCGGCTGCGTTCGGCGAAGAACTCCGTGTGTCCGCTGAAGCGGATGCCGCTGTCGTTGATCGAGGATTTCTGCAGCGGCGCGGTGACCACGGCGTCGTAGCGCCCGCTCATGCAGCCGTCCGCGGCCTCGGCCAGCGTCGTCAATACATGGCGGGCATTGAGCGGGTCCGGGTGGCCCGGGCGTTCCGTCGCCGCCAGCGGTACGTGTTGTACGCGCAGCGTGCCTGGCCTGCGCTGTAGCAAGGGGCTGCTGTCGTCGTCGGTCAGTTCGATGGTGGCGCCGCAACGTTGTGCGGCGCGCTCTAATAACGCGCGATCGGTGACCGCAACGAAATTGGCCGCCAGCGAAGTGGCGGCCAATCGAATCAGCAGTTCGGGGCCGATGCCCGCCGGCTCGCCAGCGGTAACGGCGAGCCGAGGTAGCGCGCCTATGTTCAAGGCATCTCTCAGGAAGACTTGCCCTGCTGCGCAGGCTCGCGCAGTTCCGGCACCAGAATGTTGACGTAGGCGCTTGAGCGCATTTCGCGCAAGTAATCCTCGTAAGCCTGCTCCGCCTTACGATTGCCGATGGCCTGGCGGGCCTGGTCGCGCTCGATCTGGTCGGTGAGGTCGCTCTGGCGCACGCCCAGGCGCTGCAAGATGTGCCAGCCGGCTTCGCTCTGGAACGGCTGCGACACCTGGTCGTCCTTCAGCTGAGCGATTTGCTGGCCGATGATCGAGCCCCAGGCCTGCTGCGGGAACCAGCCCATCTCGCCACCAGCGTTGGCGGTGGTGTTGTCCTTGGAGTTGTCCTTCGCCAGTTTGGCGAAGTCCTCATGCTTGTTGACGATGCGGTTGTATAGATCCTGCGCCTTCTGCTGGGCCTGTTCCGGCGTCATCAGCTCGCTGGGCTTGATCAGAATCTGGCGAGCATGGAACTCCGGCACGACCTGGCGGCTCGGTGCACGCTGCTCCATCAGCTTGAGGATGTGGAAACCGGTGGGGCCGCGCAGCGCCGGGCTGATGTCGCCAGGCTTCATACCGGAAACGGCATCCGCGAAGGCCGGAGGCACTTCGTCCATGCGGCGCCAGCCGAGATCGCCACCGTCCAGCGCGTCTTGCGCATCGGAATAGCGAATGGCCGCGGCGTGGAAATCCATGCCGCCCTTGGCCGCCGCGATGGCCTCTTCGGCCTTGTGCTGCGCAGTCTGGATTTCGGTGGCGCCAGCGCCGGAGGGCAGGCTGATCTGGATGTGCGCCAGGTGGATCTCGCCGGCCTTGTAGGTCGGGCTGGCCAGCAGGTTGTTGATCTCGCTGTCGGTCACGTTCACCGAGTCACGTACCACGCTTTCGTGCAGGCGCTGGGCGATCAACTGCTCGGAGAGCTGCTGGCGGAACGCGGCGAAGCTCGAGCCTTCCTGCTCCACAGCGGCGCGCAGCTGTTCCGGCGACATTTTGTTCTGTTGGGCAACGGCATTGACGGCCTGGTCGATATCGGCGTCGGAGACGCGTATGCCCTGGTCGTTCGCCTTCTGCACTTGCAGCTTCATCAGGATCAGGCGATCCAGCACCTGCCGCTGCAGCACGTCCATCGGCGGCAGCTGGCCCGGCTGGCTGGCGTACTGCTGCTGCACCGAGCGCACGGCTTCGTTGAGTTCGCTCTGCAGGATCACGCCCTCGTCCACCACCGCCACGATGCGGTCGAGCGGTTGCTTGCCGGAAGCTGCCTGCGACAGCAGCTGGGCATGAACGGGAAGGGCGGTCGCGGTGGCGACCGCGAGCAGGAACAACGCGAGCGGCTGCTTCATTCGGTGAGGGCCTTCAATCGCCTCTGGCGACCGGAAAGTTATTGATAGCCAAGGATACCACGGCGCAACAGGCCTTCTGCCTGGCTGTTGAACGCGCCCAGACCCTTGAACTGCAGTTCGAACATGATCGCGTTGTTGGCGTTGGCATGCTGCGTATTGAAGTTATAGGTGTTGACGTAGTGACGGCCGATCACACGCACGGCTACACAGCAGCTGTCGTACTCGATGCCGGCCAGCGCCTCGACAGTGCGCTTCTCCAGCACCGAATATGTCCAGCGTCCAAGGATGCGCCAGCGATCGGAGATCGGGTAGACCGCGGAAGCGTCATATTGTTCCAGTAGGCCGCGGCGATAGCGGTAGGAGAAATTGACAATGCCATCGACGCCGATGCGGCGCTGCAATTCCACGGCACCCAGATCGGTGTTGCGGCCGACAAAATAGGGTTTGCCCGTAATGTCATTGCCCGCCAGCATCCGGGTGTGGGGGTTCCACTGATAGGAGCTGTTGAGGCGCCATTGGTCGTTGAGCTGGACGCTCAATTGGGCCACATAGTCCGATCCAGACCAGTCCGTCGGTGCGCTGACGGTGTTGGCACCGTTGGGCAACTGCACGCGCTGCTGGTTGAAATAGCGAATTTGGCCAAAGCTGGCCGACAGCCGCTCCACACCGTTGTCGTCCAGTAAACGCGTGGTCACCGCGGCGGTCAGGTTGTTCGCATTCATTTGACGATCCGCGCCGGAGTACTTGTTCGGCGAGAACAACTGCCAGTAGTCGAACGACATCAGATTGGTGTCGAACAGCGGCAGGTTGTTCTGGTCGCGGTACGGCACGTACAGGTAGTACAGGCGCGGCTCCAGCGTTTGCGTATAACTGTTGCCGAACAGCGACGTGTTGCGGTCGAAAACCAGGCCGCTGTCCAGGCTCACGATCGGTAGCGAGCGGCTGGGCGAGCGTTGACTGAAAGGTGTGGTGATGCCCGGGCTATTCGGATTGTTTGGATTGAGAAAGCCGAAATAGCCGTAACGCTGGTAGCCGCCAGTGAGCTCATAGCCGGTATAGCGATAAGCCACCTTGGGTCGTACGAACCAGGCTGCACCACGGAAATCGGCGGCCAGGTAGGGGTACAGATCCAGGCGATTGCCCTCGACCACATCGTTCTTGCGGAACGCCACCGCCTCCGTATCGGCGCCGAACTCCAGCCATCGCTCGACCGGCAGGTTCAGGTTGAAGGTGGCGCGCGGCCAGCGCTTGTACTGCACGACCGAGTCGGGCAGGTTGGGGTCGACGTTCTGGTAGGTATCCGCGCCGAACGAGGCACTCCACCACCTGCCGCCGCCGTTCACATAGGCGCTGGAGGTCAGCGTGCCGATGGCCGAGGTGTACAAGTCGTTGCCGAAATCGCGCAGATAATTGCGGTCCGACGAGCGGTTGATGCTCGTGTTGAACGACCACGGGCCGATCAGGTGCGAGCTGTCGTTGAACTTCACCAGGTAGCGGTCGGTGCCCTTGGTCTGCTCGACGCTGTTCGGAGCGGTCTTGCCATTGTCGTTGGGCAGGTATTCGATGTTCAGCTGACCGCTGGAGCCTGGGATCAGGTTCAGATAGCGGAACTCGCCCGCCAGCATCAAGCCGCGATCGACATAGATGCGCGGATCGAGCGTGGCGTCGTAATTCGGCGCCAGGTTCAAATAATAAGGCGTGCTGAGCATGAAGCCCGAGCGGTTGGAGCTGCCGAAGGTCGGGTTCAGGAAGCCACTCTGGCGCCGGTTGTCCACCGGAAAGCTGAAGTAGGGAAAGTACATGATCGGCACACCGCCAAGGCTCATGGTGGCGTTGCGAGCTGTACCCCTGCCGCTTTCCTTGTCGATGCGTAGATCCTTGGAGCGGATTTCCCACAGATGGTGGCCGACGTCGCAGGTGGAATAGGTCACCGCGGTGTAATGGGTGCGCTGGGCGTCGAGCATCTGGCCGCGTTTCGCCACGCCGTTGCCGCGCGACTCCAGCATTTGATAGCGCACGTCGTCGGCGATGCCGGTGCTGGCGTCGGTGTTCCCGCGCATATGTTCGGCCGACATCAGCTGACCGGCTTCCTGGTAGCGCACGTTGCCGCGCGCGTCGTAATCGGTGGTGTCGCTGTTGTAATCGGCGGTGTCCGACTGCATGCGCTGGTCGGCGCGTTCCAGCTTTACGCGGCCCTGCAGGTGATAGACGGTCTGGTCCGAGCTATCGACCTGTTCGGCGTATACCTCGGTGTTGGAGGTATCGCGCAGGGAGCTGTCCTTGCTCAAGGTCGGGTCGTAGAACTCAAGCATCGCGTTCGGGCGGCACATCGCGTAATTGAGCGGCCGCCGCGCGCAGTGGAACGAGCCCAGAGCGCAGGTCGGCGTGGCGTTGGCCTCCGAGTTCTCCGTCGGTGCTGGCGCTGGCGCCGCGCCTACATCAGGAGCGGTCGACTGGGCTTCGGCTTGGCCGCCGAACAGGGCGAGGGCCGCGGCTACCGCCAGCAGGCGGCGCGGGGGCAGGTGGCGCAAGGTCAGCTTAGGCGTCACGATGGCAATCTGTCGGCTCGGGAAGGTCGTTAAGCTAGCAGAAAGACCCCATATTCGGCAGGCGCGGCCTATACGGGCCATGAGGACAGACTCTTTCCTTTCCCCTGCACGTGAGGATTCAGCATGAGCCAGACCAAGCTGGGCAAGACCGACGCCGAATGGCGTGCCGAACTGACGCCTGAGCAGTACGCCGTGTGCCGCTGCTCGGCCACCGAGCCGCCGTTCAGCGGCAAGTGGTATCGACACAAGGACGCTGGAACCTATGTTTGCGCGGCTTGCCATGCCCGCCTATTCGCGTCCGAAGCCAAATACGACTCCGGATCGGGCTGGCCGAGCTACTTCCAGCCATTGACCCGTGCCTCGGTCAGTCTGCACAAGGATGAGAGTCACGGCATGAGCCGCACCGAGGTGCGTTGCTCGGAATGTAGCTCGCATCTGGGGCACGTATTCCCGGATGGCCCCAAGCCGACCGGGCTGCGCTACTGCATCAATTCGGCGGCGCTGGATTTCGTCCCGGCCGGCAAATAACGCCAATTCAAAGCATCAGCTCGCTGACATGCGCGCTGGCACTGGCGGCCAGCGCGTTGAGGTCGTAGCCGCCTTCCAGGCTGGAGACCAGCCGCCCGTCAGCATGAGCCCGGGCCAGGTCGACCAGGCGGCCGGTGATCCAGGCGTAGTCCTCGGTGCTGAGCCGCAGATCGGCCAATGGGTCGTTGCGATGCGCATCGAAACCCGCGGAGACCAGCACCAACTGTGGCTTGAACGCGTATAGCCGGGGTAGCAGGGCGCCTTCCCATAGTTCGCGGAACTCGTAGGAGCCGTCACCCGGGGAAAGTGGGGCGTTGACCACGTTGCCCACCCCTCGCTCATTCTCGCGCCCCGTTTCCGGATACAGCGGCGATTGATGGCTGGAGATGAACAGCACGCGCGGTTCGCGCTCGAAGATGTCCTGCGTGCCATTGCCGTGATGCACATCGAAATCGGCGATGGCTACACGCTTGAGGCCATGAGCCGCCAGCGCGTGGGCGGCAGCCACGGCGATGTTGTTGAACAGGCAGAAGCCCATCGCCCGATTCGGTGTGGCGTGATGGCCGGGCGGACGGACGGCGCAGAAGGCGTGCCCGCCACGGTCGCCCATCACCGCGTCGACAGCAGCGACTGCCGCACCTGCTGCATGCAGGGCGGCCTCGGCTGAGGCGGGCGACATCAGTGTGTCCTCGTCTAGGCGCATCGTGCCCGAAGCCGGAGCGGTCGCGAGGATGCGGTCGACATAATCGGCATCATGCACGCGCAGCAATTGTTCGCGTGTGGCGCGCGGTGCCTCGATGCGATCAATGGCGGCGAAGCGATCGTGATCCAGCGCTTGCAGCACGGCACGTAGTCGCGCGGGCGACTCGGCGTGTCCAGGGCCGGGATCGTGCTGCAGGCAGCTGGGATGCGTATATAGCCGCAGCATGCGGCGTCAGGCTTTCGGTTTGCGGCGACGCTCGTGCTGCCACAGCACTTCGCCATGGCCGCTGGCACGGGCCAGTACACGCGCGATCACAAACAGCAGATCGGACAGTCGATTGAGATAGCGCTGCGCCTGCGGGCGAACATCTTCCACGCGCGCCAGCGCAATCACCTCGCGCTCGGCGCGGCGGCACACCGTGCGCGCCAGATGGCAGCTGGACGCGGCCATGCCGCCACCCGGAAGGATGAAATCCTTCAGCGGCGGCAGCGGTTCGTTGAAGCCGTCGAGCACATGCTCCAACCGCTCGATGTCCGCATCTTCGACCATCGCCATGCCGGGAATGCACAGCTCGCCACCAAGATCGAACAGATCGTGCTGCACCTGGGTCAGGGCTTCGCGCACAGCGTCGTCCACACCCTCGGCGGCCAGCACCATACCGATGGTGCTGTTGAGTTCGTCCACGGTGCCGTAAGCGGCGACGCGCAGCGAATCCTTGGCTACGCGCGAACCGTCGCCGAGGCCGGTGCTGCCGTCGTCGCCGGTGCGCGTGTAGATTTTCGAGAGGCGGTTACCCACGTGCTACCTCAGTGCGGCAGCTTGGGCTGGCTGACGTGATTCAGCGTGCGCGTCAACTGCAGGACCAGTGCGTGTACCGCCAGGCCGAGCGCGGCATACAGCGCCATGGTCTCGAGGAAGAACAGATACCAGTCACCCAGGTTGGAGAACCAGGCGGCCATGCTGCGCGGCTGCGGCACGCTGCTGCTCAGCCAATAGAAGCTGCCGTTGGAAATCACGTAGCACACGGCCCAGCTGGCCAGCATCGCCATGGCAGCGAGGCCCAGGCTACGCAGGTTCAGGCCGGTCTTCTGGCCGGCCAGCCAGCTGCCGCCCATCCACAGGCTGAAATACGACGGCACCAGGAACCAGTAGGCCGCTGACACACAGTAGTGGTCCCAGAAATTGATGCCCTGGTTGCTGATCACCAGGTAGTCGACCAGCACTGCCTCGGCCATCAGCAGGGGGAAGGCCCAGCGCACCGAGCCGCGCAGCCAGAAGCCAGCCAGGAAGAAGATGCCCCAGGAGGCGTCCCACACGTCGTGATGGAACAACGAGAGATGCACGCGGGTGGCGGCCATGACCAGGGCGAGAGCCAGGAAGATGCCAAGCCGCTGGTTTTGCGTCGTAGCCATGAGTTGCTCCAAAGTGTTGCGCAAAATTCAGGCAGCAAGTCTATCCCAATTGGATGTGGCCCAGATGGGGTGAGCCGCCTCTTGGCGCGTATCATGCGGCCCCATGACTACCCCACTCATCTCCAGTCATACCCCTGTTCGGCAGCCTGCTCTCATCCAGCCGGCTCTCACCCAGCCCGTCCTCATCGTCGGCGGTGGCCTGGTCGGCGCCAGCCTCGCGATTGCGCTGGATGCCGCTGGTTGCGATGCCATCCTGGTCGAAGCCGCCGCCCCGCGCGTCGATACCCAACCCAGCTACGACGAGCGCAATCTCGCGCTGGCTCGCGCCACAGTGAACGGTCTCGATGCCATTGGCGTCTGGCGTCACGCGGCGGCGCAGGCCACGCCCATCAAGCACATTCATATCAGCCGCGCTGGCGACTTCGGCAGTGCACGCATGGATGCCGAGCGCGAGGGCGTCGATGCGCTTGGTTGGACGCTGCCGGCCCGTGAGTTGGGTGTGGCGCTATTACGCCGCCTGGACGAATGCACGCGATTGCGGCGGTTGGCACCGGCGAAGCTGGAGGCGCTGGAACCCCTCGCCGATGGCTGGCGTGCACAGATACGTACCGCCGAGGGGCTGCAGTCCATCGACGCGGCGCTGGTGGTCGGCGCCGACGGCACGGCGTCGTACGTGCGTGAGCAGCTGGGCATCGAGGCCGAGGTACACGATTACCAGCAAACACTTTTCGTCTGTACCGTGACGCCCGAGCGTGCTCATGCCAACCGTGCGTACGAACGATTCGCCGACAACGGCCCTGTGGCGTTGCTGCCGCTGACCGAGCGTCGCTGCGGCTTGGTTCTAACCGTGCCTTCCGAAGAAGCCGATGCAGTCGTCAAGCTGGATGACGCCGGCTTCATCGCGTTCGCCCAGCAGCGCTTCGGTTGGCGCCTGGGCAGACTCGGCCGACCAGGCAAGCGTCATCCTTATGCGATCAAACGTGTCGCCGCGCAGCGGCTGATCGGGCCTCGCGCGGTGCTGGTCGGCAATGCCGCGCAGACCGTGCACCCCATCGGTGCCCAGGGGTTCAACCTCGGTCTGCGCGATGCGCTGACCTTGGCCGAGCTAGTCGCAGACGCTGACGATCCTGGTGCTGCCGATTTGCTGGAACGCTACGCCGCACGTCGCGTCCCGGACCGCGAAGGCACCATGACGATGAGTCACGGCCTGGTGCAGCTCGCCTGCTTGCCACAGCCGCTGCTGGGACCGTTGCGCTCACTGGCGCTGCTCGCCTGTGATCGCGTGCCGCCGTTGCAGCGTCTGCTGGCGCGGCGCGGCATGGGTTTTCGCGGTGAATCGCCACGTGCTGTGCTGGAGCGCTTGCCATGAATGCCTTGTCTTCCGTACGCGGCGAATCCACACGCCGACGCGGCCCCGCACTCGATGTCGCCGTGGTGGGTGGTGGCATGGTCGGAGCGGCGGCAGCATTGGCATTCGCTCGTGCCGGGTTCGCCACCGCACTGCTGGAGGCGCGCGAACCAGCTCCCTGGTTGGCGACGGATGAAGTGGATTTGCGCGTGGTGGGTCTGGCGCCGTCCTCAATCGCGCTATTGGATGATATGGGCGTCTGGACGTCCATCCGCGATTCGCGAGCCGGCCCCTATGCGCACATGCATGTTTGGGATGCCGAGAACGGCGCCTCCATTCATTTCGATGCCGCGACCGAGGGGCACGATCTGCTCGGCTACATCGTCGAGAACAGCCTGGTGCAATGGCGGCTCTGGCAGGCGCTGGAAGCTGCCGGCGTGCGCCGCCTGTGTCCGGCCGAAGTGCGTGGCTTCGAAGCTCAAGCGGATCGCATCCAGATCGAGTTGGCCGATGGCGAGTCGATCGCTGCGAGGTTGCTGGTGGCTGCTGATGGCGCCGGTTCGCCGCTGCGCAAATTGGCGGGCATCGAGACGCATGGGCGCGACTACGCGCAGCGCGCCGTCGTAGCCCACGTCTCCACCGAGCGGCCGCACGAAAGCACAGCATGGCAACGTTTTATCGGCACCGGCCCGCTGGCGCTGCTGCCGCTGGCGGATGGACGCAGTTCGATCGTGTGGTCGCTGCCGGAAGATGAAGCACGGCGCGTATTGGCTCTAGATGATCAGGCTTTTCTGGACGAACTGGGCATAGCCAGCGATTTTCGTCTCGGTCGCATCACCAGGAGCACGCCGCGCGCCGCATTTCCGCTCAAGCTGCAATTGGCCGAGCGCTACCAGGCCGAGCGTTTCGTGCTGCTTGGCGATGCCGCGCACGCGGTGCATCCCTTGGCCGGGCAGGGCGTCAATCTCGGCCTGCGCGATGTGGCCGAGTTGCGCGACACATTGGTCGACGCACGCGACGCCGGTCGCGACATCGCTGCGGAGCATGTATTGCGGCGCTATGCGCGCCGCCGGCGCAGCGCCGACACGCTGGATGCCATGAGCTTCGATGCGCTGGCGCGTGTGTACGCCTGGCAAGCAGCGCCGCTGGTGGCTGCGCGTGGTCTGGGTGTGCGCCTGATCGATTGTCTGCCGCCGATCAAACGCCGCCTGGCGGAACATGCCTCGGGGTTGTAAGGGGTAGGGATGTAAGAAGTAAGGTGCAAGCATGATGGGGCAAAGGAAGGATGGGGTGCTTCGGCTCGCGCCTTGCTCCTAACCCTTTGCCTCTTACCGGCTCTTAACCATTTGAGGGTAGACCATGCGTATCGCGCAACTTGGTTGTCTGCTGTTGCTCTCCGGTTTTGTCTTCGCCGCACAGGCGAAGATGGTGCACAAGCCCGTCGAATGGACGCAGGACGGCACCCGCTTCCACAGTGTGCTGGTCTACGACGATGCCATAGCCACGAAGCGTCCCGGCCTGGTGATGGTGCCGAACTGGTACGGCGTCAACGACATCGCATTGCAAAAGGCCGAGGGCATCGCCGGCAAGGAATACGTCATCCTGGTCACTGATATGTACGGCGAGCAGATCCGCCCGACCAACGACGACCAGGCCATGGCGGCTGTCAAACCGCTCTACGCAGACCGCGCCTTGATGCGTAAGCGTGCGTCGTTCGCGCTGGACCAACTGAAAGCGCAGGCCAAGACCGCGCCGATCGACCTGGCCAAGCTCGCCGCCATCGGCTTCTGCTTCGGTGGATCAGCGGTGCTGGATCTGGCCCGCAGCGGTGCCGACGTGGCTGCCGTGGTGTCATTCCACGGTGGTCTGGATACCGATAATCCCGAACTCGCCAAGCAGATCAAGGCGCGCGTGCTGGTGATGAACGGCGCCGACGACAAGGGCACCATGCCAGACGCCGACAAGTTCATGGACGAGATGCGCAGCAGCAAGGCCGATTGGGAATTCGTGGTGCTCGGCAACGCCGTGCATTGCTTCACCGAAACCGACCGGCACAAGGAAGGGTGTGCCTATGACGAGCGCGCCGCCAAGCGTAGCTATCGCCTGATGAGCGACTGGCTGCATGGTGCGTTCACCGGTACACCTTGATCGAATCATGTCCGTGTCCTGCGCAGGACACGGAAATCAAGACGTCACCCAAACTGACTGTAGGAGCCCACCCTGTGGGCGACCCGCGCCGTGCAAACCGGCAGTCCTGCCGGTTTGCACGGCGCGGGTATCTAAAACGTCCGCTGCACCGAATAATCAGCCAGCGCCATCAACGCATCGCGATGCGTCGATGCCGGCAGCGCAGCAAGGGCTGCGCGGGCTGCATCAGCATGCGACACGGCACGTGCATGCGTGCGCTCCAGCGCGCCGGAATCGCGGATGGCGGCAATGATGCGATCCAGCGAATCCAGCCCGCCGTGCTCAATGGCATGGCGCAGCGACTGCACCTGTTCGGCGCTGGCGTTTTGCAGCGCGTAGATCAGCGGCAAGGTCGGCTTGCCTTCGGCGAGGTCGTCGCCGATGTTCTTGCCCAACGTGTCGGCGTCACTCACGTAGTCGAGCAGATCGTCGGCGATCTGGAAGGCGTAGCCCAGCTCCATGCCATAGCGGCGCAGCGCGATGATTTGATTGTCAGGCAGGCCGCCGAGGATGCCGCCCAGCTCGGTGGCGGCGGCGAACAGTACCGCCGTCTTGCGTTCGATCACGGCTAGATAGGCAGCTTCGTCCACATCGGCGTTGCCGATATTGAGCAACTGCAGTACCTCGCCCTCGGCGATGGTGTTGGTGGTGTCGGCGAGGATGCGCATGATGCGCATGTCGTCCAGTTCCACCATCAGCTGGAATGAGCGCGAGTACAGAAAGTCGCCGACCAGCACGCTGGCCGCGTTGCCCCATAGCGCGTTGGCGGTCTTGCGGCCACGGCGCAGGTCCGACTCGTCCACCACGTCGTCGTGCAGCAAGGTGGAGGTGTGGATGAACTCGATCACCGCAGCGAGCTTGATGTGCTGGTCGCCCCTGTAGCCCGCCGCACCCGCTGCCAGCACGTGCAGCATCGGCCGCAAGCGTTTGCCGCCGCTGGCGATGATGTGGTCGGCGATCTGGTTGATCAGCACGACGTCCGAGGACAGCCGGTGGCGGATCAGGCCATCCACTCGCTGCATGTCGGCGGCGGCAAGCGCTCGCACGGCGGCGAAGTCGGTGGGGCGGATATCAGCGGCGGGCATCGTGGTCATGGGGTGGTCGCAGCATCGTAGCGTTCGATTATAGGGGCACGGCAGCGGAGTTTCGTTGCATCCGGGCCCAGGGCGCATGCCGCGACGCCTCGTCGCAGGTCGCAACCATGGGGCGCCCGTATAATCGGGGTTTACCACGTGCCGAATCGGCACGTCAGGCCGTTCCTTTCGATAAGTGGTTCCCCGGTGAGCAAACTCTCCAGCCTCGAACTGCGCAGCGCGCTCGCCCTGGCCTGCGTCATCAGCCTGCGCCTGTTCGGCCTGTTCCTCATCATGCCGGTGTTCTCGCTGTACGCGCAGCAGATGACGGACGCGACACCGCTGCTGATCGGGCTGGCGCTGGGTGTCTACGGCCTGGGCCAGGTCATGCTGCAGATCCCGTTGGGTCTGCTGTCCGACCGCATTGGTCGCAAGCCGGCGATCACGCTGGGATTATTGGTGTTTGCTGCGGGTGGCCTGGTCGCTGCGTTGTCGCACACACTGGTCGGCATCGTGGTCGGGCGCGCACTGCAGGGCATGGGTGCGGTGGCCGGCGCAGGGACCGCACTCGCTGCCGATCTCACCGCGGAGGAAAACCGCGGCAAGGTGATGGGCATCATCGGTGTATCGATTGGTATCGCCTTTCTGCTCGCGTTGATCCTCGGTCCGCCGCTGGAAGCACTGCATGGTCTGTCTGGATTATTCGGTGCCACGTCGATCCTTGCGCTGGCCTCGCTGGCGCTGTTGTGGCTGATCGTTCCGACGCCGGCGCGCCGGAGAGCGCCCGCCGCGGCCTCGTTCGGCCACGTACTGGCGATGCTGCGCGATGGCCGCATGCTGGTGTTGAACGGTTCGGTGTTCTTCCTGCATGCCTTGCTGACGGCAAGCTTCGTCGGCTTGCCCTTGCTGCTGGCGGACAAACTGCACCTGCCCGTGAACCGGCACTGGGAGCTCTACCTGCCGGTGATGACGATTGCCGCCTTCGTGATGGGTGCCTGCATACACCGCATGCGCGAGGTGGCGCAAAGCCTGCGCATTGTCGCTATCTGCGTAGTGGCTATTGGCGTGTCGCTGCTCGGCTTCGCCTTCTCCGGTGATCACCTGGCTGCGCTCGGTGTCATGGCGGCCGTGTTCTTTTCTGCCTTCAACTTGCTGGAGGCGGCTTTGCCGAGTCTGGTGTCCCAATTGGCGCCGACCTCGTTGCGCGGTGCGGCGATGGGCGCGTATTCCACCAGTCAATTCCTTGGCGCTTTCGTCGGTGGCGCGATCGGTGGCATCGCCCTGGGCAAGCTGGGTACGGGTGGTGTTTTCGTCTGCGCGGCGGCGCTGACTCTGGTGTGGTTGCCGCTGGTATGGGCAGGTGCTCGCCGTATGGCCGCAGCACCGGCCGCAGCAGGCGTGACGGCCTAGGCGGTAACCCGCAGAAAGGGTTTGCAAACCCTCGGGTCCGGCCCAATGATGAGCATCCTCGATGGCGCGGAACCGGGTGCTGGGGTGCGGTCCGATGGCTCATGAAATCATTGCGTTGCTGGCCCAGTACGGGCTGATTCTCGTCTTCCTCAATGTGTTGGTGGAGCAGGCCGGCGCGCCGGTACCTGCCGTACCCACTCTAGTGGTGGCCGGTGCCCTCACCTCGAACGGGCAGTTGCCGCTGGCCGGCGTGTTGGGTGTGGCCTTGCTGGCCTGTCTGATCAGCGACTTGGCTTGGTACTGGGCGGGGCGCCGCTTCGGTTCCGGGGTGATGCGCACTATCTGCCGCGTCTCGCTGTCTCCCGATTCCTGTGTGAAGCAGTCCGAACTGCGCTTCCAGCGCTGGCGCGGGCAAGTGTTGCTGGTGGCGAAGTTCGTGCCCGGGCTATCCACCGTGGCGCCGCCGCTGGTGGGCGCACTGGGGCTGCGCCCCATGGCGTTCGTGGTCCTGGATGGGCTTGGCTCGCTGCTCTGGCTCGGCGTGGCCGTGGGGCTCGGTTATGCGCTGGCGCCGGAAATCGACAAGGTGCTCGACGCGCTGGGCAATGCCGGCACCATCGCGCTCGAACTGGTCGGCAGCCTGCTGGCGCTCTACATCCTGGCCAAATGGTGGCAGCGCCACCGCCTGCTGGTCTCGCTGCGCATGGCGCGCATCACCGTGGACGAACTCGCACAGGCCATCGAAGAGGAGCCGCTGCCGGTAGTGATCGACGTCCGTTCGCAGGCGGCGCGGCTGGTGGACACACGCATCATTCCCGGCGCCCTGCTGGCTGACATCTCCGGCATCGACCGCACCGTGCACGATATTCCGCTCGACGCCGAGCTGATCATCTATTGCAACTGTCCCAACGAAGCTTCCGCCGCCGTTGCCGCCAAGAGTCTCATGCAGCAGGGTTATCGTCGCGTGCGTCCTCTGCTAGGCGGATTGGATGCCTGGGAAGCGGCGGGTTACACCATCCACCGGTTGTCATCCGACCAGGCCGATGCTCTGGCTGAAAGCCTGCCGACGCAGAACGCGGCCTGAGGCAATCCGGCAGGTGCCGACCGAACCGGCACTTCGCTTCGAATGGCGCTGCGGGCGCCCTCTGGAGATCATGCCGCCTACGTGGAATAGATCAGAGGGTCCCTAGCAGAGCATCGCTGTTGGCGAGCATGCGCGGGCAGGCCTCTAACGACGGATAGGCCTCCATTTTGGGCATCGCCCCGGTGCGGCCCTGTTTGATCACGCCATGGACAGCAGTGCACAGATTTCAGGTCAGTCCTATGGCTTGGACCGGTCTAACCCTTGAAGGTCTCACGTCCATGACGCAGGGACCATGTTGCCTGCGTGTTGGAGACGATGGATCGGCGTTCGATCTGATCTATTGCGCAAATAACCGCCAGGGGAAATACGGATGACTCAATGGATGCCCCAGGGGTTGGTGGCGATGTCCGCTTCACTCGGCGTTGTCCCGATCGGATCGCGCATTGAGCCTGATGACCTGACGCTGATGCATTCACTCATCGACTACGGTTTCGCCGTGTCTGAAATCGATATCGGAAAGTTCAGTCAAGCGCCGTCGATGGACGCGTTCAGCGTCATCATGCTTATGGCGGACCGATCTTCCGTTTCTGATAACGACTGGATTCGACAACTTCGCGAATCCACATCGGGTGGCATTGTCGTACTCGCCGATATCGACACGAGCGCAACGCGCGTTCATGCACTCAATAGTGGTGCGGATGCTTATTTTTCACGACCAGTCGATGCTGAAATTCTGGCGGCCACGCTGCTGAGTCTTACGCGCCGCATTCGAATGCAGCACAAGACACAACCCTCTTTTCGCCCATGGCGGTTGAGTAGTGATGGGTGGCACATCACCTCACCCAAGAGCGAATGCATTCGTTTGACGCATCTGGAGCGTTGCCTCATGAGGCTGTTGGTCGACGCCAACGGCGAAACGCTCGAACGCGAGGCGCTACTCGCCGCGCTCGCCGAAAAATCTCATTCGCTCGATTCGCCGCGGCTCGATAGGCTCATTCATCGCTTGCGAAGAAAAATGGCTTGCCTGAGCGCTGAGACTTTTCCTCTTCAAACCGTGCGTGGCTCTGGTTACTGCTTCAGAGCGCAGTCGACCGGCTAACGCACGCCGCATAACGCTTTCTTCAGTTCCGCGCGCAGCATCAAATGGATGGTGCGTCGGATGATCGTGTCTGTCTTCTTCTTCCCTTTGGTGAAGTACGCGGAGGTATGGGAAGGCGGCGTGAGTGACTTGCCTTGTGGGCTGATCGATTCTGCTTGCGGGAACGGAGAGGTTGAGTGTTTGGACATCCAGACACCCAAAAGGTTGAGGTCATCGAAGGATGCGTCAATCGACTTCTCTGCATTGTGGGCGACCGGATGAAACATTCGGATGACATGCAGGGGCATGTCGTAAGCCCCGTTAATCAGCAGGAGAGATGGCGTGAACAGGATTTTTAGCAAGGTTTGGAACAAGTCGTTGGGGATGCTGGTTGTGGCATCGGAATTTGCGCGTGCGAATGGCAAAGGCGGCGCCTCTCGTCGGTTGCGCGCTGCCGTGGGCGCAGTCGCGCTGACCTTCGGTGTGGCCGCCGCTGGCGTGCATGCCACCGATAACCAGGTCGCGAAATTGGCGGCGGACACCACCGTGACACCCGAATCGGCGAGCGATGGTCAGCCGAACCCGGACGGTAGTTTTGCCACGGGTGGCGGCACCGCGACAGGAGCCAATGCCACGGCCATCGGTCATGACAGCCAGGCTATGGGCGCAGGCACCACCGCCGTCGGCGGCAACGCCAAAGCGTTGAAGGTCAGCGCCTCCGCTTTTGGTAGCAACGCGAAGGCAGCGGAAACCAATACGACCGCGTTGGGCACAAACGCCCAGGCCTTGCAGGCCACCGCAACGGCAGTCGGTGCGAATGCGCAGGCACGCTCCAACGCGGCTACCGCCGTAGGTTATGACTCGCGTGTGCTCGATGCGGCCACCAATGGCACGGCTGTGGGCTCGCGCAGCCAGGCACAGGCCGACAACAGCGTGGCGCTGGGTGCCGGCTCCATCGCCAATCGCGTCAATACCGTTTCTGTCGGCTCCGCCGGCAACGAGCGTCAGATCGCGAACGTCGCCGCCGGTACTCAAGCGACCGACGCAGTGAACAAGTCACAGCTCGACGCTGTCAGTGACAGCGTCAGCGACGCGCAACACTACTTCAAGGCCGATGGCGCGCACGACGGCAGCGACGATGCGGTGATTAACGGTAACGGCGCGATTGCTGTGGGCCGTAACAGTCAGGCGACCGCCAATGCGGCTACCGCGGTTGGTGGAGACAGCTCGGCCAGTGGCATCGGCAGTTCGGCCTTCGGTCAGAATGCGATGGCCTTTGGGGACGCCTCGGTTGCCGTTGGTCAAAGCGCGCAATCGTGGGGTTTTGGTAATACCGCGGTTGGCGCCAGCGCTGTGGCTGACGCTGATCAGGCCGCTACGGCACTAGGTGCATTGAGTGCGGCCTCGGGCACCGGCTCCACCGCGGTGGGTGGCATGGCTAACGCGGTCGGCCCGGGCAGCTTGGCTGCTGGCTTCAGCGCGATCGGTTACGGCGCGGCCAGTGTGGCGAATGGTGCTTACAGCGCTGCGATCGGCGACTTCAGTGTGGCTACGGGTCATGACGCCTGGGCGCTCGGTAAGGCATCCATTGCTATCGGTGATACATCTGCCGCTGTTTCCGACGGCGCTATCGCCATCGGTGGAAGCAGTAACGCTAATGGTCAGCAAGGTCTGGCGTTGGGTGATCAAGCCCTGGCCGACGGCGACTATGCCACCGCTGTTGGCGGCACCAGTTATGCCAGCGGCACCGGCGCTTCCGCGTTTGGTAACGGGGCGGTGGCTATGGGTGACTTCGCCAACGCCATCGGTTACGGCAGCGTGGCAACCGGCGAGAACGGTATTGCGATGGGCAACGGCGCCACGGCGAGTTCCGATTATTCCATCGCTCAAGGGTGGAATAGCAACGTCGGCGCAAATGCGAAAGGTGGCACTGCCATCGGTACGCTAGCTGGTATCGGCGACGGCGCTTCGGGTGGTCTGGCCATCGGCACGGTCGCCTATGTCGGAAAGAACGCGCTCAATGGACTGGCTATGGGCACGCTCGCGGGTGTCGCCAGTGGTGCGCAGAACGCGTTGGCTATAGGTACGTGGACGCTAGCTTCTGCCGATTCGGCGGTCGCTATCGGTGGCATTTATGCCGGTAGAGGCAATGTGATCCGCAGTACATGGGCGGATG
Organism: Dyella subtropica; assembly: GCF_026283965.1. Lineage (GTDB taxonomy): Bacteria > Pseudomonadota > Gammaproteobacteria > Xanthomonadales > Rhodanobacteraceae > Dyella_D > Dyella_D subtropica. The sequence continues at coordinate 88,875 of NZ_JAPDPD010000002.1, forward strand.
GTGCCGAAAGCGTGGCCGTGGGCGCTGGTGCCCGAGCCTTCGGCGAACATGCCGTCGCACTCGGTGCGATGAGCTACACGACGGCGGACAATGCGATTGCCCTGGGTGATTTCTCGGTCGCCGATCGCGCCCACACCGTCTCGGTCGGCAGTGCCGGCAGCGAGCGTCAGATCACCAACGTGGCAGCTGGCACGGAAGCCACCGATGCGGTGAACAAGTCGCAGCTGGATGCAGTCGCTGCCGAAGGTCACGCCACCAGCAAGTACTTCAAGGCCAATGGCGTTGTCGGCCTGTTCGACGACGCTATCGCCGATGGCGACCGTGCGATTGCCGTAGGCAGTGACAGTCAGGCCCTGGGCTCGCATGCGACGGCGATCGGTGCGGGATCACACGCCAGTGGTGAACAGTCGCTGGCCATTGGCGACGATGCCAACGCCGCGAACTACAACGCGATTGCGATCGGTTCCAACGCGGTGTCCAGCGGCTGGGCGTCGATGGCGATGGGTCTTGGCGCCGTGGCGGATGGCGCACGCGGCATCGCCATCGGCGAAGGTGCGCACGCTTCAACCATGGGCACTGCCATGGGATGGGGCAGCCAGTCGACGGGCATGTACTCTACCGCTCTGGGTGGTGCTGCCTATGCCACCGGCTACAGCACGCTTGCCGCCGGTGCAGGTGCAACGGCGCTAGGCAACAACGCGACGGCGCTGGGTGCCGGAGCGGGTAGTTCCATCACCGTCGATCAGATCACCGCTGTCGGCTCCAATGCAGTAGCGAATGCCTTCCGGGGCACCGTTGTGGGTGCCGATAGCTATATCGCGGCGCCACAGAGCACGGCGATTGGCGCCAATGCCTTCAGCTTTGGCAACAATGGCACCGCCATCGGCGAAAGCAGCGAAGTGGCTTACGGTGCGGACAACGCGGTAGCACTGGGTTCGGGTTCGTATGCGGATCGCGCGAACACGGTTTCGGTCGGCGCTTCGGCGACCTGGACCGACGGCTATGGCGTTGAGCATCCGGCACTACAGCGACAGATCACCAACGTGGCGGCTGGCACGGAAGCCACCGATGCGGTGAACAAGTCGCAGCTGGATGCAGTCGCTGCTGAAGGTCACGCCACCAGCAAGTACTTCAAAGCCAATGGCGTTATCGGCCTGTTCGACGACGCTATCGCCGATGGCGACCGTGCGATTGCCGTAGGCAGTAACAGCCAGGCCTTGGGTTCGCATGCGACGGCGATCGGTGCGGGATCACACGCCAGTGGTGAACAGTCGCTGGCCATTGGCGACGATGCCAACGCCGCGAACTACAACGCGATTGCGATCGGTTCCAACGCGGTGTCCAGCGGCTGGGCGTCGATGGCGATGGGTCTTGGCGCCGCGGCGGATGGCGCACGCGGCATCGCCATCGGCGAAGGTGCGCACGCTTCAAGCACGGGCACGATTGCCTTGGGTTGGGGCAGTCGGTCGACAGGCAGGTTCTCCACCGCTGTGGGTGGCGCTAGCTCTGCCATCGGTTACAACACGCTCGCCGCTGGTGCGGGTGCATCGGCGCTAGGTAACAACTCGACGGCGCTGGGTGCCGGTGCGGGCAGTCGTGGCTACGTAGTCGATCAGATCACCGCTGTCGGCTCCGGTGCATCAGCGGGTGCCTACCGAGGCACTGTTGTGGGTGCCGGTGGCTATATCGCCGCCTGGGCGCCGCAGAGCACGGTAATCGGCGCCAATGCCTTCAGCTTTGGCAACAATGGCACCGCCATCGGCGAAAGCAGCGAAGTGGCTTACGGTGCGGACAACGCGGTAGCACTGGGTTCGGGTTCGTATGCGGATCGCGCGAACACGGTTTCGGTTGGCGCTTCGGCGACCTGGACCGACGGCTATGGCGTTGAGCATCCGGCACTACAGCGACAGATCACCAACGTGGCAGCTGGCACGGAAGCCACCGATGCGGTGAACAAGTCGCAGCTGGATGCAGTCGCTGCCGAAGGCCACGCCACCAGCAAGTACTTCAAAGCCAATGGCGTTATCGGCCTGTTCGACGACGCTATCGCCGATGGCGACCGTGCGATTGCCGTAGGCAGTAACAGCCAGGCCTTGGGTTCGCATGCGACGGCGATCGGTGCGGGATCACACGCCAGTGGTGAACAGTCGCTGGCCATTGGCGACGGTGCCAACGCCTCGAACTACAACGCGATTGCGATCGGTTCCAACGCGATGTCCAGCGGCTGGGCGTCGATGGCGATGGGTCTTGGTGCTGCGGCGAACGGTTACTACGCATCAGCCTTCGGCACAGGTAGCTTGGCCGACGGCGATTTCACGACGGCAGTAGGTGTGGGGGCGATGGCCATCGGCAATGCAGCCACGGTCTTCGGTGCTGAATCTTATGCCAGTGGCAACTACGGCCTGGCCGTGGGCGCTCGTGCTAATAGCGGTGGCGAAGACTCGATTGCCCTGGGCCATACCGCCATTGCCGGCGCCGACGGTGCGGTTGCGATCGGTGGCATCTACGTGCCACCGCCGGGTGAGGTGGGCTTTCTGGAATCCACGATAGCAACCGGACGTAATGCGGTTGCCCTGGGAGCCAGCGCAATGGCCAACGGTGCGGACAGCGTCAGCCTGGGTGCGGCTTCGGTCGCGGCTGTTGACCATGCCACCGCAGTGGGTGCGGGGGCGCAGGCCGTTGCCTCTGGCTCGACGGCGATTGGTTACAACTCGACCACCACGCGCGACAACACGGTATCGGTAGGTAGCGATATCAGAGGCATCAACCGTCAAATCACCAACGTAGCGGCTGGCACCGAAGCCACCGATGCGGTGAACAAGTCGCAGCTGGATGCAGTCGCTGCTGAAGGTAACGCCACCAGCAAGTACTTCAAGGCCAATGGCGTTACCGGCCTGTTCGACGACGCTATCGCAGACGGCGATTTTGCGATTGCCGTAGGCAGTGACAGTCATGCCTCGGGCTCGCATGCGACGTCGATCGGTGCGGGATCACACGCCAGTGGTGAACAGTCGCTGGCCATCGGAAGCATGAGTTCAGCCTCCGGTTTGAACAGCACAGCCATCGGTGCGGACAGCCATGCGGGTGGCGATTGGGGGACGGCCACCGGCGCATTCAGCAATGCCGGTGGTCTTGGCGCCACTGCCTACGGAGCCAATGCGCAAGCGGCGAATACCTTCGCGCTGGCGCTTGGCAGCAAATCCTGGGCACTCGCGGAAGGCTCGATCGCTGTCGGTACGGAAAGCTTAGCCAGGGCGACTCATGCGGTGGCCATTGGCACGGCGGCTCAGGCGAGCTCCTTTGGCGCGGTCGCCATCGGCGGTAAGTCTGGCAGTGACGGCGGTTTGGCCCAAATCACCTGGGCGGCTGGCACCGAAAGCGTGGCACTGGGTGCCGGTGCGCAGGCCTTCGGCAAACAGGGAGTCGCGTTGGGCGCGATGAGCGAAGCACGGGCAGACGACTCCGTCGCCCTTGGCAGCTTCTCCATCGCCGATCGCGCCCACACCGTCTCTGTCGGCAGTGCCGGCAACGAGCGTCAGATCACCAACGTGGCAGCTGGCTCGGCTGATACCGATGCCGTCAACGTGAAGCAGTTGAACACGGCCATCGAAGGTGTCGGCGGCGATCTGGCCAATGCGGTGAAGTACGACGATGCCAGCAAGTCGAGGATCACGCTGGAAGGCTCGGGTGGCACGGTGATCGGCAATGTGGCCAGCGGCAAGCTGAGCGCAAGCAGCAGCGAAGCCGTCAACGGCAGTCAGCTGTTCAACCTCGGCGATCAGACGGCCCAGCTGCTGGGCGGCGGTGCGTACATGACAAGCGCCGGTCTGGTGGCACCGAACTACATCATCCAGGGCAGCTCCTACTACAACGTAGGCGACGCGCTAAGTGCACTGGATGGTGCCTTCGGTTCGCTGGACTATCGCGTGGGTCAGCTGGAGGATGGGCATTCATTTGCATCGACGCCTAACCCGGCGGACAAGCCGACGACGGCACCCGTGGTCGAAACACCGACTGCTGTTGCTCCAGCGGCGGCACCGGCCATCGTCAGCAACGTCGCCAACGGTGTGGCCCCGACCGACGCGGCCAATGTCAGCCAGGTGGACGAAGCGCTGGTGACGGCCAAGTCCTATACCGACTCGACGGCCCAGCAGACGCTCACCGACGCCAAGTCGTACACCGACCAGAAGACCGCCAACCTGGTGAGCAACTCGGACTTCAATGCCTTCAAGTCCGACGTCAATACGCGCTTCAGCACCCTCGACACCCGCTTGAACCGCGTCGGTGCGATGGGTACGGCGATGGCCGGTATGGCGGGCGCTATTGCGGCAGCTCCAGGCACCGATAACCGCGTCAGTGCGGCCGTCGGTGGCTATCGCGGTCAGGGTGCGTTGGCAGTGGGTTATGCCGCGCGCATCCCGGGCAATGGCGCGATCTTGCTGGGTGGCTCCGTCGCTGGTGGTGGTGAATCCAGCGGCACGGTCGGCGTCAGCTTCGGCTGGTAAGGCAACACGCTCCCTCTCCGTTGGAGGGGAGAGGGAGTTCCTTCGTTTTTCCTCACGCCGCCATGCCATCCAGGGCATGGCGGCCGTCTGTCGGTTTTTCACCTTCCGGGCAGGGAAAACCCTACTCATGTTCCTCAAGGAGCCGTACATGAAGTCACCCCGTTCCTTCCGCATCCGCGCCATCGCTACGGCCGCGGCATTGGCTTTGGTCGTTCCGGCCATTCATGCCGCCGATGCTCCGAAGCTGGCCATGCCCAAGGCGCCGTCCAGCACGCAGACGACTGAAAGCTACAACCGCTTCATCGTTACCTATCGCAATGGCACCACCGAGCAGCGGGACAGCAAAGCCGCGTTGCAGAACGTGAAGGCCGCCGTGAGCCGTGCCGGCCTCGACGGCGCCACGCGTTTGGCCACCGGCGCTACCACGGCGCCGCTCAGCGTGTCGCATCTACGCAAGCTGGCGATCGGTGCGGAGCTGGTGCGTACTTCGCGCAACCTCAATCAGACCGAAGCCAACGCCCTCATGCAGCAGATCGCTGCCGACCCGGCGGTGTCCCATGTGGAACCGGACGTGATGATGCGCGCGGTACGCGACATCGCTGCACCGACGAATGCCACCCCGCAGACATTCACGCCTGACGATCCGTACTACGCGAAGTACCAGTGGCATTTCAGCGATCCGACCGGCGGCGCCAACATCAACAATGCCTGGGATCTTGCCGACGGTACCGGTGTGACCGTGGCCGTGATCGACACCGGTATCACGCAACATCCGGATCTCGATCTGTCGTTGGCCGATGCCGGCTACGACTTCATTTCCGATGCCACCGTGTCCGGCCGCGACAGCGATGACCGCGCGCCGGGCGGCTGGGACCTGGGCGACTGGACCACGGCAGGCCAATGCGGTCCTGGCTCGTCCGCAGACAACAGCAGCTGGCACGGCACCCACGTGTCCGGCACCATCGCCGAACTCACCAACAACGGTGAAGGCATGGCCGGTATCGCATACAAGGCCAAGGTGTTGCCGGTGCGCGTGCTCGGCCATTGCGGTGGTTACACCTCCGACATCGCGGATGCCATCGTTTGGGCTTCGGGTGGCCAAGTAGACGGTGTGCCGGACAACCAGCATCCAGCACGGGTCATCAATATGAGCCTGGGGGGTTCTGGCTCCTGCTCGGCCGGCAGCGTTACCGGCCAGGCGATTGCCGGTGCGATCAGTCGTGGCACCACGGTGGTGGTGGCAGCCGGCAACAGCAATGCGGACGCAGCCGATTTCTCGCCGGCCAATTGCCCCGGCGTGATCGCGGTGGCCTCCAACGGCATTGCCGGCAAGCGTGCGTTCTATTCCAACTACGGCGCGGGCGTCACCCTTTCGGCGCCGGGTGGTGGCGTGTATCCGAACGATGGCAGCAATGGCACGCCAATCAACACGGGATTCGTGTGGTCAACCATTAACGAGGGCACGACCGTGCCGGGCGATGCGGGCTACGGCGGCATGGCTGGCACCTCGCAGGCATCTCCTCACGTTGCCGGCACGGTGGCGATGATTTTGAGCGCTACGCAGGAAGCGCGGAAGGCCGCGCCGACACCGGCCGAGATCAGGGCACTTCTCACCAGCACAGCGCGTCGCTTCCCGGCTGCCACTGACAGGCCGATCGGCGCCGGCATCGTCGATGCCTATGCCGCTGTCAACAAGGCGCTGGGCAATGACGATGGTGGAGTCGAACCAGTCACTGCACTGACCAAGGGTGTGCTGCTGGGCAATCAGGCGGGTGGCACCTATGCATCTTCGGTGTACTCGATCAACGTGCCTGCCGGTGCTCGCAATCTCAACATCCGCACCCTGGGCGGCACCGGGGACGTCACGTTGTTTGTGAAGGCCGGCGCCCTGCCAGGGACGGAAGGCGAAGGTGCCGACTTCACCTCGGCCAAGCCGGGCAACAATGAAGCCGTGGTGATCGTTCAGCCGAAGACGACGACGTACTACATCCGCGTGTACGGTGCGCAAGCCTTCGGTAACGTCTCCGTGTTGGCGACATACACCAACTGAGTTATCGGTCTCCGAAGAACGAAAGCCCCCGGCGCGAGTCGGGGGCTTTTTGGTGTGTGGTGCTGATGAAAAGCGTAGATGACTACGAGGAGGCGATGCGGACCGAGCAATGGCAGCTCAAGTACTTCCTTCCCTTTGAACAAAGCGGAGCGGCCGACTCGGCGCGGGTACGCAAGCTATTTAAGATGTGAGGCTGGGCCCGATCCTGCCGGTAGCGACTACACCAGCCGCGGATGGGCCTGCCGTTTGCCTCCGTGGCGACTTGGCGGACCAGCTCCCTCGTTGACTATCAGCGACTTACGGCAATCTCGCCGAGCGCGTTCAGGCAGGGTGCGGCCGTTACCTCAGCGGCGCAGGCAGGGGTGGGTAAGGCCACCCTAAGCCAGCTATAATCAACCGGTTGCACTCACCTGCATGGTCACATGCCTTAACCGTGTCGACGTCATGCGTCGCACTGGTTCTTCCAGCGCTGTGACAATAACTAGCTTGAGACACAGGAAACAAAACCCATGGCACGCGGCATCAACAAAGTCATTCTGGTCGGCAACCTCGGCGCGGACCCCGAGACGCGCTACACCGGCAGCGGTACCGCGATCACCAACCTGCGTCTGGCGACGTCCGAGCAGTGGACCGACAAGCAGACCGGCGAAAAGCAGGATCGCACCGAGTGGCACCGCGTGGTGCTGTTCGGCAAGCTCGGCGAGATCGCTGGCGAATATCTGAAGAAGGGCCGCCAGGTCTATATCGAAGGCTCGCTACGCACCAGCAAGTACACCGACAAAGACGGCGTCGAGCGCTACACCACCGACATCATCGGCAGCGAGATGCAGATGCTCGGCGGCGGCGAAGCCGGCGGCGCGAGTGGTGGTGGCGGTGGCGGCGGTGGATACCGCGAGCGCCCCCAGGGCGGCGGTCAGCGCCAAAGTGGTGGCGGTTACGGTGGTGGCGGTCAGCAGCAGCGCAGTGGCGGCGACTACGGCAACCAGCAGCGCCAGTCCGCACCGCCTCCGATCGAGAACAACAGCTTCGACGACGACGATATTCCGTTCTGACCTTGATGAACTTTAGATTGTTAGGTTGAGAAGGTCGCCGTGCGAGGCTTTGATCTTCTGAATCAATGATTTGTGTCGTATGAAGCCGCGCCCTGATTTGTAAGATTGGGGCGCGGCTTTCTTTTGTCTTTTTCCAAGGAAAAGACTTGCGGAAATTTAAACTGTCAAGATAAAAGTGTGGCCAACATCCTTGTGAAGTTGGTGACGTGAGAGTTGAGACCTTAAGGCATCCGAGCGGGCAACAGATTCCCATACTTCTCGATGATGCTGACTTGCCTATGGTGGCTCCGAATGAATGGGTGCTCAAACGTTATGACCGCTCCGAAAACACGCTTTCCAGGAATCTACGTGAGCTAACGGTGCTCTATCGGTGGGCAAGGAGTATCTCTAACACCCTGCCGTGGCTCGCATGCCTGTACTCACAAGGGCGGAACCATCAGGTCCGCCTATGAATTCGGCCGCGCGAACTAGTCGAAGCCATCCCTTGGGGAGCCTGCCGTGCCCAACACTGCCGCCCAGCGGTCGTCGTAAACTGGAGCCGCCCCGGTCTTCAGAGGTCTGCGCATGTCACTGTGGTCAACGAAGCCCCAACTCATTGATGCCTTAAACGACCCGGATAACAAGGTCATTGCACTGACTGGAAAATGGGGAACCGGGAAGAGCCATCTATGGCAGGACGTAAAGGGCGAATCAAAAGAACCGGAAGTCACCAGGGCGCTCTATGTCTCGCTATTTGGCGTGGCAGACATGAACCAACTCAAGGTGAAAATTGTCCAGAGCGCCGTCCCTAACGCTGACGCAAATCGCGCGATGTGGCAGAGGGTAGATGCTGCCATTGCCGGCTTTAAGAAGTTGGCAACCTCATTTCATAAGGGTTTTTCGGCGCTTGATGACCTCGCGCTACTTGCCGTGCCTTCAATTCTCAAGAATCGCTTTCTAGTCTTGGATGACATCGAAAGGAAGCATGAGAAACTCAGCATCGACGAAATTCTTGGTTTTATCGACGAGGTTACCCAACTCTACGGAACGAGACTTGTCCTTATTCTGAATAGCGACCAGCTTTCAGATAAGGCAATGTGGGAAAAACTTCGTGAAAAAGTAATCGATCAAGAAATTCAGTTGGATACGTCGCCCGGCGAAGCCTTTGACATCGCCGCAAGCTCTACGCCGACACATTACGGCAGACCTATCAAAGAGGCTGTCGAAACGTGTGATCTAACCAACATACGAATAGTCCGAAAGGTTATCCGCGCCATCAACCGCATTTTGGGTGACAGAATCCATCTTCCAGCGTCGGTACTCGGCCGCATCATTCCCTCTACGACCCTACTAGCGTCTATCTACTACAGGGGAATTGAGAACGGACCAACCTTCGACTTCGTGTTACGAGCCGGTTCGCCAAGAGATGAGGAAGTAACTAACGCAGATTCGACCGAAGATGCTCACGAAAACAAGCACCGTACCCAGTGGAGGTCGCTGCTACACCAGCTCGGCATCAATTCGACCGATGAATACGAAATGCTCGTTGTGGACTATCTCGAAACCGGCCTCTTAGACGCTTCTGCAGTAGGAGTCATCATTGATCGGTATGTTGCCGAAACAGAGTTGATGGAAACTCATCAGCGCGTCCATGAATTTCGCGAGCATGCCCTTTGGCATCACAATCTGACCGAAGAAGCGCTTGTGGCCGAGGCGCGGAGCTTGGCGGCCGAAGCTAGTAGGATTGACCCTTACACAGTGACGTGGATACACGACCTCATCAGCGAGTTTCCTGGCGGAGAGGAGGTCGGGAATCTCATGCTTGATAACTGGCTCACCGCATTTTCCTCGAAGCCAGATCGCGGCGCCCCGGAGCGGGACTTCTTGTCTCGAAAGTTACATCCGCGCATCAAAGCGGAATTCGAGGCTCTCGCCAACGAGATTCAAGCAGAAACCACTTTGTACGATGCATGCGAACGCATTGCAGTCCACCGATCGTGGGGAACGCGTCAGACGTTAGCGCTTAGAGGCGCGACAGTTCAAGATTTCGAAGTGGCCATTCGGACGCTAGACATCGACAAGTTCAAACTGTTCATGTCTCAACTTATCGAGATGTGCGCGCATCCATCAACTTATAGTGAGCACTTCGGCACGGCGACTGAGCGCTTCATCGAGGCATGTAGAGGAATTTGCGCTGACCCTTCCTCTGGGCGACTAGGCAAGCTCATCCGAGTGCTCTTTGAGGACGGAAAGCTCTTGTCGCTTCTCGATCAAGAGCGAGCAACCTAACTACGACAGGACCAGCGCTCACGATCACGAGTAGTGGAAAGATCGACCCCAAGAGATCTAAGCATCACCAGCAACAACGATCACGACCAGCGGGAGGGATCACGATCAGCGTGAGCGATCGCTGGCAGCGCCTCGATAGAGAATCTCAGCAACAGAAGACAGGTCAGCCAGTGTCACCAGGGCGGTATCCCTTCAGCGGGAAATCCAGCCTCTCGATCGCATACGGTCTTGCCGCGCCGCTCGCAGAGTGCATCTATCAAATCAATCAGGTACGAAACAGCCTCCATGGACGACGAACTGCTGGCTAATCTCACCCAACTGGACAATGTCGGCTCCGATGATCTGGCTTCTGACCTTCCGTACCTAAGCTATTGGCTTCTGACTCCTGCGCGTGACGATGGGTATACGCCGTTCCAAGGCTTCAGCCTCGACATTGCCATTCCGGTGTTCTCCGACTTGATCCGGCTACTCTCGGTGCTGCCTGCGTCGCCCATGGAGATCTTTGCGCCCCCCGAAGCGCTGCCAGGTTTGCGACGCCCAGTTTCTAGCAAGCGCGCCGAGATAGTGGGCATGCCTTCTTTTCTGGAATTGCAAAAGAGACCAAGGGGGAAGAACGTCATCTCGATCATCCTCGGCCTTCCTCCCCAAATCGAGATCGCACTTGGTATTGCAGAGAACCCGCGTCCCATCTTCGTAACGACGACGTCGGTCGATGGTGCACTCGCAATAGAGGGGTATCAGGGACATCCCGCGCAGCTTCTCGACTCGGCAATTCGTGATGCGCTCCTCGCGCGACTGACACCAATACGCCATGAAGAAATCAGGGCTTTGAGTCTTAGGGAGCCATTTCAAGGGGGACGCCATCCCTCTCGCGTGGCTGGTGTCACACGGCCCAATGAGACCTTGGCCGAGTCCTTGGGATACGCCTATGCAGGTTTCGATCGCATTCGACAAGATGCCAAAGATTCCTACGTCGAGGCGATCCTTGATTCCTCCGACCGAGCGCGGGAACTGATCGACGATTCATCCACTGATGCGATCCTGTACGCACCGTCGATCGTGCGCCATTTGTATGCGTTCGGTAGCGCGTTCTGGAACAACTTGCTCCGCAAGATCCGGTCCCGAGAGCTACGAGACCTGATCAAGGATGGTGTGTTCCGGAACCCGGGATACTCTGGCTTCACGTTCACGTACGAAGGTCCGGAGACTATCAACCCCCATGAAGATGAGACTGCTAGCGTCATGTTATCCGTGCGCCGAGCCGAACTGCTCCTCACTGCGTAGGGTATCGGGGCACTCGCCGCAAACGGACTGAAGCCGGCCCTTCGGCTTCCGAACGCAGTCAACCTTCACAACGCCACCCTGCGGGAGATCGAACGACACGCCGACCGCTCGGATCTCCGTGGCCGGCAACTATTGCAGCGCAACTACATAAAGCTCACCAAAGATCTGCACGAAGTGATTCATCCGCGCATCTTCGATGACCTCCGACTACGCACCGAGGCCATCACCCTTGTGTCGGACGCACCGCTTGAATGGTTACGAGTCGATGGCCTGCCGTTGATGATCCGCCATGAGCTATCCCGCATTGGAATGACACCGGGTAACTTGATGCTCACGCAGTGCATCCATGCAGGGGGCATGATCCTCCCATCGAGCGCGCTGGAAGAGATCTTGATCATTCGTTCTTTCAGTGCCAATGACCCCATTCGACATGCCTTGGAAGTTGCCATTGAAGGTTTCAACCTTACGCGAGTAAGGACAACATTCGTCGATGTCAAAAATGGGGAGGAATTGATCGCCGCTCTGAACGGATTCCGGGGGGCACTCGTCGTCTTCGATTGCCACGGCGGCCACGGAGGCGATGATAGCCATGGCTGGCTGAGGATGGTCTCTGAGAAAGTGGATGTTTGGAATCTTGCGCATGTGGCGCGAGTTCCTCCGATCGTGATACTCAGCGCGTGCTCCACATTCTCACTTGCGGGGTCGCATGCCTCAGTGGCCAATGGACTTATAAGGTCCGGCGCCATCACGGTAATCGGGACATTTCTTCCCGTGAATGCAATTAGTTCCGCAATTTTTGTTGCGCGGCTTCTCTACCGGGTTGACAGCTTCCTTCCGGCGCTTAAACGGATGGACAGGAACTTCCTTACGTGGCGTACCTTGATCAGTACATTCCTGAGAATGAGCTATGCAACCGATCTGATGAAGTTCTTCATCGAAGAAAAGCAATGGATGGACAATTCGATGTTCGGCCGCATCGGCGAAAGGACGAACCACGACATCAATCGTCTGCACCCTGCTTGGTACCAGCGCCTCCTGCGTCGCATGTCACGAGCAGCACGCCGACCGATCATCGACATCCAAACCACTATCGACACTGAGTCGCCCCTGATGGAGACAATGTACTACTGTCAGACCGGACGACCTGAAACGATTGGCATCTTTCTCGATTGAATCGTTTGACCATAAGCTGAAGCTTGGCGTCCGGAACCGCAACGCTGACAGTGCTGAGATCCTTGCTCTGCATCATGCCCACTACAACAGTAAGCCTTCCTTTGCTGAGGCGACCTTCATCAACGATCACCATGGCGGGCGGGTGAACGACTAGGTTTATCGCTTGCCCGTGCGATAAATGACCTAAAAATAGGTTGTCTACGTAACTTTACATGTAATTTTGTCAATACTTCCGTTCTGAGGAACATATCGTTCCGATTCAAAAAAGCCCGCCAGAAGGCGGGCTTTTTCTTGGTGCGTTTCTGCGCGATATGGCTATCAGGGCACACCGCCCGCGCGAACCAACTCCATCACCTCATAACACGCGCCCATGGTGTGGTAATCGGTTTTGCCGGCGGGGCTCTTCTCGTCGTCGACCTTGCGGTTGTCGCGGGTGAGGATGCGGTACCAGGCGCCGTAGCGATGGTCGATGAAGTGCTGCCACGCGTACGCCCACAGTTTCTCGTACCACTCGTCGTACACGGCCAAGCCGGTGCGCGCGCGCAGCAGGGCCGCGGCGGCGAGCGATTCGGCTTGCACCCAGAAATATTTGTCGTCGTCGCAGACGCTGCCGTCGGGCGCGAAGCCGTAGCAGATGCCGCCGTGCTCGTTGTCCCAGGCGCGAGCCAAGGCCGTGTCGAACAGATGCTTCGCGGTCGGCACCAACCAGTTTTCCTCGCGGCCGCGTTCCAGCAACAGGGGTTCCATGATTAGCAGCAGCTTGGCCCACTCGGTCTGGTGGCCAGGCTGGAAGCCCCACGGGCGGAACAGGTGTTTGGGATCGTCGCGGTGATAATCCCAGTCGATGTTCCAGTGCGCATCGTAGTGCTCCCACACCAGCCCGTCCGCCTTGGCGGCCTGGCGACGCGTGATGTGATCGGCGAGGGTGAGCGCGCGTTCCAGATAGCGTGGTTCGTCGCAGGCCTGGTACGCCGCCAGCATCGCCTCGCACATGTGCATATTGGCGTTCTGGCCGCGGTAGGTGCTGAAGTTCCAGTGCTCGTCAGCCTCGTCGCGGTAGAGGCCGGCGTCGGCATCCCAGTAGCGCTGTTCCAGCAGGTTCCAGGTTTCGTCCATCCAGGCTGCGGCTTCGGCGATGCCGGCCTTCAAGGCAGTGGAATAGGCGAGCAGCACGAAGGCGACGCCATAGGCGTGGTTGGTGCGGTCTTCCGGTTTGCCGTCGCGGATGGTCCAGGCATAACCCCCCGTGTTGAAATCGCGATGGACTTCGCGCAGGTAGCGCAGGCCATGGCGTGCCGCGTCGAGATAGGCCGGGTCTTCGAATTCGCGCCATGCCATCGCGTAGTTGAAGACGAAGCGCGTGCTGCTCACCAGATGACGGTGGCTACGATCGTAGATCGCGCCGTCGTCTTTGAAATAGTGGAAGAAGCCGCCGGCCGGATCGATCGCGTGTGGATGGTAGAAGGCCATCGTTTGCGCGATGTGCCCGCGCAGGAAGGTTTCGCTGCGGAAGTCGGGAGGGGTTTCGTCGTTCATGCGTGGGTTTCCATGAAAGCAAGCACTTCGGCTTCGTCGGGCATCGCCACGAACGAACCCTGGCGGGTCACAGTGAGGGCGCCGCAAGCAGCGGCGAAGCGCAGCATCGCGTGCAGGCGGGGTAGTTCGCTCACCAGGTGATCGAGCTGATCGCTGCCGGGCTCCAAGGTGGCCAGCCGATGCAGCAAGCCACCGACGAAGGCATCGCCCGCGGCCGTGCTGTCGACGTTGGGCACGTCATAGACAGGCATCTCGCCTTCGGCATCGGGATGGAACCAGCGCAACGACCGCGAGCCGTCGGTGACTACTAGCAGACGCGCGCGCCCGCGCCAGAGCTGTTCGAGTGTGGCCTCTTCGCCATCCACGGCGAGCCATTCGAATTCCTCTGCGCTGAGCTTCACCACATCGGCGAGGTGCAGTGCCGGCCACAGCAAGGGGCGCGGGTCGGCGTCGCGCGGCCACAGGGCAGGGCGCAAGTTGAGATCGAAACTGACCCAGGCGCCAGCTGCCTGCGCGCGCCGCATGCCTTCGCGCGTGGCCTCGGCTAGGGGCATCTCGGTCATGCTATTGGAGCAGACGTGGAACACCGCGGCGTTGCGAAAGCTTTCCTCACGGAAATGCGTCGGACGAAACAGCAGGTCGGCCGAGGGCGGGCGATAGAAGCTGAAGCTGCGTTCGCCATGACTGTCGAGCGCGACGAAAGCCAATGCGGTGTTCGCCTCATCGGTGCGCGCCACGGCGGTGGTGTCCACGCCCGCGCGATGCAGGCTGTCGAGCAGGAAGTCGCCGAACATGTCCTGGCCGAGCATGCCGGCGAACGCTGCCGACCCGCCCAGGCGAGCCACCGCTACGGCGACATTAGCCGGCGCGCCACCCGCAAACGGTACGAAACTGCGAGGAAAGCCTTGCGGGTCGCGGCCTTCGCTATGGAAGTCGATCAGTGCTTCTCCGAAGCACAGGATGTTGCGTGGCATTGAGTGGTCTCAGTGGGTGACGGCGGTGCGGATCTGCGATCCGCGCAGGCCGTAGAAAACGATGTAGCCGTAGCACAGCATCGGCAGTATGAAAGCGTGTTGCACGCCGATATGGTCGGCCAGGATGCCCTGCGCCAGCGGCACCAGCGCGCCGCCGACGATGGCCATGATCAGCAGGCTGGAAGCCTTGCCGGTCAGCGGCCCCAGGCGCTCGATACCGAGCGCGAAGATGGTGGGGAACATGATCGAGTTGAACAGGCCGATGGCGATCACGCTGTACATCGCCGTCGAGCCCGTAGTCATCATGGTGGTCAGCACCAGCAAGGCGGCGATGCCGGCGAAAACCGCGAGCAGGCGGCGCGCATCGAAGCGCACCAGCAACACCGCGCCAGCGAGGCGGCCGATCATCGCGCCGCCCCAATAGAACGACACGTAATGCGCGGCTTCTTTCTCGCTCATGTGGCCGATGTCCGGCAGCGACAGGTAGTTCACCAGGAAGCTGCCGATCGACACTTCGGCGCCGACGTAGAAGAAGATCGCCAGCACGCCGAACAGTACGTGCGGGTGGCGCAATGCTTCGGCCAGCGTGTGGCGCTGATGGTCGGCCTTCTCGGTGGTTTCGGTCAGCGCGGGCAGGCGGAACAGCCATACCAGCCCGGCAAGCAGGATAAGCACGATCGCCAGGCCAAGGTACGGTCCCTGCACCGACTGCGCTTCATGCGCGCGATACGCCAGCTGCTCCGCGGCGGGCAGCGCATCCACGTCGGCTGCGCTCTTCACTGTCGTGGAGAGAATCAGCAGGCCGCCGAACAGCGGCGCCAGTGTGGTGCCGAGCGAGTTCATCGCCTGCGCGAGAGTGAGCCGGCTGGGGCTGCTTCGCTCGGGGCCGAGCAGGGCCACATAAGGATTCGCCGCCACCTGCAGCACGGTGATGCCGGTGGCGAGCACGAACAACGCGGCCAGGAACACTTCATAGTTGTGCAGCGCCGCGGCCGGCCAGAAGCCCGCAGCGCCCAGGCCGGCGACGCTCAGTCCAGCCACGATGCTCTGCTTGTAGCCCAAATGCGCCACCACGCGTCCCGCCGGTAGCGACATCAGGAAATACGCGCCGAAGAAGGTGAACTGCACCAGCATGGCGCGTGCGTAGTTCAGTTCGAACACCGCTTTCAGATGCGGAATCAGAATGTCGTTGAGGCAGGTGAGGAAACCCCACATGAAGAAGATCGTGGTGATTACGCCCATCGCCAACGGGTAGTCGGTGTAACGCTCGTTGGTCGCCTCAGAGCGCGATGAAATCGATGAGGTGGGCGGTGAGGCGAAGGCCATGAGGGTTCCTCGGTCGGGGTCAGGAGTTGCGCGGTGCAGCGCTGCTTTCGCGCACTACCAGCGTCACCGGAGCGACGATGGTGGTCGCATCCGCTTGCGGTTTGCTCAGTCGGGCAAGCAGCAGTTGGGCGGCCTGGCGACCGCGTGCGCGCGGATCGGTGGCGAGCGTGGTCAGCGGTGGCGTGCTGAAGGCGGCTTCGGCGACGTCGTCGAAACCGGTAACGGCGAAATCCTTGCCGGGCTGCACACCGCGCTGGTTGAGGCCAAGCATCAGGCCCAGCGCAACGGCGTCGTTGTAACAAACCGCCGCCGTCGGCGTCGGTTGGGCGGTGAAGAGTTCGCCACAGGCGCGCACGGCGTCCATGCGGGTGGGGGCGGTTTCGACCCGCCAGTGCGCTGCGATCGGCAGGCCCGCGGCGGTCATCGCGTCCACGTAGCCGGCGTAGCGCTGGCGGCACGAACTGGAATCGCCGTGCCCGCCGTAGAACGCGATGCGTCGGTGTCCTTGCGCGATCAGGTGCAGGGTGGCCAGTCGCGCACCGTGCTGGTTGTCCAGCATCAGTCGATCCCAATGCGCGTATTCCGGCAGGCTGCCGCCAAGTTCGCGGTTGAACAGCAGCACCGGTGTCTGCGCACCGACCGCATCGAGCACATGTCGTGCGTCGCTGCCCTCGGCGGGCGAAAGGATGATGCCGCCCGGGCCGTGCTCGATCAGCGAGCTCAGCACGGCCTGTTCGCGCTCCACCGATTCGCCGGTGTTGCCGAGCAGGGTGACGAAGCCAGCCTCGCCCAAGGTCTCGTCCACGCCGGACGCGAACTCCGCGAAGAACGGGTTGGCCAGTTCATTGAGCACCAGGGCGATGCTGGATGAAGTGCGGCGGCGCAGGTTGGCGGCCGCGCGGTTGTACACATAACCTTGGCGACG
Organism: Dyella subtropica; assembly: GCF_026283965.1. Classification (GTDB taxonomy): domain Bacteria; phylum Pseudomonadota; class Gammaproteobacteria; order Xanthomonadales; family Rhodanobacteraceae; genus Dyella_D; species Dyella_D subtropica. The sequence continues at coordinate 105,968 of NZ_JAPDPD010000002.1, forward strand.
CAATTCGTCTTCCACCCGCGCGCGGGTGTGTTTGTTCACCAGCGGACTGCCGCGCAACACCAGGGACACGGTGGCGCGCGACACGCCGCAGCCGGCGGCAATATCGTTCAGAGTGATCTTGCGGCGGATTGATGTGGTGCTTTCCATGGCGCTCACGGGTGATTAGAACGATCCAAAAGTAGTCGATCCGCCAAGGATAGTGATCTCGCACTGCAACATGCGCGACGCCGGACGGCGGTGCTAGCGTGCGCTTATTTGGAACGATCTAAATCATTTAGGGGAAAAGTCGATGGCGAAGCTCCTGTTTCAAACCGGCCTGTCCCAAACCCGCCTGTCCCAAATCCTGATATCGACGCTGCTGGCGGCCGCCGTATCGCTGTCGCCCTGCGCCAGCTATGCCGCCGCCGGCCATGCCGCCGACGTCGATCCGCGCATAGGCACCGGCGGTGACGGGCACACCTTCCCCGGCGCAACGATGCCGTTCGGCATGATCCAGCTTTCCCCCGACACCGCCATGCCGGACTTCAAGCACGCCTATAAATGGGCGGCCGGCTACCAGTACGGCGACAGCAGCCTGCTCGGCTTCTCGCACACCCATTTCTCCGGCTCGGGCCATTCGGACCTGGGCGATGTGCTGGTGATGCCGATCGCTGGCGAGGTGCGGCTGGAGCCGGGCGACGCCGCCAAGCCGGGCAGCGGCTACCGCTCGCGCTTCAGCCACGACAGCGAAACAGTGGAGGCCGGTTACTACGCCGTCACCCTGAGCGACTACGGCGTGCGCGCCGAACTCACCGCCGGCCGTCGCATTGGCTGGCACCGCTATACCTTCCCGGCGGGCAAGCCGGCGCATCTTCTGCTCGACCTGCGTCCCAGCATCTACGACTACCCGGGCAAGGTGCTGTGGTCGAGCTTGCGCGTGCACGAGGACGGCACCGTCACCGGATGCCGGCAGACGCGCGGCTGGGCGCCCGGCCGCGAACTGTGCTTCGCCATGCGTTTCTCCCAGCCGCTGTCGTCGCGTCGCTTGTTCGATCGCGAAAGCGACGTGGCGTACAAGGGTTTCAAGGGGCCGGGCTATGAGGCGGAAGACAAGGACGCGCAGCAAGGGCGCGCCTTGGTCGGCGTGTTCGACTTCGGCCAGCTGAAGCAGCCGCTGGGTGTGAAAGTGGCCATCTCGTCGGTGAGCGAGGCCAACGCCATCGGCAACCTCGACAGCGAAGGCCAGGGCTGGGATTTCGACGCCCGCCGCGCCGAGGCGCGCCATGCCTGGGATAAAGCCTTGGCGGTGATCGACATCGACGCGCCCAAGCCCGAGCGCACCAGCTTCTACACCTCGCTGTACCACGCCATGCTGTCGCCCACGCTGAGCATGGACGTCAACGGCGACTATCGCGGCCCGGACCATGCCGTGCATCGCGCCGAGGGGTTCGAGTTCCATTCCACCTGGTCGCTGTGGGATGTGTACCGCGCGCAGCAGCCGCTGATGGTGTTGCTGCAGCCCAAGCGCAGTGTCGATTTCGTGCGCTCGCTGATCGCCGCGCGCGAAGCGAGCCCATTCGGCATCCTGCCGGTATGGGCGTACCAGGGCCTGGAGACGTGGTGCATGATCGGTTACCACGCTGTGCCGGTGATCGCCGATGCCTACGTCAAAGGCATCCGCGGTTTCGATCCCGATGCGGCCATGAAGGCGATGGTGGCCAGCGCCACCTACGCACCCTATGGCGGCCTCGGTGACTACATGAAGCTCGGCTACGTGCCGATCGACAAAGAACCCGAAGGCGCCTCCAAGACGCTGGAGTATGCCTACGACGACTGGTCCATCGCACAGATGGCAAAGGCCATGGGCCGCGGCGACATCGCGGCGACCTACAACCAACGCGCTGGCAACTGGCGTAACGCCTACGATCCAAAGACCCGCTTCATGCGCGCCCGCAAGACCGACGGCGCCTTCCGCGAACCGTTCGACCCGGATGTCGCTGGCTATGGCAGCGACTACACCGAAGGCAATGCGTGGCAGTACTCCTGGTACGTGCCGCAGGACGTGGCCGGCTTGGTCGCCGCGATGGGTGGCGACGCACCCTTCGTCGCCAAACTCGACAGCGTATTCGACGCCAAAGTCGACCCCACGCGCTTCGCCCACGTGGAAGACATCACCGGCTTGATCGGCTGGTACGCCCACGGCAACGAACCCAGCCACCACCTCGCCTACCTTTACGACTACGCCGGTGCCCCCTGGCAAACGCAGAAACGCCTCAAGCAGATCATGGACAGCCAGTACGCACCGCGCCCGGATGGACTCGCCGGCAACGACGACCTCGGCCAAATGTCCGCCTGGTACATCTTCACCGCCCTCGGCTTCTATCCCGTCACTCCCGCCAGCGACGAATACGCCATCGGCCGCCCCTTCCTCGCGCGCGCCACGTTGAACCTGGCGGATGGCAAGACCTTCACCGTCACCGCCTCCCCGTTGGATGACGCCCATCCCTACGTCGGTGCCGTCACCCTCAACGGCAAACCACTGGACCGCGTCTTCCTCCGCCACGGCGACATCCTCGCTGGCGGCGAACTGCACTTCAGCATGCAGGCCGAGCCGAACCGCGCGTGGGGTCAGTCGGCGGCCGCACGTCCCAGCTCGATGAGCGCCTACCAGCCCTGATAGCGCGTAGGAGCTCGTGTAGGAGCGCACCTTGTGCGCGAAAGCCCTGCGCTAGCAGGGCAGCTGTTGGACCGTGGAGCACGGCCCTATCGGACCGTTTCACTCGGGCCATCCATGGCCCTCGCCCTGCGGGCGGCTTCGCCGTGCAAACCGGCAGTCCTGCCGGTTTGTCGCGCACAGGGTGCGCTCCTACAGGGGGAGGTTTGCGTGCAGACGGGCCCTCTCCACGGAACTGAGGGGGAGATAACCTGCTGGCAGCCATAAGACGATTCTGTAACCATGCTCCGCATGCCACACCCATCGTGGAAACTCGCGTCGGCCACCCGTCCGCGGATGAGGGACCGGGTCGCCTTGCGTTGGCGCCTGGGCGGGCTGCTGTTTGCTGTGCTGGTGATCGTCGCGCTGCCTTATATCGTCACGCGCAGCGGCGCCCGCGATGCCCTCGAGGCAAACGCGCGGGTGACGCACTCCTCCGAGGTGAAATCGCTCACCTATCGCATCGCCTATGTCACCCGCGATGGCGAAGCGGCGATGTATCGCCTGCTCGGTGGCGATGACAACCCGCAGGTGCAATTGCGCGCCAATCGCGCCGGCAAGGACATTCCCGGCCTGCTGGCGCAGTTGCGAGACATGACGCGTGACAGCGCCGATCAGCAGGCACGCATCGGTGCGCTCGGCAGCACAGTGACCGGTCGCCTCGCGCTGACGGATCAGGCCATGCTGCGTTTCCAGCACGGCGATATCCGCGGCGCTGGTGATGCCCTGCGCGATTCCGGCACGCTGTTCAAGATGGACGACCTGATCGAAGGCATCGTGCAAAGCGAGGACGCCATCTTGCTGGCGCGCCGCAACGAAGCGAAGCAAGCTTCGTTCAACAGCAGCCTGGCGTTGTCGATCACCGCTGCCGCGCAGATCCTGTTGCTGGCCATTGTGGTGATCGTTTCGGAACGGCAGATCAGCCGCCGTCTGCGCGCCGAGGCGCGCGAAGGGCAGGCAGTGCAGCGTTCGCAGCTGATCGTACAGGCGGTGCGCGAGCCCATTGCCCTGCTCGATGCCAAGCTCGGCACCTTGTTGGTGAATGCGGCCTTCGGGGAGCTCTACGGCTTGCCGCCGACCCAGCGGAAATCGCTTGCGTTGACCGAGATCGGCGAGGGTGCCTGGCGCGACAGCGCGCTGTTGCAACGGCTCAACGATGTGTTGCTACTCGACCGCGAGCTGTGGGATTACGAGCTGATCCAACGCACGGTGGATGGCGTCGATCGCCACGTGGTGATCAACGCCCGCCGCCTGCAACAGGATGGCGGTGGCGATCCTGTCTTGCTATTGACGGTGAGCGACGTTACGGCGCGCGCCTTGGTCGAGCAGCAAGTGAAGGAGCTCAACCGCCAGCTGGAAGGCAAGGTGGCGCAGGTCTCCGACGTCAATCGCGAGCTGGAGGCCTTCAGCTATTCCGTCTCGCACGACTTGCGCGCGCCGCTGCGGCACATCGCCGGCTTCGCCAGCAAGCTGGACCAACATCTGGGCGAGCAGGCGGACGAAAAGACGCGGCACTACATCGAGGTCATCAGCGACGCGGCCCGCCGCATGGCGTTGCTGATCGAGGACCTGCTGGTGTTCTCGCGCCTTGGTCGCGGCGCGTTGCGTCTGCAGCCGGTGGACATGCAATCGCTGGTGGAGGAAGCGCGCGTGCTGGCCGAATCGGAAGTGCATGGCCGGCGCATCCAGTGGTCCATGGCGCCGCTGCCCATTGTGATCGGCGACGAGAACATGCTTCGCACGGTATGGCAGAACCTGCTGGGCAATGCAGTGAAATACACCGGCAAGTGCGAGGTCGCGCGCATTCATGTGGACATGCACCGCAGCGGCAACGGCGACTACGAATTCGTGGTGAGCGACAACGGCGCCGGTTTCGACATGCAATACGCGGGCAAGTTGTTTGGTGTGTTCCAGCGCCTGCACCGGGCATCGGAATTCCCAGGTAACGGCATTGGCCTGGCCAACGTGCGACGCATTGTCCTGCGTCATGGCGGCAAGGTATGGGCGGACGCGCAGTCAGGGCAGGGCGCGCGTTTCCATTTCACCTTGCCTGCCTCCGACCTGGCAGACGCTTTTGCGCAGGAACGGCAATGAAGCATCGCCACATACGCACCATTTTGTTGGTGGAGGACAGCCTGGCCGACGCCGAGATGTCGATGGAGGCCCTGCACGGCGCGAATCTCGCCAACCCGGTGGTGCATGTGGAAGACGGCGTCGACTGCATGGACTATCTCTATTGCCGCGGCGACTGGGCGAACCGTGAACCATTAGATCCCGCGGTAGTGCTGCTGGATATCAAGATGCCGCGCATGGATGGGCTGGAGGTGCTGACCCAGATGCGCGCCGATGAGCGCTTGCGGCGCGTGCCGGTGGTGATCCTGTCGTCTTCGCGCGAGGAGCGCGACCTGGCGCATAGTTGGGACCTGGGTGTGAATGCCTATGTGATCAAGCCGGTCGACGTCGATCAGTTCTTCGATGCGGTGCACACCCTGGGCCAGTTCTGGGCGGTGCTGAATCAGGGGCCCGAAGGGGATTGAGCAGGTCCTGAGTCGTCCATGCAAGGCACGGACGTGGAGAGTGGTTTCAGATGCCGGACAAGTCGAATTTGTCGTTGCCGAAGATACGCGTGCTGCAGATCGAGGACAGCCAGCCCGATGCTGAGCTGGTGCTGTCCGAGTTGGATGCCGACGCGATCGACTTCGACGTGCGTCTGGTCGACGACGAGGCGGGTTACCTCCAGGAGTTGGAACAGTTCAAGCCGCACATCGTGCTGTCCGACCTCAGCATGCCGGGGTTTTCCGGCGAACGTGCGCTGGAACTGCTGCGCGACCGCGATCGCGACCTGCCTTTCATCTACGTCTCGGCCACGCTGGGTGAAGAGGCCGCCATCAAGGCGCTGCGCAACGGCGCCACCGACTACATCCTCAAACACAATCCGGCCCGCCTGGCCAGCGCAGTGCGGCGTGCCTTGCGCGAGGCCGAGGTGCAGCGCGCACAGCGGCGTGCCGAAGCAGAGCTGATCCGCGCGCAGCGCTTCGAGAGTCTGGCGATGCTCGCCGGCGGACTCAGCCACGACTTGCGCAACCTGCTGCAACCGCTGCTGCTGGCGGGCGAGAGCCTGCAGGATTACCAGGACGACCCGCGCCTGGCGCGTCTGGGCAACCTGGTGCGCGACTGCGGCAAACGCGGGCTGGAGATGGTGCAGTCCATGCTGTCGTTCGCGCGTGGCGCGCGCCGCGCCGAACAGGTGCGTCTCGGCGGCCTGCTCGATGCGCTTGATCTGTTGCTGCAAGGTAGCGTGCCAAAGTCGGTCTCGCTGGAAATCGCCGTGGATGATCCGGAACTCAGTTTTTCGGGCAACCACACGGAGCTGCAGCAATGTCTGCTCAACCTTTGCCTCAACGCTATCCAGGCCATGCCTGCCGGCGGCCGGCTACGTGTCGAGACCGCACAGATCGTCCTGCCGCCGGAGTTCTTTGAGGACGGAGAGGTGTCGGACGACTGCCGTTACTTGCGGTTGAGCGTGATCGATACGGGCGTGGGAATGGACAGCGAAGTGATGAGCCGCCTGTACGAACCCTTCTTCACCACGAAGGAGACCGGCACCGGGCTCGGCCTGCCATCGTGCCAGCGCATCGTCACCAGTCACGGCGGCGTGATGCGAGTGGAAAGTACCCCCGGGCTCGGCACGAGCTTTCATCTGTACCTCCCGCTGATCGAACTCGCCAATGAGGCGGTCGAAAGCGATAGCAGTCATCTGCAGGGCGAGGCCGAGCGCGTGCTGGTGGTGGTGGAGGAGGCGGCGCAGCTGTCGCTGTTGGTGGATACGCTCGACGCCTGGGGCTATCAGACGCACGCGAGCCAGAGCGGCACCGCCGCGTTGCAATGGATCGAGGCGCACGGCATGCCCGATCTGGTGGTGATGGATGCCGACATGAACCTGTTCACGGGCGTGCGTACGCTGGCGGCGCTGATCGAACATGGTTATCGGAATGCTGTGTTGTTGCTGGCGCGACCGGATGCGCCGCCAGAGTTGGATGAGATTCCGGGGATGGAGCATCTCTATCTGGTGGATAAGCCGGTTTCGACTTTCCGCTTGTTGAAGACGTTGCGGGAGGCGTTGGTGGCGAGTGAGGCGGGTGGGTTGCCTGGGGCGGATTGAATTGAGTGCCGCATCAATGTGGGCTCCCTCTCCCCGTTGGGGAGAGGGTTGGGGTGAGGGGCGGGTGCTCGAGACGCCACTTCTATTTCGTCACCCCGGCGCAGGCCGGGGTCCAGTGGCGTTGCCGTTTAATGTTCGCGTTATCGCGACCTGGCTCGCCTGCCGCGGGCTTCCGTCCTCCTGCCGGAGGCCGGGTCACTTTTCTCTGTTTGGCCAGAGAAAAGTAACCAAAAGAGAGGCCACCCCGGTTCCGCGCTCTGCGGGCTTCGCCCTCCGAGTCCGTGAGGTCTGGCCGGGCTTTTCGACACGACGTCCCTGTCGTGTCGAAAAGGCATGGGCATCCGTGCCCATGCCCCTGCGGGCCTGATCGTCCAGCCCTCACCGCTGCACAGGGGACCCGGAGATCAAGAGCGGGAGCGGCGCGCTTTGCGCGCAAAAAAAAAGCGCACGTTTGGCGTGCGCTTTTTTGTCCATCGATTTGTGTGCGGGTTAGTCGATGCCGAGTTTCTTCAGCTTGTACCGCAGCGCGCGGAAGGTGATGCCGAGTTTCTTTGCGGCGGCGGTTTTGTTGTAGCGGGATTCTTCGAGCGCTTTGATGATGGCGGTGCGTTCGATGTTGCTGATGTAGTCGTCGAGGCCGCCATCGGCGGAGGGCGCCGGTGCGGGGGCGTTCGGTGCGGGTGTGGCCGCGGAGTGGTGTGCGTTGACGGTGTGCGATGCGGCATGTTCGGTGGCGCGAGGCGTGCGCTGCGGCAGCATCAGATCGATGGTGTCGATCTGGTCGCCGTCGCACATGGCCATGGCGCGTTCGAGGATGTTCTCCAGTTCGCGCACGTTGCCGGGGAAGTCGTAGCCTTCCAGCGCTTGCTGGGCGTTGGGCAGCAGGCTGCCGGGGGCGCCGCCGCTTTTGGCCGCCAGCTGGCGCAGGATGTAGTTGGACAGCAGCGGGACGTCGCCGCGGCGCTCGCGTAGAGGCGGCACGCGCAGTTCGATGACGTTGATGCGGTAGAACAGGTCCTGGCGGAACTCGCCTTGCTCGACCAGTGCCGCAAGGTTTTTGTGTGTGGCCGATAGGATGCGTACGTCGACCGGGATTTCCTCGCGCGCGCCAATCGAGCGCACGGCTTTTTCCTGGATCGCGCGCAGCAGTTTCACCTGCATGTGCAAGGGCAGTTCGGCGACTTCGTCGAGGAACAGGGTGCCGCCGTTGGCGGCCTGGAACAGGCCTTCCTTGTCGCTCACCGCGCCGGTGAAGCTGCCTTTGCGATGACCGAAAAATTCGCTTTCCATCAGTTCCGACGGAATCGCACCGCAGTTGACCGGCACGAACGGGCCATTGGCGCGCGGGCCCTGCTCGTGGATCAGGCGGGCCACCAGTTCCTTGCCCACGCCGGATTCGCCGGCGATGTATACCGGCGCCTGGTTGCGCGCGAGTTTGGTGATGGTGGCGCGCACTTGCTGCACGGCAGGCGAGTCGCCGATCAGGCGATCGCTGGAGTTGCCGGTTTTGGCGGTGGCGCCGCCGCTGCGCTTTTCTTCGGTCAGGCGCAACGCCGTGCGCACCAGCTGGCGCAGCATTTGAATGTCGACGGGCTTGGAGACGAAGTCGAACGCGCCTGCCTTCAGCGCGTTCACGGCGGCATCGACATTGCCATAGGCGGTGATCATGGCCACCGGCGTATCGGGATGCTTGGTAGCGATCAGCTCGATTACCTCATGCCCGTTGCCGTCGGGCAGGCGCATGTCGGTGAAGCAGAGATCGTAGCTACGCTCCTCCAGCGCACGCCGCGCATCGGTTACGGTGCCTACGGCATCCACCTGCAGGTCCATGCGACCCAGGGTGATGGTAAGCAGTTCGCGAATATCGCGTTCGTCGTCGATGACCAGAACGGTCTGTTGGCTCATGTCGTCATGCTGGGCTGTAGTCCGGGCTAGGATACCCGCCCCCCTCCCGGGGGGCAAAGGCTGGCGCTGATCCACGACGAGGTGGTGCTGCCGATCAGTTTGATCGTTCGCGCGACCTGACTTCTCCGCTACTTGAGGTGCCTGGGTCGCCCGGACCACGGGCGGGCGGCGTGAGCACCAATCGGAAACAGCTGCCGCCGCCGGCCACGCGCACGTATTCCAGCGCGGCTTGATTCGCCTCGCTCATCTGGCGCGCCAGATAAAGGCCGAGCCCGGTGCCGTATTCGTGCGTGGTGTAGAACGGCTCGAAGATCTGCGCGGCCACTTTGGGCGCGATGCCTGGGCCGCGGTCGATCACCTCGAGGATGGGCACGCCATGCTCGCCATGCCGCGCCACCACCATCACCCGCGCCGCTTCACCCGGCATGCGCCCATAGCGCAGGGCGTTTTGCACCAGATTCCACATGACCTGCTGCAACTGCTGCGGGTCGGCCACCGCGGCTACGGGCTCGTTGCCATTGCTGATCACACGCAAGGTGTCGCTGCCGAGGTCGTTGCCCTGGCGATATTCATCGACGAAGCCTTGAGCCCAGCGACCCAGGTCCAGCGTTTCCGGACGCGAGCGCTCGCGCCGCGACAGCTGCAGGATGTTTTCGATGATCTCGTTGAGGCGCACGCAGTGGTTGTTGATGATTTCCACCATACGGTGGTCGGTGGGCCCGAGATCGTGCGATTCGGCCAGTAGCTGCGCGGAATAGCGGATGGCCGCCAGCGGGTTGCGGATCTCGTGAGCGATCGATGCTGACAGCCGGCCCAGCGAACTGAGCGTGAGTTCCTCGGCGCGGCGCGACACCAGCGAGGTGTCGTCCAGGAAGATCAGTACGTGCGAGTCGTCATTCGGCGCGAGACGGCTAAAGCGCGGCACCACTTCCGGCACGCCATCGGCGAGCTGGGTGGCGGTCTCGTCCAGCTTGCCTGAGGTGATCCAGTGGTAGAGCCGCCGCGACAGCTCCGGCGCCACCCGGCCCAGGTCGCGCTGTTCGGCGGTGGGGTTGCCCAGCAGCATCCACGCCGATTCGTTGATCTGGTGAATGCGGTTGGCGTCGTCCACCAGCAGCACGCCGGTCTTCATGCGGCGAATGATAAGCTCGTTGACCTGGGCCAGGCTCGCCAGGTCGATGCTGCGCTGCTCGGCCAACGCCTCAGTTGCGCGCAGCTGCCGGCTGAGCACGTAACACAGCATGGTGATGGCGAAGTAGGCCAGGCCGAACAGGCTCGATTCGAGCAGCTGTTGGTCGGTGATGGCGCTGTCGGTCCGCGTACTCAGCAGCGAATGACCGAGCATGCCCAGGGTGGCCAGCGCGGCAAAGAACAAGGCCAGGCGCAGCGGCAGCAGCAAGGCGGCCGCCGCCAGGTTCACCGCCAGCATCATGGCGATACCGATGCGCGCGTCCTGCATCGCGCCGACGGCCAGCACGGCGACCACCACGTCCACGACCAGTGACGCGGAGGCGACCAGCTTGGTCCATGGCATGGCGCGCCGGGTCAAGCCGATGTTGACGATCGCGAAGGCCAGATAAGCCAGTGCCACGATGCGGGCGAAGTTGGTGTCGCCCATCCGGGGCCAGCCCAGCGCTGGCGGGCTGAAGGCCAGGCCGGCATAGATCAGCGCCTGGGCCAGCCGGAAATAATTGAGGAAGAACAGCTCGTGCCGCACCGCTTCAGTGGCCGTGCGAGGATGGACGAAAGCGGGGGGCGCGGTATAGGGCACTTGGCCTGGCACTCTCGAAGAGGGCGGGAACACGGTTGGTGGCCAGTATAGACGCGCCTTTGGCCGTCGATGGAGAGGGTTTAAAGGGGCTGGAGCCAATCTTTCCTGCTTCGTCCATTTCGGCTTTCGCCAGGATGGCGGGGTAGGGCGAGCCAGCGCCGGCCACGTGTGTTGCAGCCCCTCTGAGACGACGTCTCAAGGATTCGCCCCTTTCCATCGGAGCCCGCTTCCGCGAAAATACCCGGCCGTATTGCGCAGTTTTCGTCATGTTGATGCATGGCGGTGGCAATGCATGCCGGTAGCGCATACAGACATAGTGTCCGTTCGCCGTCCGCTCCCCCATGCCCGCCCAGGCTATCTGGGCGCGGTCGCCATGTTTTTCCCCGTTCGCTCGAGGTATCGAATGAATTTCCACGAGTACCAGGCTAAAGAATTGTTCGCGAAGTACGGCATCGCCGTACCCCCGGGCAAGATTGCCAACTCTCCCGACGCCGCCGTCGACGCCGCCAAGCATCTCGGTGGCACCCAGTGGATGGTCAAGGCGCAGATTCATGCAGGTGGCCGCGGCAAGGCCGGCGGCGTGAAGTTCTGCAGGAGCCTCGATGACGTCCGTGCTGCCGCCAAGGGCATGCTCGGCACCAACATGGAGACCTACCAGTCCGCCGGCCGTGCGCTGCCGGTGAACCTGGTGCTGGTCACCGACGCCACCAACATCGCCAAAGAGCTGTACCTGTCGATCCTGGTGGACCGCGATACCAAGTCGGTGTCGTTCATCGCTTCCAAGCACGGCGGCGTGGACATCGAGCAGGTCGCCAAGGACACCCCGGAAGACATCCACACCATCGTGGTGGATTTCGTCGAAGGTCTGCAGCCGTACCAGTGCCGCCAGCTCGGCTTCGCGATGGACCTCAATCCGAAGCAGGTCACGCAGCTGACCAAGATCATGCTGGGCCTGTACAAGCTGTTCAACGAGAAGGACCTGGCCCTGGTTGAGCTGAACCCGCTCGCCATCCTCGAGGACGGCAACCTCGCCGCGCTCGACGGCAAGGTCAATTCCGACGACAACGCCGAGTTCCGTCACGCCGATCTGGCCGCCATGCGCGACCTGACCCAGGAAGACGCCGCCGAGGCCGCTGCCGTGCAGCACAACCTCAACTACGTGACCATGGACGGCACCATCGGCTGCATGGTCAACGGCGCCGGTCTGGCCATGGCCACCATGGACGTGATCAAGCTGGCAGGCGGTGAGCCGGCCAACTTCCTCGACGTGGGCGGCGGTGCCACCAAGGAGCGCGTCACCGAGGCGTTCAAGCTCATCACGTCCTCCGACAAGGTGAAGGCGATCCTGGTCAACATCTTCGGCGGTATCGTCCGCTGCGACATGATTGCCGAGGGCATCATCGCCGCGGTGAAGGAAGTGGGCCTGACCATCCCCGTAGTGGTGCGCCTGCAGGGCACCAATGTCGAGCTGGGCCGCGAACTGCTGGCCAACTCCGGCTTGGCGATCACGCCGGCCGATGATCTCAACGACGCGGCGCAGAAAGCCGTGGCTGCGGCCAAGGCCTGAGGAGCAATCGAATGAGCGTTTTGGTCAACAAGAACACCAAGGTGATCGTGCAGGGCTTCACCGGCCAGCAGGGCACCTTCCATGCACAGCAGGCGCTGGACTACGGCACCAAGATCGTGGGCGGCGTCACTCCGGGCAAGGGCGGCAGCCAGCACATCGGCCTGCCGGTCTTCAACAGCGTTGCTGATGCCGTGGACGAAACCGGCGCCGACGCGTCGGTGATCTTCGTGCCGCCGCCGTTCGCGGCCGACTCGATCCTGGAAGCCATCGATGCGGGCATCCGCGTGATCGTGGCGATCACCGAGGGCATCCCGGTGCTCGACATGCTGCGCGTGAAGAACGTGCTGCAGCAGCATCCGGAAACCGTACTGATCGGTCCGAACTGCCCCGGCGTCATCACCCCGGGCGAGTGCAAGATCGGCATCATGCCGGGTCACATCCACAAGCCGGGCAAGGTCGGTATCGTGTCGCGCTCCGGCACGCTGACCTATGAAGCCGTGTTCCAGACCACCAACGAAGGCCTGGGTCAGTCGACCTGCATCGGCATCGGCGGCGATCCGATCAACGGCCTCAGCTTCATCGACTGCCTGAAGCTGTTCCAGGACGATCCGCAGACCGAAGGCATCATCATGGTCGGCGAGATCGGCGGCAGCGCCGAGGAAGACGCCGCCGAGTTCATCGGCGAGTACGTCAAGAAGCCGGTGGTGTCGTTCATCGCGGGCGCTTCGGCTCCGGCCGGCAAGCGCATGGGCCATGCCGGCGCGATCATCTCCGGTGGCAAGGGCACCGCGGCGGCGAAGTTCGCTGCGCTGGAGAAGGCGGGCGTCACCACGGTGAAGTCGCCTGCCGATCTGGGCAAGACGCTCGCGAAGCTGATGAAGTAAGTCGATCGTCACGATCGATCGAGCATGCTCGGTTGAACATGCTTGAATGAACAAGGGCCGCAGCGATGCGGCCCTTTTTTCTGAGGCGTTCCGAAACAGGCTCTAAAGATTCGGATGTATGCACCGCGTTGACATTGAGGGGTCTACACATACGCGCAGCGTAGATTCCGGGGGTATCGAACGCCGCCGCCCGAAAGCAGAAGCATCGCTCTTCACCGCAACCCTTGGGGGGATTCATGAAGCGCTGGCAGCTCTGTTCCGCATGTTTCGCGGCCGCTTTGGCTGGTTCCGCCGCTCCGTTGGCCGATGCCGCTACCTATAGCAATGGCACTGGCACAGCGACATTCACCGTCACCCTGATCTTGCAAGCGAATTGCGCGATCACCGCCAATCCGCTGAGCTTCGGCACCCAGGGTGCGCTGACCGCGGCCGTCAATCAGCAGACCACGGTATCGGTTACCTGCACCAACACCACGCCGTACAACGTGGGCCTGGACGCCGGTACGGTCTCGGGATCCACCGTGGCCGCCCGCCTGCTGGCCGGTACCGCTACGGGCAATACCGGCACCACGGTGGACTTCGAGCTCTATCAGGATTCTGGCCATAGCACGGTATGGGGCAACACCCAGGGCACCAACACCGTGGCCGGCACCGGTAACGGCTCGGCGCAGTCCATCAATGTGTATGGGCAGGTGCCGACCCAGGTCACGCCAAAGCCCGACACCTACCAGACCACGGTCACCGCGACAGTCTATTTCTGACGCGCCGCCGACCGTGCGACGGATCGCTCTAGGCATCACGCTGACATTGGCTGCAGGGCTGGCCGTGCATGCGTCTTCGCTGCAGATCTCACCGGTGATGGTGGACCTGCAGGCGGGGCAGAATGCAGCCGGCATCCGTTTGCGCAATCCGGGCGATCAGCCTTTGTACGGTCAGGTGCGCGTGTTCCGCTGGGATCAGACCGGTGACGACGATGTGCTCGAACCTACCGAAGAGGTCGTCGCGAGTCCGCCGTTGATCCGCATTCCATCGCGAGGCGAGCAACTGGTGCGGTTGATCCGTCGCGATGCGGCCGACATCTCGGCTGAGCACAGTTATCGCGTGCTGGTCGATGAGATCCCCAGCCCCGAAAGTGCAACGACCAATGGCGTCACCATTCGCCTGCGTTACTCGGTGCCTGTGTTTGTCGAGCCGCCCGGCCAGCCAGGTGCGCTGCAACTCGCCTGGAGTATCCAGCGCGATGCGCAGGGATGGCTGCTGCGGGTAAGCAATCGAGGTAGTCGGCGAGGACAGCTGAGTGCGGTGCAACTGGTCACCGCCGACGGCAAGCTTCATCCGATCAATCGCGGGTTGCTGGGCTATGCGCTTGCCGGAAAGACCCGGCAATGGCGAATAGCGCTGGAGGAAGGCATCGCCTTGCAGGCGCCCTTGAAGATTCGCGCGAATATCAATGCGCAGCCCGCAGAGGCGGAGCTGAGTGTCGATCCTCAGCGGTGATCCATACCCATGGCGCGCAGACCAGGCCATGGGCATGCGCGACACCACACCAATGAGCGGCGTCGCGGCATCCGGACGCTACATGGCTGCGTGCTCGTCCTGTTGGCACCGATGATGGTGGCTGGCCGGGCTTGGGGAGGTGATGTTCCCGAGTCGCTCGCACTCGGTATGAGCCAGCCGCAGGAGGTGTACCTGGAGGTGGTGCTCAACGGTCAGCCCACGGGGCAACTCTTGCGCTTTCAGGCCACTGGCGATGCCTTGTCATGCAGTGCGCGGGATCTCTCCGCGATCGGCATCGACATCGGCAAGCTAGGCGCGGAGCCGTCGAGCGAGGTTGCATTGAATGCCATCGATGGCCTGCGTTATCGCTATGACACGGCCGCGCAGCGGGTCGAGCTGAGCGTGCCGGATCGATGGCGGCGTCCGTATGTCGTGGATGCTCGCCAGCTATCCAGCGTCCCGGCAGCCAGCTCCGGTCGCGGTCTGTTGCTCAATTACGATGCTTATCTACAAAACGACAGCGGCTCGCGGCTGGCGCTGTGGTCGGAGCTGCGCTACTTCGCTCCATCGGGCGTGTTGAATAACACCGGTACGTTCTATGCGAACGACGCCAGTCGTCGTTATGTGCGCTACGAAACGGCTTGGAGCCGATCCGATCCGGCCACGCTGAGCACGTTGCAGTTGGGCGATGCCATCACCGCCTCGCTGGCCTGGTCGCGCTCGGTGCGTTTTGCGGGATTTCAGTGGCGCAGCAATTTCGCGCTGCGCCCTGATCTGATCACTTTTCCGCTGCCGTCGCTCAGCGGCTCCGCGGCAGTGCCTTCCGCCGTGGATCTGTACGTCAACAACGTGCGTCGGGCCAGCGTGGACGTGCCCAGCGGCCCCTTTGTGTTCAACAGTGCTCCCGGCATCCATGGTGCCGGCCAGGCCACACTGGTGACGCGCGATGCGTTGGGACGCAGCGTGACTACATCGCTGCCGCTCTACATCGATACGCGCATGCTGTCCGACGGACTCTCCAGTTACGCCGTGGAAGCGGGCTTCCTGCGTCGCCGCTACGGCGAGGTCTCATTCGACTATGCACCGAAGTTGGCTGGCAGTGGCTCCTGGCGGCACGGCATGAGCGATGCGTTGACGCTCGAAGCGCATGCGGAGGCCACCAGCGGTTTGCTCAATAGCGGTATAGGCGCCCTGGTTCGCCTGGGGCAGGATGGCGTGCTCAGTGGTTCGATCGCCGTGAGTGGCGGTAGCGGATTCCAAGGCAGCCAGGCGAGTATCGGCTATCAATGGATTCTGCCCCGTCTGTCGATCGATACGGGGGTGACGCGAAGCTATGGCGATTACGGTGATCTGGCCTCGCGCGATGGCTCGCCACCGCCACGCTCGCTGGAGCGGATCACGTTTTCTCTGCCGTTCGCCGATGGACAGAATCTCGCCTTGAGCTATATCGGGCTCCGGCAGCGAGGGGTGTCGGCCTCGCGTATCGGTTCGTTGTCCTACCTTTGGTCGATGGCGAGGCGCCTGTCGCTGAACCTCAGTGCGTATCGCGATTTCGCCCACA
Source organism: Dyella subtropica (assembly GCF_026283965.1). Classification (GTDB taxonomy): domain Bacteria; phylum Pseudomonadota; class Gammaproteobacteria; order Xanthomonadales; family Rhodanobacteraceae; genus Dyella_D; species Dyella_D subtropica. Next base: position 122,007 of record NZ_JAPDPD010000002.1, read on the forward strand.
CGGCATCCCGTGGAGTTTTCCTCAGCATCAACCTTTCGCTGGACAACCAGCAGACGGCCAGCGCGCTGGTGGGTAGTCAAGGCGGGCGGTCGTACTACAACCTGCAGGCGCTGCGCCCCGCCGACTACACCGGTGGCTGGGGCTGGGGTGTGCAGGACGGACGCAGTGGCGGGATCGGCTTTCGCCAGGCGCAGCTGCAATACCTCGGTACGGCGGGACAGCTGACCGGATTGGTGCAGTCGGCCGCCGGCCATACGGTGACATCCGTCGATGCGCTGGGCTCGGTCGTCTGGATGGATGGCAGCCTGCAGTCGGCGCGACGCATCTACGACGGCTTCGCCATGGTTTCCACGGATGGTGTCGCGAACGTGCCGGTGCTGCACGAGAACCGCGTTATCGGGCATACCGATGAAGGCGGGCATCTGCTGGTTCCGGATCTCAATGCTTACCAGAACAACCTGCTGGCGATCGACAGCCTGGGGCTGACGCCCGACATGCGCGTGGACGCCACCGCTTTGAACGCCGTGCCGCAAGCGCAATCCGGCGTGCTGGCGCGCTTCCCGACGGCGCGCTACGCCGCCGCATCGATCCTGTTGCGCGACGCCGAGGGTCAGTCGCTGCCACCAGGCACGCGTGTCCATCACCAGGAGAGCGGCGCCGACACCGTGGTCGGTTACGACGGGCTGACCTTCATCAGCGAGTTGCGCCCTGAAAATCACCTGCGCCTCGACGGCACGGACTGGCATTGCGCGGTGAACTTCCGCTATGAGGCACCCGCCGACCATTCGTTGCTGGTGATCGGCCCGCTGGTGTGTAAGCGGCAAGCCGGGGCGACGCCATGAAAGTCGTCTTCTTCGCCTTGCTGATGAGCCTGCTGCTATGGGCGGGCGCAGCGAAGGCGCAGAGTTGCACCGCCACGCCGACAGACATCGCTTTTGGCAGTGTGAGCCCGATCAGTGGCGCGGCGATTTCGGGCTCCAGTACGGTTGCCGTCAACTGCACCTGGCCACTGATCTCGGCGCAGCCCTTCGTGCAGGTGTGCTTGAATCTGAATGCATCGAGCCCGCGCTTGCTCAGCAATGGCAGCAACACGATGCAGTACGACCTGTATCTGGACAGCGCCCATTCGCAGTCCTGGGGGGCGAGCGCCACAGCGATTTCCCTCAGCATTCCCAAGCCGCTGCTGGGCACGACCGCTGGCCAGTCGGTGACCTATTACGGGCTGATCGGTGCGAACCAGTTGACGGTGCCATCGGTGGCGAACAGCAATACGGTCTATAGCCAGAGCTTCAGCGGCACCCAGACGTCACTGACGTACCAGTTCTACACGCTGTCCGCGCCATCCTGCAGTTCCATCAGCACCCCCGCCACGGCCTTTCCATTCAACGCCACCGCAACGGTGGTGAACAACTGCAACATCAGCGCCGGCAAGCTCAGTTTCGGTACGGCGGGCGTTTTGAGTTCGGGGCTTTCCGCGACCAGCACCTTGTCGGTCCAGTGTACGAATGGCGATGCCTACCGCATCTCGCTCAATGGCGGTGGCAGCGGCAATGTCGCCGCGCGCACCATGCAACGACAAGGTGGTGGCGGCTCGGTGAACTATCAGCTCTATACCGATCTGGCGAATACCGTGGCATGGGGTGATGGCAGCGGGGGTACCAGTCGAGCCACCAATACCGGGACTGGCAACACACAGGCCATCACGGTCTATGGAAACGTGCCGGCTCAGACCACGCCCATGCCGGGCAATTACAGCGACACCATTACGGCCACCATCGAGTTCTGAGTGTGCTTAGAACGTCACTTGCCACAAGCTTGGCGTGAGTGCGATGGTCTGTGGTGAGGCAGGAGCGCGCGATGGGAGGTGTGAACGGGTTGCGCTGGGCTGCACCAGATAGGGAGAGTCCAGATCGCACGAGACCGTGGGCGCGGGCTCTGTTCTGGCCGGCCGGGCTTCCTGTCGTACCAGGCAGCTTTCCTGGACAACGAGGCTGACCTCGACCGAAGCGACTTCAGCGGCAGCGATGTGATGGGTGGCGAACATCAACGATAGGGTGGCGGCAAGACGCAGGTATTTGGGCATGCGATGGGGCGGGTGGACCGTTCAATGTGTCGGGCGGACTCACTGAAGCAAGTCGGCCGTTGTGGGGGAATCTTTAAGCGAGGAACCATGACGTGATGGCCTGCGCTCAACCGCGCGGACGCAAATCCCGGCGCGCCGCGGCGATCAAGGCATTCGTCAGCCGATCCAGCATTACCGAGCGGACCGACCAGTGCTGCCAGTACAGCGGCACGTCCAACCAGCGATGGGGTGCGATGGCTTGCACGGCACCTTCGGCCAGCGCCTTTTGCAACATCGACTCAGGCGCCATCGCCCAGCCGAGGCCGAGTGCGGCGGCCTCCACGAAGCCTGTCGACGACGGCAGGTAGTGCATGGGCGGCGCCAGCCGTGCACGAGTGACGCTGCGCATGAAGCGCCACTGCAGCGCGTCCTTGCGGTTGAACACCAGCATCGGCGCTTGCCCCAGCGAGGTCGCGTCGAGGTCCTTGGCGAAGTGTCTCGCGACGAAATCGGGCGAGGCCACCGGCAGGTATCGCATCACACCCAGCTTGCGCACGGTGCAGCCCTGCACGGGGTGCGCGTCGGCCGTGATGGCGCCGAGCACGGAACCGTCGCGTAGCAGGTCGGTGGAGTGGTCCTGATCCTCGACGCGTACATCGAACAGGAGTTGGTGTTGTTGATGCAGCTCGGCGAGCGCGCCAAGGAACCAGGTCGCCAGCGAATCCGCATTCACGGCGATCACCACCGTGGTGGGGCTGGTCTTCGTGGTTCGTTCGACGGCGAAATCTTCCAGCGTTTCGGCTTCCAGCAGCTGCATTTGCTGCACGCTGCGTAGCAGGCGCTGCCCTGCCTGTGTGGCGCGGCAAGGCGATTGGCGAAGGATCAGCACCTGGCCGAGTCGATCTTCCAGCGCCTTGATGCGCTGCGAGATAGCAGAAGGGGTGATCGACAGGCGTCGTGCCGCATTCTCGAAACTGCCTTCGCTGAGTACGGCGGCGAAGGCGGACAGCTGGGGGTTGAGCAGGCTCATTGGCGTGGTCCGGGCGAGGATTTTCCATCATTAGTAGAACTGAACTTGGATAAGAATAATTAGTTTTACTGAACTGACGAAATGCCGGACATTGCCCGTCTTCGTTATTGAGATTCCCCCATGCAGACGTCCGCCTATTTCGCTGGCCTCGCCGCCGGCGCAGGTTTGATCATTGCCATCGGTGCGCAGAATGCTTTTGTGCTGCGCCAGGGATTGCAGCGGCGCCATGTGGGTTCGGTGGTGCTGGTCTGCGTACTGGCTGACGTGGCCCTGATTCTGCTCGGCGTGGGCGGTATGGGCTTGGCGGTGAAAAGCCAGCCGGGGCTGCTGCAGTTGCTGCGTTTTGCCGGCGCCGCCTTCCTGGCCAGTTACGGCGTGCTGGCGGCGCGCCGGGCATGGCGCGGGGAAAGCGGCCTGCAACCTGCAGGCAACGGGACGCCGGATCGTCGTCGCGTGATCCTCGCCTGCCTGGGCTTCACCTTGCTCAATCCGCACGTGTACCTCGATACCGTGGTGCTGCTTGGCAGTCTGTCCACGCATTACGACGGGCGGGGGCGCTGGGCCTTCGCGTGGGGCGCATGCACGGCGAGCGCGCTGTGGTTCCTGGCCCTGGGCTATGGTGCCCGCGCGCTGTTGCCGGTATTCCGCAGCCCTATCGCCTGGCGCGTCTTCGATGTGCTGGTCGCGGCTTTCATGCTCACCTTGGCTTTGCTATTGCTGGTTCAGCCCGTGGGGTGAGCACGGTGGCGGTGAGGCGCTCGGGTATCATATGAGGCCATTTCAGCCACGGACCCCAAGGCATGGCCACCCTACGCCTCGCGCTAGCGCAGTTCGATTTCCCTGTGGGCGCGGTTGCGGCCAACGCCGCCCGGGTGGGCGATGTGATGGCGCAGGCGCGCGAAGGCGGCGCAGATCTGGCGGTGTTCCCCGAGCTGACCTTGAGTGGCTATCCGCCGGAAGATCTGCTGTTGCGCCCCAGTTTTCTGGCTGCCTGTGACAGCGAGCTGCATGCGCTGGCCGGCGCCACCAATGGTGTGGCCGCGCTGGTCGGGCACCCGCACAGCGAGGGTGAGGTCTACAACGCCGCTAGTCTGCTGCGCGGCGGCAGCATCGAACTGACCGCCCACAAGCAGGCACTGCCCAATTACGGTGTGTTCGACGACAAGCGCTACTTTCGCCCGGGACACGAAGCCGCCACGGCGGTGATCGAAGGCGTATGCGTCGGCATCGTGATCTGCGAAGACATCTGGCAGCCGGAGCCGGCCGCGCAAGCCGCGAAAGCAGGGGCCGAGCTGATCGTGGTGATCAATGCCTCGCCCTGGGATAGCGCCAAGCAGATGGAGCGCGAAGCAGTGCTGCGCGCCCGCGCGCAGGAAACCGGCTGCGCCATCGTCTATCTCAACTTGATTGGTGGCCAGGACGAAGTGGTGTACGACGGCGGTTCGCTGCTGGTGAACGCCGACGGAGAGATCGCTGCGCGTGCGCCAGCCTTCGTCGATGCCTTGCTATGGGCCACGTTCGATGCCGACACGCGCACGCTGCACGCCGAGAACTGGCCGGAAACGGTGGACCGTGCGCCGGAAGCGACGCTTTATGCCGCGCTGGTGCGCGGCATTCGCGACTACATCGACAAGAACGGGTTTCCGGGCGTGCTGCTCGGACTCTCCGGCGGCATCGACTCGGCGCTGACCTTGGCGCTGGCAGTGGATGCCCTGGGGCCGCATCGGGTCACCGCGGTGATGATGCCCTCGCGCTACACCTCGCAGCTGTCGTTGGATGGCGCCCGCGCGCAAGCCGAGCAGCTGGGTGTGGACTACCACATCATTTCGATCGAACAGACATTCCAGAGTTTCGTCGAAGCGCTCACCCCGGCCTTTGCCGGCAAGCCTGCCGACACCACCGAGGAAAATCTGCAGTCGCGCACACGCGGCGCGATGCTGATGGCGCTGAGCAACAAACATGGCCGCCTGCTGCTCGCGACCGGCAACAAGAGCGAGATGGCGGTGGGTTACGCCACGCTGTATGGCGACATGTGCGGCGCCTACGCGCCGTTGAAGGATGTCTACAAGACCGTGGTGTACCGGCTGTCCCGCTGGCGCAACACGCACAGTGCGCGTCTAGGCGAAGGCGACGCGATTCCATCGGCGGTGATCGAGCGTCCGCCCTCCGCCGAGTTGCGCGACAACCAGACTGACCAGGATTCACTACCACCTTACGACGAGCTGGATGCCATCCTCGCTCGCTTCATCGAAGGCGAGCAGTCGCAGGCGGAGATCGCCGGGCAGGGCTACCACGCCGACACTGTGCGCCGTGTGGTGCGCCTGGTGTTGCTCAATGAGTTCAAGCGTCGTCAGTCGGCGCCGGGGCCCCGTGTCACCACGCGCGCGTTTGGACGCGAGCGGCGTTATCCCATCACTTCGGGTTGGCGTTGAGTGGGGAATGAGACGTGAGAGGTGAGGAGTGAGTTTCGTGTTCGGCAACGAACCACTCATTTCTCACGCCTCACTATTGAATCTCTGCCCATTCGCACTTGACAGCGTGCGGCTGACTTGGAACGATCCAAACTCGTTCTCGAAGGAGGGTGCGCCCATGATTGTCATCGCTACGCACAACCCCGCCACCGCTGCTGTCGGGCAGCTCGTCGCCTGCTAAGGCCGCTCTCGTTTTCCGAGCGGACGCTTACCTCGCCGACTTCCACGCACGCCTGACGGTCGCCTTGTCGCGGCCCCATTCCCGAGCCTGAGCTTCGGGTATTCCGCGCGCCGTTCGCGGCGCCAGCAGAGTGCACATTATGACGATTCATACCCGCACGGCCCTGGGCCGTGTCTCCGCCTATCTGCGTGCCCGCATGGGTTTGCAGAGCGGCCAAATGCGCTTGGCGCCTTTCACCCTCACGTTCGACGCGGCCAGCGCCGAGCCTTCTCGCAACTACGCCACACCGGACGACGGAGCGGCGCTGGACGCATCAGCGGTCGCCGCGCTGATCGCGTCGTTCGAGAGCCGTCAGCGAACACCGCGGCTGGAATACATCGGCGAACTGGCGCCCGCCGTATTGCCGTGCTTGCTGTCGGCAGGGTTCATGGCCGAGCCGCCGCTGTCGCTGATGACCTGCACGCGAACCAGCCTGGCGGCTGACGGCGATCTGGCGGGTGTCGAGTGGTTGTTGGCCGAGCGTGAGGCGGATCTGCACGCTGCCGCGTACGTCCAGAACGCGGCTTACGGTGTGGCCGAGACCACCGAGACGGATGTGGAGCGGTTGTCGCTCCTGGTCGATCAGGGCGGCGCAGTCGCACTGGCACGTGCCTGTGGCAGCAAGTCGGCGTTGGGTGCGGGCCTTTACTCACCGCCGCTCGACGGTGTCACCGAGATCGCTGCCATCGGCGTGCATGCGGACGCACGCGGTCGTGGTGTTGGTGGCGCGGTGGCTGCGTTGCTGGCCGAGCACGCCCTGGTGCAGGGCGTGGAGTTTCCGTTCCTGATGACCTCCCGCGAAAACGAAGATCGTGTCTACGGCAAGGCGGGTTTCAGCCGGTTCGGCGAACTGCTCGGTGTCATGCGCTGAACGCTATGTTCCAAACAAGAAAACGCCGCGATCCTTGCGGATCGCGGCGTTCTTTAATCGGAACTGGCTGGCTTAGTGGTGACCGGAGAACGGCACCATCTTGCGCAAGATGGATGGTGCATGCGGCCACTTGGCATCGGTCAGATACGGGTGGTTCGGATAGTTCAGGGCCAGCACCTGGCGCGTTTGCTCGGCCAGCTTGGGCTGCTCCAGGCCGATGTAGCTGCGGGTGAGGATGGCCAGCGCGTCGCCGGTCTGCGGCGCCTGCTGGTAGTGCTCGATCACGTACTGGGCGCGATCGGCCGAGGCGACGTAGGCCTTGTTGCGCAGGTAGAATTCGGCCACGTTGACTTCGTACTGGGCCAACACGTTGCGCAGGTAGATCATGCGCTGACGGGCATCGGCCGAGTAGGCGCTGTCCGGGAAGCGGCGGGTCAGCTCGGAGAAGTCGTCGAACGCCTGCAGGTTGTAGCCCTGGTCGCGGCGCGCCTGCGACTCGCTGCGCTGGACGATGCGCTCGATAAAGCCACCCGTGCGATCGAAATTGATCAGGCCGCGCAAGTAATAGGCATAATCCACGTGTTTGTGGGTCGGATACGTCTTGATGAAGCGGTTGATCGTGGAGTAAGCGTCGTCCGGCAGGTTGTCCTTGTACTGCGAATAGGCCAGATCGAGCTGGGCCTGTTCGTTGTAGTCGCCGGACGGGAAGCGCGCGATCAGGCGCTGGTAAGCCTTGGCCGAGGCCGCATAGTCGGCGTGTTCCATCGAGTTGTGCGCGTTGGCGTACAGCTTGTCCACCGGCAAGGTGTCGATGGTGTCCTTCTTGTGGCCGAACAACGAGCACGCGCTTATCGAAGCGGTGACGGCGAGCACAAGGAGTACTTTGAGGGCCTGCAGCTTGGTTACGCGCATGAGAAAGGGTTCAGATGTTTGATCGAAAAGGGATGATAGCCGAAACCGCCGGGCACCCGGGCAGGCAGTCATGACGACCATCCGTCATGAAGCCACCGTGCCGCTGTCCGCTGCAGGTTGGCGTTTCGACCGGGCCTTGGCCGAGATGTTCCCGGAATATTCTCGATCGCGCCTGACGGCCTGGGTCAAAGCCGGGGCGGTGACCCTGGACGGCGCCCTGGCGCCACCTCGCCAGCTGTTGCGGGGCGGGGAGCAGGTGCGGCTGGAGGTGGAGCTGGAGGCCGAGGTGGAGCTGGCCCCGGAGGCCATCGAGCTGGAGATCGTCCACGAGGACGAATACGTCCTTGTGCTGAACAAGCCGGCCGGGCTGGTGGTGCATCCCGGTGCCGGCAACGCCGCCGGCACCTTGCTGAACGCCTTGCTGCATCACGATCCGAAGCTGGCCGAGTTGCCGCGCGGCGGCATCGTGCATCGGCTGGACAAGGACACCTCCGGCCTGATGGTGGTCGCCAAGACCCTGGCGGCCCACACCGCCCTGGTCGAGATGCTGTCCCGTCACGACGTGGAGCGCCAATACGAAGCCGTGGTGCTGGGCACCCTGGTGGCCGGCGGCACGGTAGACGCGCCGATCGGCCGCCACATGGGCGACCGCCTGCGCCAGGCCGTGCGCGACGAGGAGGACGGCAAGCACGCCGTCACCCACTACCGCCTGCGCGAGCGTTTCCGGGCGCACAGCCTGCTTCAGTGCAACCTGGAAACCGGGCGCACTCATCAGATCCGCGTGCACCTGGCGCATATCAATCATCCACTGGTGGGCGACCCGCTTTACGGCGGCGGCCTGCGCCTGCCCAAGGGCGCCACGCCGGAACTGGTCGCCGCGCTGCGCGGTTTCCGCCGGCAGGCCCTGCATGCCGAACGGCTGGCTTTCGAGCATCCCATCAGTCACGAACCGCTGTCCTTCAGTGCGGCACGTCCGGCCGACCAGCAGGAATTGATCGATGCCTTGCGTGCGGATACACAGCAAGCCGATCCCGATGACTGGAGCTGAAGTGGTGGCGACGCTCGAGGGTTGGCTGTTACCCGCCTGGTCGGCGCCGCCCGGTGTGCGCGCGGCGGTCAGTACGCGACAGGGCCCGGGGGTATCGCAGCCGCCGTACGAACGCTTCAACCTGGGCAGCCGCTGCGGCGACACGCCGGAAGTGGTGGCAGCGAATCGCGAAACGGTGCGGTCCGCGCTGCAACTGCCGCGCGCGCCGCACTGGCTGCGGCAGGTGCATGGCGTCGACGTGGCCGAGTGTGATCCGTCGAGTCTGTCCGATCCGGAGCCAAACGCCGATGCATCGGTCACCCGCAGCATCGGCGAGCCGCTGGCGATCCTTACCGCCGATTGCATGCCCGTGTTGTTCTGCGCCATCGATGGCAGCGAGGTCGCCGCCGCTCACGCCGGTTGGCGCGGCCTCGCGGCCGGCGTGTTGGAGGCCACCGTCGCGCACATGCAGGCTGAGCCCGCTGATGTGATGGCCTGGCTGGGGCCGTGCATCGGCGCCGCTTCTTACGAAGTAGGCGAAGAAGTGCGCAGCACCTTCGTGAATGGCGACAGCGGCGCAGCGAGCTGTTTCGCTCCGACCCGGCCCGGGCACTGGTTGTGCGATCTCGCTGGATTGGCACGGCGGCGACTGGCCCAAGCGGGCGTCCTGCAGGTCTACGGCGGCGGATTCGATACGCTGACCGACCCGCGCTTTTATTCCTATCGCCGTGATGGCGCGCAAAGCGGACGCTTCGCCACGTTGATCTGGCTGGAGTGATCAACGCTTTTGTAGGAGCCCACCCTGTGGGCGAAACGGCCCGATAGGGCCGCGCTCTGGTCAACAGCGGCCCTGTCGGGCCGTTTCGCCCACAGGGTGGGCTCCTACAAGGTCGGTCAATCCGCCAGCGCTCCAAGAAACGACTGCCGCCACGCGGTGATGTCATGCCGCTCCAACACATCCATCATGCCGCGCCAGCGTTGGCGGCGTTCCGCCAGTGGCATGCTCAGCGCCTGTTGCAACGCGTCGGCCACTTCCTCGGTATCCGCCGGATTCACCAGCAGTGCCTGGGTCAGTTCCTGCGCCGCGCCGGCAAAACGCGACAACACCAGCACACCGGGATTTTCCGGGTCCTGGCTGGCGACGTATTCCTTGGCGACCAGATTCATGCCGTCGCGCATGGGTGTCACCAGGCCGACCTTGGCGTTGCGGTAGTAGCCGCTGAGCACGCTGTGCGGAAAGGACTTGTTGACGTAGCGGATCGGTACCCAGTCCGGTGCTGCGTAGAGGCCATTGATATGACCGGCACTACGTTCCAGTTCGCGGCGGATCTGCCGGTACTCCGGCACCGTGGTACGCGAGGGCGGTGCGATCTGCAGGAAGCTCACCTGGCGGTGCAGCTCCGGTGCGCGTTCGAGCAGCCGCGCGTAGGCATGGAAGCGTTGCGGCAGACCCTTGGAATAGTCCAGGCGGTCGACGCCGATAATCAGTGCGCGGCCTTCCAGGCTAGTGCGCAGATCGGCGATTTCTTCGAGCGATTCGGACTGTTCTGCATCCTGCGCCACGTGCTTTGTGTCGATGCCGATCGGAAACATGCCTGCACGAAATCGCCGGCCTTGGCTGCTGCGCAAACGATGGCCACGCCCTAACGATGCGCCGGTCTCGTGCACGAAGTATTCCTCCAGCGAACGCAAGTCGCGCGCGGTGTGCAGGCCGATCAGGTCGTAGCTGGAAAGGGTTTCCAGCAATTCGCGATGGCGCGGCAGGGCGATCAGCAGGCCGGCGGCCGGCAGCGGCGTGTGCAGGAAGAAGCCGATACGGTTCTTGATACGGCGTTGCCGCAGCAACGCCGCCAATGGAATTAGGTGGTAATCATTCACCCAGATCGTGTCATTCGGTTCGATCAGGTCGATAAGCCGTTCGGCAAACACGTTATTGACACGCAAATAGCCGTCCAGATGGCCGCGGCTATAGTCGACAAGGTCGGGTCGATAATGCAGCAGTGGCCATAGTGTGCGGTTGGCGTAACCATCGTAGAAATGGTCGTGGTCGCTGCGTGAGAGGTCGATGGTGGCGTAGCGCACCGGCCCGTCCTGCCGGTGGTGTACCGTGCTCGCGGTCTGGCGGGCGATCTTGCCGCTCCAGCCGAACCACAGGCCGCCGCGTTCCCGCAGCGCCTCGCGCATGGCGGATGCGAGCCCGCCGGTGGCCGTCTGCTTGGGTAATGCCACGCGGTTGGACACCACGATCAGCTGACCCGCGCGCGATGGCGGTGCCATGCTCACAGCGCATCTTCCCAGCGGCGCGACAAACGCATCGCGGTCTGGATCAGGCCAACCAGTGAATAGGTTTGCGGGAAGTTGCCCCAATGCTCGCCGCTGGCCGGCGCGATGTCTTCCGACAGCAGGCCCAGTGGATTGCGCATGGTCAGCATGTGCTCGAACATCATGCGCGCCCGTTTCCTGCGCCCCGTCGCGGCGAGTGCTTCGATGTACCAGAACGTGCAGATGTTGAAGCTGGTTTCGGGTGTGCCGAAATCGTCTGGCGCGATGTAGCGGAACAGATAGTCGCCACGGCCGAGCGCCTTGCCGATGGCGTCGACCGTGGCGATGAAGCGCGGATCCTTGCCGCGCACGAAACCGATGTCGGCCAGCAACAGCAAGCTGGCATCGAGATGTTCGCTGTCATAGGCATCCACAAAATGCCCCAGCCGTTCGTTCCATGCGCGCTCCATGATGCGTGCATGCAGTTGCACCGCCTGCTCATGCCAGTAGCGGGCGCGGTCGGGCACGCCGAGCTGAGTCGCGATATGTGCCAGGCGATCGCAGGCCGCCCAGCACATGGCCGCGGAATAGGTGTGCACGGCGGCGCGCCCACGGAATTCCCACAGGCCGGCGTCGGATTCTTCAGCCATGCGCAGCGCCATGCGGCCCATGCCTTCGAGACGCTGGAAGGTGCGCTCGTCGCCGGGATGTTCCAGGCGGCGGTCGAAGAACAACTGCGCCGAGGCCAATACCACCGAGCCGTAGACATCGTTCTGGCGCTGGCGCCATGCATCGTTGCCCACGCGCACCGGCCCCATGCCGCGATAGCCGGCAAGTCCCGTCGCCTCCCGTTCGAGCAATTCGCGTTCGAACGTGATGCCGAAGACGGGGCCTATTTCGTGGTCGTCTTCCGCAGACACGATGTTGAACACGTAGCGGATGTACTCCTCCATGCTGCGCGTCGCGCCCAGCCGGTTCAGCGCGCGCACGGTGAGGGCGGCGTCGCGCAGCCAGCAATAGCGATAGTCCCAGTTGCGCTGGGTGTGCGGTGCTTCGGGAATCGAGGTGGTGAGTGCGGCCACGATGGCGCCGGTGGCTTCGTACTGGCACAGCTTCAGCGTGATGGCGGCGCGGATCACGGCGTCCTGCCATTCATACGGCACCGACAGGTTGCGCACCCATTCGCGCCAATAGGCGATGGTGTATTCCAGCGCGGTGTGGATGAAGTCGGCGGGAGAGGTGGCGAGCGTTTCGTCAGGACCGAACACGAAATGCGCCGGCCGGTCGAGATGGAAAAACAGGCCGCGCTCGACCAGCGGCACGGCCACATCGCTGGTCAGTCGTTGCGTGACTTCGCTCAGCAGATAGCGGATGTGGTTGCTGCCCGCGCTGGTTTCCGGCTTGCGCGAGCCGTAGTCGCACAGGGGGCGCAACAGGACGCGAATGCGCGGACTGCCATGGATCGGCCGTACGCGGCGGGCCAGCAGCACAGGGTGATAGAAGCGGCCATGCGAGCGGTGGCGCGGGGAGAAATCGACGATCTCGATGGCGCTGTCTTGGCGGTCGTAGATGCGCGTGACCAGCACCGCCGTGTTGGGAAGATAGTGCTGTTCGGCGCGAACGGCGTCTTCCAGTTCGATGCTCCAGTCGCCGCCTTCACCGGACGGTGAGAGCAAGGCGCAGAAGCTGGCGTCACTGTCGAAACGCGGCAGGCAGGACCACACGATGCGGCCATAGCCATCGATCAAGGCAGCGACGCTGCCGTTGCCGATGACACCCAGGGTCAGGCTCTCCTGGGCAGATCCAGCCTGAAGTGATTTAAGCATCTCCTCCGAACGGATAGGCATGAGGGTGGACTCCTTGCTTGAGCACGTTCAAAACGCGGAACAGCCAGGCCTGCGCGGAAGACGGACCCGGCAAGCTGTACTGGGCGAGACTGGGCTCTCGTCCTTCGCCCACGCGGACACTGATGCCGTTCTCGAGATTGGTGGCGGCAAAGCCGTATTCGTCGGTCAGGTCGTCGCCGAGGTAAACCGGCAGGCGACCCGCAAACGGCGCGCGCTCCAGCAGCTCAGCCAACGCCTTGCCCTTGTCCATGCCGACCGGCTTCAGTTCCAGCACCTGGCTGCCGACTTGCAACTCATAACCGTGCAGCTCCGGCAGCAAGTGCTTCACGGCCGCCTTCAACGCATCGAACTGATCGGGAACGCCGCGGGTATGCAGGGCAACGGTTAGGTCCTTGTTCTCCACCAGCACCCCGGGAAACGCGCGGGCCAGCGTTTCCGCCGTATGCAGCACCAAAGTGCGCCGGCTCGCGCTGACTCGGGTTTCACGCTGTTCCCCGTTAGCGTGGCGCAATTGCAAGCCGTGGAGACCGGCCATGGCCCAGGGGGGCGTGCCGAACAGTGCATCGAGACTGTTCATGCTGCGGCCGCTGACCAGGGCCAATGCGCCGTCGAGCACGGCATAGAGTTCGGCGAGCAAGGCATACAGTGAAGGCTCGACACGCACTTCGTCGGGACGGTCGGCAAACTCGAGCAAGGTGCCGTCGACATCGAGAAACAGCGCCCAGCGATCCTCGGTGCCCGGAAGGGGCGGGGCCGGCAGAGGTGTTACAGACATGGCAGAAGCGGGCAAGGACGCAGACATCGAAAACAGCCTAGCAGGGCGAATGTGAAGATCAGCTTTGGATCCATCTACCATGACCTGAAAGATGCTGCGGACGCTTGAATCGCCCGGCGTCGGCCGCATTTCGCGATGCAGTGGCGGTACGTCCGCCAAATCAATCAACGGGGATATGCCCATGCGGATGGACAAACTCACGTCGCGTTTCCAGCAGGCGTTGGCTGATGCGCAATCGCTGGCGGTCGGTCGCGATCACAACATGCTAGAGCCCGTGCACGTGATGGCGGCACTGCTTGACCAACAGGGCGGCTCGACCGCACCGATGCTCACTCAGGTTCAAGTCAATGTGCCAACCTTGCGCCAGCGCATCGGCGAAACGCTTGAGCGCCTACCGCGCGTCAGCGGGCAGGAAGGCAATGTGCATGTCGGCAATGAGCTGACGCGCCTGCTCAATCTCACCGACAAGCTCGCACAACAGCGCGGTGATCAGTTCATCGCCAGCGAGCTGTTTGTGCTCGCCGCACTGGACGACAAGGGCGAGCTAGGTGCAGCGCTGAAAGCCGCTGGCGCTACTAAAGCCAATGTGGAAGCCGCTATCGACAAGCTGCGCGGCGGCGAGAAAGTGCAGAGCGAAAACGCCGAGGAGCAACGTCAGGCGCTGGAGAAATACTGCGTCGATCTCACCTCGCGCGCCGAAAGCGGCAAGCTCGATCCGGTGATCGGTCGCGACGAGGAAATTCGCCGCACCATCCAGGTACTTCAGCGTCGCACCAAGAACAACCCTGTGCTGATCGGCGAGCCCGGCGTGGGCAAGACCGCCATCGTCGAAGGCCTGGCCCAGCGCATCGTGAAGGGCGAGGTGCCCGAAGGCCTGCGTGATCGCCGTGTGCTCTCGCTGGACATGGGCGCGCTGATCGCCGGCGCCAAATTCCGTGGCGAATTCGAAGAGCGCCTGAAGGCGGTGCTCAACGATCTCGCCAAACAGGAAGGCCGGGTGATCCTGTTTATCGACGAGCTGCACACCATGGTCGGCGCCGGCAAGGCCGACGGTGCGATGGACGCCGGCAACATGCTCAAGCCCGCGCTCTCTCGCGGCGAACTGCATTGCATCGGCGCCACCACACTGGATGAGTACCGCAAGTACATCGAGAAGGATGCCGCGCTGGAGCGCCGCTTCCAGAAAGTGTTCGTCGGTGAACCCAGCGTGGAAGACACCATTGCCATCCTGCGCGGGCTGAAGGAGCGCTACGCCGTGCATCACGGCGTGGAAATCACCGACCCGGCGATCGTCGCCGCAGCCACGCTGTCGAATCGCTATATCACCGATCGTCAGCTGCCGGACAAAGCCATTGACCTGATGGACGAAGCGGCCAGCCGCATCCGCATGGAGATCGATTCCAAGCCGGAGGAGCTGGATCGCCTGGAGCGGCGCCTGATCCAGTTGAAGATCCAGCGCGAGATGTTGAAGAAAGAAACCGACGAAGCGTCCAAGAAGCGTCTCGCCGGCCTGGAATCGGATATCGAAAAGCTCGAGCGCGAGTTCTCCGATCTCAACGAAATCTGGAAGTCCGAGAAGGCCGCATTGCAAGGCGCGACCAAGGTGAAGGAGCAGATCGAGCAGGCGCGCGTGGAACTGGAATCGGCGCAGCGCCGGCAGGACTACGCCAAGATGAGCGAGATCCAGTACGGCCGCCTGCCGGAGCTGGAAAAGCAGCTCACCGCCGCCCAGGCCGCCGAGAAGCAGGAGTTCAAGCTGCTGCAGGATCGCGTCACTGACGAAGAAATCGCCGAAGTCGTCTCGCGCTGGACTGGCATCCCGGTCAGCAAGATGCTCGAAGGCGAGCGCGACAAACTGCTGCACATGGAGTCTTCGCTGCACAAGCGGGTGGTTGGTCAGGACGAAGCGGTGCGTGCGGTGTCCGATGCGATCCGCCGCGCGCGCGCGGGTCTCTCCGATCCCAACCGTCCGTACGGTTCGTTCCTGTTCCTTGGTCCCACCGGTGTGGGCAAGACCGAGCTGTGCAAGGCGCTGGCCGAGTTCCTGTTCGACGCGCAGGACGCGATGGTGCGTATCGACATGAGCGAGTTCATGGAGAAGCACTCCGTGAGTCGCCTGATCGGTGCGCCTCCGGGCTACGTCGGTTATGAGGAAGGCGGTTATCTCACTGAGGCGGTGCGTCGGCGTCCGTACAGCGTGATCCTGCTGGACGAGGTGGAGAAGGCGCATCCGGATGTGTTCAACATCCTGTTGCAGGTGCTCGATGACGGCCGGCTCACCGACGGCCAGGGGCGCACGGTGGATTTCCGCAACACCGTGATCGTGATGACGTCCAACCTTGGTTCGCAACTGATCCAGGAAATGGAGTCGGATGAGAGCGACGAGAGCTACACCAAGATGAAGGCAGCGGTGCTTGGCGTGGTGCAGGCGCACTTCCGTCCGGAGTTCATCAACCGTCTCGATGAGCTGGTGGTGTTCCGTCCGCTGGAGAAGAAGCAGATCCGCAGAATCGCGTTGATCCAGCTGACTTATCTGGAGAAGCGTCTGGCCGAGCGTCAGCTGCGGTTGGAGATCAGCGACAAGGCGCTGGATCTGCTCGGCAATGTCGGGTTCGATCCGGTGTATGGGGCGCGGCCGTTGAAGCGGGCGATCCAGCAGCAGTTGGAGAATCCGCTGGCGAGGGAGATTCTCGAGGGGCGTTACGCTCCGGGTGACACGATTGTTGTGGATGCCGAGAGTGGGCAACTGGTGTTCCACACGCAGCGCTGATCTGACAGCTCTGCTCCCTCTCCCCCAAGTGAAATAAGAGCAGGGGGAGAGGGTTAGGGTGAGGGGCGGGTGCTCGCGACGGCATCTCTACTTCGTCACGCCGGCGTAGGCCGGGGTCCAGTGGCGTTGTCGTTTGATGTTTGCGATATCGCAACCGGGCTCGCCTGCCGCGGGCTTTCGAACCGCTGCCGCGGTCCGAGTCACTTTTCTCTGTTTGGCCAGAGAAAAGTAACCAAAAGAGAGGCCACCCCGGTTCCGCGCCCTCCGGCTTCGCCTGCGGGTCCGTGAGGTCTGGCCGGGCTTTTCGACACGACATCCCTGTCGTGTCGAAAAGGAACCGCCATCCATGGCGGTCCCCCTGCGGGCCTTATCGTCCAGCCCTCACCGCTGCACAGGGGACCCGAAGATCAAGAGCTGAAGAGCAACAGCTGAAGAGCAACAGCTGAAGAGCAACAGCTGAAGAGCAACAGCTGAAGAGCAACAGCTGAAGAGCAACAGCGAAGTGCGTTATCTCGGCTCGCTGAAGCTCGCCGCGCCGTTCTCCATGTGTCCGGCAATCCTTCGTGACCAACCGCTGGCTTCTGCGACGGTGATGTTGAGGTCGTACCAGTTGGCGAAGGTGCTGAGGTCCCAGGTGTCGGTGTGGCTGCCGTGGGCGGGGACGGAGTAGATGCGGACGTCGGCGCCGAGGTAGCCGTTGCTGACGGTGAAGGTGCAGGTGTTGGTGCCTGCGTTGGTCATGATCAGTTGCAGGCTGTTGTTGCTGGGGTTGTAGCTCAGCGAGATTTCCGGCATTACCGCGGCATTGGCGACGCCGCCTTTCCATACGCGCAGAAAGCCGTTCGGGCCGTGGGCTTCGAGTTGGTAGATGCCTTTGCTATAGGTTTTTGCGGTCCAGTAGTCGGAGAGTGTCTTGCCCGCTTCGACGGTGTAGCGCCACGGGCCGTCGCTGCGATTGGCGGCGTACACCTGGAATACGGCGCCGACGGTGCCGGTGTTGATGAATTCGAGTACGTAGCGGCCGGTGGAAGTGTTGACGCTGCCCTGGATGTCCAGTTCATACGGCAGGGCGCGCGCCGGTCGCGTGTTGGTGGATTCGGCGCCGGGCATGGACTGCGTGCTCGGCACGGTGGGGGCGGGCAAGGTGGAGCACTGGCTGTCGGCCTGCGCGGGGTATCCGCTGGTGGCGGGTAGGC
The DNA here is from genome assembly GCF_026283965.1 of Dyella subtropica. GTDB lineage: Bacteria > Pseudomonadota > Gammaproteobacteria > Xanthomonadales > Rhodanobacteraceae > Dyella_D > Dyella_D subtropica. The sequence continues at coordinate 139,450 of NZ_JAPDPD010000002.1, forward strand.
TGGGCCAGGTGGTGGTGCTGCCGCTGAAATCGAAGGCCGAGGTGAGGTCGCCGCAGACGGCGCGGCGCCAGGCACTGATATTGGGTTCGGCGACGCCGAAGCGGTTTTCGAGGAAACGCAACACCGAGGTGTGGTCGAACACCTGCGAGCAGACCCAGCCGCCGGTGGACCATGGCGAGACCACCATCATCGGCACGCGGAAGCCGAGGCCGATCGGTTTGCCGCTGGTGATTTCGCCGGTGGTGCTGACGGTGGAAAGTCCATTGGACGACGACGATGGCGGTGTGGGTGGCGGCACGTGGTCGAAGAAGCCGCCGTTCTCGTCGTAGTTGAGGATGAAGACCGTCTTGGCATACACCGCAGGATTGGCGACCAGGGCAGCCAGCAGCTGCGAGGTGAGGTTTTCGCCGTAGGCGGGTTTGTAGTTCGCGTGCTCGGACAGATAGTCGGGCGCGACGATCCACGACACCTGCGGCAGTGTGTCGTTGGCCACATCGTTGGCGAACGCGCTCACCAGGTCGGGCACCATCGCCATGCCACGGTCGTACAGCGGCTGCCCGGGCGAGGACTGCTTGAACGAGGTGAACCACGCCAGCGCGTTGTCGTCGAAGTTGTTGCTCTGCTGGTAGACCTTCCAGCTGACGCCGGCGATCTGCAGGCGCTCGGCGTAGGTGGTCCAGCTGAAGCCGGCGCTGGGCTCGGTGTTGTCGAGCACCGCGGTTTGTCCCACGGACAGTCCGTTACTGCCGCTGAAGAAATGCAGGCGGTTCGGATTGGTTTGGGTGAGGGTGGAGCAGAAATACTGGTCGCAGATGGTGAAGTGATCGGCCAACGAGTAATAGAACGGCAGGTCGTTGCGCGTGAAGTAGCCCATGCCGAGGCCGGGCGAGCGAGCGGTGTTCCACGCGTTGTACTTGCCGTTGTTCCAGATGGCGGTATCGACCGGATAGTTCATGGCCGGCGCATTGATGCAGATGCCGCTGGTGGTCGTCGTGTCCATATGGAACGGCAGCATGTAGCCGGCCGAATTGCCGGTATACGGCTGGTGCCACACGTTTTGCGTGCCGCCGGGCAGCGGTGCCGGCACGCGGTCTGCAAAGCCGCGCACGCCGGCCATGCTGCCGTAGTAGTGATCGAATGAACGGTTTTCTTGCATGAAGATCACCACGTGCTGCACGTCGGTGATGGTGCCGTTTACCGTTGCCGCGGGGGTGGCCAGGGCTTGCCGGATGGCCGGTGGTAGGACTGACATGGCCGCTAGGCCGCCGGCCGAGGCGGCTGCCATTTTGAGGAAATTGCGTCGCTTGACGTCGTCGATCTCGCTCATGCCGCACTCCAGGTGAGTGCCGGCTACGCGAGCCGGCGGCAGGTGGAATTCCCCGCCGCCAAGTGCAACTGATGGGTGTTGCGGATCGATGCCACTGTTGAGACAGTTTTTTGTCGGGGGTTGGATGGGTGGGATGGGGTGTCTATACGTTGGGCGCGCTGGGCGCTCGCGACACCACTTCCTACTTCGTCATCCCTGCGCAGGCAGGGATCCAGTGCCTTGCCGCTCGGTTGTCGCGTTATCGCGTTCTGGTCGCCTTCGGCGGGTTCCGTCCTCCTGCCGGAGGCCGGGTCACTTTTCTCTGCTTGGCCAGAGAAAAGTAACCAAAAGAGAGGCCACCCCGGTTGCGCGCCCTTCGGGTCCGTGAGGTCTGGCCGGGCTTTTCGACACGACGTCCCTGTCGTGTCGAAAAGGCGCAGGCATCCATGCCTGCACCCCCTTCGGGGCCTGATCGTCCAGCCCTCACCGCTGCACAGGGGCCCATGTACGGCTCGCTTACGCATCGCCTTTGCTTCTGCTCCCTCCCTTGCTTGCAGGGGAGGGCTGGGGAGGGGTGAGTACTTGAGACGGCGTATCAGCTAAGTCATCAGCGAATCCAACCAAGCCTCGCGCTCTGCGCTAAGATCGCCCGGCCTGAGGTGACTGCCGGCGTTGGCTGGTGGTTGAAACGGGAATCCGGTGCGTCATGTGTGTATGGCAATTCCGGAGCTGCCCCCGCAACGGTAGGCGAGTAAACGACTGGCGAATGCCACTGTGCTTAGGCATGGGAAGGCGCCAGTCGGGAAGGCATCAGCCTTCGCTCGCGAGCCCGGAGACCGGCCTTGAGGTGAACCGGACATGCGGTGGGCAATGTCGTGGATGGCATGCGTCCGCGTGTCCGCCAAGTCTCCCTCCGTCTGTCCTGACCCCATGCGTTCCGCGCGGGCAGGCGCGGTGTAGGAGCTTTCAGTGTCTTTGCATTCTTCTTTTGCGCGCCAGTCCGCGTTGGCGGCGGCGTTGTGTTGTGTCGCGCTCCCATGTGTATGTTCTCCTTTGTTCGCTGCTGATGCGGCGGCGGATTCGGCCAGTGATCTCAACGGCGTGGTGGTGACGGCCACGCGTACGGAGCAGACGCAGGCGAGTACGTTGGCGGCGGTCACGGTGATTGATCGCGCGGATATCGAGCGGCTGCAGCCGCAGTCGGTGCAGGATTTACTGCAGGGTACGCCGGGGATGTCGATCGCCAACAATGGTGGTCTGGGCAAGTCCACGTCGCTGTTTCTGCGTGGCACCGAGGCGGATCACGTACTGATCCTGGTGGATGGGGTGAAGATCGGTTCGGCCACGTTGGGACAGGCGTCGATCCAGAACATTCCGGTGGATCAGATCGAGCGGATCGAGATCGTGCGCGGTCCGTTTTCCAGTTTGTACGGCTCCGAGGCGCTGGGTGGCGTGATCCAGATTTTCACGCGACGTCCGCAGGGGGGCTTCGCGCCGAATTTCAATCTGGGCTATGGCACCCAGCAGACGGTGCGCGCGGGCGCCGGTGTGGGCGGCAAGGTCGGCGACGGCTGGTATGCCGCCGAGGCGACACACGAAAACACGGACGGCATCAACGCTTGCCGCGGCAAGCCCTTCCCCCATGGCGCGGGTTGCTATGTCTATGAACCGGATCGTGACGGTTTCCGCAATCACTCGGTGTCGCTCAAGGGTGGTTATCGCTTCAGCGAGGCGTGGGACGCGGATGCGCAATGGCTGCGTACCTGGGGCTTCAACAAATACGACGGTTCGTACACCAACCAGTCCGAAGTGGTGGATCAGGTAGCCGGTGCGCGGCTGCATTACCGCCCGAGCAAGGCGCTGACGCTGACCTTGAACGTGGGGCAGAGTGCGGACCTCAGTGACGACTACGAAAACCGGGTCTACGTCGACACCTTCAATACCCGCCGCGATCTTGGTTCACTGCAGGGCGATCTCTCGCTGGGCGGCGGGTTGTGGAGTCTGGGTTACGACTGGCAGCGCGATCGGGTAAATAGCACCACGACCTATGCGCGCACCCGTCGCCTTGACCGCGGCGTGTTCGCCCAGTGGCAGCAGACCTTCGGTGCGCAATCGCTGCAAGCCAGTGTGCGCCGCGACGACAACCAGCAATTCGGAGGCAAGACCACGGGCAGCCTGTTGTGGGGTTGGGATTTCACTAGCGTGCTGCGGCTGACGGCGAGCGCGGGCACGGCTTTCAAAGCGCCAACCTTCAACGAGCTCTACTACCCCGGTTACGGCAACGCGGCTTTGAAGCCGGAGACTTCGCACAACTATGAGCTTGGCCTGCGCGGAACGCATAGCTGGGGCAACTGGTCGCTCAACGCCTTCGAAAACCGCATCCGCGACCTGATCGCGTATGACGCCTCGATCGGCCTGCCGGGCAATGTGGAGCGTGTGCGCATCCATGGCGTGGAGGCGGTGGCGAATACCTCGCTGGCCGGCTGGGATCTTCGCGGCACCGCAACCTGGCTCGATCCACGCAACGAGAGCAATGGACCCAATCACGATAAGTGGTTGCCGCGCCGTGCCGGCCGCAGCGCGCGCATCGATGCCGATCGCCGCTTTGGGGCTTTCAGCGTGGGCGCCAGCGTGTATGCCGCGGATGATCGTTACGACGATCTGGCCAACAAGCAGCACCTTGGTGGGTACGCATTGACCGATCTGCGCTTTGCTTACGCGATCGATCGCGCGTGGAAACTGCAGCTCAGTGTGCGCAACGTGTTCGACAAGCGCTACGAAACCGCGGCTTATTACAACCAGTTGGGCCGCACGGCGATGTTGAGTGTGAGTTACCAGCCCGCTCTGTAAGTCCTTTGTTGTCCACACGAGATCCTGCCGATGAAACCACCGTTATCCCGTTTTTCCATTGTGCTGTTCGTATCGCTGATCGCTGTGATGATCGCCACGCGCTTCCATCATTTCGGTACCGCGCTGAATTTGCCGGACGCCTCGATGGCGGTGTTCTTCCTTGGCGGGCTGAGTCTGCGCAAGCACCTCGGCTTTGGCCTGTTCATGGCATTGGCTGTAGTGCTGGACTGGATCTCGGTGTCGTATGCCGGCGTCAGCGATTTCTGCGTGACGCCGGCCTACTCCTTCCTGCTGCCGGCCTATGCGGTGCTGTGGTACGGAGGCCGCTTTTATGCCGACCGCCTGCAGGTCGGTTTGGTTTCGCTGGCGGGTGCTCTCGCGATGGCGCTGTTGGTGTCGTCGCTCTCGTTCGCGATTTCCAACGGCGCGTTCTACTGGCTGGGCGGCCGTTATGCGCAACCCCATATGAGTGAATACCTGGCGCGCCTATGGCAGTGGGGTCCGCTGTTCGTGCGTACTACGCTTACCTACATCGCCGTGGCGCTGGTTGGCTTCGCCGTCTATCAGCGTGCGGCCGGCGTTCGTCACGACCATCGCATCACGGGAGTTTGAGCATGCCACGCAACGAGGATATGACACCGGAAGAGCGCCATCGCGAGCGCATGCAGCGCAAGAAGGAGCTGGTGGATCGCAAGATTGCCCGCGCCACCATCGAGCGCGGTGTGCTGGTGGTGAACACGGGTAACGGCAAGGGCAAGAGTTCGTCCGGCTTCGGCATGCTGGCGCGCTCGCTGGGGCACGGCTTCCGCTGTGGCGTGGTGCAATTCATCAAGGGAAGTTTTTCGACCGGCGAGGAAGCGTTCTTCCGCCGCTTCACCGACGAGCTGGATTACCACGTGATGGGCGAGGGCTTTACCTGGGAAACCCAGGACAAGGCGCGCGACATCGCTGCGGCGCAGGCGGCATGGGACGTCGCCGCTGGCATGTTGTCGAATCCGGCGTACGACTTCGTGCTGCTCGATGAACTGAATATCGCCTTGGTAAAGCAATACGTGCAGCTCGATCAGGTGCTAGCCGCGGTCGCCGCACGGCCGCCGAACCAGCATGTGGTGATTACGGGTCGTGGTGCCCCGAGTGGGCTGGTCGAGGTGGCTGACACGGTCACCGAGATGCGCGTGGTCAAGCATGCATTCGAGGCTGGCATCAAAGCGCAGAAGGGCATCGAGTTGTGAACACTCCACGCCATTGTCCTGCGTTATTGGTCTCTGCGCCGGCATCGGGGCAGGGCAAGACCTCGTTCACCGCCGCGCTGGCCCGTGCACATGCGCGGCAGGGGCGGCGTGTGCAGGTGTTCAAGACCGGGCCGGATTTTCTCGACCCGATGGTGCTGGAGCGGGCCAGCGGCCGGCCGGTGTATCAGCTCGATCTGTGGATGGGTGGCGAGGCCGATGTGCGAGCACGCCTTTACCAGGCGGCCGGCGAGGCCGATTTGATCCTGGTGGAAGGCGTGATGGGGCTGTTCGATGGCGGCTTGTCGAGCGCCGACCTCGCACAACAGTTTGGCTTGCCGGTGCTGGCGGTGATTGATGGTTCGGCGATGGCCCAGACCTTCGGCGCGGTGGCCACCGGCCTGGCGCGTTATCGCGAAGGCCTGCAGGTCTACGGCGTGGCGGCTAATCGCATCGGCAGTGCCTATCACGCGCAGTTGCTGGTCGGCAGCCTTCCGCCGGACCTGCATTGGCTCGGCGCCTTGCCGCGCGATCCGAAGCTCGCTCTGCCGGAACGCCACCTGGGATTGGTGTCGGCAGGTGAGTTGGCGGATCTGGATGCGCGCATCGATGCGCTTGCGGATGCGCTGGAGGCGCATGTATCGATCCAGCTGCCTCCGCCGGTGGCATTCGCTGCCGAGAACGCGGAGCCGGTGCAGCCGTTGTTGCAAGGGAAGCGCATTGCGATCGCGCGCGACGATGCGTTCTGTTTCCTCTATCCCGCCAATCTCGACTTGTTGCAGAAAGCGGGCGCGGAACTGCGCTATTTCTCGCCCCTGGCCGGCGACGCGTTGCCGGACTGCGACGCAGCGTGGCTTCCTGGTGGCTACCCCGAGCTGCATTTGCCGGTGTTGTCCCAACAGGCCGAGCTGCACGCGGCGCTGCATGTCCATGTCGATGCGGGCAAGCCGTTGCTGGCGGAATGCGGCGGCATGTTGTTCTCGCTCGATGCGCTTGGAGCGAGCGAAGGGGATTCGCATCCGATGGCGGGCCTTCTAACGGGCTCGGCGGTCGTGCAGCAGCGGTTGGCGGGTTTGGGCATGCAATCGGTGGATTTGCCAGAAGGCACGTTGCGCGGGCATACCTTTCACTACGCCCATGCCCAGATCGATCACCCGGTGTTGGCGGTGGCGATGAACCCCGACAAGGGGCCGGGTCGCGAGGCGGTTTATCGCCGCCGGCGCATGACGGCGAGTTTTGTGCATTTCTATTTCCCCTCGAATCCGGAAGCGGCGATGCGGTTGTTCCTGCCGTGAGCATGCCCGCTACGAGTAGTGCGCTCGCCATGTCGCTGGCGGTGTTGCTCGACGCATGGCTGGGCGAGCCGCGCCGTGCGCATCCGCTGGTGGCTTTCGGGCGCATGGCCCAATGGATCGAGGCGAAGGTTTTTCGGGACAACCGCAGCGCAGGTCTGCTGGCCTGGGGGCTGGCCGTGCTGCCCTTGGTGTGCGTGGCATGGGTGTTCGTCGACCGTCTCGGCGAGCCGCTCCGCTGGCTGTCGATCCTGGTCGGCGCCGCGGTGCTGTACCTGGCGATAGGACATCGCAGTCTTGCCGACCATGCGCTGCCCGTAGCCGATGCCTTGCGACGTGGCGATCTGTCCGCGGCACGTGCGGCCGTGGGGCGCATGGTCAGTCGCGACACGGCGGTGCTGGATGAAACCCAGGTGGCCGCCGCGGCGACGGAGTCCGTATTGGAGAACGGCAGCGATGCCGTGTTCGGCGCACTGTTCTGGTTTGCCGTGCTGGGTGCCCCGGGCGCCGTGCTCTATCGATTCGCTAATACGCTCGATGCCATGTGGGGCTATCGCAACGCTCGCTACGAGCGATTCGGGTGGGCAGCGGCGCGCATCGACGACGTGCTGAACTTCGTGCCGGCACGCCTCACGGCACTGACTTATGCACTACTCGGCGACCGTGCGCGCGCATGGCGTTGCTGGCAACGACAGGCACCGTTGTGGGACAGCCCCAACGCCGGCCCGGTGATGGCTGCCGGTGCCGGTGCACTGGGTGTGCGCCTCGGTGGCGCCGCACCCTATGACGGTGTGTGGGAAGCGCGCCCCGATCTGGGCGAGGGCGATCCACCGAATGCGGAATCGATCCGGCGAGCCCTGCGGCTGGTTCGCCATGGTGTCGTGTTATGGCTGCTGGTCGCATGGCTCGCAGCGTGGATAGCGCACGGAGGTTGGCATGCTTGAACATGGAGGACGCCTGCTGCGCGCGGCACGCGAGTACGGCATAGCGCCGGAGGCATGGCTGGATTTATCGACCGGCATCAGCCCCTTTGCCTGGCCAGTGCCACCCATTCCTGCGGAAGCTTGGCATCGTCTGCCGGAGGATGACGATGGCCTGATCGACGTGGCGCGGGCGTACTACGGCACGGTATCGCTGTTGCCAGTCGCTGGTTCGCAGGCGGCGATCCAGATGTTGCCCATGTTGCGTTCGCGCTCTCGCGTAGGCGTGCTTTCGCCTGGCTATGCCGAGCATGCGCATGCGTGGGAGCAGGCCGGGCATCGGGTCGAACGCTGTTCCGCCATCGAGCTGTTCGCGCGTGCGGCCAGCTTCGACGTGATCGTGTTGATGCATCCCAACAACCCCGGTGGCGAATGCTTCGAACAGGAGCAGCTGCTGGGGCTGCATGCTGCGCTTGCAGGGCGCGGTGGATGGCTGATGGTGGATGAGGCCTTCATCGACGCTACGCCCGAGCGCAGCCTATGCGCGCTTCCGGCGCGGCCGGGGCTGATCGTGCTGCGCTCGATCGGCAAGTTCTTTGGTCTGGCCGGTGCGCGTGCCGGCTTTGTGAGCACGACCACCGATCTGCTGGTGGCGTTGGGTGAGCGCCTGGGGCCATGGACACTCACTGGCACGACGCGGCATGTACTCAAGCTCGCCCTAGCGGATCGCGACTGGCATGCGCAGGCGCGCGAGCGTCTTCATGCATCGAGTGTGCGGCTGGCCGAACTGCTGACTCGTCACGGTTTGCCGCCGAGCGCCAGTAGCGCGTTTTTCCAGTGGTGCTGCGACGAGCGCGCTCCATCCCTGCAGCGCGCGCTGGCGCGCCAAGGCGTATGGGTACGCCGATTCGAGACGCCGGCCAGCCTCCGCTTCGGGCTACCGGGCGACGACGCGGCCTTCGCGCGGCTGGATACCACGCTGGGTCTGATGGCCGAGGCCAAGGAATGCGCGCCATGACGGCACGCGTGTTGATGGTGCAAGGCTGCACTTCCGATGCCGGCAAGAGCACGCTGGTCGCGGCGCTGTGTCGCTGGCTGCGTCGGCGCGGCGTGTCGGTGGCGCCCTTCAAGCCGCAGAACATGGCCCTGAACTCTGCGGTGACCGTGGATGGCGGTGAGATCGGCCGTGCGCAGGCGGTGCAGGCGCAAGCGGCTTGTGTGCCGCCACATACCGATTTCAATCCGGTCCTGCTCAAACCGAATTCCGATATCGGTGCGCAGGTGATCGTGCATGGGCATGCCATCGGCAACATGGATGCACGCGACTATCACGCTTACAAGCGCATCGCGATGGAAGCCGTGCTGGCCTCGCATGCGCGGTTGATCGAGCAGTATCAGGCCGTGGTGGTCGAAGGCGCGGGCAGCCCGGCTGAGATCAACTTGCGCGATCGCGACATCGCCAATATGGGGTACGCCGAGGCGGTGGATTGTCCCGTGTTGCTGGTGGCCGACATCGACCGCGGCGGCGTGTTCGCTCATCTGGTCGGCACGCTGGCCTTGTTGTCGGAAAGCGAGCGTGCGCGCGTCGCGGGTTTCGTCATCAACCGATTCCGTGGCGATATCGCGCTACTGCAACCGGGTCTCGACTGGCTCGAACGCGAAACCGGGAAGCCGGTGCTCGGTGTGTTGCCCTACCTGCACGGTCTGCAGCTGGAGGCGGAGGACGCGTTGCCGCGCGAACGGGTGGCCCGAGCGGATGCACAGCTTCGTGTGGCGGTGCCCGTGTTCCCACGCATCAGCAATCACACCGACCTGGATGCATTGCGTGCCCATCCGCAGCTCGATGTACAACTGATAGGTCCCGGGGAGCCGCCGCCGGCTTGCGACTTGATCGTATTGCCTGGTTCCAAGTCGACCCGCGCCGATCTGGCTTGGTTGCGCGCGAATGGCTGGAGTGATGCCATTCGAGCGCATCTGCGCTACGGCGGCAAAGTGATCGGCATCTGTGGTGGTTTCCAGATGCTGGGGCGGGCCGTGCATGACCCGCAGGGGATCGAGGGTGAGCCGGGTTCGAGCGAAGGGCTCGGTTGGCTGGCGCTGGAGACGACGCTTGAGTCCGGCAAGCAATTGCGCGCGGTGCGCGGACGGCTCTCGCTGGGCGATGCCGACGTCACCGGCTACGAAATTCATTGCGGCACCAGCCGCGGGCCGGCGCTGCAAGCGCCCGTTTGCGCACTCGACGACGGACGCACGGACGGCGCGATATCGCCGGATGGTCGGGTGCTCGGCACGTATCTGCATGGTCTGTTCGATGAGCCGGCGGCGCTGGAAGCGCTGCTGCGTTGGGCGGGGCTGCGTCACGTCGAAACCGTCGACATGAAGGCCTTGCGCGAAGCCAGCATCGAGCGCCTTGCCGATGCGGTCGAAGCGCATCTGGATACGGCCGCCCTTTCGCAACTGTTGGGAGTGCAACACGCATGCGCAGTCTGATTCTTGGCGGCGCCCGTTCGGGTAAAAGCGCGTTGGCCGAGCGCATGGCCATGGCGTCCGGCAGCGACGTGGTGTATCTCGCCACGGCGCAGGCGCTGGACGAGGAAATGGCGGCGCGCATCGCCCATCACCGCGCGCAACGTCCCAAGTATTGGCACAGCGTGGAAGAGCCGCTGGCTCTGGCCGACGCTTTGCTAGCGCACGCACGGCAGGGCCGTTGCGTGCTGGTGGATTGCCTCACGTTGTGGCTCAGCAATGCGCTTGGCGAAACGGATACGCAGCGCTATGTGCGCGAGCGTGATGCGTTGTTAAACGTGCTTCCCGATCTGCCCGGCGACATCCTCCTGGTCAGCAATGAAGTCGGGCTCGGTGTGGTGCCCATGGGTGAACTCAGCCGCCGCTTCGTCGACGAGGCGGGGCGATTGCACCAGGCGCTCGCCACGCATTGTGAGCGTGTGTTGTTCGTCGCTGCCGGCCTTCCGCTGGCCCTCAAAGGAACCTTGCCATGAGCCACGATGGGCTATACCAGCCTTGCCTTTCTATCGATGCCGCCTGCGAAACGGCGGCGCGCGAACGCCAGCTCCAACTGACCAAACCGCCGGGATCGCTGGGCGCACTGGAGTCGGTGGCGACACGGCTTGCGGGTTTGCAGCGCACGGCTCAACCAAGCGTCGAGCGCGTGTGGATCAGCGTGTTCGCTGGCGATCACGGTGTCACCGAAGAGGGCGTGTCGGCTTTCCCCCAAGTAGTCACTGGCGAGATGGTGCGCAACTTCGCCCACGGTGGCGCCGCTATCAGCGTGCTGGCACACGAACTGGGCGCCTCATTGGAGGTGGTGAACCTTGGCACCGTGAACGACCCCGGTGAGTTGCCGCAGGTGCGTCGCGCGATCATCGCCGCGCAGACGGCCAATTTCGTTTCGCACGAAGCCATGACCGTTGGGCAGCTTGAACTCGCCCTGCAAGCGGGGGTGGACAGCGTGCACGTCGCCAAGCATGCGGGTGCGCAGTTGTTCATCGGTGGCGAGATGGGCATCGGCAACACCACGTCGGCCTGCGCACTCGCCTGCGCTTTGCTGGGCGAGAGACCGGAGGCGCTGGCGGGTGCGGGAACCGGGCTCGACCGCGGTGGCATCGCGCGCAAGATCGCGGCGATCGAGCGTGGGCTGGCTCGACATCGCGCCGTTGAGACGCCGCTCGATCAACTGCGATGCCTGGGTGGCTTCGAGATCGCCGCGTTGACCGGAGCTTATATCGCCGCCGCGCAGGCGGGACTGCCGGTGCTCGTCGACGGTTTCATCGCCACGGCGGCTGCTCTCGCTGCCGTTCGTATCCAGCCTGCATGCCGCGAGTGGATGCTGTTTTCGCATGTCTCGCACGAGCGTGGGCATGCGCGATTGCTCGCCGCGCTGGATGCCGTGCCGCTGCTCGATCTTCAGTTGCGTCTAGGCGAAGCCAGTGGCGCTGCGGTAGCCGTGCCGCTACTGCGGCTGGCCTGCGCGCTGCATAACCGCATGGCGACGTTCGCGCAGGCGGGGGTATCGAGCGCATGAGCGTTGCCATTGAAAGTATGGCCATCGACTTGCTGCGGCATGGCGACACCGGCCAGCGCAGTTACCGCGGCCAGCTCGACGACCCTCTCAACGAGGCGGGTTGGGCGCAGCTGCGCGCCGCCGTGGTGGGGTACGACTGGGATCTGGTGGTGTCGTCATCGCTGCGGCGTTGTGCCGATTTCGCACGTGAGCTGACAGCGGCGCGCGGATGGCCGTTGCGGTTGGATGCACGCCTGGCCGAATACCACTTCGGCGACTGGCAGGGCGTGCCTATCGAAACGCTGGCGGAAGAACAGGGCGAGGCGCTTGGGCGTTTCTGGTCCGATCCGGTGGCGCATCCGCCGCCGGGCGCGGAGAGCTTCGAGCAATTTCGCACGCGACTCGGCGCTGCGCTGGATGATGTCGTGCGTGAGGCGAACGGCCGGCGTGTGCTGATCATCACGCATGGCGGGGCGATCCGCCTGCTGCGTTGTCTGGTGGAAGGCCGAGGCTACGGGGACATGGCGGGCATCGATGTGCCGCACGCTTCGATTCATACCGTGACATGGCCGGCCGTGGAAGCGCTTGCGTGATGCGCGGCCTGCTGATCGCCATCGGCTTCCTCACGCGTATTCCGGTGCCGGCCGATGGCTTCGGCGATCCGCAGGCACGATCCCGCTCGTTGCTGTGGTATCCGCTGGTCGGTTTGCTGATCGGTGCGCTGTTGTATGCGCTGGCCTGGGCCGCGCATGGCTGGCCGCCGATGTTGTCGTCCGCGATGGTGCTTGTCGCCTGGGTGGCAGTGACGGGTGCGTTGCATCTGGACGGTCTGGCCGACAGTGCGGATGCATGGATCGGCGGTCTCGGCGATCGCGAGCGCACGCTGGCGATCATGAAGGATCCGCGGTGTGGCCCTGCTGGCGTGGTGGCGCTGGTCTTGGTCTTGCTGTTGAAGTTTGCTGCGCTGGCTAGCGTGCCGGTGAGTTTGGGCTTGCTGTTGGCGCCGTTGCTAGGGCGCGCCGTGCTCACCGTTGCGTTTCTGACGACGCCATATGTGCGTAGCGGTGGACTTGGTAGCGGTTTGATGGATGCGCCGCGCGTGGCCTGTTTAGGCATGCTCGCGCTGGTCGCGTTGGGATGCGTCGTCACAGGATGGCGTAGCGTGCTGGCGCTGACCGTTGCCATGCTGGTGGTTGCCTTGTGGCGGCGGGCTGGTATGCAACGTCTCGGTGGCATGACCGGCGATACCTGCGGCGCGCTCACCGAACTGACCGAAGCGGCTGTGCTGGTGGCACTAGCGGCGAGTGCGTGAACACTCGCCGCCAGTGCGTGGTGCTTACCAGCGGTAAGCCACCTTGCCGTACACATAGGCGCCGTTGAAGCCGAATGGCGAGAACACCGAGTAGGGCAAGGTGCCGTTGTTGTCGTTGGCGTGGATCACCTTGTCGGGATAGGTGTTGAACACGTTGTCCGCGCCCAGGCTGAAGGTCCAGCGATCCAGGTTGTAGTTCAGCGCTAGGTCGAGCAGCCACTTGCTGCTGAAGGTCTGGTCGAACTGCGCGCTGGTCGAGTTGTACGAAGTGAACTTGCCGTACCGGGTCACCGTGCCGCTCACGCTCCAGCGGTCGATGCTGTACAGGCCGTTGAGGATCAGCTTGCTGCGCGGGGTGGAGTCGGCGAGCAGGCCGAACTGGTCGCGGCGGTCGATACGCTTGAGGTTGAGCCCCAGCGTGTTGAGGATGGCCGGGTTCGGCTTGACGTCGATGACCTTGTTCTTGTTGTAGTTGTAGCTCAGCGTGGTCTGCAGCGTGCCGGCGTTGCCGAAGTCGAAGCGATAGCTGCCGACCAGGTCCACGCCGCGCGTGCGGGTGTCCACCGCATTGGTGAAGTAGGCGATGCCGCTGTAGTTGAGATCGGTGACGCCATTGGCCGACAGGTAGGCATGTACTTGGGGTGAGTTGGTGGCGAGGTTGCTCGACAGCGAAATGCGGTTGTCGATCCTGATCTGGTACAGGTCGATGCTGAGGTTCAGCGGATCGATCGGGTTCCACACCGCACCGACGGTGAAGTTGCGCGACTTCTCCGGCTTCAGCGCTTGTCCGCCAAGTAGCTGAGCGACTTTGCTGGTCGAGGGCACGATGCCGGTGTTGTAGATGCCCGGTGGCAGACCGAGCGAATTGCCTGCGCCGTAGTACAGCGACGAGACGTAAGAGTAGTTCTGCTGGGCCAGCGACGGCGCGCGGAAGCCGGTGGACGCACTGGCGCGCAGGGCGAAGCGGTCGGTGAAGTCGTAGCGTCCGGCCAGCGAGCCGGAGGTGGTGCTGCCGAAGTCCGAGTAGTCCTCGTGCCGCACCGCGATCGAGGTGCCCAGCTTGTCGGTGAGATTGGTTTCCAGGCTGATGTACTCGGCCACGTCATGACGCGAGTGCGAACCCGCGTTGGCCGGCTGGAAGCCACCGAAACCTTGCGCGCCGCCAGAGACGCCCGAGGTGCCGGTGTAGTACGAGGACAGATCCCCCGCGACGATCTTGTAGCTCTGGCGCAGGTATTCCGCACCGAACGCGAGCGTCACCGGATTGGGCAGGAAGCTGGTGGACAGCTCCTTGGCGATGTCCACGTCGAACGACTGCTGCGCGGCGGACAGGATGCCGTCGTGGAACTGCGTGGGGCTGTAGCCGAAGTCGTGCAGGAAGGCGCGGTTCACGCTTTGCCGGGTGCCGTAGGAGACGCGATTGCGCCCATAGTTGCCGCTGACGTCCCAGCGCCAGCCGCCGCTGGTCTTGCCGCGCAGGCCGAGCACCAGCGATTGGTCCAGCGAATCGGCGTTCTCCAGCGGCAGGTAGCCGTTGGGGTAGAGCGACGGCACCGAGTTGCTGTTGGCCAGGTTGCGGAAGAACGCCGGCGAGGTGCTGTCACGCTTGCCGACGTGGCCGAACGCATAGAGCTCCACGGCGGGTGTGATGTTGTACTGGCTATTGAGGAACAGGTTGTGGTCGCCGACGACGGGGTCGCCGAAGCGCTGTGTAGTGCCTTCCCAGGCGCGGGTGCGATTGGGTGCCGCGCGGTTGGTGTAATCCTGGTGGCCGTCCTGCACGGTGAAGCGCAGCCAGCCCTGGTCGTTGTTCAGCGGGATACCGAAGTTGGCCGAGGCCTGCCATTGCCGGCCATCGCCCGCGGAGTATTGGCCGCCGCCGACTTCGGCGCTGCCGCCTTTGGCACCGCGCTTGAGCACGATATTGATCACGCCAGCGATGGCGTCGGAGCCGTATTGTGCGGAAGCGCCGTCGCGCAGCACTTCGAGGTGATCGATCGCTGCCATCGGGATGGTGTTGAGATCCACCGCCTGCGAGCCGCGGCCAAGCACACCGTTGGTCAGGATGATGGCGCCGGGATGCCAGCGCTTGCCGTTCACCAGTACCAGTACCTGGTCGGGCGACAGGCCGCGCAGCTGCGCGGGGCGCTGCGAATCGGCGGTGTCGGCGGCCGCGGGGCGCGGAAAAGTGAGCGAAGGAATGATGCGGGCGAGTGCGGTGGACAGCTCGGTGGTGCCGGTTTCCTGCAGGACCTTGGCCGAGACCACATCGATGGGCGTCAGCGAGCTGCTTTCCGTGCGATTGTCGGCGCGGGTGCCGGTGACGATGACGGGTCCGAGGTTCTTGGCTTTGTCCGCGGCGGGGCCGGGCGTAGCATCTTGCGCTTGAGCGGTGTGGGTCGATAGAGCGAGTAGAAGGGCGATAGCGAGCGTAGTCGGTGCGGTCTTGCGATAAGGCCTGTACATCGGTTCTCCCCAGTGATGCTGTGTCGCAGCAATGGCAGGCTAGATCCCGCCAGCTTGTCGCGTCAATAGCCGTTTAGACGTCCAAGTAGTGTCGCGCTTCTGCTTCTGGGCTCCGTACGGAGTCGAGGGCAGGGGTATCTTCAAGGGGGCGAGGACATTGAAATCCCGCCCGCTGACTCGATAATGCCGGGGTGCCGGCGCCCGCGCCGGTCAGGTAAACCTGGAGTCTCCATGCCGATCTATGAATTCGAATGCAGCGGTTGCGGCCATCGTTTTGACCGCCTGCAGAAACTGTCCGACCCCGATCCGACCGATTGCCCGCAATGTGCCGTGCCCAAGGTGCAGCGCCGGTTGAGTGCGCCCTCATTCCGCCTGGCCGGCGGTGGCTGGTACGAGACGGACTTCAAAAAGGACGGGGACAAGAAGCGCAACCTGGCCGGTGACGCCGGTGCCGCGCCGAGCGCGCCAGCCCCTGCCAGCACTCCGTCGACGACGACTGAATGACGTCCTACCGGCCGCAAATTCATGGCGGCCGGACCGCAAAATATTCAATCCCGGTTGCCTGAGTTCCGGTAGCGTGGTGCCACGATCAACACATGGGTGGACACAATGAGCGCGATGGGTAGGGGGATGTGGATGGTGGCTGCGGGTGCCATCGCCGGCTTAGGCATGATGATGGCGCCGCCGGTGCAGTCCCAGGATCGCGGTGACGTGGTCTATTGCGCCAGCGGCGACGGTCAGTTCACTCGTTGCCGGACGCCGTGGCCGGAGTCCGATCTGTCCCAGCAGCTGTCCAAGGCCAGTTGCGTGCGCGGCCAGAGCTGGGAATCGGAGCGCTACACGGTATGGGTGGACCATGGCTGCCGCGCCAACTTCATCCCGGCGCGCGGCTGGGGCAATGGCCGCCGGGAGCGGGATGACGATGATGACGACCGCGGCCGCGACCGCGATCGCCGCCCCGACTGGGATGGCGGCTGGCGTCCGGGGCCGGACTGGGATCGTCCGATCCAGTTGCGTTGCGAGAGCCATAGCGATCGCTACCAGATGTGCCAGGTCGACGTAGGCCGCAACGGCAACGTGCGCCTAGTCCGCCAGCTCTCCGACAGTAGCTGCCAAGAGGGCGAGACCTGGGGCTGGAACCGCGCTGGCGTATGGGTGGACGACGGTTGCCGCGGCATCTTCGTGGTCGATCGGCGTTGGTAAGCGCCTGATGGCCCAGGGCGTTGAGCCCTGGGCTGCCACCGTGGAGGCCGTGTTCGCCTGCCACGGTGTTAACATTCCGGGTCTTTTCACCGTCTCACGCCGCCGCGGCGGCCCGGAGTTCCAAGCGCATGCGCACGCATTACTGCGGCCTCATCGACGAGGCCCTGGTTGGTCAGACCGTCACCTTGTGCGGCTGGGTCAATACCCTTCGCCTGCAGAGCCACGTCGCCTTCGTCGACCTGCGCGACCATGAAGGCATCGCCCAGGTGGTGGTGGAGCGCGAGAACACCGGCGCGTTCGCAGTGGCTGGCGAGATCGGCTACGAGTACTGCCTGCGCGTCACTGGCACCATCCGCAAGCGCCTGTCGGTGAACGACAAGCTCAAGACAGGTACGGTGGAGCTGGTCGCCGACACGGTCGAGATACTCAATGCCGCGAAGGATCTGCCGTTCGCGCTGCACGAGCATCCCAACGAGGACATGCGGATGACCTACCGCTACCTCGACCTGCGCCGTCCGGAGATGCAGCGCATGATGCGTACCCGCATCAAGCTGGTGCAGACGCTGCGCCGCTATCTGGATGCGCGCGGTTTTCAGGACATCGAGACGCCGATTCTCACCAAGGCTACGCCGGAAGGCGCGCGCGACTACCTGGTACCCAGCCGCGTGCACCCGGGCCAGTTCTACGCGCTGCCGCAGTCGCCGCAGCTGTTCAAGCAGATCCTGATGATGGCCGGTTTCGATCGCTACTATCAGATCGCCCGCTGCTTCCGCGATGAAGACCTGCGCGCCGACCGCCAGCCGGAATTCACCCAGCTCGACCTGGAATTCGCCTTTGTCGAAGAAAAGGACGTGCAGGATTTCGTGGAGGAGTTGATCCGCCATGTGTTCAAGGAAGTGCAGGGCGTAGAGCTGAACCCCACTTTCCCGCGCATGACCTGGGCGGAAGCCATGCAGCGCTTCGGTTCAGACAAGCCCGACCTGCGCATTGCACTGGAACTGGTCGATGTCGCCGACGCGCTGAAGCAGGTCGAGTTCAAAGTGTTCGCCGAGCCGGCCAACGACCCGGCCGGCCGCGTCGCTGCGCTGCGCCTGCCGGGCGGCAGCACGCTGACCCGCAAGGAGATCGACCAGCTCACCGAGTACGTCGCCAAGTACGGCGCGAAAGGTTTGGCCTGGCTGCGTATCGACGACTTGTCCAAGGGGCGCGAGGGCATCAATTCGCCGGTGGCGAAGTTCCTCGATGACGTGGCGCTGGACGCCGTGCTCAAGGCTACCGGTGCGCAGAGCGGCGACATGGTGTTCGTGGGCGCCGGCAAGTGGAAGACGGTTACCGACTTCATGGGCGCGTTGCGCTTGAAGGTCGGCAAGGATCGCGGCCTGGTGGAGAACAGCTGGAAGCCGTTGTGGGTCACCGACTTCCCGATGTTCGAGTACGACGAGGAAGAGCAGCGCTTCGTCGCCCTGCATCACCCGTTCACCGCGCCCAAGGCCGATGACATCGGCGAGTTGCGCGCGAACGCGGCGAATGCGGTGAGTCGCGGCTACGACATGGTGCTCAACGGCGCCGAGATCGGCGGCGGCTCCATTCGTATTCATCGCCCGGAGATGCAGAGCGCGGTGTTCGAGCTGCTGGGCATTGGCGCGGAAGAAGCCGAGATGAAGTTCGGTTTCCTGCTCAAAGCGCTGAAGTTCGGCGCTCCGCCACATGGCGGCCTAGCCTTTGGCATCGACCGTATCGCCGCGTTGATGGCTGGCACCGAGTCGATCCGCGACGTGATTGCCTTCCCCAAGACCACCAGCGCGCAGGATTTGATGACCGATGCGCCGTCGATGGTCTCCGATCCGCAGCTTAAAGAGCTGCATGTGCGTATCGCCGCGGCGGACAAACTGCACGGTTGAGTCATCGCGGCGAGGCATCGTCGGGCACCTGCGGGTGGGTTCGCATCACGTATGCGGGCCCGCTTCTATAGTTTCATTCCTCCCGACGCGCTCTCCCAGGCCTAAGGATGCTCTGATCTATTCAACGCAGGCGAGCTGACACAGCGGTGACGCCTACGTCGAATAGATCAGAGCATCCTTAAATGACCGATCACGTAATCCTGTTGCATGGCCTGTGGATGCGCGGCTTCGCGCTGATCAGGCTGCACCGCCGGCTGATGGAGGCGGGTTTTCGCGTGCATCGCTTCGACTATATGAGTGTGGCGGCCACGCAGGAGCGTATCCTCGGCCGCCTGCAGGCGCACATGCAGGAGCTGGCGCCGGAAGAGGGTTCAGTGCACCTGGTGGGTCATAGTCTGGGTGGCCTGCTCGCCTTGCGCGCCTGCGCCGATGACGTGCCACTGCCGCCCGGGCGCATCGTCTGTCTTGGTTCGCCGCTCAAGGGCAGTGCTGCGGCGCGGGCGTTTGCCGATCTCGGCGGGCGCGGCGGCGGCGTGTTGCTGGGGCATAACCGGGCGTTGCTGGAGCACGGCTTCGACCAGTGGACCGGTGCGCGCGAAGTGGGTGTTATCGCCGGCCGCATGCCGATCGGGCTGGGCGTGGTGCTGGGTCAGTTCGCTGGCGAACACGACGGCACGGTGGCGGTGGCCGAGACCGAGTTGCCTGGCGTGGCCGATCATTGCGTGGTTGAGGCCAATCATACGGGGCTGCTGTTCTCAGCTGAGGCGGGGCGGCAGATCACGCAGTTTCTGCGGCACGGGCGTTTCGAGCACGCCGGAGCCTGAGCGCTCGTATTTGGGGCATCTGATCCATGCGATTTGTGCCGCCTTGCCAGCTTGTGGGCCGAAAGAGATAAAATTCGCCCCTTGTCCTATACATAAGTTCAGGAAATCGTCATGGGTAGAGGCCCGTCCATCGAAGGTCGCAAGAATGCCGAAGACGCCAAGCGCGCCAAGGTGTTCACCAAGCTGATCCGCGAAATCACCGTAGCTACGCGTGCCGGTGTCGCCGATCCTGCGGCCAACCCGCGCCTGCGCGCTGCGGTGGACAAGGCGCTGTCGGCCAACATGACCAAGGACACCATCGAGCGCGCGATCAAGCGCGGCTCCGGTGCCGATGGCGGCACTGCCATGGAAGAGCTGCGCTATGAGGGCTACGGCCCGGGCGGTGTGGCGCTGATCATCGACTGCTTCACCGACAACCAGACGCGTACTGTCGCCGACGTGCGCAGTGTGCTGAACAAGAACGGCGGCAATCTGGGCACCAGCAATTCCGTGGCATTCCAGTTCACCCGCTGCGGCGAGCTGGTGTTCGCCACGGGTGGTGACGCGGCGAAGGAAGAGAAAGTACTGGAGGCTGCGCTCGACGCCGGTGCCGACGACGTGATCAATGAGCACGGTGAAAGCACCGTGGTGTGCGCGCCGGAACATTTCGAAGCCGTGCAGCAGGCGCTGATCGCCGCCGGCCTGAA
The DNA here is from genome assembly GCF_026283965.1 of Dyella subtropica. Taxonomy (GTDB): domain Bacteria; phylum Pseudomonadota; class Gammaproteobacteria; order Xanthomonadales; family Rhodanobacteraceae; genus Dyella_D; species Dyella_D subtropica. The sequence continues at coordinate 159,460 of NZ_JAPDPD010000002.1, forward strand.
CGCCCAGCACGCTGGCGTTGGCATGCGTCCGAACAATCGGGTGGCGGTAGCCGACGAAGTGCTGGAGCAGTTGCTCGTCCTGATCGAGAAGCTCGACGCACTCGATGACGTGAGCGAGGTTTCTCACAACGCCTTGCTGCCGGCCGAGGCCGCACACTAAGTCCGCACGGGCCGCTGCTGGCCCGTGGCGAACCTTCGCTCATGACGCGCATTATCGGCATCGATCCGGGCAGTCAACGCACCGGTGTGGGCATCATCGACGTCGATGCGGTGGGCAAGTTGTCCTATGTATTTCATGGTGCGCTGGCGGTCGCTGGCGAGGCCAGCTTCCCGCTGCGCCTGAAACGCATCTTTGACGAGCTGTGTGCCATCATCGCCGCGCATCGGCCGGAGGAGTGCGGCATCGAGCGCGTGTTCATGGCGCGCAATGCCGATTCGGCCTTGAAACTGGGGCAAGCAAGAGGCGCCGCGATTTGTGCGGTGGTGAGCCAGGGGATTGCGGTGCACGAATACGCAGCGACGGAAGTAAAGCAGGCGGTGGTAGGCAGTGGCCGTGGCGACAAGACCCAGGTTCAGCACATGATCGGCGTGTTGCTTGGTCTCAAGGGGCCGATGCAGGCCGATGCCGCCGATGCGCTGGCGATCGCCGTGACCCACGCACACACCCGTGCCAGCCTGGCTCGCGTGGGTATTCCGCGTACGGCCTGGAGGCGACGCCGATGATCGGTCGTCTGCGCGGCATTTTGGTGTCCAAGCAGCCGCCGTGGCTGCTGGTGGAAGTGGGTGGCGTCGGCTACGAGCTGGAAGCGCCCATGTCGACCATCTACGACCTGCCATCCACCGGCAAGGAAGTGATCCTGCTCACCCACTATGCGGTGAAGGAAGACAGCGTGGCGTTGTACGGTTTCATGCACGAAGCCGAGCGCGCGCTGTTCCGCAATCTGCTGAAAGTGAGTGGCATTGGCGCGAAGATCGCGCTGTCCGTGTTGTCCGGCGTCTCCACCAACGACTTTGCGCGTTTGGTGCAGGCCGGCGACGTGGTTGCCTTGACCAAGATCCCCGGCATCGGCAAGAAAACCGCCGAGCGCATCGTGGTGGAGCTGCGCGACCGTGTGGACGGCCTGGCCGTGAGCCTGTCGGGCGGTTCCGCCAAAACGAACGGCGCACCGCTCGATCCGGCAGGCGAGGCCACTGTGGCCTTGCAGCAGCTCGGCTACAAACCGGCTGAAGTAACGCGCCTGGTGCAGAAGGTCGCCGCCGATGGCGACAGCGCCGAATCGATTATCCGCAAGGCGCTGCGCGCCGCTCTAGGGACATGACGTGAATCCAGAAGCCACGCACGGCAGCATCGATGCCGATACCAAACGGCGCCTCGCCACGCTGGCGCTGGGCGCCATCGGCGTGGTGTACGGCGATATCGGCACCAGCCCGCTGTACACGCTGCAAACCACGCTGAGCCACGATGGCATGAAGCCCACGCCGGAAAGCATCTTTGGTGTGCTGTCACTGATCTTCTGGGCGCAGATCCTGGTGGTTTCGCTCAAGTATGTCGTGTTCATCATGCGCGCCGACAACAAGGGCGAGGGCGGCATCATGGCGTTGCTCGCACTGGCCTTGCGCAGTGCGAGAGGCGATGCGCGAATGCGCTGGATACTGGCCATCCTCGGCATCTTCGGTGCGGCGTTGTTCTATGGTGATGGTGTCATCACCCCAGCCATCTCGGTGCTTTCCGCCGTCGAAGGCGTGAAGGTGGCCATTCCCGATCTGCCGCATTGGGTGGTGCCGTCGACAGCGGTGGTGGTTCTGTTCTTGCTGTTCGCGCTACAGCGGCATGGCACGGAGCGCGTAGGCAAGCTGTTTGGCCCGGTGATGGTGATCTGGTTCGTAGTGATTGCGCTGTTCGGCGCGCGCATGATCGTCGCCAATCCGGAAGTGTTGAAGGCGCTCAGCCCTTGGTATGGGGTGAAGTTCTTCATGAGCCATGGGCTGCAGGCTTTCATTGCGCTGGGCGGCGTGGTGCTGGCGCTGACCGGTGCCGAGGCGCTGTATGCGGACATGGGGCATTTCGGCAAAAAGCCTATCCGCCTGGCCTGGTTCAGTTTCGTGCTGCCGGCCTTGATCGTGAATTACTTTGGGCAGGGCGCGTTGCTGCTGGAGCATCCGGAAGCCATCGACAATCCGTTCTTCAAGCTGGTGCCCTCGGTGTTGTTGTATCCGATGATCGGCCTGGCCACGCTGGCGACGGTGATTGCTTCGCAGGCGGTGATCTCCGGCGCCTTCTCGATGACGCGCGAGGCGATGGCGCTGGGGTACTCGATGCGCATGCCTGTTGTGCATACCTCGCGCGAGATGTCCGGGCAGATTTTCGTGCCGTGGGTGAACGCCTTCCTGCTGGTGATGGTGTTGCTGGCGGTGCTGAGTTTCCGTAGCTCGGACAACCTCAGTGCGGCTTACGGCATCGCGGTGACCGGCACCATGACGATCACCACCATGCTGGCCCTGGTGGTGGCGCGCTATCAGTGGCACTGGAGCCGCCTCACCGTGGGGGTGGCCGGTGTGCTGCTGCTGGCGATCGACCTGTCCTTCCTGGGCGCCAACCTGATCAAGATCGAGTACGGCGGCTGGTTCCCGCTGGTGCTCGGTGTGGGCGTGTTCGTAGTGATGACCACTTGGCGTCGCGGCCGCGAGCTGGTGGTGCGCGAGATCAAGCAGTCCGGTCTGGCACTGGCACCCTTCATCGAGAACGTCGGCGACCATCCGCCGCTGCGCGTGCCGGGCTCGGCGGTGTTTCTCACTGCGAACCAGCACGCGGTGCCGCATGCGCTGCTGCACAACCTCAAGCACAACAAGGTGCTGCATCAGCGCAATGTGTTGCTGACCGTGGAAATGCTGGAGACGCCGGTGGCGGATGCGGACGAGCGCATTCACATCACCCAGCTCGGCGGCGACTTCTACGGTCTGGAGCTGCGCTTCGGTTTCGCCGAAGACCCCAACATCCCCGCGGCCTTGACCAAATGCGCGCGCAGCGGCCTGCCGTTCGACATGATGGACACCACCTTCTTCCTGTCGCGCGAAACCATCATTGCCGATGAGCGTCGTCCCGGCATGGCTTTATGGCGCGACAAGCTGTTCGCCTTCATGGCCCGTAATGCGCTGCCGGCAACGGCGTTCTTCCAGATTCCCGGCAATCGGTTGATCGAGCTGGGAGCGCAGGTGGAGATCTAGGATCTAGGTGTGAGTGGAGAGGAGTGAGAAACATGGCAAAAGCAGCAGTTATCGGCCTTTCTCTCACTTCTCACCCCTCGCCCCTCTCTCTTGGTTGATAATGCGCGCCATGACTGAGCACCGCATCATCACCGCCGCCGCCCAACTGGACGACGAAGCCCTCGAGGCTTCCATCCGTCCCAAGCGGCTCGCCGAGTACCTCGGCCAGCAAGCGGTACGCGAGCAGCTGTCGATCTATATCGAAGCGGCCAAAAAGCGTGGCGGGGCGCTCGATCATGTATTGATCTTTGGCCCGCCAGGCCTGGGCAAGACCACGCTGTCGCATGTGATCGCCAACGAGCTGGGCGTGAATGTGCGCTCCACGTCGGGGCCCGTGCTGGAGCGTGCCGGCGACCTGGCTGCGCTGCTGACCAACCTCGAACCGCACGACGTGTTGTTCGTGGACGAAATCCATCGCCTCTCGCCGGTAGTGGAAGAAGTGCTCTACCCGGCGATGGAAGATTTCCAGATCGACATCATGATCGGCGAGGGCCCGGCCGCGCGTTCGATCAAGCTCGATCTGCCGCCGTTTACCTTGATCGGCGCGACCACGCGCGCGGGCCTGCTCACGGCGCCGCTTCGCGACCGCTTCGGCATCGTGCAACGGTTGGAGTTCTATACGCCCGATGAGCTGACCGCCATCGTGCGCCGCTCGGCGCGCATTCTCGGTATTCCCTGCGAAGCAGAGGGTGCTCAGGAGATTGCCCGTCGCTCGCGCGGCACGCCGCGTATCGCCAATCGCCTGCTGCGTCGCGTGCGCGACTATGCGGAAGTGCGGGCCGACGGGCATATCACCCTCGCCGCCGCCCAGGCGGCGATGAGCATGCTCAAGGTCGATGCCGAAGGTTTCGACGAGCTGGACCGGCGCCTGCTCACGGTCATCATCGAGAATTTCGATGGCGGCCCGGTAGGTGTGGAATCGCTGGCGGCCGCGCTGAGCGAAGACCGCGGCACTCTGGAAGACGTGGTCGAGCCTTACCTGATCCAGCAGGGTTTTCTGATCCGCACGGCGCGAGGCCGCATGGCCAGTGCCAAGGGCTGGCGCCATCTGGGCCTGACCCCGCCACCCCGCCAGCCGCAGCCGGCCGATCTGTTCATCACGGGCGATACCGATGTCTGATACGCCGCAGAACCCCCTCCCGGGCAGCTTCCGCTGGCCGGTTCGCGTGTATTGGGAAGACACCGATGCGGGCGGCGTGGTCTATCACGCCAGCTATCTGCGCTTCATGGAGCGAGCTCGCAGCGAATGGCTGCGCGGGCAGGGCATCGACCAGTCGAGCTTCAAGGAGACCACCGGCCTGGCCTTCCTGGTGCGCGAGATGCAGATCGATTTCTTGCGAGCGGCCCTGCTGGATGATGAACTGAGCGTAACAGTGGAAGTCAAAGAGCGGCGCGCAGCCAGTATCCTGTTCGGTCAGACGATCAGCCGGGCCGACGGTACGCAGCTGATTCGCGCGCAAGTGCGTGTGGCATGCGTGGATGTCCGTCGCATGCGCCCGGTGCAGATTCCGGCCGAGATGATCCCCGGCCTACCCCCACTCAAATAACCCGCGTCGGAGTACTTTCAAGCAATGAACGGTGGACTGAACATTTTCAAGCTGGTCGCGGAAGCGAGCATTCCCGTGCAGCTGGTGATGCTCCTGCTGCTGGTGTTCTCCTTCCTTTCGTGGGTGATCATCATCCGCAAGTACGCGCAGCTGAAGGCGGCGATGGAAAACGCCGAGGCCTTCGAGGAGCGCTTCTGGTCGGGTGGCGACCTGGCCCAGCTGTTCCGCGAGGTCAGCAATCGTGGTGCCAGTAACGGCGGCATGGAGAACGTGTTCGAGTCCGGCTTCCGCGAATTCGCCCGTCAGCGCCAGCGCAAAACGCATGACATGCGCGTGGTGATCGAGGGTTCCGAGCGCGCCATGCGCGTGGCCGGTACCCGCGAAATCAGCGGGCTGGAGCGCAACCTGGAGTTTCTCGCCAACGTTGGCTCGATCAGCCCGTACGTCGGCTTGTTCGGCACCGTGTGGGGCATCATGGGCGCCTTCCAGGGCCTGGGCGAAATGAAGGACGTGACCATCGCCGTGGTGGCGCCGCATATTTCCGAGGCGCTGATCGCTACGGCCATGGGCTTGTTCGCCGCGATCCCGGCGGTGTGGGCGTACAACCGCTACGCCAACAAGGTCGACCGCGTCGCGTCCCGTTACGAGGTATTCCAGGAGGAGTTCTCCTCCGTGCTGCAGCGTCAGATCCAGACCGACGACGCAGCGGCCTGAGGCGAGGGCAACGTCATGCGTAGCTCCCCGCGCCACAAGCGCTTCAAACTCAAGTCCGAGATCAACGTCGTTCCGTATATCGACGTGATGCTGGTGTTGTTGATCATCTTCATGGTCGCCACGCCGATGCTCAACGCCAATGTGGACGTGAACCTGCCGCAGGCGAACGCCAAGTCGCTGAAGGACAAGAAGGAACCGGTGATCATCTCGGTCGATCACAACGGACAGTTGTACCTGACCCTGGGCACGACCAAGAAAGAGCCGATCGACGCCGAAGCCATGAAGGCCAAGGTGGGCGCGTTCGTCAAGGAGAACCCCGAAGTCAGCGTGCTGGTGGCCGGTGACCGCGATGGCAAATATGACGGCGTCTATCAGGTGCTGGCCGAACTGCAGCAGGCCGGCGTGGCCAAGGTCGGTCTAATGAGCGCGCCAGAGTCGGGCACGAAGAATGGACGACAGTAAGGGTACGCCCAAGGCGGTCGTTCTTTCCGCCATTCTGCATTTTGGTATCGTGGGTTTTCTGGCCCTGGCCGTCGTGCCGTGCTCGTTCTACGAGGGCCTGTTCGAGACCTTGCACCTGCCGGCCAACTGGAACCCGATCGCCTGCGCCAAACCGCTGGAGCTACCAGGCCAGATCATCGAAGCCACCCTGATCGGCCCCACCGGCGCACCGCCGCCGAAGGCCGAGAAGGTCACGCCGGTGCCCGACTCCACGCCGCCGCCACCCGCCGTGCCGCCGCCGACACCGCAGGAACAGGCGCCCGTGGTGAAGACGCTGCCGCCGCCGCCCGAGCATCCGGACGTGAAGGAGCAGGAAAAAGTGGTGCAGGAGGCTGAGCAGAAAGCCGAAGAAGCCAAGCGCGAGCAGGAAGAAAAACAGCGCCAGCGCCAGTCCGAACTGGACGCCCAGGCAGCCAAGCAAAAACAAGAGAAGCAGAAGCTCGACGAGCTGTTCGCCAAGATGGATGCGGCCGCTTCGCAGCGCTCGAAGCTGGAGAACAAGGCCAAGCAGGCCAAGCAGCAGATGGAAGAGCTGAAGAACGCCAAGGACAACGGCGAAGCTAACTTGCCGAATGCCGAACAGCGCCAGACAGGTACCAATGGGCCGGATACCGGCCTGCTGGGTCAATACCTCGCCGCGGTTCAGAACGCGGTCACGCAGAATTGGCTGCGCCCCGATAACATGCCGAACACCCCCTGCGTCGTGCATATCGTGCAGCTGCCCGGCGGTGACGTGATGAGCGCGAAGGTCGATTCCAGCTGTCCGTATGACGAGGCTGGCAAGCGCTCGGTCGAGAATGCCGTGCTGCGCGCACAGCCGCTGCCCTACAAGGGCTTCGAGAGCGTGTTCCAGCGCAACCTAACCTTTACCTTCAGGCCGCAGTGATCAGCCCATGCGCAAATTGAGTTCAGTCTTTGCCTCCGTCCTGTTGTCCGTGTCGGCATTGTTTGCCGGTTCGGCCGCAGCCCAGTCGCTCAACGTCGATATCGTCGGCGGCCTCAAGACCGCTACCCCGATTGCCGTGGTGCCGTTCGCCCAGGCGGGTGGGGCGCCATTGGCTACTGATGCGGCCGATGTCATTCGCAACGATTTCAACCGCTCGGGCAAATTCCGCTCGCTGGCCAAGAGCGAGATCGTCGAGACTCCGTCCAAGGGCTCGGACATCAAGTTCGCCACCTGGCGACTGTTGAAGCAGGACTTCATCACCGTCGGCCGCATCAGCGACGCTGGCGGCGGCATGCTGCGCGTCGAGTACGAGTTGTGGGACGTCAACAAGCAACAGAGCCTGCTGGCCCAGGCGTTCACTGCCCCTGCCGGCGACCTGCGCGGCGTGGCGCATCAGATCGCCGATCAGATCTATGAAAAGATCACTGGCGTGCGCGGCGCGTTCTGGACCCGCATCGCCTACATCACCGCCGTCGGCCTGGGTAACAACACCACCTACTCGCTGATCGTCGCTGATTCGGACGGCTATAACCCGCAGGTAGTGGCCCGTTCCCGCGAGTCTCTGCTGTCGCCGCACTGGTCGCCGGACGGCAAGAAGATCGCCTACGTCTCCTTCGAGAGCGGCAACTCGGCTATCTATGTGCAGGACATCACCACCGGCTCGCGCCAGCTGGTGTCGGCCCGACCCCGCGGTATCAACAGCGCCCCGGCCTGGTCGCCGGATGGCAGCAAGCTGGCCATCTCCCTGTCCTACACGGGCAACCCGGAGATCTATGTGATGGATGTGGCCAGCCGCCAGGAAACCCGCCTGACCAAGACTCTGTCCATCAACACCGAGCCGGTTTGGGCGCCGGACGGCCAGAGCATCTACTTCACCTCGGACCGCTCCGGCCGTCCGCAGATCTACCAGATCTCCCCCTCGGGCGGCGCTGCTAACCGCATCAGCTTCCAGGGGCAGAACAATTTGAGCGCCAACCTCAGCTACGACGACAAGCAGATCGCCATGGTGCAGGGCAACGGGAACGTGTATCGTATCGCGGTCATGGACCGCAGTCTGGGTGGGCAGGTGCGTTTCCTCTCGCCGGGCCCGATCGACGAGTCCCCGAGCTTTGCACCCAATGCAAGCATGCTGTTGTACGCCGCTATCGAGGGACGTCGCGGCGTTCTGTATGCCGTTTCGGCCGATGGTCAGGTTCGCCAGCGCCTCGTACTTTCCGATGGCGACGTGCGCGAGCCGGCCTGGGGTCCGTACCGGCAGCATTGAGTTTTGTGGCCGTGGCGCGCGCGTCGCGGCCGTACGATTAGGGTCGGCGGGTGGGCCTTGGCCTGCTGCCGGTCCGGTCACCGACCGGGCTATGTGGCCCTGGCTGGTGAAGCTGGCGGGGTGCTTAGCGCCTTGCCGGCGCCAAGGTGTCAAAATAACAGCCGGTCCACCGGCGATCACTGTCCTGTAACCGCAATCGTTATTGACTGTCGGAACTCAAACCCGTTTGAAGGAACGTCCACCATGAATAAGACCGTTCGCGTCGCCCTGGTCGCCCTGCTCTGCGTTGGCGCGGCCGCTTGCCAGAAGAAGGCAGAAGTCAAGCCGCAGGCTCCGGTCGAGCAGACCCCTGTGACCGAGGCTCCGGCCACCAACGCTGGCAAGTACACCCCGGAAGACCTGGACCGTGACGCATGCCTGCGTCAGCGCGTCGTGTACTTCGACTTCGACAAGACCGAGATCAAGCCGGAGTTCCAGCAGATCATGGCTTGCCACGCCAAGTACCTGCAGGACCGTCCGACCTCCCAGATCCGTCTGGAAGGCAACGCTGACGAGCGCGGCACCCGCGAGTACAACCTGGGTCTCGGCGAGCGTCGTGGCAATGCTGTCTCCAGCGCGCTGACCGCTGCCGGTGGTTCGGCTGGCCAGCTCAACGTGATCAGCTACGGCAAAGAGAAGCCGGTGTGCCGTGAGCACAACGAAGACTGCTGGAGCAAGAACCGTCGCGTCGAGATCGTCTACACGGCGAAGTAAGCATGACGAAGCGACTGGCTAACAGCTTTTCAGCCAGGCTTGGCATGGCGGGCGCAATCGCGTCCGCCATGCTTTTTGCCGTTCCGGCACTGGCACAGGATTCCCGCCTCAGTCTGGCCGACCGCGTCGCGCGGCTCGAGCAGCAGGCGCAGAACCAGGACCAGGGCGGTGTCGGCATGGTCAACCAGATGCAGCAACTGCAGGCGCAGGTGCAGCAGCTGCAAGGCCAGATCGAGGAACTGCAGCATCAGGTGCAGGAACTCCAGGACAAGAACAAGGCGCAGTACGTGGATCTCGATTCGCGGCTGGGTCGCCTTGAGAGTGGTGGCGCTGCAGGCGCCGCCGCAGGCAGCAACACGGCCGCCAATGCCAACTCGCCAGCGAATGCCAACGCGGCCGCGACCGCTAACCCGGCGTCTGCACCGACGACGGCTCCTGCCGCGGATGCCAAGGGCAAGGGCGGCAAGCCCAACCCGGCGGCAAGCGCTGCTCCCGCTGCGGATGCGGCAGGTGCGCAGGCCGCTTACGACGCGGCGTTCAAGTCACTGCGTGGTGGCGACTATGTGCAGGCCTCGCGCGGCTTCCGCACGTTTATCCAGCAATATCCGGACAGCCCGCTGACGCCGAACGCGTATTACTGGCTGGGCGAGTCCTACTACGTGACCACGAACTACCCGGTCGCGCTGGAAGCCTTCCAGCGTCTGCTCAGTCAGTTTCCGCAGAGCGACAAGGCGCCCGATGCCTTGCTCAAGCTCGGCTACAGCCAGCTGGAACTCAAGCAGGTTGACGCGGGCAAAGCCACATTGAAGTCGGTCACCACCAAATATCCGGGTTCCAAGGCCGCCGGCCTTGCCCAGGAACGCCTACGCCGCCTGCAATTGCAGCCGGCCAACTGAGGTGTGAGAGTCTGTTCCATGCTTCACCATAGCTCGCGTTGCTCGCGTGCGCCCGCCAGGGAGTGGTGCGTGGCGCAGCGCCTGACTGGCTGTCGGGTCAAGCCGCGCGGCGCTTCCTGGCGGGCGCACGCGAGCAACCCTCCGGGCCGGGTCTGTTTGCCCGCATGCCGTCGTCATCACTCGGTTGTGTATCGACATACACGCCCTCGTTCTTCCTTGGCCTGCGCGCAAACAGCTTCCGGCGCGAGCTATGGTGAAGCATGGAACAGACTCTTGTGAGCAGTGCAAGCGTGGCGTCCACCACGTCGACTCCGGTCGTGGCCGAGCGCCTGCGCATCACCGAGATTTTCCATTCGATCCAGGGCGAGGCGGATGCCATCGGCTGGCGCACGGTGTTCGTGCGACTAACCGGTTGCCCTCTGCGCTGTGTCTGGTGCGATACCGAATATTCGTTCTACGGCGGCAACTGGCAGGCGATCGACGACATCCTCGCCGAAGTCGCTTCGCATGGCGCAAAGCATGTTTGCGTAACCGGTGGCGAGCCGCTGGCGCAGAAGCGCTGCCAGATCTTGTTGCAACGCTTGTGCGATGCTGGCTACGAGGTATCGCTGGAAACGTCTGGCGCGCTCGATGTCTCCGCGGTCGATCCGCGTGTTCGTAAAGTGATGGACTTGAAGGCGCCGGATTCCGGCGAAAGCAAGCGCAACCTCTGGTCCAATCTGGATCTCCTGCTGCCGCATGATCAGGTAAAGATCGTCATCGCCAGCCGTGCCGATTACGAATGGGCGCGCGCCGTGGTTGCTGAACATGCCATCGATAAGCGCTGCATGGTGCTGTTCTCGCCGGTGCACGGCGCGGTGCAGCCGCGCGAACTGGCGGAATGGATCATCGAAGACAAATTGCCAGTGCGATTCCAACTGCAGCTGCACAAGCTGCTATGGAACGATGCGCAGGGACATTAAGAGCTAGGAGTGAGTGGAGAGGAGTGAGAAACGAGTTCGGCCATCCGGCGGATCGCCTCTCGTTTCTCACTCCTCTCCACTCGTTCCTGTCTACGCGCGTCGGCCTGTGTTGCCGGTGGCGCTTTCCGGCCGGTGACCGGCCTGACTTCAGTGTGGATGCAACCCATGTCCCAAGCTTCTCCCCGCAAGGCCGTCATACTCGTTTCGGGTGGTATGGATTCGGCCGTCACCATCGCCATCGCTCGCGAACAGGGCTATCAGGTGCACGCGCTGAGCGTCGCCTACGGTCAGCGCCACAGCTCCGAGCTCGAAGCTTCCGCGCGTGTCTCGCGCCTGCTCGGCGCGGTAGAGCACAAGACGGTGAACGTCGACCTGCGCGCCATCGGCGGTTCGGCGCTGACCGCCGACATCGACGTACCCGAGCAAGGCGGTGAAGGCATCCCCGTGACCTACGTGCCCGCGCGCAACACCATCATGCTGTCGATCGCGCTGGGTTGGGCCGAAGTGCTCGGCTCCAGCGACATCTGGTGCGGCGTCAACGCGGTGGATTATTCCGGTTACCCCGATTGCCGCCCGGCCTTCATCGAAGCTTTCGAACAGCTCGCCAATGTGGCGACCAAGGCTGGCGTAGAGGGCGCGGGCATCCGCATCCACGCCCCGCTGATGCGTATGAGCAAAGCCGACATTGCACGCGAAGGCCAACGCCTGGGCATCGATTTCGCTGAGACCGTGAGCTGCTACCAGGCTGACGCACAGGGCCGCGCGTGCGGGCATTGCGATGCCTGTCGTCTGCGTGCTCAGGGGTTCCGCGATGCGGGGCTGCCCGATCCGACGCGCTACGTTTGAATCGCTTTGGCTTGTGCCGCAGGCGCGTAGACCCTAAAATTGCGGGCTTGGCTTGATGCCGGGCCGTTAGCTCAGTCGGTAGAGCAGTAGACTTTTAATCTATTGGTCCCGAGTTCGAATCTCGGACGGCCCACCAATCCATACAAGGACTTGCGGTGACGCAAGTCCTTTTTTTTGTGCGCAACCGTAGGCCAATTCCGCGGGCCACGCCGCCTATGAGGGCTGGCTCTTACGCCAGAAGAAAGTCCCCTTTACGGGACAAGCATGGGGATGGGTAAACGTCGACAGCGCGAGCGCCAGCTGGGATGGGGCGCTACTCAGATGACGGTTTGTTCCATGGCTGTGCCATCAGGGCATGGATGTCTTTGCTGCTGATGGCGCTGCTGGCATAGCCAAAAGTGCCTTGGTCTCGCAACTCACGTCCCGCGCGGAGCAGGGCGCCATAAGCGGCGCGGGCCAGCGAGCCGCCCACGCTGACGCGCTTGACACCCAGGTCGGCCAAGGCGGCCAGATCGAGCTGCGCGCCGTGAAATCCCATGATGACGTTGACGGGCCGATCTACCGCGCGCACCACGGTGCCGATGTCGGCAGCGCTGCTTAGCCCTGGTGCAAACAGCACGTCGGCACCCGCCTCCTGGTATGCCTGGAGGCGGGTGATGGTGTCGGTCAAGTCATGGCGGCCATGCAGATGATTCTCGGCGCGTGCGGTGAGCGTGAATTTGAACGGCAGGCTTTTTGCCGCTTCGACGGCCGCTCGAATGCGGTCCGTCGCCTCGGCCAGGGAGTAGATCGGCGCCTCGGGTCGGCCGGTGGCGTCCTCGATGGAGCCACCGACCAAGCCACACGAAGCGGCGGTGCGGATGGTTCGTTGCACGTCTTCAGCGCCGTCGCCAAATCCGTTTTGCAGGTCGCCGCTTAGCGGCAAGTCGGTCGCCGCGGCCAACATCGTCAGGTGTTCGATCATGGCCTCGAAGCTTGGCGAATAGTCCGGCAAACCTTGGCCAAAAGCGAAGCCGGCGCCGGTGCTCGCTAGCGCCGGAAAACCCAGACTCGCCAGCAAGCGGGCCGAGCCGGTATCCCAGGGATTGGGCAGGATGAAGCAAGGGCCTTCGTGAAGGGCGTGGAACAGGTCGGCTTTTTCGCGTTGCGTTTTCATGGTCGAAGACGATGTGGCAATGGGGACGCTGGGCAGTATGGCCAACGGCTCGTCAGGGTTTCAGCCCAGCAATGTAATGTGAAGGGGTCGAGCCGAAGCCGGCCTTCACCTGTCGCGAAATGTCGTCGGCAAGAACCTCTTCCTCGTCATTGAGCAATGCCTGGATGACTCGCGCAGCAATGTCGGCGGGGCTGCTCTTGGGTGCGGTGACGTGCGCGGCCATGTCGGTATCGATAAACCCCGCATGGACCGCGACGACTTTTGTCCCGTGCTCACGCAGTTCATTGCGAAGCCCGTTCGTAAGCGCCCAGGCGGCGGCCTTGGAGATCGAATAGGTTGCCGTGCTCGGAAGGCTGGCCCAGCTCAGCACCGAGAGCATGTTCACGAGTGCGCCGCCGCCATGGCCGCGCAGCACGGGCGCGAACGCCTGGCTGACGTTGAGCATGCCGAAGAGGTTAGTTTCCAGCTGCTTGCGAATGGCGTCGGCGCCTTGATCGGAAAGCAACATTGCACCGAGGGCAATGCCCGCGTTGTTGATCACGATGCTTACATCCTGCGCGATTTTCGCTGCTGCAAAGACATCGTCAGCGCGGGTGACGTCGAGCTTGATCGGGGTGGCACCGGCGAGCGTAACCGTGGATGGATCGCGGGCTGCCGCGTAGACCTTCGTTGCACCGGCTTCGAGCAGGGCCTTGGCAAAGGCTTGGCCGAGGCCGCGGTTGGCGCCCGTAACGAGGGCTGTCGTGCCTTGAATCTTCATGGCTTTGGGTCTCTTGAAGGTGGGTGCATGTGCCAGTCGCTGGCGGCATGGTGGATGATGGTTATGTTTTTACATGATGTAGGTAATACCATATGATGCGCATCATGTTGCGTCAACGATGCATGCATGAGCCAGACAACGCAGGAGTCCGTTATGCGCTATGACGCCGAACAGAAGAGCAAGACCCGCGAGCGTGTCCTCAAGCAAGCGGCGAGGGCCATTCGTGTCGAAGGTCCGCATTGCGTGAGCGTTGCGGCCGTCATGAGCAGCGCAGGACTGACCCATGGTGGTTTCTATGCGCACTTCGATTCGAAGGACGCCCTGATCGCCGCTGCCATCGAGCAAATGTTCGCCGAGAGCTGGGAGCACTGGCTGGCAGAGACGAAGCGCGTGCCGCCCGCCGAGGGTCTGGCCAGTTTCATTGATCTCTACCTTTCCACACGCCATCGGGACGCTGCCGGGCGCGGTTGCCCAATGGCCGCACTGGCGGCGGATATACCTCGGCTGACATCGGCGTCACGCCGAGCGTTCGCCGCTGGCGTCGGACGGCTGACAGCGTCGATGAAGGCGTTGTTGGAGCAACTCGGGATCGAGGACGCCGAGTCGATGGCCGCTTCGGTGCTGTCCGAGATGCTCAGGGCTTTGTCGCTGGCGCGTGCCGAGCCCCATCGCGCCAGCGCCGATGCTTTGCTCGGCGCATCGCGCCAGGCGCTGAAGCGCCGGCTAGGCCTGCCGCTCCAACACTAAGTTCCAGCGCGTGACGGGCGCCGTCACTTGCTTCGCGCGCCATGCAGGCAAGCGAAGCCAGCCGCCCGGGCTCGTGCTGATTTGCGTTCGCTGTTTCCCATCCCTACGTAGCTTCAAGGAGTCACCATGCAAGCTCTCGATCCCATCGTCATCGTATCCGCCGCACGCACGCCACTCGGACGCTTCCAGGGCGCGTTGGCGAGCCAGGCTGGGCATGCGCTGGGTGCCGCGGCCATCCGGGCCGCCATCGAGCGCGCCGGCATCGACCCTGCACGCGTCAGCGAAGTGTTCATGGGGTGCGTGCTGCCAGCGGGGCAAGGCCAGGCGCCTGCCCGCCGCGCGGCGCGTGGCGCCGGTCTCTCCGATGCCATCGGCGCAACCACCGTCAACAAGGTCTGCGGTTCCGGCATGAAGTCGGTGATGCTGGGCCATGACCTGCTACGCGCGGGCTCGGCCGAGGTGATCGTTGCTGGCGGCATGGAATCGATGTCCGGCGCGCCCTACCTGTTGGCCAAGGCACGTGATGGTTATCGCGCAGGCCACGACCGCATTTTCGACCACATGATGCTCGACGGCCTGGAAGACGCCTACGAGGCGGGACGTCCCATGGGCGACTTCGGCGAAATGGCGGTGCAGGCTTACGGCTTCAGTCGCGAAGACCAGGATGCCTGGGCCGCGGAAACGCTGACCCGCGCGCGCGCGGCCATTGCCTCGGGTGCGTTCGCCGAGGAGATCGTGCCGGTCGAGGTGCACGGCAAAAGTGGCGCGACGCTGGTTGAACACGATGAGCATCCGCTCAAGGTGTCGCCCGAAAAGATCCCCTTGCTCAAGCCGGCCTTTCGCGCCGACGGCACCATCACGGCCGCCAGCTCCTCCGCGAACGCGGACGGTGCCGCCGCGCTGGTGCTCACGCGGCGATCGGTGGCCGAGCGCGAAGGCTGGCCCGTCCTTGCCACGATCAAAGGCCATGCCACCCACTCGCAGGAACCCGCGTGGTACACCACGGCGCCGATACCCGCGATCCGCAAGCTGCTCGACCGCGTTGCGTGGAATGTCGAGAGCGTGGACCTGTTCGAGATCAACGAGGCTTTCGCCGTGGTGCCCATGGCGGCGGCAAAGGATCTGGGCATACCGCGCGACAAGATCAACGTGCACGGCGGTGCGTGTGCGCTGGGCCATCCCATCGGTGCCACCGGCGCACGCCTGATCGTCACCTTGTTGCATGCGATGCGCCGCAACGGTGTGCAGCGGGGCGTCGCGGCGCTGTGTATCGGTGGCGGCGAAGCCACCGCTGTTGCGATCGAGCGCGAGGGCTGAAAGCGCAGGCGCATGCTCGTCGAGCAGGTGGTGGGCAACGATCCGGTATCTTCCGAATAGCGGCGGCATTGATTTACGGGGCAAACGCTTCATGCTTGCCGGCGCGGCCTGGTGGGAGAGCGCCCAGCGACCGGATCGATTCGTTCAACCGCGAGTACAAAGCATGCCAGCGTCCCTTGTATCGCTATCGTCCCTGATGGATCCCCTTCGCGGATTTGTCGCCGTTGTGCGGCGGATGAGCATCACGCGCGCCGCCGCCGACCTTTGCTTGACGCAGTCCGCTGTCAGCCGGCAGATCCACACGCTGGAGTCGCGGCTGGGCGTCAAGTTGCTGGTGCGCGGACATCGCTCGATCGCATTGACCACCGATGGCGAACGACTGTTTCGGAGTGCGGACCAAGCCTTGCAGCAGTTGCAGGATGCGATCGGTGACATCGGCGGCAACACGGAACAACGCCCGGTCACTCTGACGGCGAGCATTGGTGTGACCGGGCTGTGGCTGCTGCCCCGGCTGGGGCGCTTCCAGCAATTGAACGCCGGTATCGATCTTCGCGTTGCCGCCAACAATCGGCTGGTCGATCTGCCGAGCGAAGATATCGATCTGGCGATTCGCTATTGCTCGAAAGCGGCGGCGCCGGCCGGGGCTACTCATCTCTTTGATGAAAGCATCGCGCCGGTAGCTCACCCGCTGCTCGGCCTGCATTCGCCTCTCGACCACGAGCAACTTGCAAAGCACGTTCTGCTCGAATTCGACGATCCGCATCGGCCCTGGCTGCAATGGAGCGAATGGTTGAAGGCCATGGGCTGGAGCCATGTGAAACCCAAGAGTGTGCTTCGCTTCAATCAATACGACCAAGTGGTGCAATCGGCCATGGCCGGGCAGGGCATAGCCCTGGGCCGGCTCGCCTTGCTCGGGCCGATGCTGGCCGAACATCGCCTGACGCAGCTGTCTTCTGCCCACACGCCTCGCGGGACGGACCACGGCTACTGGCTCCTCCAGGCGGACGAGTCGCCGCGCGCAAACGTGAAGGTAGTGATCGACTGGCTGATCGCCGAAGCCAACGCCTGACGTGATTCGTGTCGTGGAGTCTGGCCCGGTCGATGCACCTCATCCATGCGCCACGCTCATGCGTGGCATGCGCAAATCCCGTTTGAACCGGTGAGCTTTCGGGCGCCCAATGCGTCGCGTGGCGTTGCTCCGACGCCGACATCCGGTGGTATTCATGACCAACGAAAGCCAGCACCAACCGCCGCGGCACCGCGACGGTATTTCCGAGGTGAGCGACGTCTTCCTCGCGTCGTTCGACCGCGGCTATGCCCCTGCGGCACCCATAGCGCCCTTCGTCACGGCCAACCTCGGCTACCTGCTGCCGATGGACGAGCGGCCCTACCAATACGCGTACCCGCCGCCGGCCGGCACGCCTTGGGAAAATGGTGCCTACGACGTGCGTGATATCCGCATTGCCGATGCGCGGTATCGCTCGGAGCGAAGCTCCGTTCACCACGAAGGCTTCGAGCTGTGGGATGCCCCATCCGCACTGCGCGATTTCTCCGACAAGGAAGCCATCATCGGGCTCTACTACCCGGAGGTCGCCGAACTGGCCTGCGCGGCGACCGGGGCCACGCGCGCCTATGTCTTCGATCACCTAGTGCGCAAGCGCGAAGCCGACCGTGGCGCGCTTACCTTTGGGCGATCCGGCAAGGGTAGCCCTGCGGCAGCCAATGGCCGTATTCATAACGACTACACGGAAGAGTCCGGTCGCAGGCGGCTGGGGCTGGTGCTTGGCGAATGTGCCGCGCAAACGCCGGTCGAGCGCTACAGCATCGTCAACGTGTGGCGCTCCATCAAGGGGCCGGTGCTGGATACGCCGCTCGCGGTTTGCGACGCACGAACGATCGCGGCGACCGAGCTGGTTCATGCCGACGTGCACTATCCCAAGCGCAAGGGAGAGATTTACCTGGCACTTCACGCGTCCCGCCATCGCTGGTCGTACTACTCGGCGATGGATCGCCACGAGGCCCTGGTATTCAAACAATACGACTCGCAAATCAGCGGTGTCGCGCGATACACGCCCCACGCGGCGTTCGATCTCCCCGACGTGCCGGCGGATACGCCGCTGCGCGAAAGCATCGAGGCTCGTTGCCTCGTCATCTACGATTGAGCTGCGCACCGCGGCTGCTTCAACCTCTAGAGAGACCACCCATGATTGAGTTCTGGTTCGAGTTCGGCAGTAACTACAGCTATCTGAGCGTGATGCGCATCGAGGAGCTTGCTGCCAGCCGCGGCGTAGCGATCGCATGGCGGCCATTCCTGCTCGCCCCCATTTTCAAGTCGTTCGGGTGGGAAACGTCGCCGTTCGTGCTGCAAAAGGAAAAAGGGGAATACGTTTGGCGCGATATGGCACGCCGATGCGAAAAGTACGGGCTGCCCTGGCAGCGACCGACGACGTTTCCGCGGCGCGCACTTCTCCCGATACGCGTGGCGATGGTCGGTGCCGATCAGCCGTGGATCGGCGCCTATTGCAAACAGATCATGCTTATGAATTTTGCCCAGGACCGCGACATCGACAGCGTCGAGGCAGTGAGCGAAGCGCTCGATAAGCTCGGCCTGCCGGTGGCGGATATCATGGCTGCCGCGCAGTCGGAGGAGAACAAGCTCAACCTGCGCCGGCAAACGGAAGAGGCGCAAGCGCGAGGCATCTTCGGTGCACCGATGTTCTTTGTCGGGAGCGAAATGTTCTGGGGCGACGACCGCTTCGAAGATGCGCTTGCGTTTGCAACGCGGTGATGGAGAACACATCCGTTCGATATCGCTGATTTACAAGTACAGAGAGAGGCTCGTCATGGACCGGGAGAACGGTTTGGATTCAACCATCAACGAATTCATGCAGCCGGTTGGTACGCCGCTTCCTCACTGGCATGGCGCCAAGGAGCCGGCCCGCATCGCGCTGCATGGCGCGTATGTGCGCCTGGAACCCGTCGATGTGGACCGTCATGCCCGCGAGCTATACGAAGCCTACCGCGAGGCTCCGGATGCGAGCGCGTGGACATATCTCTTTGTGGGCCCCTTCGACACATTCGACGCCTACCGGGACTACTTGCAAGCAGCGGCGGCGTCAGACGATCCCATGCATTTTTCCGTCATCGACCTGGCAAGTGGCAGGGCCGTTGGCACGCTGGCTCTAATGCGGATCGATAGCAAGAACGGGGTTATCGAAGTAGGTCATGTGATCTATTCACCCCGACTGCAACGGACACGTCTTGCCACCGAAGCTATTTATCTGCTCGCCAGGTATGTGTTCGATGAGCTTGGCTATCGGCGTTTTGAATGGAAGTGCGATGCGCTCAACGCGCCTTCGCGGACGGCCGCGCTGCGCAACGGCTTCCGTTTTGAAGGCATTTTCCGCCAGGCCGTGATCTACAAAGGGCGGAGCCGCGATACCGCGTGGTACTCCATGATCGACATCGAGTGGCCGGCGCTTCGACGTTGTTACGAGCGATGGCTGGAGCCGCAGAACTTCGACGCGGATGGGGTGCAGACAGAGCGACTGTCCGAGCTGATTCAAGCCAGTCGTTGCGCCAGCTAGCCAGCGACACCAACGCACCCCGGAAAGCGGAACGGAGTTAGTTCATGGCGGTCTTGCGGTGACGCCAGTTCATTGCATGCTTCCATGCTTGCTCCCGCGAGCATTCGAGCCTTACCTCAGGCGGCTTCCCGTTGGTGCCTCAGCCTCGCGCCGCAACCACCGCATGACCGTCTTGGCCGACTCCCGCACGGCAACATGCTCCGGCGTCACCAGCCAGTAAGCCGTATCGAGTTCCACCGAAAGATCCCCGAACGGCTGTATCAACGCCCCGCTAGCCAGGTCGTCCTGCACCAGCCTGTCACGTGCGAGCGCCACGCCCATGCCCTGTGCCGCGGCGCGCAGTATCAGGTCGGTGGAGGCGAATCGCGGCCCGCTGCGTACATCCAGATCCGCAGGGCCATGCGTTTGCCGCCAAAGCTGCCAACTGGCGGAGGCGTCGCGATCGTGCAGCAGGCGGAGCCGTCGCAGTTGGTCGGGGTGCTTCGGCTTGCCCGAAGCCTCCCAGAAGGAGGGGCTCATCACGGGATACAGCGCGTCGCGCATCAATGGCTGCGCGACCACGCCAGCCCAGGGACCGGCGCCGGTGCGTATCGCGAAATCGCAGGGCATCGCGCGCGGATCGTCCAGGCGCTGGTCGATCACCAGCGACACTTCGAAGCGTGGATAGGCGCGTTCCAGCGCCGGCAGCCGCGGCAGCAGCCAGCGAGCCGCAAACGACGGCGTCGTCGAAATCGTCACCGCGTACGGCGAGCGCTGTTCACGCACGGCGTCCGCAGCGTGGTCGATCGCGCGTAGCGCCTCCAGTGTCGCGGCGGCCAGCTTCGCGCCTTGCGCCGTTACGGCCAGGTCGCGCTGACCTTCGCCGCGCTCGGTCACCGGTATGCCAAGCCAGCGTTCGAGCTCGGCCAGGTGGCGGCTGATCGCCGAGTGGGAAACCTCCAGCTCACGCGCGGCGGCGCGGACACCGCCGTGGTGGACAGTCAGGGCAAAGGCGCGCAAGGCATTCAAGGGCAGGGTGTTCATGGTGACTAAATTAGACCAAGTAACGACGAATCATCACCGCAATGGCCGGCCAGAATGTGTCTGATGGCCGGAGGCCTTCCGGCCATCGGTCACAAAACCTGATCCATAAACTCACGAGTGTCCCTATGCAAGCGCTACCTGCCGTCGCCATGTTGATCTTCGTCTCGGCGATCACGCCGGGTCCGAACAATCTGGTCGTGCTGCGCGCTGCGCTCGGCGGCGGCCTGCGCGCAGCGTGGCCGGCCATGGTGGGCATTTTGCTCGGCGGCGTGGCGATGATCGCGCTGGCGCAGTGGGGGCTGGCTTCCTTGCTGGAGGGACGTCCGTACCTGCGCACGGCTGTCGTCATGGGCGGCAGCGGCTATCTGGCATGGCTGGGGCTTGCCTTGGTGTGGCGTCGCGGCGGAGCGGACCGCGAGGTCGATGCAAATCAGCCGAACGGTGCAGCTGGCGTGTTCGTGTTCCAGTTCGCCAATCCCAAGTCGTGGACCCTGGTGCTCACGGCGGTCAGTGCCTTGCATGGCGACACTTACGGCATCCCCGCCACCATCCTGTTGATGCCTATCTTCGTGCTGATCTCGGCCGCTTGCCTCGCGGCGTGGGCCGCGCTGGGCCGCGTCGCCAAGCGCTGGCTGTCCGACGCCGTCGCCAGGCTGCGTTTCGACCGTGCCATGGGCGCACTGCTGCTTGTTTCCTCGGCCGCCTTGCTGGCCTCTCACTGATTCACCGGAGCAACGACCATGGCCGATTCGATCCCTTCTCGCACCCATTGCCCGCACCGCATCCTGGCCATCGCCGGCAGCCTGCGTCGCGATTCCATCAACCGCTTGTTGCTGCACGCCGCCGCGGCGTTGGCGCCGCAGGATGTGCAGGTCGAGGTCTACGACGGGCTGGGCACGATTCCGATGTTCGACGAGGACAACGAGGAGGCCGTGGCCATCGCCGGGCCGGTGCACACGCTGGCCAGGAAAGTGGCGGCGGCCGATGCCTTGCTCATCGCCACGCCGGAGTACAACCACTCGATGCCCGGCGTACTCAAGAACGCGATCGACTGGCTTTCGCGCGGCAGCGTCGGCGACGTGCTGGTCGGCAAGCCGGTGGCGGTGATCGGCGCCAGCACGGGGCGCTGGGGTACGCGCCTGGCTCAAGCGGCGCTGCGGCAGGTGCTGTTCGCTACCGAGTCGGTAGTGCTCAATGGTCCGGCCGTCTATCTGGCCAACGGAGGGGCTGCGTTCGATGCACAAGGCCGCCTGATCAACTCCGCCGCTCGCGCGTCGCTGGAACAGGTGCTGGGGATGCTGCGCCAGGTCCCGATGGCGCGACTTGCGGGATCGCAGCCCGAGCCGGTTCCGCTGGCCGATGCTTGATGGCGGTTGCTATAGCTGGATGTTCTGACGGCGTAACCGACGCGGCATCAAGAGGCGGCCTGACCCATTCGGGCCCGGCCGCCCACAACGTGACGTCCACAAATTCAAACCATGCGGTGACAGTTGGAATCTGTCACTGCCAGCTGATGCAACGCCCGCCTGGTTTGATCCAAGCGGGCTCTCTACGCCTGACGTGGTGCGATGTGTCTACTTAGTGCGCCCCGGCCACCAGCACGGTGAAGCCGGTCACCGGCGCACCCTTGGCGGCGGGGTTGGCGGCGACCAGGTAGATGCGGTGCTGTTGGGCATCGAGCGCCATGGTGCGGGCGCCCTTCTGCGTCGGTACGTTGGCGGCCACGGTGTAATGGTCGGCATCGGTCTGCTGTATCACGGTCAAGGTGCCGTCACTGTTGGAGCTGAAAGCCAGCTTCGCCTGCGGATCGAACTCCGCCGCATCCGGTCCCTTGCCGATCGGCAGCTTGGCCACTTGATGGCCGTCGCGTGCGTCGGTCACCACCATCAGCTGGTTGTCGCACACCGAGAACAGGCGCTGGTTAGCGGCGTCGTAGGCGAGGCCACTGGGTGAGTCGCAGGGCGCGAGTTTCCAGGTGTCAGCGACCTTGCCGGCCTTCAGGTCGACGTGCACCAGCTGGCTGGTGTCCTCGAGGTTCACGAAGAGATTCCCCTTGCCGTCGACGACGGCGAACTCCGGCTTACCGGAGAGCGCGATGGTGGCCACCTCCTTACCGGCGGCGGGATCGATCACACTGATGTTGTTGCTGCGGCCGTTCATGGTCAGCACGTGGCCGCTGTTTCCGTCGAACACGATGGCGTCGGGATTCTTGCCGCTCACCGGAATCTGGCCAACGACCTTCAGGGCGTCGAGATCGATCACGCTGACGTTGTCGCCCTTGCCGTTGCTGACGTAACCGCGATGTTGCGCGGCCGCCAAGGCCACGCCGTGCGCATGCTGCATGCCGGGAATCTCGCCGACCAGCTTGCCGGAGTTCGCATCCACCACCATCACGCGGTCGTTCCGGGCGATGAACAGGCGGTGCGAGGCGGAATCAAGGCTGAGGTAATCCCAGCCGCCTTCGCCGCCCAGCTCGTGGCGTTGCTGGATCGCGTAGCTCGGCGTGGCCGCGTGGGCCGGGATGGCGGCAGCGATGCCGATGGTCAACAAGGTGGCCGACAGGGCGGCCGATAGAACGGAAGATGTCGTCATCACAAGCTCCGGAACCAGGTGGTTGAATGAGCGCCCCCTTTGGCTAGATCAGAGGTGCGCGCCGGCACGGAGCATGGCCCCGGATCATTAGCGGTTGCTGTGGGTCGATGGCGGTGAAGGGCCTGAAGCCGCTCAGCTGGCTCGCCGCCAGACGGGTGCCTGCTTGTGTCCGCGCGGCGCATGGTTGCGTTCCGCCACCGGTGACTCGGGCAGGTCGAACCAGAAGGTGCTGCCGCGCCCCGGCTCGGAGCGCAGGCCGATGCGCGTGCCGAGCAGGCGCGCGAGCCGGTCGCCGATGGCCAGGCCAAGCCCGTAGCCGTCGCGGTGCAGTGCTTCGGCGGCCGGCAGCTGCACGAACTCCTCGAAAATGTGTTGCTGCTGATCGATCGCGATGCCGGGGCCGTTGTCGCGTACTTCGATGCGGATGGCATGGCCGCGCCGTCGTGCCGCGATCAGCACCCGTCCCAGCGGCGCATTGGCGATGGCGTTGCTGGCCAGCTGCAGCAGCAGGCTGGCAGCCAACTCCGCGTCGCCGTGCAGATGATGGTGACCGCCGCCCCACACCACGATCACACCGCGCCTGGAGGCTTCGTCGCTGAGCCACTTCCGATCGTGCAGAAACAATTCGGCGGCGCTGAAATCCACCGGTTTGACCGCGACCACGCCAGCGTCCAGTTGGGACATGACCAGCAGCGCATCAAGCAGCCGGGTCATCTCGGCGATGCTGTTGCGCATTTGCGCCAGCGACGCCTGCTGGTCGGGATCGGTGCCGGGATGAAGGTTGGCGGTGAACAGCTGCAATGCTTGCAGCGGCTGGCGGAAATGGTGATTCACCAGGGCGATGAAACGCGCCTTGGCGCGAGTGGCCACATGGCTTTGGCGCATCGTGTCAAACGTGTCGTATCCACCGGCTGCCATGGCTGGCGTCGAGTGGTCGAGTGCATCTTGCAAGGGTTGCGCGGCCTCGCGGCGCAGCATCCACGGCGCCATCCAGGCGAGCAGCACGATGCCTACCGCGCACAAGCTCCCGAGCAACCAAGTCACGATCTGCGCTCGATGCAGTGGCCGCAGATCCGCCTGCGCGATCAGCGAAAGGCGACCACCATCGATCGAAGGAAGGTCGCGCCGATAGTTGCCGGCACGTTGGCCGGGCGCCGCCACACCGCTGCTCCAGTGGCGGCCATCGGGACGTTGCAGTTCCACGTGCCGCAGCCCACCGTCGCGCAGCGCGCTATCGAGCAGGGGTTGCGGCGCGTCCACCCCGCCGGTGGCCAGGGCGCCAGCCAGCTGTTCGACGCGCAAAGCGACCTGGGCGTCCAGGCGTTCGCTCTGATTGTTCGCCACTTGGATGGTCAAGGCCAGAACGAGCGCCAGCGCGGCTAGGGTCACCGGCAGTACGGCGTCGAGGGACAGGTGGCGGAGGAGTTTGGCCTGTGGGTCCATGCGCTAGCCTCCGGCGATCGGGCATAGGCGTGTCTCCCCGGCAGGCACGATGGTGAGGGTCCGCTGGTGTGAGCTGACGGCACGAGTCTTCGGCATGTCGCTGCCATGGGTCGTTGTGGGTAAAGCGCGCAGGCGCCGTCTGCCGTCCTTGGCACGTTGTGGATTCACTTTAGGAGAGTCCGTACAGCCGTTCGATACGCTCTTCGAACTAGCTATCTCGGTTGTAGAGCGAACGGTCTATGTGTCTGTTCGAGCCACCACGCATGACGCCGTCATGATTTGTCGCTACCTTGCGCGGGCAGCAGCCCGGTGCGGGCTGCGCCACATCGCCGACCAGGCCCCAAGGGAGATCGCCATGTCCGTTCGTTTCCGCCCGTTGCTTGCCCTGTCCTTGCTGGGGCTTGCCGGTTCCGTGCTCGCTGTCGACCTTCCCTCGAACCTGCCGAAGCGAAAGCCCGGCCTGTGGGAGATGCAGATGGGTGCCGCGGGTGGGCAGCCGCAGATGATGAAGTTGTGCATCGACGAAGCGACCGATCAGGCCATGTACCAGATGGGCGCGCAGATGAGCGGTTCGATGTGCAGCAAATTCGAGCTCAGCGTGAAAGGCAATACGGTGATCGCGGACGGCGTGTGCTCGGTGCCGGGGCCGCAGGGCAACATCACCATGACCAGTCACAGCGAGACCCGCTTTGATGGCGATACCTCCTACCATACGGACGGCCATATCCAATACAGCCCGGCGCTGATGGGGCGCTCCGAAGCCACGGTAAGCAGCGGCGGCCGCTGGGTCGGTTCCTGTACGGCGGGACAGAAGCCTGGCGACATGACCCTGCCGAACGGCCAGGTGATGAACATCAAGGACATGGGCGGGCATTGAGCCCGTCCGTTCTCAAAGACCGCCGATGCGGCGCGACGCCACGACGGCTTCGACCCGGTTGCGCACGTTGAGCGCGCGAAAGATGGCGGCGAGGTGGATTTTCACCGTGCCTTCACTGATGCCCAAGTCGCGTGCGATCAATTTGTTGGGCTTGCCTTGCGAGAGCAGTCTCAGCACGTCGATCTGCCGCTCAGTGAGCAGTTTGCGCAGCCGTTCCTCCAGTGAGCGCGAGGCTTCTGCAAGCGTGCTGCCGATGCTGGATGGCGCCAGTGTGGCGACATGGTTTTCCTCCAGCATCATCGGCGGCACGTAGTTGCCGCCGGAAAGCACCAGACGCACAGCGGAGAGCATCACTTCGGGCGAGTAGGCTTTGGGAATGAAGCCGTGCGCGCCCATCGCAAGCAGTTCTTTCATCAGCGCCGGGTCTTCCGAGCCGGACAACACGATCACCCGAAGCCCGGGCAGGGTCTCGATGATGTCGGCGAGATGTGCCGCGCGCTGTCCGCCGGGCATGGCGAGGTCGATCAAGGCGAGGTCGAAGCGGCTGGCGCCGTCGCTGTGGATGATCTGGCGGAGCTGCTCCACGTCCATGGCCTCCACAAACTCAGTGTCCGGCCCGAGTTCGGCCAGCTTGAGCTTGACTCCCTCAACGATCAGTCGATGGTCGTCCGCGATCAGTATCCGCATGTCGCTCCCCAGGGCGTCCGCATAGATCCCCTGCTGCGGTATTACGCTCGGAAACATAGTCTTAGGCAGCGCCGACGGCAACAGGCCCGGGGCTCGCCATACGGCCTAGGCTCTAGGTGATAGGGGTAAGGGAGTGTGAAAAGCGCTGAGAGCCTTTGAACAGGCGCTCAGGCGGCGTGCTGTGCGGCCGTCCAAACCGACACCATCGCCTCCCGTAGCTGCTCCGGTGACACTGGTTTGTGCAGCACCGTAATTTTTGCAGCCATGATCTCGCGCAGGCTGTCGCTACGGGTCTCGCCGGTGATCAGCAGGCGGGGGAAGGGCGGGACGCCGTCGCGCAGAAAGTGCCGATCCAATGCGGCGAGCACATCCAGACCGCTTTCGTTGTCGCGCAGCCGAAGGTCGGAGATCACGATGTCCGGCGCTCGCGACCAGGACTCTACCGCCTCCAGCGCTTGAGTACGGTCCGCGGCCACCGCCACGTCGCAACCCCAGCTGCGCAGCAGGTAACGGATACCGGAAAGGATGGCCGGTTCGTCGTCGATCACCAGCACCCGCATGCCGGACACGTCCAGGGCGGCCTCGTCGATGGCCCTGTGCGGCAAGTGCTGCGCCGGTACCTCCGGCAAGTGGAAGCTGAATACGCTGCCGCGTCCCGGTGTGGATTTCAATTGCACGCGCGTATCCAGCAGCTCCGCCAGGCGCTGCACCGTCGCCAGGCCCAGGCCCAGGCCGCGGCGTGGGCCGGAGCTGTGCTCGCCGGTGCCGTTGCGGTCAACCCGGTAGAACTCGTCGAATACGCGCGCCTGGTGCTCGGGCTCGATGCCGCTGCCGGTGTCCCATACGTCTACCCGCACGGTGTTGTCCAGGCGACGGCGCGCCACCACCAGCACGCCGCCCTGGAGGGTATAGCGCAGCGCGTTGCTGACCAGGTTGTTGAGGATGCGCGCCAGCATGGTGCGGTCGCTGCGCACCCACAGATGCGTGGCGCGCATGATCAGCCGCAGGCCATGCTGCTCGGCGATCATGCGGAAGTTCCGGCTGACCTCCTCGAATACCTGGTCGAGCGAGAACTCGCTGATATCGATCTGCATGGCGCCGGTCTCCAGTCGCGACAGGTCGAGCAGTTCGCTGAAGAGATGATCCAGCGCCGCCACGCATTCCTGGATGTGGGCGATGCGTTCGAGTCGTACCGGATCGCGCTCGTCCACCGCCAGCGAGGAGGAGAACAGGGTGAGCGCGTAGAGCGGCTGGCGAAGGTCGTGCGAGGCCGCGGCGAGGAAGCGGGCTTTGGCTACGCTGGCCGCCTCCAGTGCCGCGTTCTTGCGCGCCAGCTCCACGGTGGCATGTTCGATCTCCTGTTCCATGCCTCGCTGCACGTCATAAAGCGTTGCGGCGGCGGCATTGAAGCCGCGTTGCAGCTCGCCGATTTCCCTCTGATCCGTCACCTCCACTTCCACTCGGCGGTCGCCGCGGCCGAGCCGTTGCATGGCGCTGGCGAGGTGGCGCAGCGGGGCGCTGATCCAGTGCGCGGCCCGCCAGCCGATCACGCCCGTGATAAACAACGCGAGTGCGAGCGCGATCAGCGCATTGCGCAGACTGGCGCGCTCTGTGGCGATGGCCTCCCGCATGCTGACGTCGACCACCACCGAGCCCAGCGTGGGCTGCAACGGTTGATCGCTACCCTTTACATCGCGTACCACCGTCAGTACGTCGTTCGGGCGCCCGCTGCCATTACCTTTGCTCTCGGCGAGGATCTCGCCGTCGCTGGCGCGAATCTGCACATGCGTTACGTGCGGCAGCTGGCCGATCGATTCGGCGATGCGCTTGAGGTCGCGCCGCTGCATATTGCGAATGGGGTCGGCCGAGATGGACGCCGCCTGGATGGCGATGGTGTCGGCGGTAATCTGCGCCAGGCTGCGCAGGTTGATCAGTTGGTACCGGGTGAGCATCACCACCAGTAGCACGGCGGTGACCAGGGTGGGCACGAGGGCGATGAAGGCAAGTCGCTGCATCAGCGACGTATGCCCCCACAAACGTACCGCCCAGGAGTTTGCCCCCGTACTCATCGGCCGAGTCCCCGTGCGGCGCGTCTCGCGCCTGCAGCGCGAGCCTAGCGCGAAAACGGATGGGTGGCAGCTAGGCCATAAGGTGATGGGGTTGTGATGGCGTGTTCGCGTTCTTGCTGTTTTGTTTTGGTCGTTAGTGCTGCGCGCAAGAACGCGCTGCGCTTTCTGCTCCCTCTCCCCTCAGGGGAGAGGGTTGAGGTGAGAGGCGGGTGCTCGCGATAACCTCACACTGTCGTCACCCCGGCGTAGGCCGGGGTCCAGTGTCTTTGCGCTTCGATTGTCGCGTCTGCGTGTTCGGGCTCGCCTGCCGCGGGCTTTCGAACCGCTGCCGCGGTCCGAGTCACTTTTCTCTGTTTGGCCAGAGAAAAGTAACCAAAAGAGAAGCCACCCCGGTTACGCGCCCTCCGGCTTCGCCTGCGGGTTCGTGAGGACTGGCCGGGCTTTTCGACACGACGTCCCTGTCGTGTCGAAAAGGCATCGACGTCCTGTCGATGCCCCCTTCGGGGCCTGATCGTCCAGCCCTCACCGCTGCACAGGGGACCCTTCACGGGCTCGCTTACGCATCGCCGCTGCATTGCTCCCTCTCCCCTCCGGGGAGAGGGTTGGGGTGAGGGGTGGGTGCTCGGTACGACGCTGCTATGCAGCGCCCTTATCTCGCTGCGTTGCCACCCGACCTGCGACGGCGGGTGATTCGCTCGATCACGATGGGGAGTAGTGCCAGCAGGCCGATGGCGCCCAGCGGCAGCAGGATTTCGCGCTGCATCAGCAGGGAGGCTTCGAAGTGGCCGCTGGTGCGGGCCAGGGCGTTGCTGAGGCCGGCGCCGATGGAGGTTTCGAAGAGCAGGGCTACGGTGCCGCCGAGCCAGCTGGCGCCAAGGAACAGCCATAGCGGGCAGCGTAGCCAGGCCAGGCAGATGGTGATGAGGCCGAACGGCGCCACCGGCACGAAGCGCAGGAACAGGGTGTAGCTGACGGGGTGGCGCTCGAAGCCGTGGTGCAGGCGTTTGACGAAGGCGGGCGGGTGTTTGCTGCCTGCGCCGAAGGCGTAGCGGCTGGCAAGGAACAGGATCAACGTACCCAGGGTCAGGCCGATCGAGGCATAGGCCGTGCCCTCGACGACGCCAAAGGCGAAGCCGCCGGCCAGGATAATCACCACGGTGCCGGGGATGCCGGTGGACATCGCCAGGGTGAGCAGGCCGATGTACGCGGCGCGGCTGAGCCAGGGGTAATCGGTGATTTGCGTGTGCAGCTGAGATTGATGCCGCACCAGCTGCTCGGGATGCAGCTGGTCGAGTGCGCCCGAGGCGAACAGTGCGATGCCGGCGAGTACCAGCAGCACCAGTGGCAGCACGGCGCGCAGGCGGCTCAATAGCTTTGTCCGCGTGCGCCATAGGTGGCCAGTACGCCGCGTGCCTGCTCACGCAGGATGTCCCTGCGCACAGCGATGCCGCGGCGTTCCAGCTCACCAATCCAGTCGGCCGGCAGTGGGCCTTCGTCGAACTCGGTGAGTTCCTCCACATCCTCGGCACGGGCGCCGATCAGCAGTTCGTCCACGCCGGCCCACACGGTGGCGCCGTAGCACTGGCAGCACGGCTGCGCGCTGGTGGCGAGCGTGTAACGGCCGCCGTCGGCGTTGATGCGGTAGCTGGCCAGGCGCTGCTGCGCGCTCATGTAAGCCATCATTTCCGCGTGGGCCACCGAGCACGTTTGCGGAACCACCCGATTCACGCCGACCGAAACGAGGCGCCCTTCGGCATTGAATACCGCCGCGCCGAACGGGCCGCCATGGCCGTGTTCGATGTTGTGACTGGATAGCGTGATGGCGAGGCCCACACGCTCTTCGTCAGTGACATAGCGCTTGCTGGTGTCGACGATCTCACCCAGCCACGGCGGCAGGGTGAGATGGATCTGCAGCGGCAGCAACATATGGTCAGCCTCCTTGCTTGGCCCAGGTGTCGCGCAGCGTGACGGTGCGGTTGAACACGGGTTTGTCGGCGTGATGCTCGAGGCGGTCTGCCACAAAATAGCCCAGGCGTTCGAACTGAAAGCGCTGCTCAGGCACCGCGATGGACGCAGCCGGCTCCAGCCAGGCCTGCACCACGCGCTTGGCGTCCGGATTGATGTGCTCGATCCAGCTCTTGCCGTCGCTTTCGTCGTCCGGCGCCGCCACGTTGAACAAGCGATCGTACACGCGCACTTCGGTCGCGACGCCGTGGCGCGCACTGACCCAGTGGATGGTGCCTTTCACCTTGCGGTCGGCGCCCGGCATGCCGTGGCGCGACTCCAGGTCGAGCGTGCAGCGCAGTTCGATCACCGCGCCGGCTGCATCCTTGACCAGTTCCTCGCATTTCACGATGCCGACACCGCGCAGGCGCACTTCGCCTTCCGGCTTGAGGCGATGGAAGCCCTTCGGCGGTACTTCGGCGAAGTCGTCGCGCTCGATCCACAGTTCGCGCGAAAACGGCACTTCGCGCGTGCCGAAGCTCTCGTCCTTCGGATGGTTGGAGAACACCAGCGATTCCTCGTGGTTCTCCGGCAGATTGGTGATGACCAGCTTGAGCGGATCGAGTACGGCCATGCGGCGCGCCGCGCTGGCGTCGAGATCCTCGCGCACGCAGTTCTCGAAGATGGCGTAGTCGATCACGCTGTTCTGCTTGCTCACGCCCAGGCGCTCGATCAGCAAGCGGATGGCGGCTGCCGTAAAGCCGCGGCGGCGCAGGCCGCGCAGCGTGTTCATGCGCGGATCGTCCCAGCCGTCCACCAGGCCTTCGTTCACCAGCTGAGCGAGCTTGCGCTTGCTGGTGATGGAATAGCTGAGGTTGAGGCGCGAGAACTCGATTTGTCGCGGCTTGGCCGGCTCGGTGCGGAAGCCGGCATCGTGCAGGTGCTTCCACAGCTCCGGATGGTTCGGCAGGTCCACCTTGTCGACGAACCAGTCGTACAGCGGGCGGTGATCCTCGAACTCCAGCGTGCACAGCGAATGCGTGATGCCTTCCAGTGCATCCGACAGGCAGTGCGCGTAGTCGTACATCGGATAGATCGGCCATGCGTCGCCGGTGTTCTGGTGGGCGATCTTGCGGATGCGGTAGATCGCCGGGTCGCGCATATTGATGTTGCCGGCGCTCATGTCGATCTTCGCGCGCAGCGTCTTGGCGCCGTCGGCGAACTCGCCCTCGCGCATACGGCGAAACAGGTCGAGGTTCTCTTCCACGCTGCGGTCGCGGTACGGCGAGTGGCGGCCCGGCGAGGTCAGTGTGCCGCGGTATTCGCGCATCTCGTCGGCGTTGAGGTCGTCGACGTAGGCGACGCCGTCCTCGATCAGCTTGACCGCGGCGCGGTAGAACACTTCGAAGTAGTCGGAAGCGTGGCGCAGGTCGTGCCAGTCATAGCCCAGCCAGCGCACGTCATCCTTGATGCCCTCGACGAACTCTGGGTCTTCCTTGCCCGGGTTGGTGTCGTCCAGGCGCAAGTTGCACCAGCCGGTGAATTCGGCAGCGATACCGAAGTTCAGGCAGATCGCTTTGGCATGGCCGATGTGCAGGTAGCCGTTCGGCTCGGGTGGAAAGCGCGTGCGGATGGCGTGGTGTTTGCCGGTGGCCAGGTCGTCGCGAATGATCTGGCGCACGAAGTCACGTTGCCCCTCGGCCGGCGCGACGGTGGTCGTGGATTCGGCAGTGGGATTTTCGGTCGACATCGGACGGGGCTCGCAAACGGTGGCTGAAACAGCCGAGTTTACCCTGTCGCCGCCCGCCGTCGCTGCAAGGCCGCTTGGGGCCTTTCAAACCGGCGTGGGTCGCTTGGCAGGGCCGCCGCGCCCGGACGCCACGCTGACCCGGTTGCGGCCTTGCGACTTGGCCCGGTACAGGGCCAGGTCGGCTTGATGCATCCAGGCCCGCACGTCCTGAATACCTTCGTCCACGGCGGCTACGCCCAGACTCACCGTCCACGGGATGCGCTGGCCGGAATGTTGGGGCTGGCTGTTCTCGGCCAACAGACGGATGCGTTCGGCCACCGCGCTGGCGCGTTCGAGGTCGGTTTCCGGCAGCACGATGCCGAATTCGTCGCCGCCGAGACGGCCTGGCGTATCCATCTCGCGCAGGCCGCGCTGCAGCAGGCGGGCGAGATCGCTCAGCAGCTGATCGCCAGCGGCGTGGCCGTAGCGGTCGTTGATCAGTTTGAAGCCATCGATATCGAGCATGATCAGTGCAGCCGGACGCTGGTTGCGCTGGTAGCGCGACCACTCGTTGTCGGCGGCTTCCAGCCAGTGGCTGCGGTTGCACAGGCCGGTCAGCACGTCGGTGCGGTTGAGCTGGTCGAGTTGACGGTTTTGCTGGCGCACGCGCTGGGCGAGCGCGTAGTTCACCAGGCTTAGCCACACCGGATAAATCGCCAGCATCGGCACGCAGGCGATCACGTTGAGCATGGTGGTGGTGGGTTGCAGGCGGAAGCCATTGAGCCACCAGGTGGCGAGGCATACGGCGATCAGCAGTGCGAGCGACTTGCTCATCAGTCGCCAGCCGCCAGCGCTGTTGCGGTCCATCGCCAACATCGCGATCAGCAGGGTGCTGGGCAGGAGGTTGAACTGCATCAACGCGACCCACATGCCGCCCAGAGCGGCATCGACGGCCAGGTTCACGTATTCCGTTTGGATGGGCTTGGCCGAGCGCATGGATTGGAGGTAAGCGACATGCGGCCATACGAAGGCGTTGAGGAGCAGTACCGCCCATAGCCACAGCCCTGCGTGCACCTGATACAGCACGCTGGCCACGGGCAAGGCGCCCAGTGCCAGTCCCAGCATGCGCAGGCGATAGACCCGCGTCACGAATCTCAGGTGTCCTTCCCGATCTTTCGTCGCCATCCCCGCCCCATCCCCAAGGAGAGCCGTTCTCCGGCAAGACCATAGTGCACGGCCCACAGGCTTGCCACTGCCTGCAACTACTTGCGGCGCACCTGGGGTGGGATTAGCGTGCAGCTATGCGCATCGTCTACCGTGCAGAAACCCTGATCGACGCCCATCTGATGAAGGATGCGCTGGAGCGCGTCGAGATTCCCGCCTTCATCTCCGGCGAATACCTCACTGGCGCCGTAGGCAACCTGCCGGCGCTGGACTATGTGGCCGTGTTGGTGCCCGAGGCGAGCCTCGCCACGGCCGAAGGCGTCGTGCGCGGCGTCGAGCGGCAATTGGCCGATGCGCGCCAGGCCATGGGCGAACTGGACGACGGCCCGGACACACCGGCCTTCATCTACGGCTGACTTCGCCGCGACATGGGGCGCTATCCTGCCCAACCTGCCGCGGTATGCGCGGCGATCCCGAGTTGTCTCCGCCGATGGAATCCACGATGAAACAGATCGCGGCGCTGATCCGCGCCGTACCGGACTTCCCCAAGCCCGGCGTCGTCTTTCGCGACATCACCCCGTTGCTGGCCGATGCCGGCGGTTTCGCGCGCTGCATCGATGCGTTGGCCGAGCCGTGGCAGGGCAGCGGCGTGCAGGCGGTTTGCGGTATCGAGTCGCGCGGTTTCATTTTCGGCGCGGCGCTGGCGCAGAAGCTGCACGCCGGCTTTGTACCGCTGCGCAAGCCGAACAAACTGCCGCCACCGGTGGTGTCGGTGGATTATGCGCTGGAATACGGCAACGACCGGCTGGAAGCACGTAACGACGCGCTGCGCCCAGGCGAAAGGGTGTTGATCGTCGACGACGTGCTCGCCACTGGGGGCACCCTGGATGCCGCCTGCCGGCTCATCGACACACTGGGTGCCCTGCGGGTGGGCGCCAGCGTGGTGATCGAGCTGGAGGCCCTGCAAGGCCGTCATCGCTTGCCCACCGGCACGCCGCTGCACGCCTTGTTGCGCTATTGAGGCCCCGGGTTCCAGGTCGACTGACGTTGACAAGGCAGCCACCCGGCGCCATGTCAGTCACCCATAGACAGCACACAGCAGGAGATAGGCCATGCTCGGTATTGGTGCCTGGAAACAACGTATGCCGCGTCGCGAAGATGCCTTGCCGGGACGCGAGCAGGCGATTGCGCCGGCCCATGCCCACCATGTGCATGGCCGTCCCTTGCAGGCGGAAGCGTTCCCCGGCAGCGAAGTGCTGCTGCTGGGTATGGGCTGCTTCTGGGGCGCGGAGCGCAAGTTCTGGAATCTACCCGGTGTACTGACCACCGCCGTCGGTTACGCCGGTGGCTACACGCCCAATCCCAGCTATCGCGAGGTGTGCTCCGGTCAGACGGGACACGCCGAAGTGGTGCAAGTGGTCTACGACCCGAAGCAGATCGATGTGGATGCCTTGCTGCGAACCTTCTGGGAAAGTCACGACCCGACCCAGGGCATGCGTCAGGGCAACGATGCCGGCACGCAATACCGTTCGGCCATCTATACGTCCCATAACGGACAGTTGGATGCGGCCAAGGCTACCGCGCGCCACTACCAGGCCGAACTCGACCGCGCCGGCTACGGCGCGATCACCACCGAGATCGCCGCAACGGGGCCGTTCTATTTCGCCGAGGACGAGCACCAGCAGTACCTCTCCAAACATCCGGATGGATACTGTGGCCTGGGCGGTACTGGCGTGAGTTGCCCGATCGGGCTCGGTTCGTCGAACTGACGGAAGGCGCTTTCGCAGCGCCTGTCTGCCGAATCAGGTCGTCGTGCGCTGGCGCGTTGCGGGTTTCGGCTCCGCGATGTCCGGGTGCAGCAGGTCGGCCGGCATGCTGCGGATCACCTCGGCGAAGCGCTTGAGGAAGTTGCCCATCGACGAACTCTTGCGCCACACCAGCGCAATGCGGCGGCTGGGCGCGTGGCCGGCGAATTCGATCAAGTGCACGTTGTCGGTGCGCGATACCGGCGGCTTGATCGCCAGTGTCGGCAGCAAAGTGATACCGACATTGGCCGCCACCATCTGCCGTAGCGTTTCCAGGCTGGTGGCGCGAAAGCCGGATCGCTCCCCGGCGCCGGCCAGATGGCAGACTTCCAGCGCCTGGTCGCGCATGCAGTGGCCGTCTTCCAGCAGCAACAGGCTTTCGTCCACGAGGTCGCTGAGCTTCAGCCGGCTTTTCTTGCGCGCGAGCGGGTGAGCCTCCGGCACGGCCAGCACGAAAGGCTCCTCGAACAGGAACTCGGCGTGCAGGCTGTCTTCGTGCAGAGGCAGGGCGAGCACGCCGACATCCAGCGAACCCTCACGCAGCATCCTGATGACCTGTTCGGTTTTCTCTTCGACCAACAGCAGCTCCAGTCGTGGAAACCGCTGACGCACCAGCGGCACCAGATGCGGCAACAGGTAGGGGCCGAGGGTGGGGAAAATGCCCAGGCGTAGCGTGCCCGATTCCGGGTCGCGGGTGCGTTGGGCGATCGCCTTGATCTCGTCGATCTCGGCCAGCACTCCGCGTGCGCGGCGAGCGATCTCGCGGCCGGTTTCGGTGAGCAGTACTTTGCGCGGCGTGCGTTCCACCAAGGGCACGCCCAGCTCGTCTTCCAGCTTCTTGATTTGGGTCGAAAGGGTGGGCTGGCTGACGAAGCTGGCTTCGGCCGCCCTGCCGAAGTGGCGGTGCTCAGCCAGGGCCACCAGGTATTGCAGGTCGCGCAGATTCATAGCGGGCGTCCAGGCACAATTGATAGTTACTATCTATGATTCCGATGATAACAATCAATTGGAGCAATCTTGTGGCGCGGCGTAGCCTCCTCGTCTGACACCTGATTGCACGAACCGCGCGCCATTGCCCCTCCCCCCGCCGGCGCGCGGTATTCCCAACGGTGGCGAAGCCCGCTTCGCCACCGTTTTTTTGTCTGCGACAACAGGAGGCGGCGAGCCCTGTATGCCTTCTGGCACTGTGACCAATGTCACGGCTCCGCCTAGGTTGGCTGCTCTATTTGTCCCCCGGGGAACTTTTCATGCGTCGTCTCGTCCGTCCGCTCGTGCTTACCGCGCTTGCCGCTTGCTGCAGTGCAGCCCTGGCTGTCACCCCCGCCTCCGATCAGCCGCAAGGCAAGCTGCCGCGCTGGGCGATGCCCGAGTCCTACCAGCTGGCTTTCAAGGTGGACCCGAAGCAGCAGGACTTCTCCGGCACCACCACCATCAAGCTGAAGCTGACCCAGGCCTCTGATCACATCTGGCTGCACGGTCGCGAGCTGAAGGTGTCGAAGGTGACCGTCACCGACGCCAAGGGCAAGGTGCACGCCGGCAAGTACGAGGATGTGGCGCCGAAGGAAGGCGTGGTGCGCATCGATTTCGGTGGCACGCTGCA
Organism: Dyella subtropica; assembly: GCF_026283965.1. Lineage (GTDB taxonomy): Bacteria > Pseudomonadota > Gammaproteobacteria > Xanthomonadales > Rhodanobacteraceae > Dyella_D > Dyella_D subtropica. The sequence continues at coordinate 195,653 of NZ_JAPDPD010000002.1, forward strand.
GCCGCAGGAACTGAGCGTGGCGATCGACTACACGGCGCCGCTCAACCAGCAGCTGCAGGGTCTGTACAAGGTCAGCCACGAAGGCCAGCCGTATGCGATGACGCAGATGGAGCCGATCAGCGCGCGCTTCGCGTTCCCCGGCTTCGACGAGCCGTCGTTCAAGACGCCGTTCGACCTCACGCTGACCATCCCCAGCGATGAAGTCGGCATCGCCAACACCAAGCAGGTGAAGGAAGAAAAGGCCGGTGCTGGCTGGAAGACGCTGACCTTCGACACCACGCAGCCGCTGCCGACCTACCTGGTCGCGTTCGGCGTGGGTCCGTGGGATGTGGTGAATGGACCGACCATCCCGGCCTCGGAATACCGCGCACAGGCCACCGAGCTGCGCGGCATCGCCGCCAAGGGCGAAGGCCATCGCATGCAGCACGTGCTGAGCGAGACGCCGACCATCATCAAGACGCTCGAGGACTACTACGGCTTCGGCTATCCGTTCGGCAAGCTCGACCTGCTCGCCGCGCCGGACTTCTCCGCCGGTGCTATGGAGAACCCGGGCCTGGTCACCTTCCGCGATTGGCTGTTGCTGCTCGACAAGGATTCCGCGGCGCAGTACGTGCGCGGCTCGTTCAACGTCACCGCGCATGAGTTGGCCCACCAGTGGACCGGCGATACCGTGACCATGGGCTGGTGGGACGACCTGTGGCTCAACGAAGCATTTGCCACCTGGATGCAGCAGAAGGTGACGCAGAAGGTGCACCCGGAATACCGCGCCGATCTCGATCGCGTGCGCGGTGCGCAGGGCGCGATGAACGGCGACAGCCTGGTCACCACGCGCAAGATCCGCCAGCCGATCACCGGCAACGGCGACATCGAAACGGCGTTCGACGGCATCACCTATCAGAAGGGTGCGGCCGTGCTGGGCATGTTCGAAGGCTACGTGACCGAGCCGGTGTTCCAGAAGGGCATGCGCGCGTACATCCAGGATCACAAGTTCGGCAACGCCACCGCGGATGACCTGGTCGATTCCATCGCCAAGGCCGCCGACAAGGGCGCCGACTTCAAGGAGGCCTTCAAGAGCTTCCTCAATCAGCCGGGCGTTCCCTACCTGCAGACCAAGCTGGTGCAGGAAGGCGGCAAGACCGTGCTGCATCTGAGCCAGAGCCGCTACCTGCCGATCGGCAGCACCGGTGACGCGAACCATCTGTGGGGCGTGCCGGTATGCGTGCGTTATGGCACCGCCGACGGCAGCAAGGTCAGCTGCGAACTGTTGAACAAGGCGCAGGGCACCATGGTGCTGCCGGGCGCTACCGCACAGAGCTGGGTGATGCCGAATGCCAATGGCAGCGGCTACTACCGCTTCAGCATGGAGAAGGCCGACCTGGGCAATCTCGGCAAGCAGATCGGCAAGCTCGACGATGCCGAGCAGTTGGCCTACGCCGACGCGATCAACGCGTCGTTCAAGCGTGGCGATGTCGATGCCAGCACCGCGCTTGCCGCGTTGAAGCCGCTCACCGGTTCCAAAACCCGCGAAGTGTCGACCGCGCCGCTGGGCACGTTCAACTGGATCTACCACCACCTCGCCGACAACGATGCGCAGCGCGCGAAGCTGGTGGCTTGGGCGAAGTCGTCGTATCTGCCAAGCCTGCAGCAGCTGGGTTATCACCGTAAGGAAGGTGAGCCCGATGGCGATTCTCTGCAGCGCGCCACCTTGGCCGGCTTCCTGGGCACGGATGTGAAACTGCCGGAGGTCCGTGCCGAACTGCTCAAGCAGGGCGATGCCGTACTCAAGCCGAACGCCGATGGCCGCCTCAACTTCGCCGCCGCCGACTCCAACCTGCTCGGCGCCGCGCTCGGTGTGGCGGTGCAGGAGCGTGGGAAGGCCGCCGTCGACGCGCTGACCGCCGAGTTGCCCAAGACCAGCGATCCGGCGCAGCGCAACGCGATCCTGGCCGGCCTGTCGGAGACCGAGGATCAGGCATTGGCCGAGCAAGTGCGCAACCTCTCGCTGGACAAGCAGGTGAAGGTGGGTGAGATGGCCGCACTGCTGATGGGCAACCGCGATACCCAGGCCGGTCGTGACGCGGTGTGGAAGTGGTCGGTGGCGAACTACGACAAGATCGTGGCGCGTACCGGCAGCTTCTCCGGCGGCCGTCTGCCAAGCCTGATGGGTGGTGGCGGCTGCTCGCAGGCGGAAGCCGATCGTCTGCAGGCGTTCTTCAAAACGCACGCCAAAGACGTGACCGGCGCGGAGCGTGGTCTGGCTCAGACCAGCGAGTCGACCTTGCTGTGCTCCGCGCTCAAAGCCAAGCAGGGCTCGGCTGCGATCCTGCGCTGATTGCATAAGCTGTTGTGATGAGAGCCGGGCGGTGCGAACCGCCCGGCTTTTTTTGTGCTTCGCCTGTGTGGCGTTGTCGCAAGGGCTTACCCTCCTCCCAGCCTCCCCCTGTCCCACGGGACTAGCTTCGCGTCGCAAGCAAGGGGAGGAGCTAAAAGCTTGCGACACCGTGCCCCCTCCCTTGCTTGCAGGGGAGGGTTGGGGAGGGGTAAGCCCTTGAGCAAACCTTTCCAACCTCAAAGCTCTTTTCAACCCCATTCGCCTTCATACCCCGTTGCATCACCCAGCAGTGCCTTTTTCTAGAACCCGCCGATTCCACCTACACTGCATGGCGGCCACAGATGGCTACGGGGAGACAGGTATGCGTCGATGGGGATGGTTGTTCGGTCTGTTGCTTGCCGCCACACCGTTATGGGCGCAGGACGTGCCGCCGCCACTGCGCGATTGGAAGGACTGGGTGCTGCACGACGTGCCGCAACATGCCTGTCCCTTCTTCGCCAATCAGGGGCCGAACGCCGGCAGCTATCAATGCATTTGGCCCGGCCGGCTGACACTGGACGCCGGAAAGGATGGTGGCCGTTTCGGTCTGGACGTGCATGTCGATGCCCCCAGCTGGGTGAGTCTGCCCGGGGACGAGCGTAGCTGGCCGCAGCAGGTCACTGCGGGCGGCAAGCAACTGACTGTGCTTCATCGCAACGGGCAACCCATGTTGTGGCTAGAGCCCGGCGATTACGCCCTGCATGGCGTGCTGCCTTGGGAGACACGGCCGGCGCGTGTGCGTGTGCCGAATACCATCGGCCTGGTTTCGCTGAGCCTTGATGGTGCCGCCGTCAGCCGCGTAGAGCGCAACGGCGAACAACTGACGTTGGGTGAAGCGGCTGCCGCGCAGCGCGCCGCCGATGCCTTGTCGCTGCGGGTGTATCGCCGCCTGGAGGATGGCCAGCCGGCCACGTTGGAAACGCGATTGCAGTTGAACGTTACCGGCAGCGCGCGCGAACAGCTGCTCGGGCCGGCCTTGCCGAAGGGTTTTGTGGCGACGTCGCTGAGCAGCGATCTGCCGGCGCGCCTGGAAAGCGACGGACAGTTGCGCATTCAGCTGCGCCCCGGACAGTGGACCTTGAATCTGGCGTCGCGCAGCACCGATACCTTGCAGCAAGTCGCCCTCAAGCTGCCGGCCGAACCTTGGCCGCGCCAGGAAATCTGGAGCTATGCCGACGCGCCTGGTTTCCGCAGCACGCGTGTGCAAGGACGCGCGACGGACGCCGCTCAGGTGGGCGTACCTTCCGACTGGCAGGCATTGCCGGCCTTCGCACTGGACGACAACGATGGCCTGGCTATCGAGCAGGGCACGCGCGGCGGTGAAGGCGGGCAAGGCGATCAGGTGCAGGTACAGCGTCAGATCTGGCTGGATTTCGACGGTGCCGGCCTCAACGTCAGCGATCATCTGAGCGGCACGCTGCGGCAGCGCCAGCGTCTGGACGTCACGGCGCCGTGGTTACTGCAGCGCGCGGCGCAAGGCGATACGCCGCTGCTAGTCACCACAGCCGGCGATGGTCGCAGCGGTGTGGAACTGCGCGAGTCGGAGCTGGATCTGCAAGCGGGCCTGCGTCTTCCCACCCATGGCGGGCGCTTGCCGAGCGGCGGATGGCAAATGCCATTGGAAGGCATCGATGCCACCTTGCATCTTCCTTATGGCTATCGCCTGATCGGCGCCAGCGGTGCGGATCGCTCGCCGGATTCGTGGATCGCGCGCTGGAGTCTGCTCGATCTCTTTGTGGTGGCCTTGATTGCGCTGCTCGCCGGCCGTTTGCTGGGCTGGCCGTGGGCGTTGCTTGCTGTTGGTTTTCTCGCTTTGTCGCAACACGAACTCGGTGCGCCGCGCTGGACGCTGGGTATGGCGTTGGCGTTGGGTCTGCTGGCGCGTGCGTTGCCGGAGGGGCGGTTGCGTCTTGGTGCGCGGATCGGTGCCGGTGGTCTGCTTGCACTGGCCGTGTTGTGGTCGCTGCCGTTCGCTGCGACGCAGATGGACTATGCCTTGCATCCGCAGTTGGAAGGTCGGGAGATTGGCGCGATGCAAGTTGACGTCGTCGGCGGTCTGCGACAGCGCCAAGCAAAGAAGTCGATGGAAGCGGCAGAGACGGCCGGCGCCAACGCACCGACGCCAGCTGTTGAGGAGGCCTCGACCAATCCGATTTCCGAGCTTGCCAAGCAGCCGCCGCCAAAGATCATCGCGACAATGGCGCCGTCCCCCGCACCGCCTGCGCCACCGGCAGATATCGATAGCGCTAGTAGTGACGCCAACCGTTCACCACAGCTGCAAAGCGTCACCGTTACCGCAGCCGCGTTGCCGCCCAGCAACCGCTTCGCCCATGAAGCGGACAGCCATAGCGTGATCCAGGCGGGCCGCGGCGAACCTTCCTGGGATGTCGGCAACAACTATCGGCTTGGCTGGTCCGGTCCAATCACGGCGGAGCAGTTCACGCGACTGGTGATCGCGCCCGCGTGGCTGGTGCGTGTGCTGCGTGTGTTGATGCTTGGTCTGCTGGTGGCCTTGCTCGGCAAGATTGTGTTGCGCTTATTCCCACAGCCGGGTGGTGCATGGCGCAGCTGGCCGTTTGCTCGTGCTGGCGCGGCGCTGTTGTTGTTCGCGCTGCTGCCACACGTGGCACAGGCGCAGTCACTACCCAGCGACACGCTGCTGCAGCAGCTGCGGGGAAGACTTACCGAAGCGCCCAAGTGTGTGCCGGATTGCGCGGTGGTTGCGTCCGCGACGCTGCAAGCGAATGGCGAGCAGGTTGAGCTGGACATAGAGATTCATGCCGGCGCGCCAGTGGCCGTGCCGCTGCCACGCCCGGATGCAGCCCTGCAGTTGCTTAGCGCGAGTGTGGATGGCCATGCCGATGCGCCGGTGGCGCAGCGCGGTGAGCAGTCGATGGTGCGGCTGGATCGCGGTGTGCATCACGTGGCACTGCGCTATCGCATCGAAGCAGCCGACACGGCCAGCCTGCGCTTTACGCTGCGCGCTCAACGCGTCGCTTTCAGCGGGCAGGGTTGGGCGCTCGATGGTGTCGATGAAGGGCGTGCGCTGGGCGACAGCCTCGCCTTGCATCGCGTTCGCGCCGGCGCGGACGGCAAGGACGTGGCCACCAGCACGCAAGCGTTCCCGCCGTATGTGCGAGTGATTCGCGTGCTGGTGCTCGGTGTGGACTGGACGGTGGAAAACACGGTGGAGCGACTCGCGCCACACGACGGCGGTTTCAGTCTCGACCTGCCTTTGTTGCCCGGCGAACATCCTCTTGGCGACGACGCTCGTGTGCATGACGGCCGCATCGGCGTGACTTTCAACGCCGGGCAACAGCAAGTCAGCTGGACCAGCCGCCTCGACCGCGCCGACACGCTGGAGTTGAAGGCTCCGGCCCTCGGCGAACGGGCCGAGCAATGGCAGCTGCAGGCTGCGCCAACCTGGCATGTGGACAGCAGCGGCGTGCCTGTGACACAGAACGACGGCGGACAGCTGTTCCAGCCGCTGCCCGGCGAAACCTTGAAGCTGAGCTTGAGTCAACCCAAGGCGGCGGAGGGCGACAGCCTGGCTTTCGATGGCGTGCAGGTAAGTAGTGCGGTCGGCGATCGTGCCACCGAAACCACGCTGAGCTTGCTCGCACGCAGCACGCGTGGCGGTGAGCACGCGATTTCCTTGCCTGCCGGTGTCGAGTTGTTGGGTGCCGCGCGCGATGGAGAGACCCTGAGTCTGGCCGTGCGCGACGGCAAGCTCGGTCTGCCGATGTTGCCCGGGCAGCATCGCTTCGAACTGCGTCTGCGCGAGCCGCATGGCGTGTCCATGGGGACGCGCACTTCGGTACTCGCGCTGCAGGCGCCTGCGGCCAACATCGCGCTCGATCTGAACCTGCCGGAAGATCGCTGGGTGCTGTGGACCTGGGGACCGACTGCGGGTCCCGCGGTGTTGTACTGGTCGCAACTGGTCGTGCTGCTGCTTGCCGCGTTGCTGCTGGCACGCTTCGCACCGACGCCGCTGCGCTTCCATCATTGGCTGTTGCTGGGGCTGGGCTTCTCGGCCTTTGCATGGAGTGCGTATGCGCTGGTGGTGACGTGGCTGATCCTGCTGGGTCTGCGTGCGCGGCTTATGCCCTCGGCGCGTCTCGGTAACACCGGCTTCAATGTGCTGCAGGCCGGTCTGGCCGGATTTACGCTGGTGGCGCTGGCGGTGTTGATCTCGGCGGTGCCGAAGGGGTTGCTTGGCTTGCCTGACATGCATGTCGCAGGCAACGGCTCCACCGCATGGCAGTTGCGCTGGTTCGCCGATCAGGCGATGGATGTGTTGCCGCGCGCAGGTGTGTTCAGCGTGTCGCTATGGGTTTACAAGATCGCCATGCTGGTTTGGGCGCTGTGGCTGGCGAATGCCCTGATCGGTTGGCTGCGCTGGGGCTTCGAGGCGTGGACCCAAGGCGGCTACTGGCGCAAGCGCGAAGCGAAGCCGAGTGCGCCGCCGGAACTGCCACCACAAACGGCTGTGGAGCCTTCTCGCGATGTCTGATGTTCGTGGCTTGTTGGCCGCTGCCACGCAGCGCCTCGGTGAACGTGTCGATGCCGAGGCGCTGTTGCTGCATGTGTTGGAGAAGCCGCGCAGCTGGCTGATTGCCCACGACACCGACAGTCTCGATGCCGATATCGTCGCCAGCTTCGAAGCGCTGGTCGCGCGCCGCGCAGCGGGCGAGCCGGTGGCCTACATCACCGGTCATCGCGGCTTCTGGTCGCTGGATCTGCACGTGACGCCGGCCACGCTGATTCCGCGGCCGGAAACCGAATTGCTGGTCGAGTTGGCGTTGCAGCACCTGCCGGTCGGCCAGCGGCTCAAGGTGGCCGATCTGGGCACCGGTAGCGGTGCCATCGCCCTGGCCATTGCGCATGAGCGGCCCCAGGCGCAGGTGAGCGCGGTCGACGTCAGCACCGAGGCTTTGCAGGTGGCGCGCGGCAACGCGCACCGGCTCGGTATTGGCAACGTAAGGTTCCTAGAGGGGAACTGGATGACACCGTTGTCTGGCGAGCGCTTTGCCGTGATTGTTTCCAACCCACCCTATATCGAAGCCGGCGATCCACACCTGGCCCGGGGCGATCTGCGTTTCGAGCCGGCCGGTGCATTGGCCTCCGGCGACGACGGTCTTGATGCCATCCGCCACATTGTGAGTACGGCGCCGGGATACCTGGAACCGGGCGGCTGGCTGCTGATGGAGCATGGCTGGGATCAGGGGCCGGCAGTGCGCGCACTGCTGATAACGGCGGGCTATCTCGACGCCAGCACTGCGCAGGATCTGGAAGGCCGCGACCGCGTCAGCGGTGGCCGCCACCCCGGTCTGATCTTTCCCGGCTGATCGTTCTTCTCTCGATCCAATTCACGGATGCCGGGGGGCCACGGTGCCCTGAATGTGTTCGTGCGCGCAGCCTTCAAAACGTCTGATTGACAACGTTGTCAATCGAGAGTCAAGTGACGCGGCTGGCGCCGGGGGAAGCGCTGGCGGGAGCTGGGGAAGGGCGTCACATCGTTGGGGGAGGGCTCGGCAGGCCGTACCGGTGGGGACCGGAGCCGGGCGGTAGGGCAGGGATGTTCGAACCATGCGATCCAGATCCGGGTTGCATGGTGCAGGTGTATCCAGCGACTGCGTCGCGTCATCCGGCGGTTCGAAGTCTCATTCGATCACTGGAGTCATGTCATGCGCATCCTATTGAGAATGCTATTGCTGCTGGCCGTGGTGCCTGCAGTCCTGTGGGGCGGATCGGCTCAGGCGCAGAGCGCTACCTGTACCGGTGTGGCGGCCTGGAATGCCGCAACGATCTACAACGCGGGTGACCGCATGGTTTACAACAACCACCTGTATCAGGCGCTCACCCAGATATGGAACGCGGCACCCGATTACTGCCCTAGCTGTGGCTGGTATCAGGACCTTGGGCAGTGCGGCGCCGGCCCCAACCAACCGCCGACAGCCACGCTCACCGCACCGGCCAATGGCGCCACGTTTACCGCTGGCGCGAACATCGCGCTGACCGCTACGGCCGCCGACAGCGACGGCACGGTCACCAAGGTGGAATTCTTCAACGGCTCGACCTCGTTGGGTGTGGCGACGGCATCGCCTTACTCGGTGACCTGGAGCAACGTGCCAGCGGGCAGCTACACGTTGAAAGCCGTGGCCACGGATAACGGTGGCCTCACCGGCACCTCGGCGACGGCGAGCATCACGGTGAATGCCAGTGGTGGCGGCGACACGACGCCACCGAGCGTGCCCACGGGCCTCGCTTCCACCTCGCAAACGGCGACCACCATCTCGTTGTCGTGGACCGCTTCGACCGACGAAGCCGGCGGCAGTGGCATGGCGGGCTATGACGTGTATCGCGGCGGCACCCTGGTCGGCTCGACCAGCGCCACCAGCTACACCGACACCGGTCTCACCGCCAACACCAGCTACAGCTACACCGTGCGTGCGCGCGACAACGCCGGCAACGCGTCGGCGCAGAGCACAGCGATCAGTGTGAAGACAGCCGCCAGCGGCGGTGGTGGCGGTGGCAAGCGCGTGCTCGGTTACTTCACGCAGTGGGGTATCTATGGCCGCAACTATCAGGTGAAGAACATCGACACCAGCGGTTCCGCCGCGGTACTCACGCACATCAACTACGCATTCGGCAATGTGCGCAACAACATCTGCGAAGTGGGCGTGACGCAGGCATCCGATCCGAACACTGGCGTGGGCGGCGATGCCTATGCGGATTACACCAAGTCGTACGACGCCTCCAGCAGTGTGAGTGGCGTGGCCGACGTCTGGAACCAGCCGCTACGCGGCAACTGGAACCAGTTGAAGGAACTCAAGGCCAAGTACCCGGGCCTGAAGGTCATCATCTCGCTGGGCGGCTGGACCTGGTCGCGCGGTTTCGCCAGTGCGGCGACAGCCGCCAATCGCCAGTCCTTCGTGGCTTCCTGCATCGACGCCTATATCAAGGGCAACCTGCCGGTGACCGACAGTGCCGGTGGTCCGGGTGCGGCGGCCGGTGTGTTCGATGGCATCGACATCGATTGGGAGTATCCGGCGGCTTGCGGTCTGACCTGCGGCACCAGCGCCGACACGGCCAACTTCACCGCGCTGCTTGCCGAGTTCCGGCGCCAGCTGGATGCGGTGCGTCCGGGCCTGCTGCTGACCATTGCGGGCGGTGCGGGTGTCGACAAGATCCGTGTCACGCAGCCGAATCAGTACGCGCAGTACATCGACTTCGTGAACCTGATGACTTACGACTTCCACGGTGCGTGGGAAAGCCCGACCAATTTCCACTCCGCGTTGTACGCACCGTTCGGCGATCCCTCGACCGGCGATGCGGCGAAGTACAACACCAACGACGCCATCCAGGCATTGATCGCGGCGGGCATGCCCGCGGCCAAGATCAACCTTGGTATCGGCTTCTACGGCCGCGGCTGGACCAACGTGCCCAACGTCAATCACGGTCTGTTCCAGGCCAGCACCACCGCCGCGCCCGGCACCTACGAGGCCGGCATCGAGGATTACAAAGTGCTGAGTACCTTGGGCTATCCGGCCTATGACGACACCACCGCCGGTGCCCACTGGATCTTCAACGGCACCACCTTCTGGAGCTTCGACGATCCGGCCAACATCCAGCGCAAGATGACTTACGTGAAGTCGCAGTCGCTGGGCGGGGCTTTCTCGTGGGAGTTCAGTGGCGATGACGCCAGCGGCACGCTGATGAAGGCGATGGCGAATGGGCTGAAATAAAACAGCAAGGCCGCCCCGAATTCCGGGGCGGCCTTTCATTCTTGTAGGAGCGCACCCTGTGCGCGATGGGTGCTCGTAGATACGTTCCGCCAAAAGCATCGCGCACAGGGTGCGCTCCTACAGGGCAGCGTCAGCCGGTGGCGATAGATGCCAGTTGCGGAAACCGCGCGCGGATCGCGTTACGAATGCTTGGCAGATCGAGCCCCGCCATGGTCAGCACTTCCTCGCGACTGCCGTGTTCCAGATAGACGTCTGGAAGGCCGAGGTGAAGGATGGGCAAGGTCACGCCATGCGCGGCCAGGGATTCGGCGACACCGGAGCCGGCACCACCGGCGACGGCGTTGTCTTCCAGCGTGACGAAGGCTTCGTGCGTCTTCGCCAGTTCGAGGATCATCGCCTCGTCCAGCGGCTTCACGAAACGCATGTTGACCAGCGTTGCGTCCATTTCGGCGGCGATCTCGGCGGCTGGTGCCAGCATGGCGCCGAAGCTCAATAGGGCGAGGCGGCGACCGCGGCGGCGTAGTTCCGCTTTACCGATCGGGAACGTCGCCAGTTCCTTGCGCAGCGGCGCACCGGGGCCTGTGCCGCGTGGATAACGCACGGCGGCAGGGCCGTTATAGGCGAAGCCGGTGCTGAGCATGGTGCGGCATTCGTTCTCATCGGCCGGCGCCATGATCACCATGTTCGGCAAACAGCGCAGGAAGCTCAGATCGAAACTGCCTGAGTGCGTCGCGCCGTCCGGGCCGACCACGCCAGCGCGGTCGATGGCGAAGGTGACGTCCAGGTTCTGCAGCGCCACGTCGTGGATGGCCTGGTCGTAGGCGCGCTGCAGAAAGGTGGAGTAGATCGCCACCACCGGCTTGGCGCCCTCGCAGGCCATGCCCGCGGCCAGCGTCACGGCGTGCTGCTCGGCGATCGCCACATCGAAGTAGCGTTGCGGGTATTCCTTGGAGAAGCGCACCAGGCCCGAGCCTTCGCGCATCGCGGGCGTGATGGCAAGCAAGCGTTCGTCGGCGGCGGCTTGATCGCACAGCCAGTCGCCGAAGATGTCGGTGTAGCTCGGCTTGGCCGGGCCGGCCTTCTTCACCAGGCCGGCTTCCGGGTCGAACGGGCCGACGGCGTGGTACTCGATCTGTGCCTGTTCGGCTGGTGCGTAGCCCTTGCCCTTGGTGGTGATGACGTGCAGCAGCTGTGGGCCGGGTAAGCCCTTCACCGTGCGCAGCGCGGCGAGCAGCTGGTGGATGTTGTGGCCGTCGATCGGGCCGGTGTAGTGGAAGCCCAGCTCCTCGAACAGCGTGCTCGGCACGAACATGCCCTTGGCATGCTCTTCCCAGCGCTTGAAGAAGCGGCCGAAGAACGACTGCTTCGGGATCGCCCGCTTGGCGCGCTCGCGCCACACATTGAGCGTGTGGCTGGCCATGGCGCGGGCCATCATCTTGGTCAGTGCGCCGACGTTCTCGCTGATCGACATGCCGTTGTCGTTGAACACCACCAGCATGTTCGGCTCGACGTCGCCGCCATGGTTCAACGCTTCGAACGCCATGCCGGCGGTCATCGCGCCGTCACCGATCACCGCGACCACCTTGCGGTTGTCGCCTCTACGCTGCGCGGCGATGGCCATGCCCAGCGCGGCCGAAATCGAGGTGGAGGAGTGGCCGACGCCGAAGGTGTCGTACTCGCTTTCCTCGCGGCGCGGGAACGGCGCCAGGCCGTCCTTCTTCTTGATGCTGGTGATGCGGTCGCGGCGGCCGGTAAGAATCTTGTGCGGGTAGCACTGGTGCCCGACGTCCCAGACCAGACGGTCAGTGGGCGTGTCGAACACGTGATGCAGCGCCACGGTCAGTTCCACTACACCCAGGCCCGCGCCGAAGTGGCCGCCAGAGCTGGCGACGGCTTCGATCAGATAGCGGCGCAGCTCGTCGGCGACGGCGGGTAGCTGATCGTCGGGCACGCGGCGCAGGTCGGCCGGCGTCTCGATGGTCGCCAGATGAGGGTAGTGGGACAGATCATTCATCTGCGTATTGTTGAACCAGCGGCAGGGCGGAGCAAGGGCGAAACCATGAAAGGGCGATGTCCGATCCTGTTCAACGTCGCCACGCAGCCCTGGCAGGGCAGGCTGCAGGCCGATTCGCTTTGTTCGCTACAGGTGCAGGACCAGGGCGCTCAGGCCATCAGCGCCCGGCGGTCGCGGGGCAGGTGGCTGACCAGGAATTCCATCTGGTCGGCCAGGATGTTGCGGTTGGACAGGATCAGATGTTCCACCCAGCTCGGCCGATAAGGCACGGCCAGCAGCGGCATGTTGGCCTGCTGCGGCGTGCGATTGCTCTTCTTTAGGTTGCAGGCCAGGCAAGCGCTGACCACGTTCTCCCATTCGTCCTTGCCGCGTTTGGAAATCGGCAGCACGTGGTCACGGGTGAGCTCGCCACGGCTGAAATGCTCGCCGCAATACATGCACAGGTAGCGGTCCCGGCCGAACAGGGCGGTGTTGGTCAGGGCCGGCGCCGGGTCGATGGCGTGATCGCGGCAGTGCCCGGTGCTGGCGACGATGGGGTGCAGTTGAAGCTGGCTTTGCTGCCCCAGTGCGCGATTGTGGCCGCCATGCACGGTGAGGCAGGGATCGCCCAGGGTCCAGGCGACGACCTCGCGGACATAGAGACAGACCGCCTCCTGCCAGCTGATCCAATCGAGAATGCGGCCGGCGGCATCGAGCGATAGCACGCGGGTCGAGTGCAGGTCACCGACCCGGTTTGGCACGTCGATCAGCCGGACTGGGGCTTCCATCGGCATGTAGTCGTCCTTCAGGCGTAAGCGAAAGAGCGTTCAGACAATGCAGCGGCGCACGTAGTTTGACCCAGCATAGACCAAGATCGTTGCAGAACGCATGCAACTGCTTGTCAGGACTGAAAGATAGCCTTCCCCAGGGTGGCTCCCGCGATTGCCCGGGCGCTGATATAGTGGTTGTTCATCTGTAGACCCGACGCCGGGTTTGGGAGGGGAAGCCTGGGTGGCGACCCCGGCACGGCGGGGCAGAGGTAAGTGACGTGGCTGAAGTTCTTTTCTACGAGCGCCCTGTGCCGCTCAACCGTACCCAACACAAGGATCTGCGCCTCAAGGGCATTCCTAGCCTGAAGTTCGCCGCTGGCGTGCATTCGGTGCCGCTGACCGGCGTGGAATTCCCGGCCGCCGCGCGCGATCTGCCGATCCTGTTCGCTGGCCAGAGCATGGAAGACGCCGGCCCGATGGCTTTGCTTGGCCTGCGCCAGAACGAAAACCTGTTCGTCGACGCCAACGGCCAGTGGGCTGCCAACACCTATGTGCCGGCCTTCGTGCGCCGCTATCCGTTCGTGCTGGCTGAGAAGCCGGCCGATCAGGTAGAGGGCGACGACTTCACCGTGTTCCTCGACGAAGCCTATGAAGGTTTCGGCAGCGACGAAGGTGAGCGTTTGTTCAAGGAGGACGGCACGGACAGCGAGATGCTCTCCAACGCTGTGAACTTCCTCGGCGAATTCCAGCAGCACGTGGGCCGCACGCAGTGGTTCATGCAGCAGCTGCGCAAGCACGACCTTCTCGAGCCGCGCAACATCCGCCTCGAGAAGGACGGCAAGTCGATCAACCTCAATGGCCTGTACGTGGTCAGCGAAGAGAAGCTGCGCAACCTCGACGAGAAGACCTCGCATGAATTCCTGAAGGAAGGCGTGTTCGGTTGGATCTACGCGCACCTGCTGTCGCTCGCGAACATCGATCGCGTCGCCCAGCGCCTGGACTTGGTCGAGCAGGCCGAAGTCACCAAGAACTAAGTCGTTTCAAGCGGGATGGCATCTGCATCGATGCCATCCCGCCTCATGACGCGCCCTATGTGGGAGCCCACCCTGTGGGTGACTGGGCACACGTCACCGCTTCGTAGGTTTGTCATTCGGGCCATCCCTGGCCCTCACCCTGCGGGCGGCTTACGCCGTGCAAACCGGCAGTCCTGCCGGTTTGTCGCGCACAGGGTGCGCTCCTATCGACGGTCGGCTTACGGCCGGACCGCCATCACTTCGATTTCCACCCGATAACCCGGGTTGCCCAGCGCGGCGATCTGGAACGCCGAGCGCGCCGGCAGTTTCGGCTGCTCCTTGGTACCGAAGAACTGCGTGTAGCCCGCCATGAAACCGGCGAAGTCCATGCGGCCGCCCTGGCTTTCGTCGCCCACCAGGAACGCCTGCATCTTCACCACGTCGCCCATGCCCAGGTGCATGCTCTTGAGCTGCTTTTCGATAGCGATGAGCACGCCGATGGTTTGGGTCTTGGTGTCGCCATAGGCTGCCACGGAATCGTTGGGCGCCTTCGGATCGACCACCGGCGGCACGTTGCCGCTCACATAAACCATGGCCTTGCCGGCTGGCACCTCGACGGCCGCCGAGATGGGAAAGTCGCTATCGGGAATCTTGTAGCGCACTACGTCCTGCGCCGATGCCGCCGAAGCGACGGCGAGCAATACGAGTGGCAGGGCCTTGCGGACGATCTGGCGCATGTAGCGTTCCTCTGTGCGGATGGGTGAATAGCCGGTTCCCAAGGTCTGCAGAGCCCGCGCTGGGTTGCAATGGGCGCCAGGTGCTGGGGCGCGGCTTGGTCTGGCGCCGGGGTCCAGGCCAGGCCGTAACACCGCTGTATGACGCGTTCTGCGGTCCAGCACGGGCTATGTGGAGATCGTGAACAGACATCTAAAGGATGTCCTAAGCGCATCCGGTCACGATGGCAGCATGCGCCCTTCCTCCCCATTCCGACCGACGCCCCGATGGAGCGCACTGCTGTGCGCCTTGCTCGCCGGTTGCGCCAGCTATCAGCCCACGCCCATCGACACCGCCGCGACCAACACGCAGTGGCAGGCACGCCGACTCGACGATCCGGTGGTGGCCGAGCGCGTGCGATCCGCGCTTCCCCCCAGTGATCATGGGCAATGGCCGCCAGCAACGTATGGCCGCGCCGAATTGCTGCTTGCCGCCTTAGCGCTGAATCCCGATCTGGCCGAAGCGCGAGCGCATATGGCGGAATCGGATGCGGCGGTGCGAACGGCCAAGGCGTTGCCGAATCCCACCGTCAGTTTTGCCCTGGAGCGCTATACGCAATCGCAGGCGAACAGCAGCCCTTGGTTGTGGGGCATCACCACGGACATGCTGGTCGACACCATGCTTCGCCGCCACCTGCGTGCGGATCTGGCCGATGCGGGCGTGCGCGGTGCGCGCTTGGACTACGCCGAAAAGGTATGGGAAGTCCGTCGCAGCCTGCGCGCGGCGATGGCGGATTTGCTGCTGGGGCAGCGGCAACAGCAGCTGGCCGAACAATCCGTCACCGCGGCGACGGCGTTGCAGGCTGCACTGCAGCAGCGTCATGCCTTAGGCGAGTCCCTGCCGGCAGAAGCATTGCAGGCTGCGCAGACGCTGGCGCAGGCCCGCAACGAATCGGCGGCTGCCGCGCAACGCGTCGCCGACGCAAGAGCTCGGCTGGCGCGCGCCATCGGTGTGCCGGCGCAAGCGCTCGATGGCATCAAGCTCCAGTGGGATTCGCTCGACGCACCCGCGTTCGAATCCGCGCGGCTTGCCGATCTCAGCGATCGGGCGCGCTTGTCGCGCCCGGACCTTGAGCGCGCGCTGGTCGACTACAGCAGCCGCGAAACCGAACTGCATCAACAGGTGCGCGCGCAGTATCCGCAGATCTCGCTGGGCCCGGGCTACACCTACGATCATGGCGTGCGTAAGTTGCAGTTCAACCTGGGCACCACGCTACCCATCTTCAATCAGAACCAGGGGCCGATCGCCGAGGCCGAGGCACGTCGCGAAGCCGCCGGCAAGCATGTGGAAGCGGTGCAGGCGACGATCGACAGCGAGATCACCGGCGCCGGCGCAAAGCTCGACGCGGCGCGTCATGCGCTGGATGCGGCACGCAGCGGACAGCAAGCATCGCAGCGCCTGCAAAAGCAGACCGAGCTGGGCCATGCGCACGGAGAGGATGATCGAGTAGCTGTGTTGAATGCACAGCTCGCCGCCCTGACCTCCGCACAAACCGAACTCACCGCGCTGGATCAGGCGCAACTGGCTTTGGGCGCACTGGAAGATGCTGTGCGCGCGCCGCTAGAAGGCAACGAGGCCGAGTTGCTCCGTCCCAACGCCGACAAGACTTCTGGAGATTCCAAGTGATCGATCGCCTTCCGATGCGCACTCTAGTGCGATGCCTTGCCGCCATGCTGTTGGCCAGTACCGCAGTGAGTGCCGCGGCGACCGAGCTCGATGCTGACGGACAATCCAAGCTTGGGTTGACCACTGCTGTACTGCAAAGCACGCAGGCACCATCGTCGTTGACCGCCACCGCCGAGGTGCTCGATCCATCGACGCTGGCCAAATCGGTCGACGACATAGTGGCGGCGCAAGCGGCAGCGGATGCATCCAGTGCCGAGTACAAGCGCGTCCAGGCTTTGCTCGCAGCCGATGGCAACATGTCGCGCAAAGCGCTGGAAGCGGCACGCGCGCAAGCGCTCGCCGACCAGGCGAAGCTGCGTCAGCAGCAGGCGCAGTTGCGGGTGGAGTGGGGCAGCAGCATCGCTTCGCTCGATAGCGGTGCGTTGCGCACACGCGTGGATGCGTTGCTTGAGGGGCGCGATGTGTTGCTCAAGGCTGAGCCGTTGACGCAGCCACCCGCTGGTTTCACAGCCGGCACAGCAGCCCTGCGGTTGTCGGCGAAGCAAACGATCGACGCGCGTGTGCTGGGGCCGCTGCCGCGCAGCAGTGCCGGGCTCGCTGGCGGCTGGCTGCTGCAGGCACCGGCGTCTGGATTGGTTCCTGGCATGACGCTCACTGCACAGTTGCAAGGCAAGGGGCCGGCCGAGGCCGGTGTGTTGCTGCCGCGTAGCGCGGTGGTGCGTTGGAACGGTGTGGCCTGGGCCTACGTGGTCACCGATGCCACGCATTTCGAGCGCCGCGTAGTGCAGGTGTTGAACATGACGCCTGCGGGCTGGCTGGTCGGCGAGCCCTTCAAGGCGGGGGAGAAGGTGGTGACCCGTGGGGTCGAGGCGCTGATCGTGCTCGATGCCGCGCCGGTGCCGGCCGAGGCCGACAGCGCACCCAAGGGCGACGACTGAGCCATGCTTGCCACCATCATTCGCACCGCGCTGCGTCATCCCTATTGGGTGGCGCTGCTCGCCACCTTGCTGCTGGTTTTCGGCGTGCAGCACTTGCGCGTCGCCAGCTACGACGTGTTCCCCGAGTTCGTGCCGGCGCAGGTCACCATTCAGGTGGAATCGCCCGGCTTCACCGCGCTGCAGGTCGAGCAGCGCGTGACGCAACCGATCGAGAACGCCGTGAACGGCGGCACCGATGTGGATGTGGTGCGCTCGCAATCCATCCAGGGCCTGGCCGTGATCACCGCGGTGTTCAAGGAGGGCAGCGATCCGTTTCGTGATCGCCAATTGCTTGCCGAGCGTGTGACCGAGGCGGCCACGCGCCTGCCGCAAGGCGTGCAAACGCCAACGCTGAGTCCGATGGTTTCGTCGACCATGGATCTGCTGAAGATGGGTCTGGTCAGCGACAAGCTCGACCCGATCGCGCTGCGCTCGCTGGCCGACTGGACCATCAAACCGCGTCTGCTCGCCGTGCCAGGCGTGGCCGACGCCACCATCTTCGGCGGTGGCGTGCGCGAATGGCAGGTGCGTGTGCATCCCGACCGCCTCGCAGCCTTCGGTTTGACCTTGGAAGACGTGCGCCTTGCTGCCGCATCGGCCAGCGGTGTGCGCGGCGCCGGCTACATCGACACGCCCGCACAACGCGTGGTGCTCGAAGCCGACGGCACCTTGACCGACCCGGCGCAGCTGGGGCGCGCGATCATCACCCAGCACGCTGGTCGCAACGTTACGCTCGCCGATGTCGCGGATGTCGCCGAGCGCGCTGCTCCTGCCTTCGGCGATTCACGCATCATGGGCAAACCCGGTGTGCTGGTGGCGTTGAACAGCCAGTACGGCGCCAACACGCTGGAAGTCACCCATGCGGTGGAGGCTGCATTGGAAGACTTGAAGCCGATGCTGAAAGAGCAGGGCGTGACCCTGGTGCCTTCGCTGCATCGGCCCGCCACCTTCGTCGAGGTGGCGTTGAACAACATGCGCGATGCGCTGCTGCTCGGTGCCGCGCTGGTGTTGGTGGTGCTGGTGCTGTTTTTGCGCGACTGGCGCACCGCGCTGATCTCCTTCCTCAGCATCCCGCTGTCGCTCGCGGTGGCGGTGATGGCCTTCCAGTGGCTGGGCTGGACCATCAATACGATGACGCTCGGCGGCTTGGCAGTGGCGTTGGGCGTGGTGGTGGACGACGCCATCATTGACGTCGAGAACATCATGCGGCGCCTGCGTAGGGCAGGTCATGCCGCACCCCGCTTGCCGGTGGTTCTCGCCGCGTCGATCGAAGTGCGCCGGCCGGTGGTGCTGGCCACGCTGGTGGTGGGCCTGGTGTTTCTGCCGATCCTGCTGCTGCCGGGTCTGCAAGGCAGTTTCTTTGCGCCGTTGGCGGGCGCTTTCCTGCTTGCCACCTTCGCCTCGCTGTTGGTCGCACTGACGGTGACGCCAGCGTTGTGTCTGTTGCTGTTGCGCCCCGATCGGCATCATCGTGAGCCGCGTTGGCTGAAGCGCATGAAGCTCGCACAGCATCGCCTGCTGGAGCGCTCGCTGCCGCACGGCCGCGCGCTGCTGATCGGCGCGCTGCTGTTGGGCGCGCTGGCCGTGGCCGCGCTGCCGTTCTTCGGTGCTTCGCTGCTGCCGGAATTCCGCGAGGGGCATTTCGTCCTGCAGGTGATCGGGCCAACCGGCACGTCCATTGAGGAAATGACCCGTCTCGGCGAGCGCATCAGCAAGGACGTGCTGGCGATCCCGGGCGTGGCGACCGTATCGCAGCAGGTTGGTCGCGCGGAGGCGGTGCAGGACACCTGGCCGCCCAATCAGAGCGAGTTCCATGTCGAGCTCAAATCCGGTCTTGCCGCGAAGGATCAGATCCGTATCGAAAAAGCGTTGAAGAGCACGTTGGATGGTTATCCCGGCCTCAGTTCGGAAGTGGTGACCTTTCTCGGCGACCGCATTGGCGAATCGCTTTCCGGCGAAACCGCGCCGGTTTCGGTCAGCGTCTACGGCAGCGATCTGGAGACGCTGGACGACCTGGCTGCTCAAGTGAAGCAGACGCTTCAGCAGGTACCGGGCTCGGGCAACGTGCGTTTGTCCGAAGCGCCGACCGTGCCCACCTTGCGCATGGCGCCCAACCCCGATCGACTGGCGGCTTACGGCCTGCGCATGGCCGACGTGCTCGACACCGTCGCCGCAGCGCATCAGGGTGTCGTCGCGGGTCAAGTGTTCAGTGGCGTGCAGCCTATCCCCATTCGCGTCCAGCTCGATCCTGCCGCACAGCAGGACCCCGAAGCGGTGGGGCAGTTGCTGTTGCGCAATCCGGCAGGACGCAATGTGTTGCTCTCCTCCGTTGCAGAGACCGACCTGCTCGACGGTCGCGCCAACGTGTCGCATGAAAGCGGCCGGCGTCGCCTGGTGCTGGCGGTGAATCCCACTGCGACGGATGTGGTCGGTTTCGTCGCGCAGGCCCAGGCCGCGTTGGCGAAGAGCGTCAAGCTGCCTGCCGGTTACTACGTGGAATTCGGTGGTGCGGCCGAAGGTGCCGTACAAGCGCGGCACGATTTGATGTTGCATGGCGGCCTTGCCGGTGTCGGCATCCTTGCGCTGCTGATGATGGCCTTCCCCGATCGACGCAGCGTTGCGCTCATCCTCGCCAATGTGCCGTTCGCTCTGGTCGGTGGTGTCATCGCCGCGGCCGTTGCGGGCGGTGTGTTGTCGATCGGCGCGCTGGTCGGCTTCGTCACCCTGTTCGGTATTTCCGCCCGCAACACCATCATGCTGATCTCGCATTACGAGCATCTGGTGGAAGAAGAAGGTGTGCGCTGGAATCGCTTCACCGTGCTGCGCGGTGCGCGCGAACGCCTCACGCCGATCCTGATGACGGCCTTGGTGACCGCACTCGGCCTGCTGCCGCTGGCGTTGGGCAATGGCGAGCCGGGGCGCGAGGTGGAAGGGCCGATGGCTATCGTGATCCTTGGCGGCCTCGCGACGTCAACGCTGCTCAACCTGCTGGTGATGCCGGCGTTGGCGGGGCGGTATCTGCGCTTTACCGCAAGGACCGGTGCGGTGGAGCATCCTCTCGTTTGAGGTGACGCTTGGAATCCGTCTGCGTTGTCCGAGGGCAACGCAACGCTGCCTAAGAGTCTGTTCAAAGTCTCCGCGTAGCTCGTTGTAGGAGCGCACCCTGTGCGCGAAACGGCCCGCAAGGGTCGCGCTCTACAAAACACCGGCTCTGCTATGTAGTGCTCTCACTCGGGCTATCCATGGCCTTGCTCAGCGGGCGGTTTGCGTCGTGCAAACCGGCAGTCTTGCCGGTTTGTCATTCGGGCCATCCCTGGCCCTCACCCTGCGGGCGGCTTGCGCCGTGCAAATCGGCAATCCTGCCGGTTTGTCGCGCACAGGGTGCGCTCCTGCAAGCGTCTGCACGGCGCATCACCTTGGGAGACTTTGAACAGGCTTCTAGTGCACCTGCTGCCCCGGGCCTTCATGCAAGTCGGCAGATACAAGACGTGCACACGAAGTGCACGAGCCGATAGAGAGAATGCTTGCGCACGTCCATCATGGGGGAGGTATTTCTATGTGCACGAACATCCTGCTTAACGCGCCTGTCACGCCTGGCAAGGAAGAGCCTCGTCTGCACGTAAGCGCGCGTGTCATGGAGCTTCCAGGTTATCCGACATCCATGATCTACCAGGTTCCGA
Source organism: Dyella subtropica (assembly GCF_026283965.1). Lineage (GTDB taxonomy): Bacteria > Pseudomonadota > Gammaproteobacteria > Xanthomonadales > Rhodanobacteraceae > Dyella_D > Dyella_D subtropica. Next base: position 216,605 of record NZ_JAPDPD010000002.1, read on the forward strand.
GAGGGCAGCAATTTCCACTGGCTCCCCCGCCTCTGAGAAATCCACTGATATGGAAGAACACATATGGCTTCGTCGGCATCGCCAAGACACGTCCGGAATTTGACGTGTTTCCTATCTTCGCGGATGGACTAAACGAAGAGGGTATGTCCTGTGGGGCACTGTGGTTAGCCGGAGCGGTGTACCCCAAGGACGAAGCAGGTGCTGCCATCAACCTTTTCTATTCTGATTTCGTCGCCTGGGTGCTTGGCAATTTCGCCAGCGTCATTGAACTGGAAGCTGCGCTCGATCTGGGGAGGATTCACGTCGTCAATCCTCTCCCGTCGAAAGACGATCCGCTGTATTTGCCGCTGCACTTCATCGCCATTGATAAGACCGGCGCAAGCCTGGTCGTGGAATTCATTGACGGAATCATGCGGAAGTATGGTCCCTCCTACGACAGCGCGCACAAGAACGGTTTGGGTGCCAGCGCCAACGGTGTGCTCACCAACGGCCCCGGTTATGACTGGCAACGTACCAACCTGGAGATTTACAGTAACCTCACGCCAACAGGCACCAAAACCTCAACCAGTTCGGTTTATCCCTTCGTCGGCAGCGGGTTGGTCGGGATGCCCGGTGATTCGACGCCGCCCGCGCGCTTTGTTCGCGGCGCGATGATCCAGCACAGCTTGAGCATGCTTGAAAAGAACGGCGACGGCTGGCTTCCCGCGCCGTGGCATCACACCTTGCCGGGGCGCGCCCACGGTTATGCCGACTCCGTGCAGGCCTTGGTGAACATTGCCTTGCAAGCGGTTCAGGTCGTCATGGCCACTCCATATGGCACGTTGCTGACACCGTCGTCGGCGAAGGGGGCCGGTGCGACGAAAGAGACATTGCACGTTGGCGATTATTCCGACTGGACGGTGGTGCGAGACCACACCCATGGCGTGCTGTACTACGTGAGTGCGTTCAACAACATCCCGCAGTCCATCGATCTGGCTGCGCTGGACTTCGCCAATGATGGTGACGCGCAGCACTTCCCGCATTTCCCGTCCATCGCTCTGCTCCCGCCACCGCCCGAACTGGGCTGGCATCAGGATGCGACGAAGTCCTTTACGCCACCAGCCTATCCTGGGAGTCCACTGACTCAGGCGCGTCAAGGTGCTGAAGCGGCGTCCAGGCCTGCTTCTCGGCAATAGCGAGTAGGGATGCCAGTATCGGGTAGGCAGCGGGTTTTCCTCGCTGTCCCGGTCGCGCCGTCCGTTCCCGCGGTAGTTTCAAGACTTTGTCTTGGGGCTTCCTGGCTAGTGTTGAAGCCCAGCTTGGCCGTCCAGTTATGGCTCGTCATTCCGGCGAAAGCGCCTCCGGCTTTCGCCGGAATGACGAGTGCGGTGAGTTCTTCGAGTCCCCCTGTTGTGTGATGCGCCGGGGTTTTCGTGCATGGTTCGCGGGCAATGCGGATTACGGAGACCGATGGTGAAGCATCACCATGTTTTCACGCTGGCGCAGCGAAGCTGATGAGGCAATGGGGGCGTGGGATAGCGCGGCTGCTCCATAAGCCCTTTTGGCCGCGCTTTTGGCCCTTGTCACACCAGGAGTTCGCGCCCCAGGCACTCATCGGGTATAGCCGGTATTTGGATCGATGCGGCTGGCTTCGCAAGCCATGCTCCGACCTTGCCGATTCGGGTAGTGACTCGATGGGTTTTTCGAGGTTACCAACAGGGGAGAACGAAAATGCCGACCGATCCTTATGGCACTCAGTCGCCTTCCACCTCGCCGTCCACCACTGCACAGGCCGTCGCCGCGCAAGCGGTCATGCCACTCCCTGGTACGGTGTGCAGCGCCCCGTCGGGTTTGCGCGGCTTCGATAGCGATACCGTGATATCCCACCGGACGGCCGGGCAATTCGTCGGTGAGGGCTACCGCTTCTGCTTGCGTTATCTGCCACACGCGGGAGGGGGTACCGCGGGGTGTCTGACGGCACAGGAAGCGAACGACATCCTCACGGCGGGGCTTGCCCTCATGCCGGTGCAGCACGTGCGGAAAGCGCCCTGGTCGCCGGACGGCCCGCTGGGGCAAAGCGATGGAGCCTATGCGGCAGCCTATGCGCGGAGCGTTGGCTTTCCAGTCGGGGTCAACGTGTGGTGCGATCTGGAAGGTGTCGACGGTCAGTCGAGCGCTCAGGATGTGATCGACTACTGCAACGAGTGGTACGACGCGGTGTCGCAGGCTGGCTACGTGCCTGGGCTGTATGTGGGCGCGAATGCCGGGTTGTCCGGGCAGCAGCTGTACTCGAACCTGCAGTTTCAGCACTATTGGAAGTCCTGCAGCGCAGTACCTGCGTTACCAGAACGTGGCTACCAGATGGTGCAGACACTGGTTCCGGGAACCGTGAACGGTATCGGCATAGATCGCGACATCACTCAGACGGACGGCGCGGGTGGGAAGGCACAGTGGCTTGCTGTCTCGGGCAGTTGACCTCGTCGTGATGTTTGTCCGTCACTACCGGCGCCAGAAACGACGAAGGAGCGCCATGCGCTCCTTCGTTGCTAGCTAAGAGTAGGTGCTGGGCTTACTTGCCGATGCTCTTGCTGACTTGGTTTTCCTGCTGGTTGAGGGTCTTCTGTTCTTGCTTGGTGATATGGCCGCCGTTCTGGCTCGCCATGTCGTGCTCTTCCTGGCGGATCTGGCGGTCGTCCTTGTGCAGCTGCGCCGCCTGGCCTTTGCTCAAGTCACCTTCCTTCACTTCCTGGTGGATGCGCTTGTTCTGGTTGTGCAGGCGGTTATTGACCTGCTCGCGGCGCGGATGATTCTTTTCCCACTTGGTATCCGTCGCCTGGGCCGTGCAGACGCCCGCACTGGCGACAATCAACGCACCGGCAATCATCATCGACTTGATCTTCATGGTGGACTCCCCGTTGTGGATGGTGGTGTGGCGAACAGTGCAAAAGTGCGCCGTCCGTGGTGCGCATCCTACGCAGACCCTTCGTCGTGGGAAGAGGGGGCGAAGAACGATTCAGGTGTGCGGTTCAGGTCTCCATCGCGCGAGTAAACGCAAGAAAAAATCCGCTGCTTCGGCGGTCAACCGAAGTACGGCCGATGCGTATGTCTTCCCCTTTGCGGGATCTCGAAACACGGGGCGAAACCATCGCCTCAACGCACCGGTTTCGCCAGGCGCAACAGATCCGCGCTGTACCCAGTGGCTTCGTACAGCGTCCGTGCCCGCTCGTTGTCTGGAAAGACGGCCAGCGTGATCAACTGGCAGCGATGCTCACGCGCCCAGTCCTCCGCATGCGCCAGCAGCGCCTTGCCCACGCCTTGCCCCTCATGCGATTGCGCCACCGCCAGATCGGAGATGTGACAGTTGGCGCGGCCGGTGAAGTAGTCCTGCGTTTTCTGCAGGTGGATGAAACCCACGCGAGCACCCTCGTCGTCCTCGGCCACGAACAGGAAGCTGTTGGCCGGCTGCTCCTCAAGGTGGCGTGACAAGTCTTTGCGGATGCCTTCGATGCACTCGTGGCGTCGTCGCCAGGGCGGCAGGGCGAAGTCCACGAAGCGGGGAACCAGGCCGAGAATGAAATCGTCGTCGTCTTCGGCCAGACGGATCAGGAAGCTCATGTCGTTCATGCGCTTGGCATTGGTGGAGAGGTGTTGCAGGTTCTACACCCGAGCGGCCCGTCGGCGGAAGTCCCAAACCTGCACATAACAAAAAGCCCGGCATCGCCGGGCTTCTTGTTATCCAGATGAGGATGGACTCAGGCAATCGCCGGCAACGTCTCCACGCCGGCTTCGATCGCCGCCTTGTGCATCAGGCAGCGTGGCAGGATGCGGGCGAAGTAGAAGCTGGCGGTGTCGCGCTTGGCCTGCTTGAAGGCGGCGGATTGGCTGCTGGTTTCGGCGGCGGCCACGCTGCGTGCCCACATATAGGCGAGGGTGACGTAGCCGGAGTAGTAGAGGTAATCCGTGGCGGCGGCACCGAGTTCCTCCGGGTTGGCCATTACGCGGGCGACCAGTTTCTGGGTGAGTTCGCTCCACTCCTTGGTGGCGGTGGAGAGCGGGCCGATCAGCGAGCGCAGCGAGGCATCCTGTGCGTGGCTCTGGCAGAACGCGCCGATCTCTTCGAGGAAATGCTTCGCGCCCGCGCCTTGCAGCTGGAGGATTTTGCGGCCGAGCAGGTCGGCGGCCTGGATGCCGGTGGTGCCTTCGTACAAGGTGATGATGCGGGCGTCGCGCACGAACTGCTCGATGCCGTTCTCGCCGATGTAGCCGTGGCCGCCGTAGACCTGCAGTGCTTCCTTGGTGCTTTCCTGCGCCAGCTCGGTGACTACGCCCTTGGCGATCGGGATCAGGAACGCGACCACGTCGCTGGCCTTCTTGCGAGCGGCTTCATCGGCGCCGCGCGCTTCGATGTCGGTTTGCAGCGAGGTGTACAGCAGCAGCGTGCGCGAGCCTTCGACGATGGCGCGCTGGGTCAGCAGCATGCGGCGCACGTCCGGCTGCACCAGCAGGTTGTCAGCCGCCTTATCCGGGAATTTCGGACCCGAGAGCGAACGCGACTGCAGTCGCTCGCGTGCGTAGTTGAGGCTGTTCTGCAGCGCGCGTTCGGACAGGGCCAGGCCCTGCACGCCGACGGCGAGGCGCGCGGCATTCATCATGGTGAACATCGCGGCCAGGCCCTTGTTCGGCTGGCCGATCAGGAAGCCTTCCGCCGCGTCGAAATTCATCACGCAGGTGGCCGAGCCCTTGATGCCCATCTTGTGTTCGATGGCGCCGGCGGCCACGGCGTTGCGGGCGCCTAGCGAGTCGTCAGCGTTCACCTTGAACTTGGGCACGATGAACATCGAAATGCCGCGGCTGCCGGTGGGCGCGTCGGGCAGGCGGGCCAACACCAGGTGCACGATGTTCTCAGCCAGGTCGTGGTCGCCCGCGCTGATGAAGATCTTGGTGCCGGTGATTTTGTAGCTGCCGTTGTCATTCGGCTCGGCGCGCGTCTTCAGCAGGCCGAGGTCGGAGCCGGCCTGCGGTTCGGTGAGGCACATGGTGCCGGTCCAGCGGCCTTCCACGATGGGCTTGAGGTAGGTGTGCTGCTGAGCCTCGGTGCCATGCAGCTCCAGCGCGTGGCAGGCGCCTTCGGACAGCAACGGGTACAGGCTCCACGACAGGTTGCCGGACTGGAACAGTTCCGTGGTGGCCGTGCCGAGCACCGCCGGCAGCGCCTGTCCACCGAACTCTTCGGCCATGGTCAGGCCAGCCCAACCGCCTTCGGCGAACTGCTTGAAGGCTTCCTTGAAACCCTTCGGCGTGGTCACCGTCTGGGTGGCCTTGTCGTAGTGGCAACCTTCCTCGTCGCCCGGACCATTGGTGGGCGCCAGCACCTGCTCACTGAGCTTGCCGGCTTCTTCCAGCACAGCGTCGAGCAAGTCGCGCGTATGGCCTTCGCCGCCCTGCAAAGCGGTCAGGGTCTTCTCCGCGCCCAGCACGTCATAGAGAGCGAAGCGCAGATCGTCGAGCGGAGCCTTGTAGATGGTCATGGCGAAGTTCCTACGGGGTGAAGGGGCGGACGGATAAAAGAGACGGATAAAAGAGAATGGGCGCGTCGATCAGCGCCAGGTGTTGGGAATGCCCGGCACCGGCGACAGCCAGTTGTTGCCGCGGAATTCGAAATCGCGCGCTTTGTCTTCCTGCTCAGGCTTGGCGCTGGCGCGGCCAGTGACGCTATAGGGCACGGAGCCGCTGCTGCCCTTGGTGGCAGCGGTCTTGAGCGCCTGGCTCATCTCGGCGGTGGGCAGCACGTTGATGCGGGTGATGTCGCCGGCGAAGGCGGGGATATCGAGATCGAAGCGGCTGTGCAGCCGCACCGGCACCAGCTCGGCCACCGTCAGCTCGCCGTCGACCGAGCGGAAATTCATGCCGCCGTAGCTGTTGTTCTGGATGCGCACGGTGAGCTGCCACTGACCGTCCGGCTGCACCGTCATTTCCTGGATGCTGATGGCGGGCGGGAACACGCTCTTGCGCGGCGGGCCGCAGGCGACCAAGCCAGTTGCCAAGGCACCCAAGGCGATACAGCGAAGCAGTCGTCTCATGGAATTCCCTCAAACGATTGTTTGAATATAGCAGGCGGTAAGGAGCGGGGAATAGGGAGTGGAGAACAGGGCCGGCAAGACAAGGCTGCGACGTTCCCCGTGCCCTAAAAACGATTCCCAATGCCACGCCAAGCAGGCATCATCGCGAGTTCCCTGCCGCTAGCCCTTGAAGCCCATGACTCGACGCATCATCGCCCGCCGCTCGCCGATCCACGGTAACGGTGTATTCGCTGCCGCCCCGATCAAGAAGGGCGAAGAAATCATCGAGTACAAGGGCACGCTGATGACCCATGCCGAAGCCGACGTGATGTACGGCGACGGCGGCGAAACGGGTCATACCTTCCTGTTTACGCTCAATGACGAATATCTGATCGACGCCAACCGCAAGGGCAATACGGCGCGCTGGATCAATCACAGCTGCGACCCGAACTGCCAGGCGCTGGTGGAAGAGAGCGAAAGCGGCAATCCGCGCAAGGACAGGGTGCTCATCGAGGCGATCCGCAACATCAAGCCGGGTGAGGAGCTCACTTACGATTACGGGATCACGCTGGATGTTCCGCATACGGCGCGGTTGAAGAAGTTGTGGGCCTGTTTGTGCGGGTCGCCGAAGTGCTGTGGGACTTTGCTCAAGCCTAAGCGCGGGCGTTGAGTTGGTTGGTTAGGTGGGTGACTCCAGCCTTGTGATGACGCTTCATCACTGATGCTTCCTTTCCCCTTCGGGGAGAGGATTGGGTGCTCGCGACATCGCCTCTACTTCGTCACCCCGGCGCAGGCCGGGGTCCAGTGTCTTTGCGCTTCGATTGTCGCGTCTGCGTGTTCTGGCTCGCCTGTCGCGGGCTTTCGAACCGCTGCCGCGGTCCGAGTCACTTTTCTCTGTTTGGCCAGAGAAAAGTAACCAAAAGAGAGGCCACCCCGGTTACGCGCCCTCCGGCTTCGCCTGCGGGTACGTGAGGTCTGGCCGGGCTTTTCGACACGACGTCCCTGTCGTGTCGAAAAGGCATCGACGTCCTGTCGATGCCCCCTTCGGGGCCTTGTCGTCCAGCCCTCACCGCTGCACAGGGGGCCCGGAGATCAAGAGCAACATCTAGAGCAAGAGCATGCGGGCTTCGCCCGCAATGGCGCTCATTTCGTGAAGGCAGTCTTCTCCCCGCTTCCGTTTCCTTTGATAGGCCGCTACGTGTCGTCGCCGTAGTCGATGGCGATGACCTCCACGGTCAGATCGCCGGCCGGGCGGTGCCAGATCACTTCCTCGCCGATGCGTGCGCCGATCAAGGCGCGGGCCAGGGGGGAGACGTAGCTGACCAGGCCGTGTTCGGCGTCGGCTTCGTCTTCGCCGACGATGCGGTAGCTCCGCTCGCCCTCGGCGGAATCCACGATGACGTGGGCGCCAAAGGCGACCCGGTCGCGTGGTTGCTGGGCGAGGTCGATTTCGATGGCGCTGGAGGTGCGCGTGGTCAGCCAGCGCAGTGCGCGTTCGACGGCGGCGAGTTCGCTTTGCTGGGACAAGGCGTCTTCGCCGGCTTTGAGTTCGTCTCGTCGCGCCTGCGCCGCGGCCAGCCGTTGTCGCAGCAGCTCAAGGCCATGCGGGGTGACGTAGTTGGGGTGCTCGCTCAGCGGGATCTCCGGCAAGGCGTTGCCGGGGTTCTCGTCCGCGTCCTTCACGAAGGCACGGCTCATGGATGTCCTCCTGCGTCATGGAAATTGACGCACGCTCTATCGGTGACATGGCGGTGTCGCGGGCCTGCATCAAGCGGCGCGACACCGGCTGGACGAGGCCGACGCGGAGGTGGAGAGCCGCATCGGCCAGAGGTATTCGGCAAGGGGTGTTCAATCTTCCTCGATCTTGGGTTTCCAGGCTTCGCTGAGTTGCTTCTGCACCGGCAGCGGTACCGGTTCGTAGTGGCTTAGATCCAGGCTGTAGCGGCCACGTCCGCCGGTCATGGCCTTCAGTTCGGTGGGGTAGTCGGTGAGTTCGGCCAACGGGGCCTGTGCTTTGATCACCAGCTCACCGCCACGATGGGTGTCGGTACCGAGAATGCGCGCCCGCTTGCCGGCGAGACCACCGGTGACATCGCCCACGTTCGATTCGGGAATGGCTACCTCGACGTCGACGATCGGTTCCAGCACGATCGGCCGCGCCTTACCCACCGCATCGAGAAACGCTTTCTTGCCGGCGCTGACGAAAGCCACCTCCTTGGAATCGACCGGGTGGTACTTGCCGTCGTACACGGTCACACGCAGGTCCTGCAGCGGGTAGCCGGCCACCGCGCCGCTCTCCATCGCCTGACGCACACCTTTCTCGATGGCCGGCAGGAACTGGCCGGGAATCACGCCACCCTTTACCGCATCGACAAACTCAAAACCGCTGCCACGCTCCAGCGGCTCCACCCGCAGGAATACCTCACCGAACTGGCCGGCACCGCCGGTCTGCTTCTTGTGCCGGTGATGGCCTTCGGCGCGGCCGGAGATGGTTTCGCGGTAAGCGATACGTGGCGGGTGGGTAATCACTTCAACGCCATAGCGTTCCTTCATGCGTTCCAGCATCACCTTCAGATGCAGGTCGGAGAGGCCGCGGATCACCGTTTCGTTGAGTTCCTTGTGGTGTTCCATGCGGAAGCAGGGATCTTCCTCGGATAAACGGGCGAGTGCCTGCGAGAGTTTCTGCTCCTGTCCCTTGTGCTTGGGCTCCAATGCCAGGCCAAACATCGGCTGCGGAAAATGCACCGGGTCGAGGTGGATGTGGTCTTCGTCGTGCGAGTCATGCAGCACGGCGTCGAAGTGGATTTCCTCCACCTTCGCGATGGCGGCAATGTCGCCCGGTACGACCTGCTCGATCTCCACATGCGTCTTTGCATTGAGTCGGAACAAGTGCCCGACCTTGAACGGTTTGCGTCCGTCGTCGATCAGCAGCTGTGTATCGCGGCGGATGGTGCCTTGCCACACGCGGAACACACCGAGCTTGCCCACGAACGGATCGTTGACGATCTTGAACACGTCGGCGATCACATGTTTCGACGAATCGGGGCTGACAGCAATCGGCTCGTTTTTCGCGTTGCGGAACGGCGGCGGGTTGCCTTCGGCCGGGTTGGGCAGCAGTTTGTCCATGACCTCCAGCAGTTCATTCACGCCGACGCCAGTGCGTGCGCTGACGAAGCAGATCGGCACCAGGTGACCTTCGCGCAGGCATTGCTCGAAGGCGTCGTGCAGCTGTTCGGGTGTGAGTGAGCCTTCGCCCGCATCGAGGTAGGAGTCCATCACCGTTTCGTTGATCTCCACCACCTGGTCGAGGATGCGCTGGTGCGCTTCCGCCAGGGAGGAGAAATCGGTGGTGCCTTCGCGATGGAAGAAACAGTCGAGCACCAATTTGCCGCCTTGGGCGGGCAGGTTCACCGGCAGACATTCGTTGCCGAACTCCTCGCGCAGCGCATTGACCAGCATGCCGAGCCGGGCACCTTCGAAGTCGATTTTGTTGACGATCAGCAGACGTGCCAGGCCGCGTTCTTTCGCGCGCTCCATCATGCGGCGGGTGGCGTGTTCGATGCCGTTGATGGCGTTCACCACTACGGCCACGGTTTCCACCGCGGCAAATGCGGACAGCGCGCCGCCGCGAAATTCCGCATAACCGGCGGTGTCGACCAGGTTGATATGGCAGTGGGGACGATCGATGCCGGCGATGCAGCTGTCGATGGAGTGGCCGCGCGCCTTTTCCTGGGTGTCGGTATCCGATTGCGTGGTGCCGCGCTCCACCGAGCCTTGGCTCTGGATGACGCCGCCAGCATGCAGCAAGGCCTCGAACAAAGTGGTCTTGCCGGAACCGGCGTGGCCGGCGAGCGCGATGTTGCGGATGTTTTCCGTGTTGTACGACACGATGCGACCCTCCTCTGCAGAGGCGCGGGATCGTGCCGGCGATGACCTGCGGCACCGCACGACGCCGCGCGAAACGGCTGACGATGGCGGGCCGTCATGGTCGTCCAGGCGTGCGGGACGCGGGGGCGGTCATGGCGGGGTGCGGCGCGTGGCGCCGTTTGCATAGACTTGAGCGATCGCGGGGCGGGGTCAAGCTGCACTGCGGGGCAGGGGAACCCCAGGGGCTTCGGACTTGTCTTGGATGGCTGACCCCGCGTGCTGCCAGGTAGGGCACACGCTTCCTCGCATCGAAGAATTCCCCATCGAACACGTATCGCAGGTCGAACATCACCGCTGGATCGCGCCCGCCCCCACGGAGCACGCTCGCGGCCTGACACCGCTGGACGGCCCCACCCGTGCCCTGCTGCACCAGTTGCGCTGGCGCAAGCCGCCGCGCGATCGTCGGCGGCTGTGGGTCGGTCTCGCGATCGCGCTCCTGCTGCACGTGATGTTCGTGGGCATCACCTGGTGGGAGATGCGTCCGCAACCGGTGCGCGAGGAGGTGCATGCACGATCCGGCGATGCGCTGCAGGTGCGGCTGATTCCGCGGCAGCGGGTAGCGCAGGCGCCGCCATTGCCAGAAGCGCCACCACCACCACCGACGCCTGCCGCGCCGCGCCCGGCGCCCGTGCATGAGGCTCCCTCGAAAAATGCTATGACGGCGAGCCTGCCGGCTTCAGCCGCGAGCAGCACCCCGCCGCCGCGACTGTTCGATCTCAACGGCCGGCCGCTGTTGCCGAACGAAACTCCGCCGCCGGCGCCGGAGACGTCGGGCTATGTGCAACGCGCGCCGCAGGGCGATACGCGCATGATGCAGCACGGCAGCCCAGTGAAGTACCAGGCAACGCGCTTCGACAAAGACTGGGACAAGAGCAAAGACATTGTCGACGGTGCTTTGCACAAGGCCGTCGAAAAGACCACGGTGAAGCACACCTTCCACCTCGCTCCGGGGTTGCGCATTCATTGCGCCATATCGTTCGCCGCACTGGCGGGCGGTTGCCTCGGCGACCCACCTTCGCCGCCGTCGGCCAAGGATGGCGACGAGCGCCTCAACATGGCGCCGTCCGCCTCGCTGGCACCGATGCCCAGCCTGCCCAAGCCACCCAGCGAGGCGGAATGCATCGCCATCTATCGTGATGGCAAGCCGCTGCCGCACGGGTGTCCGGTCGACACGCCGAACCGTGCAGTGGATGCCGAACTGCGCGAGCGCGAGAGTGCCGGCGTCGCTGGCAAGTGAAGCGTCGCTTCGCACGGCAGTGACGCCGTGTTCACCTGGCAGCTGTTCGGATCAAGGATCAGGTCAGGAGAGCGAAGATGCTGTTCAAGTGCGTCTGGAGTATGCCCCGGTGAGCCGGATACTTGCCTTGCTGTACGGCGCGGCATGCTATGTCGTTTTCCTCGCGACCTTTCTCTACGCGATAGGGTTCGTTGGGAACGTGATTGTGCCCAAGACGATCGATTCGGCAACATCCACGTCGCCCGCCATGGCGTTATTGATAGACGCGTTGCTGCTGGCGGTCTTCGCCATACAGCACAGCGTGATGGCGCGACCGGCTTTTAAGCGCTGGTGGACTCGGCTGGTGCCGCAGGCGGTCGAGCGCAGCACCTATGTTTTGTATGCGAGCCTGGCGTTGATATTGCTTTTCTGGCAATGGCGACAGCTGCCCGGCGTGCTATGGCAGGTCGAGGACGCTGTGGCGCTCCAAGTGGTATGGGCGATCTTTGCCTTGGGCTGGTTGCTGGTGCTTGCCAGCACCTTTTTCATCAATCATTTCGATTTGTTCGGTGTGCGCCAGGTCTATCTGAATTTCAAGCAAAAGATGGATGCGCCCGGGGAATTCAAAACGACCTGGCTTTACCGATTTGTGCGGCACCCGATCATGCTTGGCTTCATCATTGCCTTCTGGGCAACCCCGCGGATGACCGTGGGGCATCTGGTGTTCTCGGTGGGCACGACGGTTTATATCCTGATCGCCTTGCGGTTCGAGGAGCATGACCTCTCGGTGCAATACGGCAGTGTTTACGACGCCTATCGAAAGAGGGTTCCGATGTTGCTGCCGCGATTGAAGTCGCAGAAGGAATAACCCGTTGTGGTGGCAGGACGGCAGCGCCCGAACAACCGGGAGCCGCCACCTCGCTGCAGCATAAGCATGTGCCGCTACACTTGCGCGCATGCCCTTGCCGCCCACGGATCCCGCCCGCGTAGCCCGCACGCCCGTATCGCTGCCCTCACCGCGTGAGGCGGCGTTGAAGGCGGCCGTCTATCGGCGGCGCCGGCAGCAGAAGCCGCACGAACGCTGGTTGCGCATCCTCGGCATGGCCGGCGCCTTGCTGGTGCATTTGATGTTCCTGTTCGGCGTGATCCTCGGGCCGGCCTATGAACTGGAAGAGTTGCCCGAGTCGAGTGGCCCGGCACTGCAGGTGCGGTTGATCGAGAAGAAGCAGGAAGAGCCGCCACCGCCTCCGCCGGTGCGCGGCACGCCGCCGAAGGAAGTCGGCCCGGTCCATCGCGGCAGCAGCGCGCCCACCGTGGTGCGAACCACCCGCTCCAGCACCAGCTCGACGCGCACCGATGCTGAACTGGCTCCGGTGCCCGTTCCGGCTTTGGAAACCCCCGTGGTGGTCGTGAAGGCACATCCGAGCGCACCCGCGCCGGAAGCGGTTGCCGCGCCCCAGCCCAAGGTGGCCCTGCCCAAGCCAGCACCCGCGCCTGAATTGCAGCCGGTGCCCACCGCCACCGAACCGCCGCAAGTGACCCTGCAGACGCCGCCCGCACCGGTGCCGGTGCCGCCAAAATTCCAGCCTGAGCCTGTACGCAAGCTGCAGGTCGAAGGCAATCAGCCGGTGCCGCCGCCCGCTTCGCTGGCGATGCCCGAGGTACCACTCCAATCCGCACCCACCGTCACCGCGCCTACCATCGCGATGGAACGCGCCGTACCCAAACCCGCCACACCCAGCCTGCCGCAGTTAACGCATGCGGACGTGGCGGCCGCGCCGTCCGAGCCGGAAATGCAGGCCGTGCCGCTGCCTGCACAGGCGGCACCGACGGTGAACCTGCAAATCACCGCCAGCACGACGACGCCCGTGGTTCCGCGCGAGCAGCCGCGCATTCAAGCGCCGTCGATCCGCGTGGCCGAAGCGCAACTGGAAGCCGTGCCGTTGCCGGAGAACGCGCAGCCGAGTCTGGAGAAACCGCAGGCGCCGCGCCTGGAAACGGTGGCGCCCAAAGCGATCGCGCTGGATCGCAAACCCACGCTCGAACGTCCGCAGATCCAAGTCGAACCCGCGAGCGCGGAAGCCACCAAGTCGGCCAGTGCCGAAGCCGCGCAGACCGCAGCCGAGAGCAAGGCTGCCAGTGCCGCTGCCGGCCCGAAGAGCAGCGCCCCTTCCAGCGAAACGGCGCAGAGTTCCACCGATACCGGTAAGAGCACTGCACCCAACGCCACGCCGCAAGGCAGTGAAACGGGTACACCCGGCGTGCCCAACGGCGTGGCTTCCTCACCCAGCAACAGCGGCAAGAGCGGAGGCTTGAACCTCGCGCTGCCGCCGGGCCAGGGCAACGGTCAGAGCAGCGGGCAGGGTGGTGGCGCGCAAGGCGGCGAGAGCGGCCCCACCGGCACCTATGTGCAACTGCAGCCGCGCGGCAACACCGAGATCATGTCGCACGGCAGGCCCAACATCGGCTACAAGGCCACGCGTTTCGAGCAGGACTGGACACCGGAAGGCGAGAGTTCGATCGACACCGCCCTGCGTCGTGCGGTCGAGAAAACCACCGTGCGTCACACCTTCCATCTGCCGCGAGGCGTGCGCGTCGAATGCGTAGTGATGCCGTTGTTCCCGATGGGCCTGCTCGGCTGCGGCAACGGCGATCCGCCACCCAAGCCAGTGGACGACAAAGTCTACGAGCGGATGAAGCTGGCGCCGGCCAACCCGCTGGTGCCCCCGCCGCCAGCAAGCTCCACCGCACCCGTCGCCAGCGCGATCAAACTCGACAACAGCGCGCAGTGCGCCACCGCACGCGTATCCGGTGGACCCTTGCCGCCCGGCTGCGTGGACGACCGTCTGCCAGCGGGTCGCGACCAACCGGCCAAAGCCACCTCCGCACCTACGTCATGGGTGCCGGCCAGCGATCAGTTCCACTAAGGCTTTCAGAGAAACGAGTTGAGAGGAGTGAGAGAGGGCTGGCCCCCTCGTTTCTTGCGCCTCAACGCGCGCTCCTCATAGAGATATGTCCAGGTGCCCATCCGGCCAGCCCATCAGTCACCCAGCCTGTGAAAGGCTGCATTGACGCTACCGACCGGTTTCAATAGCGTTACCTCCGGGGGATGTATCCGGCGACCGCGTGTCAACGCGTAGCCGATTCGTTGTACTTGGGGAGAAAATTTGATGAGTAAGCGTAGCCTGCGCCGCAGGGCGCCCTTGCCGTACCTGTATCTGGTGGGCAGTTCACTTGCGTTGGCCTGCCAGGTCGCCCTCGCGCAAAACGCGCCGGCCGACCAGGCGCCTTCCGCCAGCAATGCCAAGCAGCTGCAGTCGGTGGTGGTTACCGGTACCCATGCGAGCAATCGCACCGAGGCCGAGTCGCTGTCACCGATCGACGTGCTGAGCCCGGCCGATCTGCAATCCAGCGGCAATACCGACATCGCCAGCGCGCTGAACCGGCTGCTGCCTTCGCTCGATTTCCCGCGCCCGGCGATCAATGACGGCAACGATGCATTGCGCCCGGCCACGCTGCGCGGCCTTTCGCCCGACCAAGTGCTAGTGCTGGTGGACGGCAAGCGCTATCACACCAGCGCGCTAGTCAACTACAACCCCTCGGTGGGCCGCGGCTCCGCGCCGGTGGATCTCAATTCGATCCCACTCGCCGCCATCGACCATATCGAAGTGCTGCGCGATGGCGCGGCTGCGCAATACGGCTCCGACGCCATCGCCGGCGTGATCAACATCGTGCTGAAGAAGGGCGGTACCGGCGGTCACGTGCTCGCCAGCGGCGGCATCATGGACAAGGGCGACGGCGCGCAGAACGGCGTGGAAAGTTCGCTGGGCGTGCCGTTCGGCAAAGACGGCTCGCTGGGCTGGGGACGCATCTCGCTGAACTACCAGAGTGCGATGAAGACCGACCGCGCTTCCTTCGGCAAGCAGGATCCGGCCAGCAACGGCGGCCCGGAATACCAGCGCTACGGCGACCCCGGCGTGAAGACGCTGCAGGCGCTGACCAATTTCGACATAACGCTGGCGCCCAAAATCGATCTGTACGGCTATCTCAACTTGAGCCGTCGCAACGTGGATTCGAACGGCTATTACCGTACCGCCGGCTCCGCCCGCAACGTGATGGAGATCTATCCGTACGGGTTCCTGCCGCACATCGTCAACCACACCAATGACGTGGCTGCGGTGCTTGGCGTGAAAGGTGTCACCGACGGCGGCTGGCATTGGGACTTCTCGGGCAACTACGGCACCAACGTGCTGGACTTCGACGTGCGCAACAGCCTCAACGTAGCGCTGTATCGCACACTGGGTTACACGCCCACCAGCTTCCACGTCGGCAAATTCGGCACGCGGCAAAACGTTTTCAATTTCGACGCCAGCAAGGAAGTGGAAGGCTGGCTGCCGAATGCGCTCAACGTCGCGTTTGGCGCGGAATACCGCAAGGACGGCTACGACATCTTCCCGGGTGAGCCCGCGTCTTATTACGGCGACCCGGCCGGTGCCTACCCGACCGGCTCGCAGGTGTATCCGGGCCTGACGCCGTCGGTCAGCGGCAAGTTCAACCGCCACAGCGAGGCGGCTTACGTCGACCTCGAGAACGACATCACCAGCAAGCTTTCCGCAGGCGTCGCCGCGCGCTACGAGCACTACAGCGATGCCGGCTCCACCCGCTCGGGCAAGGTGTCGGCGCGCTACCAGTTCACCGACACGTTCGCGCTACGCGGTACGGTTTCCAACGGGTTCCGCGCACCTTCGCTGGCGCAGCAGAACTACGAATCGGTGGTGTCGATCATCCAGAACCAGCAGCTGGTGCAGGTCGGTACCTATCGCACGTCTTCGCCGGAAGCGCGTGCGTTGGGCGCCAAGCCGCTGACGCCGGAGAAGTCCGTCAACTACAGCATCGGCGCGGTGTGGCAGCCCACCAATGATTTCAACGCCGTGCTCGACGTGTATCAGATCCGCATCTTGCACCAGATCCTGTACTCCGACCAGATCGACCTGATCGACAACCCGGCGCTCTTCAATTACTTCAACTCGGTGGTGCCGAATTCGCAGGTGAGCGCGGCGCAGTACTTCGCCAACGCAGCTACTACGCGCACGCGCGGCGCGGACCTGATCGCCAACTATCGCCACGACCTCGGCGACTATGGCTCGGTGCGCTTCAACTTGGGCGCGAACTACAACCAGACGAGTGTGCTCAACGTGATTGCGTCGCCGTCGCAGCTGACCAGTCACGTACCGGGGCTGCAGCTGTTCGGCCGCGCCAGCAAGGGCATCCTCACGGCGGCGACGCCGCGCACCAAGTACATCCTTGGCGGCGACTGGCTGTATCGCGGTTTCGATCTGCACGCCAACATGACCCGCTATGGCGCGGTCACCCGCCTGGGCGACACACCGGACGGTGATCAGCACTTCTCCGCACGCTGGCTGCTGGACATGTCGGCCAGCTACAACTGGGATCGCTGGACCTTCACCACGGGTGTCGACAACCTGACCAATCAGTATCCGACCCGCGTTGCGCCGAATAATGCGTACGACTACTACAACGACGAAATTCCGTATTCGCCGTTGTCGCCGTTTGGCTTCAATGGGCGGTATTGGTACGCGAAGGTGGGGTATCGCTGGTAAGTCGAAGGTGGGTTGTTTGCCTTTTGCCTCCTCTCCCCCGTGTACAAATCGGTGAACGGGGGAGAGGATTGAGGTGAGGGGCGGGTGCTCGCGACAACCTCTCGCTGTCGTCACCCCGGCGTAGGCCGGGGTCCAGTGGCGTCGACGCTTCGATGTTCGCGGTATCGCGACCTGGCCGCTTACGCAGCGGGCGTTCCGACTCGCTGCCGCGAGCCGGGTCACTTCTCTTTGTTTGGTCAAAGAGAAGTAACCAAGAGAAAGACCACCCCTCTTCCGCGCTCTCCGGGCTTCGCCCTCCGAGTCCGTGAGGTCTGGCCGGGCTTTTCGACACGACGTCCCTGTCGTGTCGAAAAGGCATGGGCATCCGTGCCCATGCCCCTGCGGGCCTTATCGTCCAGCCCTCACCGCTGCACAGGGGCCCCCAAGATCAAAAGCAAACTCTCGCTCATCTGAGAGGTGGCGCGTAGGTTGGGGTGAGCGTCAGCGAACCCCAACACTGCATGGTCGCCATATCCAAATGGGTTGGAAAAGGAGCTCCATGCCACCGCGAGATGTGCACAAGAGATAGCTCCCCTTCGGGGAGGGGGCGGGGCGGCTGCTTAAAGCAACCGCCTCAATTCCTTCATTAGCGGCAACCGTCGCACGCGCACGGCGCTGACGCGGAATACCGCATTCGCCAGCGCGGGTGCGGCGGTGGGCATGGCGAGGAAGCTGGCGCCGGCGGGGTCGCGGTCGCTGGGGACGGTGATCACCTCGACGTTGTCGGGTAGTTGGGCGAGGGTGGCTAGCGGATAGTCTTTGTAGCTGCGCTGTTGCGGCTGGCCGTCTTTGAAGGTGATGGCGAGGTTGAGTGCGCTGGAAAGTGCGTCGAGGGTGGCGCCGGCGACCTGGCCTTCGAGGCCAGTGGGGTTGATCACGCGGCCGACGTCGACGGCGCAGACGACGCGCTCGATGTTGAGTTTCTCGCCTTGCATCGACGCTTCCACGGCGTGCGCTACGTAGGTGCCGTTGATGTGCCAGCAGGCGATGCCCAGGCCGTTCACGGTGCGCAACCAGTTCTTCCACTCGATGCGGTCGGCGACGAGCTTGAGCACGTTGATGAGGCGGCCGGTGTCGAGCGAGCCGCCGCTTTGCAGCGGGATGGTGCGTGGCTCGCCGATCAGGCGCAGGCGCGTGGTTAGCGGATCTTCTTTCAGCGCGTGCGCGATCTCGTCGACGAAGCTCTCGACGGCGAATGCGTTGCTGACATGCGGCATGCCGCGATGCGGGCCGCGCGGGATGGCGGACTGCAGGCTATACCAGTCGCTGCGGTAGTTGGGCACGAGGCCGGCGGGTAGTTGATTGGCGTCGACTTCGGAGGTCCACAGCCGGCTGTCCGGCACGTGCCGCTGCGCCAGTGCGGAGGCGCTGGCCATGCGTTGGTCCCAACTCACGATCTGGCGCTTGCGGTCCAGCGTGGCGCTGAGTTTGTGCACGCTGGACGAACGGTAATAGTCGTGGCCGAAGTCTTCTTCGCGAGTCCACAGCAGACGCACCGGCTTGTCGGCCAACTTGGCCAGCATCACCGCTTCGGCGACGAAGTCATGATCGAGGCGGCGTCCGTAGCCGCCGCCAACACGCGGCACGCGGATATCGATCTGGTCCGGCTTGAAGCCGGTCAGCCGCTGCACCACGGCCCAGGCATGCTGCGGCGCTTGCGTTGGCACCACCAGCGTGGCGCGTTCCTTGTCGACGCGCGCCAGGCAGTTCATCGGCTCGGCGGTGGCGTGGGCCAGCCAGGGTTGCACGTAGACGGCTTCGACGCGGCGTGCGGCTTTCTTGCCGGCGGCATCGACGTCGCCGTCATTGCGCACGCGTGTGCTGGGCACGGCGTTCTTGTCGTTGACCAGGTCGTTGGCCTGCTGTTCGAGCGCAGCGCTGTTCTCGCCACCGCTAGGGCCGGCCTTCCATTCCAACTTGAGCTTGGCGCGACCCTGCAGCGCCGACCAGGTGTCTTCGGCCAGTACCGCCACGGAGGGGGCCAGCACGGTGTCGCCGGGAAGCAGGCCAGGCTCGGGCTTGAGCTCGACCACTTTCACCACGCCCTTCACCGCTTCGGCGTCCGTGAAGTCCTTGCTGACCAGGCTGCCATCGGCCCAGGGGCAATGCAGCAACACCGCGACCAGGGTGTCGCCGTACGTGCTGTCGATGGCGAAGGCGGCCTGGCCGGTGACGATGGCACGTGCATCGACGTCGCCGGCCGGCTGGCCGATTAGCGTGTAGCGATCCGGCGTTTTCACTGGCACGGCGTTTTGCGGTGGCGCCACCTTGGAGGCGGCGTCGGCGAGGCTGCCATAGTCGAAGCGGCGACCGTCGGGTGCGATCACCCAGCCGGCCTGCGTGCGCAGACGGTCGGCCGGGACGCCGAGGCGGCGGGCCGCGGCCTGCATCAGCAGCCAGCGCGCGAGTGCGCCGGCTTGGCGCAGATCGTTCCAGGCCGCGGGAATGGAGTCGCCAAGGCCGCCGGTCTGGTGGCCGTAGATCCAGCGCGGCTCACCGTTGCCGTTCTCCACACCCAGCCCGAGCTGGACCACGCTCACGCGCGCCCAGTCGGCATCGAGTTCGTCGGCGATGATGCGCGGCAACGCCGTGGCCGTGCCGGTGCCGGTATCCGGGTCGCGTGCGCCGATCAGCACGTTGCCGTCAGCGTCGATGCGCACGTACGCGCCGAGACCGTACAAGGTGTCGCCGAGCAAGGCTGGCGGCACCGGCACGTCAGTGGCTTCGGCCAGGCGTATGCCGACGATCAGCGCGCCAGCGGTACCGGCCAGCACCTGCAGGAAGCGGCGGCGCGAGGGAAGGGCGGGGCGCACGGGCCCGATGTCATTAAGCCCGATGTCATTAAGCGTGACGTTGTCGTCGTGTCGGTGGCTCACGCGCGGCCTCCGTCGATGGCAGCCGCTGCACGCTTGATGGCGCGACGCACACGCGTCTGGCAACCGCAGCGGCACAGGTTGGGCAGTTGTTCGATCTCGTTGTCGCCCGGGTGTGGATGGCGGTTGAGCAAGTCGAGCGAAGCGATCAGCCAGCCGGGCGTGCAATAGCCGCAGCCGATCGCATCCTCGTCCACGAACGCCTGCTGCAGCGGATGCAGCTTGCCGTCGACGGCGGCCAGGCCTTCGACGGTCGTGACCTTTTTGCCGGAGACCTGGTGCATGGGCAGGGTGATCGCCGACACGGCCTTGTTGTTCACCAGCACCAGGTCGGCGCCCCCCAGCCCGTGTTCGCCGCCGTACTTGGTGCCGGTCAGGCGCAGCACGTCGCGCAGATACCAGAGCAGCGGCATGTCGGCGTCACCGGTGTGGCGGAATTGCCGGCCGTTGATCTCCAGTTCGATGCCTTCACGCACCTTTTCGGGGGTGATATTGCTAGTCGGGTGGGTGGCCAGGGCCTGGGCTTGCGCCATCGTGGAACTCTCCTTGCGTATCCGCGCATTGTGGCATTCCGGCGGCCCGCATTGGGAATGCGAAGGGCCGCCGGCGGGCGCTGCGGTTCATGCAGCGACCCACGCTGGTGCGTGAAGCTAAGGAGCTTGTTTGTCTTATTCGACGTGCGTCGCCGGCTGGCCGGGAAACATTCGCCGCCACGCGTAATACACCGGTACACCGGCCGCCATGATCAGCAGGCCCATGCCGGCATTGCGCGGGTTGTCCAGCATGGTCTGCACCACCACCCACGCGATCACGCCGACAAAGATCAGCGGAAGCAGGGGATAGCCCGGCACCTGGAAACTGGCCTGCGCTCCTTGCCGGCGGCGATACCAGAACAGCGTGGCCACACCCAGCGCGCAGGCCAGCCAGTCGCCGAAAGTGGCGTAATCCAGCAGCTGGCCGTAACTGCCCGAGACGGCCAGCAACACGGCCCAGCCCGAAAGCAGCAGCAGAGCGACATTCGGCGTGCGGTGCTTCGGATGCAGCCGGGCCACGCTACGGAAGAACAGCCCGTCCTCGCCCATCACCTGCAGCACGCGCGCGCCGGCCACCAGGGTGATGTTGCAGAAGCCCAGTGTGGAAATCGCGATGCCGACGGCGATCAGCTTGGCGCCGATCGGTCCGAACACACGGTTCATCACATCGGCGGCTGGCGTGCTGCTCGCCGCGAGGCCGTCATGGCCCAGCACGGCCAGATAGGCCACGTTGACCAGCGCATAGGCGGCGATCACCAGCAGCATGCCCAGCAACAGCGCGCGCGGCAGCGTGCGTTGCGGCTCGCGCACTTCGCCCGCCAAGTTATTGAGGTAGGTGAAGCCCGAGTATGCGAATAGCACCGGCAGCGCCGCGCCCATGAAACCCACGTCCGCTCGCGAGGCGTCTGCCGCCAGCACCCCCGAGCTGCCCGCACCCGCGAGAAAGAGACCGCATACCACCAGCACCGCCACCGCCAGCAGCTTGAGCAGCGTGAACAGGTTCTGCACCTGCGCGCCCACGCGCAGACCGAACAGATTGATCCCCGCCACAAACACCAGCGCGCCCGCCGCCAGCGGCTTGATGGCTGTTGGCGGCAGGCCGAACACCGAAGAGGCGTAGCTGGCGAAAATGGTCGCCACCGCCGCGCTGGAGCCGGAATAAATCACCAACAACATGGTCCAGCCGAATAGAAAGCCCGCCAGTGAGCCGAACGCCTCGCGCAGATAGACATAGCTGCCGCCCGCATGCGGCCGCCGCGCGCCAAGTTCCGCGTAGCACAGCGCGCCGATCAACGTGAGCAAGCCGGCGCCGACCCATATCAACAACAGCGCGAGCCCCGACTCCGTGCGCTGCGCAGCGATACCGGGGTTCAAAAAGATACCGCCGCCGATGATTCCGCCGACCACGATCATCGCGGCATCCCACGGACTCAATCGCCGCACATAACCGCTGGTCGTGGGAGAGTCGCTCATGGATGGTTCGCCCTATGAAAGTTGCAGGCGAGCATGGCGGCTGGGCCTGTTTGCAGCAAGTCCCTCACTCCAGCCCCATTGTGGAGCTGTCTCTTGTGCACATCTCGCGTCGGCAAGGAGCTCTTTTTCCGACCTATGTGGATTTTGCGACCATGCAGTGCTGGGGTTCGCTGACGCTCACTCCCAACCTACGCGCTTAGTGATCACCGTAGTGGAGCTTGCAGCTGATAATGGAGATGCACTCATCATCGAAGGCGTAGACCAGGCGATCCTTCTTGTTGATGGACCTGGACCAAAAGCCGGCTAGATCACCGCTCAACTCGTGAGGATCGCCCAATCCGTCGTTCGGAGTCCTCTGCGCGTCCTTGATGAGGGAATTGATCTTCTTCAGGGTCTTCTTATCTTCGGCCCCATCCTGGTAATCCTTCCAGGCTTCGTCCGTGAACTTGATACTTCGTGCCATCAAGTGGTCTCCTCTTCCTCCCCCTCGATCAACTCTCGTTTCTTAGCCTTGCCCGCCTTGAACTGAGCGATGGACTTGGCGAGGTGATCGCGGTTTGCTTTGTTGCTGAGCAGGTGAATGGTGTCTGCCATCGAGTTGTAGTCCGCAAGGGACATGACTACTGCGTCCTCGTGGTCGCGGCGATGGATGACCGTGATTGAGCAGTCGCTCGCTACGGTATCCAACACATCCTTGAGGTTGTTACGGGCGTCGGAAAAGCTGACAACTCGCATTGGGTTCTCCTGTCTGTCTTACCTTTCTATGTGTTTCTGATGTCTTTCTTAACTTGTGCAAGTTGTTGCACAAGTTAAGTTTAGGGCATGTCCTGAGGGGCAACAAGTGTTTAGTGCAACAGCTACCGTTTAGCGCCTCAGATGCAAAAAAAAGCCGGCACCCTCGCGGGTGCCGGCCGGTCAAAACGTCATCGCAAGGAAACTTCAAAAGCTTTGCAGGAACAGATCCAGATTGGTCACATTGAGCGTGCCGATGCCGGAACCAGGCTGATACCCCGGCTTGCCGGCATAGAACCAGTTGTCGCCGTGGCGGATGTCGTTGAACCCCGACCACGGTCCATAGCCGAAGATGTTCTGCAGCAAGTACACCTGCGGATTCCAGAAGCCGACGCGGTGCCCGGCGCTCTGCGTGAGCAGCGCGCTGATACCGTTGAGCTGCGGTGCCACGAAACTGGTGCCACCTTCGCCGGTCACTGCGCCGCCGTCCGTGGTGGAGACCAGGAAATAGCCAGTCTCCGGGTCTGCATTCAACGAGATGTCCGGCAGATTTCGGCCATGGAAATGGCTGGGTAGTTTCAACAGTACCGTAGGGCCAGCCTGGGGATCGTTGAAGGTCAGCGTCTGATCCTTCTCGCTCTTGCGGATGCCATCCGTGAACCGCTGATAGAACGGTCGTTTCCAGTACACGCTGACGCCGCCGCCGCCGCCGACCGAGAACAGGTTGATCAGGCCCTTGCCGACATAGGTGTCGAAGTAGTTCTGGATATAGTCCCAGCCCCACACGCTTTCCTTCGTGATCGACTGCGTCGGACCGCCGTGGAAGTGATAGCTGAAAGGTAGCGTCGTGCCGCCGGCGGCCGTGATGTAGGGGTCGGAAGCCGGCGAGTCGACGGTCAACGGCGCGTTGAACGTGCCGGGGCCGGTTCCGGTGCCGAGCCCGCGCACCGTGTCATACGCGCCGGAGTCGCCGGTAGCGGCGAACACCGACTGTCCTTGCACCGCGGCCTCCAGAAGTATCTGGTGGAACAGCTGCAAGTCGCCGGCATCGGAGGTGTCGGTATTGCTGGCGCCGGCGACGTTCAGTGCGGCGAAGTTGAAGATCTCAGGTGTGCCCCAGCTGGTGGAGATGCTGTCGGCCTTGTTGTCGGAGACCGCCTGCATGAACGCATCGGTGAAGCCGTTGCCGGCGTTGGGGGCGTCATACACGAGCATGTCGGCGAACGGAGCCAGGCCGCCCGACTGTTCCACGTCAAGCGCGGTTTCGCCGCTGCCGCCATCGAACGCGCCACCGCCGTCGACGTGGATCTGCGTGATGCGGTTCGGCTTGGTGGTCAGGCCAACCGTGGACCAATACGTCTCGGCATCCGACGGGTAGAAATTCGACAGCGTCACGATGGCGATCGTCGAGCCCTGGCCGTTGATCCCCTGCGAGTACAGCGGATTGATGTTGTAGAAGTTGGCGACGTCCTTGACGGTGTACGTGCCGGGTTTGCCGAGGGTGAGGTTGGGCGTCGCGGCGCTTGCCTTCACCTGCAGCGTGGTTTGCGGCTGGCCGGCGAGGGAGGTTGAATGGATGCGATGCGACAGATACTGCTTTTCATTGCTGAGGCCGGTGGCGGACAGCACGGTGTTGGCGATGGACGGCGGCAGCACCAGCGGCTGAGTCGGTCCATGCAGCGACTGTCCAGACTCCTTCGACACATAGGCATGTATAGGCGTCTGGAAGGCTGCGCTGAATTGGCCCAGCGTGCCGCTTGCGCGAATCGCCATATGATTCGGAAGCACCGTGCTGGTCAGGCCCTGCGTCTGCAGGAACGCCTGCACCTGTGCGATTTCCGCATCGGTGGCGCCGTACCTGCTCGCGAACTGGCTGGTGGTAAGGAACTGGTGGAAG
The DNA here is from genome assembly GCF_026283965.1 of Dyella subtropica. Lineage (GTDB taxonomy): Bacteria > Pseudomonadota > Gammaproteobacteria > Xanthomonadales > Rhodanobacteraceae > Dyella_D > Dyella_D subtropica. The sequence continues at coordinate 240,954 of NZ_JAPDPD010000002.1, forward strand.
TGAGCGCTGCCGGGAGTGACGGTGTCCTGGATGTAGGACTCCAGCTCGGCCTGATTATGTAGTTTCAACACCAGGGTCACGTTGGCGGGCTGGCTGGCCGTTGCCAAGCCCATGTCGGTATTCGGTCGCGCGTTGTCCGCCATGGCGGGGGCTGCGAGGCAGGCCAGCCATAGCGTCAGGGATGCGGCAAGGGTTTTGCGGTGCAGATTCGCGAGCATGCTGAGAGTTCCTCCGTGGATGGGACTCTGGCGCCAAGCAGAACAGCAGCGGTGTGTCATAGGTACGTCGCTGCTCCGCTTTCCAGCCAGGCCGTCAAAGCGTTTCAACAAACCGTGTGATTTCTTACCCCGCCGACAGACGTACCCCCTGAAGATCGCGCCGTGCCGGTTGCGCAACGCTAGCGCGGAACGGGTGCAAGTTCTTGCGGCCTTGGGGCGCTGTGCCATGACCCGGTTTCTGCCGCTTCGCCAGGGCGTCGCGGCATGGGCCGCTCTTCAGGGGCAGCCCGCTTGCGGCACAATAGGCCGGTTGTGCGCCGCGAACAGCTCCCCGCGGCGCGGGTCCCCCTCCAGTCCAAGCCGCCGCCATGACCATCATCAAGCAAGACGATCTGATCCAGTCCGTCGCCGACGCCCTGCAGTACATCAGCTACTACCACCCGGTCGACTACATCACCAACCTCGCCGCCGCCTACGAGCGCGAAGAGTCGCCGGCCGCCAAGGACGCGATGGCGCAAATCCTGATCAATTCGCGCATGGCCGCCGAAGGCCATCGCCCGCTGTGTCAGGACACTGGCATCGTCACCGTCTTCCTCAAAGTGGGCATGAACGTGCGCTGGGACGCCACGATGTCGCTGGAAGACATGGTCAACGAAGGCGTGCGCCGCGCCTACAACGACCCGGACAACAAGCTGCGCGCCAGCGTGCTGGCCGATCCGGCCGGCAAACGCACCAACACCAAAGACAACACGCCGGCAGTGATCAACGTCTCCATCGTGCCGGGCGACACCGTCGACGTGATCGTCGCGGCCAAGGGCGGCGGTTCGGAGGCCAAGTCCAAGTTCGCCATGCTCAATCCGTCCGATTCCATCGTCGATTGGGTGCTCAAGACCGTGCCGACCATGGGCGCCGGCTGGTGCCCGCCGGGCATGCTTGGCATCGGCATCGGCGGCACCGCCGAAAAGGCGATGCTGCTGGCGAAAGAAGCGTTGATGGAGCCGATCGACATCCAGGATTTGATCGCACGCGGTCCGCAGAATCGCGCCGAAGAACTGCGCATCGAGCTGTATGAAAAGGTCAACGCGCTCGGCATCGGCGCGCAGGGCCTGGGCGGCCTCACCACCGTGCTCGACATCAAGGTGAAGGATTACCCGACCCACGCCGCCAACCTGCCGGTGGCGCTGATCCCGAACTGCGCCGCCACGCGCCATGCGCATTTCACGCTCGATGGCTCCGGCCCGGTGATGCTCGATCCGCCGTCGCTGAAAGACTGGCCCAAACTCACCTATGACTCGTCCAAGGGCCGTCGGGTGAATCTCGACACGGTGACGCAGGAAGACGTCGCCAGTTGGAAGCCCGGCGAAGTGCTGCTGCTCAACGGCAAGTTGCTCACTGGCCGCGACGCCGCGCACAAGCGCATGGTCGACATGCTCAACAAGGGCGAGCCGCTGCCGGTCGATTTCAAGGGCCGCTTTATCTATTACGTCGGTCCGGTCGATCCGGTGCGCGACGAAGTGGTCGGCCCGGCCGGTCCCACCACCGCCACGCGCATGGACAAGTTCACCGAGCAGGTACTGGCGCAGACCGGCCTGCTCGGCATGGTCGGCAAGGCCGAACGCGGTCCGGCTGCGATCGAGGCGATCAAGAAGCACCAGTCGGTGTATCTGATGGCTGTGGGCGGTGCGGCTTATCTGGTGTCGAAGGCGATCAAGGCTTCGCGCGTGGTTGGCTTTGCCGATCTCGGGATGGAAGCGATTTACGAGTTTGAAGTGCAGGACATGCCGGTGACTGTCGCGGTGGATTCCGCCGGCACGTCAGTGCACCAGACCGGGCCCAAAGAATGGCAGGCGCGCATTGGCAAAATCCCGGTAGTCGTCGCCTAACGCCTTTACTCCCTCTCCCTCGTTCACCGATTTGTGCACGGGGGAGAGGGTTGGGGTGAGGGGCGGGTGCTCGCGATAACACTCCTACTTCGTCACCCCGGCGAAGGCCGGAATCCAGTGGCGTTGCCGTTCGATGTTTGCGTTATCGCGACCGGGCTCGCCTGCCGCGGGCTTCCGTCCTCCTGCCGGAGGTCGGGTCACTTTTCTCTGCTTGCCCAGAGAAAAGTAACCAAAAGAGAGGGCACCCCGGTTGCGCGCCCTCCGGCTTCGCCTGCGGGTTCGTGAGGGTTGGCCGGGCTTTTCGACAAGACATCCATGTCTTGTCGAAAAGGCGCAGGCGTCCATGCCTGCGCCCCCTGCGGGGCTTTTTCGTCCAACCCTCACCGCTCCACAGGGGGCTGGAACTCAAAGGCCAAGATCAAAAGCTCATCATTAGGAGACGGTGGGAGTTGTTGATGGACATACGCCACCGTTTAGCCATCCAAACCCCATCCCATTGCATTCCAGCTGTTGCGGCGCAACACTGGCCGAATTGTTTTCCCCGCAACCAACGCAACTGAAGGTAACCGTGAACCCGCAAAGCCCCGCGTCGCTTCCTGCCGACGCATCCTGGATCGTGATGAAGTTTGGCGGCACCAGTGTCGCTACCCTGCCGCGCTGGCAGAACATTCTGGAGCTGGTAGCCACTCGTCGTGCCGAAGGCGCGCGCGTGCTGGTTGTCGTTTCGGCACTCTCCGGCATCACCGACGCACTCAAACAACTGTGCGCGCAGGAAGACAAGGGCAAACGCATCGAGGCTGCCAAGGCGATCGCACAGCGTCACTACGACCTGCTCGATCACATGCAGCTGGCGGTTCCGGATGCACTCGGCACGAAGCTTGGCGAACTGGCGAAGCTGGCGGACGAAGGTCCGGCGGCGCTGGGCGAATTGGCTTGGGCGGCCTTGATACAGGCGCACGGCGAGTTGTTGAGCAGCACGCTGGGCGCGGCCTTTCTCAGTCACAGCGGCCTGCCCACGCAGTGGGTGGATGCGCGCGAGTGTCTCGCCGCTGTGGCGCTGCCGAACCAGAATGAGCGCACCAAGTTGCTCTCGGCGATGGTCGAGGCCAAGCCCGATCCGGCGCTCAACCTGCGTCTCGCGAAGCAGGGCGATGTTTTCATCACCCAGGGCTTCATCGCACGCGAGTCGCAGGGTCGCACGGTGCTGCTCGGTCGTGGCGGTTCGGATACGTCCGCTTCGTATTTCGGTGCGCTGCTGAAAGCGCAGCGCGTAGAAATTTGGACTGACGTGGCCGGCATGTTCACTGCCAATCCGCGCCAGGTGCCGGGCGCACGCCTGCTGCAGCGTCTCGATTACGAAGAGGCCCAGGAAATCGCTTCCACCGGCGCCAAGGTGCTGCACCCACGCTGCCTTTCGCCGCTGCGCGAGCCGCGCGTGCCGATGCTGATCAAGGACACCAACCGGCCCGAGCTGGAAGGCACCGTCATCGGTCCCGAGGTGCGCGAGCACGCGCCGAGCGTGAAAGCGATCAGCGCACGCAAGGGCCTCACCCTGGTGTCGATGGAGTCGGTCGGCATGTGGCAGCAGGTCGGCTTCCTCGCCGACGTGTTCGCGCAGTTCAAGCAGCACGGCTTGTCGGTGGACCTGATCGGCTCAGCCGAGACCAACGTCACCGTGTCGCTGGATCCCACCGAGAACCTGCTCGATTCCGACGCCATCGCGGCGCTTGCCAGCGACCTCGCCAAGGTCTGTCGCGTGAAGGTGATCGCGCCGTGTGCGGCGATCACCCTGGTTGGCCGCGGTATGCGTTCGATGTTGCATACGCTGTCCGGCGTGCTGGCCGAGTTCGGTCAGCTACGTGTGCACATGATTTCGCAGTCGTCCAACAACCTCAACCTGACCTTCGTGGTGGATGAGAACGTGGTGGACGACCTGCTGCCGCTTCTGCACGAGCTGCTGATCGCCGCCGGTGCGCTGCGCACCGACGACAGCGCGCTGTTCGGGCCAAGCTGGCAGGCGCTGTACGGCAGCGGCGAAGTGCCAGTGCCGGCGGCTTCGTGGTGGCGCACCACAGAGCGTCAGCGCTTGCTCGAACTCGGCGCGAAGGCTACGCCTCGCTACGTCTACCACCTGCCCACCGTGCGCCAGCAGGCGCGCGATCTGAAAACGCTGGCTGCGGTCGATCGCCTGCATTACGCGGTCAAGGCGAACACGCACCCGGCCATTCTGAAAGCGCTGGCCGAAGAAGGCTTCGGTTTCGAGTGCGTATCGCCGGGCGAAATGAAGGCGGTGATGGCGGCGGTGCCGGAATCCGCACCGCTGCTGTTCACGCCCAACTTCGCGCCGCGCGAGGACTACGCCTGGGCGTTGACCACGCGCGCCACCGTCTCGCTCGATTCGCTCTATCCGCTGGAGCACTGGGGCGAGCTGTTCCGTGGCCGCGAGATCGTGCTTCGCGTGGACCTTGGCCGCGGTCTTGGCCATCACGAGAAAGTGCGCACCGGCGGCAGCGGCAGCAAGTTCGGCTTGCCGGTCGAGTTAGTGGATACGTTCCTCAAGCTGGCCGATGGGCATGGCGTGATCGTACGAGGCCTGCACGCGCATCTTGGCTCCGGCATCCTCGACGACAGTCATTGGGGCGAGGTCTATAGCCAGCTGGCTAGCCTGGCCGAGCGCATCGGCAGCGTCGCCTTCATCGACATCGGTGGCGGGCTCGGTGTGCCGTCGCATCCAGGCGAGGCGCGGCTGGACATCGCCGCACTCGATCGCGTGCTGCGCGAGGTCAAGGCCGCCTACCCGCATTACAAACTGTGGATGGAGCCTGGCCGTTACCTTGTCGCCGATGCCGGCGTGCTGCTCACCCGCGTCACCCAGCAGAAAGGCAAGAGCGCGTTGCGTTATCTCGGCGTGGACACCGGCATGAACAGCCTGATCCGCCCCGCGCTGTACGAGGCCTGGCACGAGATCGTCAACCTCAGTCGCCTGGACGAACCGGCCACCGGCCTGTTCCAGGTGGTCGGCCCCATCTGCGAAAGCGGCGACGTGCTCGGCACCGACCGCCGCCTACCGGAGCCGCAGGAAGGCGACGTGATGCTGATCGCCCAGGCTGGCGCCTATGGCAAGGTGATGTCGTCGCCGTACAACATGCGCGACGAAGCGGAAGAGATCATCATTGAGTAATGCCTCCCGCCCCGCCAGGGGCGAGGTAGCCCGCATGGCGCCCTCTTTCCTCCAGAAAGAGGGCGCGCGGTAATGCAAGAATGCGCTCCTTGCTCCGACCCGCATGTGGGGGCAGGGACCATACGGAGTGACCGAGTGACCACCACCATTCAACCTCGCCTGACCCAGGTATTTCGCTTCGTTCGCTGCAGCTACGCCAACGGTGTGGCCGAGCTGGTCTATGCGTTCGACCATGGCGAAGAGCTGATCGAAACAGTGCGTTTTCCGAACGCACCGGCATTACCCGCCTCACACAAGGCAGCCTTCGACCGGGCGCTTAAGCTGCTGCACCTGATCGCGGGCGTCAGCTACTACAAGGCCGGTGTGCCACCGAAGATCGACGTGGCCGATGGCCCGCTCGACAACGCCACCGCGGACCTGCTCGACGCGTTGTACCTGCATGGTCTGGCCGAGTTCGCGTATCGGAACGGCCTGGATTTGCGTGGCCGCGTAGCGTTCCCGCATGGTGGCGCAGCGCAGCCGCAGGCGTCGGCCTTGAATCTGCCCAGGCGCACGCTGGTTCCGATCGGCGGCGGCAAGGATTCGCTAGTGGCGGTAGAGGCCATCAAGTCCATCGGCGGTGAAGCTACCGCCGTGTGGGTCGGCAACTCCAACCTGATCGCGTCCTGCGCTGAGCGCACCGGCTTGCCCACGCTCAATATCCAGCGCGAACTTGCGCCGCAGCTGTTCGATCTCAACCGTATCGGCGCATGGAACGGGCATATCCCGGTCACTGCTGTTAATTCGGCCATCCTCGCTGTCGCCGCCATCCTCTACGGCTACGACAGCATCGCCTTCGCCAACGAACGCTCCGCCTCGGCCGCTACGCTGGAATACGAAGGCCAGCTGGTGAACCATCAGTGGAGCAAGGGCTACACGTTCGAGCAGCTGCTCGGCGACTGGCTGCATACGCAGGTCGCGGCGGATCTCGACTACTGCTCGCTGTTGCGCCCGTACTCGGAGTTGGCGATCACGCGTACCTTCGCCAAGCTCACGCCGTACTTCGACGCATTCTCCAGCTGCAACCGCAACTTCAAGATTCTCGGCCCCAAACCGGCGGATCGCTGGTGCGGCCAGTGCCCGAAGTGCCATTTCGTGTTCCTCGCGCTGGCACCGTTCCTGTCCAAGCCGCGCCTGCTGCAGATCTTCGGCCGCAACTTGCTGGACGACGACGGCCAGGCCGCCGGCTTCGATGCGTTGTTGGAATACCAGGACCACAAGCCCTTCGAATGTGTGGGCGAAGGTGCTGAGGCGCGTGCCGCCATGTACGCGCTGAGCCAGCGGCCGGAGTGGCAGGAAGATGCACTGATCGCGCGCTTCCGCAGCGAAATCCTGCCGCAGCTCAACGTTGCCGACTTGGCCTTGGAGCCGTGGCTTGAGCCTTCTGCTGAGCATCGCATTCCGGCGCGGCTGCAACACGCGCTGGCGTTCTTCGCCTGATACCCAAGGTTCGTCATGCGCATCGTTGATCTGGCGTTTAAGCGCGTCGCCGTTTGGGGTTTCGGCCGGGAAGGGCGCGCGGCGATCACCGCATGGCGCAAGCGTCTCCCAGAACAACCGCTGACGTTGTTCTGCAGTGAAGCGGAAATCGCGGCGGCGCAAGCCTTCGATGCCGCATTGACCATTCATGGCCACGAGCCCGATGCCATTGCGTTGGCACCGTTCGACGTCGTGGTGAAGTCGCCTGGCATTTCCGCGTACAAGCCCGCGCTGCTGGCGGCAAAGGAGGCTGGCATCCAGATCACCTCCGGCACCGCGCTGTGGTTTGGCGAAAATCCGCAGGCCAAGGTGATTGCCGTCACCGGCACCAAAGGCAAAAGCACCACCACCGCCTTGATAGCGCATCTCGCACGCGCGCTTGGGGTGCGCACGGCGCTGGCCGGCAACATCGGCCTGCCACTGCTGGAATTGCTGGATCAGTCCGCCGATCTATGGGCGATCGAACTGTCCAGCTTCCAGACCGGCGAAGCGGGCCCGCTCTCGCTCGGCGTCATCACCAGCCTGTACGAAGAGCACCTCGACTGGCACGGCTCACGCGAGCGTTATGTCGCCGACAAGCTCATGCTGACCCACAGCTCCCGTCAGTTGCTGGTCAACGCGCTACAGCCGACTTTGCTGGAAAAAACATCCAGCCATCCACATCGCCTCCTGTTCGGTGAATCCGATGGCTGGCATGTGGCGGATGGCTTCATTCGCCGCGGCACGCGAAGCGTATTCGAAGTCGCCAAGCTTTCCGTTCCGGGCCAGCACAATGCGCTCAATGCCTGCGCCGCACTCGCCGCGCTGGAGGCGATGGGCCATGACGCGATGGCCGCCGCGCCCGCGCTGACCAACTTCATTCCGCTCCCACATCGCCTGCAACCCCTGGGCGAGCGCGACGGCGTGTTCTGGATCAACGATTCCATCAGTACCACTCCGCAAGCCACACTTGCCGCACTCGAAAGCTTGCGTGGCCGCGCCGTAACCGTGCTGGCCGGCGGCCATGACCGCGGCCTCGACTGGTCGGAATTCGTCGCCGCCGTTTCGGCCACGCCACCGCATGCCATCGTATGCAGCGGCACCAACGGCCCGCGCATCGCCACTGCTTTGCGCGAAACCGGGGTGTCCACCCAGATCGTCGAAGCCAGCGGGCTGGACGCCGCCGTCGCCGCCGCACGCGAACTGACGCCTCGCGACGGCTGCATCCTGCTTTCTCCCGGCGCGCCCAGCTTTGATCAGTTCCACGACTACGCCGAGCGCGGCCGCCATTTCGCCGATCTGGCAGGGTTTGATGGGCGTGAGATCACGGGGATCGAGGGCTTGGGGATCGCTTGACACTTTCGGGTAAGACGGCAGTCGTGAGGTTTGTATAGGATCACGATGATTGCAGCCCGGAGCCAAACGTCATGTCACGCCTTTCCTCCGCCACCGTCGTATCCACCGACGCGGACTACCTGCATCACATCCGTGCCGGCCACTACTCGCTGGATGCCGACGAGCCGAAGGCGCTGGGTGGGCAGGGGGCTGGCCCGGCACCGTTCGATCTCTACATTGCCTCGCTCGCGGCCTGCACCGCGATCACCCTGCGCATGTATGCGCAGCGCAAGGGTTGGAACCTCGGCGAGTTTCGCGCCGAGTTGAACCTTACGCGCGATGACGAAGGCAAGATCCATATCCACCGCATCCTGCATTCGGATCAACCGCTGAGCGATGAGCAGTGGCAGCGACTGCTGGAAATCGTCGCCAACACACCGGTGACCAAGGCCATGCGCGAAGGGGCGGAAATCACCAGTGCGCGGGGTGATGTTGTCTAGCGCGCTTGTAGCGGGTTTCTTCTACGGCGCCCGCGTTCCACCCAGCTGAAGGGCCAACGCGTACAGCACGCGAAGATCATCCGCGTCGAGGGTGTCGCCTCCGATACCCCGGAAGTGATGGTGGAACGAGCGCACCGCCGCGCTGCGGTCGTCCAATGGATAGCCGATGAGGCCCAGCGCCATCCATGGATCGAATCCGGGCGGGGGATCGACCAAGGTTCCTTGCGGCCAAAGGCCAAAGCCGGCATCGGCCAGTTGCTTCCAGGGAAACAACCGGCCGGGGTCGACTTTGCGACTGGGAGCAAGATCCTCATGCCCGATGATCTGGGTACGGGGAATGCGTAACCGATCGGTGAGGTCGGTCAGCAAGCGCAACAGGCTATCGATTTGCGCGGACGCAAATGGCGACTTGCCGTCGTTGTCCAACTCGATGCCGATGGAGGCGGAGTTGACGTCGGTGATCGTGCCCCAGCGTCCCGGTCCGGCATGCCACGCGCGTTGCTCGTCGGCCACCAGCTGATAGATGTCGCCGTTGCTGCCGATCAGATAGTGCGCGCTTACTGGATTCTGGCTGTGGGGGGTGCGCAACGTTTCCAGACTCTGCTGCACGGAGCGCTGGTCGGTGAAGTGCAGCACGATCAATACCGGCCGACGGCTGTCCTGATTGGGCGACTCGACCCAATGCGCCATCGGGTTGTGCGTTGGCACGGGTGCACAGGCGGCGAGCCATGCCAGCGCCAGTAGCAGCAAGGAATGACGGCAAACGCGGAGTAGGGGCGCGTACCCGGATTTGGAGGGAGACAAGGCCGTCACCTCGCGGTGGAGTTAAGGATGCTCTGTGAGCGAATTATGTGCCAAGCATGTCGCGAATCACCGCATCGATAGGCGTGGCCGTCACACCCAGCGCTTGCTGTGTGGCGATGGAATCCAGAATGCATGGATGATCGTAGAGGTAAGCCATCTCGATGACCTCTCGCATGATCGGATCGCCAGCAGCGAGTTCCTGCCGTTCGGTCATCGGCATCGGGATCAGCGTAGGCGGTGAGGCGGTAGCGATGTCGGCAATGTGAGCTGACAAGGCGCGAACCGAGAGATCGGTGGAAGGCACGTGCCAGGCACGCCCCCATGAGCCGTCAGAGCGCGAAGCGGCAATCAAGGTTCGCGCGACATCCAGGGTGCACGTCCAGCTGTGCAAGGCATCGAGGTCGCCCGGAAAGCGGGCAGGGTGGCTGCTTATGACGCCAGGGAGTGTCATCAACGTATAGAGCGATGCCGCATCCCGGCCCAGGTAATCGCTTGCGCGCACTTCGGTCACGCGCGCGCGGCTTGCCAGCGCTTCCTCCCACATCGTTGCGCGTACGCGACCTTTGACGGTATGCGGGGTCATCGGCAAGGACTCGGTAAAGGAGCCATCTACCTGGCCATATCCGTAAACATTGCTTAGCGTGACCAGCTCGGCGCCTGAGTCCTCTGCCGCCCGCAATACGGCCGCGGCAATGGGCGGGAACTCCTGCGGCCATCGGTCGTAGCGCGGCATCGCGCAGTTGAAGATCGTCGACACGCCGCTTGCGAGTTTGGTCAGAGCGATGGCGTTTGTGGCATCCAGTGCCACATGGCGGATGCCCGGAGGCGCGTGACGTGCGCTGCGGGAGACAAGGGTCACTTCATCACCTGCCGCGGCAAGCAACTGGGCGGTCAGCATGCCGGTGGGGCCGGCGCCGACAATGAGTTTTCTGGCTTGATGCATGGTGGGGTGGCTCGTGGTTGAACGGTGGGCGGTTTTGTACCGTCAACCTTTGCTTTCGTCGCGCACGTTCGGCGCTGACAAGCAGCACATTTCGCTTTGCGTCTCGGCCTGATGCTCCGGCTGACATCGAGCAGGCCGCCGCGATAGCATGCGGTGCATGCTCAATTCGCCCGATCCGTGGCCACCTGCCGGCATTCAAATCGTTCGCCGTTTCAACCCGGCTGGACGCGTCGATCTACCAGAGATCGACGATCACCGCGTGAGTTTGCATCTCAGCGAGCGCACGTTGACGACGTGTTGGGAGTCTGGCCTGCGCTTTATGCGCCGCCGTGGCCATATCGATCTCACCCCAGCACACAGCATCGGCGGCTTCGATGCGGATGAAGGAAGCGCTTCGCTCGACGTGCGCTTGCCTGGTGGATTTCTCCAGCGTGTGGCGGACGAAATGCATGTGCGTGGTGCATGCGCTGGTGTGGAAACCCGGCATCTGATTGAAGAGGAACACCTGACCCACCTCGTCCTGGCTATGGAGGCGGAGCACGGCGCCGGGTCGCCGGGTGGCCGTTTGTACATGGACAGCCTCGGTGTGGCGCTTGCCGTGCAATTGCTGGCGCGCCACGCCAAGCCGTTGCATCCGCCGCGCGAGGGGCTTTCCGCGGTGCAGGTTCAGCGCGTGGTGGACTTCATCGAGGCCAACCTGGATGCGTCTCTCTCGCTCGGTCAGCTGGCGGGTGTGGCTGGCGTCAGCCGCTCGTACTTGCAGCGCGAGTTCAAGGCGAGAAAAGGCGCCTCGATACATCAATACGTGGTGAGTCGCCGGGTGGAAAAGGCGCGCGTCTTGCTGCTGAATCGATCGCTGCCCGCCAGCGAAGTCGCACTGGCCGCAGGCTTTTCTCACCAGAGCCATATGGCGCGATGGATGCGGCGGCTGCTTGGCGTCACGCCAGGCGACCTGTAGGAGCGCACCCTGTGCGCGAAAGCCCTGCGCAGCAGGGCCGGGTCCGCACGTAGCGTGGTCCTGCCGGTTTGTCACTCGGGCCATCCATGGCCCTCGCCCCGCGGGCGGCTTACGCCGTGCAAACCGGCCATCCTGCCGGTTTGTCGCCCACAGGGTGAGGAAGGCGCGGAGGCCCGGGCCTATCCCGCAGGCGGCCCCGGGTAAGGGATAATGCGGACGTCAGCACAAGGGGGTGCCGTACGACGTGTAGGGGGCCAGCCATGCATTTAGATCTTTTCACGCTCGGCGTCATGGGACTTGCCGCCGGGGCGACCATCTCGCTGAGCTTTACCCTGCTCGGCCTGGTGTTGCGCGGCATGCCGGCGCTGCGCATGTGGGCCGCAGCGTTCTGGTTGATGACCGCGTCGGGGTTTGCGCAGGGGTTGGACGAGAAACAGAGTCTGCTTTCCGCGCTGACGGGCAGCGCCCTGGTCGCGCTGGCCAATGCCCTGATGGTGATGGGCATCGCCGTGCACGTGCGTTATCCGTTGCGCTGGCGTTGGCCGCTGTTTCTGGCCGCCGCGTTCCTGGTCATACAAGTGGGCTTTGTGGTGGTGCCGCCCTCGCAGCTCGCTGATGCACTGATGTTCGGTGCGAAGAGCGTGGTCTGGGACGTCTGGATGATCTGGGTGTTGCTGCGGCGTTCGCCACGGGACTTGCGCAAGAGTTGTGCGATGGTGGCGCTTGTTTGCGGCATCGATGCTGCGTTTTATCTGTTGCGCTCGGGCGTGATGCTTGCGCCTGACACGGCATCGCAGATGCTGCTGGCCACCCGGCTGATGGAGGCGAACTATCTCTCCGCCATCGTGTGCAATTCTCTGCTATGTACCGGCTTCACGCTGATGCTGGCGCAACGACTGACGCTGGATCTGCGCAGCATGGCGCGCACCGATGGATTGACCGGTCTGCCCAATCGCTCGGCGGTGATCGAGGAAGGGCGGCGCGCCGTGGAGGCCTGCCGCGCGCGCGGCGAGACATCGTCCGTCCTGCTGCTCGATCTCGACGGCTTCAAGGCCGTCAACGACAGCTGGGGGCACCCAGCGGGTGATGAGGTGCTGCACCACGTCGTCAAAGTTATGCGCGGTATTCACCTGCCGGATGGGGCCTTGCTGGCGCGCTACGGTGGCGAAGAATTTCTGCTGGTGCTGCCAGCGATCGACGCGGCACAGGCCATCGTGGTCGCCGAGGACATACGCGCACGCGTAGCGAACACACCCGCCTTGTTCGGTCAGCGGCGGATATCCATCACCACCAGCGTCGGCGTGGCTGGTGCGGCTGGCCTGGAATTCGAGGCGCTGGTGAATGCGGCGGACGCAGCGCTGTATCGGGCGAAGAAGTCGGGGCGAGATCGGGTGGAGTGGGAAGGTTCCGGGGCTGAGAGCCTGTTCAATATCTCTGCGTAGCTCACGCTTGCGGGCCCACGCACAGACGCAACATCCGTTCCTGGGCGAGTTGATGACGGGGGCAAACGCATCGGCACGTGGCTGGCCGATGCGTTTGCAGACGTGTCAAAGCATCGCCGAACGTCCGATCACATCCCCAGGAACGATTTGCCCTGCTTCAGCACGACGTCGCAGGCCTTCTTGGTGATCTGCGACTTGATGTCGCTCGACCCGCCACCGGCGTTGGCCAAATTCACGGTTTTACCGTCACTGGTCTGGAGGAGGCCTTTCATGCCGCTCAGATAACCAGCGTCGTGGGTGGGGTCGCTGCTCGTGGTGCCGGTCGCGGCTTTCTTGTTTTTGCCACCCATCAGCTGGCCGAGCATGTTGCTGGTGCCGGAGGATTTGTCACTGCTGGAAGTGGTGGCGCCGGAAGAGCCGCCCAGCTTGCCGAGCAGTTGGTCCTTGATGCCCGATGCGCCGGAGTCGCCGCCGAGGTAGTTGTTCTTGACGCAGTACTGCAAGAGGCCCGCGACGTTGCCCATGCTGCCGGACTTCATGCCGCCGCCGCCAAGCATGCTGCCGAGCTTGCCCAGATCCTGTGCGCCACTGGCGCCGCAGGCGAGGCTGAGTGCGATGGCTACACAGGTTGTGGTGATACCGCCGATGCGCTTCTTCATGAGCTTCCTCCGTGTGATCCACGCATTCAACACTCAAGACCGTTAGGAGTTTGTCAGAGTGTCAGCGCGAGTCACGGCATCGTACCGGAGGCCGCGTATCGCCGAGGCGCATCCCCATTGGAATGCGCCCCTTCGGTCGCGCTATAGCGATCAGCGCACGCCGCCGCCGGCGTATAGATGTTCGCCAGTCAACCAGTACGAATCGTCAGAAGCCAGGAACACCGCGATCGACGCAATGTCGTTCGGCTGACCGATGCGGCCCAGCGGCGTCTGGGACACGGCCCAGGATTCGAAGTCGGAACCGATGAAGCCGGCCGAGTGGGTGCCTTCGGTTTCGATCATGCCGGGGTTCAGTGCATTAACGCGGATCTTGCGTGGGCCGAGTTCGCGCGAGAGCACGCCGGTGATGGCGTCCACCGCGCCCTTGGTGGCGGTGTACACCGCACCGCCCGTGGGCATGATGCGGGTGACGACGGAGCCGATGTTGATGATGCTGGCGCCTTCGCCCAGATGCTTGGCCGCTGCCTGAGTGGTCAGCAATAACCCGAGCACATTGACGTTGAACTGCTTGTGGTAATGCTCTTCGGTGATCTCTTCGAGCGGGGCGAACTCATAGACGCCCGAGTTGTTCACGAGGATATCGAGGCGACCGAATGCCTTGACCGCCGCATCGACGATGGCTTGCGCGTCGGTGGCCTTGGAAACGTCGCCTTGCACGGCGACGGCCTTGCCGCCGGCGCCGTTGATCGCTGCGACGACGCCTTCGGCGCCCGTCTTGCTGGAGGCGTAATTCACGACCACTGACGCGCCTTCTGCGGCCAGCGACTTGGCGATGGCGGCGCCAATACCTTTGGATGCGCCGGTAACGAGGGCGACTTTACCTTTGAGCTTGCTCATGACGTGTCCTGATGTGGGGTGGCTGAAGTTGTTCTGAACTCCAATAGTTCGCAACATATGAACTATAGAACTATATGTCAAGGGGCTGATAGAATCACCGCATGAAGCCCTTGGTCCATCCATCGATCGACGACATCACCGTGGAAGGTATTCTCCATGCGCTGTCCGATCCCGTGCGCGCCGTGATCTATGCGGAGCTGGCGGCTTCAAGCGGTGCGGCGACCTGCTCGAACTTCCTGCAGATGAGCGATCGTTGTATTCCCAAGTCCACGCTGTCGCAACACTTCCGCGCGCTGCGGGAAGCGGGGTTGATCCGTAGCGAACGGCATGGCGTGGAGATGCACAATACCTCTCGCTGCAAGGAAATCGAACAGCGCTTTCCGGGGTTGCTGCCTGCCATCTTGAAGGCGCACACCGCCCAGTCCGCGGAGCGGGCCCGAGCTGCAAAGCGGAAGTCTGCGGCGGGAAAGACAAGGGCCGGTTGAAGTCGGCATCCGCAGTCGCAGCAAACCGGTGAGCTGTTGTTGCGCGGGTGGCTCAATCATTCCGCGGTGATGGTGGGCGACAATCCGCATCTGTTCATTTCACCCAATGAGCTTGTCAGCCTCGCTGGATTTGGGGGGGGGGCAGGCTCTTAGTCGTCTGCGGATTCCGGTCGGTCTGAACACCGATGCCAGTTGAGGCTGAACATGCCACTGGCTGTGGTCATGACCGCCCTGATTCTTGAGACGCTCGGCGGCGTTTCGATTTTCCTGGCCCTTGCTAGCCTCGCCCTGCTCTCGCTGAGGAGCAGGGTGAGGCTTTGAAGGGCAAGCCCTATTCGACGGTGAGTTTGACGTCGATATTGTTGCGAGTCGCATTGGAATAAGGGCACACCTGATGAGCCTTAGCGACCAGCGTCTCGATCTCGTCACGTGGAATGCCCGGCAAGGCGATCGACAGCGCGACGGTCAGGCCAAGGCCCCCTTCCTCCCTCGGTCCGATACCGACCGTGGCGATCACCGTTGAGTCGCTGGGCACCTTCGGCCCGCCTTGCGAGGCGACGAATTTCATGGCGCCAAGGAAGCAGGCCGCATAGCCGGCGGCAAACAGCTTCTCGGGATTGGCGCCATCGCCGCCAGGGCCGCCCAGTTCCTTCGGCTTCGTCAGGCTCACTTCAAATGTACCGTCCAAGGTGGCGGAGCGGCCATCGCGGCCGCCTGTGGCGCGGGCGGCGGTCTGGTACAGAACGTTCACGGACATAGGGATTCCTTATCAGTCATGTGGGATGAAAGGGTTACCGGCTGGACGCCTTTGCTGCCCGTTCGATCAAACGCGCCACTTCCGTTGGCTTGGAAAGGTAGACCGCGTGGCTGGCGGGAATCGCGATCGTTTCGCTGCCGGCTCGCTTGGCCATGTTGCGCTCGAGATCGGGATTGATGTTGTGGTCGCGAGTCGCGATCAGCGCCCAGCTCTTCTTCTGGTGCCAGGCGGCCGTCGTCACCGGTGCACCGGCTGCGGCCTTGGCCAACATGGGCTGGGAATGCGCCATGAAGCTCGCCTGGGCAACTGGGACATCGGCAGCGAAATCGGCGGGGAAGGCGGCCGGATCGAGATACAGGAAATCGTCCTTGGTGGCACGCATGTCCTTGTTGGCGGCGGGGACTTGCGAGAGCAGGCCGACCGCGTTCTCGCCCTGGTCGGGGATGAAGGCGGCGATGTAGACGAGGCCGGCGACATTCGGCGCGTTGCCCGCTTCGGTGATGACCATCCCGCCATAGCTGTGGCCGACCAGAAGGGTGGGGCCCTGTTGCTGATCCAGCACTCTTTTGGTCGCCGCGACATCGTCGGCGAGTGATGTCAGCGGCTCCTGCACCACGCTGACCGTATAGCCGTCTTTACCAAGAATGTCGGCGACGCGCTGCCATCCGGAACCGTCGGCGAAGGCTCCGTGGACGATGACGACGTTCTTGACCGGCTCGGCCCGTGCTGGGGCCACGGCAGCTGACAGAAGTGCGACCGCTGCGGTTGCAGCGGCAATGGCTTTGTTTAGCATCGATCTCTCCTTCATGGACAAATAAGTTCAACCGAAAGGTTGAATAAAACATCGGCGCAAAAGATTGTCAACCTTTTGGTAGAATATTTTTGCATTGAAGAATCGAGCCTGCAGCCGCCATGATTGAGAAGAAAGTCGCCTCTCGCACCGCGCGCCTCGACGCGGTATTCGCCGCGTTAGCCGACCCGACGCGGAGGGCGATTGTCGAACGGCTCTCACGCAGCGAGGCGCGCGTGACCGAGATCGCTGAGCCCTTCCCTATGTCATTGAACGCGGTGTCGAAACATATCCGCGTGCTGGAAGCGAGCGGCGTGGTCGAGCGGCACAAGAAAGGGCGTGAGCACTTTCTCTCCATCAATACCGGTTCGCTGGACGAGGTCGATGGCTGGATCGAACGGATGCGCCACTATTGGGAGGCGCGGCTAGACGCCATGGAGCGCGTACTGGCCGAGCTCAACAAGGACCCCAAACCGGGTCCCAAGGATCGAAAGCATGTTTCGAGATGACACAACGGCCCCGACCGTCCAGGTGCGCCGGCGCTTGAAGGCTGGTGCGGGGCAGATCTTCGACTTGTGGACCCAGCCCGATTTGATGGTCCGGTGGTTGAGCCCCTTTCCGGGCGAGGTCCATTGCAAGGCGAGCTGTGACCTCCGCCCTGGCGGAACCTTCAGCCTTGCCATGTCATCGGGGGAATCAAGTCGCGACGTATCCGGCACCTATGTGCTGGTCGACCGGCCGCACAAGCTTGTGTTCACGTGGATGGGCCCGCTGACGAACCATGTGGATACGTTGGTAACGGTCGAACTCCATCCGTACGGCGACGAAACCGAACTCGTGCTGACCCACGAACGTCTACCGACCTCGGCCATTATTGAAGGTCATACCAAGGGCTGGGGAAACATACTGGACCATCTGGCGGACGCGGTTTCAAAAGTCCTGTCGTTGTAGGGCGGGTCAGTTTAAGAGTGCTGGCATCGCGTGCCCGCTGTTGATCGATCTCGCGCGATGAAAAGCCGCCTCAATGCAGCCATTGAATTCGATAACGTTCGTCCTGGCTCAGGTTCGTGTGGCTCATGTGCAGTTCCACTTGGCGGTGAAGTTGCGCAGGCTATCGCACCTGGGCCGCTTCACCTCATCGGGTATTGCACTTGAGTCTAGAGACTGCCCAGCACCCGCAGTGTCTATTACACGCGCAACTTAATGCGCTTGATTTAGCGTGGAAATAGCCTGTGAAAAAACCATCTAAAACTCGAGTGGCTTACAACTTACGATGTATTGAAGTCGGCTAATTCGGCGCGTAACGTCCTTCGGCCGTCGTACGGGGATCCATGCAAAGCACAGTCTCTGAACAGAGGAGAGTTGTCATGCCTGAGAAACCGAACATCGAGGAATTGCCCATCAGCCCTGTGGAAGGCCATAGCCATCCGCACCTTCCGTTCGGTCCCCGCCCTCCCATCGCCGAGTTGCCATGGGCGCCGTACGACAGGGCAAGTCCCGAAGCGCTTGCCGAGTTATTCCGCCTGCGTGATCGAGTCCATACGTTGGAGTCCCAGGCGCTCGCCGGGCGGCTGAAGGTGACTCACCCACCACGTTACGAGATTCCCGCGCATATCGAGTCGATGTATCGCGGAGATCTGCCGAATGAGCTTCCTGAAGGGGGCGAGGGTGGCGGTGGGGTCTATAAATCCCCATGGCACATCAACGAGCTGCCTCCTCCGGATCAACTGCTGCGGGATATCGGCGCACTCGTGCAGCGCCTTCTCACCGTCGAAACGCAGCTTGCGGCATTGAAGGCCAAGATAGAAACGGTGGGCGCCAAGGGCAATGCGGCCCGTTGAGCCGCAGGCCAAGGCCAGCACAGCCCTAAGCCGGGACGCCCTGGCGCTGTATCTGCGCGAGCACGGCATTCTCTATGCCTCCGCCTCGCAGCAGATACGCCATCGCGATGGCTCGCCTGCGCCGTGGGCGTTCTACAGCTGGGACACGACGCTGACATCGGAAGGACTCCGACTGGCGGCGTCGTGCATTCTGGAGCGACTGCAGGGCTACCGCGCGACGCAACTCGCCACGATCGGCTATACCGGCATGCCGCTGCTTTCTGCGTGCGTGCTGCTGGGTGCAGGTCGCTATACCGGGTTGTGCATTCGCGAGCGACGAAAGACCTATGTGTCCTGCAGGCGCGTGGAAGGGCCTTTCGACAAGAGCAAGCCGGTAGTGATCATCGACGATTCGATCAGCTCCGGCACCTCGCTGTGCAAGGCGATCCGTGCGATCGAGGACGAGGGTGGGGAAGTCGAAGGCGCCATTGCGCTTGCGCAGTTTCCTCATCGGGGCGGTCTCGACTGGGCGAATGCGGCGGGCTATCGCGCGGAGGCGATCTTCGATATCTGGTCGGACCTAGGTATGGCGCGCACACTGGCGCCACCGCCGCCACGATCGATGCCGCTCACAGGGATCACTGCCGCGCCGGAGGGCATGCATCCAACGGCGCTCGCTCGCTTCGCCGCGACAACCTATCTCACGACGGGTGCCGCGCCGCTGCCGCCGCGCACTATGGATCGTGCGTACGACTGCGCCGGCGGCGTGTTTGTGAGCTTTCGCGAGCGACACAACGAGAACCGGATCGCCCGCCATGGGTTCTGGCATTTTGTTGCCGCCGAAGCTCGGCCGTGCGAAGACGTGATTGCCGCGACGATCGAGACGCTGCAAGAAGCAAACGGCCGGATCACGCTGGACAACCTGGGGCAGCTGAAAATCGCTGTGACTTTCTTCTCTGCGTTGGAGCCGATCGAGCCCCGACAGCTCGATTTCGATCGTTACGGCATCGTGGTGAAGAGTCGTGTATTCCCGCACAAGCGCGGCGGCGCGCTGCCCAATACTCAGGTTTTCATCAGCGACACGGAGCAGTATCGGCAGGCGCGCGAGACCAACGCCGGCATAGCGCCAGGCGAGCCGCATGATGTATTCCGGCATGACGTGTTCAAGCACGTCGAGCCGGCCGACCACTGGTTGCCCTATGGCCGCCCGGAAGACGAGCAGACCGCATGGTGGCGCAACGTGGTGCTGGGCCGGCGTATCACTTCGCACGCCAGGGCGCTTCTTGCGCGAGCGTTGGGCCACGGAGGCGCCAGCCCCGCCGGCTTGCCTGACAACACGTTGTCCTGCGAGATAGCGGGTGTCGCCGTACGGCTCTACCGAGACGGCTTGATCGGCTACGGCCTTGCCCTCGGTTCGCAGCTCGATGCCGGGCTGCGCCAGGCGGTGGCGCAGGTTGGGGCGGACTCGCGGCTTGCCGGCGATATCGATGCCTTGAATACGCCGATGGTCGTCTCGATCCTGCATCACCCGGAGCCGCTAGGTGCGGCCTCGCTGGCGCTGGTGGCGCACAAACTGCGCCGAGGTCTCGACGCGCTCAGCATCACTCATTCGGGGCGTACCACGATCCTTCTGCCCAGCGCGCTGTCGTACAACAACCTCTCGCGTGAAGCGTTTGTGCAAACGGCGATAGATCTCGCAGGCGCGGAAGCCGCAGTCGAGGCAGGGCAGGCCGAATGGCGCACCTTGCAGTGCGCCGAATGGCTGGATGCGGACGAGCAGGCGAGGCCGCTGCGCTTTGGTTTTCCCCAACGCGGTACGCCCAACGAGCATCGTGTCGATAGTGAAGGGCTCATCCGCCTGCTCGGCGCCTATATCGCCGAATCGATCGGTGCGGACGGGATGCCTCGCTACCTGCTGCTGCCGATGGCGGGGAAGGGGCGGGCGCGTGGCACTACCGGGCGTGTCGTCCACGCGCTGATGGCGTTGGATCTCGCCGGATCGTTTCTAAATGAAAAGTCCTGGTGCGCAGCGGCCACCACTGGGCTTCGTTATTGCCTGGCCCATGTGCATGACGGCGCCAGCATGTTGCCGGGTTGTGTTGGCGGCCTGCTTGCCGATGCGGTCTTGTTGCGTGCCTTGATCAATCACCCTGAGCTTGCAGCCAGTCCAGAGGCGGGCTCGCTGGCCTACCGATTGCTCCAATGCATGCAGCCGGACGGGCGCATCGGCCAGACACCCAAGCGGATCGACCTGCCGGAGGAACAGGACTTTTTCCCGGGAGCGGCACTCGCCGCGCTTGGCAGTCTCTCTGCCGTCGATCCGGCTATCTCGCCCGATGCGTTCCATGCGCAGATCGCCTGGTACGCCCATCGTTTCGCGGCATACCCGAGCTGGGGCTCGGCTGGCTGGCTACCGCAAGGCATGGCGGCGCTGCATCAGGTCAAGCCCGATCTGGCGGCTGCACGGCTCGCCTTTGCCGCCACCGATTGGGCGCTTGAACGGCAACTGGAGAGCACCGGTGCATTTCTCGAAGACCTCAGTCCCGATGAGCCGAGCTTCAATACGGGCTTCATCGCTGAAGGGGTCGCAGCCTCATGGGCGTTGGCGCTGAGTACCGGCGACACCGAGCGCGCCGTGAGATACGCCCACGCGTGGGCGGAAGCGATGCGATTCATGACGCGATTGATCGTTTTTCCAGAAGACACGTTCGCCATGCGCGCCGGATCAGTGGCGGTGGGTGGTGTCCGGTGCACGCTATCCCGCTCGGATATCCGCATCGACCAGGTCAGTCATTGTTTGCATGCGCTGGTGGAAGGCGCGCGACTGGAGCGCGTCATGGATCGGGGCGTGCTCGATAAACAGCGGGAGCAGACCGCGTAGATGCGGCGAGTTGCCGGTGTGCTGTGCTCACGAAATGGCGTGCCGCAACGACCAAGTCAGTGCGAGATGACCGGCCCAGACGGTTGCTGTGTAGTGTCCTGCACCTGTGCTTGAGTCTGGGACTGCGCCTGAGTCTGTTCCTGCGTTTGCCGGAACTGCTGCATAGCCTGCGGCCATTGCGCGCCACTTTGCTCCATCGGTGTGTTCAGTCCCGCCACCGTGCCAACACTGGTGTGCTGATCGAAGAAGTGATCGCGAACGCCGGGTGGACGCTGCGCAGCCCAAAGGCGGCTTGCATCCTCGCTCAGCGCAATCTGATCAATCCGATGCAAACCATCCGCTCTCGCTGCAACCGTCAAAGCCGATGCCAGATTGTCGCTGCGTTGATCGGGCGTGCGGCCCTGTTGCTCGTCCAGGCGATAAACGTGGGCACGTGTCTGAAGATAGAGGGCGTGGTCAGGGTGCGCCGGGTCGTCCAGTCGTGCGGGGCATTGCAGATGAGTGTTTGGCGCTTCCGGGTGAACCGCTTGCGTATTGGCACGCTCAAGCAGCTGCCCTTCAATCTCACGCATGGTTGCCGGCCCGGCGACTCCATTCGGCGTCAAATGATTCGCTTTCTGGAATGCCTGTACGGCTTCATGTGTGGCGGGCCCGAAGCTCTTGTCGACCTTCAAAGGCCGTCCATCGGGGGCGGTATAACCCAATTGGCTCAGTTGTGTTTGAAGGTCGCCAACGGTATCGCCGTGTGCGTCTAGTCGCAAAGTTGCTCTGGCATGTGCTTCTTGGCCCTGGCTATGGGGGGAGTGACGCGCAACTTGCTCGGCCTTTGCGCGCGCAATCGTGTCTACAGGTATCCCGGTATCGACGAACTGGACGAGGTCATCCTTCTCTTGCTTGGCACGATCTCTCAGATTTTCCCACTGATCGGGGAGGCTTGAAAAAAGAGTCTGGACGTGCGCTGCTTTATAGTCCTGAACCGCTTCGATAATGTCTTTATCGGATAGCTTTGAAAGCTCGTAGTGATCTCCGAACTTTTCCTTAAGGCCCTTCTCAAAGACGGGTTTTGTCAGCCCCCGATACTGGACGGCAGTGCTCCAAAGCGTGTCCTGGACGGCAGAACCTCTCTCGCTAAAATCTAGGCCGTCGTGCTTGAGGCGGGAAACCTGGACGTCATAGTGTGTCCTTTTGATGAAGTCGTACTGGTCTTCTGCAAAGGCGTCCTTCGTAGTCGGCCCGGTGGCCGGCTCGGTCCATTTCGCGCCAAACTCTTTAGACCCAGGCGTCAGTCCATCGAAATCCTTCTTGTAAGAGGATTGTTTTAAGTATTCGTCGACAGTTCCCGATGTTGATGCGAGCTGGAACGCTCCGTAGGAGACACCGCCCTTGTCGTGGCGCCCTGACGAAATGGTTTCAACGCCCTTGCCATGAGTTTCAAACCACGTTGAAGTTTGACCGAGTCGCCATTTCTGCTGTTCGCCCGCCATAACTGCACTTCCTTTGCGTTAGTTGTTCGCGTTTTCGATCGATGGGATCGAGGAGGGCTATCGAGATTTAAGTCGATCTTCCAGCTGCGTAGCCCGGTCGGCGGCCATCTCGATTTCGCATCCATAGGAGGCTAGTTCGGCCTCCTCCTTGTTGCAGTAGCCATCGCGGAAACGTATCCAGCGCCTCTCCTCCTCACGAAGCTTCGCTTGCCCGTCTTTGCTTAGTGAAACCATCAGCTGTTTGTAGACCAGATTGAGCCTTCCATCCTGATAATCGTATTCGTCGTCCATGCAATCCTTCGTTGGTGGCGTGGATCCACCAGCGTCGCCTAGGCATTGCTTGAAGGAAGGGCGAATCTTAATGAGTGCGCTGTGTGCGGCCACCTCAGACAGCTTGGTGGGCATCGGGTGCGCTGGCCATTGATCGGCCGAGCAAGAAAGCGACACGAATGCCATGGAGAATGCGGTTGCAAATAGAGCTTTTCGCTCGACTGAAATAGATGACGTGCGCATCTCACGCTCCAGATGATGTTTTGTCTCCTTCACTGAGCATAGTTATGCATGCTTGGCTCGGCAATTGCGTGACTATCGGATGGATAAATCCACTGGCTGGTCTTTCACGTCTAGCCTAGAAATGGTCCCTGTGGACGCCTATGCGGCACGGGGTGAGAGGGTGGGCACGGCTACAGCGTGCCCACAGCACGGAGTGCCGCTGTCGAAAAATCTGTGCTCAACCCACGTCCCACAACCGCCGAGCCTCTTCAGCAACGACATCCGGAAACTCTTCCGGGAAAAACAACTTCGCCCCTTCGATACGCCGCACGCCGCGGGAGCGGGGCAAGGTCTTGTCGAGGTAGTCGGGGTCGTCCTTCGAAAAGATATCGTCGCCGGTGCCCCAGAGGATGCGTGTCGGTACGGCGCAGCGCTTCAGTGCCGGCTCGACGCCCGCTAAGGGGTTGGGCGCGAGGCCGATGGCGTAGGCGTTGGTCAGTGCCTTGCGGTGCGAAGACTCGACCAGCGGGTGGAGGTACATGTCGATGGTTTCGTCGGCGAGGCGGTCGGGGTAGGTGAAGGTCATGCCGCCGAGGCCCTTGTCCGAGCGCGCCAGGCTTTTGTCGGCGACCCACGGTGCCAGCCACTCGTCGGCGAAGCGGCCGGCATGGGCCAGCTCGATCACGGGCAGCACGGCCGGTGGCGGGCAGTTGTTTTCTACGTCGCAGTTGGTCAGCAGCAGGGTGCGCACACGTTCCGGATGGCGCGTGACAAAGAGCTGGGCGACGGCGCCGCCGCTGTCGTTGGCGATGAGATCCACGCTGCCGATGGACAGCTTGTCCAGCAAGGTCACCAGCATGTCGACCTGGTCGGCGGGCGTCACGCTCTGGCCTTCGGCGACTTGGGTGTAACCGAGGCCAAGCGAGTCCGGCGCGACGCAGCGGCGATAAGGCGACAACCGATCGAACGCGCCACGCCACTGGAAGCTGTTGAGTGGAAAGCCATGCAGGAACAGCGCGGCCGGACCGCTACCGCGCTCCACATAGGCGATGTTGCCGAAGCGCGTACTGGCGAAACGCCGTGCGGCGTGCCATGCCGCCGCATCGGTGGGTGCGCTGCTTGCCTGGGAAGTGGCCATGCCCTGGCGGACGATGCGGGACGCGCAGCCGGCAACGACGCCAGCCGCCAAGGTGCCCATGGCCAAGCCGAGAAACTGTCTGCGATGCATCTCGATACCCTCGTGGTGTGATGTGCGATGGGTGCCGATGATTGGCTTGCCCGGGCATGCCGGCAATGACGTTTCAGGTCATGCTTTCATGACCTGGGAGGTCATGGCATCCACACTGCGGCGGTCGTATCCTGCGCGCTTGAACCGAAGCCACGCGCCCCTGCCGTCGACACCGATGCCCGCGTCCCACGTGGGCGTTTTGCTGCGCGAATGGCGTGCCTCGCGACGCCTCAGTCAGCTGGATCTGGCTTTGGACGCTGGTGTATCCGCACGCCACCTCAGCTGTGTGGAAACCGGCAAGGCCCAGCCCAGTCGCGACATGCTGGCGCGCCTGGCCGACGCACTGGACATGCCTTTGCGCGAACGCAATGCGCTGCTGATGGCGGCGGGTTTCGCGCCGAAGTATCCGGAGTCCGCCCTGGCTACACCGGAGCTGGCCCAGATGCGCCGCGCCATCGAATTCATCCTGGCGCAGCAGGAGCCGTACCCGGCTTTCCTGCTCAATCGTCATTGGGATGTGTTGATGGCGAACCAGGCGGCGATGCGCATCAATCATTTCGTTATGCGTGGCCGGCCTAGCGCGCATCAGAACATGCTGCGGCAAATTTTCGACCCCGATGATTTCAGGCAGGCCGTGGCCAATTGGGAAGAGGTGGCCCGCGACTTGATTCATCACCTTCACAACGAAGTCGCCGCCTCGCCATCGGATACCAAGGCGCGCGAACTGTTGGAAGAAGTACTCGCTTATCCCGGCGTGCCGGCGCGTTGGCGTATGCGTGATCTCGGTGCGGCGCCGTCACCTTTGCTAACCACCGTGCTGCGTCGCGACGACACGGAAATGCATTTCTTCTCCACCATCACCACCTTCGGCACGCCTCGCGACGTGACCCTCGACGAGCTGCATGTCGAATGTTGTTTTCCGGTGGATGAGGCGACGGCGGCGTTGTGCCGAGAGTTGGCGAAGGGCGAGCTTGCGTAGGTTGGGGCGCTCTCATTTACCTCGAACTACGAAGCGGTTCGGGTAGGTTAGGGTGAGCAGCGCGAACCCCAACATCAACGATAGCCATGGCGTTGGGGTTCACTTCGTTCACCCCAACCTACGAAGCTAATTCGCTCCCTGATTGGCGTCGAATCTAAGCTACGCGAGCTCTTGGCTCCCTCTCTTGCTTGCAGGGGAGGGCTGGGGAGGGGTGAGTACTTGAGAAAGCGTTTCGGGAGAGGCTTTCGCAAGTGTTCACCCCCCTCCCGGCCTCCCCCTGCAAGCAAGGGGAGGAGAACATCGCACAGCTGAGATTCGACGCTGGTGAAGGATTCAGTGGCAAACCAACACTGGCACGTCGCAACTCAAGATCACCTTGTGCGTCGTATTGCTCAGCAATAGCCGCTCGATGTTGTTGCACTCATGCGCGTCCATCACGATCAGATCGCAGTGATACTTGGTTGCCGCACCGGCGATCGCGACATAAGGCCGATTGTCGAACAGATACTCCACGTCGCAGACCACGTTGACCGCATGCGCCATCTCGCGCACTTTCGCGAGGTTTGTCTCGGCGCGTTCGCATGCTTGCTTGCGATAGATGTCGCCCTGGAGCACGTCGGCAATGAAGCTCACGGCTGGTAGTGGTGTGAGCACATGAAGGGCGTGGATGCGCGCGCCGAGCTGAGCGGCCAGTTTGATCGCGGTGTTGATGGCTCGCATGGTGGGATCGGAGCCATCGGTGGGGAGCAGGATGTGTTTGAACATGGTGATGGACTCCCGTGCAAGAAAGCGTTGGAGACCATGTCGCAGCTACGACTATAGGCTGATCCACGGCGTTCGCCAGTGCGCCCAGCTTGGTTTGGCGGCGGTTGCGGTCATGTGTTTCGCCCATGAAAAAGGCCGCACCCCGGGAGGTGCGGCCTCATCTGTTTCAGGTGTTGGCGGGCTTACCAGATCTTCACGCGGTCCTTCGGATCCAGGTAAAGCTTCTCGCCGGCCTTCGGCTTGAACGCGTCGTACCAGGCGTCGAGATTGCGCACGGTCTGCGCGCGGAACTGGCCTGGGGCGTGCTCGTTGGTGACTACCTGCTGGCGCAGTGCAGCGTCGCGGGTCTTGGTGCGCCAGGATTGCGCGAAGGCGAGGAAGAAGCGCTGGTCGCCGGTCAGGCCGTCGATCACCGCTGCCGGTTTGCCGCCCAGCGACTTCTGGTAGGCCGCATAGGCAATCGCCAGGCCGGACACGTCGGCAATGTTTTCGCCCAGCGTCTGCTGGCCGTTGAGGTGCAGGCCGGGCAGTGCCTCGTACGCGTTGAACTGCTCGGCCAGCCGCTGGCCGGCGGCTTTGAAGTGGGCCTGATCTTCCGGCGTCCACCAGTTGGCCAGGCGGCCCTGGGCGTCGAACTCGGCGCCGGTGTTGTCGAAGCTATGGCTGATCTCATGACCGATCACAGCGCCGATCGAACCGTAGTTGGCGGCGGCGTCGGCCTTGGGATCGAAGAACGGCGCTTCGAGAATCGCGGCGGGGAAGTTCAGCGCGTTCTGCAGCGGCAGGTTCACCGCATTGACGGTCTGCGGCGTCATCCACCACTCGGCACGATCCACCGGCTTGCCGAGCTTGGCCAGTTGGTGGTGATACTCATGCTGTTCGGCGCGCAGGTGATTGCCGAGGGCGTCGTCCGGACGGATCTCCAGCTTGCCGTAGTCGCGCCAGGTTTCCGGGTAGCCCACGCCGACCTTGAGCGTGGCGATCTTCGCTTTGGCCTTCTGCTTGGTGGCAGGTGTCATCCAGTCCAGCGTGTCCACGTGCTCGTCGAACGCGGCCATGATGTTGTGCACCATCTGCTGCACTTGCTGCTTGGACGACGCGGGGAAGTAGCGCTTCACATAGAGCTGGCCCACGGCGTCGCCCAGGTCATTGTTGGTGAAGCCGATGGCGCGCTTCCAGCGGTCACGCTGCTTGGGCGTGCCCTGCAGGGTGTGGCCGTAGAAGTCGAAGGCGAGGTCGGCATAGACCTTGGGTAGCAGGAGGGCGCTGTGATTGAGCGTGTGGAAGGTGAGGTAGTCCTTCCAGGTCTGCAGCGGCTCGCTTGCGGTCAGTGCGGAAAGCTTGGCGATGGCTTCCGGCTGCCAGGCGACGATGGTCTCTTGCTTGTCGAGGCCGGCGGCCTTGAAGTAAGCGGCCCAGTCCAGTCCCGGTGCACGCTTGGCGAACGACGACTCGGCCCACGGGTTGTTGGCCTTGTGCACGTCCTGGCTATCGACCACCGGCGCCTGCGCGCTGGCGATCTTGGTTTCCAGCGCGAGGATGGCCTTGGCCTTGGTATCCGCATCGGCCACGCCGGCCTGCTTGAGCAGCCCGGCGATATAGGCCTGGTACTGAGTGCGGAACTCGGCCATGGCCTTGTCGTCGGACAGGTAGTAATCGCGGCCGGGCATGCCCAGGCCGCCCTGCAGCAGGTAGGGCACGCTGTGTGACGGGTCGTCCATGTTCTGGCTGACGAACAGGCCGAACAGGTTTTCGGTGTTGAAGTTGGTGGCGTTGACCGGATCCACGTCGGCGCGCAGCGTGCCGCCGAGGACGCTGGCCAGATCGGCCGGTGACTTGATCGCGTCGATCTTGGCCAGTACCGGCTTGATCGGCTCCAGGCCATGTTTCTCGATGGCCGCTTCATCCATGAAAGCGGCGTAGTAATCGGCGATCTTGCGTGCGTTGGTACCGGCGGCCGGGTTGCTCTTGCCGGCGTCGCGAATCAGTTCGGCGTTGCGCTTCTCGGCCTTCTCGAACACCTTCAGGAACACACCGGTGCTGGAGCGGTCGGCCGGGATTTCGGCTGTCTTGGCCCAGGCGCCGTTGGCGTAGCTGTTGAAGTCATCGCCCGGCTTCACCGCGTGGTCGATACCGGCGAGATCCACACCCGACGCGCTGCGGGTTTCTTGCGCGGCGCTGTCGGTGGCCGGCACGGCTTGCTGCGGTGCGGCAGGCATGGCGGCCAGGGTGGAGGCGCCACCAAGAACGGCGGCGGTGAAAATCCAACGGATGCGCTGCATGGCGACGATTCCAGGGAGCAAAGGGACGCCAACGATAGCCGCCGGCCGTGGGTTTGTGGGGATGACGAATGGACTATCTTTCGATGTCGATCCTCGCATCGTTCGTTCGACATAGAGATAAGGCCGGCCTTTCCAGAGGAAGTAAGCCATGAATAACTCAGTCGTATCTCGCGATGAATGGTTGAAGGCGCGCACGGATTTGTTGGTCAGGGAGAAGGCGTTCACGCGCATGAAGGACGAGTTGAACGCGGCGCGACGCGCGCTGCCCTGGGTGAAGGTGGAGAAGCGCTATGTGTTTGACGGGCCCGCAGGCCCGCTATCGCTGGCCGATCTGTTCCAGGGGCGCAGCCAGCTTTTCATGAAGCACTTCATGATGGGGCCGGGGCAGCAGCATCAGTGTGTGGGTTGCGCCTTCGAGGTCGATCATCTCGAAGGGATTCTTGTGCATCTGGAGCACCACGATGTGTCGTACGTGGCGGTGGCGCGTGCACCCATTGAGGAAATAGAAGCGCTCCGCACCAGGATGGCGTGGCGCTTCCCGTTCGTCTCATCGTTCCATAGCGACTTCAACTACGACTTCAATGTGTCCTTCACGCCGGAGCAGTTGGCGGCGGGGAAGGCGTTCTACAACTTTCGCGAAACCGATCCGGGGTTGGAGGATCTTTCGGGCGACAGTGTCTTTTACAAAGACGCTGAAGGGCAGATCTTCCACACGTACTCGACGTTCGGGCGAGGCGGGGAGCAGTTTCTCGGTGCGTATGCGTTTCTTGATGTGATGCCGAAGGGGCGCGATGAGACGGGGCCTTATCGATCGTTGACGGATTGGGTGCGGCCACACGATATGTATGGCAAGCATGGAGTGGTTGAGGGGACTGGGCGATACCACGCAGAGGGATGTGGTTGTGTGGCGCATACGTGATGCGGGTTTGAGACGCCGTTGCTATTTCGTCACTCGGCGTAGACCCTGTCTCTTGTGCACAGCTCACATGTTTGAACTCCCTCTCCCCGCCGGGGAGAGGGTTGGGGTGAGGGGCGGGTGCTCGCATGAGCATGGCTCTTTGCCTTCGCCTCCTCTCCCCTTTGGGGAGATGATTGAGGTGAGGGGCGGGTGCTCGCGATAACCTTTCACTGTCGTCACACCGGCGTAGGCCGGGGTCCAGTGGCGTTGACGCTTCGATGTTCGCGTTATCGCGACCTGGCCGCTTATGCAGCGGGCATTCCGGACGCCTGCTGGCGACCGGTGAATGACCAGCGCAAGATTTCAGTGGGCGCTATCGCTATCGGCAAGCTAGGCAGTGCTCAGCGCGCCAGCACTTCGCCTAGCACGGCCATGCGTACGAAGACGCCGTTGCCGACTTGTTCGAGGATGCGGGATTGTGCGCCGTCGGCGACTTCGGAGGCGATTTCGGTGCCGCGGTTGATGGGGCCGGGGTGCATCACCATGCAGCCTTTGGCGGCGAGTGCCAGGCGGCGGTTGTCGAGGCCGAAGCGTTGGAAGTAGGCGGCTTCGTCGGGCAGGTCGGCGGCGGCCATGCGCTCTTTTTGCAGGCGAAGCATGATGACGGCGTCGGCGCCCTGGATGGCCTGGTCGAAGTCGGTGAAGCGTTCGCACTGGGGTAGTTCGGTGTCCGCCGGCATCAGCGCGGCGGGACCACACAGGCGGATGGTCTTGGTGCCGAGTGCGCTGAGTGCATGGACGTCCGAACGGGCCACGCGCGAGTGTTTCACGTCGCCGCAAATCACCACGGTGAGGTTTTCGAAATCGGGGCGGTGCTCGCGGATGGTCAGCGCGTCCAGCAGGCCCTGGGTGGGGTGAGCGCGACTGCCGTCGCCGGCGTTGACCACTGACACGCCGCTCATCGCGTGGCGCACCAGTTCATCAGGCGTGCCGGAGATTTTGTGGCGCACCACGATGGCGTCGAGGTGCATGGCTTCCAGCGTGTGCAGCGTGTCGTACAGCGCTTCGCCCTTGCTGGTGGAGGAGAAGCCGAGGTCGAAGTTGATCACGTCGGCGCCGAGGCGGCGTGCCGCGAGTTCGAACGACGTGCGCGTGCGCGTGGACGGCTCGAAGAACAGGTTGAGGATGGTGCGCCCGGCCAGCAGATCCAGCTTGCGGGTGCCGTGAGCGCAGGCGTCGCGCATGGACACGGCACGGTCGAGCAGACGCTCGATGGTGGCTCGCGGCAGGTTTTCGAGCGTGGTGAGGTGGCGCAGGCGTGAGGTCATGGGCGTTGTCGAGGGTCTGGGCGTCGAGGGTCAGGGATGGCTGAGGCCGTGAGCCGTCGGCTCGATGGGCTGGGCAAGCCAGCGCTCGAGGATCACGGCGGCGGCTTCGGCGTCGATGGTGGCGGCATCGCGGCGTTTCTTCAGTCCGGCGGCGCGCGCATCGGCAAAACGTTGCGCGGCTTCCTGCGAGCTGTGGCGTTCGTCGATCAAGGCGACCGGCAGGCGATAGCGTTCGCTCAAGCGTTCGGCGAGGCGGCGGGCGCCACGGCTGGCGGCTTGTTCTTCGCCTTCCAGCGTCAGCGGCAGGCCGATGACCAGGGTGTCCGGCAGCCATTCCTGACGCAGGGCGTCGAGCTTCTGCCAGTCGGGTTCGCCGTCGCGGACCGGGATGGCGGCGAGGGCGCGGGCAAGCCCCGTGAACCGGTTGCCGACCGCGACGCCGAGCAGGCGGCTGCCGTAGTCGAAACCGAACACACAGCTCATGCGTGACCTGCGTAGCCGGGCAGCTGCAGCGGGTCGACGCCGACCAGTCCTGCAGCGGCGCTCCAGCGTTCTTCCAGCGGTGTGTAGAACACCACGCGTTCATTGGCCTCGACGGTGAGCCAGGTGTTGTCCTTCAACTCTTGCTCGAGCTGTCCGGCGCTCCACCCGGCATAGCCCAGCGCCATCACGGCCTGGCGCGGCCCTTCGCCAGCGGCCATGGCGACCAGGATGTCGCGCGACGTGGTGACCGACCACTGGTCATTGATGCGGTAGCTCGATTCCCAATGGCCCGCCTCACGGTGCAGTACAAAGCCGCGCTCCTGCTGCACTGGCCCGCCGATCAACACCGGCAGGTCGGCGACTTCGGGGTCTTCGCACTCCAGCTTCATCTGCGCCAGCACATCGCCCAGCCGGTATTCGGACAACTGGTTCACCAGCAGGCCCACCGCGCCATCTTCGTCGTGCTGACAGATGAAGGCCACGCCGCGCGAAAACGGCGGCTCGATCAAACTGGGCATGGCGATCAGGAAATGGCCAGCGAGGGATGAGGGAGGCGTTGCGGTCATGCGGGCATTGTATGCGCAGGGGACGATAGATGCGTGTGAGGACGTTCAGGCGAAGCGGCGTCTGTAGGAGCGCACCCTGTGCGCGATGGGCGCTGAGCATCGGCGCTATCGCGCCGGGTCGCCCACAGGGTGGGCTCCTACAGTGCGGGTTATCTCGTATGCAGCACGTTGTTCGGCTGGAACTGCCAGGTGCGGGTGATATGCAGCTCGTCCACGCGCTCGCTGCCGGTGGGCAGGGGCGGGAAAGGGGCGGCGAGGCGCACGATGCGCTCGGCGGCCTTGTCCAGCAAAGGCTGGCCGGAACTGTTGATGATTTCGATGCTCATCACCTTGCCATCACGATTGAGGGTGACGGTGAGCAGCACGTCGCCGTGCAATTGCTGGCGGCGGGCGGCGTCGGGGTAGTTCAGGTTGCCGATGCGCTCCACCCGGTCCACCCAGCCGCGCATGTAGGCGGCGTAGGCGTATTCGCGGGTGGATGAGGAAATGAACTTCTTCTTCGGGCGCTTGGCGTAGGCCGCTTGCAGCTGGCGGCGCTCGGCCGCGAGCTGCGCCGCTTCCATCTGCATGCGGTCGGCGTCCGAGGTCGGCAGGTCGCTGTCCGCTTTCTCCGGGTGGGCGCTGTCGGAGTTCACGCTGAAACGGCTGTTGCCGGTGGTGGTCAGCAGCTTGGTGTCCGTGACCTCCTGCGGCTGGGTGGCCGTCGCCTGTTGCGCCTGCGCAGCCACCCCCGGGTCAGGCTTGGGCAGCGGGCCGGAGAACGGCTGTGAGGGGCGCGCCGCCTTGTCGCTCTCGCCGCCGCCGCGGTTACTGGCCTGGGCGAGGAAGTCGGCCTTGTCCGGCGCCTCGCGGTTGGCCACGTCCACCAGGGTCACGTCCAGCGTGGGCAGGCTGGGCTTCGGCTTGACGAAGTCGATGGTGATGCCCAGCAGCAGCACGCCGTGCAGCAGCAGCGAAAACAGCAGGGTGGCGCCGATCGGATCGCCGCCGGTGGTGCGGGGTGGGGTGCTCACGCAGAGACTGTCTCGATGACATCGAACAACTGGCCGGCAATATTAAGCCCGAATTGCTTGTCCAGCTCGCGCGCACACGTCGGCGATGTGACGTTGATCTCGGTGAGGTAGTCGCCGATCACGTCCAGCCCCACGAACAACAGGCCGCGGCGGCGCAGCTCGGGCGCCACCTGGGCCACGATCCAGCGGTCGCGATCCGACAGCGGCACGCCCTCGCCGCGACCGCCCGCGGCCAGGTTGCCGCGGAATTCGTTGCCCTGCGGAATACGGGCCAGCGCATACGGCACTGGCTCCCCATCGACGATCAGGATGCGTTTGTCGCCCGCGCTGATCTGCGGGATGTACTTCTGCGCCATCACCATGTGCCGCCCTTCACCGTGCGGGCCGCCAGCCAGCAGGGTCTCCAGCATCGAATTCAAGTTGGTGTCGCCGGCTTTGACGCGGAAGATGCCGCGCCCCCCCATGCCGTCCAGCGGCTTTAGCACTACCTCGCCGTGTTCGGCGGCGAAGCGGCGCAGCTCGGCCGGGTCGCGGGCTACCAGCGTGGGCGCCATGCACTGCGGGAAACTCAGCGCGTACATCTTCTCGTTGCAGTCGCGCAGGGCCTGGGGATCGTTGATCACCTTCACGCCGGCTCGCTGGGCCAGCTCCAGCACCATGGTGTCGTAGATGAACTGCGAATCGACCGGCGGGTCTTTGCGCATCAGCACCACGTCCAGCTCGCGCAGGTCACGCCACCGCGCCTCGCCGGGCGTGAACCAGCCGCTGGGGTCGTCCTTCACTCTCATCGGGGTCAGGCGCGCCCAGGGTTCGCCGTCACGCACCGCCAGGTCGCCCTGTTCCATGGTGTAGATCGCATGGCCGCGGTGCTGGGCCTCCAGCAGCATGGCAAAAGTAGTGTCCTTGGCGATCTTGAAGGCGCCGATAGGGTCCATCAGCACGGCGACCGAAAGGGTCATCGTCATTCTCCGGTAGTTGGGATGTTCTGATCTATTCAACGTAGGCGTCACCGCAGTGTCAGCTCGCCTGCGGCCCGGGCGTCGGCGAAGGCAGACTGGCTGTCTGTCGAGGCGGCGCCCGGGCCGCAGG
>NZ_JAPDPD010000030.1 GCF_026283965.1 Dyella subtropica
AGCCCAGGCAACTGTTCGGGTTGTGAGGAAAAGTCCCCGCCGACCCAGGCTCACCTACGATCTCGTGATCCGAGGGGCAACGGTCTGGCGGGGGTAAAGCAAACTTACAAGGGGCGGGTGCTCGCGACACCGCCTCTACTTCGTCACCCCGGCGTAGGCCGGGGTCCAGTGTCTTTGCGCTTCGATTGTCGCGACTGCGTGTTCTGGTTCGCCTGCGGCGGGCTTTCGAACCGCTGCCGCGGTCCGAGTTACTTTTCTCTGTTTGGCCAGAGAAAAGTAACCAAAAGAGAGGCCACCCCGGTTACGCGCCCTTCGGGTTCGTGAGGGCTGGCCGGGCTTTTCGACAAGACATCCGTGTCTTGTCGAAAAGGCGCAGGCATCCGTGCCTGCGCCCCCTTCGGGGCCTGATCGTCCAGCCCTCACCGCTGCACAGGGGACCCGGAGATCAAGAGCAACGTCAAAAGCAGGAGCGGCGCGCTTCGCGCGCACTGCTCAGGCGTCGGGTGCATCCACCGGAACCAGCAATCCTCGCTTCAGCGTGCCAAGCGCAACACGTGTCTGGAAGCGCCGCACGTTGGCGTTTTCGGCGACCAGCTTTTGCATGAGTGCGTCGTAGTCTTCGACGTCGCGTGCGGTGATGATGAGTACGTAGTCGCCTTCGCCGGTGACGTACCACGCTTCCTGGATAGCAGGTTCGGTGGCGATCCATTGTTTCAGACTCGCCAGCAGTTCGGGGCGTTCGCGTTCTACTTCGACGTCGACGATCAAGGTCAGTGGGCGGCCGACGCGCTTGGGATCGACGACGGCCACCTCGGCGGTGATGACTCCTTCCTCGCGCAGGCGCGCCATGCGCCGTTGCACGGCCGAGGCGGACAGGCCGATGTCTGCGCCGATCAGTTCGGCGGAGCGGCGCGCGTCGGTTTGGACGATGGCGAGGATCTTGCGATCAAATTTGTCGAGGTCGGTGGGCATGGCCGCGCGTCAATCCCGTGTATCGGGGAGAAAACCCGCTTTCGCGGTGAGAGTCGCGGCCACGCCGCGCGGCCGAACCCTAGCATGGGTCGCCATCCCTACCTCCATTGCAGATGCCACCCATGCTCGACATCGCCAACATCCAGGCGGCTACGCGCCTGATTGATCCTGTGTTTCTCAAATCCCCGCTCGCCAGCGCCGCGGCACTCGATGCCGAGCTGGGATGCATGCTGCTGGCGAAGAATGAAACCGCCAACCCGATCGGTTCCTTCAAAGGGCGTGGTGCGGAGCTGTTCGCCGCGACGGCGCTACGGCCGGGCGAGACCATCGTCTGCGCATCCGCCGGTAATTTCGGACAAGGGCTCGCGCATGCGGCGGCAAGAAGAGGTCACGCCTGCACGGTGTTCGCCGCGACCACTGCGAACCCGGTGAAGATTGATGCGATGCGCCGGCTTGGCGCAGAGGTTCGCCTTGAAGGCATCGATTTCGACGCAGCCAAGCAGGCCGCCCGCCGCTATGCAGCCGAGCATGACCTGCGGTTCGTGGAGGACGGCGCCGAACCCGCTATCGCCGAAGGTGCGGGGACCATGGCGCTCGAACTCCTCGGCGTGGCGGACTTCGATGCGGTCGTCGTGCCGCTGGGCAACGGTGCACTGCTGGAAGGGATCGGCGCGGTGTTTCGCCAGCGTGCTCCCGCCACGGAGATCATCGCGGTGGTGGCGGAGAACGCTCCGGCGATGAAGCTTTCGCTGGAAGCCGGCGAGGCTATCGAGACAAGCACGGCGAGCACCATCGCCGACGGCATCGCGGTGCGCGTGCCTATTTCGTCAAGGCTGGCCGAGCTGCGCCGCTGCTGCGACAGCGTGGTTTCGGTTTCCGAGGCGCAGATCTTCGACGCCATGCGGCTGATCCATCGGCATCTTCATCTGGTGGTGGAACCGGCCGGTGCCGTAGGTGTGGCCGCCATCCTGGCGCATCCCCATCGTTTCGCAGGGCGGCGGATCGCGACCGTTCTGTGTGGCGGAAATATCTCCCAAGAGTTGCGCGAGCAGCTGCACGCGCTCGACTGACATCCATCTCCCTCCTGATTGGCGTTGGATCTCAGATGGCGCGATGTTCTCCTCCCCCTGCTCGCAGGGGGAGGTTGGGAGGGGGTGAGCCCTTGCGAAAGCCCCTCCCGAAACGCTTTCTCAAGTACTCACCCCTCCCCAGCCCTCCCCTGCGAGCAGGGGAGGGAGCCAAAGCTCGCGTGGCTGAGATTCAACGCCAATCAGGTCTCCCTTTGCATATACGAAGGCAAGCAACGTCCATGAAGCTCCTGTACCAGACCCACTCCCCCTACGCCCGCAAAGTGCTCGTCGCCGCTCATGAAATGGGCATCCACGAACAGCTGGAAGTGATTCATCACGAGACCAGCCCGACCCTCCGCAACGACGAGGTGTTCGCGCTGAACCCGCTGGGCAAGGTGCCCGTGCTGATCTGCGACGACGGTTTCGCGCTGTTCGATTCGAACGTGATCTGCGAGTACCTGGATGGCTTGCAACAAGGCCGCAAACTGATTCCGCTCGACAAGAAAGCCCGCTACCGCACCTTGCGCGCGCAGGCGCTGGCGCAAGGCATCGCGGATGCCGGCATCGACGTGCGTTGGGAGGCCGAGCGGCGACCCGAGTCATTGCGCTGGCCGGCACTGCGTGACGGACATTTGCAGAAGATCATCGCCGCCTGCGATGTCATCGAGCAGGAGATCGACACGGAGCGGGCCGTCGACCTCGGCGATATCGCGCTGGCCACCACGCTCAGCTGGATCGAATTTCGAAACGTGTACGCATTCAAGCCAGGGCGCCCTCGCCTGTCGTCCTGGTACGAGCGGTTCTGCGCACGCCCTTCGATGCTCGCTACGACGCTTTGCGGCGAAACCCGGGACGGAACACCATGAGCTCACTCTGGACGAATCTGCTGTTTCTTCATGGCTACATCGCCGACGCGCGCCTGGCGCGCCAACTGGCTGCGGCGCCGGTGCCGCTCATTCCGCATCCGCCCGTGGAGCGCGAGCCTGCCGGGCGCAACAACGTCCAATCATGGCGAGCGCATGGCAAAGCCCTGGCGCTGCGGCTTTGCTTGGGTATCGGCGACGGCGTTGTGCATACGCAGTGATCTAAGTGCCTGTTCAAACCACTGGCAAGCCACGGATGGCCTGCCGCCCATCAAACGCAGCAAGTGCTTGATGGGCCGCGCCGAGTCCGGACATGGCCGGACACAAGCGCGTTGAGCAAGGGCATGACAGCCCTTGCTCAACATCCTGGCAGAGCCTGCCTGCACGCTCCGTGCCGCCATAACATCAGGGCCCTCCAAAGAGAGTAGAGTCCTTATGGACCACGTTCATGTGATCGCTGCTTTCCGCCGTTACCGTTGATTCGAAGCGCAGCGGCATCAGCTTTCATTCGTTCAGTCCTTGCGCCACGGCCCGCCCCCGTGCGGCTCTTTAGGTTTGCGCTCCACATCTCCTGCCCCGTTGGACGGGCTGCTCGTCAGCGTCACGATCCTAGTTCTCTAGCCAGGTAGCAAACGGTTCCGTGCCTCGCCGCCGGGTTTCCCGGCTCAAGCAACGATGCCTGTTTGTCCTTCGATCCATGGGAGCCGTGCCATGTACGACCCATCCGCGCTCACGCCCGTTCAATGGGCGCTATTGCGGGGTATCGATCTCCGTTGTCCAGTGGCGCTGGAAGCCGTTGGTCATTTCGACGACCTCCGCCACTTGCTCGAAACCAAGCTGGTCATGCTCAGCCGAACCAAGGTGCGGCTCACGCCAAGCGGCATCGAAGCGCTCTGGTATCACCGCATGCACTGACCCCTGGATTCGACCTGCACCTTTGCGTCATCAGGCCACTACATAGGAAACGACTGTGAACCAACCGCCCAAGACCATCTCTCTCGCCGACATCCACAACATCTATGGCGGCACCATCAGCAGCAAGCCCAAGCAGGAAGCCGATGGCACGGCGCCGCCGATCTACAAAACGACGAACCGTTTCGCCAGGGACCCTGCCCACACGGGCGCCGCGCCGGAACGGCCGCTTGCGCCGGGTACGCGCTTTCGGCGCTGAGGGAGTGTTCCCGGCCGGCTCATCCTTTCACTGAAAGAACGTCGCTGGATGGCATCGCCATCGCATGGGTGCGTTTGCGGAGCCAACGGAAGGCTTCGTCTGCCAACAAAGGCATCGGCTTTGAAACCACCTGCAGCCGGTGCAACTAGGGATACGCGTCATCCTGAGCCCGGAAGCCGTCGCGCCGAATATCCATCAGCCGGCTTCCATCGAGACGGCCAGCTATGTGGAACGCACTTACGGGCGGCGGGATATCCTCGTCAACAACGCCGGCATCATGCTCGGCGCTTTCGACAAGCAACCGTCGGTGCAGTCGCCCGATCACTGGCGGGCCACCTTCGACACCCATCTGCTTGGCGTCGTCGCGATGATGCGGCTGGCACGCAGCTGCCGGTGAGGGCGTACCGAATGGCACACGCATCCGTTTGGATCACCGGATAACGTCGGCCGTTCCGGTAGGCACGATGGCCGTGCTGGTAGTTGCAGGACAAAGGCATGCCTCTGTCCGTCGTGAAGTGCGCCGCGATGGAAGGGGGCGTATTTCTCGCGCTGCCGGATCGCCAAGGTGACCTTGCGTGTCACTCACAGGTCGATGCTTGTCACAACACCTATACCCCGAGTGAGGCGTGATGCAGTTCACGCTTTGCGATCTTCATGGCACAGATATTGCTGCACACAGTCCGCCCGCAGGTAGGGGAGCCAGCCACTCGCATGGCTGAGATTCGACGCTGACCAGGAGGGGACGTGCCGTTGTCCGATGCTCATTCGCCTTCGACAGGCATGCCCGTCTCGCTCGTTCGCGTGTTGGCCCTCGGTCATTGCGCCGCATTCGCCGATCGCAATCTGCTCGCTGTCGCGGCGCCGCTGCTGAAGGCGGACCTCAGTCTTTCAGACACCCAGTTGGGCCTGCTCGATGGGCCGGCGTTTGCGTTGCTCTATGCGGTCGGCATGTTGGCGAGCTGGCCATTGGCGAGTTCGCGCCATCGCTTTCGCCTGCTGGCGGGGTGTATCGCCACATGGGCGCTCGGCATGGTGGTCTTCGCGCTGGGGCGATCCTTCGGGATGTTGATCGCTGCCAGGGCGCTGATTGGGCTGGGGCAGTCGGCCTTCGTGCCACTCGCGCTGGGTTTGATCGTCGAATGCGCGGCGTGGCAGTGGCGCGGCCGTTCGATGGCGGTGTTCACGGCGGCTTCGGCGGCTGGGCGCAGCTTGGCCCTGCTGATGGGCGGCACAGTGCTGGCGTTTCTGGCCAGGTGGATACCCGTTTCGGGTCTCGCGCACTGGCGTCTGCTGTTTCTGGTGATGGCGGTGCCGAACCTTGCGCTTATCGCCATGCTGCTGCGTCGCGTGGAGCAGCCACCCGTGTCGCTGCCTTCCGCTGCGGTTTTCAGGCAGCTGCTGGCCTCGTTTTGGCGTCGACCCGGGGCGATGTGCACCTATCTTTGCGGTGCCGGGGCGAGCGTACTGGTCGTGCAGACCGTGGGTGCCTGGGCGCCGTCGGTGTTGCACCGTGAGCAGGGATTGGCGCCTGCTGCCGCGGCGCTCGCCTTTGGCGTGGCGCTGTTGGTGGCAGCGCCGCTGGGTCACCTGATCGCCGGCACCCTGATCGATACGCGCGGGAAAAGCGTGACGCCGATGGCGGTGGTGGCGGGTGCGCTGCTGATTGCCGTCCCCTTGCTTTGGGTGGTGCCGCGGACCACATCGGCCGCGGCTGCCTGCGGCTTCCTTGCGCTCACATCCTTGGTCGGCGGCACCGCAGCGGTGGCCGCCCTGGCGGGGTTGCCGATGCTGCTGCCCGCGCCGCTGCGCGATGCCGGGTTGCGGCTTTTCCTCGTCTTTATCACCGTGCTGGGCGTGGGGCTGGGGCCGTTCGTCGCGGGGCTGGTCAGTGACGGCATGGGCGCAG
The DNA here is from genome assembly GCF_026283965.1 of Dyella subtropica. Lineage (GTDB taxonomy): Bacteria > Pseudomonadota > Gammaproteobacteria > Xanthomonadales > Rhodanobacteraceae > Dyella_D > Dyella_D subtropica. The sequence goes on from NZ_JAPDPD010000030.1 coordinate 5,983, forward strand.
GCGGTCATGGCTTGTCCACCGCGTTGTACGTGGTGTGCGCGGGCGCGGCGGTCTTTGGCGTCGCGTCGGCGCTGCTGGCGCGCGCAGGTTGGCACCGCGCCGTCGTGGAGACGGCTGGGTGAGCGAGATATTCGCGTTCGACAGCGCCGAATACGACCAGGACGACGCCTTCGCGCGGTACTGCGATCTCTACGCCGCGGGAGCGGACGTCGAACGCACAGGGGGTCTCTTCTTCGCCCGCGTCCGCAGCTGGCGATTGGATCGGACGCTATTGTTCGTTAGGGAGTACGGCGGCGTGCGTCACCACCGCCGCGAGCGGGTAGCGCGGGACGGATTCAATCACTTCGTGCTGCATCACGTGGTCAGCGGTGAATTGATCGGCGGACCGGAGGGCGCGGCGGTGCCGATCGCTCCGGGAGAGACCTTGCTGCTCGATACCCGCGAGGCCATGGAATGTGGCGCCCATGCCGTGCGCCTGATTACGCTCGGCGTGGCGCGCGATGCGGTGCGGGCCGCGGCCGGCTATGTGGACGGCCTTCATGGCCGCAAGATCGCGGCACGGGAAGGGGCGCTCATGGGCGCCATGTTGCGTGCGCTGGTTGAACAGGCGCCCCATTTGCCGCCTGGTGCCCATGCCGCTATCACGCGCACGCTGGTTGATCTGCTGTCGGTGGCGATCAACCCCGCCGGCACCGGCGCGCGGTCCGACTTTTACCGGCTGGAGTACGTGCGCCGCGAAGTGGTCCAGCGCCTGATCGAAGCGCACCTCGCGGTGCGCGACTTTTCGGTGCAGGACATCATCAGCGAAACGGGTATCTCGCGTGCGAGCCTGTATCGCATGTTCGAGTCCCAGGGTGGCGTGGCCAAGTTCATCCAAAAGCGTCGACTTCAACTGCTGCGCGACTGGCTGGACGATCGGGCGTTCGACGGCCAGTCGCTGGCGGAACTGGCGCCCTTGTCGGGCTTCGCTGGCGAGAGCCACGCCGGCCGGCTCTTCAAGCAAGCCTTCGGCGTATCGCCGGGTGCCTATCGCGCGGCAAGCATTCGGGGCGCGCAAACCCCGTCGATCAATCTCATGGTACGGCGCTGGGTCAACAGCCTGAACGAGCTCAGTTGAGGATTCTGACAGCGCGACTCCGGCACCAGCGTACCGAGAATGCGACACACAGACATGTCGTTCCTTGCAACCCTTGCTTAGTATTCAAATCTGAGATCTACATCACAAATTGATACTTTGCTGGTGTGGGCGCGGTGGTTACACGGAAGCGCGTTCGCGAACGGACGTGCGAAGCCTGAGGGGGCCAGGGAGTGAACGAGTTGCTATTCGCAGGGGGCGTGGTCTTGCGCCGGATGGGTCGTGTCCGTACCGACCCGATGTGGCATGGGCTCGCGGTAGCGCAGCCACCGAGTGACCGACTTTTTCTCCGCTTTACGCATTAGCTCTTAGGGCGCGAGCTCTTAGGGTGCCAGCTCTTAGGGTGAATTTCCTCGCGCGCTAGCTAAAGCATCCGAAGGGAGCCATTCAAAACCGCATCGACGGGTGCGGGGTGTGCGCGCGTGCGCGAAACGAAATCGCATCGATAGCGCGATGACTGCCGTGTCATCCGCGCTGCGGTAGAGGCGCGACGCGCCGGAATCACGCTCGAAAAGGCCTCAATTCAAAAAGTAAGCACAAAAAACTTTTACAGAGATTTGAAGCAAAGAACGCCTTAGATCCGCGACATCCACCACAGGGGACAACCATGAATCACACCTACCGGCTCGTCTGGAACCGCACGCTGCGCGTGATGCAAGTCGCTTCGGAGTTGGCATCGAATCACGGCAGTGGCACCGACGGCGCCGCAAGCACGACGACCGGTCGCAACCGCTTGCAGCCGTTGGCACTGAGCTGCGCGATCGCGTTGATGCTGGGCGCGTTTCCGGCGAATGCGGCCGTGACCACGGACAGCGCGGGCGGCAATGGCGGTGCCAGTAGCAGCGCACCGGGTGGTGCCGGCGGTACCGGGTACGGTGTGGCAGGAAGCAACGGCGCTAACGGTAGCGGCGGTGGTGGCGGCGCTGCTGGCGCAGCCGGCGGCAGTGGCGGCGGTACGTCGCCGGCCGCTGGCGGAGCGGCAGGTCAGGTGGCAGGCAGCAACGGCGGTAACGGTGCTGATGCGAGCGACCCCGATGGCGGCGGTGGCGGTGGCGGTGGCGGCGCGGATGGCTATGTGGGCTCGGCCGATGGGATATTGCCCGGGGGCACCGGCTGGGTGGGCGGCCAGGGTGGCAACGGTGGTCGCGCCGGTAGCAATAGCACGGGTGGTGGTGGTGGCGGTGGTGCCGGCGGCGATGGCGCGCGCCTGACTGGAGCATCCGGCAGCACGGCGACCCTTTCCGACCGATTTGCCGGCGGCAACGGTGGCTACGGCAACCCCTATGTAGGCGGCATCGGCAAAGACGGTGATGGTGGCGACGGGATCAACGTCAGCAACAGCGGCAACCAGCTGACCGTCGATAGCAGAGCGCAGCTTTACGGCGGCAACTCCAATAGCGGCAACGGTGGCAACGGCCTGCGGGTCGGTGGCGATAGCAATACGGTCGTCATCAACGGCGGCAACCTCACCGGCGGGATGGGTGGTGGCTACGGCAGCAGCGCGCCGCTCAATGGCGCCGGCATGCAGATCGGCGGCAACACCAACACGGTTACGAACGGCGGCAGTGTCACTGGTGGCAGCGGCGGCAGCAGCATCGGCGGCGTGGGCATCAGCGTCAGCGGCAGCAGCAACGCCATTACCAACACAGGTAGCGGCACCGTGACCGGCGGCGCAGGTAGCGATGGCGGCACGGGCGGTCAGGGCGGTGATGGACTGGTGTTCGCCGGTAGCAAAAACACGCTTTCCAACAGCGGTCACATCATCGGCGGCCTCAGCAACGCCAGCATTAATTCGGTAAGCACCATCGGCGGCAACGGCGTTGTGGTCGCTGGCGCTAATAACGTCATCAACAATGCCGGTGGCGGTCTGATTGCCGGTGGCGAGAGCGATGGTTCCACCTACAACTCTGGTGATACCTCAACGGGTGGCAATGGCATCACCATCAGCGCCAGCGGCAACACCGTCAATAACAGCGGCAACATCACTGGCGGCAACAGCGGCAGCTATGGCGGAGGCTACAACTCGGTCCAGGGAAGCGGCGGCATCGGCATCGCCGTGATCGGCTCCACCGCCGGCAACATCATCAATAGCAACGGCACGATTGCCGGTGGTAACGGCACGGCGCCGGGCATGGGCGGCGGTGTGGCGATCACCGCCAACGGCGGTGCCACCGTCAACAACGCAGGCACGATCAGCGGCGGCATGTCGGGTGATGCAACCCCCGTGCAGGCCAACGCCATCGCGTTCAGTGGCGGCGGCAATAAGCTGGTGCTGGAGGCGGGCTCGCTGATCAACGGCGCAGTGATCGGCACGGTCGGTGGCGGCGATACGCTGGCCTTGGGCGGCGATGCCAATGCCGCCGGCGGCAACAGTTTCGACTTGAGTCAGATTAGCCAGCAGTACAAGAACTTCACCCAGTTCGAAAAAACCGGCAGCAGTCAGTGGACGTTGACTAACACCGGCCGCCAGAACTGGCTCGTCAACCAAGGCACGCTGCAACTGGGTGATGGCGTCAACACGGCCCAGCTCATGGGCAGCGACGGCGGCCCTGGCATGCAGGCAACCAAGAACTCTCCGGCCATCGCCGCTGGCACCGGCGGCAACGCGGTCACCGTGGCGACTGGTACCTTCATCAACAGCACAGGCAGTTCGGTCTATGGCGGCCTGGGTGGAGGTTATGGTTATGGCTCCTCCGCTCCCGGTGCGAACGTCGCAGGGAGCGATGGTGCCGCGGGCGGTGCTGGTGTGCTGGTTTCTGGTGTCGCTCAGCCGGCCGCCGTGCAAAACAATGGCCTGATTCAAGGTGGCAACGGCGGCGATGGCAACCGCGGTGCGGACTCCACTCAGGCCGGTACCCGCGGAGGCAACGGCGGGCAAGGCGGCGATGGCGGCAATGCCGTCACCCTCGGCACCCTAGGCAGCCTCGTCAATGGCGGTACGTTGGTCGGCGGCACCGGTGGCCAGGGTGGTTGGGGCGGCAATGCCTTTGGCACGGGCTATGGCAGCGCCGGCCCTACAAGTGAAGCAGCGGGCAATGCGGGCCGGGGCGGCAACGGTGGTATCGGCCTGGCGATCAACGGCAGCCATGGTGCGCTCAGCGCTACGGGCACGATCCAAGGTGGTGCGGGCGGCCTCGGCAGCGTGGGCGGCAGTGCTGGTTTTGCCGCCGGAGCACAAGGCGGTAATGGCGGCAATGGCGGTACCGGTGGCGCCGGTCTGGCGATCAGCAGTAGCGGCAACGTGCTGACCAATATGGCCACCATTACGGGCGGTGCCGGCGGCAGCAACCTCGTTCCCTTCTTCGTCCCTACCCCCTACCCAGGCGGTATTAGCTTTCCAGGCGGTACCGCCGGTAACGGCGGCGATGGCGGCAACGGCATGACCGTGAGCGGTGGCAATACCGTCACCAACCAGGCGGCTGTCAGCGGCGGTAACGGTGGCATCGGCGCCTTAGCTCTCAGCGGAACACTCAGCGCTACGTCCGGTCATGGCGGCCTAGGCGGCGCAGCGATCGCCCTAGGTGATCAAGACACGCTGACCGTGGCGGCGAGGGCTCCGGTGACCGGTGGTATCGGTGGCGCGGGCGGCAACGGCGGAGGGGTGCGTTTTTTTGGTCCGACCACCGCGGTGACATTCGCCGGTACCGGCGGCGCGGGCGGTAACGGTGCTTCTATCGGCAACCACGACAACGTCATTCTTGCGTTTGGCACAACGATCACCGGCGGTGCCGGCGGTATCGGTGGCGGCGGTGGCTTCACCTTTCCTTCCAAGTATCCCGCCTACGCCAAGGTCGCATGGTTTAGGGGCGGCGCTGGCGCTACGGGCGGTGTCGGCGGTAGCGGAGTCGATGCCTTGAGCGGCAATGTGATCGACAACAGCGGCACGATCACTGGTGGACGTGGTGGCAACGGCGGCCAGGGTGACACCGGCCTCGTGGGCAACTACAGCGGAATGGCCGGCACCTCCCCGAATGGTGGCGCGGGCGGGAATGGCGGCAACGGCGCCGTCGGCGGTCGCGGCATCACGCTCACGGGTGACGGCAACACGGTCAACAACAGTGGCGTTATCACCGGCGGCATCGGCGGGAATGGCGGCAACGGCGGCACGGGTGGCACAGGCAGCAACCCGTCAGGCAATGGCGGCGTAGGCGGCAACGGCGGTAACGGTAGCGACGGCGGTGTCGGTATCGCCGCCATGGGCCGCGGCAACACCATCATCAACATCGGCGGCAGCATCACCGGTGGTCAGGGAGGCATGGTTGGCGTCGGCGGCCAAGGCGGTGTGTCTGGCTCGATCGCTATGCCGGGTCCGGGCTGCCTTCCTGGTCCAGGCTGCATTCCTGGCCCGGTCGTTGCCCCTGTGGGCAGTCCCGGTACCCCCGGCGCGGCAGGTGCAGCCGGCACCATTGTGGGCCTCGGCGGTGTAGGTATCACCAGCACGGGCGGCACCACTGTCATCAATGAGGGCGTGATCAGTGGTGGCCTGTCGGGCGACGGCAAGACCCAGGCCCACGCCATCGACTTCACCGGCGGCGGCAATACGCTGGAGCTGCATAACGGCTATGCCTTCAACGGCGCCATCACCGCCACGCGCAGCGCCGGCCAGGCGGCCGACACGCTCGCGTTGGGCGGCAGCGTCAATAGCAGCTTTGACGTGGGCTTGTTAGCCACTGGCGCGACCTTCGGTCAGTTCAACAACTACCAAAAGAACGGCAGCAGCACCTGGACACTGACCGGTGCCGGTACGGCCAGCGAAAGCTGGACCATCACCCAGGGTGTGGTGCACGGCGATGCCACCAGTCTCGTGGGTAACATCGCTTTTGCCCCAGCCAACGGTGCCAGCGCCGGCGTGATCTTCGATCAGGGCAGTCACAACGCCAACAGTAAGACGACCGCAACCTATGCCGGCGCGATCTCCGGCGCGGGATCGCTGAGCAAGATCGACGACGGCACCTTGATCCTGAGCGGGGCCAACACCTACACCGGCGGCACCATCATCAGCACCGGCACGCTGCAGGTCGGCAATGGCGGCACCACTGGCGCAATCACCGGCGCCGTCACCGACAACGGCATCCTTGCCTTCAACCACAGCGACAACGTGAGCTTCGGGGGCGCGATCACCGGCGCTGGTTCACTTACACAGAGTGGCAGCGGCACGCTCACGCTCACCGGCGCCAATACCTACACCGGCGGCACCACGATCAGTGCCGGTACCTTGCAGGGCAACAGCACCAGCCTGCAGGGCAATATCGCCAACAACGCTGCACTGGTGTTCAACCAGACCGGCACGGGCACCTTTGCCGGTGTGGTTTCCGGCACTGGCTCGTTGGTCCAGGGTGGCAGCGGCACGCTCGTACTCACCGGCGCCAACACCTACAGCGGCGGCACGACGATCAGCGCTGGCACGTTGCAGCTCGGCAATGGTGGCACCGGCGGTGCGATCACCGGCAACGTCACCGATAACAGCGTGCTCGCCTTCAACCACAGCGACAACGTGAACTTCGGTGGCACGATCACCGGCACTGGTTCGTTGACCCAAAGTGGCAGCGGTGTGCTCACGCTCACCGGTGCCAACACCTACAGCGGCGGCACCGTCATCAGCGCCGGCACGCTGCAGGTCGGCAACGGCGGCACCAGCGGTGCGATCACCGGCAATGTCACCGATAGCGGCGTGCTCGCCTTCAACCACAGCGACAACGTGAACTTCGGCGGCGCGATCACCGGCACCGGTTCGCTGACCCAGAGCGGCAGCGGTGTGCTCACGCTCACCGGCGCCAATACCTACACCGGCGGCACCGTGATCAATGCCGGCACGTTGCAGGTCGGCAATGGCGGCAGCCTGCAAGGCAACGTCACCAACAACGCCGCGCTGGTATTCAACCAGGCCGCGGATGGTGTCTTCGCGGGCAACATCGCGGGCACCGGCACGCTGACCAAGGCCGGGGCGGGCATGCTGGTCCTCAACGGCACCAGCTCGTTCGGGGGCGCCACCACGGTGCAGTCCGGCACGCTGGAGGTGGGCGACATCAACACGCCGACGGCAGTGCTGGGCGGCAACGTCCAGGTCGCGGCCGGCGGCACCTTGCGTGGCCATGGCAGCATCAAGGGCGATGTGGTCAGCGACGGTACGATCTGGCCGGGTGGCTCCGTCGGCACGCTGACCATCAATGGCAACTTCACCCAGAAGGCGGATGGCACGCTGACCATCGACGCTACCCCGAGCGGTCAGGTCGACCTGTTGGCGGTGAGCGGCAAGGCGACCATTCTCGGTGGCAGCACCGTGGTGCTGGCGCAGCCGGGCAACTGGATCCCGCGAACCGACTACACCATCCTCACCGCTGGTGGCGGCGTGAGCGGGACATTCGCGTCGGCCAGTTCCAGTCTCGCCTTCCTCACGCCGACGCTGAGCTACACCGCCAATGCGGTGAGCCTGTCGCTGCAACGCAACGATATTCTGTTCGCCAGCGTGGCGCAGACGTCCAACCAGAAGGCAGCGGCCGGGGCCGCCGAAAGTCTGGGCTGGGGCACGCCGGTGTATGCGGCCCTGGTGAAGCTCGATGCACCCGCTGCACGCGGGGCCTACGACCAGCTCTCGGGCGAGATCCACGCCAGCACGCGTACCGCGTTGGTCGACAACGACCGCTATGTGCGCGAAGCGATCCACAATCACTTGCTGGGCATGAGCAACGGCGCCAACGGACTGAGTGCCAGCACCGACAGCGGTGTCGCCGCGTGGAGCGCGGTGTGGGGGCACTGGGGCGACCATGACGGCGATGGCAACACCTCTCGCTTGACGGCCAATGGCAGCGGCCTGCTGATCGGTGCCGATCTGCCGGTCGGTGCGTCGTCACGGGTGGGCGCAGTCGTCGGGTCGGGCCAGGGTTCGGCGCGCATCGATACGCTGGGCTCCGACTCCCACGTGCTGAACAAGCATCTGGGCGTGTACGGCAGCACCCAGGTCGATGCGTTCCAGTTGCAGGCCGGAGCGGCCTTCGGCTGGCAGACAGTCAGCACCAATCGGAGCGTGGCGTTTGGCAACGTCGTTGGGCTGGCCGATAGCCGTTACCACGCCAACACCACGCAGGTGTATGCGGACGGCAGCTACGCGATGACATGGGGTCAGGCTACGTTGGCGCCGTTCGTCAACCTGGCGTATGAGCGCCTGCACACTAACGCGATCCGGGAAAACGGAGTGGCTGCGCTGGACGTGAACGCGCAGAGCGCCGCGCAGACAGTCGGCACGCTGGGCCTGCGCGGCAACTTCGCACTCGATGCGACCGGCGGCCTGCGCGGGCATGCCAGCGTGGGCTGGCAGCATGCCTGGGGCGATACCGCCTCGCGCAGCACGATGCGCTTCGCCAGCGGCGGTGGCGCGTTCGACATTGCCGGCGTACCGGTGTCGCGCAACGCGATGGCGGTGACTGGCGGCATCAGCTTCCCGCTGGCGCCGAACGTCGCCTTCGATGCAAGCTACAGCGGGCAGTTCGCCAACCATGCCGCGGATCAGGCGGCGCGAATGAGCCTGACCTGGGTGTTCTGAGCGAGCCTGCAGTGGCGGGGACCATAGGCCCCCGCCACTGCATTCAACGGACACTGCCAGCCAGTGGAAAATCATCGCGCCAGAGACCATGCCGAAAATCAGCATCATCAGCTCCGCCTACAACGCGGAAAAATATATCAAGGAGATGATTGACAGCGTGTTGAGTCAATCACTTTCCGATCTGGAATTCATCATAGCCAATGACGGATCGACCGACCGGACCGCGGACATCATCCGCAGCTATTCCGATTCAAGAATCAGATTCATCGATCACGTCGAGAATGCCGGGCAGGTGCGCAGATTGCATGAGTTGACCCTGCTTGCCACGGGCGAATATATCGGCATGGTGGATGCCGACGACATGATCTTTCATCACGCCCTGGAGTACACCAGCTACGTACTGGACAACCATCCATCATACGGATTGGTCTATACCGATCATTATGAAATGGACGGCACGTCAAGGGTGATCAAGGTTGGAGAAAGGTCGAAAATACCCTACTCAAGAGACAACCTCTTGAAAGACTTCATGTCGTTCCACTTCAAGTTATTCAGAAGAGAGCTGTACGGCCGGATCGAGCCGAACTTGAGCATCGAAGTGGCGCAGGATTACGACTTCTGCCTGAGGCTTTCGGAGGTGACGGATTTCATCCATCTGCCGCTGCCTTTGTATTACTACCGCAAGCATGCGGCATCCATCTCCATGAGTAGATACCAGAAGCAGGCCGAAACTTCGCTCGACATCATCAGGGACGCCATCGCGCGACGAAATTTGTCCCATGCACTGTCAGTGGAGTTGTTTTACAACGAATCCGGCACAGCAAGATATTTCTACAAAGGACTTGATCAGTAGCAGGGCTGGGTGCCACAGCTTTCGCGCCGGATTCACCCTGTTTGCCGTTGAATCGCTTGCCATGGCGAGAGCTTCGGGTTCACGTGCAGCCCGCGCTTCGGCGCCAGGGCATTGGGTCATGAGGGGGCGGATCGACCATGCGTGACTTCGCTGGCAAGCCCAAGACAAATCGGCCGATCGCTCCGGTCAGGCCCATGCTCTCCGACCGTGCAAGCGGTGGCGAGCATCCGACGCCGCACTGGCAGCCCGCCATAGCGAATCACGCGGCGCAGCCGGTGCAAGCTGCGAATGCCGAACATGTCGAAAGTGGCGTGCCCACCATCGGCGCTGCCGGTTTTGGACGTGATGTCACTCAGATTCCGATTGATCCCCCGATCCAGCCTGAGATGGCAGAGGCCACCTCCGAGCCATCCGGCCCGATGGTGAAGCTGCCCAAAAGCAGCTTCACTCATCCCGTTGCCGCTGAACTCAACCAGCCAGGCGTACGCTTTCGCCTGCCCGAGTTCGATCGAGTGAAGGCCGCCTACACCGACAAGGATCTGAAAATCCCCGAGGCCGTCATCAAGGCCCGAGTCACTCAATTGCTCGAGCGCATGGAGAAGGAAAGGCGACTGAAGAGCAAGGACCCGGTGCCTACCATCGTCGCCAAGATCTTCCCGGCTCCAGGCAAGATCGACGAAAAGGAATTCGACAACGCGATCGACGTTGCGGATCGCTCGAAGATCTACAAGTCCGTCACCGACGCCGACACCAAAGTGCTGGCGGTAGACAAACCCAAACTCCAGTGGGCGATGAAGGAAGCAGCGGCCGACATCAAGACCGTGGAGGGTGATGCTGCTGGCTTGACCCAGGTCTTTGGGACCAAGAGCGCCACGGCAAAAGCCAACTACGTGGGAGCCAGGGCTGCGCTCGAGGATTTGTCGAAGAGCGCGGCAAAAGTGGATGCCGAAGTCACCACCGACTACAACCTGGACGACCCTGAAGTGGGCCTTGGGGGCTGGGCCATCAACAGCACAAAGCAAATGCATTTGCTGCTGAAGATTGCCAAGGTGGACGACCTCCATGAAACCAAGTCGACACTCATTCATGAGGCCAGCCACTTCGCCAATGCCTCGGTGGACGACCATGTGTACTACGCCGATCCCGGATTCTTCGAACTGGACGAAGACAAGAAGGTCGCCAACGCCGCCCACTACGAAGAGTTGCCGCAGCGTTTGTACAAGACCAGCAAATTCGACGGGAAAACCTTTACCCCGGGCAAGGCGGCAGGAGGCGGCGCGCTTACCCGCGAGGACAAGGTCAAGGCCGCCACCGACCTCTTCTTGCGAAAAGCGTGGGACGCCGGCGTCGACGTCCACACTTTGATTCGGGGTGTTCGGCGCGCCTACCTGGCCGGAAACCACAAGCCCTTCGACGACAATAAGGCGTTGATACTCGAAATTTCCAAGCTGATGGACCTGACGGTACATACGCAGGCGGCGGGAAAAGCCATTGTCACCACACTCGACGTCACGCTGTCGGAGAGCGTTTCCCGCAGCGTGAGCCGTATCTGGGGCCTGGCTGCAAAGGTGCCTTTTCCATCCCCGGTCGGCGCATTGAGCGACACCGACTTGCGCGACAAGATCATCGCGGACGCGGTCGTGAAAGAAGGCGCTCTTCTGAAAGACCCGGTCAGGGACAAGGCGCTGCTCGACTGGCTTATGGCGCACTACAAGGCTATTCCGGGTCCCTAAAGCGTGTTCAAGGTCTCCGCGTAGCTCGTTGTAGGCCCTGCGGGCCTGATCGTCCAACCCTCACCGCTGCACAGGGGCCCAAAGAGCCGAAGAGCCGAAGAGCAAGAGCCCAAGGCAAGAGTGGCGGACTGCGTCCGCAGGACGCATGCGCACTGTGAAGGTTTTGTGCTGGCTCTCACGAACTTCACCAAACACGGTTATGAGGTTTCGCTCTCGTAGCATCGGGCGGGCGGATCATGCTAAAAGGTATTTGTCATACAATTAGAATCCCAGCCCTCGAGAGTGTCGCCTCGTGTCCAAGGTCCAGCCCGCCCGCCGTATCCATGCGCAGGTCGTCCACGAACGTGGGCGGCTGATCGGTGCCGGCCCGTTTGCTCCCGGTGACATCCGGTGCCTTGAAGGGTGGTTCGCCGACTCGGGCAGTCATAGCGGCTCCCGCCAAGCGACGTGGGCCATGGCGGCATGAGTGGGCTGATCGGGCTGGATTGGGGCACGTCGAGCTTGCGCGCGATGCTGATGGACGGGGGCGGCAATGTGCTCGAAGTCCGCAGCCGGCCTTGGGGCGTCAGGCAGCTCCCGGACGGGGGCTTCGCTGGTGCCTTGCAAACGATCACCGCAAGTTGGCCGGATGTGCCTCGCATCGCCTCGGGGATGGTCGGCAGCCGCAACGGTTGGCGCGAAGTGCCATATGTCGATCTGCCTGCAGGCCAGGGAGATCTGGCGCAGGCGCTCGATCGAGGTGCCGATGGCAATAGCCTGGCGATCGTTTCCGGCTTGCGCAATCCGCGCGGCCCGGACGTCATGCGGGGCGAGGAAACCCAGATCATCGGCCTGATCGCCGAGCATCGCGACGCACATAACGCCACGGTGGTTCTGCCGGGCACTCACAGCAAGTGGGTGACGGTTCGCGACGGTCTGATCGTTGACTTCCGCACGATGATGACGGGCGAGCTGTACGGTTTGTTGCGCCAGCATTCGATTCTGTGCGCTGGCGTGGCGAACGATGCTGGCCCATTCGACTCGCAAGCCTTCATTGATGGCGTTCGCAGTGCACGCGACAGCGGCGCGGCCGGTGCGTTCAGCCGTCTGTTCGCCGCGCGCGCACTGATGCTGGATGGCGCGCTGTCCGCGAACGCGGTGCCGGACTATCTGTCGGGACTGCTGATCGGCGAGGAGTTTCGCGCGATGCGCGCCGACGCTGGCACGGCCGGCCATGCCCCGCTGTGGCTGATCGGTGATGCGGCGCTTTGCGCCCGCTATCGCCTGGCCGCTGGCGAATTCGAGGCCAGCCTCGCGCCGCCCGTCGACGATTCTGCGGCGGCCGGCCTGTGGTGTCTGGCGAAGGCAGGCGGGTTGGTCGCGCGATCAAATTCCATGACTTCTACAAGGGCTAACCCATGATCGCGTCTTGGTTGGAACCGCTGCCGCTGGTGGCGATTCTTCGGGGGCTGACGCCCGATGAAGCGGTGCGGGTGGGCGAGGCGATCATCGATGCCGGTTTTCGCGTGCTCGAAGTGCCGATGAATTCACCGCAGGCGCTGAAGAGCATCACGCACCTGGCCAAGAGGTTTGGCGACCGTTGCCTGATCGGCGCAGGCACGGTGCTGTCGCCGTCGGTGGTCCGTGAAGTCGCTGACGCAGGTGGCCGATTGATTGTGATGCCGCATGCGGACACCGCGGTGATCGCTGAGGCCAAGCGCGCTGGCCTGCTATGTGTGCCGGGTGTGGCGACGCCGACGGAGGCTTTCGCGGCACTACATGCCGGCGCGGATGCGCTGAAGGTATTTCCGGCGGAAGCGATTCCGCCTGCCGTCGTCAAAGCGTGGCGGGCGGTGCTGCCGCCAGACCTCGCGCTGTTGCCGGTTGGCGGGATCACCCCGGACAACATGGGCGCTTATGTGGCTGCTGGCGCACGCGGTTTCGGCATCGGCTCCGCTCTCTACGCACCTCGCCGCAGTGCGGCTGAAACGGCTATGCGCGCTCGCGCCTTTGCAGCCAGTTGGCAAGAACTCGCACGTTCGAGAGCCTGTTTATGACCTCCCCGTTGCCCGCGTTGCCGTTGAGTGGCCGCCAGGTGGTAGTGCGTGGCGCAGTGCCTGGCTGGCTGCCAGGTCAAGCCGCGCGCTGCCGCATGGCGGCCACGCAAAGGCAACCCTTCGGGCCGGGTCTGTTTGCCCACAGGCCGGCGTCATCACTCGGTTGTGTACGGACGTACACGCCCTCGTTCTTCCTTGCCCTGCGCGCAAACAGATCCCGTCGCGGGCTACGGGGAGGTCATAAACAGGCTCTAGGGATGACTGTATGAAGATCACCGGTATCAAGACCTTTCTCGTACCGCCGCGATGGTTGTTCGTTCGCATCGAGACCAATGAGGGCATTGTCGGCTGGGGCGAGCCCGTTGTTGAAGGGCGTGCGCAAACGGTGGCCGCGGCGGTCGATGAACTATCCGACTATCTGATCGGCAAAGATCCGCGACATATCGAGGATCTGTGGAACGTGATGTACCGCGGCGGCTTCTATCGCGGCGGCCCGATATTGATGAGCGCGATCGCCGGCATCGACCAGGCGCTGTGGGACATCAAAGGCAAGCACCATGGTGTGCCTGCGCATGCGCTGCTCGGCGGCCCGGTGCGTGAGCGCATCCGCGTGTACTCGTGGATCGGCGGCGATCGCCCGGCGGATACCGCGAAGGCCGCGCGCGACGCAGTAGCGCGCGGGTTCACCGCGGTCAAGATGAATGGTACGGAGGAGATGCACTTCGTCGACTCCTACGACAAAGTCGAGCGCGTGATCGAAAACGTGCAGGCGGTGCGTGATGCGGTGGGCCCGCATATCGGTCTGGGCGTCGATTTCCACGGCCGCGTGCACAAGCCGATGGCCAAGGTGCTGATGCGTGAGCTGGCTCCGTACAAATTGATGTTCATCGAGGAGCCGGTGCTGTCCGAGCACCTGGAAGCGATTCCCGAATTGGCCGCGATTTCGCCAGCGCCGATCGCGCTCGGTGAGCGCATGTATTCGCGCTACGACTTCAAACGCGTGTTGCAGATGGGCGGTGTCGACATCATCCAGCCCGACCCTTCGCACTCCGGCGGCATCACCGAAACGCGCAAGATCGCGGCCATGGCGGAAGCCTTTGACGTGGCGCTGGCCTTGCATTGCCCGTTGGGGCCGATTGCACTGGCGGCGAATCTGCAGCTCGATGCCATCTGCCACAACGCCTTCATCCAGGAGCAGAGCCTGGGCATTCATTACAACGCCGCCAACGACTTGCTCGACTACGTCGTGGATCGCAGCGTATTCGCCTATGAACAGGGCTACGTGACCATTCCCGGTGGGCCGGGTCTGGGCATCGAGGTCAACGAGGCCTACGTGATGGAGCGGGCGGCCATCGGCCATCGCTGGCGCAATCCACTCTGGCGCCATGCCGACGGCAGCGTGGCGGAGTGGTGAGCCGATGACGCGCTTCGCCAGCTATCCAAGCCTCGTGGGCCGCAGTGTGCTCATTACCGGCGGCGCCAGCGGCATCGGCGCCTCGTTTGTGGAACAGTTTGCGCGACAGGGTGCCCGAGTTGCCTTTGTGGATCGGGACGACGCGGCGGCCCATGCCTTGGTCGCGCAGCTGGCCGACGCCGCGCAGCCGCCGGTTTACCGCCACTGCGACATCACCGACCTCAACGCGCTGCAGGCCGCGATCGCCGCTCTGCGCGAAGCGGTAGGGCCGTTCTCGGTCTTGATCAACAGCGCGGCGAACGACGTGCGCCACGCGCTCGGCGAGGTCGACGCCGATGTTTTCGAGCGCAATGTGGCGGTAAACCTGCGTCATCAAATTTTCGCCACCAAGGCGGTCATTCCCGATATGCAGTCGCTCGGTGGCGGCTCGATCATCTGCATGGGCTCCACCGGTTGGATGCAGAAGAACGCCGGCTACCCGCTGTACGCGATGGCCAAGGCCGGCATCCGCGGTTTCGTCAACGGGATGGCGCGTGAACTGGGTGCCCAGCGTATTCGCATCAACTGCCTGGTGCCCGGCTGGGTGATCACCGAGAAGCAGCGCACGTTGTGGCTCGACGCCGAGGGTGAGGCTTCGATCAAACGGATGCAGTGCCTGCCCGGTCATCTCGAAGCCGAGGATCTAGCGCGCGCCGCGTTGTTTCTGGCCGCCGACGACAGCCGCATGTGTACGGGGCAGGATTTCATCGTCGACGGCGGTTGGGTATGACGGCGGCCGTCCGCGTGGCTCACGCCGGCCCGCATACGCTCGGCGAGGGCGTGCTGTGGGATGAGCGCGAGCAGGCGGTGTATTGGACCGATATCGCGGGCTGCATGCTTTGGCGCCTGCGTCCCTCGGATGGCCGCATCACTCATTGGCGGATGCCCGAGCGGCTGGCCTCGTTCGCGCTTTGCGAGGCGGATGGATGGCTGCTGCTGGCGTTGGCCTCGCAGCTGGCGTTCTTCCACTTGGAACGTCAGGAGCTGATCCCGCTTCATCCTATCGAACCCGGTCTACCCACGCGTGCGAACGATGGCGCCTGCGACCGCCAGGGCCGCTTTGTGTTCGGCACGCTGCATGAGCCTGCCGATGGCGTAAGGCGGCCGATTGGCGGACTGTATCGGCTGCATGGCGATCTCTCGCTCGAACAGCTTCCACTGCCTGGGCTGGCCATCAGTAACAGCATCGCCTTCAGCCCGGCAGGCGACCGCATGTACTTCTGCGATTCGCCGACCCGCGAGATTCTCTGCTGCGACTATGGCGACTTGCTCGGTGCGCCGCGCGTCTTCGTCGATCTCAAGCACATCGAAGGCGAGCCGGATGGTTCGGCAGTCGATGCGGAAGGTGCGCTATGGAATGCGCAATGGGGCATGCATCGCGTGGTGCGCTATCTCCCCGATGGGCGTGAGGACTGCGTACTTGATCTGCCGGCACGCCAACCGACGCGGCCGGCCTTCGGCGGTCCCGATCTGAAAACGCTTTACGTCACCAGCGCACGTGACGGTTTGACCGCTGCGCAACTCGCTGCCGATCCCCATGCCGGGGCGCTGTTCGCTTTCCCTGGCGGCATGGTCGGGCTGCGCGAACCGCGGTTTGCCGGCACGCCGATCCGCGACGGGTAATCGACCACGGAAGGCCATGCGTTGCCTACCCGTCACCAGTGACCGCAGGAATTCATCCATGAATACCGTTGCTCCGACCGTCTCCGCCTCGCCCGCCGTCCCGGTGGCTGCCTCACGCACCACCGCCGTCTTCACCTGTGTTCTTGCCGCGCTCGCCGGGCTGATGTTCGGTCTGGACATCGGCGTGATCTCCGGTGCCAGCCAGTTCATCCAGAAAGAATTCCAGATTTCCGATCACATGATCGAGTGGATCGTGAGCAGCATGATGCTCGGCGCGGCCATCGGCGCCCTGGGCGCAAGCTGGATGTCGGCCGCGCTGGGCCGCAAGCGTTCGCTGATTCTGGGCGCCGTGCTGTTCGTGGCCGGCTCATTGCTCTGCGGTGGTGCCTGGTCGCCCGAGGCGTTGATTGCCGCCCGCCTGATCCTTGGTCTCGCCATCGGCATCGCGACCTTCACGGCACCGCTGTATCTGGCCGAGGTGGCGCCGGAACATATTCGCGGCGCGATGATTTCGCTTTATCAATTGATGATCACCATCGGCATCCTGGTGGCGTTCCTGTCCGACACAGCCTTCAGCTACAGCGGCAACTGGCGCTGGATGCTGGGCATCATCGCGATTCCCGGTGCGTTGTTCCTGCTTGGTGTGTTTTTCCTGCCGGATAGCCCGCGCTGGTTGATGATGCGTGGCCGTGTGCGCGAGGCGCATGGCGTGCTGATGCGCCTGCGCGGCGATGAGAGCGTGGCGCATCGCGAAATGACCGACATCTCCGAACAGTTGAAGACGCCGCAGCGCGGCTGGCATCTGTTTCTGGAGAACACCAACTTCCGCCGTTCAGTGGGCCTCGGCGTGCTGCTGCAATTGATGCAGCAGTTCACCGGCATGAACGTGGTGATGTACTACGCGCCGCGCATTTTTGAAGGCATGGGTTACGACACGCAGTCGCAGCTGTGGTTTACCGCCGCGGTGGGCCTCACCAATGTCCTGGCGACCTTCATTGCCATCGGCCTGGTGGATCGCCTCGGCCGCAAGCCGATTCTTTACATTGGCTTCGTGGTGATGGCGCTGGGTCTGGGCGTCGTTGGCGCGATGATGCACGGGGGCATCACCACGCATGTCGAACAGATCTTCACCGTCGGCATGCTGCTGGTTTTCATCGTGGGCTTTGCGATGTCCGCCGGCCCGCTGGTGTGGACGCTGTGCTCGGAAGTGCAGCCGCTGAAGGGGCGCGACTTCGGCATCGGCTGTTCGACCTTCACCAACTGGATCGCCAACATGATTGTTGGCGCCACCTTCCTCAGCCTGCTGCACGGCATCGGCAACGCCGCCACGTTCGGGCTCTACGCCGGACTCAACCTGGTCTTCATCGTACTGACGTTCTGGCTGGTGCCGGAAACCAAGGGCGTCACGTTGGAGCAGATCGAGGGCAAGCTGATGGCGGGCAAGCGGCTGCGCGAGATCGGTCGCTAAGCCTGTTCAACGCCTTCGGCGATCCGCATGGCTCCCTCTCCCCGCCGGGGAGAGGGTTGGGGTGAGGGGCGGGTGCTCGCGATAGCCTCTCATTGTCGTCACCCCAGCGACGGATAGGGCCGGCAAATCCAATTAAGCCTTACCCGTCTTTGGGTTAGCGGTTCCGGTATTTGCCATGTAGCACTCTCGTTGCACCAAATGCCACTCGCAAGGCGGGTCAGCCTTGCGTAGCCGTTGCCCGCTGGGCAAGCTCGGGAGGTCTGCTTTCGACCCATTAAGTACCCCGAGATGGAGCTGAGCTCGTGAATAAAGCCACTTGCAAGCCTGATGGATTTGCGTAGCTTCATCCGTTGCATCGACGAGGCCGCCTACGGTGGCGTGTGAAATCAATGAAGACCCTGTTGCTGACAATCGTGTTGACCTTGAGCATGGCGGCTGCAACCGCAGAGGGCTCATCCGCTGCAAAGATCGATGCAGCACTTCCGCGCGCAGGGTCTGCCGATATACCTGGTTGTGCGGTAGGCGTTCAATCTGGCGACAGCGCTCCCATACGACGCGCCTTCGGTATGGCTGATCTGGAGCATGAGGTACCGATCAGTGTCGATACCGTGTTCGAGGCAGGATCGGTAAGTAAACAGTTCACAGCTGCCGCGACACTGATTCTTGTGAACGAAAAGCGGCTTTCGCTTGACGACGATGTTCGAAAATTCGTTCCCGAAATACCGGATTACGGACATCGGATCACTATCGCCGAACTACTAGGGCACACCAGTGGACTCCGCGACTGGGGCGACATCGAGGCGATGGCCGGTTGGCCGAGAACCGAACGTGTTTACGACATGACAGATGTGCTGCATGTCGTGGGGCGTCAACGCGCGCTGAATTTCATACCTGGCACGGCGTGGTCATACACCAACACGGGCTATAACTTGCTCGCACTCATCGTCCAGCGAGTGAGTGGCTCCACGTTCGCCGATTTCACGCGGGAGCACTTGTTTGTTCCGCTAGGCATGACGCATACGCAATGGCGTGACGACTTCCGCCGCGTTGTGCGCGATCGGGCGGTCGCTTATCACCGCGTGTCCGATGGTATTTATGAACAGATGATGCCGTTTGAAAACACCTACGGGCATGGCGGCCTGCTCACCACCGTCGGCGACTTGTTGACTTGGAACAGGGCGCTGGGCGATGGGCGCCTGGCCGCATTCGTCGCCCAAGCATTGCAGACGCGCACGCTGCTGGCTGACGGGCGCCCCACCATTTACGCGCGAGGTCTATTTGCGCACAGCTATCATGGAGTGCGCGAAATGTCCCATGACGGCTCCACGGCGGGTTATCGCGCTTGGCTGGGCCGTTATCCCGATCAGCATTTGTCTATCGCCATCCTGTGCAACGCCGATAACGCGCTTACTTCCGACCTGGCGCACTCGGTGGCTGATCGTTATCTGCCTGAAACAAAGTCAGAGCACACACCGTATACAGTGACGCCGCCCACAACTCTCGCCGGAATGTATGAGAGCGAGCGCGATGGCTCCCCGCTGCGCCTGACATTGCGCGATAAGCGTTTACAGACGGACACCGGCCTAATCGTGATGGCAGCAGCGGACGGAACATTTGCGTTCAAGCGAGGAGATGGCTCGATCGCTAAAACCGGTGCGGAGCTTTCTGATGGCCGTATTAGCCTTCACTCCGAAGGGGACGCCACCGTTTACGCGCGAGCTGCGGTGTATGCACCGACACCAGCCGACCTCGTACGCATCTCAGGCCGTTATCACAACGATGAGGTGCCAGTGACGTATCAGGTAACGGCTGTAGCAGGTGGCTTGAACGTAATTGCTGAAGGTCGTCCGAGCCAGAGTCGTTTATTCGTTCCCGCTTATTCAGACGCCTTTATATCGGACGACATGATGTTGCGCCCAGTGCGTGGCCCCGACGGAAGCGTTACAGGCATTCGCATTTCG
Organism: Dyella subtropica; assembly: GCF_026283965.1. Classification (GTDB taxonomy): domain Bacteria; phylum Pseudomonadota; class Gammaproteobacteria; order Xanthomonadales; family Rhodanobacteraceae; genus Dyella_D; species Dyella_D subtropica. Next base: position 25,785 of record NZ_JAPDPD010000030.1, read on the forward strand.
GATGACCGGGTCTGGAACCTGCTGTTCGATCGACTGACTAATTAGTGCCGAACCGTTACGCGTGAAAGAGCTTTGGCGGTCTCTAGACTCAAGTGCAACACCTCTGCGTGAAATGTGCACAAGAGACAAGCGAGCAGGGGGGGGCGGACAACTTGCATAGCTGAGATTCGACGCTGATGGCTTGCGACCGTGCACCGGCTGTAGGTGTTGTCCGGCGATTTCACATCGTACAGCCGCCGCCGTTATGACTTATCCTCGCGGCTGGCTTAAGTAGTAACTATCCACCCCCTTCAGTACCGATGCCTGCGGGCCCCTCATGCAACGAAGGAGACAAGGTATGGCTAGTTCGGTTCGAGAGAGTGAAGCGCCGTTCGAAATGCCGGTGCTTCGTACGGATGACCTGATCGTCGACGCCGGTGCGGGCCAGTTGTCCTGGTCGCATGCAGCCTTTGCGCTAACGATGATTAGCCTAGGCATTCTGGGCTTCATCTATGGCGATTTTGCGCTGGACTGGCAGCGCATTCCCATAGAGCATCTGCCGGCACGTTCGTTCTTCGCCTACGCTTTTGCGGCCATCGAACTGGTGACGGGTGTTGGCCTGCTCATCCGGTCGACGGCCAAGCTTGTCTCCGCTGCGCTGCTGATTTTCCTCCTGCTGTGGGCGGTGTTACTGAAGCTCCCGGCTGTGCTGTCCGTACCGCAGATGGAGGCTACCTGGCTGGGCCTTGGCGAGATCACGGTGATCCTGGCGGGCGGTTGGGTGTTGTTTGCCTTGCATGCGCGCGATGGGAAGTCCCAGACATTCGCCACGGGTGCGAAGGGGGTGCGCAACGCGAGACTGCTGTTCGCGCTTTCACTGCCCATGATCGGGCTTTCCCATTTCTTCTATAGCCCGCAGACCGTCGAACTTATGCCGGCGTGGCTGCCTTATCACCTTGGGTGGGCTTATCTGACGGGTGCGGGAAGCATTGCCGCATGCATCGGCGTGCTGTTCGGCTTCCTTCCGCGTCTTGCGGCCACGCTGGAGGCGGCCATGCTGGGCATCATCACGCTGGTCATCTGGGGGCCCGGGCTTTTCACCCACTCAACGGATCGCATGCAGTGGACGGCCTTCGTGATTTCGGCGGCCATTGCCTGCGGCGCTTGGGTGGTCGCCGATTCCTATCGCGGGGCGCCTTGGCTAGCCGGTAGGGCAGATGGGCATCGGTTATAACGGTGCAGCATCGATGTTGAAGCGAAGGCACCTCGCAAGAGGTGCCTTCGCTGTCCGAGGCAATGGGCGTATAGACGCCCATCTCTGATCAATGCGGAGATGGGCGTATCCCATATGGCGCCAACCAGGTTGGGACACAGGCTCGCGCACTACGCACCGAACTAGTGCGTCGTGCAGCCCGTTTGGCAATTGCAGGTCGTGGTGTTCTTGCCGTCGGTGCAAAATACGCCGCCACCAGGGTTATCGGTCGATGCCGCCGCTCGTTTGCATGTTGACTTGGGCCCGTGCGCCGAGCAGGCAAAGGCCGGGGGAGATGTCGTTGCCGGCGGCACCGTACATGTCGCGGAGCAATCGGTAATGCTTTCGCTGGGGTCGGGCGCGCCACCTCTCACAATGGCGAACCCTTTGTTGCATGCGGCCCCGGCCACGCCGGGACCATCGCAGGATTGGACATTCTGAGACCACGTATCCGCCTGAGAGTCGATCACCGTATAGGTGCCGGCAGGCAACTGCTGCCCGCCTACGGACGCGATCCAATTTTCAAAGCCCGGCGAGGCAGGCTGGGTGGTGACCTGCAAAGGTCCCAGCACCATGCTGCCGCTCGCATCCCTGAGGCCAATCGTCTTGCCGGCAGTGGCCGCGCCTGCGCGATGATAAGTCTGGATGACATCAATCGTTGCCGGAGCGCTCAGCTTGAATCGTGGCGGGCAATTGACGAAGGGTGAGGGGCAGTAGTTCACCTGCATCGTGTTCGTGTTATTGAACAAATCGGCGGCTTTACTTGCGTTAGGCATCCCAGCAAATGCGAGAAGCGCGCTGGTTAATGCCACGGCCCAACTTCTACAGTGCTGCATGACAACACCCTCCGAAGTTCCCAAGGTGGGCGGCAATGTATGGCCTATCCTGGCAAGTCGCAAATATTCACATTGTTTCTACGCTGGCTACACGATTCCGGAGTTTCGTTGTCCCAAGGCCGTGCGCGTGTATCGCTCAGGTCAACGCCGTCTTCACCTCGAAGCGTTCGTTTTGATGGAAATATTTATTCTCGGCTGAGAAATTTTCGAGTTATGGAATAAATAAACCGGCGCGCCGCTTTTAAACTTGACCGCTGAAACCTGGCGGCGTATAGATCACCGGCCCTATGCTTCCTTGAATTTAGCCGGGCTTCCTACGCTACGCGGGTTCGGTTCGCGTTCCTAATTCGTTGTACATCGTTGCTTTCCTCACCTTTCTACGAGGGGGATCACATGTACGTACGCACCGCACACCTCATACGGCTCGCCTTCATAGCCACGCTTTGCCTGGTCGCGACCAGTCTTAGCGCCTCGCCTACTTGTCCGCTCAGTTACGGCAATACGGATAATGCCAAGAGCCACAAATTTTATTTGTATTTCCCAACAGCCGACGACAACACCTATCCGAATAACTTCACGGGTGAAAGCCCGGCGAAGCATTTCGATGTAGCGCAACTGGATAACACGATCGGCACCACGGCCCAGCTACGCGACCGCATTCATGATGTGGTGGTCGATGATTTTTGCGAGTTCAACGTCCAGGTTTTGCAGACCACGACCAATCCCGACACCTTGCCAATGGCGCCCGCGCTGCGTCATACCGAGGCTGTCGGTTCCGACAACAGTGATCCCGGCGGCGCTTGGGGTAAGTCGCCCACGACGAATTTCGATGTAGAGCATGGCCGGGTCTGGGCTGGTGCCTACACCGTCTGCGAGGGAGGCAACGGCGTGGGCGGTTGCTCGATGACCGGCGCGCTGACTGGCGCCAATGCCACGCTCGATCATTGGGCGCAGGCGATTGGCGGTACCGCCGCGCACGAGGGCGGCCACACCTATGGCCTGAACCATAGCGATGAGGATCCGCCGACCGGCTGCGACGGCGTAAACCCCGGCCCCGCCCCAGGCGAAGATGGAGCCACGCGTCATTTGATGCCTGCCGGCTGCAATCTCGACGGCCTCGCTCGCACCACCTATCGACGTCACATCAGCGATCGGGGCTATGGGATTTTGGCCACCAATGTCGGTCTGTCGGTGCAGACCATGCACAACTGGGATTTGGTCAATCCCAATATGCAGGCCGGCCGCAGTCTGACGATCGATTTTTTGAGTTCCTTGCCGGCGATCAACCTCACCTGGTCCTGGACCGGCCCCAGCAGCCCATGGATCACTCCAACGGTAACGCCCACGGGCATGGGGATGTATCACGGCAGCAATTACCACAAATACCGGATTACCTGGTCCACACCCAATCCAGCCTGGGGCGGTCCTGCGGGCATCGTCAACGGCGGCGCTCAGTTCCATGTGGGGGCGACCTTTACCGGTGTGGATTTCAACGCACCCGATCCGATCATCATCCAAAACGTGACGCTCTTGGACGCAGGCAGCGCGCCACTGGCCTTGCATCCACGCCTGCCTATCTATGATGCCGGATCGCTCGACGCCGCCGATGGGAGTTTCGCACTGCATTTTCAAGCACCGGCCGGCGGTCATCCCTTACAGCTGCAGCAGGCGGTGATCTATCAACTCCCACGCGTGGCCTCGATCGAGGCTCTCAATGGCGAGCAGGAGCCTTACACCTTCAACAAGTTGCCGATCCGCCCTTGGACCACGACCAAGTGCGCGCCTCAGATGCTGGAGCGGACGATCCGTTGCGTGATCGCCCACACCAGCGACCGTCCGCATGTGCTTGCGGTCTATAAGGTGGGCGAACCCAATGTCTATGACTGCAGCAAAGGCATCCCGAGGCAGCGGTTTACGACCGACTCCAAGAGCGTGCCGGATGTGGACGGCCCCATCTGCGCAGGCACGGTTCGCGATCCCTTCCCCTCGACAATGGTGTATGTGATCGCCACCTTCGTCGATCCCGCGGCGAAGCATTGGGATGTCACCAAGAAAGCCTATGTAACCGGACCCGTTCAAACCAAGGTGTACTACCAATTCGCCGGTATTCGCCACCTGGACCGCCAACGCAAACCGGGCGACAAAGATGGTGACAAAGACGGCGACAAGGACCGTAAGCCGGAAGGCAAAGAGACTGAGAGTGTCACGACGGCCGCATTGACGAACGGACCTTGATGATCCAATCCGTATCGCCGATCTTCCTATCCCTCCGGTCGTGATTAGCGTCGAATCTCAGCCGACGTTATTTTCTCCTCCCCCTGCTTGCGACGCGAAGCTAGTCCCGTGGGACAGGGGGAGGTCGGGAGGGGGTGAACACTTGCGACAACCTATCCCAAGCTCAGCCGGTACTCCGTCACCTGGCGATAGGGTGTTCCCGGTCTCAGGATGACGCTTGGAAAGTTGGGTTGATTGGGGGCGTTGGGAAAGCCCTGCGGCTCCAGGCACAGTCCGGCGCGTGATTTGAAGCGTCGCGTACTCAGGCTTTGCGCATCGTAGAACTGCAGCGCGGGCTCCGTCGTCCAGATCTCGAGGCCAAGGCCGTTTGTGGAACTCATCAGACTGGCGGCGTGCGCAAGGGATGCGCGATCTCGGGTCTGTGGATCGAGTACATAGTTGATGTCGAAGGTTTCCGCGCCTACGACGCGCGGGCTTCGAAAGTCGTAAGGTGTTCCATCGACAGATCGGATATCCCCTGTCGGAATGCAGTTCGCGTCGACCGGTGTGTAGGACTCGGCATTGATGGCCAACAGATGCTGGTCAATCGTCGGGCTGCCGTCGAGATTGAAGTAACTATGCGTCGCCAGGTTCAGCGGCGTGGGCGCGTCGGTTTCCGCGTGGATCTCGATGCGAAGCGTGGACGGCGGCAGCAGGCGATAGGTGCAGACGACGGATACGGTTCCGGGGAAACCAAGGTCGCCGTCCGGGGAAACCAAGGCGAGCGTGACCTGGTGTTCGTCATATTCCAGCAATTGCCAGGGCCGTTGGCCGAAGCCGCCCCCACCGCCGTGCAGGGTGCATCGGCCTCGATCGTTTCTAGGCAGGGTGTAGACCTTGCCGTCCAGTTCGAATGACCCGTCACCGATGCGGTTGGCGACCCTTCCGGCGATCGCGCCCATGTGCGCGCCGTGGGCGAGATACTCGTCGAAATCTTCACATCCCAGGATCACGTCCTGACGCCGACCCTCTTGCAAGGGCACGCTCAGGCGGCTGAGCGTCGCGCCCCAGGTGATGACGGTGGCGCTTAGTCCCCCGGGCTTGCCGAGAACGATCTCCCGAACGGCACGCCCTTCACAGTTTCCGATGATTCGCACGTGTTCGACCTCCCCAGCACTTCCCGGCCTCGCGGCTACTTGCTATCTATAATGTTATTGTCATACAAATACTATCGGATGCAGGGTGACCATGACGGCATCTGACTAGCATCGAATCTCAGCGACGCGAGCTTTGGGCTCCCTCCCTTGCTTGCAGGGGAGGGCTGGGGAGGGGTGAACACTTGAGAAAGCCTCTCCCGAAGCGCTTTCTCAAGTGTTCACCCCTCCCGGCCTCCCCCTGCGAGCAAGGGGAGGGGGACATCGCGCTAGCTGACATTCGACGCTAATCAGGCGGCGACATGGGGCCATCCTGGCCGGGCAAGCACTCACCAGACGATCTCGATAAAGGAATGCAATGAAACGGTTCGCCTTGGCTTTGTTGGCGTTCGGCCTGTGCTTCGTGGCCTCGTTTGCAAGCGCGGAAGCAGCACCCCCGCAACCACCTCGACAGGCCAACGGGCTGGCCCTGACGCCACCCATGGGCTGGAACTCGTGGAACAAGTTCGGCTGCGACATCAACGAGGGCGTGATCCGTGCGGCGGCTGATGCGATGGTCAGCTCGGGGATGAAAGATGCCGGCTATCGGTATGTGGTCATCGACGACTGCTGGCACGGCGAGCGCGACGCCAACGGCGACATCCAGGCGGATGCCAAGCGCTTTCCCTCGGGCATCAAGGCGCTGGCGGACTACATCCACGCCAAGGGCCTGAAGTTCGGCATCTATTCCGACGCAGGAAAGAAGACCTGCGCGGGCCGCCCAGGCAGCCGCGGCTTTGAATACCAGGACGCCCGCCAATACGCCGCCTGGGGCGTGGACTATCTGAAATACGACTGGTGTTCGACCTACACCCAGGACGGCAAATCGTCCTACGAGACCATGAGCGATGCCTTGCGCGCTTCCGGCCGGGACATCGTGTTCAGTCTCTGCGACTGGGGCCGCAACAAGCCTTGGCTGTGGGGCGAGACCATCGGCAACCTGTGGCGCACCACGGGCGACATCTACGACGGCTGGGAGAGTCGCGATGGCCACTACAACGGCATGACCAACATCCTGGACATGCAGGTGGGCCTGGAGGGCTACGCCGGCCCCGGCCATTGGAACGACCCGGACATGCTCGAAGTCGGCAACGGCGACATGACCTTCGAGGAATACAAATCGCACTTCAGCCTGTGGGCCGTGCTGGCCGCGCCGCTGATCGCCGGCAACGACTTGGCGAACATGAGTGCAGAGACCAAGTCGATCCTCACCAACAAGGACATTATCGCGGTCGACCAGGATGCCCTGGGCGTTCAGGGCCGACGCGTTGCGAGGGACGGCGACTATGAAGTTTGGGCCAAGCCTCTGAAAGGTGGCGGTCGCGCGATCGTGCTGTTCAATCGCAGCAAAGAAGCTCACCGGATCAGCGTGAGCTGGGAGGCGCTGGGTTACCCGGCAACGCTGGAGCGTAGCGTGCGCGACCTGTGGACTCACAAGAACCTGCCCAAGGCAAAGGGAAGCTTCGCCGCCGACGTGCCCTCGCACGGCGTGGTGATGATCCGCGTTGATGCCTGATCTCTCTTGAAGGCCGTCTTCGCCTACCGCGAGGCGGCCTCTTCGTATTTCACTTATTGGAAGGACTTCCCGTGAAGCGGATCTTTAGTTTTCTGATCAGCCTTCTGGTCCTCGGCGCCATGCATGCCGTTCCGGCTCAGGCCGAAACCTCTCCGCCGCAGCCGCCCCGACAATCCAATGGCCTCGCCTTGACGCCGCCGATGGGCTGGAACACCTGGAACAAGTTCGGCTGCGAGATCAACGAGACGGTGATTCGCCAAGCCGCCGACGCCATGGTCAGTTCCGGCATGAAAGACGCCGGCTACGAGTACATCGTCATCGACGATTGCTGGCAGAGCGGGCGTGACGCCAAAGGGCAAATCGTCGCCGATGCCAAACGCTTTCCTTCCGGCATGGCCGCGCTTGGCGAGTACATCCACTCCCGGGGCCTGAAGTTCGGCATCTACTCCGATGCGGGCAAGCTGACCTGCGGCAAGCACCCGGGCAGTTTGGGGCACGAGTTTCAGGACGCGCGTACTTACGCCTCCTGGGGTGTCGACTATCTGAAATACGACTGGTGCTCCACCTACACCCAGGACGCCAAATCGACCTACGAGACCATGAGCGACGCCTTGCGCGCATCAGGCCGGCCCATCGTCTTCAGCATTTGCGAATGGGGTTTGAACAAGCCGTGGCTGTGGGGCAAGACGATCGGCAACCTGTGGCGTACCACCGACGACATCTACGACCACTGGCAAGGCAAGCACGGCTACGAGCACGGCGTGATGGATATTCTTGATCTGCAGGTCGGCCTGGAAAGCTATTCCGGCCCCGGTCACTGGAATGATCCGGACATGCTGGAAGTCGGCAACGGCAAGATGACGCTGGAGGAATACAAATCGCACTTCAGCCTGTGGGCCGCGTTGGCAGCACCCTTGATGGCCGGCAACGACCTCGCCGCCATGACGCCGGAGATCAAAGCCATCTTGACCAACAAGGAAGTGATCGCCGTCGATCAAGACCCGCTAGGCATCCAGGCTCGTCGCGTCGCCAAACATGGCGACTTCGAAGTCTGGGCTCGGCCGCTGCAAGGTGGAGGCCGCGCCGTCGTTCTTTTGAATCGCAGCAGCGCCAGCCACACGGTTACCGTGACATGGGACGACTTGCACCTTCCTTCATCATTGAGCCTGAAGGTACGCGACCTGTGGGCTCACAAAGACTTGCCCAACGCCAAGGGCAGCTTCTCGGCGGAGGTGCCGTCGCATGGTGTAGCGATGGTGCGGCTGGAGTGATTCGTCGCGCTGGCTGAGCCATAGCCGGAGGTTGCGCGTACCGATGCCCCTGTCCGTCGACACCATTCGGCGATGATTGGGAGGCCGATGGGTATCAGGGGCATCGCTGCAGTGCTAACGGAATCTCTGCCTTGGGTTGGAAGCGAGCATGGCCACGTCCTCTGGCGAGGCCGATAGGTAATGAAGGCGGCCAGAGCCAACGCCACAGCGAAGGTCACACAGACGCCAACAGGTATGGACTGAAAGAAAGACGCAACGACAACTACGGCTGCCGGGGCCAAGACGTCCCGTACCCTCAGATTTCTTTCGTGAACAATCGCCGGCGCGTCCAATAATTCCTTCCTTAAGCTGTCACCGAAAGCATATCCGCAGTTGAAAGTGGACGTTAGGACAGCATTAGCCATCCCTGGTCGGCCTTCGACGTGCTCCGAAGGCTGCGTAGCCTGCGATGAAAGGAACTGCCGACGCAATCAAGGTATAGAAGGTGAGGTGATGCCATAGCGCTGCCCCTGAAATCACATACAGAACGGCCAGGACTGTCGAAAGCAGGAAGCCGAGCAGCGGACGGCGACCGAGGAAAATGATTGCGGCAATTCCTATGAAACCGCATGCCACCCAAGCAACATGCACACTGGCTTCCCCTCCTCGCATTTGCTCGATGACCGGAGTCGCCGGAAATATGTGAAATGCCAAATCGAGGCCGATGGCAAATGGCCCCGCGGACATAAAGGCCACGAGCCACTGAGCCGCGCGTCTAGCCGTAGTTATCGACTCACTCATTTCTCCCTCCAGAATCACATCCCTTCTAAGCGTAATGTCTGCTCCGGGTCGGACGCGGACACGTTCCGGCCACAAAGCATCCCCTTTGTGTTGAAGAAGCGCGTCAATTCACGGCCTTCTCATGGTCTCTCGTCACGTCCAGATCGACGACACAAACCGAAGTGATCCCTAGGCCAGTCCCGCATCATCTCGCGCACCCCAACTCTTCTCACGAGAGTCGCAGCGTGTTCACCAGCGCAGACAGTGCAGAAGGCTGATGCTGACGACTGGGATAGTACATAAAGAAGCCGGGAATCGGCGGCGTCCAATCCTCCAGGACACGGATAAGCAGCCCCTCAGCGATGTCCCCTGCAACCTGCTCTTCATAGACGAAACCGAGGCCCGCTCCAGCGAGTGCCGCCTGAATCACCAAGTGCGTGTCGTCGATGATGAGCGGGCCGTTCACGCTGATCGTGACTGACTTTCGTCCGCGCTCGAACTCCCATCGATAGGGACCACTCGGAAGGCGCAGTGTTATGCATCGATGTTCACTGAGATCCGTCGGCTTCTGTGGAATGCTTCGTGACGAAAAATAGCCAGGCGATCCCACTACTGCCAGTCGCAACTCCGGCGTGACGCGCACTGCGATCATGTCCTTCTGAATGTACTCGCCGAGCTGAATGCCGGCATCGAACTCGCCCGCAACGAGATCCACGGGGCCAGTAACGGTGACAACGTCGAGAACGATGTCAGGATAGGCCTCAGCGAATGCCTTGAGCCGTGGCAATAACACCATTACCGCGGCCGAGCGTGACATCACAATGCGAAGGCGGCCCGCAGGGCGGCGGCGGACGCTTCGCGCTCTGTCCAGGGCCTGAGCTATCTGCTCAAGCGCCGGAGACAAATCTTTCAAGAGATCGGCCCCTGCAGCGGTTGGCGCGACGCTCTTCGTTGTCCGAGCGAGAAGATGCAGCTCGAGCCGCTCTTCGAGCCCGCGGATCGTGTGGCTCAGCGCCGACTGCGAGACGCCTAGCTTTGCCGCTGCTCGAGTAAAGCTTCGTTCTCGGGCAACCATCGCAAAAGTAGCAAGTTCGTTCAGTTCGTTCCTCATAATTTATGAATATCGCTCATGACACCTTCCGTCGCAACAGGACTAGCCTCATAAGCGGCCCCGCCCTACGCTTGCTCGGCAACGTAACGCCAAGACTTTCGGCCGAGGCACACGCTTGGCACGGAAAACTGCCGGGTCGCATGAAGCGGCTCAGCGCAACCAACTTTCGAGGGCCGCTATGGATTCCGATGTTTCCGCTTTGCGATCGATCGCTCAGACCTATTTCGACGCCGCCTATGAAATGGATGCCGAGAAATTTGCATCCGTATTTCATCCATCGAGTTTCGTGACAAAGATCGGCGAAGACGGCGACGTGAGTGTGACGCCGATTGCGGCGTGGCTAGCCGCCGTACGCAACATGAGAGCTCCGAAACAGCAGGGCTTCGAGCGCGATGACCAGATCCTTTCCATAGATGTTGAGAAGGAACTCGCGGTCGTGAAGGTGAAATTCCAAGTCCCGCCGCGGGTCTTCACGGACATGCTGTCATGCTTGAAGGTTCATGGAACGTGGAAGATCGTCCAGAAGGTGATGACTTCGAACACGTAACAATGGCCCAAGTGAGTGATATATCTACGACCGATCCGCTCTAGAAGACAGCCGTTGCCGTGATTTCGCACCATCGTAAAGATCCCGGCTCCGCTTCTGGCGAATCGTCAGGCCTTCACTGGCACTACGGCAGCTTGAACTTGCGAGTGGCGCGTAGCGGCCAGATTGATGTGAAGCGGGTGCCGCCCACCACGCGGAAGGCGGCTGACATGCTGTTCAGAACGCCCAATTCTTCCAGAACGTCTTTTGCGCGCCGAAAGGAATGTCGCGGGTCGGACGTGAGCATGAACAGATTGATCTCTTTTGGACTGACATCGTAGCCCTCCAGTTCGACTGCATCGCCCAATGCCTCCTTCAACTTACCCTCCATCGCCGCAAGAAAGGCTTCGTCGGCCAGAGACTTGCGCCAGAACTTGATGATGAGCTGATAGTCCATCGGGCGATTGTAGGCCCAACTGCCCCTTTAAGCGGCCCCAGCGGGTGCAGCCCGTATCAGTACTTCACAGGCTCAGCCGGCGCACCTAAGCACGTGGCGGCGCGGCAAGCGGCGGAGTGCCTTGGTGAAACAGAGTCTTCAGCTGTGAACGTAGTTCTGACGTGTCGACGTGCTTGTGCACGGTGACCGCATGCTGGACGGCCGCCTCAAGAAGCTCGCTTTCGGAATCTGCAGAAAGCGCGACTGAACAGTTCATTTCGCTCGGAAATTCGCGACAATCGATATACATGCGCGTCATGACGTTCTCCCGGTCGGGAAGTGGTCTCGTGGGCTACCGAAATAGTCGTGGACGAAAAGTTACCCCGCCCGCACCATGCTGCCGCGAGGGGGAAACCCCGGTTACATGTTCGTTATGAGTGCGTGACGGATTAAGTGCGCCGCCAGGAACCGCCCCAACCCATCTACCAGCAAATCGCCCGACCACCTTGCCGGCATGCGCGGGTAGCATGGGCGCTCCTTCGGAACCCATCGCAATGAGACTGACCCTTCAAACCGACTACTCCTTGCGCTTGCTGATGTACCTGGCCGTGCAAGGCGACCGCCGTTCGTCCATCCACGAAATCGCTACTCAATTTGAGATTTCAAAAAATCATCTGATGAAAGTAACGCAGCGATTGGCGGCGCTCGGCTATGTCGATGCGCTGCGTGGACGCAGTGGTGGGCTGAAGCTGGCTGGTGATCCGGCGCAAGTTTGCATAGGTGATGTCGTCCGCGCGATGGAGCCGGATTTTGCGATCGTGGAATGCTTCGGTTCCGAAAACACGTGCACCATCACGCCAGTCTGCGCGCTACGCCATGTGCTGGACGAAGCGCGCGAAAGCTTTCTCGGCGTATTGGATAGCTACACACTGAAGCAGTTGGTGGCGCGACCGGGGAAATTGCGGATCGCGCTCAACATCGTGACCTGATCGCCGCGCGTCAGCCGAGCGATGCGCCAAAGAACTCGGCGTGGATGCGCGAATCTGGTATGCCCGCCTGCTTCAGCGAGGCCATCTGCGCGCTCATGAAGCCGCGTGGACCGCAGATGTAATAGTCCGCATCAGCCAGGTGATCCTGTACGGCAATCTGCCCGGCATCGATACGACCTTGTTTGTCGTAGTGCCGGCCCGCGACGTCGGCCGCGCCGATCTCCTCGTAGTAGATCTCCACCTTCAACTTCTCATGCCGTTCGGCCATCGTCCTGATCCAATCGTTCATGGCGTGTACGTCGCGATTGCGCGTGGCATGAGCAAAATGGATCAGGCGCTTCGGCTGTTCCCTGGCGATATGTCCCAACATGCCTAGCATCGGCGTGATGCCCACACCACCACTCAGCAATACCAGTGGCGTGTCTTTCTCCTGATCCACCATGAAGTGGCCCTGCGGGAAAGAAAGCTCGATGACATCGCCTTCGCCGACACCGACATGGAGCGCGGTGGATACCTTTCCTGCCGGCGCATGCCCACTGGCATCTTGGCGTTTTACGGTGAGGCGCAGATGATCGTGATGCGGCGCATCCGATAGGCTGTATTGGCGCACCTGCGTCATGCCGGTCGCGTCCATCGTGCGCACCGACACGAACTGCCCCGGCTGAAAGGGCGGCAGCAATCCGTCATCCGTTGGCTTTAGATAGAACGAGGCAATTTCGCTGCTTTCGCGCACCGTGCGAATCACCCGGAACGGACGCCAGCCGGACCAGCCGCCTTTCGTCGTAGCGGCGTTTGTATACAGGGCCTGTTCGGCTTCAATGAGCGCGTCGGCCAGTTGCCCGTACGCTGCGGCCCACGCTTCCAGCACCTGCGTTGTCGCGGCGCTCCCCATCACTTCGCCGATGGCCGCAAGCAGATGGCGACCGACGATGGGATAGTGCTCCGCGCGAATGCCCATGCTTACGTGCTTGGCCGTTATCACCTTGATCACCGGCGCCAGCACTGACGTATCGTCGATGTTTTCCGCGTAGCCAAGCACGGCCAGCGCAAGCGCCTGCTGCTGTTCGCCGGTAGCCTGATGGCTCATGTTGAACAAGTGCTTGAGTTCGGGATTCGCCTGGAACATGCGCGAATAGAAGTTCTTCGTCAGTGTCAGTCCGTGCGCCTTCAGAGCTGGCACGCAGCTTTTGACGATGTCGCGTTGGGCTTGGGTAAGCATGGGGATATGCGCCTGTCGCTTTAAAGATGTATCAAGAATACATCTTATAAAATGCGTCCTGTCGCACTGCGACGCCCTGCCGCATACGAGCCGGCTTGCGTGTCTAGGCGCTGAGTGCGGCGCTACCGCCAGCCGTCCAGCGCGAGAAAGATATCGATCTCATCACGATTGAGGGTGGCATCTGAAGTTGATACCGAAAGGGTTAAGGATCACCGACCTCGGTGTCTCGGTGATTTCCCGACGCCGCTCGCAGCAGGTTTACATCGCGGCCATTACTCGGTTTGGAGAGCGGCTTGTGTCTCCCCTGTCCTCTTCTGCAACAGCAGCAGATAGCTGGCCGCCGACCAGCTGAAGTTGCGCGACTGATAGCCCTGGCCGGTCAACGGGTCGTAGTTTTCATAGAAGGGGGCCTGCTGCGTCAGGCCCTTGGCGTTGAGCACCAGGCGGCGGGCCATGGTGTCAGCCTGCTGTGCGTAGCCGTAACGCCTCAGCGCCTCCACGCCGAAATAGGCCTGGTCGAGCCAGACGGGGCCGCGCCAATAGCCCTTGATCGGCGAGAACCGCGGATCGTCCGCGGCAAGCGTCGGGAATGGCATGACCGTGGCGAACTTGTGGGGGTCCAACATCACTCGAACCACGGCGCGGGCCTGATCGGCGCTTGCCACGCCGGCCCAAAGGGGTGTCCAGCCCTCCGAACCATAAATGCGCACGTGATCATCGCGGCCCAGTTTGGCGTCGAAGAAGTAACCCAGCGTCTCGTCGAACATCCGCGCTTGAATAGGAGCCTTCATTGCCGCGGCTTCTTTCAGCCACTGCTGGTGATCCTGGGTTTTGCCGAGGACGGCTGCGACTTGCGCCAGGTCGAGCTTTTCCTTGTAGAGATAGGTGTTGAGATCGACAGACTCCTGGTCGATGGACCAGGCAGCTTCGCCATTGGCGAGCATCGCGGCGTCGTCGAAGCGAACAGCGTTGTCCATGCCGCTTTCCCACGCGGCGGCGATCTTGGTTCCGTCCGTCGAACCAAATTCGGCCAGGCCGTTGTGATCGTGGTCGCGTGCCTTGAACCACCAGCGGTGATAGCGCACCAGCTTGTCGTACATCTCGACCAGGAAGGCCTTGTCGCCGGAGGCACGGTACAGCTCCAGCGCCGCCCATACGGCGAGCGGCGGTTTGCTGTCCCGCTCGTTGTTGTTCGCCTTATCCAGGTAGATACAGTCGGGAACCATGCCGTCGGCGGCCTGGTAGTCGAACATGGCGCGCATCTGGTCGCGTGCCAGTGCTGGTGCAAAGTGAGCCAGCGCTGCCGTGTGCTTCCAGGAATCCCAGGCCCAGAAGCCGTTGAAATCGGGGTTTGAATACGAGGGGATGACACCGTCGTGATGGATGTCGCCACGCGCCGCGCGCCAATTGCCAAGCAGCGTCATCACGGCCTTCACTGAAACTCGCTGCGCCGTGTCATTGGGCAAACCCGGAAGCTGGCTCGATGCGACGGACTTCACGTAACCAGCCCACCGTTCCTGATGCTTGGACCACGCGGTAGCGTAGTCGACAGGTGCCGGTGTTTCGGTACGGGCGTCATAGAGCAGCGTTTGTTCGACGAAGACGGTCGCGGTCTGCTCTGGTTTCAGATGCAGTGGCTGGTCCAGGTCGATGCGATAGTCGACTCCCGACAGGGTGGCTCGGTAGCCGGGTGCGCCGTCGGCGTGAAGTCGTGTGGTCAGCTTCGAATTCGAGTGAGCGAAGGTTTGCGTCACCGCATCCCCGTCCTTGCCGAGCCCGCTCTCCTGCGCCGGCATCACGCGGCCTTCGACAGAAAGATTGACATCCTTCGCCTCCGCCGCCGTCAGCTCGATCCGCACGAGCGCGTGCCAGGAGTCGGCAAAGAACAGGGTCTGGCGCACCGTCAGGCCCTGTCCGGCAAAACGGCGAACCAGGTAACCGGGGGCTGCGTGGTCTTCGGAGGGGATCAGGGCGATAGGCTGGCGATTCGTGGTGTCTTTGAGCGCCAATTGTGCGAAGCGCGCGCCAACCCATTGGCCGTCGCCCAGGCTGTGTACGAACGGGCCGGAGAAGCCCGTGGATGTGTCGTTGGCACGCGGCAGGCTGTAGCCGTGCCACGAGCCGGCATCGAAAAAGATATTGAAGCTTCGATCCGTTGGCGTCTGTGGCGTGCCATGCAGGTCGAGCAAGTCGAGGTAACGCGCATCATCGCCGGCCACACGAGCCGCTGACTCAGCGCAGACGTTCCCGCCAGCACAGGCAAGTGCGAGGGCTGCGGCAGCGGCGATCAGGGGTCTGATGGATGGGCGCATAACTGATATTCCCTTAACTCGTTGTCAAGCTCGTCATCCCGGGTTCCGCCGGGATGACGAGCAAAGAGGCCTTTTCGAGGTGCCCAGAATAGTCCTCAGAACTTGTACTTAGCCTGGAAGTTCACCTCACGCCCTTCGATCGAGCGAGCAAGGATCACGCCGCCACCGCTGGCAAAGCCGAACAAGCGGGCGTTGCCTTCCGTGATACCGATCTGGTTGGTCATATTGGTGCCGCGAAGCGTCAGCTGCCAGTTCTGGCCGATGTTGGCGATGGCACCGAAGCTCAGGGCGTAATAGCTGCCCAGCGGCTGCTGTTGAAGCTGGTCGCCGTAGCGATCGCCCATATGCTCATAGGTGACCCAGAACTTCATGCTGCCCCAGCTGGTTGGCATGGTATAGGAGGGCGTCAGGCGGTACTGGAGTTTCGGCTGACGATCCAGACGCTTGCCGTTGATGCTGCTGCATAGATTGCTGCCGTCCTGTCCGACGTAGGGCACGCAACTGTCGTAACCCGAGTAGTGGCCGTCCATGTAGTTGCCGCTCAGCGCGACCGAAAAATGCTCGAACGGTGTGACCGTCACCTGCGCGTTGAGGCCCTTGGTCACGGAGCCGTAGACGAGGTTGACCTGTCCGCTGCTGAGCATGATCGAGTACGGCACGCCGTGGAACAATCGGCGATAGGCACTGATGTCGGCGAAGATCCAGGGCGCCTGGTATTTGAAGCCGACTTCCATGTTGTGGATCTTCTCCGTCGGTGGCTTCTGCAGGTTCACCATATCGTCGAAGCTCGGCAGGAAAACGCCATCGTTGACGCGCCCATAGACGCTCATGTTCTTGCTCAGTGCGTAGTTCGCGCCCACGGTCCACGATGGCGCGCTGCGCGAACCCGAAATGTGCTGGTAGCTGTTGGTCAGGTATTCGGCGTTGTTGTTGTAGACGGTGTACGGGTTGTTATCGAGATCGCCGGAGGTGGTGTTCTGGAACGAACCACCGATGTCGTCATGCTGGATGCGCATGCCGCCGTCGAGCCGCCACTTGCCGATGTTCCACTCGTCGGCAAGGAAGAACGCCGTGGTGGTGGCGTGCCAGCGTTCGTTGAATGCCATCCACGACTGCGGCTGGGAATTCCAGAACGTGCCGCGCGAGTCGGTCAGGGCGTAGGTGTTGGTGCCATCGCTCAGGTTGACCACGATCGGATTCGGGTTGTTCTTCGCCTGCAGCAACTGATTGGAGCCGTTGGCTTCCGAATGATGTTCGGAGAACACGGCCGTGTAGTTGCCGAAGGTCAGCGTGTTGCCCTCGAACAGTTCCTTGCTCAGATGAAATTCGTTGCTGACCGACTGGATGCGCTTGTGGATGTACTCGGGGTTCTGAACGGTGACGTTCTCGTTCATGTTCGCCGGCTTGCCGTTGGTGTACGTAGCCGTCGCGGTCAGGTTGGAAGGAAGGCCGAACGACGCGCTGGTGTCCGAGATGAAGCCGGAGAGCGAGGTCGGATTCGCACCGGTGCTGAAGAACGCACTGGTATCCATGTTGCCGGCGACAAAAATGAATTTGTCCGAAAGCGCCCAGCCGTTGTCGAACGCCAGATCCAGATTGCCGCCCAGCATGTGCACATCGCCGCCCTGGCCATTGGCCATGTCGACGTTTATACCGCCCGGCGAGCAGCCCGCGGTGAAGCACGGCGTGGTCTCGAAGAACTGGTGCCGGTCGGCATTGCTGCCGAAGGTGCCGGTCAACGGGCTAAAGCCGGGGTAGGCCGAGAACTTGCCGGGAGCAGGGTTGAGGATGGGCGTGTCGGTGACGAACTGGTTCTTGTCCTTCAGGTCGCGCGCGTAGAACATGATCGAGCCGTGCTGGAGATCATGGCTCAACGTAGCGGTGAGCTGGCCGCCCTTGTCGGCGGCAAACTGCGGGTCGCGCACACCGTCGGACCTGCGCCAGAAGCCGCCGATGCTGCCGTACCAGCCACTGTCCTTGCCGATGGGGAAGCCGTAGAAGCCATCGAGGCGCACCATGCCTTCCGAGCCATAAGTGAGGCCGACGTCGCCCGAGGGTGTGCCGGTGCCCTCGCGGAGAATGAAGTTCGCAATGAGTCCCGGCTGGCCGTTGCCATACAGCACCGAGGGGCCGCCCTGCAGGGCTTCGACGCGATCGATGGTGTCATCGAGGCGGAACATGGCGTCGGTGAAGTAATCCCACTTCGGGAACAGCGGCGAGCCGTTCATCTGCAAGGTGACGAACGGTGCACCGCTGTCCGACGGAAAGCCGGCGACCTCGATGTTTGCGCCGGTCTGGCCGCCGGACGATTCCGGATAGACGCCAGGCGATACCTTGAGAAGATCCGACACGCTGATGGGGTTGAGCTCTTTGATCTGGTCGCGCGTCGCGGTGGTAATCGAGTAACTCGCGTCGATTCGCTTGATGCCGCCGGAGGTCGAATTGCCGGAGACCACGACCTGGTCGAGCGTCTGAGCGGATTTCGTCTCCGCTGCCTTGGGTTTGCTCTGGTCAGCGGACGGTGTGGCTTGGGTCGATGCATCCTGGGCATGGACGGCACCGGCCGCCAACATGGCGCCGATCGCCAGCGCCAGGACCTGGCGGTTGAACTGCTTGCAAGTGCTCATTTTGAAATCCCCTCCCCGAGATAGTGGGTGATGTTTTTTTATGTGGGCCCGATGTCGCGGCGCCTGCACGTTGGCGAATCCCGTCTGATGTCTGACGTTGCTTCGCCACGTGCCCCACCGTCCAGATCACAGCTACGCATCGGCGGGACTTCATCCTAGCCTAAAAAATCTATTTGTCCTACAATAGGAACATAAGAATACAAGGCATAAGGCCGAGCACCCGGTCAGGAGGCGCTTGAAGCTCCCCGCAAAACGGCGAGCGCCACCGACGGCGCGAGGACGAGCCTCTGCAATGCCATCGCTAGCGCGGTATGCATGGCTGGACGTTCGGTGGTTGCCTCAAGACGGCATGTGAACGTGATCCGCGGATCAAAGGCGTTGGTGCAAAGCCAGCGACTCGCTGCACTTGTTTTTCATCGGCTGCCTGCGCTCAGGGCGAGCGTCGCGAGCGGGTGCTTCACGGATGTGAGGGCGTCGCGCAAACTTCACATCGTACGTTTGTATGATAAATTCTTAAGATCGCTGCACCGCAGCATGCGGCGACATCCGAGACCTGCGGCGAGCCGAATACACACGATGTGTGTCGTCATGCAGCGAGCACTCACACTGCGGAGAGAACCCTTGGTCAAGAAAGCGACGGATGCACGCAGTTTGCACGGCCACGTGGTCCGTGAGTTGGGCCGGCGGATTGTGGTTGGCGATCTGCGTCCCGGCGATGTGCTGCCGCGCGAGGAGACTCTGGCCGAAAGCATGGACGTTAGCCGCACCGCACTGCGCGAAGCGTTGAAGGTGCTGTCCGCCAAAGGCCTGATTGAAGCCCGCCCGAAAACCGGCACGCGGGTCCGCCCCAAGGACTCCTGGAATCAGCTGGATGCTGATGTCCTTTCATGGCGCTGCGCTTCGATGCCGACGGACGACTTCGTCGAAAAGCTCGTGGAGATGCGCGAAATCATCGAGCCGGCCGCCGCCGCTGCAGCCGCGCGCCGACGTACCGCGGCCGAGCTAGCCAAGATCGATCTCGCTTACCGCCAGATGGAGGCGGCCAAAAATTCCGATGAGTGGGCGGTGGCGGATCTCAGCTTTCACGATGCCGTGCTGCAGGCGACCGGCAACGAATTGGTGATCTCGCTTTTTTCCGTGATCGAAAGCGCGCTCGGCATGTATTTCGTGCTGTCGGCGCAAACAGCCGGCGACTTCAGTTATTCACTGCCGCACCATTTGAAGGTGCTCGAAGCGATCCGCCGCAATCAACCGGAGGTCGCTCGCAAGGCGATGCAAGGCATGATTGCCGATTCGAGGGCCAACCTTCGCAAGAGGGGAAAGGCGGCCGCTAAAAAGGCCCCCAAGCCGCGCCATAAGTAAGCCGGCGCTCTGCGTAGGAGCCCACCCTGTGGGCGAAAGGCGCCGATAGGCGCCCTCTTGTCGGCCGAAACCAGGGGCGCCTATCGGCGCCTTTCGCCCACAGGGTGG
>NZ_JAPDPD010000031.1 GCF_026283965.1 Dyella subtropica
TGGCCGCCAGGTGGCAGCGCGCGGCTTGGCCTGGCAACCAGCCAGGCGCTGCGCCACGCACTGCCACCTGGCGGCCACTCAACGGCAACGTGGGCTACGAAAAGATATTGAACAGGCTCTCAGGGGATTCAGCGACCGAAACGCAACGTGGTTTCCGCCTTGCCGACGCTGTGCTGGCGAAACATGGCACTGGCCTTTGCGGCGGAGGCATCGACGGGCAGACCCAGGCTGGGAACATCCAGTGCGTAGACGGTGAACACATAGTGGTGCGGCGGATCGCCGGCCGGCGGGCAAGGTCCACCCCAGCCGACATCGCCGAAATCGTTGCGCAAGGCGTGTGCACCTAGGGGCAACGCGCCGCCCTGCGGTAATCCTATGCTCGTCACCGGCAGATCGATCGCCACCCAGTGCCACCAGCCGCTTCCGGGCGCGTCGGGGTCGTACACGGTCAGCGCCAGGCTCTTTGCGTTGGCCGGCACGTTTTGCCATTGGATGGCGGGGGCGATGTTCTGGCCGGTGCAGCCGAAACCGTTATAGGTGTGACGCGCCGCGATCATGCCTCTGGCATCGGTAGCGTCAACGTGGATGCTGAAGTTGCCGGCATGCGTGGCAGTGGTCGCGGCAAAGAGCAGGGTGGTGGCGGTGATTTTCAGCATGGGGTGTCTCCCGAGGCATGCCGTGCATCATGCGCCGCTGCGTGTGATGCCCATGTCCCGATACGCTCAAACACCCTGCCGAAACACTTCAGGACTTCGTTGTAGGAGCGCACCCTGTGCGCGAATCGGCCCGGAAGGGCCGGGTTCAACCCGGCGCAGAGCAAAACAGGCTCCGCTTTGCGGAGCTTTCGCCCACCGGGTGGGCTCCTACAGGAAGCTTGCGGGGTAGTCTCAGTGCGCGATGCCGGCAGGCAGCTGCATGGTGATGCAGTGCAGGCTGCCGTTCTGCCAGATCAGCGGGCGGCAGGGCACCTGCACGATCTCGCGACCCGGATGCGCCTGGCCTATGATCCGCGCGGCTTCCTCGTCGGCCTTGTCGCCATACGCAGGCACCAGCACAGCACCGTTGACGATCAGGTAGTTGGCGTACGAAGCGGCTAGGCGGCGCCCCTCGTCGACAATTGGCTGAGCCCATGGCAGCGGATAGAGCTGGTAGGGCTTGCCCCCGGGCGTGCGCAGCGCGGCCAGCTCCGCCGCCATCTTCTGCAGCTCGTCATGGTGCGGATCGCTGGTGTCGTCGCACGCCTGGAACACGATGCGCTCGCCTGGTGCAAAGCGGGCGAGGGTGTCGATGTGGGCGTCGGTGTCGTCGCCTTCCAGATAACCATAGTCCAGCCACAGCACACGCTTGGCATGCAGGCTGTTGCGCAGGATCTCGCTCATCGCTTCACGCGACTGTTCCGGATGGCGCTGGGTGAGGCAGCGCCAGGTGGTGAGAACGCTGCCTTCGCCGTCGCTTTCGATACCGCCGCCTTCCAGCGCCCAGTCGATGCGCTTATGCGCCGCCTGTCCGAATACGCCCGCCTGCACCAGGCCGGCGATCAAGGCGTCGTCCTGCTCCGCGCCGAACTTGCCACCCCAGCCGGTGAAGCGGAAATCGGTGAGCTGGAAGGCGCCGTGGCCGTCATTCAACGTGATCGGGCCGGAGTCGCGCAGCCATGTGTCGTCGTAAGGCAGTTCAACGAAGCGAATTCGGGACGGATTCACGCCCGCAGCACGCAGCAATACTTCCGCATGAGCGCGTAGTTCGGCATCGGCTACAACGATGATCAGCGGCTGGAAACGGGTGACCGCACCGGTCAGGGCTACATAGGTGGTTTCCACGTCGGCAAGGCGCTCGGCCCAGTCGGTATCGGCGTGCGGCCAGGCGATCAATACCGCCGCCTGCGGCTCCCATTCAGCGGGTAGGCGCAGCGTGTGGTTAGTCATTGCGGTCGAATTCCATGCATCAAAAAGAGGCCGCCGAGGCTATGGCTGGCGGGCAAGGATGCAAAGTGTAGACGATGGCCACGCTGGGCCGGAAACGACAACGCGGCCCCTGTTGCCAGAGGCCGCGTAGATCATCAGCCAACGGTCAGTTGACCGAGGCGGGATTCGTATTGTTGCCTGCTGGCGTATTGAGCACCGCGTGAATCACGTGGCTGTGCTCGAAGTACACGATGAAGTTCGAGTAGTCCCAACGGTTGATCACCGGATGCTTCGCGCTGTCTCCGCCGCGGGGCGACAGCTTGCGCTGCGGCGCGCCGTACTTCTGCTCCACCTGTGACATGCTCATGCCACGTATGGGCAGGTTCATGTCCTTTTCCTGCTGCACGCGGTTGATCAGCAGGTTCTCCGCATGAGTCGCCTGCGGCGCGGAAAGGCCGGCCGAGGCCAGCAGCACGATCATCGGCAGGCTGATGTTGAGCTTGTACATGGTCCCCTCTCCACGCTGGCAGGGCGCAGTCCAAGCTACGCCTCCGCACGTTAATCCAGTGTGCCGAATAGTGTCCCCAAGTGGCAGCGAGGGGATGAGCCCCGCAACACCGCACAGTGCGGCGTCGTTGTAGCAGAAGTGTTTCAGCGATGCCATGCGCTAGCGCTGTGACTGCGATGGGGTGGGCATTTGTTAGGAGCAGTAAGGGGTGAGAAGTAAGTAGTAAGGGCGCAAGCCCGGGTGTTTGCCCCCTTACTCCTTACTTTTTACCCCTCGCTGCTCGCTATCATGTCCGGCTGCGGGCGGCTGGACGCTCGGCAAGGATACGTTTCGCCCATGATTGCTTTTCGCCATTTCGCCCTGCGCCGCGGCAGCCGGCTGCTCCTTTCCGACATCGACCTGGTGATCCAGAGCGGGTGGCGGCTGGGTGTGATTGGCCGCAACGGTTGTGGCAAATCCAGCCTGTTCGCAGCCCTGCAGGGCCAATTGGAGGGTGATGCCGGCGAGCTGGACATGCCGTCCAAGTTGCGCCTGGCCTCCGTGGCGCAGGAAACCCCGGCCTTGCCCGACCCGGCCATCGAATACGTGATGGGCGGCGATGTGGAGCTGGCTGCCGCCCTGCGCGACGAGAACGACGCCGATGCCCGTGGCGACACCGAGGCCATGGCCAAGGCCCATCACCGCATCGAGGAACTGCACGGCTACGACGCCCGTGCCCGCGCCGGCCGTTTGCTGCATGGCCTGGGCTTTTCAGCGGACACGCACGAACGTGCCGTCAAAGAGTTCTCCGGCGGCTGGCGCGTGCGCCTCAATCTGGCCCGTGCGCTGATGGCGCCGTCCGAACTGCTGCTGCTTGATGAGCCGACCAACCATCTCGACCTGGACGCGGTGCTGTGGCTGGAAGAATGGCTGCGCCGCTACCAGGGCACGCTGCTGATCATTTCGCATGACCGCGAATTCCTCGACGGCGTCATCACCCATACGATGCATCTCAACGATGGCGGCGCCAAACTCTATACCGGCAACTACAGCGCCTTCGAGCGTCTGCGCGCCGAGCAGTTGCGCCAGAAGCAGATCGCCCATGAGCGTGAGCAGGCCGAGCGTGCCCATCTGCAATCCTTTATCGATCGCTTCAAGGCGAAGGCCAGCAAGGCCAAGCAGGCGCAGTCGCGCATGAAGCGGTTGGAGAAGATGGCGGGCACTGAGGCGGTGCGCGCCGAGCGCCCGTTCCACTTCCAGTTCGCCGTGCCGGATCGCTTGCCCGATTCGATGCTGCAGCTTGAAGAGATCGAGGCCGGCTATCCCGGCGAGAACGGCGCCGACACCGTCACCATTCTTCGCGACGTGCGCTTCCGCCTCGAAGCCGGCGAGCGTATCGGCCTGCTGGGTCCCAATGGTGCCGGTAAATCGACCCTGGTGAAGACCCTGGTCGGCGAGCTGGAACCGTTGGGCGGCGAGCGCAAGGCGCACAAGGATCTCAAGATCGGCTACTTCGCCCAGCACACGGTCGAAAGCCTGCGTGAGGGCGCCAGTCCGTTCGATCACCTGCAGGACAAGGCGCCGGGCGTTAGCGCGCAGGCGATGCGGGATTTTCTCGGTACGTGGAATTTCGCCGGTGATCGCGCCTTCGAATCCGTCGACGGTTTTTCCGGTGGCGAACGCGCACGTCTCGCGCTCGCCTTGATCGCCTGGGACAAGCCCAACCTCCTGCTGCTCGACGAACCGACCAACCATTTGGATCTGGACATGCGCGAGGCACTCGCCGATGCGTTGTCCGATTTCGATGGTGCGCTGGTGCTGGTCTCGCACGATCGGCACTTACTGGGCATGGTCTGCGACAGTTTCTGGCGCGTGGCTGATGGTGTCGTCGAAGGATTCGATGGCGATCTGGACGACTATGCGCGCTGGTTGCGCAGCCGTGGCTCGGCCAACAAAAAGGCAGACAAGAAGGCGAAGGCCGCTGCCGACAGCAAGCCCGTGGTGCTGGTCGAAACGCCCGAAGAGCGCCGTCGGAACGCCGTCGCGGACCGAGAGAATGAGAAGGCCGCCCGTCAGCGCGTCAAGAAGATCGAAACACGCGTCGCCACCATCGAGACCGAACTCACGACGCTGGAGAGCAAGCTCGCCGATCCAGCGACCTACAACGGCTCCACATCCGAGCTGATGAAACTCAGCCAGCGCCAGACCGAACTGCGCCGCGAGAAGGAATCGCTCGAAGGCGAGTGGCTGGAGCTCTACGACCAACTGGAAGCCTGAGCATGGACAATGCCGCGAGGCCGTTGGAACTTTGGCTGCCCGACCTGCCGCGTTTCGACCCGTCGCATCCGCTGCGCACGCTGCTTGCCCGCGCCGATCGCATCGAGGATGGCGCCAAGGGTTATCTCGCGGGTCTCGCCAGTTACTTCAGCTGCGCCGGCGACTTTTCTCCCGCCGCGTTGACTCGCGAACTCATCGCTGGCGATGCTGCGGACGCCGCCTGGCTATGTGCCGATCCGGCCTGGATTCAGCCCGATCTCAACGGTGCCCGTTTGCTGGCTTGTGGCCAGTTGCAGCTGAGCGCGGAAGACGCCCAGGCGCTGGCGCGCCCGTTGAAGCCGGTGTTCGGCGATGCGGGCATGATCCTCGAGGTGACCTCACCGGATCGTTGGCATGTACGCCTGTCGCCGAACAGTCCTGTGCCGGAATTCGCCGCGCCCGAGCAGGCACTGGGCGAAGACCTCTACCAGCATCTACCCCAGGGTGTGGATGGCCGCCGTTGGCGTGCTCTGCTCACCGAGGTGCAGGTGTTGCTGCATCAGCACCCGCTCAACGCCGAGCGTCGTGCGCGCGGCTTGGCTCCCGTCAACAGCCTTTGGCTATGGGGCGGCGGCCGGTTGCCGACTCGGGTGACTAGTGGTCTTGCTGCGGTGGTGGGTGACGATGTGTTGCTGAGTGCGCTGGCTCGACGCGCAGGTGTGACGGCGCTGCCGCGCACGCCAGCGAGCGTCGGCCAAGCGCGACCCGGTTGGCTGATCGACCTGCAGGATCTTCCTGTCGACGACATCGCACAATCATGGTGGCCGCTGCTGCAACCGCTGGTCGCAAAGCAACCGATGCAACTCAGCTTCGCCAGTGGCGAGCGTTGGCTGTATCGCCCATGGCACCGCTTCCGCTTCTGGCGCGGTGGCGGACGATGAGTCGCCTGGATCTGCGCCGCCGAGTGCTGCAAGGCACACCCAGCGGCTGGAGCGATGCGGTGCATCCGGTGCTGCAGCAGATCTATGCCGCGCGCGGTGTGCTCACACCGGTTCAGGCGGATCACCGGCTCGCTTGCCTGCTGTCGCCGCAGCAATTGGGAGGCATGGAGCGTGCCGTCGAATTGCTGCTCGAGGCGATCCACGACGACTGGTCCATCCTCATTGCCGGCGATTACGATTGCGATGGCGCCACCGGCACGGCTGTTGCCGTGCGCGGCTTGCGACTGCTTGGCGCTCAGCGGGTCGACTATGCCGTGCCGAATCGTTTTATCCACGGCTATGGTCTGAGTCCCGCACTGGTCGATTCGTTGCAGCCGAAGCCGCAGTTGATCATCACCGTCGACAACGGTGTGGCTAGCGTGGCTGGCGTCGCCACGGCACAGGCGTTGGGCATGCGCGTCATCGTCACCGATCACCATCTGCCCGGCGAGCAATTGCCTGCGGCGGATGCGATGGTGAATCCGAATCTTGCGGGTGACCATTTTCCGAGCAAGGCATTGGCCGGCGTGGGTGTGATGTTCTACCTGCTGCTCGCCTTGCGTGCTCGCTTAAGAGAGCAGGGCGCTTTCGGCTCTGCGAAAGAACCCGATCTCTCGGTGCTGCTGGATCTGGTAGCGCTCGGCACCGTGGCGGACCTAGTGCCGCTGGATTACAACAATCGCGTGCTGGTCGAGGCGGGCCTCAAGCGCATTCGCAGCGGGCGTGCCTGCCCGGGCATCACCGCACTGGTGGAATCGGGCAAACGCAGCCTGGCCACGCTATGCGCCAGCGATCTCGGTTACGCCGTCGGCCCTCGCCTGAATGCGGCAGGGCGTCTGGAGGACATGCGCCTTGGCGTCGAATGTTTGCTGACCGACGATGCCGCCAAGGCGCGGCGTTACGCCGAACAACTCAGCGCCATCAATCAAGAGCGCCGCGAACTGCAGGCGGCGATGGTAGCCGAGGCGGAAGTGATGGTGGGCCTGGCCGCGAGCAGCGACGCCGTGGGTGTGGCCTTGTTCGAACCCTCCTGGCATGCCGGCGTGGTCGGTCTGGTGGCCTCCAAATTGAAAGAGCGATTGCATCGCCCCGTGATTGCCTTTGCTCCGGCCAGCGAAGACAACGCTGAAGACTTGCGCGGCTCCGCACGCTCCATCGCCGGGTTCCATATTCGCGACGCACTTGCCGCCATCGATGCGCGCCAGCCTGGCCTGATCGAACGCTTCGGCGGTCACGCCATGGCCGCCGGCCTGAGTCTCAAAGCCTGCGACTACCCGCGCTTCGCCGATGCCTTCGATGCCATCGCTCGCGAATGGCTGGACGAAGAACGCCTGCAAGCCGTGCTCTACACCGACGGCGAATTGCCGCCCGGTGCCGCCACCCTCGAACTGGCCCGCCAACTGCGCTACGCCGGCCCATGGGGCCAGGCCTTTCCCGAGCCGCTGTTCGACAATGAGTTCGAATGCGCCAGCTGGCGCGTGATGGGCGAAAACCACCTGCGCCTGAGCCTGAGCGACCCGCGCGACGGCAGCCTCATCGACGCCGTAATGTTCAACGCCTACATCGGCCAGCCCCCGCCGCCACGCCTGCGCGCGGTCTACGAGCTGACTATCAACGACTGGCAGGGGCGCGAGACGCCACGCCTGCTGTTGCGTCACATCGAGGCCCTGTAGGAGCCCGTCTTCACACACTCTCGCTTGCAAATGGCCGTCCGTGGCGTATGCACTAGGCTGACATTGACGAGCGAGGTATCGCCATGATCGTGCAGATGACTGGCCTGCCGCCCGGGGTGCTCGGCTTCACCGCTCACAACCAGGTCACCGCCAAGGATTACGAGCAGGTGATCGTGCCGGATATCGAAGCGGCGTTTGCCATCAATCCCAAGCTGCGGGTGATGTTCCATACCGACGAGGATTTCACCGGTTTCGACGCCGGTGCGATGTGGGACGACGCCAAGCTGGGTTTCCGCCATTTCAGCGGCTGGGAGCGCGCAGCGCTGGTGACCGATGTCGGCTGGATACGGACGCTGGCCAGGGCGTTGGGGTTCCTCTCGCCCGGTCAGTTCCGGCTGTTCCACAGCGCGGAACTGGACGATGCCAGGGCCTGGGTCTGCACCACCTGATCCTAATTTCCGCTTGCGTGTAGCCGCGGGCTGTGCTTAAAGTCGCGGCCATGACTGCTTTTCCTATTGCCCATCTGCGCACGTTCTACGCCGCTTCCGCGGCGAGCGTCTGCATGGCTGCGAACGGCCTGAACAATAACGCCAATAACAATCTCCGCTTCGACGGGTGGGCCGGCGTGTAGACACGAAAAGTCTCCAGATTTCACGCAAAGGGCCCGCCAACCGCGGGCCCTTTTTTTGTTTCAGCGCGCTGTTTTGCGCGTCATCAACCCTTCGAGGAGTGCAAGACCATGTGTTCCATCTTCGGCATGTTCGACCTGCAGCCCGGTGACGACTTGGCCGCGCTACGCCGCCAGGCGCTGGAGCTGTCGCAGCGCCAGCGTCATCGTGGTCCCGACTGGAGCGGCGTGTTCGTCGATGCCGGCGTGATCCTGGTGCACGAGCGTCTGGCCATCGTGGACCCGGCCAGCGGTGCGCAGCCGCTCCGTTCGCGCGACGAGTCGCTGGCCCTGGCGGTGAACGGCGAGATCTACAACCACCGCGAGCTGCGCGCGGCCAGCGATTACGACTTCACCACCGGCTCCGATTGCGAGGTGATCAACGCGTTGTATC
This sequence comes from Dyella subtropica, assembly GCF_026283965.1. Classification (GTDB taxonomy): domain Bacteria; phylum Pseudomonadota; class Gammaproteobacteria; order Xanthomonadales; family Rhodanobacteraceae; genus Dyella_D; species Dyella_D subtropica. Next base: position 8,362 of record NZ_JAPDPD010000031.1, read on the forward strand.
GCGAGCAAGGGGCGGCCGAATTCATCAAACATGGCCTGCCGCAGCTCAACGGCATCTTCGCCTTTGCGCTCTGGGACAGTGAGGCACAGCGCTACCTCATTGCACGCGACCCTCTCGGCGTTTGCCCGCTGTATTGGGGGCACGATGGAGAAGGACGCCTGTGCGTGGCATCGGAGATGAAGGCCTTGGCGGGGGTGTGCGCGGATGTCGATACGTTCCCGCCCGGCCACGTCTACGACAGCGCCACCGGCGAACTGACCCGTTACTACCACAAGCGCTGGCGCGACTATGAGGCAACGCGCGGACACGACATCGCACCCGCCGCATTGCGCGAAGCCTTCGAACAGGCCGTGCATCGCCAATTGATGACGGACGTGCCTTACGGCGTGCTGCTCTCGGGCGGTTTGGATTCGTCGCTGGTGGCCGCCTGCGCCGCCCGATTCGCTCGCGAACGGATCGAGGACGACGATCGCACCGAGGCCTGGTGGCCGCGTCTGCATTCTTTTGCCATCGGGCTGGAAGGTTCGCCCGACCTGGCCGCCGCCAAAGTTGCCGCCGACGCGCTGGGCACCGTGCATCACGGCTTCGTCTACACCTTCTGGGAGGGGCTGGATGCGTTGCCCGAAGTGATCCGCCACATCGAGACCTACGACGTCACCACCATTCGCGCCTCCACTCCGATGTACCTGTTGGCTCGCCGTATCAAGGCCATGGGCGTGAAGATGGTGCTATCGGGCGAGGGCTCGGACGAGATCTTTGGTGGCTACCTGTACTTCCACAAGGCGCCTTCCGCCGAAGCCTTTCACGAGGAAACCGTGCGCAAGCTCGACGCGTTGCACAGCTACGACTGCCTACGTGCGAACAAGGCCATGATGGCCTGGGGCGTGGAGGCTCGCGTGCCGTTCCTCGATCTGGAATTCATGGATGTGGCAATGGGCCTGGACGCCAAATACAAAATGGCCGGGCAGGGCCGCATCGAAAAGGCGGTGCTGCGTGAGGCTTTCCAAGGCGCATTGCCGGATTCGATTCTGTGGCGCCAGAAAGAACAATTCAGCGACGGCGTAGGCTATGGCTGGATCGATGGATTGAAAGCACATGCGGAGCAGGCCATCAGCGATCGCGAATTCGCCGCGGCGGCCACGCGTTTCCCCCACAACCCACCGGCCACCAAAGAGGCCTACCTGTACCGCCGTATCTTCGAACAGCACTTCCCGGGAGCGGCTTGCGCAGCCACCGTACCTGGGGGCAAATCGATCGCCTGTTCCTCGCCGGCTGCGCTGGCCTGGGACCCGGCCTTTGCCAACGCGGCAGATCCTTCGGGGCGCGCGGTGCGTGGCGTGCACCAGCAAGCGCTGGCGTAGCGCGGGGGCATCCCAGCGCACCTGATGGGTGTCGAACCCCAGCTACGCAAGCCATTGGCTACCCCCTGTTTGTCCCTTTTCGGAACAGGCAGGGGGAGGGGTAGAAGCAGCGCCTGCGAGAGGACGGTGGTCACCGCAGATTGTTGTGCAGCAGCAGGCAGGTGTTGTGCCGATCGAAGTCGAAGAAGAAGTCCATATCGCCGAGTGACCCGCTGCCGAGGATGTAGTCCCACGGCATGTCGACATCACGGAACACGCCGAACGTCATCTTGATGGGCTGGCCGGAGACGATCACATCAGCGGTGGCCTGGCTGACGCGTGCCGCATGCGTGGCGCCGATGTCGCTCAGATGCAAGCGGCGGTTGTAGATGACGCCAACCTGTTCTGCTGCCGCCTGGTTGCCGTTGAGGTAGAACGCGCTGCCGCTGTCCAGCAAGGTGGTGCGCAGGGTGCCGTCGATGGAAAGCGCGGTCACCGCGCGCACACTGTTGCCCCATAGGCTGGTCGAAACGAGCATCGGTTGGTCGCAAACAGGACGCGTGCTGGTCTTGCTGTAGATGTAGAGATTGCGTTTGGTCAAATGGAACGCGCCCAGGTGACGCAACACATCCATGCCGATCAGGCGACGATGGGCCTGGACGACCTCCACCGGTACGTTCTCGAGCGTGATGCCGCCGAATGTTGCCTTATCGAGGACACCCTGCTGTGTTGGCACGCCTTTCGAAAGGAGTCCGCCGATCCGTCCGTCGATGCCGGTCAGGCGCACACCCAGCTTTTTTGCGGTGTCTTCGTCCAGCACGACGGGGCCGGCGCCAGTGTCCAGAATCATCCGGCTGGATTCGCCGTTGGCCTCTAGCGTCACCTCGCCGCGATCGTCGCCGTATGCCTTAGTCAGCGGGATAGTGACGACACTCTCTGGCCTGGACAGCTGGAACTCGGGCAGGCCGCGGCGTTGTTCCACGAAGCTGCTCAGCGCGTCGAGATCGGCCTGCGGCACGCGTCCCTGAAATCGTCGCAAGATGGCCAGCGCGTCGGCCTCAGCCGCTTTGGAGCCTTTGGAAAGGCGCAGATTGCCGTTGGCAAAGCCCGCGCAAAAAAAGGCGACCTGAGGACGCTTGTCGAGCAACTCCTTTTCGCACAGAAGGGCATCCTCGCTGGACTTGCCCAGGTTGAAATGGATGCGCTCCAGGGTCATCGCGGCAAGCACGCGGACGACCGGATCAGGGTTCTGCTGATACAGCTCGGCCATGGCTGGCACGTCGACACGCGACAGCGCCAGCGATACCGTCTTCATCGCCTGGGGCGCTGTCATGGCAGCGGGCGCGGGCGGAGGGGCATCAGCCGCGGAAAGGTCGTTCGCGCCTGCCATCAAGAATGCCGCCAGGCTCCATGCCGCCAATCTCGATCTCATCCGTTGCGTCCTTGCCGGGAGGGGAGCCGAGTATAGAGAGCCGTTGGCGACGATTTCATGTTTTCCGTCCGGTCGTCCGTGCAGCGCCACGCCGTCCCGCCCATCCCCAGCCGTTCTCGCTCTGTTACCATGTACGGCCGTTTTCTCATGATTTTCCATCCATGATCGAAACCAATCCGATCCTCGCGCAGATCGCGGACCTCCGGGGCCGCGTCGAGTCGCTTAGGGGGTATCTTTGACTACGCCACCAAGCGTGAGCGTCTGGAAGAAGTAAGCCGCGAACTGGAAAGCCCCAACGTGTGGGACGACCCGCCGCGCGCGCAGGAACTGGGCCGCGAACGCGCCCGCCTGGACACCATCGTCAGCGGCATCGACTCGCTGACCGCCGGCCTGACCGACGCCAGCGAGCTGCTGGAGATGGCCGCCGCTGACGGCGACGAAGAGACCATCAACTCCATCATCACCGACCTCGGCAAGCTCGATGCCCAGGTGAGCAAGCTGGAATTCCAGCGCATGTTCTCCGGCAAGATGGACGCCAACAACGCGTTCGTCGATATCCAGGCCGGTGCCGGTGGCACCGAGGCCCAGGATTGGGCCGAAATTCTGCTGCGCATGTATCTGCGCTGGTGCGAGTCGCGCGGCTGGAAGACCGAACTGCTGGAAGTCAGCGGCGGCGAAGTGGCTGGCATCAAATCCGCCACCTTCCGCGTCGAGGGCGACTACGCCTACGGCTGGCTGAAGACCGAGATTGGCGTGCATCGCCTGGTGCGCAAATCGCCGTTCGACTCCGACAACCGCCGCCACACCAGCTTCACCTCGGTGTTCGTGGCGCCGGAAGTGGATGACGACATTGACATCGACATCAACCCGGCCGACCTCAGGACCGACGTGTATCGCTCGTCCGGCGCCGGTGGTCAGCACGTCAACAAGACCGAATCGGCCGTGCGTATCACGCATGTCCCGACCAATACGGTCGTGGCCTGCCAGACCGAGCGCAGCCAGCACGCCAACCGCGACCGCGCCATGAAGATGCTGGCTGCCAAGCTGTACGAACTGGAGCTGCAAAAGCGCAATGCCGAGAAGGATGCGCTGGAAGCTTCCAAGTCCGACATTGGCTGGGGCAGCCAGATTCGCAACTACGTGCTGGACCAGAGCCGCATCAAGGATCTGCGCACCGGCATCGAACGCTCGGACACGCAGAAAGTGCTGGACGGTGACCTGGACGAGTTTGTCGAGGCGAGCTTGAAATCCGGCCTGGATGCGGGTGCCAAGCGCATCGACGCGTAACCTGTCCGTCATCGTTCCCCATCAACGACAAGGTGCCTCCATGAACAGCAGCAGGATTGTCCGGATTCTGATCGTCTGCGCGGTGTTCACGGCTTTGAGCGACACGGCGGGCGCGCAGCAGGAAAACTCCTCCGGCCAGGGCATCAAGCAGGATGCGAAAGCCGCCGGCAGGGCTGTCGGCGATGCCGGCCGCGACGTCGGGCATGCGACGCGGGATGCGGCCGTCAAGGTGGGGCACGGTGCACGCGATGCAGGCGTCAAGGTTGGGCATGGTGCGCGCGACGCAGGCAAGGGCATCGGCCACGGCGCGCGCGAGGGCTGGGACGCCACCAAGCACGCAGTCAAGCACGTGTTTGGCAAGGACGATTGACGAACGGCGCTGGCAAGCAACATGCCCGGTCCGCTGATCTAAATCCCGATGATCTAAACGATAAAACGCGCCGGCCGACTGCGGGCGCCAGCAGCTACGGAAACCTCATGAGCGAAACGACCGATACCCTGCCCATCGACGAGAACAAGCTGATCGCCGAGCGCCGCGAGAAACTGAAAGCGTTGCGCGGGCAGGGCATCGCCTTCCCGAACGACTTCAAGATCGACGCCTTCGTCGGCGACCTGCAGGCCGAGTTCGAGGATAAGGACGTCCATACGGCCGAAGTCATCGAGGCCGCCGCGCGCCGTGTCAAGGTGGCCGGTCGCATCGTGCTCAAGCGCGTGCAGGGCAAGGTCAGTTTCGTGCAGATGCAGGACATGACTGGCCGCATTCAGCTGTTCATCCACCAGGGCACGGTGGGAGAGGCAACCTACGAAGCCTTCAAGGGTTGGGACGCGGGCGACATCGTCGGCGCCGAAGGCGTGCTGATGCGCACCAAGACCGGTGAGTTGTCGGTGAAAGTGGGCACGCTGCGCCTGCTGACCAAGAGCCTGCGCCCGTTGCCGGACAAGTTCCACGGCCTGGCCGATGTGGAGCAGCGCTACCGCCAGCGCTATGTCGACCTGATCGTCACTGAAGAGGCGCGTCGCACGTTTGCACAGCGCTCGCGCATCATCGGCTTCATCCGCAAGTGGCTGGAGGCCGAGCCGCGCCGCTTCATGGAAGTGGAAACGCCGATGATGCATATCATCCCCGGCGGCGCTACGGCCAAGCCGTTCGTCACCCACCACAATGCGCTGGATATGGACTTGTACCTGCGCGTGGCGCCGGAGCTTTACCTCAAGCGCCTGGTGGTCGGCGGTTTCGACCGCGTCTACGAGATCAACCGCAATTTCCGCAACGAGGGCGTGTCCACCCGGCACAACCCCGAGTTCACCATGCTGGAGCTGTATCAGGCGTACGCCACTCACACCGAGATCATGGACCTCACCGAGGAAGTGATTCGCGAGTCGGCCAAGGCGGTTATCGGCACGACCCAGCTGCAATGGGATGGCGCGGACATCGACGTTGGGCCGGCCTTCCGTCGCTGGAGCATGGAAGACGCGGTGCTGGAGTTGAACCCGGAGATTCGCCGCGAAGAATTGCGCGACCGCGAAGCACTCGCCGCGCACTGCAAGCGGCTGGGTATCTACATCAAGGGCGAAGCCGGCTGGGGCCGCCTGCTGCTGGAAATCTTCGAGAAGACGGTGGAGCACACCCTGGTGCAGCCCACTTTCATCACCGATCATCCGGTGGAAATCTCGCCGCTGGCCCGCGAGAGCGACACCAAACCCGGCATCACCGACCGCTTCGAGCTGTTCGTCAACGGCAAGGAACTGGCCAACGGCTTCTCCGAGTTGAACGACCCGGAAGACCAGGAAGCCCGCTTCCGCGCCCAGGTAGCCGCCAAAGATGCCGGCGACGACGAAGCCATGCACTTCGACGCCGACTACATCCGCGCGCTGGAAGTGGGCCTGCCGCCGACCGGTGGCCTCGGCATCGGTATCGACCGTCTGGTGATGCTGCTGACCGGTGCCGCGTCGATCCGCGACGTGTTGCTGTTCCCCTATATGCGTCCGGAGGCCTGAGCATTCCGTTGCACGCTGGCCCGGTTGCTCTGGTGCGACCGGGGACGCGTGCATGTGCATGCTTCTGTTCCCTCTCCCTGTCGGGGAGGGGGTTGGGGTGAGGGGCGGGTGCTCGGCTCACCGTCTTTATTTCGTCATTCCGGCGTAGGCCGGAATCCAGTGACTTAGCGCTTCGGTTATCGCGCTGTCGCGACCTGGCTCGCCTGCCGCGGGCTTTCGAACCGCTGCCGCGGTCCGAGTCACTTTTCTCTGTTTGGCCAGAGAAAAGTAACCAAAAGAGAGGCCACCCCGGTTTCGCGCTCTACGGGCTTCGCCCTCCGAGTCCATGAGGTCTGGCCGGGCTTTTCGACACGACGTCCCTGTCGTGTCGAAAAGGCATGGGCATCCATGCCCATGCCCCTGCGGGCCTGATCGTCCAGCCCTCACCGCTCCACAGGGGCCCCCAAGATCAAGAGCAAACCCTCGCTTATCTGGAGGTAGCCATATCCACATGGGTCGAAAGAGCACAGCTCCATGCAGACGCGATATGTGTGCAGGAGACAGGGCTTTCTCAGAGCGACGTACTGAGATTCGTCAACCAGTCCGGCAGGATGCCGATGATGATGCTTTCGAGTACGTGATCGGCGCCCGTCACGATCAACAGGCCGACGATGATGAGGAGCGCGCCGAGCATTTTTCGGCCGCGGCTACCAGCATTCATCATCCGGCTCCGCCAGCGCGATAGGACACCGCGTGTGGCCATGGCGATGGCCAGCAGCACCGTGGCGATGCCCAGGCCAAACGCGGCCATGACCAGCGCCACCTGCGCCAGGTTTTTCCCTTGCGCGGCCAGCAGCGTCGCCGCGCCCAGCGTCGGTCCGACGCAGGGGCTCCAGACCAGACCCAACAGCACACCGATGCCCGCCTGACCCGAGAGGCCGAAGCGATCCAGCCTTGCTTGCCGTTCCCCTGCCCAGGTAGCGAGCGGCCCGGCCGCCTTCTCGAACAGCAGCTCCACCTTCGGCAAAAGCAGGATGGCGCCGACCAGGATCAGCAGGATCGCGCTCCAGTGGCGGAGGGTGGTACCGTCCAGTCCGGTGGAGGTACTGGTCGCCGCGATGGCGAAACCGGTGAATGTAAACGAGATGACCAGCCCCATCGCGAGCGCCAGCGGCCCCCATCGGTGGCGTTGTGCTGCGCTGCCGAGCACGATGGGGACGAGTGGAAGTACGCAGGGCGAAAGAATCGTCAGCGCACCCGCCGCGTAGGCGAAGAGAGGATTAAGGTCAGTGCTCATGGCAATGTTTCGCAGGGAAGGGCTGTCTGGTTACGCCTAGAAACCGGCCTGTGGGTCACTGGCCATGGCGGCACGTAAGGTGGTAACCGCCAGTCTCGCCGTAGCGAATAAACCGTGGTATCGGACACTCAAGGGCTCGCCGTCATGTTCGTTTCACGCTTGCTTAGCGCATTTTCGCTGGTGTTGGCCTTCGCTGTGGCGTCGCCGGCCATGGCCCAGCCGGTCCAGCCATTCACCATCGCAGCGCTGCATGCGGCTCAGGCGGCCGGTAAGCCGATATTGGTCGATGCCTATGCCGACTGGTGCCCCATTTGCCGCAAACAGGCGCCAACGATCGCGGCCATCGCCGCCGATCCCGCTTTTTCGAAACTGGTCATCCTGCGGCTCGACTTCGATACCCAGCAGGCCGAAAAGCGCCTGCTGGGCATCCTCCAACAAAGCACATTGATTGCCTATGACGGCACCAAGGAAACCGGACGGCTGGTGGGGGTGACCGACCCGGCCCAGATCAAGGCGCTCGCGTCGAGCGGCATTCGTTAGGGGTATGGAGCGGCGGCGCTTCCTGTACGCGATCGCTGGCGGCCTGGCGCTCGGCGCGTGGCTGCCCGACGCGCTGCTGCAGCGCGACTATGACGATGCCGCTTCACTGTATGCCGCGCTAAGAGATCAGCCACATCAGCGCCTGTCCATTGGCGGTGGGGACCTCGACGTAGTCTTTGCCGATGGCGCACCCGGTCTCGATCATGATCGCGTGATCCGCTGGATTCGAAAGAGCGCTACGGCGGTCGTGACTTATTTCGGCCGATTCCCAGTCAAGCATGTTGGCCTGCTGGTCATCGCCGGAGCGAGCAACCGCATCGGACCGGCAACGACCTATGGCTTCGCGGGTTCGGCGATTCGCCTTTATGTGGGCCGCGACGCCGCCGACGATGCGTTTCTTGAGGACTGGATGCTGGTCCACGAGATGATCCACCTGGCCTTGCCCGAGGTCCCCCGTCAAAGCGCGTGGCTGCTGGAGGGCAACGCGACCTATATCGAGCCGATCGCACGCGCCCAGGCCGGCCAGCTCAGCCCGGAGATCGCGTGGCGCTGGTCGGTCGAAGACATGCCCAAAGGGCAGCCCATGCCCGGTGATCTCGGACTGGACCACACCCATACCTGGGGGCGTACCTATTGGGGCGGAGCCGCGTTCTGGCTCCTTGCGGAAGTCGCGATCTACGAACAAACCGACGGACGCCGAAGCCTGCAAGATGCACTACGCGCCATCAACCGGGACAGTAGTGGCAATGGCGTGACGTGGTCCGTCGACAAGGTATTGGCGTCCGGCGATGCGGCGACCGGTACCGGCGTGCTGACAAAACTCTATGCCGAGATGAAGGACAAGCCGGTTCGGGTCGACCTGGAGGGGCTGTTCCGCAAACTTGGTGTTGCCGAGGAACAGGGGAGCATCGTGTTTGATGACCGTGCACCCCTGGCGCGCCTGCGCATGCGAATCACAAAGGGGCGTTGATGGGCGGCGTAGTCAGTTAAAATCGCCGATTCGATCTGCGCGGAGTCTCTTATGTGGTTTGCGATTATTGGTCAGGACGTTCCGGATTCGCTGGAAAAGCGCAAGGCCGCCCGGCCGGCGCATATCGAGCGCCTGCAGAAGCTGCTGGATGAGGGTCGACTGCTGGTGGCTGGTCCGTTTCCCGCGATCGAGTCGGAAGACCCGGGTCCGGCCGGGTTTACCGGCAGCTTGATCCTGGCTGAGTTCCCTTCACAGGCAGAGGCCGAAACCTGGGCCAACGCTGATCCGTATGTGGCGGCCGGTGTCTACGTCAGCGTCAGCATCAAACCGTTCCGCAAGGCGTTGCCGCCGGCATGAACAGGCCGATGGTTGATCAGATCCGCGAGCGCCTGCAGTTGGCGCTCACACCGGTCGAGCTGGAAGTATTGGACGAGGGCCACAAGCACGCTGGCCATGCCAACGAGGGCAAGGGGCATTTCCACGTACGTATCGTCAGCGCCGCCTTCGCTGGCCAGTTGCCGCTCAAGCGGCATCGGATGATTTATGCGGCGCTGGAAGGGCTGATGGACAACGGTATCCATGCCCTGTCCATCGATGCGCGAGCGCCGGATCGTTAAATTCCTTTCATAACAGTGGTATAGGCTTTACTCTTAAAGCTATATCCATATGTCAGGCGCGTTGCGGCTCCGGCCCGCGTTTGGCACAGTGCCTCGTCGCCCATCGCCATGGGCACTCCCTGCTGACTTGCCGATGCCCGCATGCGCCTGACCACGATCAAACTCGCCGGTTTCAAATCCTTCGTCGACCCGACCACCCTGCATTTGCCGACCAATATGACTGGCGTGGTGGGTCCGAACGGTTGCGGCAAATCCAACATCATCGATGCGATCCGCTGGGTGATGGGCGAGAGCGCCGCCAGCCGCCTGCGCGGCGATTCGCTGACCGACGTGATCTTCTCCGGCTCCAATTCGCGCAAGCCAGTCGGGCAGGCGACGGTCGAGCTGATCTTCGACAACAGCGACGGCACCATCCAGGGCGAGTACGGCCAGTACGCCGAGATCTCGGTGAAGCGCCAGGTGACGCGCGATGGTCAGTCCGCGTACTTCCTCAATGGTGCCCGTTGCCGTCGTCGCGACATCACCGATCTGTTCCTCGGCACCGGTCTGGGTCCGCGCAGCTACTCGATCATCGAGCAGGGCATGATCAGCCAGATCGTGGAAGCCGCGCCGGAAGAGCTGCGCGTCCATCTGGAAGAAGCCGCCGGCATCTCCAAGTACAAAGAGCGCCGCAAGGAAACCGAGAGCCGCATCAAGTCCACCCGCGAAAATCTCGATCGCGTGAAAGACGTGCGCGATGAGGTGGACAAGCAGCTCGAACACCTCAATCGCCAGGCCCGCGCGGCCGAGCGCTGGAAGGCGCTGAAAGAAGAACAGAACCGCAAGGAAGCCGAGCTGCGCGCACTGGAATACCGCGGCATCAAGGGTCAGCACGATGGCGAAGGCGCGGGCCTTTCCGCCGCCGAGGTCGAGATCGAGAAACACGTGGCCGAGCAGCGCCACGTCGAAGCCCAGCTGGAAAGTGTGCGCGAACGCCACACCTCGGCCAGCGAGCATTTGAACGTTGTGCAGGGCGAGGTCTACAAGGTCGGCGCCGAAATCGCCCGCGTCGAACAGCAGGTGCGCTTCAACCGCGAAACCGCGGATCGTCTGACGCGCGCTCATGCCGATACCGAACGCGAGCACGCCGAGCTGGCCGCGCACATCGCCACCGACCGCGATCAGATCGAAACCCTGCGTATGGCGCTGGCCGAAGGCGAGCCCAAACTGGAAGCCCTGCAGCAAATGCAGGACGACACCGCCGACGCGCAACGCGACACCGAAACCAAGCTCGCCGATTGGCAGCAACGCTGGGACAGCTACACGCGCACCGCCGGCGAAGCCAGCCGCGCCGCCGAGGTGGAGCGCACCAAGCTCGCCTACCTCGACCGCCAGTCGATCGACCTCTCCAAGCGCCGCGAGGCGCTGGAGGCGGAACAGAAAGCCACCGACGTCGCCGCGCTCGACGCCGCGTCGGAACAGCTGCACCTCGAACACGACACCCAGCGCGAGCGCGTCGAATCGCTCGGCAGCCTGCTCGATCAGCACAAGCTGAGTCACGAGAAGGTGCTGGACGAAGAGCGCCAGGTGCAATCCACGCTCAACGAGGCGCGTCAGCAACTGCAGACCGCACGCGGCCGTCAGGCTTCGCTGGAAGCGCTACAACACGCCGCGCTGGGCCAGGAAGAAAGCGCCGCCAGCGGTTGGTTGGCGCGCCTGGGTCTGGACAAGTCGCGCCGTCTCGGCGAAGCGTTGCAAGTGGAAGCGGGCTGGGAAACCGCCGTGGAAACCGTCCTGGCCGGCTTCCTCGACAGCGTGCTGGTGGATAGCTCGCACGCGCTGGCCGCAGAGTTTGGTGGCGTAGAAAACGCCGACATCGCCTTGCTCGATGCGGCCGAGGGCGGCGTCAATACCGCCGGCACGCTTGCCGCGCATGTGCGCGGCCCGGCGGCAGCCGTAGCCATCCTCAGTCACGTGCTTACCGCAGAGCATTTGCAGGAAGCCCATCAGCGCGTCGCTTCACTGTCGGCGCTTGCGCCATACCAGTCGGTGATGACGCGCACCGGTGAATGGCTGGGGCCGGGCTGGGCGCGTGTGCGTCGCGCGCAAGGCAACCAGGTCGGCGTACTGGCTCGCGAACGCGAGATGCGCCTGCTGGCCGAGCAGATCGAAACGCTGGAAGCACGCATCGAGGAAGCCACCGGCCAGCTCGACGACCTGCGCACCCGCAAGTTCGAAGCCGAGCGTGCGCGCGACGATGCACAACGCGAGCTCTACAACGCTCATCGCCGCCAGTCGGAACTGGCCGGTCAGCTGCAAAGCCATCGCGGCAAGATGGAAACCGCGCGCGCTCGCTCTGAAAAGGTGGCCGGCGAACTCAGCGACCTGATCAATCAGCTCGACGAGCTGCAGGGACAGATACGCGAGGCGAGGGCACGGCTGGACGAGTCCGTCGGCAACATGGGCGACCTCGAAGACCAGCGCCGCGAACTGGAAAACGAGCGGCGCGCCTTGCTGGAAGCCCGCGAAGAAGCTCGCATGAACGCGCGTGAGGCGGCCGACCAGTCGCACGCACTCGCCTTGGGTCTGGAATCCAAGCGGTCCGCGCTGAGCTCGCTGGAGCAGTCGCTATCGCGCATGGACACGCAGATCCGCCAGATCGAAGCGCGCCGCACCGAGATCACCGAACAGCTGGCCGCCGGCTCCGATCCTATTGCGGAGCTGGAAGCCGAGCGCCAGACCTATCTCGATCAGCGCCTGTTGGTCGACAAGCAACTGGTCGAGGCGCGCCGCGCCTTGGAAGACTGCGACGCCGAGTTCCGCCGCCTGGAACAGGAGCGTCAGCGCACCGAGCAAAGCCTCAACCGCCTGCGCGAAAGCCTGTCAGAGAAGCGCCTGGCCGCGCAGGCTCTGCACCTGCGTGCACAGCAGCTGGCCGAAGCCATCACGGCGTCCGGCCTGGAGCTGGAACCCTTGCTGGCCGAACTCGCTGAAGACGCCGACGCGGGCCAGTGGCGTTCGCAGCTGGGCGACATTGCGCAGAAGATCCAGCGTTTGGAACCGGTGAACCTCGCTGCGATCCAGGAGCATGCCGAGCAGAGCGAGCGTAAAAACTACCTCGACAACCAGCTGGCCGACCTGACCAGCGCGATGGAAACGCTGGAGGGCGCGATCAAGAAGATCGACCGCGAGACCCGCCAGCGTTTCAAGGAAACCTTCGACCGCGTCAACGCCGGTGTGCAGGAACTGTTCCCGCGCCTGTTCGGTGGTGGCCATGCCTATCTGGAACTCACCGGCGACGATCTGCTCGATACCGGCGTGGCCATCATGGCGCGTCCGCCCGGCAAGCGCGTCTCCAACATCACGCTGCTGTCCGGCGGCGAGAAAGCGCTCACCGCGGTGTCGCTGGTGTTCGCCATCTTCGGCCTCAACCCCGCGCCGTTCTGTTTGCTGGACGAGGTGGACGCGCCGCTGGACGAGGCCAACGTGGGCCGCTTCTCCAACATGGTGAAGGAGATGAGCGAGAAGGTGCAGTTCATTTTTGTCAGTCACAACAAGGCCACCATGGAGGCGGCCTCGCAGCTTTGCGGCGTGACCATGCGCGAACCGGGCGTGTCGCGTCTGGTGCAGGTCGACCTGGCCGAAGCCGCTAAACTCGCTGGCGCAGCCTGAGGAGAATCATCATGACCCAGCAACCCATGCTTGCTTTTGCCTGGAACCCTGCGGTGGGCATTCCGCTGCTGATTGTCGGCGCCATCGTGCTCGCCCTGATCTGGCTGTTTGGCCAGCCGAGGAAAGAGCAGGGCAAGCGTCGCGTTATGCCTGGAACGGGCAGTGAGGAACGCCGCGAGCCGACCTTCGGCGATGCCGAAGTGACCGGCGACGAACCCTCTTTCAGCGCACGCGATGATTTTCGCCTCGATGTCTTGAGCGAGCCCACGCCGCAGCAAGGTGAGCTGGATATGGGGCTGCGCCAGGAACTCGAGCGCCTGGGCGCTACGCTTTCCGGCGAGCGGGTTGCGCCGGCACCGCTGGGTAAGCCATCAGGCACCGCCGCGTCGATCGTCGAAGCCCTGCGCGCGCCGCCGGAGCCATTCCACGCTGACTCGCTTGGCGCATCGGTGCCGGCGAAAACCGCGCCTATGCCGGAGCCGGTGGCGCGCATTTCCGCACCTGCTCCCGCACCGGCTGCACCGCGCGTGCCGCCGCGCTCCGACCTCGGCCGTCGCCCGACCCAACTGCCGGTCGAACGCATCGTCACCTTGTTCGTGGTGGCCCGCGAAGGTACGGCGTTCAACGGCGCCGACTTGATCGTGGCGGCGGAAAAGGCCGGCCTGGAATTCGGTGACATGGGCATCTATCACCGCCTGGTCGACGGCAAGCGCGAGCAGGGGCCGATCTTCAGCGTCGCCAATATGCTCAAGCCAGGCAACTTCGACCTGAGCCGTCTCGACACCTTGCGCACGCCTGGCCTGAGCTTCTTCATGACCCTGCCAGCACCCATCCCTGCACTCGATGCCTGGGATGCCATGCTCCCCACCGCCCAGCGTCTGGCCGAGCTGCTGGATGGCCAGGTGCTGGACGAAGAGCGCAACGCCCTGGGCCGTCAGCGCATCGCTCATATCCGCGACGAACTGCGCGGTTGGGACCGCGACCACGAAGGCAAAGAGATCATTTTCGGCCGCTGATTTCGGTCCGGATTTCGGTCCGAAAGGGCGGGGTAACCCCGAAAGATGAAAAAAACCCCTAAAAAACCCATGCCAGAAGGCACATTTGTGCGTTAGCGTCTTGGCGTTATCGCTCGCTTGCCATACATTCCACCTGCCGAGAGGCATGCCGGTAAACCCAACCCAACCAATAACTACGGGGAACGTATGGCCAAGACGCAGAAAGCCGCCAAGAAGACCACCGCCAAGGCTGCCGCCAAGCCGGTGGCGCCTAAACCGATCAAGGATGCTCTGAGCAAGTCCGGGCTGGTCGCCCACATCACCGAAGCCAGCGGTGTCGTGGCCAAGGATGTGCGCGCCGTGCTCGCTGCGCTCGAACACGCAGTGGCCGGCTCGATCCACAAGAAGGGCGCCGGCTCCTTCACGCTGCCGGGTCTGCTGAAGATCTCGGCGATCAGCGTGCCGGCCAAGCCGAAGCGCAAGGGCATCAACCCCTTCACCAAGGAAGAGCAGTGGTTCGCTGCCAAGCCTGCCACGGTGAAGGTGAAGATCCGTCCGCTGAAGAAGCTGAAGGACGCCGCTGCCTAATGGGCGGTTGCGAGAACGCGGCGGCGAAAGCCGTCGCGTTTTTTTTGTGCCTGTGGATGCGAAAAGCGTGGTTTTCATTGTGTCAGGGAACGACTACACCCTATAGCGCCTCTCCGCCGCTTACGGTCGAGTAGGGCGGGCTTATAGTCAAAGCTCGTGCACGGCAGGCTGTAGTTCCCGCATGGAAAGAAACGTTGTCGGTTCGAATTCAGCGTCACCGCAGACATGGCGCGTCCTGGTGCTCGAAGACGACGAAGTCCAGCGCGAACAGGTTCTGATTCCGGCCCTCGCCGAATACGGTTTCGACGTCACCGGCGCGCGCACCTGGGCCGATCTCTACAGGCACATGCTTTCCAGCCAGTACGACATCGCGCTGCTGGACATCGACCTGCCCGGCGAAGACGGCATCACCGTGGCGCAGTATCTGCGCCAGTTGTCATCCATGGGTATCGTCATACTCACCGAGAGTCACGAACGCAGCGATCATGTGCGCGCGCTCGCCGCGGGTGTGGATACCTACCTGTCCAAGCCAGTCGACATCGACGTGCTTGCCGCGAGCTTGCGTAGCCTTGCGCGCCGGCTGCAAACATCGGCGGTGGCGTGCGAGGAAGACAACGCCACGTACGACCTGGCCCCGCCGCGTGGGGAGTGGCGCCTGGAGAAGGACGACTGGTGCCTGATGACGCCCCGAAACGTCACCATCGCGCTCTCCAGCTCCGAGCGCTGCGTATTGCGGCAACTGATGATGGCGAAAGGCGCGGCCGTTCCCCGGGAAGAGCTTATCGCCGCCCTTTGCCAGGACATCTACGACTTCGACCCACATCGTTTGGAGATGCTGGTGTACCGCTTGCGCCGGAAGGCCCGGGAGCATGGCGATGCGGTGCCGCTGATGACTGTGCGCGGTATCGGCTACGCCTTCAGCATCGACCAGAGCGATGCGAGCGACCGTTTGATCCATCGGCCTCTAAAGGGTTTCTCCGCATAGAGGCAGGAGCCCGTCCGGGGTCGCCATGTCAAGAAGAACGGAGCCTTTGGTAGATCGGAAGCATCCTCCGCCGCATCGAGCCATCTAAACGGCCAAAGTGCATATGCATATGCCCATCCATCATTTCTGTGACGAAAAGGTGGCGGGCAACCTACTGGAGCCAGCAGGTATCTCAGGGAACACCTGAAATGCCAGGCCAGCCACGTCCGAGCGTCCAGCGAGCGGCGCCATGTGCGGGTGGCCCCGCCTATCGCCGACATGCGTGCACAGCTGAGCTTCTAACGCGCTGACGACATTCTCCGAATGAAGCGCATGGTAAGCGCATAGGTAAGGACACGGGGTGCAGCCCGAGAGTCCGCCACATCCACCCCGGTGCTGAGGACTGGAGCAAGCGAATGAGACGATTTCCACTGATAGTGTTCTTGGCCTTGGGCGCTGTGTTCTACGGCGTGGCTGCACAGGCGCAGGACCATCGCCTGCTCAATGTGTCGTTCGATCCCACGCGCGAGCTTTACAAGGAGGCGAATACCGCCTTTGCTGCCTCCTGGAAGCAGCAGACCGGCAAGGACGTGCGTGTAACCACTTCCAACGGCGGCTCAGGCAAGCAGTCGCGCGCGGTGCAGGACGGCCTGGAAGCGGACGTCGTTACGCTTGCCCTGGCCTGGGATATCGACGTTTTGGCCGATCGCGGCCTGCTGGCCAAAGATTGGCAATCGCGGCTGCCCGATCACAGCACGCCGTACACCTCGACCGTAGTGTTCCTGGTGCGCAAGGGCAATCCCAAGCAGATCCACGACTGGCCAGATCTGGTGCGCGAGGGCGTGCAGGTGATCACGCCCAATCCCAAGTCTTCCGGTGGGGCGCGCTGGAATTTCCTGGCGGCGTGGGGCTGGGCGCTGCGCCAGCCGGGCGGCAACACGGATAAGGCGCGCGCCTATGTAACCCAGCTGTACCTCCACGTGCCCGTGCTCGATGCCGGCGCGCGCGGCGCCACCAATACTTTCGTCCAGCGCGGCATCGGCGATGTACTGATCGCCTGGGAGAGCGAGGCGCTGCAATCGCAGCAGGAGCTGGGCAAGGACAAGTTCGACATCGTGGTGCCTTCGTTGAGCATCCTGGCCGAGCCGCCAGTGGCGGTGGTCGACAAGGTGGCCGACAAGCACGGCACCCGCCAGCTGGCCGAGGCCTATCTGAAGTTCTTGTACACGCCGGAAGGGCAGGATCTGGTGGCGCGCCATTTCTATCGGCCACGGCTGCCCGCCGTCACCGAGAAGTACGCCGCCCAGTTCGCGCCGGTGAAGACCTTCACGCTGGCCGAAGCGTTTGGCGACTGGCGCCAGGCGCAAGCCACGTACTTCGCCGACGGCGGCGTGTACGACCAGATCAGCGAAGCGGGGCATTGAACTCATGCGCAACCGCGCCATGCCAGGATTTGGCTTGAGCCTGGGCATCACGCTGGCCTGGCTGGGCGGCATAGTGTTGCTGCCCTTGTCCGCATTGGCGTGGAAGGCCGGCAGCGTGGGGGCGTCGACGTGGTGGGCGCAGATCGGCAGCCGCCGCGTGCTCTACGCCCTGCAACTCAGTTTTGGCGGCGCGCTGGTGGCCGCTGCGATCGACGTGCTGCTGGGCCTGCTGCTGGCCTGGGTGCTGGTGCGTTACCGTTTTCCGTTGCGCCGCGTGTGCGATGCCCTGGTCGACTTGCCGTTCGCCCTGCCCACCGCGGTGGCCGGCATTGCCTTGACCGCGCTGTACGCACCGAATGGTTGGATCGGACGTCTATTGCAGCCGCTGGGTGTGCAGGTGGCCTACACCCGCCTTGGGGTGCTGCTGGCGATGGTCTTCGTGGGCTTGCCGTTTGTGGTACGCACCTTGCAGCCGGTGCTGGAAAGCCTGGAGCACGAAGTGGAAGAGGCCGCCCGCACGCTCGGGGCGAGCCGGTGGCAAAACTTCCGCCGCGTCCTGTTGCCGATGTTGATGCCCACCTTGCTTACCGGTTTCGCCCTGGCGCTGGCACGCGCGGTGGGTGAATACGGTTCGGTGATCTACATCTCCGGCAATCTGCCGATGCGCACGGAGATCGTGCCGCTGCTGATCGTGCAGAAGATCGACGCGGGCGGCGATACCGGTCCAGCCGCGGTGCTGGGCGCCGTGATGCTGGCGGCTTCGCTGCTGGTGTTGCTCACGGTGAGTCTGTTGCAGCGTTGGAACCGTCGCTGGATGGAGGTGGGCTGATGGCCACACTCGACAGTCATGCCACGTATCGCCCCCGCGGGCTGGGCGTATCCGTGGGGCAGGGCGTGCTGATCGCGCTGGCGTTGCTATGCGTGGCCGGCCTGCTGTTGCTGCCGCTGCTGGTGGTCTTCGCCGAGGCGTTTGGCAAGGGTTGGGCGGTGTTCGTTGCCGCTATCGCCGATCCCGATGCGCGCACCGCCGTGTGGCTGACGCTGACGGTCGCCGCCATCGCCGTGCCGGCGAACATGGTGTTCGGTCTGGCCGCGGCCTGGCTGATGACGCACTACGACTTTCGCGGCAAGCAACTGCTGGGCGCACTGATCGACCTGCCGTTCTCGGTTTCGCCGGTGGTAGCCGGTCTCGTCTGCGTGCTGGTGTATGGCGTAAACGGCTGGTTCGGCGGGTGGCTCGATGCGCATGGCGTGCGGGTGATCTTTGCGGTGCCGGGTTTGGTGTTGGCCACGGTGTTCGTCGCGTTTCCTTTCGTGGCGCGTGAACTGATTCCGTTGATGCAGACGCTAGGCAACGAAGAGGAGCACGCCGCCCGCACGCTCGGTGCGAGTGGCTGGCAGATTTTCTTCCGCGTGACCCTGCCCAAAGTGCGCTGGGCACTGCTCTACGGTGTGTTGCTGAGCAACGCCCGCAGCATGGGCGAATTCGGCGCGGTGTCGGTGGTATCGGGCCATTTGCCCGGTCTCACCAACACCTTGCCGCTGCAGGTGGACCAGGTCTACAACGGTGGCAGCGCCAGCGCGATCGCCGCAGCCTTCGCACTGGCGTCACTGCTGGCCTTGCTCACTCTGTTGACCTTGCTGATCAAGCGGCTGGTGGAATGGCGGCATGGGGGTGAGTTGGCGCACCCGGTACGACGGCATTGAGACGGTAATCGCATGAGTATTTCCATTAATGGCCTGACCCGCCGCTACGGCTCTTTCAGCGCACTGGAACGCGTGTCGCTGGATGTCGCCGAAGGCGAGTTTGTCGCGCTGCTGGGCCCGTCTGGTTCGGGCAAGAGCACACTGCTGCGCATCCTTGCCGGCCTCGACGATCCCGATCAGGGAAGCGTGCTGCGCGACGGTGAAGACCTGCTCGCCCTGGATGCCCGGCAGCGCCGCGTCGGCCTGGTGTTCCAGCACTACGCTCTGTTCGCCCACATGACCGTGACCGAGAACGTGGCCTTTGGCCTGCGCGTTCGCCCACGTGCGCAGCGGCCGTCGCGTCGCGAGATCCTGGCGCGGGTGGACGAGTTGCTGCGCCGTGTGCAATTGGAAGGCTTGGCGCGTCGCTACCCGGCACAACTCTCCGGCGGCCAGCGCCAACGCGTGGCGCTGGCGCGCGCGCTGGCCGTGGAGCCGTCGTTGCTCCTGCTGGACGAGCCGTTCGGCGCGCTCGACGCCCAGGTGCGCGTGACCCTTCGCGGCTGGCTGCGTGAGCTGCAGCGATCGCTTGGCCTGACTACGCTACTGGTGACGCACGACCAGGACGAAGCGCTCGAACTGGCCGATCGCGTGGTGGTCATGAACCAGGGCCGCATCGAGCAGATCGGTACGCCCAGTGAAATCTATCGCGAGCCGGCGACGCCCTTTGTCTACGGTTTCATCGGACGTTCGAACCATATCGAAGGGTACGTCGAGCGCGACCGCCTGCTGCTTGGCGGGCATGCGATACGTGGCGAGTTGCCGCCGGACCTCGGCGGTCAGCGGGTGAATGTCTGGCTGCGTCCGGAGCATGCCGTGTTGTCATCGCGCAGCGACATCGGATGGACCGCACGCATCGTGCGCCTCGCACAGGCCGGCGGCGTGATACGCGCCACGCTGGCGATGCATGGCGAAGGCGTGCAGATGGAAGCCGAATGGACCGCCGGTGAAGTGACGGCGCGTGGCTTGGCGGAAGGCGATACGGTGACAGTGCAATTGCGCGAGCTGACCTTGTTCACCGAGGTTGGAGGCGGCCAACGTCGTGACGTGTTTCGTCCGTTTCGCGATGGCATGAGCCCTGCTTCAGGCGGTGCGATCGATATGGGGCCCTGGTTGCATCGCAAGGCCTGAAGAAGCCCGGCTCGTCTTCACGGCGTCTTCTCCATGCCGATTGCGCCCAGCCCTGGCGGGCAGGTCACCGATCCGCCGGTACGTGCTGTTTCCATAGCCCATTTGGCCGTCAAGATGGCCGAATCGGCGAAAGCGGGTCAACTGGCACGTTTCTTTCATGACCCTATGTGCTAAAGACTGCATGGCCACTGACGTAGGCGTGCAGCCGTGTCAGAATGACTCGCGGATCGCTCAGCCATACCGCCTTCTGCGAGTACGGCGGAACGGCGAGCCGGGGTAAGCGTGATTTTCATCACATATTTCGACACGCCCCCTTTTGACCGGTCCATTGACGTAGCGCACAGGGTCATTACGTTCGATCATCAGCGGCAGGGGCGGTGCCCCACGCAAGAGCAAGATCCAGCGTGCAGCGAACGGAAGTCGCGGCAGACACGTGAAGGATGATGGCGACGACGGGGAGGGATGCTGTTATGCAGGAAGGAACGGCGCGGTTTGCATGGGTTCGCCACTTGGCTGTGGTGGTCGTTTATGCAGCTTTGTACGTAGGACTTCGTAGCGTATCGGTCTCCAACTGGAATCTGCCCGCGGGCCTCCGTCTGGCCTGCCTGTTGCTCGTGCCGTATCGGTACTGGCCGGCGCTGGTGCTCGGCGAGGCTATCCCGGTCGGTTATCAGGCCTGGCTTAACCAGGATCAATTCGGCTGGGCATGGGCCACGTTCGCGGCTTTCCCGCCCATCGTGCTGTGCGCGCCTGTCGTCGCCTGGTTCCGCCGCCATGCGCGAATCTTCCAAATGGACGGCCGGCTCGATGTGGCGCCGGTGCTCACCGTGACGCTGCTTGGCGCCGCTCTGACCGCAGCGGGCAACAGCGCCGCGCTGGCGTCGGTGCACGTTCCCGCTGGCGCGCCGGCGCAGGCCATGACAGCGCAGATCGTGTTTGGCTATTTCCTCGGCAATTATCTCGGCGCGCTCACGCTGATGCCGGCCGTGCTCGCCGTCCGTAGCTGGCTGGGCGATCGCCTGCCCAGCATGGTTCTGCCGTCGCTGGTGCGCAGCAGCTTGCTTCGCGATGGCCTTGTCGGGCTGATCCCGGCGTTGGTGGCCTTGGCCTGGGTCGGGTATGCCGGCAATCACGACATCATGCAGGTGTGCCGGATATCCATGTTCCTGCCCGTGGCGTGGCTGACCCTGCGTCATGGCTGGCGGGGCGCGGCTATTGGCGGCTGTGTCGCAAGCTGTGCCGTGGCACTCACCTCGACCATGGTCCGCGATCCTTCTGTCATCCAGGCGCATGCCATCATCGCGTTCGCCATTTCCACCCTGCTCATGTTCGGCGCGCGCATCGTTCACCCTGTGCAGGAAGGAGACCCACGCGAGCGCCTGGACCGCCGGGAGCATGGCCTGCTGCTCGCTCAGCAAGGTCTCTATCAGGAAGAGCTGCGCATGCGGAACGCTGCCGAAGCGCTGGAGCACGTCGGCCAGTCCATGCGCGACATGCAGAATCGACTGCTGGAGCGGTTGCGCCACGTTATTCCGGCCAACGAGGAGCGCGCCTATTCCCGTCAGGCCGCGCTCGCCCAGCACGAGATGCACCGCCTCACCAATGCCCTATACCCGCGCGTCTGGCGTGAACGCGGCGAACCTTCGACGCTGCAAGAAGGGCCTGTTGCCCTCGCGGCAGCGGCGGTGGGTGCTACTTATCAATGCGATCTGGTCGGGCAGGACCTGAGCCAGCTCGCGTCTGATGTGCATTTGACGCTCTACCGCCTGGCCGGGGAATCCCTGGTCTACGCCTTGAGCCGTCAGCCGACCCGGCACGTGAACCTGGTGGTTCGCGGCGGGCATAGCCAAGGTCATCGCTGGGTGGTGATGCGGATGGATTGCCATCGTGCGGCGGCGTCCGATGGCGGCACGCGGCTGGCGCAGGAGCAGTGGAAGAAGGCCATGTCGCTACTCGGCACCAGTGGCCTCGGCATCGACACCATTCGCGAACGCGCGCAGATTTACGGTGGCGAAGTTCACGTACGCGAGAGTGTCGTCGGCTTGCGCGTCACCATTCTTTTGCATGACGCCCTACGTACCACGCGACCGGCGGCAGTGAACCCGGAACAACCCCGGGTCACCGCATACTGACTAACTAATAAGAGCCTGTCCCCACTATCTGCGCGAGCGATGCAGATAGTGAGGACAGGCTCTTGGTGTCCAGGATCAGCCTGGGCTCAATTTACTCGCGAACTGCACTCCACCGGATCGGTGCAGGTGGATTCCGCAGCAAAGGTCCGAATGGTGCCATTCGCTTGCGGTGCAACCAGCACCTGGACGGCATCGTCGTGATACACGATCTCCCCCGTCTTGCTGGCTGGTGCCGGCAAAGGATCCTGCGGTGTGGCCAGGCTCGCGGCATCCGCACCGATCGGCAAGACCAGGAAGTTGCCGCTGGATGCCGCGAATGCGGCGCGCACCTTGCCGTGCAAGTCATTGATCTGGATGTAGCGAATACCATCGCGCTCGAACACGTAGACGTGCCAGCGTGGGCTCGAGCTCACGTCTTGAGCGTTGGGCCATGACTGGCCGAGGCCTGTCGTGCGATGAGCGGCCATCGCGGTGGTCGAAACCACTGCCATTCCTGCCAGCAGCGCGATCGCTGCCAGCTTCTTGAAACTCCGATTCGGCAAATGCCGCATATACGTCCCCTTCGTAGCAATTCGGTCCGGGCAAGATGCCGTAGGCGGCATCTCATTTCAACCAGTGCCAATCCCATTGGCACTGCATGTGATTTGCGCTTCTCGCATGAATCATGCAAGTGCCTTGGCGTGAACTGTGTCACAGCTAATGACGAAAGCATCGAAAGCGAGGTTATCGCAGGAGCACTGTGCTGCGATTGAGCGGCATACGATGAAGTATGTGGATCGCCCTGTGCCTTCGACGTCACAGGCCATCGCCTTCCCCTGCCGAAGTGATCCCTATCAAGATGCCTCGCGCTGCTCACCCTCGACCACTGGCAGCACATCGTGAAAAACGCCGTAGTCGATGTGGCTCATGCCGTCCTCGCCGTCGCTGACAAGATCCAGATAACGGTGATTCCAACGCAAGGCGAGATGGCTCCACTGGCGCCGCGCCAACATCGGCTGCGAGGTGGTTTCGTCGACGCCTTCGATGGTCAGCATGATCAGTGCCTCCGAGCTTTCCAGCGTTTCGGCGGTCGCGCCGTGGAGCGGGCTGCCTTCATCGATGATGTGCATCAGGCTCCAGCTCAGCGAAAAGACTGGGTGCCGGTCGCGCATCAGTTTCATGTCGTAGATCCGACGAATCCGGAACCCTTCAGGCGACACTTCGCGCTGCAACAGATACAGCGTGGCGGACGCTTCGGCGATCACGTTCTGCCGCACATTGGCGGCGCGGATCATCAGCGTCGACTGGCCGTTGATGGTGCGGATGATCGGATGATCGGCGAATAGCATCTTGGCGCGCGGTCGCGAGAATCGCGAAAAGATCAAACCAGTGACCAGCGCGATGCAGCCCATACCCGTAAAGATTTCCACCGTGGCTATGCAGTGTGCATAGGTCGTCTGTGGATGCATGTCGCCATAGCCGACGGTGGCCAGGGTTTCCACACTGAAAAAGAACGCGCCGGGAAAGCCCTTGGGAAACTGGTTCGCAATGGCCTTATCGCCGAGCTGATAGAGCAGCGCGAAGCAGGCGTTGAGGAACAGGAAGGCGGTTGCAGCCAGACCGAAGAAGACCGGCCAGCGAATCGTCAGCGCATAGTGGTAGATGTCATCCCAGATGCGCCGCGAGAGCCCGTGGCTGACAAACAGGCGACCGCCGATTTCCATCGTGCGGAGTTTTTTCCGAAAAAATGAGCGGCGCTTGACGGCCATGGCACGACACCATTCTGAAGCGGTGGAAGAGGGTGCCTTGAATACCACGTCTGACATCAAAGCTCATAGCAGGCTTGAACATCGACACCGGCCTTCTGGTGCTGACCAGGGACGGGAGGCCTGCTGCTGTCGGGCGCTACCAGTTATATTCTGAAGAGGTCCGTTTCCGACCCAGAGCGGACATAACGGTGCGCGGTGAACTGACGTCCTAAGGGGAGAGGTTGATGGGTAAAAAAGGGATGCGCTTGCAGCCGCCGCCCTATCGGATTGTGCGACGCGTTCTGCCATTGCTAGTGCTTGTTCTCGTCGCATGCCACGATCGGGACAAAAAAGTCGAGGTGCGACACGCGGATGCGCAGCGCGCGGCTGCGGCCGCCATGTCTCACGTCGAGGACCGAACGTCGTCATTTGGTTATCAGGCCCAAACGAATGGCGTCGGTGAGAACGGGCCGGTGGTCAACGTCATTGACGTGATTCCATCCTATCGACTGGACGCCTTTGGCGGTCAATTGATGGGCGACGATCGCGGTGAATTTGGCGGCGAACTGATGTTCCGTGACCAGCAAGAGTCCACGCACTTACTCATGAAGAGAAACGTGCATGGCATCTTCCCGATGCCATTTGGCGTGGTTGTTTTCACCGGTCTGGCGCACATGCGCAGCAACGTGGGTGGAACTTACCTTGTCACCGCTTCGCCCGGATCGATTCCAGTGGTGACACCGTTTCGGCCGCTCCAAGGGGCGCCGGAAGAAGTGCTCCGCACGTTGTCCGGTGAGCTTGTGTTCAAGGTGTTCAATGGGCGTTTTGAAAGGAATGAGGCCGGAGAAGGGGTTGAGGCAAAGGACTGCTACTTGATGAAGAAGAGCGGAGAGATCAAGGAGCTGTCTTGCACTTCCATTGTCATTGTCAACTGATGAATGAGAGATGCTGCAACGGTATGGCGAGAGTCATTCCCGACGGACTGCGTCGGCTTGCTCACGACTAGAGAGATTGCCATGCTGAGAGTGTCCGCTTTCGACTGCGGATTCAGCCGGTCGTTGCAACAGATTGATGAAACCGTTCGGCCGGTGTTTCGAAGTGTAAGGTCTTTCTCGGACGCGCATTCAACTGTCGAGCCACGGCGTTGAGCTTGG
>NZ_JAPDPD010000032.1 GCF_026283965.1 Dyella subtropica
TGCGGCCCGGGCGCCGCCTCGACAGACAGCCAGTCTGCCTTCGCCGACGCCCGGGCCGCAGGCGAGCTGACACCGCGGTGACGCCTACGTTGAATAGATCAGAGCACCCCTAGGGGCACGGCGCGCCCACTTCGTCCCACCCAGCCATCCATTCGTCCCTACTTCCACTCCATCAATCACTTAGCGAGGGACCGGCAGCCGGGTTCGGCGGAGCATGCGGCGCATCACACCACCGGAACATCCGAGATAAACCGCCGCCATGAACCGCCGCCACGACATCGACGCGCTACGCGTACTGGCCTTCGGCCTGCTGATCCTCTTCCATGTGGGCATGCTCTATGTGGGCCCGGCCGAAGACTGGCAGTTCCACCTCAAGAGCAGCCACCTCGCCAACTGGCTCACGTATCCGATGCTGGCCTCCAGCTTCTGGCGCATGGACCTCTTGTTCCTGATCTCCGGGCTGGCCGTGCACTTTCTGCGCGGGCGCTCGAGCCTGCCTGCGCTGGCTTGGAAACGCAGCGTGCGCCTGTTGGTACCTCTGCTGTTCGGCATGGCCGTGGTGATCCCTATCCAGCCGTATGTGCAGAGCGTGGCGAACGGACGGGTCGCCCCCGGCTTCGGGCATTTCCTGCTGCGCTATTGGACCGGTGGCCCGTGGCCGGCCGGCGCCTTCGACGGCTGGCAGTACGGTGTCACCTGGAACCATCTGTGGTACCTGCCCTACGTGTGGCTCTACACCATGCTGTTGCTGGCGCTATTGCCGGTCCTGGAGTCGCCATGGGGACAGCGCCTGATCGGCGGCCTCCGCCGCCTGCGCGGCACGGCGCTGCTGGTACTCCCCGCTCTGCCGCTGCTTGCCTACAACCTGCTGCTGGCGGCGCGCTTCCCCCAGAACCATGCGCTCATCGGCGACTGGTACGCCCATGCCAGCTACGCCACCGTCTTCCTTTATGGCTACGTGCTCGGCATCGACCGCGGGCTGTGGACCGAGCTGGCCCGCTTGCGCCGCCGCTCGCTCGGCATGGCGGTGCTGTGCTTTGCCGCTTTCGTATGCCTGGACCGTCTGGACACTCTGATCGATATCAGCACATGGTCGCCATCGACCATCGCCAACGGCAGGCTGCTGGTGCGAGCCCTGCGTTTCTTCTACAGCTGGAGCGCTATCGCCGCCGTGCTGGGCTGGGGGCATCAGTACCTCAACCGCCCGTTCCGCTGGCTGCCATACGCACGCGAAGCCGTGTTCCCGTGGTACGTGCTGCATCAGAGCGTGATGCTGGCCGTAGCCTACTGGCTGCTCCCCCGTGGTCTTGGCCCGGTGTTGGAACCGGCACTGGTGTTGGCGGGCACCGTGGGCGGCTGCGCGCTGTTGCACGAGTTCGTGATACGCCGCTCGCGCTGGCTGCGTCCGTTGTTCGGACTCGACATAGCGTCACGCCAGCACCGCACCGAGCCGGCTCTCGCATTTTCCGGCCGGCCTCAGCAAGCATGACCCCGCCCCTTACCCCCTACGGCGCGATCCATCACTTACCGATCCGGAGAACTATGCGATGAAAAGACGCGACCTGTTGAAAGCGGCGCTGACGGTACCGCTGCTGCCCTTCGTTATGCGCACTGGCTTCGCCACAACGCCCCGGATCGCCAGTGCCGTGGCAAGCGCATTTCGCTCGCGCGTACGGCCGAGCGATCCGGGCTGGCCATCGGCGACGGCATGGGATGGCCTGAAACGGAACGTCGGCGGCCGGCTGCTGAAACTGGAATCGCCGTTTGCTCACTGCCAGGGAACGACTTCCGACGCCGTTTGCGCGGATGCCCTGAAGCACCTGGACAACCCCTTCGCGCTCGGCGATCAGCCGGCCTTGACGCAGACCAGCGGCTGGGCCGATGCCTGGACATCACAGCCCAGTGTCTATGCGGTAGCGGCGGAAACCACGGCAGACGTGGTCGCGGCGGTCAACTTTGCACGCAAGCATCACCTGCGGTTGGTCGTGAAGGGCGGCGGCCATAGCTACCAGGGCACGTCGGATGCACCGGATTCGCTGCTGGTGTGGACGCGACGCATGAACAAGGTGACGCTCCATGACCACTTCGTCGCGCAAGGTTGCGCCGGCCGTGTCGAACCGCAACCAGCGGTAACGGTGCAGGCCGGCGCCATGTGGATCGACGCCTATCACGCGGTCACTACGCAGGGCGGCCGCTATGTGCAGGGCGGCGGCTGTACGACGGTCGGTGTCGCTGGCCTCGTGCAGAGCGGAGGTTTTGGCAATTTCTCGAAGCAATTCGGCACGGCGGCAGCCAATCTGCTGGAAGCGGAGATCGTCACCGCCGATGGTGTTGCGCGCATCGCCAATGCCTGCACGAATCCCGAGCTGTTCTGGGGCATCAAGGGTGGTGGTGGCGGCAGTCTGGGCGTCGTCACGCGGCTCACGCTGCGCACGTTCGAGCTGCCCCCGTTCTTTGGTGCGGTGTTTGGGACGATCAAGGCGTCGTCTCGCGAAGCCTTTCGTGCCTTGATCGTCAAGGCGATGGATTTCTACCAGAGCGCGTTGTTCAACCCACACTGGGGTGAGCAGATATCGTTTCGAGACGGCGACACCTTGAACATATCGATGGTGTTTCAGGGATTGACCCAGCAACAGGCGGAACAGACCTGGGCGCCATTTTTGGACTGGATACGCGGCCGGGAGGAATACACGTTCACCAAGCCCTTGCAGGTAACGGCGTTACCGGCAAGGCATTTCTGGGATGCCGAGTTCTTCCGCGAACATGCTCCCAAGTTCATCGTGTCGGACGATCGGCCGAACGCGCCGCGTCACCATACGCTTTGGGCTGGCGATCAGGACCAAGTGGGCTGGTTCATCCATAGCTATCAATCGGCATGGCTGCCGGCAGCCCTGTTGCGCCCCGAACAACCATCGCGACTGGCGGATGCACTCTTCACCGCTTCGCAGCACTACGATTTCGAACTTCATTTCAACAAGGGCCTGGCCGGTGGCTCCCAGGACGCCATTGCGCGGGCACGCGACACGGCGACGAATCCGCAGGTGCTGGAGGCGTTCGCGCTGGCTATCTGCGGCAGCGCCGGCGGCCCCGCCTTCCCCGGCATGCCGGGCCTTGGCCCCGACCTGCCCAAGGCCCGACGTGATGCGGCCGGCGTCGACAAGGCCATGGATGCACTGCGCGCCGTGGCGCCGGGTGCGGGCTCGTATGTCTCGGAAAGCGACTACTTCCTGCGTGACTGGCAACAGGGATTCTGGGGCTCCAATTACGCCCGGCTGGCGAACGTGAAGCGCAAGTACGACCCGGACGGCTTGTTCTTCGTGCATCACGGTGTGGGCAGCGAGAGCTGGAGCGAGGACGGGTTCACGCGTCTGCATGACGGCGAGCGGCATAGCTAGAGAGACTCCCCCCAAAGTCACGGACGACACAACCTCGGCTCAGGTCGATAATGCGCGGGACCTGCAAGGACCCCCATGTCGACCTCCACTACGCCTCCCGCGGCACAGCTGCTGCGGCAGCACCCCGCCTTCGTCCAGTTCTGGTTTGCGCGCATTGCTTCAAGCTTCGGTTTCCAGATGCTCTCCGTCGCGGTGGGCTGGCAGATCTACGAGATCACCGGCCGCGCTTTCGACCTGGGCCTGATCGGCCTGGTGCAGTTCATCCCCTCCGTCGTGCTGGCCTTGCCAGCCGGCCACGTCGCCGACCAGTTCGAGCGGCGGCGCATCGTGTTGTTGGGACAGGTATTGGAGCTGATCGCCATCGCGGCATTGGCCGCACTGAGCCTGCGCCATGCCGCGCACGAAGCCAGCATTCTCGTGCTGGTGTTCGCCATCGGCGTGGCGAAGGCGTTTGAGTTTCCTGCCCTGCAGTCGATGCTGCCGGCGCTGGTGCCGCCAGCGATCCTTCCTCGCGCGATGGCCATCAACAGCGCGGCCGGCCAGGCGGCGATGATCATGGGGCCAGCGCTCGGCGGCCTGCTTTACATCGCCGGACCGGGCACGGTCTACGCCGTGTCGGGCATTCTGTATCTGGCCTCGGTGATTCTGATGAGCCGCCTGCGCTACGAACAGGCGCCACCCAGACGCGAACCAGCCACGCTGAAAACGGTGTTCGCGGGCGTGCATTTCATCCGTCAGCGCCCGGACGTACTCGGGGTGATCTCGCTGGATTTGTTTGCCGTGTTGCTGGGCGGCGCCACTGCACTGCTGCCCATCTTCGCCAAAGACATACTGCACACCGGCCCGTGGGGTCTTGGCTTGCTGCGCGCGGCACCGGCGGTGGGCGCGCTGCTCATGTCGGTATGGCTGGCGCGGCACAACATGGAGCGACGAGTCGGCCCGATCATGTTCGCCTCCGTGGCTGGCTTCGGACTGGCTACGCTGGTGTTCGCGGTGTCCACTACGCTCTGGCTTTCACTCGCCGCCTTGTTTGCCCTGGGCGCGTTCGACATGGTGAGCATGGTGATCCGCGGCGCCCTGGTGCAGCTGGATACGCCCGACGATATGCGCGGCCGCGTGAGCGCGGTGAACGCGATCTTCATCAATACCTCCAACCAGCTGGGCGAATTCGAATCCGGCCTGCTCGCCGCATGGATCGGCGCCATCAATGCCACCTTGCTGGGCGGCCTCGGCACGCTGGTGGTGGTCGGCCTTTGGATGTGGATGTTCCCCACCCTGCGCCGTCGTCAGCGCCTGCATGCAGAACCCAGCGAATTGTCGGAGCCGGCGGCGGACACGCTGTAGCGGGAGCACCGGCGTGCCGGCCGATGCTCTCGGGTTCTCAGTGGCTCCCAAGCAACGCTTGTGCGTCGATCGCCTCGGCCATGGCCTGGTTACCCAAATCGCCAGGATGCAGATGGTCGCCGGAATCGTAGGCCGGCAGGAATCGTTGCGGGTGCGCCGGATCGCGCAGCACGGCATCGAAATCCACCACGGCATCGAACTCGCCACTCTCGCGAATCCATCGATTGACCGCTTGTCGTACCCGTTCCTTGTCGGCGCGGTAATAGCCCTTCATCGGCGTGTCCTGCAACGCGCCTTCGAACGGCGTCAGTGTTGCGCCGACGATGCGCACGCCATGCACATGGGCACGGGCGATCAACTGGCGGTAACCGGCGATCATCGCCTCCGCCGGCGTCACTTCATCCTGCGGCCCGAGCGGCGTGCCGTTCCAGCTGATGTCGTTGATGCCCATCAATACGACGACGCTGGCGATGCCGGGTTGGTCGAGCACATCACGCTCGAAACGCGCCAGCGCGTTGACGCCCATCTTGTCGCTCAGCACGCGTGCGCCTGAAATCCCCGCGTTGAGTACGGCAACATGCTGCCCGGCGAGACGCCGGGCGAGGAAATCCGGCCAGCGCGTGTTCGCATCCATCGTCGCGCCGTTGCCGTCGGTAATTGAATCGCCCAGGGCGACCACGGTGCGCGCCTTCGCCGGGTCTTCGACCAGGATGGCACTCAGGAATACACGCGAAGTCAGCATCGAATCGACGTTGAGCGTCGATGCGCCCACCTGGTTGCCAGCGGCTATATAAGTCGTCTGCCGGGCGTCCCAGTGAAAAGTCGCTGGCGCCGTGGGTTCGGGCAGGAACAGGCTGACTGTGACGCTGCCGAGTGCCGCGACGTTCAGATCGACGGGGTCGCTGATCATCGGCGCGCCGGGCGGAATCGTTATCGCCGACTGCCCGTTGAAAGTGAGCGCGCGATCGGAACCGGCAACAGTCGCCGCCTTCGCGCCAGCCAACGCGATGTGCGCCGCCCCAATCACCAGCGGGCGCGTGCCGTACGCATTCGACAACACCACACGCACCCGACCTCCACCCACGCTGACGCGAGCAGACTGGCGCACGGTCTGGTTCCACAGGCTGGAAGGCAGATTGACCGGCAGCGCAAAGTCGCCATCCCAGCGTGGCTGCGGGCTCGCCATCCAGGTGGCTACCCAATGCGCCTCATCATGCTCGCGCACCGCGCGAGATGTGGCGGCATGTAGCGGCATGGCCAGCATGGCCACCAGGAACAGCATCGCAGACAGCCCTGGATGGATGGCCTGGATCGAACGGCACGACCGCGAGAGTGGATGACTTCTGAGCATGGTGACCTCGGCGCGTGGCCGCACAGGAAAGATGCGGCAGCCTAGGCGGGTCGATATGCTCCAACAATGACCGCACAGTAAAAGGACCTTCAATCATTCGTTGATGATGGGCCGCATCGACGACATCTGCCCGCCCCAACCCGCGGCCTACACTCGCCCGAGAGCCACCACCGGCCGGAGCACCCTGTGATCGTCGTCCACCATCTGAACAACTCGCGCTCGCAGCGCATTCTGTGGCTGCTGGAAGAACTCGGTGTGCCCTACGAGATCAAGCGCTATCAACGTGACCCACGTACGCTGCTGGCACCACCGGAGCTGCGGCAAGTACACCCGCTCGGCAAGTCGCCGGTGATCACCGATGGCGATGTGACGCTGGCCGAATCGGGCGCCATCATCGAATACCTGGCCGATCGCTACGGCAGCGGCACACTACTGCCCGCTCCAGGCACGCCGGAGCGACTGCGCTGCGCATACTGGTTGCACTATGCAGAAGGCTCGGCGATGCCGCCGCTGTTATTGAAACTGGTCTTCCAGCGCGTCGCGAAGAACCCTGCGCCGTTCTTCGTCAAACCGCTGCTGCGCGGCATCGCCGACAAGGTGCAGCGCGCCTTCGTTGATCCGCAATTGAAACTGCACCTCGATTTTCTGGAGGGCGAGCTGGCGAAGGCGCCGTGGTTTGGCGGCGACACCTTCAGCGCAGCGGATATCCAGATGAGTTTTCCTCTGGAAGCGGCGGCGGCGCGTGCAGGGCTGGATGCGAAGAGTCGTCCTCAGCTGTGGAATTTTCTGCAGCGCATTCATGCACGTCCGGCCTATCAACGCGCGATCGAACGCGGCGGCGAATTCGCCATGGCGGGATAACGCACCGTGGCTGAACCGCTTCGCGTACTGTTTACACACTACTCACGTGCAGGCTGGCAAGTTGGATCGCCTTGCACTGAAGGAGACCACTATGGCCAGGAACCGTGACATCGAAAGCAGTATCAACGGCATCGGCGATCAGGTGCGCGAGCGCGTGCGCCACTACGCCGACGAAGCCAGTGAGCGCGCCGACGGCTTGCTCGAACGTGGCCGCGACGTGCGCCGCCGCTTTGGCCGGCAGCGCTACGACTATGCTCAGCGCTTGTCTCATGCCGCCGAGGATTTCACCGACGAGGCGAACTACCAATATCGGCGCCTGCGCCGTCACGTCAGCCGCCATCCCGTGGCGACGGCCGCGGTGGTGGCGGGCACGGTGGGTGCGTTCCTTCTTTTGCGCCGCGTGTTTCGCAGCCGCGACGAGGATTGAGGAGGCGTCGCGGATCGGGCTTTGCAAGCTCGCTTCAAACCACCCAAAAAGAAACCCGCCTTTCGGCGGGTTTCTTTTTGACGAGGTTCAAACCGTCATCGGATTGGGCTTGTCCGGGTCCAGCTTGTAAGTCTTGATAGCGCGGCTGACATCCTTGGCGTTGACCTTGCCGTCCTTCGCCAGCGCAGCCAGCGCCGCGTGCGCAATCCAGTAGCGATCCACTTCGAAGAACCCGCGCAGGTGCTCGCGCGAATCCGAACGACCGAAGCCATCGGTGCCGAGCACGGTGTAGCGCATACCGTCCGGCATGAAGGCGCGGATCTGGTCGGCGAACTCGCGCACGTAGTCGGTGGCGGCGATGGCCGGGCCCTGGCGACCTTGCAGCAGGCCGGTGACGTGCGGCACGCGCTGCTCGCCTTCCGGATGCAGGCGGTTCCAGCGCTCGGCGTCGAAGCCGTCGCGGCGAACTTCGCTGAAGCTCGGCACCGACCAGATGTCGGCGGTGACGCCGAAATCCTTCTCCAGCAGTTCGGCTGCAGCGATCACCTCACGCAGGATGGTGCCGGAGCCGAGCAGCTGCACGCGCGGCTCGCCCTTCTTCGGCTTGCCGGCGTCCTTGAACAGATACATGCCCTTGATGATGCCTTCCTCGCTGCCGGCCGGCAGGTCGGGATGGCTGTAGTTCTCGTTCATCACGGTGATGTAGTAGTACACGTCCTCCTGCTCCTGCAGCATGCGGCGCGTGCCGTCCTGCAGGATCACCGCGACCTCGTAGGAGAAGGTCGGGTCGTATGACTTCACGTTCGGGATGGCGCCGGACAGCAGGTGCGAGTGGCCATCCTCATGCTGCAGGCCTTCGCCGTTAAGCGTGGTGCGGCCGGCGGTGCCGCCGATCAGGAAGCCGCGCGCGCGCATGTCGCCAGCCGCCCAGGCCAGGTCGCCGATGCGCTGGAAGCCGAACATCGAGTAATAGATGAAGAACGGCAGCATCGGCTGATTGCTGATGCTGTAGCTGGTGGCCGCCGCCATCCAGGCCGCCATGCCGCCAGCCTCGGAGATGCCTTCCTGCAGCACCTGGCCCTTCTGGTCTTCGCGGTAATACAGCAGCTGGTCGGCGTCCTGCGGGCGATACTTCTGACCGAACGGCGCGTAGATGCCGATCTGGCGGAACATGCCCTCCATGCCGAACGTACGCGCCTCGTCGGCCACGATGGGCACGACGCGCTCGCCGATCTGCTTGTCGCGCAGCAGCAGGTTCATGCCGCGCACCAGCGCCATGGTGGTGGAGATTTCGCGCTCGCCGGTGCCCTTGGTGATCTGCTCGAACGCGGACAGTTCCGGCGCCTTGAGCTTCACGTCGGTCTTGCGGCGACGCTGCGGTAGCGCGCCGCCGAGTGCGCGACGGCGCTCGAGCATGTACTGCACTTCCGGCGAATCCTTGCCCGGGTGGTAGTACGGCACGTCGGCCAGTTTGTCGTCCGGCACCGGAATGTTGAAGCGATCGCGGAAGTGGCGCACGGCTTCGTCGTCCAGCTTTTTCTGCTGGTGCGTGGGGTTCTGCGACTCGCCGGCCGCGCCCATGCCATAGCCCTTCACCGTCTTGGCCAGGATCACCGTGGGCATGCCCTTGGTGTTCACCGCCTGATGGTAGGCCGCGTACACCTTGTGCGGATCGTGGCCGCCACGGTTGAGGCGCCAAATGTCGTCGTCGCTGAGGTTGGCGACCATCTCGCGCGTCTCCGGATATTTGCCGAAGAAATGCTCACGCGTGTACGCGCCGCCGAAAGCCTTGCAGGCCTGGTACTCGCCGTCGATGGTTTCCATCATCAGCTTGCTCAGCACGCCCTTGGTGTCGCGGGCGAGGAGCGGATCCCAATAGCTGCCCCAGATCACCTTGATGGCGTTCCAGCCGGCGCCGCGGAACACGCCTTCGAGTTCCTGGATGATCTTGCCGTTGCCGCGCACCGGGCCATCCAGGCGCTGCAGGTTGCAGTTGATCACAAAGACCAGGTTGTCCAGGCCTTCGCGGCCGGCCAGCGAGATGGCGCCGAGCGATTCGGGCTCATCGGTTTCGCCGTCGCCCATGAAGCACCAGATCTTGCGGTCCGTCTTGGGCATCAGACCACGGTGTTCAAGGTACTTCCAGAACTGCGCCTGGTAGATCGCCTGAATCGGGCCCAGACCCATCGACACCGTCGGCACCTGCCAGTAGTCCGGCATCAGCCAGGGATGCGGATACGAGGACAGGCCGCGGCCGTGGCCGGCGACTTCCATACGGAACAGGTCGAGCTGGTCTTCGCCGATGCGGCCTTCGAGGAAGGAACGCGCATAGATGCCCGGGCTGGAATGGCCCTGATGGAAAATCAGATCGCCCGGGTGGTCGGCGCTGGGTGCGCGCCAAAAATGATTGAAGCCCACGTCGTACAGCGTGGCCGACGAAGCGAAGCTGGCGATATGGCCGCCCAGCTCGCCCGGCTTGCGGTTGGCACGCACCACCATCGCCATCGCGTTCCAGCGGACCAAGGTGCGGATGCGCCACTCCATCGCCGCGTCGCCGCTCATCTTCGCCTCGTTGGCGGGCGAAATGGTGTTGACGTACTCGGTGGTCGGGTTGAACGGCAGATAGCCGCCGGCCCGCCGCGTCGAGTCGACCATCTTCTCCAGCAGGTAGTGCGCGCGCTCGGTGCCGTCGTGATTGATCACCGCATTGAGCGATTCGACCCATTCCTGGGTTTCGGTGGGGTCGAGGTCCTGATGGAGGATGTCGTCGAGCTGATCCATGAAAATCTCCGCGGCGCCGTGCGGCGCAGGCTTGAGGTGAATACCGGTCGCCGGGGATGCGACGGTGTAACGCCTGAGTTTAGCCCTGAGCGCAGCTGTCCGACAATTCAAATGACCCCGTGCGCAAGCGCATGGTGCGAACTCCGGTCGCGGCATGCATACAAAAAAGCCGCCACTCGACTTGGGTCGGGTGGCGGCTTTCCTGGAACGTCATGGAGGGACCGGGTCCCTCAGGCTAGCTCAGCTGCGGCGCTCGCTCTGCGCGGCACGGATCTGAGCATCCACTGCGGCGATGGCCGTCATGTTGACCACGCGACGCGGGGTGGAGGCCGGGGTGAGGATATGCGCCGGCTTGTCCACGCCCATCAGGATCGGGCCGATCGCCACGCCGTCGGTCATCACACGCACCATGTTGTAGGTGATGTTGGCTGCATCGAGGTTCGGCATCACGAACAGGTTGGCGCGGCCGGTCAGCGTGGTATTGGGGAAGATGCGCGTACGCAGACCTTCGTCCCACGCGGTATCCGCCTGCATCTCGCCGTCCATCTCCAGCTTTGGCAGGCGCGACTTGAGCAGCTGGTACACCTTGCGCATTTTCTGTGCACTGGGGTTGTCGTGGCTGCCGTAGTTGGAATGCGACAGCAGCGCCACCTTCGGCTCGATGCCAAACAGTTTGAGGCGATAGCTGGCCTGTAGCGTGGCCTCGGCGATCTGCTCGGCGGTGGGATCAACCTGCACATGGGTGTCGAGGAAGAACCACGCGCCCTGGTCGTTGATCACACCGGTCATCGCCGAGGTGCACTGCACGCCCGGGTCGAGGCCGAACACGCTGCGCAAATAACCGAGCTTCTTGTGGAAGCGACCGACCAGGCCGCAGATCATCGCGTCGGCTTCGCCGCGCTCGACCATCAACGAAGCGATCAGGGTCGGGCGCGAGCGCAGCAGGTTCTTCGCCGCGGCCGGCGACACGCCACGGCGCTCAGTCAGCGCGTGGTAATGCTGCCAGTAATCATTGAAACGCGGGTCGTCGTTGATATTGGTCAGCTCGAAATCGATGCCGACGCGCATGCGCAGGCCGAGGCGCTGGATGCGCGTCTCGATCACGTCCGGGCGGCCGATCAGGATCGGAAACGCCATGCGCTCATCGATCACCGTCTGCACTGCGCGCAATACGGTCTCTTCCTCGCCCTCCGCGTAGACCACGCGCTTGCAATCGGCGCGGGCGCGTTCGTACACCGGCTTCATCAGCAGGCCGGTGCGGTAGATGAACTGGCCGAGCTTTTCCTTGTACGCATCCATATCGGTGATGGGACGCGTGGCCACGCCGGAATCCATGGCCGCCTGCGCCACCGCCGACGCCAGCATCACGAGCAGGCGCGGGTCGAACGGACGCGGAATCAGGTAATCGACGCCAAAGGTCGGCACATCACCGCCGTAGGCGCTGGCCAGGTCGCCCGCTTCCATGCGCGCCAGCTGAGCAATTGCGCGCACGCACGCGAGCTTCATGGCCTCGTTGATGCCGGTGGCACCGACATCCAGCGCGCCGCGGAAGATGTAAGGGAAGCACAGCGCGTTGTTGACCTGGTTCGGGTAGTCCGAACGGCCGGTGGCGATGATGCAATCCGGACGAACCTTCTTCGCGTCTTCCGGCAAGATCTCCGGATTGGGATTGGCCAGCGCGAGAATGATCGGCTGCTTCGCCATGGTGGCGACCATCTCCGCCTTCAGCACGCCACCGGCGGAAAGGCCAAGGAAAATGTCCGCACCGTCGACGATCTCGGCCAGCGTGCGCTTGTCGGTATCGCGCGCATAACGCTGCTTGTCCGGATCCATATGATCGCGGCCGGTGTACAGCACGCCCTCGCGATCGAAAGCGAGAATATGCTCGGGCTTCAGGCCCAGCGCCACCAGCATGTCCAGGCAGGCAATGCCCGCCGCGCCAGCGCCCGCCGTGGCGAGCTTGACGTCCTCGATCTTCTTGCCGACCACTTCCAGTGCATTGAGCACTGCGGCGCCCACGATGATCGCAGTGCCATGCTGGTCGTCGTGGAATACCGGAATCTTCATGCGCTCGCGCAGCTTGCGCTCGACCACGAAACACTCCGGCGCCTTGATGTCCTCAAGATTGATGCCGCCGAAGGTCGGCTCCATCGAAGCGATGATGTCGACCAGCTTGTCCGGGTCGCGCTCATTCAACTCGATGTCGAACACATCGATGCCGGCGAACTTCTGAAACAACACACCCTTGCCTTCCATCACCGGCTTGCCCGCCAGCGGGCCGATGTCGCCCAGACCCAACACCGCCGTGCCGTTGGTGATCACCGCCACCAGATTGCCGCGCGCCGTCATCTCGCTGGCGGCGTTGGGATCTTCCACGATCGCCTCGCAGGCGTATGCCACACCCGGCGAATACGCCAGCGCGAGATCGCGCTGCGTGATCATGGCCTTGGTGGCCGTAACCTTGATTTTGCCGGGATGCGGCAGGCGGTGATATTCGAGAGCGGCGAGTCGAAGTTCTTCGGGGAGTGCCATGGGATGCGCTATCGGTGAGGGGATAAGGTGCCGCTGTGCGCGACATCCCCGCATGTTAGCACCGTGTTGGAACTCCCCCGAACGCCAAATCGCAAGAACGCACGCGTATGTATGGCAGGAGTGGATAGCCATCAGACATGCATCATGCGCAGCGCTCGCCGCTCTTGATGTTGATGTTGCTCTTGAGCTTCCGGGGCCCCCTGTGCAGCGGTGAGGGCTGGACGATCAGGCCCGCAGGGGCATGGGCAAGGATGCCCATGCCTCCCGACAGGACACCAAACGTCGTGTCGAAAAGCCCGGCCAGACCTCACGTACCCGCAGGCGAAGCCGGAGGGCGCGTAACCGGGGTGGCCCCTCTTTTGGTTACTTTTCTCTGGCCAAACAGAGAAAAGTGACTCGGACCGCGGCAGCGGTTCGAAAGCCCGCCGCAGGCGAACCAGGTCGCGATAACGCGAACATCGAACGGCAACGCCACTGGACCCCGGCCTACGCCGGGGTGACGATAATGAGAGGTTATCGCGAGCACCCAATCCTCTGCCCAAAGGGGAGAGGAAGCAAACGCGAGTCAAAGGCTCAGCGACAACGCATCCGCCTGCACCCGCCCCATATGAATGCGATTGACGAACAACGAAAACGCCAGCTTCCCCGCCAACCCGTGCACGTGCTGCATCCACGGCGGCAGCCAGCGTGGCGGCGCAATGGCACCAGATGCGAAATGCGGCTCCAGGCTGATCACATCATGCAGCGACAGCTTGCCGGCAAACAGATGACGCAACATATCCATCCGTCGCTGCTTGAGCGCCCAGCGAAAGAAGGTATGCACCGTGAGCAGGCCACTCAGGTACACGTTGTCCTTGGCGAACGCCGCGCCCCCGCCCAGCGGTACCCCGCGAAACACGCGCTGCGCCGAGTGGAAACTGTCGCCCGGGGTCTGTCCACAGCTGCTGAAGTATTTGTAGACCTCGACAAAATCGGCCCCGTTGAGCGCCATGTCGATGGCCAGGATGCGCAGGCTGATGCGCTTGAGCCGTGCGATGTCAATGGCGCCGGACATCAGCTCGGCAAACACGGCCAGGCCCTCTTGCGTGGCCGTGACCCGCGGCGACGTGCGCGCGAGCGAGGCGAGCACCGGCTGGGCGCGGCCGTTCAAAGCGGTCAGCGAATGCACGAAGGCCTCATGCGCCAGCAATTGATGCCGGTCGTACTCGCTGAAATTGGTGCCGCCACGGAGACGGATGCGGGTCGCGCCGGCCGCCGCTTTGGCAGTGAGCTCGTCGTCCACTTCAACGCTGATGGTGCCGGTGCCGAAGAAGTCGTCCAGCGTCTTGCTCAGATCCGCGCGCAG
This sequence comes from Dyella subtropica, assembly GCF_026283965.1. Classification (GTDB taxonomy): domain Bacteria; phylum Pseudomonadota; class Gammaproteobacteria; order Xanthomonadales; family Rhodanobacteraceae; genus Dyella_D; species Dyella_D subtropica. The sequence goes on from NZ_JAPDPD010000032.1 coordinate 14,037, forward strand.
GACATCCGCAGGCATGTCCGTGGTGACGTCGTCGGCGAGCAGGTCGGCGCCCAGTTCGTCGGACAGCTCCACGAAGTAACGCGCCGCGTCCAGGTTGCTGCGATCACTGCCCGGGATCGGATCGCCCGGACGGCCATACAGCACGATGGACGGTGCGGTGACGTCCGCACTACCCACGGCCTCCAGCATCTCCGCAGCGATACGCCAGGATTCGGCGGTGCGGCAGAGGTACTCGCCCATGGGGTCGTCGTGCCCAGCTTCACGCTCGATCACCGCCAGCTCGGCGCGCGCCTCGGAAAGGTCCGGACGCTGATACACCACCTCTGGCAGGGAGTATCGCCCCTTGCCGAAGGCCTCGATCATGCGATTTTCCAGCGAAGCCGGCCAACCTATCGTGGGCAGGATGCGGATACCCCTCACCGCAGCCAGCAAACGCTGGTCGAGGTCGGCATAGCGCTGCAATCCCGAAGCAAGCGGCGTGGTGGCATTCATGGCTGTCTCCGGCGTGCGGCATCCACCTTCTCGATAAGGTCGGCGGCAATGGGGTCCATCTTGAATGCGGTAAAGAATCCGCGCGGACTGGCGGGAATGAAGGTGATGTTGCGACCGAACCGGGAGTCGCCGCGCAGCATCACGGTGACGCGACGCGGGTTCACCATCTCCGTGGCGTTGACGTTCATCACCTGGCTCAAATCGATGCGGGCCTGCTCGTCGCGGTTCTTCACCAGCAAACTGGCGCCGTCGAGCCAGACCTCGTCGACCAGGTCCGATATCAGCTTCCAGAACAGAAAACCGAACGTACCCGACATCAGTAGTGGCAGGCATAGGAAGGGCCAGATGTCCTGCCTGCGCAGGTCGGCGCCGAACAACATGATGGCCATGAAGACGGCAACGAAAGCCAGCCATAGGACGGGAAACACCCGTTTATAGAAGAAGGTGGACGGCGATGAGAGCCGACGCATGCCCGCGCCCTTGGAAAGAATGGAACGATAGTAGTGCTTACCGCCGTTGCGGTGGCAGGCGATGAGTCACAAAGACGCGCGTGCGCAGTCGCACCCCCGCTCGCTTGCCGTCGTGCCGGCGGCCGCTGTCGTGACCATCACCCGGCCACGTTCACTTCACTCTCTGTCGCGTGTTCCGCGCTGGCCGTGCGGCCGGGTAGGCGGCCTCCCGCCGCGCTGACGACGCAGGCGGGCCTCCAGCGTGGCGGCCTGCTCCTCGCGCTCGTCGCGCAGCTTTAGGTAGTTGCGCCAGCGCTCGGCCGACAGCTCGCCACTGTCCAGCGCCATTTGCACTGCACAGCCAGGCTCGCTGCCATGGCCGCAGTCGGCAAAACGGCAGGTCTCCGCCAGTTCCTCGATGTCGGCGAACAGATCGAGATTTTCCTCGCCGGTGAGCTTGAGTTCGCGCATGCCGGGCGTGTCGATCAGGCAGCCGCCGCTAGGCAGCTGCAGGAGCGCGCGATAGGTGGTGGTGTGGCGTCCACGACTGTCGTGAACGCGTACCTCGTTGGTGGCCATGCGGGCCGTACCCAGCAAGGTATTGGTGAGCGTGGACTTGCCGGCTCCGGAAGAGCCGACCAGCACCGCGCTGTCGCCCGGCTGCAGGTAGGGCGCCAGCAAGGCTGCGCTGGCCGAATCCTTGCCATTGATGGCATGGATGGGCGTGCCGTCGGGCAGGCGGGAACGCAGGGCATCCAGCAGCTCGTCGGCATCGTCCCGCGTGTCCAGCTTGCTGAGCAGTACCACCGGCTGCGCACCGGAATCCTCGGTGAGGGAGAGATAGCGCTCAATGCGGGCCGGATTGAAATCGCCGTCCAGGCCGGTCAACACCAACACATAGTCGATGTTGGTGGCGATGACCTGGCGCTCATAGCGCTCTCCTGCCGCGGCGCGCGACAGCACTGTGCGACGCGGCAGCACTTTGACGATATGCGGCGGGCTACCCGGCTCCAACTCCACGAAATCGCCTACGGCAGGCCGCTCGGAGGGGTCCAGGCTGCGCTTGAGAAAATGGCCGGCGGGCTGTGCGCCGAACAGCGATTCGCCGTCGTGCAATTCGTAGCCGGCGCGATGTTGCGCCACCACGCGGGCCAACCGCAGGCCGCCTCCCGGGAGGGCGTCACCACGCCAGCCGACGCGGCGCAGCCGTTCGATGATCTCGGCCTCATTCATGAGCCGGATTATGCCCTGCCTGCGGCGTGCCAGGAATCACTCACGCGCGCGCCTCGCATGGGCTGGCAGCCGCTGCTAGCATGCGGAACAAGCCCCCAAGCGGCAGCACAAGCCGCCAGAACACATAGGACGCGAACGTTGGTCTCGATCAAACCCAGTGCGCACCTGGCGGACGTGCGCTATGAAATCCGTGGCGCACTCACCCGGCGTTCGCGCGAGTTGGAGGCCGCTGGCCTCCCCATCATCAAGCTGAACATCGGCAACCCGGGCCGCTACGGCTTCGATACGCCAGCCCATCTGCGCGAGGCCATCGCCCACCGCCTGCGGGACAGCGAGGCTTACGGCCACGAACAAGGCCTGGAAGAAGCGCGCGAGGCCATCGCCGACCAGCAGCGCTTTCGTGGCGCGCGCGGCGTGGAAGTTGAACGCATCTTTGTCGGCAACGGTGTCAGCGAGCTGATCGACCTGAGCCTGCGCGCCCTGCTGCAACCGGGTGACGAAGTGCTTCTGCCCAGCCCGGACTACCCGCTGTGGAGCGCCGCCACCATCCTCAACGGCGGCAAGCCGCGCTACTACCGCTGCCTGGCCGAAAACGGCCACCAGCCCGATCCGGACGAGATCGAGGCGCTGATCACCCCACGCACTCGCGCACTGGTGCTGATCAACCCGAACAACCCGACCGGCGCGGTCTACCCGCGCGAACTGCTCGAACGCATCGTTGCGGTGGCCGCACGCCACCGCCTGCTGCTGCTCAGCGACGAGATCTACGACGAGATTCTCTACGACGGCACACCGTTCCAGCCGCTGGCCGAAGTCGCCGGCGACCTGCCTTGCCTCAGCTTCGGTGGCCTCAGCAAGGTACACCGCGCCTGTGGCTACCGCGTGGGCTGGATGAGCCTTTCGGGCGATCCGGTGCGCACCACCGACTACCGCGACGCTTTGCAGCTGCTGGCCGCGCTGCGCCTGTGCGCCAATGTCACCGCGCAATGGGCGGTGCTTCCCGCGCTGGAGAACGCGCCGACGATTCCGTTGCTGACCAACCCCGGCGGTCGTTTGCACGAGGCGCGCCGGATGGTCGTCGAAGGGGTCGCCGCCAGCGACTACCTCGACCTGGTGGCCCCGGCGGGCGCGCTGTACGCCTTCCCGCGCGTACGTGCCGACCGCCTCGCCGAGTTCGACGACAACGCTTTTGCCCTGCGCCTGCTGGAAGAGGAGTCCGTACTGGTGGTGCCTGGCAGTAGCTTCAACGTGCCGCATAGCCGTCACCTGCGCCTGACCTTGCTGCCGCCGCCGGAGCAGCTGCGCGAGGTGTTCCTGCGTATCGAACGCGTGCTGACCCGCATGGCGGGCGAGCAGAAAACGCGCGCAGTCGCTTGAGCAAGACGATGCTTCGCTACCTCGCCCTTGGCGACTCCTACACCATCGGCGAGGGCGTGCCGGCCGCCGGCCGTTGGCCGATGCAGCTGGCCGCACGCCTTCGCCACGAAGGCGCGCCTCTGGGCGACCCAGAGATCATCGCCACGACCGGCTGGACCACCGACGAGTTGTGGACCGCCATGGACGGGGCCAGCTTCTCGCCGCCCTACGATCTGGTCAGCCTGCTGATCGGCGTGAACAACCAGTATCGCGGCCGCAGCGCCGATGAGTACCGCGATGAGTTCCGGCGGTTGCTGGAACGGGCCATTGAACTGGCGGACGGGCGGCCGTCGCGGGCGGTGGTGCTTTCCATTCCCGATTGGGGCGTCACCCCGTTCGCCCACGGGAGCGGCCGCGACCTGGCGCGCATTGCCAACGAACTGGACGTCTATAACGCACTGGCCCACGACGAGACGCAGCGCGCAGGCTCATATTGGGTGGACATCACGCCAGTCTCGCGCTCGCATCCGGGTCTGCTCGCCGACGACGGACTGCACCCATCGGCCGAGCAGTACACGCTGTGGGCGAATGAAGCCTTCCCGGTCGTCCGGCAGCTATTGAAATAGCAACGAGCCATCGCGCTTCACCCCTGTCGCGCCGCAACAAGCCTGCAACCATTCCGCCATGAGGCGGTGACCTGCGCTCACCACACTGGCATCCCGGACAGACACCGGGAGAGACCGCATGGCGACCTTTCACTGCCGCAGCGCCTTCATCTCCGACGTGCACTTGGGCACGCCCGACTGCAAGGCCGGCTACCTGCTCGACTTCCTGCGCAAACTGCGTTGCGAAAAGCTCTATCTGGTCGGCGACATCATCGACATGGAGTCGCTGGCGCGCCGCACCTGGTGGCACGCCGACCACGGCGCTGTGCTGGCCGAGGTGCTGGACATGGCACGGCGCGGGGTGGAGGTGACCTATATCCCCGGCAATCACGATGCCCCCATGCGAGGGCTCGCCGGCCAAAGTTTCGGCGGCGTGCGCATCGCCCTGGACGCGATCCATGAGGGCGCCGACGGAAGGCGCTACCACGTCAGCCACGGCGACGAATTCGATCCCGAGCAGGTGGGTCGCACCTGGATGCTGCATCTGGGTGAGGTGATGCACCGTTTCATCTGCTGGACCAACCGCCGCGTGCACGCGATGCGGCGCCGGCTGGAGCTGCCCTACCTGCCGCTGTCGATCATCGTGAAATCGCATATCGGCAAGGCGCTGGCCTACATCCGCGCCTATGAGAATCGTGTCGCCGACGATGCGCGCGAGCGCGGCTTCGACGGGCACATCTGCGGTCACATCCATTTCGGCCACGTGCGCGAGATGGACGGCGTGCTCTACCTCAACGACGGCGACTGGGTGGAACACTGCACAGCCCTGGTCGAAGACCACACCGGCGCCATGGAGCTGATCCACTGGAGCGAGCAACCCGCCGCCCTGGGCCGCGCCAGCCGTGAACTGGTACTGCCCTCGCCCGCCGCCGCGCTGGCGCTGGCACCGCTGGCCCGGTATCGGCGTGATCTGGCGGAGTTGCGGCCGGCGGCCTGAACCACCACCAGGTGCCCGGGCACGCTTGAAGCGTCGCCGGGGCGCCGGCATATGAGGGGGCGTATCATTAGCCTTCTTTGCCGGAGTCTTCCATGTCCCTCGACAGCGCCACCCGCGAACGTATCGAATCCTTGCTCAAGAGCCACCGCGTGGTGTTGTTCATGAAGGGCACCCGCCAGCAGCCGATGTGCGGTTTCTCCGCCGCGGCCACCAACACGCTTAACGAGCTGCTGCCCGAATACCACACGGTCAACGTGCTGGAAGACCCGGAAATCCGCGAAGGCATCAAGGCCTACGGCGACTGGCCGACGATCCCGCAGCTGTATGTGGAAGGCGAGCTGGTCGGCGGCGCCGACATCATTCGCCAGATGTACGGCAGCGGCGAACTGCATCAGTTGTTCGGCGCCGCCGCGCCGGACCGCACCCCGCCGGAAATCACCATCACCGACAAGGCCGCCGAGGCGATCCGCCAGGGCACGGCCAATGCCCAGGGCCTGGCCCTGCACCTGGAGATCGGCCCCGACCACGGCGCTGGCTTCCAGCTGGCGCCGCCCGGGGACCACGACATCGTGGTCAGCAGCAATGGCATCGACGTGCACTTCGACCCAGGCAGCGCCCAGCGCGCCAAGGGCATCGTGATCGACTGGGTCTCCACCGTGCAGGGCGAGGGCCTGAGCCTGAAGTTCCCCGGCGCGCAAGAAATCAAGTCGCTGACCGTGCAGGAGCTCAAGGCTCGCCTGGCCGCTGGCGACGTCACCCTGATCGACGTACGCCCGGCCCACGGCCGCGCCCAGGCCGCCCCGCTGGCCCAGGCGCGCGTGCTGGACGAAGAAGGCTACGAAACCCTGGCTGCCCTGCCCAAGGACACCACCCTCGCCTTCATCTGCCACCACGGCGTGTCCAGCCGCGGCGTGGCCGAGCGCTTCGCGGCGCACGGCTTCAGCAACGTCTACAACGTGGAAGGCGGCATGGATGTGTGGGCGGCAGAGATCGATTCGAGCGTGCCGCGCTACTGAATCGAGCACACCTTAGCGAAGTTATCGAAAGGACGGGGCGCAAGCCCCGTCTTTTCTCAAAGAACGGCCGATGCGGCCACCCGCACCAGCCATTCATTCACTCCACGCCTTCTTCGAAGCGCAGATGCTTCACGCTGCGACCATTGCGGCGCACCAGCTTCAACGCCTCGATGCCGATGCGGATATGGCGCTCCACGTATTGCGCGGTCACGCTTCGATCGCTGGCCTCGGTCTTCACGCCTTCGGGGATCATCGGCTGATCAGACACCAGCAGTAGCGCGCCGCAGGGAATCTTGTTGGCGAAGCCGGCCGCGAAGATGGTGGCGGTTTCCATGTCCACCGCCATGCAGCGGGTGCGACGCAGGTAGTCCTTGAAGGCTTCGTCGTGCTCCCAGACACGGCGATTGGTGGTGTACACCGTGCCAGTCCAGTAGTCGTAGCCGAGGTCGCGGATCATGGTGGACACGCCGCGCTGAAGTTGGAACGCCGGCAGCGCCGGCACCTCCGGCGGCAGGTAGTCGTTGGATGTGCCTTCACCACGAATGGCGGCGATCGGCAACACCAGATCGCCGATCGCGTTCTTCTTCTTCAAGCCACCGCATTTGCCGAGAAACAAAGCGGCCTTCGGCGCGATCGCGCTGAGCAGGTCCATCACGGTTGCCGCGTTGGGACTGCCCATGCCGAAGTTGATCAGGGTGATGCCGTCGGCGGTGGCGTTGGGCATGGGCTTGTCGCGCCCCTGCACCTCTACGCCATGCCACTCCGCGAACAGATCGACGTAGTGGCCGAAATTGGTGAGCAGGATGTGCTCGCCGAACTGCTCCAGCGGTGTGCCCGTATAACGCGGCAGCCAGTTGGAGACGATTTCCTGTTTGTCTTTCATGAGACCCCTTGAGGTCGGCGCGCGGAACCTTCCGCTGCGCGTTACCGGCGACGCCACGCCGGCGATATGCCAAATAGTCTGGCTATCTTACCCGTATCACCTTGCTTGGCACTGTACGAGCGGCTCTCCGAAACAGGATGAACCAAAGCCGCGATTACGCGGTGTTTTCCTATCTGCAGCGCATCCAGCCCATGTTATGTTGCATGCGTCATTGATCGAGGGGGATGACATGATGCGCATGGGGCTAGCCATCGACGCGTCCTGCGATATTCCGCAGACGTTCTTGCAAGAGCACAACATCGCCGTGATGCCGATTACGGTGCGCGTTGACGGCGAAGTCTTCCTGGACGATCGCAGCCAGGCGGAACTTCACCGTTTCCTCGACCGCAAACTGGGCGACCGCAGCCACTCCGCCGAGACCGAGCCTTGCTCCGTCGAGGAGGTGCAGCAGCTGTTTCTTGACAAGCTGGTGTTGGAGCAGGACTGCGTGTTCTGCCTCACCGTCACGGCCACGCGCAGTCCGATCAACGAACACGTGATCAAGGCCAGCTTCGCCGTGCTCAAGCACTACCGCGAAGTGCGCGAGAAGGCGGGCATCCCGGGGCCGTTCCTGATGCGGGTGATAGACACGCGCAATCTTTTTGCCGGTGCGGCACCAGCCATCGTCGAGGCCACTCGCCTGATCAAAGCCGGTGAATCAGCCCCGGCGATCCGCGAGCGCCTCACCCACATCGCCAACAATTCCTACGGCTACATGCTGCCGCGCGATCTGTACTACCTGCGCGCACGCGCCAAGAAAAAGGGCGACCGCAGCGTCGGGCTGTTTAGCGCGGTGCTCGGCTCGGCTCTGGACATCAAGCCGCTGTTGCGCGGCTATCGCGGCGAGACCGGCCCGGTCGGCAAGGTGCGCGGCTTCGAGCACGGTGCCGAGACCTTGTTCAACTACGTTGCCCAGCGCGTGCATGCCGGCCTGCTGGTGCCGGTGGTCTGCGTGAGCTACGGCGGCGACTTGGCCGAACTGGCCAAACTCCCCGGTTATGCCAGTCTGCGCGCGGCCTGCGAGGAGTGCGGCGTGGAGCTGATGGAGGCCCCGATGAGCATCACCGGCATGGTCAATGTGGGCGAAGGCGCCATCACGCTGGGCTTTGCCGCCGAAGAGCACGTCGCCGAGTTCTAAGTCACTCTCGGCTTGCGACGGGAAGGCTAGAATCCAGCCAATGCGACGCCTCCTTGCCCTGCTGCTGTTGCTGCTGCCCTTCAGCGCCACACCGGTGGGCGCCACGACGGTCTACAAGTGCACGGGCGGCGACGGCAAGGTGATTTATCAGGATGCGCCTTGCACCAAGGCGCAGCACCAGCAAACGATCGACCTGCCTGACCAGCCGAGTGTCGCGCAGCCGCGCCCTGCGCCACCGGCTACAACGGACCAGGGCACGTCCGCTCCGCCACCTCCCGCACCTTACGTTCCTGCCGAACCGAGTGTGCCGCTGCCACGCATGTATGGCTGCACGCGGGCCACGGACGGCAAGGTTTACCTGAGCACCCAGGGTTACCCCGAGCCTTACCTCGCCCCCTTCGGCATACTCGGTGCTGTGCAGATGCCATTGGCGCACGCCTATGGCCCTGCTGGCGGCGCGGGCATATCCGCGCCGGAAGCCAACCGCGGCAAGATCACATCTGGGCTAGTCGCCGGCAACTACGTATGGGTGCAGGATCAGTGCCGTCCGCTCACGATCCAGGAGACCTGCCACGCCCTGCAGGATGCTTACGACGAGAACGCACGCAAACTGAGACGGGCCTTCAAGAGCGATCGCCCGCCGCTGGAACAACGCGACAACGAGCTGCGTGCGCAGCTCGGCCAATGTTGACGGCGATCTCCACGTAGAAGCTCGAGCTTTTCAGAAACCGTAGTTGAGGAACCCGCCGTCAACGGCCAGTACCTGGCCGGTGATGTAGCTCGCCGCCGGCAGGCATAGGAAGGCAATTGCTGCGGCGACTTCTTCCGGCTCACCGATGCGGCGCAGCGGCGTGCGGTCGAGCACTTCGTCGAGGTAATCGTCATCGGCCAGCGCAGGCTCGGAACGCTGCGTGCGGATGTACCACGGCGCCACCGCGTTGACCCGAATACCGTCGATGGCCCATTCCACCGCAAGGTTGCGGGTGAGCTGGTGCAGGGCGGCCTTGGTCATGCCGTAGGCCGACCCGGTGCGCACGTGGGTCATACCGGAGACGGAGCCTACGTTCACGATGGCGGCGTTGGCGTGCTGCACGAGTTGCGGATGCGCCAGCCGGCACATTTCGAAAGCGGAGAACAGGTTCAGTTCGAAGAGTGCGCGATAGTCCTGCTCGCTGTATTCCAGCGTGGACGCAGGCGCGTTGCCACCCGCGTTGTTGACCAACAGCGACAGCGGCGCACCGAGATCGGCGATCCAATCGAACACGGCGAGGCGGTCTTCCTGTTCGCTCAGGTCGGCGCCCAAAGCGAGCACTTCAATGCCCTCGAAATCGTCACTGATTTCGACGCGCACCTGCTCGAGATAATCCTCGTCGCGCGCCACCAACAGCAGGTTGGCACCCAGCCCCGCCAGCTCACGGGCGACGGCGTAGCCGATACCCTTGCTGGCTCCGGTGATCAATGCGGTATGGCCCTGCAGCTGCCAGGCGTCGATGCGATTGTTCATGCGCGGAAGCATACCCAACACGGCGCGCGCTTGCCGCTGTTGTGGCCGCGGGAGACACTGGCCCCACCCTTCACTGCGGGACACGTCCATGAAGTGGCTCATTCTTCCGTTGTGCACCCTTGCCCTGGCGGCCTGCTCCGGCAAACCGCCCGCACCGCAAGCCGCCCCCAAGCAGGAGCCTGCGCGCGTCGCCACGCCCTGGGACGACCTGAAGAAGGACGAACAAAAGGCCAAGGACGTGCAGAAGACCGTCGACCAGCAGGCCGAACAACAGCGCAAGCAGGTCGAAGCGGCGGAGCAATGAGTTGACCGTCTGCATCTCCCCGCACAGTGACGGCGGGCTCAACGAAATGCGCGCCACGTTTCCCGCGCTGCTGTAGGAGCGCACCCTGTGCGCGACAAACAGGCAGGACTGCCGGTTTGCACGGCGTAAGCCGCCCGCAGGGTGAGGCCCATGGATGGGCCGTGCTCTTAAATACCGGCCCTGCTGCGCAGGGCCTTCGCCCACAGGGTGGGCTCCTACAAAGGTATTGCGATGCCGCGCTTAGCGCGGCTCGCAGAAGCAATAGGCGTAGACGTTCGGCCGACCCGACTGCGCGGTACGCAGCAGCTTCAGCTCCGGCACCATCGCCGGCAGCTGCGCCACCCACGCCGGCAGGCGCACGCCGTACGCCTGCATCGCGCTCATCGCCGCGTTGTCGTTGAGCCCCACCAGGAATTGCTCGAAACCACCCAGCGGCGCTTCGATGTAATGCACGGGTGGATTCTTGCCGAGCTTGGCGCGCTGGGCCGCATCGGCTATCGCGTCGCCAATACCGCCGAGCTGGTCGACCAGGCCACGCTCCAGCGCCTGCTGACCGGTCCATACGCGACCCTGCGCGATGGTGTCGATAGCGTCATAGTCCTTGCCGCGCGCCTTGGCCACACTGCCGACGAAGTCGTGGTAGCCCTTGTCGATGATGGCCTGGATCAGCGTGCCTACCTTGGGATCGAGCGGACGGGTGATGTTGAACGCGCCAGCTAGCGGACCGGTGCCTACGCCATCGCTCTTCACACCCAGCTTGTCCAGCGTACCGGGCACGGTGAAGTACATGCCGAAGATGCCGATGGAGCCGGTGATGGTATTGGGCTCGGCATAGATGCGATCGGCATTCATCGAGATCCAGTAACCGCCACTGGCCGCGACGTTGCCCATCGAGACCACCACCGGAATACCGGCTTCCTTGGTCAGCTCGACTTCGCGGCGGATCTGCTCGGCGGCGTACACCTCGCCACCCGGCGAGTTCACGCGCAGCACCAACGCCTTGGTGCGATGGTCTTCGCGCGCGGCGCGGATCAGCGCCGCGGTGGACTCGCCACCGATCGAGCCCTGCGGCTGTTTGCCGCCCACGATCTCGCCTTCAGCCACCACCACGGATACGCCAGACGAAAGCAGGTCGCCGCCGTTCGGCAGGTTCGCCATGTAATGCTGCAGCTCTACCTCGCGGAAGCCCAGGCCCTTCTTGCCCGCCGGCACGCCTTCCTTGCGCATCATCGCTTCCAGCTCGGCGCGGGTAGCCAAGCCGTCGACCAGGTGCTCGTTCAAGGCCAGCTGGCCAAGGTCGCCCTGGGTGCTGGCAATCGCTTCCGGCAGGCCGTCGATGTCGGTGCGTAATTTGCTCGCTTCCAGCTTGCGTAGCTTGGCGACCTCGTCGATATAGGCGCTCCACAAGCCACCCATCCAGTAGCTGTCCGCTTCCTTCGACTCGGGCGAAGCGTGGTCGAGGATGTATGGCTCGGCGGCACTCTTGAACTGGCCCACACGGAACAGGTGCACGTCGACGCCGAGCTTGTCGAGCAGGTCCTTGTAGAACAGCCGGTAGTTGGCCAGACCGGTGAGCACCACGCCGCCCTTGGGATCGAGCAGGATGCGGTCGGCATGCGCCGCCAGGTAGTACTGGCCCTGATCCATATTCGCCGCCCACACCACCACCGGCTTGCCGGTGGCGCGGAAGCGATCGAGCGCCGCGCCCACTTCGTGCAGGGCGGCGAAACCGCCGCCATGAAGTTCGTCGGGCTCCAGCAAGATGCGGCTGATGCGGCTGTCCTTGGCCGCCGCGTCGATGGCGCTGGTCAGATCGCGCAGCTGTATCTGCCTCGGCTGATTGCCGGAAAGACCGGACAGCGCCCGCTGCAGCGGCTCGATGCTGTACTGCTCCACCAGTTCGCCCTGGGGCTTGAGCAGCAGCACGCTGTCATTCTGGATGCTGCGCTCGCTGCGGGTGCCGATGGCGAAGCCCGCCACGATCAACAGGAATAGGAACAGGAACGTAAAAAAGACCAGGTTGATGATCACCAGCCTGACTACGTTGATGCCGCGCCCGAAGACGCTAAGAAAGGCCCAGAAACCGTTGGGGCGGCGCTCCGTCATGCGTGCGTTCCTCAATAAGACGGGAGCAGCGTACCCGTTCCCGTCGTCATGGTCATGTGGGTGAAGTACTGGTGTTTGTGCTGGCGCCCCGGCGCCACCGCTCGCGCAGCGAGCTGCGCCAGAAACGCACGAACAGCAGCACCGCCGCCACACTCAGCCCGGCGATCAGGCCCATCCACATGCCGCGTGCGCCCATGCCTTGCCGGAACGCCAGCCACCAGCCAACCGGCATGCCGATCACCCAATAAGCGAACAGCGTGAGGGCCATCGGTACACGGGTGTCCTTGAGCCCACGCAGGGCGCCGTTGGAGGCCACCTGGATGCCGTCGGAAAACTGGAACACCCCGGCCAGTACGACCAACTGCGCCGCCAGCGCGATCACGCCGGCATCGTGGGTATATAGCGAAGCGATGAAGTGCGGCAGGCTCAGCATGAGGCCGGCCGAGAACACCTGGGTGACCAGGGTCAAGCCGATACCGCACAGGCCCGCATAGCGCACCCCGACCGCATCACCGCGCCCCACCGCGTTGCCCACACGCACGGTGATCGCCATCGCCAGACCCAGCGGAATCATGAAGAACAGCGAAGCGACGTTGAGCGCCACCTGATGGCTGGCGACGATGTTCTCGCCCAGCGTACCGATCACCAGCGCCACCGCGACAAACAAGCCGCCTTCCGCCAGCAGGGTGACTGCCATCGGCAAACCGACCCACAACAACTCGCCGATCTTCTTCAGGTCCGGCAGATCGAAGCGCTCGCCAAGACCCAGGCCACGATAGTTGCGGTGGCGCGCGATATAAGTCGCGAACGCCACCATCTCGATCCACAGCACCAGCGCCGTGGCGATACCGCAACCGCGCGCGCCCTGCGGCTCCAGGCCGAACTTGCCGAACATCAGCACATAGCCCAGTGGCGCGAGCAAGATGAGGCCGCCTAGGCTGAAATACATCGAGGGCCGGGTCAGCGACAGACCTTCGGACAAACCGCGCAGCGCGAAGTAGCAGGTCAGCGCGGGTGCGCCCCAGCTGATCGCCTGCAGGAATTCGCCCACGTCGCGGCGCAAGCCCGGCGCCACGCCAATCAGCGCGGTCAACGGCGCGGCATGACGCACCACGAACCACAGCAACACGCCCACCGTCACTGCCAGCCACAATGCCTGGCGGAACAGCGCACCCACTTCGGGGCGGCGGCCGGCGCCATCCAACTGCGAGACCGAGGGCGGCACCGCCATCATCATGCCGATGCCGGTCACGATGGCCAGGGCCCAGATGCTGGCGCCCACGGCCACCGCACCGAGCACATGGGCGCTGAAATGGCCGGCGAGCATGGCATCAACCACGTTGGTGCCGACCGCGGCGAGCTGCGCGGCAATCAGGGGAAGCGCGAGGCGAATGGTGGCGCCGATCTCATGCGCCACTCGGGCGCGATCGGGACGGAACAGGTTCATATGCAGAGACTCCAGAACTTACGATTCTACAGGAGTCATCCGACGGAGCTGCCGTCGTCATCAGGTTATGACAACATCGCCCGCTTCACGGGGGAGGGGTCAGGGCATGAAGGAAGTGGTGTCGTACGAAGGCGTGCATTGCGCCAATTGCAATGCGTCGATGCTAGGCGAGTTCTGCCACGACTGCGGGCAATCCATCCATACCGTGCTCAAACCCATGCACCACATGATGGAGGACACGCTGGAAACGGTGTTCCACATCGATGGGCGAGTGGTTCACACGGTGCCGCCGCTGCTGACCAAGCCCGGCTTCCTCACCATGGAGTACTTCTCCGGCCGCCGGCAACGCTATATAGCGCCGTTCCGCCTGATGTTCATGCTGTGCTTGCTGGCGTTCTTCCTAACGCACGTCGCCATTGATGTGCTGGCCGGACATCGCCTCGAGGAAGGCCCTCCTCTGGTTCAGCTAGACAAAAACACCTTCGATGACCTGAAGACACCTGCCGAGGTGCAGCGCTCACTGGATGAGCAATTGGCGGGTATACGCACGGGTCGGGAGGCAACGCCGGACATTGCCCAAAGTGGACTGAATATCGCCGAGAAGAAATTGCGGAAACAGGCCGCCGCCCGCATAGCCGTCTTGCAGGCTGCGGGTGCGCCAGCCGCCAGCGCATCGGCAGCCATACCAGCGGACCACGCCAAGACAGACGACGAGGACAGCGGCGATAACGAAAAGTGGCTGCATAAGCCCTCCGACGTCCACATCGCCTGGCTGCCCGAATTCGCAAACGCCCGGCTCACTCATGCGATGGTCAATATCAAGGCCAACTTAGAAGGCCTCAGCAAAGGCGGCACCGCCAAAAATGAAGCTCTGGAGCGCATCAAGGCCGGACTGTTCGGCGTGCTGCCGCAGACCATGTTCTTGATGATGCCGGTGTTCGCCCTGCTGCTGAAGTTGGCCTACCTGTTCAAGCGCCGGCTCTATATGGAGCACCTGATTGTCGCGCTGCACAGCCATGCCTTCCTGTTCCTGACGCTGTTGCTGGCCGCAGTGCTGGCCCTGCTCAAGGCATGGATCGAACCACACGCGGCCTGGGCGGCCTATCCGCTGCGCTGGATCGAGTGGGGGCTGGCCCTGTGGGCGCCGATCTACCTGCTGGTGATGCAGAAACGTATTTACCGCCAGGGCTGGTTCATGACCACGGTGAAGTATTTTGCGATCGGCTGGTGCTACCTGTGGCTGCTGTCGATCGCCCTGGCCTCCGCTGTAGCGCTCGGCCTTGCCCGGTAGAGCACCGCGACAATTTTGTGACGCAAATCACGGCAATACCTCGCAGCCAAGCCGCCGGAAGACACCTGTCAAGGCCTCTGTTTTGGGTTTTGCACAGCATCACGAGACTGTCAAGACAAGGCATCGCTTCATGGCAATTACATGAACACCAGCCAAGCATCATTTGCAACTCATTGATATTTTTTGATTTTCTCGCATGGCTAAAACTTATCCATCCTGTCGCGAAGGGCGTCATCACAGGCCTGAAGGCACTCCCTCCCCGATACATCCACAGACTTATCCACAGCTCTTGTGGATAAGAGGAAAATTCCCACGGACATAGCCACTTATCGGTCACTCCTCGACCCCGCAGCAGCAAACTCCGCCAAGACCTATCAAGCCATGGGACATGTACCGGCGCGTCCACCCGCTCCTCACCCGGTCTGCACATGACAGTTACACTGGCCCGCCACGAGGTTTTGCATGCCCGCCGTTCTTCGCGTCGCCCTGCCTGTCCCCCTGCCGACCCTGTTCGACTACCTGCCGCCCGCGGTGGGCGAGGCGCAGGCCGGTAGCCGCGTACTGGTGCCGTTCGGTCGTGGCAAGGCGGTGGGCGTGGTGGTGGAAGCGGGCGTGGAATCCGCCTTGGGTGGCGCCCGCCTGAAGCGGGTCATCCGCCTGCTGGACGACAGCCCACTGCTCGACGCCGAACTGATGAAGACGCTGGCCTGGGCGGCCGACTACTGGCTCGGCGCGCCCGGCGAAGCCTATGCCAACGCCCTGCCGCTGGCCCTGCGCGAAGACAAGCCGCTGCCGGATACCCGCGAGGAAGTCTGGGCGCTGACCGTGGCCGGGCGCAGCGCCTTGGATGCAGGCAGCCGCAAGGGCGGCAGCCGGCGCCTGCTGGAAGCCCTGGCCCCCATGCCCTTGAGCGCAGGGGAGCTGCATGAGCACCTACCCGATTGGCGCGAAGCCGCGCGGCGCCTGTCCAGCGCGGGCCTGATCGAGCGCATCGAACGCCTGCCGGATGCGCCAGCACCCTCCAGCGAGCCACCCACGCTCAGCCCCGAGCAGCAGCACGCCGTGGCGTCGGTCCATGCCGAGCTTGGCCGCTTCCAGCCGTTTTTGCTCGATGGCGTGACAGGAAGCGGCAAGACCGAGGTCTACCTCGCCCTGATCGAATCCGTACTCGCGCAAGGCAGGCAGGCGCTGCTGCTGGTACCGGAGATAGGCCTCGCTCCGCAGACCGTTCGGCGCCTGCGCGAGCGGCTGGGTGTGGCCGTGGAAGTGCTGCATTCCAATCTCTCTGAAGGCGACCGCGCACGCGCCTGGCTGCGCGCCCGCTCGGGCGAAGCCAAGGTGATCCTGGGCACGCGCTCGGCCGTGTTCACGCCGCTGCCACACGCAGGGCTGATCGTGGTCGACGAGGAACACGACGGCGCGTACAAGCAGCAGGAGGGTTTCCGCTACCACGCACGGGACCTGGCCCTGCTGCGCGCCCGCGCACTCGACATCCCGGTGCTGCTCGGTTCGGCCACGCCCTCGCTGGAGTCGCTGGCCAACGTCGATGCAGGCCGCTATCGCGCCCTGCATCTGCGCGCGCGCCCTGGCGCGGTGCGCCCCACCCAGGTGCAGATCGTGGACATGCGCGCACAGCGTCTGGAACACGGTCTGTCACCCACCCTGCTTACCGCCGTGGCCGACACCGTGGCGCGCGGCGAACAGGTGCTGGTGTTCCGCAATCGCCGCGGCTATGCGCCGGTGCTGCTCTGCCACGCCTGCGGCTGGCACGCCGAGTGCACGCGCTGCGAGCATCCGCTCACGCTGCATGCGGGACGCCGCCAGCTGATCTGCCACCACTGCGACCTTCACGCCCGAGTGCCGGAGGCCTGCCCCTCTTGCGGCGCAAGCGACCTCAAGCCACAGGGCCAAGGCACCGAACGACTGGAAGAAGCGCTCGCCGCGCAATTCCCTGATGTGCCCGTGCTGCGCATCGATCGCGAGACCACGCGTCGCCGCGATGCCTTCGAACAGCTATTGGACAAGCTGCGCGACGAAGGTCCCGCGGTCCTGGTCGGCACCCAGATGCTGGCCAAGGGCCACGACCTGCCCAATCTCACCCTGGTCGCCATCGTCGGTGTGGACGAGGGCCTGCACAGCGTGGATTTCCGCGCCAGCGAACGCCTTGCGCAGCTGACGGTGCAGGTGGCCGGACGCGCCGGACGCGCCAGCAAACCCGGTCGCGTGTTGTTGCAAACTCATCACCCGGAACACCCGTTGCTACGCCAGTTGCTCGCCCAAGGCTACGGTGCCGCGGCGAAGGATTTGCTGGCCGAGCGGCGCATGGTGCAGCTCCCGCCTTATCAACATCAGGTGCTGCTGCGCGCCGACGCGCTCCAGCGCGAGCACGTCGATACCTTTCTGCGCGAAGCCCACGGTGCGCTGGTCCACGACACACTGCAGGTCGCAGGTCCGATGCCGGCGCCCATGCCACTGCGCGCGGGTCGCCATCGTGGACAACTGCTGATCGAAGCCGCCAGTCGCAGCACCTTGCACACCGCATTGCGGCCATGGCAACGCACGCTCGCATCACTGCCTTCGGCACGACGCGTACGCTGGTCGCTGGATGTGGATCCGATCGATCTGTATTAAGGACCCTCTGATCTATTCCACGTAGGCGGCATGATCTCCAGAGGGCGCGCTGCGGGCGCCGCGTGGCGATGCGCCTGACTGGCCGTCAGGTCGAGCCGCGCGGCGCCCGCAG
>NZ_JAPDPD010000033.1 GCF_026283965.1 Dyella subtropica
TAGTCCCGTGGGACAGGGGGAGGGTTGGGGAGGGGTAAGCCCTTGAGAAAGCGTTTCGGGAGAGGTTTTCGCAAGTGTTCACCCCCTCCCAGCCTCCCCCTGTCCCACGGGACTAGCTTTGCGTCGCAAGCAAGGGAGGGGCAAAACGGCATCGGCCGAGAAAGTCATACTGTCTAATCAGGCCGTGGGCGCGAGGGGACAGAACCTCGCCCTCGAAAACTTTTCAAAGCCCTTGAAAGGGATGGCTCCAACTCGCCTGCGTTTGCGGCATATCCAGCGGCAACCACAAACTCGCCAACGCCCCCTTACCCGTTACACGCGCTGTGAGCGTGACGCCGCCGTCGTGCGCCTCGGCAATTTGCCTCACCAGGGCCAGGCCGATGCCGGAACCGCCCGGCTTGGTGGTGAAGAACGGCACAAACAAATTGTCACTGGTGGGCGGACCGGGGCCGTCGTCTTCCACTTCGATCAACGCGCGATCGCCATCGCGGCGCCAGCGCATGGCGACCACGCCGGTCGCTGGCAACATGGCTTCGACGGCATTGCGCAATAGATTGATCAATGCCTGCTCCAGCTGATCCGGATCAGCTTGCAGGTGCAACGGATCGCCTGCCTCGACTCGTACCGGCGCGCGCAGCTCCAACCGCGCGGTCTTTTCGATCAAGCCGGCCAGATCGACATCGCGCCGCTGCGGCGGCGGCAGACGGGCGAGGCGGCTGTAGCTGGACAGGAAGCGCGCCAGGGCCGCTGCACGGTGAGCGATCACGTCGAGACCGCTGCGAAAATCATCGCGCCAATCCGCAGGCAAGGGATCACGCTCGGCCAAGGCCGCCAGCGTGCCCGCCATCGACTGGATCGGCGCCAGGGAATTGTTGACCTCATGTCCAAGCACGCGCAGCAGGCGCTGCCAGGCCAGGCGCTCTTCCTCGCGCAGCACGCGGCCCACATCGCTGACCACCAGCAAGCGCCCGCCACGGCCACCACTGCGCAGCGGCGCGTGCCGCACTTCGTACCGTCCATCGCCGCCGGGAAATTTCTGCGCGACCAAGGTCACCGACGGCCCATCCAGCAAGGCTTGCAGGCCAAGCTCCGCGGCGCCCCGACCGAACAGATCAGCCCGCTCGGCTTGCAGCAATCGTTGTGCGGCGGGATTGGCCAGGCGCAGGCGTCCTGCTTCGTCGAAGGCGAGTACCGCGCTATCGAGCGCGGCGAGTGTCTTGCCGAGCAGGTGCGAAGATTCTTCGAAATCCAGACGCTCCTGTTGCAAGCGATCGGCCAGTGCATTGATGTCGTAGACGATATGATCGAGCACGCCGCCCGACGTGCCACGCAAGCTGTAATCGCCCTCGCGCAGGGCTTCGAGCAAGCTGGTCAGCGTATAAAGCGGATAGACGATGCGGCGATACTGCCAGCGTGCCAGCAAGGCCGTGCAGATCAGCGCCGCCACCACGAATCCCCCCATCCATGGGCTGTCACGCCATTCGCGCGTGGCAAACAGCAGCATCACGGCAATGCCTGGCAAGGCGATGCACCAGGCACCTGACCATACGCGCCGCTCGAAGCGCGGCAAATGCGCCGCACGTGAGCTATCGCGTGCAGCCGACTCAGAGGTCATCGTTGGACTCGTCACGCAGCTCGTGCTTTTCCAGGCGCCGATAAAGCGCCTGCCGGGTAATGCCGAGCGCCTCGGCGGCCTGCTGCACATTGCCGTCGTGCCGTTCCATGGCTCGCTTGATCAGCCAGGATTCGGCCTGCTCCAAGGTCATGCCTTCGATATCCTGCGCCGCCTCCGACGGCATGCCGAAGGCCAGCGCCGCCGCGCTCACCTGCTCGTGTTCGCTCAACAGCGCGGCACGTTCCATCACGTGCTGCAGCTCTCGCACATTGCCCGGCCAGTGCCAGGCCGTGAGTGCGCGTTCCGCCGATGGCGCCAGGCGCAGGCGATCGCGCTGGTAACGCCGTGCGCTGCGTTCAAGAAAGGCGCGCGCCAGCAGCAGGATGTCTTCCTTGCGTTCGCGCAAGGCAGGCAAGCGGATTTCCAGCGTATTGAGGCGATACATCAGATCCTTGCGGAAACGGCCCGCCGCCACGTCCGCGCCGAGATCGGCATTGGTGGCGGACACCAGCCGCACATCCACGCTTTGCGTGCGCGAGGAGCCGAGCCGTTCGAATTCGCCATCCTCCAGCACCCGCAACAGTTTCTGCTGTTGCGACAGCGGCACATTGCCCACTTCGTCGAGAAACAGGCTGCCGCCATCGGCCAGTTCGAAACGGCCGATGCGTTCGCTCTTGGCGTCGGTATAGGCGCCACGCACATGGCCGAACATTTCCGACTCGAATACGGTCTCGGCGATCGCGCCCATGTTCACTTTGACGAAGGGCTGCGCGGCACGCCCGGACATCGCGTGCAAGCGCCGAGCGATCACGCCCTTGCCGGTGCCGTTTTCACCCAGCACCAGCACATTGGCGTCGCTGGGCGCCACGCGTGCGACCAGGGCCAGCACACGCTGCATCGCCGGCGATTCGGCGATGCATTCGTCCATCTCCTCACCGCGCAGCAAGGCGTTCTGCGCTTCCAGGCGACTTTGCTGACGCGTCGATTGCGCCAAGGCGATCTGCGTGCGCAACACATGGAGCAGGCGCGCGTTGTCCCAAGGCTTTTCGATAAAGTCCGCGGCGCCACGGCGCATCGCCTCGACCGCCAGCGTCACATTGCCCCATGCCGTCATCACCACCACTGGCTGCTCGGGCGCGTGCTGGCGCAGCTGCTCCAGCAGCTCCAAACCTTCCTCGCCCGACGTGGTGTCCCGCTGGTAATTGCAGTCGATCAAGACGCAGGCAAATTCGCGTCGACGCACGGCATCCAGCGCCTGCGCCGGATCGCCTACTCCCATGCTGGCGATACCAGCGGACTTCAACAGCAAGCGCAGGGCTTCGCGCACATCCGGCTGGTCATCGGCCAGCAAGACAGTGGGGATGATTTCGCGTTTCATGGTTTCCGGCATGCGCGCAGTGTAACGATCATTCACCACGCAAAGCAGTGATCGGCTGGGTGCGCCCGGCACGGATCGCGGGTAGCAGACAGGCCAGCAGGCCGGCCAGCGCCAACGTGGTGGCAGCGGCGAGCAGCACGGGCGGATCGAACAGGTTGCGACCGATCTGCTCCAGCAGCGCATTCGCCATGCGTGCCGTCAGCAGCGAAAGCCCCAAGCCAAGCACTAGCCCTGTAGCGATTTGCAGCAGACCACGTTGCAGCACGTCATGCATCACTCGCCGCGGTGTAGCACCCAATGCCAGGCGCACGCCGAATTCACGCTCGCGCGCCGTGACCGCCACCGCCATCACCGCATAGATACCGACCGATGCCAGGCTCAACGCCAGCAGCGCGAACAAACCCACCAGCAACAGATTCAGACGGGTCTGGTCGGTAGTGCTGTGCACGATGTCGTCCATCGTCCGCAGACTGGCGATCGGTTGCCCCGGAGCGATCTCGGCAACGGCGGCACGCACGCTGTCGCGATAGGCATTGGGATCGCCATGTACGCGGATGGCATAGCGCATGGGCTCAAAACCGCGGAACACGCGCATGATGTGGTCCGGCACCTGCGCCAGCGGCACATACAGAATGTTTCGCTTTTCCATGTCCAGCGGCCCGAATTGACGGGTATCGCCCACCACGCCGACTATGCGCGCCATCACGGGACGGCTACCAGGGTCTTGTCCCAACGCACTGCCTGTCGAATAAGCACTGTAGTCGTTGAGCACAACCACTTTGCCCACCGCGTTGCCACCGTATTCGCTCTGTGCCAGTGTCTCGTTGATAACGGCCACCGGCTCACCGCCATCCGCTTCCTCCGCGCTGAATGCACGCCCGGCCCGGAAGGTAAGCCTGAAGGCGGTGAAGAAATCCGCACTCACCCCGCGGAACTGCACCGAGCTGAAATACGTACCGCCTGGCGCGTGTATTCCCCCGATATTGAATTGCTGCGAACCGTCGCCTGCCGGAAGGTTGGTGGTAGCAGCGGCCGATTCCACGCCTGGCATCGTTCGCAAACGCTGCAGCAGCCGTAGTGACAGGGCATTGACCGATGCGCTATCCGGATACCGCACTCGCACCGGTGCCAGTTCGAACGTAAGGATATGTGCGCTGGAGAAACCCAGCGACGCTCGTTCGGCATCATAAAGCGCGTGCAAAAACAGTCCCGCGCCGCACAGCATGCATGTCGCCAGGCTTATCTGAGCCACGACCAGCACACGCCCGAGCCGGCCGCCGGATCGGCCTGCGCTGCGGCCGCCTTCGCGAAGCTCGTCGATCGAAGTCAACGCACGGCTCCGCCATATCCCCAAAACCGATGTCAGTAGGGCCCCCAACAACCCCACCGCGAACGCAAAGAAGCACGCACTCGCATCAGGATGGAGCGTTTCGCCATGCGTCCACTCGGCGGGCATAAATCGAGTGAATAGCGCGAGCCCCAGCATGCTCAGCCCCAAACCAAGCAAGGCGCCACCGAATCCGATCAGCCCACCTTCCGCAAACGCCGGCAAAGCCAAACGCGCTGTCGACGCGCCCAAGGCATTACGCACAGCGGCATCATGATTGCGCGACAAGGCGCGCAGCAGCATGAGGTTGGTGAGGTTGACCAAAGCGATCACCAGCACGAACAGGGCACTGGCAAGAAATAGCATCATGACCGGCTGCACTCTCTCATTCAGCGCAGTGGGCAAGGGAGCGACACCGAAATGGACATTCCTCCAACTCTCTCCATCCTGCCCGCCCATGCCCGCATACATGGCGTGCATTTGCGCATCCAGTTGGGCATTGATGGCGGCAGGCGCCACGCCCTCGCGCAGACGCGCGACGGCGATGTAATTGCCGCCATCGTTGATGACATTTGGCGGAAACGCGGTCGGCAGCATGACATCGCCGATCCCGAACTGATCGAAGCTGGGCGGCAACACGCCGATAACGACGTGACCGACCCCTTCGATCAGCATGCTGCGGCCAAGCACCTTCGGATCGCCCCCATAACGGCGCTGCCAGAAGCTCTCCGAAAGGATCACCACCTTGGCGCTCCCTGGCCGATCCTCTTCCGCCGAGAAATTACGGCCCAGCCGCAATGACACGCCCAGGGTAGGCAACAAGCTGCGATCCGCATAGAACGCCTGCGCCTGCAATGGCTCGCCATCACCCGCGATGTTCACCGCAATCGTATCGCCTTCAATCAAGCCCATCGACTGCACGCCCTGCAGTGACTGAATATGCTGATACTGCTGTGGCGATATTTCCGCCAGCATGCCATTGGGATACAGCGGCCCCATCGCGGCCAATTGTTCCGGCGCAGGGTATGGCAATGGTTTCAGCAAGACGCGATCGATCAGCGTGAACACCGTGACGCTCGCTGCCACGCCCAGGGCCAGTACGCCTACCGTCAACAGCAGGAAGCCGGGTCGGCGCAAGCTTGCGCGCCAGCTTTGCCAGATTTCGCTCAGCCAGATGCTCATAGGATTACCTCTCTGTAGGCGCTCACGGGCTCAACCTTCACGCAGAGCATTCATGGGTTGCACGCGAGCGGCTTGTCTCGCCGGGAGCAGACAAGCCAACAATCCCGCCGCCATCAGCACGATAGCCGTACCGAGAAAGCTCGCCGGGTCCAACGCGCTACGCCCCGTCTGCACCAGAAACACGGGCAACACCCGCGACCAGCCGAAAGCCAGAGCACTGCCAAGCAACAGGCCGATGCCGATTTGCACCAGCCCGTCGCGCATCACCAGGCGCAACAATCCGAATGGCGACAGACCCAGCGCCAAGCGCACGCCAAATTCGCGCTGCCGCGCCCTGACTGCCACGGCCATGACCGCGTACACGCCAGCGCAGGCGAGGACCAGCGCCAGCGCGCTGAGCACGCCGATCAGCGTCAGGTTCAGGCGTTCCCCCGTAGTGCTACTACTGACGATGTCGTCCATGCGCCTCATCGCGGCAACGGGCTGATCGGGAGCCGCTTCAGCCACAGCCGCCTTGACGCTGTTTCGGTAGGTATCGGGATTGCCACGCACATGGGTCGCGAAGCGCAGCGGATGGGTCTGACGAAACATCTGCAGCGCGTGCTCTGGGACTTGCGCCAACGGCATGTACAGATGATGAGCTTTATAGACCTCCAAAGGACTTAGAACCTTGGTGTCGCCGACCACACCCACGATCCGCACGATGACGGGATGATTTTCCGTATCGTGCGAATCATGCCGGTCGTCGATCACCACGGTCTTGCCCACCGCATGACCGCCGAAAGCGCTCACGGCAAATGCGCGGCTGACCACCGCCACGGACTCGCCATGGCCGATATCACCAGCGTTGAAACCCCGCCCTTCCAGCAAGGGAATACCGAATGTCTTGAAATAATCAGCCGTCACGCCCCGGAATTGTGGGGGCGGAAAGAATGCCTCGCCGCCTGGCAGATGCACACCATCGAGCCAGAAATAACTGCCCATGGGAAGATTGGTGCCAGCACTCGCCTGTTCGACACCGGGCAAGGCACGCAGTCGCTCCAGCACCCGCTGTGATAACGCCTGCACTGCTGCCGAATCCGCATATTGTGCCTGCGCCGGTGCCAATTCGAACGTAAGCAAATGGTCGCTGGAAAAGCCCAGCGGCGTGCGCGCCGCATCATAGAGCGTGTGCATGAACAAGCCCGTGCCGCAGAGCAAGCATGTCGCCAGGCTCATTTGCGTCACGACCAATACGCGTCCAAGCCGGCCGCTATGCCGCCCGGATTGGCGATCACCTTCACGCAGCTCCTGCATGGATCGCGTTGCGCGGCTGCGCCATGCACCCAGGGTGGCCGTCAGCAATCCACCCAGCAAGCTCAGGACAATGATTCCAGCCATCACCGTCCAATCAAGCTGCAGCCGCATGCCCTGCAACCATTGCGCGGGCAGAAATCGATTGCAGCAAGTCAGCATCAATGCCGTCAGCCCCAAGCCAGCGAGCGCGCCACCCAAGCCCACGAGCAGGCTCTCGGCCAGCAGCGGCAGCAGCATGCGCCAGGTCGTGGCCCCCATGGCGAGGCGAACAGCCGAATCGTGGCGCCGTGACAAAGCACGCAACAGCATGAGATTGGTGAGATTGACCAGGGCGATCAGCAGCATGAACAGGCCACTGAGCAGAAACATCAGCATCGTTTCCTTGATCGGCGCATGCCGCGCGGTGCGCAGGTCTTCGCCACCAAAATATTGACTGCGCATGTATTGATCGGCATCACCCGTCTTTCCGGCATAAAACGCTTGCATGTGCGTCTGCAACGGCGCGCTGACCGAATCCACGCTGACGCCTTCCGCCAAGCGTGCGATGGCGGAGTAGCCAAGCTGGTCGTCCGTGTCCTGCGATGGTCGTGCCAGCGGCAGAACGATGTCGCCTCTGGCTTCATCGAAGTTCGCCGGCAATATGCCAACAATGATGTGCGGCACACCTGCGATCTGCACGCTGCGACCAAGCATTAGCGGATCGCCGCCGTAGCTGCGCTGCCAGAAGGCGTGCGTGAGGATCACTGCCTTGGGCCCAGCGGGCCGGTCCTCTTCCTCGGTAAAGCTGCGGCCTAGCTGCATGTGCACACCAAATGCGGGCAGCACGCCATGATCCATCCGATCGGCTTGCACCTGCACCGGTTCGCCGTTGCCGGTGAGCGCCACCGGAACCGGCCCGCGCGCCATCAAGCCGATCGATTGCACGCCCTGCACCGGCTGCATCAACTGGTACTGATGTGGCGAAATGGAGTTCACCCAACCGGTATCCAGCCGCCCTATCATGATCAAGCGTTCGGGGGCGGCATAGGGCAAGGGCGTGAGCATCACGCGGCTCACCAGGGTGTAAGCCGTGCTGCATGCCGCCACGCCCAAGGCCAGCACGCCGCTTGCCAGCAGCAAAAAGCCGGGGCGCCGCAGACTCGAACGCCAAGCGCGCCAGACATCGCTCAGCCAAACACTCATGCGGTCGCTCCGAGCCGCGGTGCGAGCAGCGCATCCAGCCGCTGCTCGTCTTCGCGGCGCAATCGCTCGAAGGTTTCCTCATCGACGACGCGGCCATCGAACAGGCGCACTTTGCGGCGTGCCAGTTCGGCATACCGCGCATCGTGGGTGACCATGCAGATGGTGGCACCGCCCTGGTGCAGTTCATCCAGCAAGGACATCACCGCCTCGCCGTTGCGCGAGTCGAGGTTGCCGGTAGGTTCGTCGGCGAGCAGGATCGCCGGCTTGCCGACCAGGGCGCGCGCCACCGCCACGCGCTGCTGCTGGCCGCCGGAAAGTTGCGCGGGGTAATGCCGCATGCGATGCGCCATGCCGACCCGTTCCAAGGCTTCCTGTACCCGCACGCGACGTTCGCCGGCACCGATGCCGCTGCGATAGGTCAGTGGCAGCTCGACGTTTTCCTGCACGGTGAGATCGCCGATCAGGTTGAACGCCTGGAAGATGAAGCCGATTTCGGCATTGCGTATACGCGCGCGCTGGGCGGCGTTGAGTGCGGCGACGTCATGGCCGTTCAGCACATAGCTGCCGGTGGTGGCGGTATCGAGCAGGCCGAGAATCGATAACAGCGTGGTCTTGCCGCAGCCGGACGGACCGGTGATCGAGACATATTCGCCATGCTGGATATCCAGATGCACATCGCTGAGCGCATGGGTTTCCACTTCATCGGCCTGGAACACTTTGCGAATACTGCTGAGAGTGATGACGGATGTCGCCTGCTTCATGTAATTCCCCTAGTGTTTCAACGTACGCGGATGGCGTTGTATTTATCCCACTGGCTGCTGTCGGACAGGATCACCTGATCACCCGGCTTCAAGCCATGCATTATCTGGATGCGATCGACCGAGGCCGCGCCGACGCGTACCGGCACGCGCGTCGCGGTGCCGCTGGACGGATCGAAGCGGAACAGGCCGATATCGCTTTCCGGCCGCGCCAATGCCGGACGGCCGACCGACAGCACTTTATCGAGGCGCGCGATACGGATGCGGCCATCGACGGAAAGATCCGGGCGCACCCCGGCGGGCATGCTGCCACTTAGCGCCACGTCGACCTGGACGCTGCCGTTGCGTACCGCCGGGTCGATGCGCTCGACCTTGCCGTCGATCAGGCCGTTATGCGTGTCCACGCCTACCTGCATGCCGATAGCAACGTCCTTGGCCTGCACTTCCGGCACCTGCAAGCGCGCGATCAAGACCTCCGGGCGCGCCACCCGCGCAAGATTGGCGCCAGACGCGACTTGCGCGCCTTCCTGCACCGCCACTTCCTGCAGCACGCCGTGAATACCGGCCTTCACGTTCAAGGCCTCGGCCTGGCGCTGGCGCAATTGCAGGTTGCTGCGCTGTTGCTGCAATTTCGCCCGCACCGCGTCCATCTGCGCCTTCATCGTCGCGGCGAAGGCATCCACACGCTGCTTTTCGATCTGTTCGAGCGCCTGGAGCTGGGTCAGCGCGATCTGGCCCTGCTCGTATTGCACGCGTGGAATCACCTTGGCTTGCACGGCCTTGGTGTCGGCGTCGGCTTTGACCTTGGCCGAGGCGTAATCGGAAGACGCCTTGGACAAGGCCGAGCGCGTATCCAACAGCTGCGAGGTCAATTCGGCCTGCTTTGCCGCAACATCGGCTTCGGCGGCAGCCACTTGCGCCTGCGCATTGCGCAAACTGTCCTCGACTTCCGGATTACTCAGTTGCATCAGCACGGTATCGGGTTCAACCTGCGTGCCTGGCCATACCAGGATGCGTTCGATCTGGGCGGAGGTCGCCGCCGCCAGCCAGCGGCTTTCCCGCGGAACCAAGGTGCCGGTGGCGTTGACTTCACGCAGCATGTCGCCGCTTTGCACGGTGTCGATCCAAAGACTGGCGCGTTCGACCTGGGGCAAGGCAGGGGCCAGGCGCGACACGACCACGGCGAGTACGGCGACGGTGACAGCGACGGCCGCGCCGATCAGGCGGGTGCGCCGCTGCTTGCGAATTTTGAGCATGGGGTTGGCGATATCCATGTCCCCACTAACGCAAGCGGCGTGCCAACGTTCTCCACGCGGAAAATAGCCGCCTGATCAAGGCATTGCGCTTGCGCGGCAACCACGCTGCCGGGGCATCACCGTCCGTTTTCGAATCGCATGGCGCAAAAGCGGACGCTGTTATCGAAAGATGGATTCACCTGTAGGAGCGCACCCTGTGCGCGATCGCTCTGCGCCGCATCGCCACAAGAGCATCGCGCACAGGGTGCGCTCCTACAGGGTTTGCCGGACGTCACACAGACCGTGTCGCCACCACTGGCGGCACCGCTGCCGCACGCATGGCCGGACCCAACACAGCTGCCTGCCCGATCGACCACAGCAGTACCGCACCTATCGGGAAATAGATGGCCGGCAATCGCGGCAACTCGTAATGCACCATCAGGAACAGATTGATGCCGTAAGCGAGCACCATGCCCACCGCGATTCCGATCGTCGCCAGCAGGAAGTTCTCGGTCTGAAAGTAGTGAAGGATGTTGCCGCGTGTCGCACCCAGTGCGCGGCGCACGCCAATCATCCGCCGCCGCTGCGCCACCCAAAAACTGGCCAGGCCGACGATACCCAATGCGGTCACCACCAGCAGCGCTACGCACACGCCAACCAGCAGGCCAGACATCGCACGATCGTTCTGGAAGAACTTGTCGCGAATCTCGTCCCAGGTTCGCTTCTGCAGCACAACACGATGCGGATTAGCCTGCTTGAGCTTTTCCAACGCCGCCTTCAGCACCCGATCGCGCTCTTGCGGCGCCGTGCGAATCAGGTATCGGCCGCTGTTGACGCGTATTGGCAGCAGCATGCTGTACTGCGCCGTGGCATCGTCCCAGATCGCTGGGCGAACCAGATCCTTGACCACACCGACCACAGTCAGCGGGATCTCGCTCCCCATATAGAGCCGCTTGCCCAATACCTGCTGCCCGGGCCACAGGCGCTCGGCCAAGGTCCGGGTAATCATCACGGTGTGGGGCACTCCCTTGGTATCGCCAGCACCAAAGGCCTTCACCACATCGTCCAGCTCTTTGTATTCGTCAGCTTGAAAGAAGCGGCCCGCGATCAGTTGTACTCCGAGGGTTTCCGCGGTGTTTTCGCCGAAGTAAGTCGTGGCGCTCAGCGTCGACTGCTTCTGGTTCGGATCGAGCTTGATGCCACTGTTCGATGAGGAGTTGGAAAACGGCGCCTGGTTCACTGATGCCACTGACGTCACACCTGAGATCTGCCGGAGCGCAGCGAGATCCTCCGCGGTACGCGCCTTCTCATCGGCCTTCGCTCCGATATTGGCAAGCTCCACCTGCAACAATTCGTGCTCGGCGACACCGCTGACCATGTGGATGCGGTCCAGGCGTTGACTGACAAGGAACACCGCATTGCAGACGATGGCACAGGTCAGCGCAATCTCGATGATCACCAACAGAGCGGTGATCTTGTGGCGGCGCAGGGTAGAAAGGATTGGAAGGATGTCCATGACGGTCCTCACTGGCTCTTCAGTTGCAGCGCAGGGGCGATCTGGCACGCACGCCAGGCAGGCAGCAGTCCCGCAAGCAGGCTAGCGGCAATCGCCAGCATGAACGTAGCGAGCAGCATCGACAGATCTAGATGTGCCAGCGAGGCATAGTCCGCCGGCTGCAGGCGCACCAGCCACAGACCAAGAAAGGCCAGCAGCAGGCCACCAATGCCACCGGCCAAGCCGATCACCGCCGCCTCGACCAGAAGCTGCATGAACACTTCGCGTTTGGAGGCGCCCAGCGCTCGCCGGACGCCTAGCTCGCCCGAGCGGCGCAGGAACTTCGCCAGCATCAACCCGACCGTATTGACCAGACAGACCAGCAGAAAACCCAAGGCAAGCCAGCCTTGCAGACGCACATCGCTCGGCACGACCTTGTTGATGTCCATCCATTCCATCAGGTTGGGCAATCGCACATTGGGCGGACGTTGGAAACGGCCCAGTGCCTTCTGTTCTTTCGAATAATTGTCCAGGAAGGTGCGATAGGCGGCTGCTTTGTCCGCGCTTTCCAATTGCACCCAAAACTGCAGCCAGACGCAGGTCGCAGCTTCAAGGTGCTCAGCGTCACCCGAGCCTTTTCCCCAACAATTCATGCTGCCGTCGCGCTCAAGGCGCACATCGCGCGCCGTGGCGAGCGGCACGAACACGTCCTCGGTCGCGGCGTAGTTACCCATATTCAGGTCGTAGAAATGCGGATTCGGGCGCCAGGTATCGAGCACACCGATCACCTGGAACGCGGTGTCCTTCATGCGCAGGATCTGACCGGTGCTGTCCTTGCCGCCGAACAGCTTGTCGTTGAGCGTGCGCGTGATGACCGCCACGCGCGCCTTACCGTTGTCTTCGGCCTCGCTCCAGCCGTGACCGAAAAGAAACGGTGTCTCGAACATGGGAAAGAAATCGGCCGTGGTATAGCGCGCGTCGCTGAGGAACGGCTCCAAACCCGATTGCGCCGGCTGCACCGGCACGTCGCCGCCGGTCATCAGCACCTGCCGTTCGGCACGTTTGGCCTTGAGCAGGTTCATCCCGTCGGTCCAGGTCACCTGACTCGCCGGATCCTTGTCCGCGCCGTAGTCAATCATGTCCCGCGGATCCAGCTGCGGATAGAACAGTCGCGCGCTCTTGCCGGGCAATGGGTCGCCGGACAACACATGCAACACGGTGAAGGTGGTCATGCAGGCGCCAATGCCCAGCGCGATCGCCAACACCATCAGCGCGGTGAGCACCTTGTTGCGCCTAAGACTTTGCAACGCCAGGTCAAGGTAGTAACCAAACATGCCGCCCCCCTTCGAAAGAAAGATTCACCGGTAGGAGCCACCCTGTGCGCGACCGCTCTACATGCACCGAAAAGCATCGCGCACAGGGTGCGCCCCTACAGATTCCCGAATCTCACACCTCACGCCGACCGCGTCGCCACCACCGGCGGCACCGCCGCGGCACGTCGCGCAGGGCCAAACACGGCCAACTGGCCGACCACCCATAACGCGACGGCACTGCCCGGCAGGTAGTACCAGGGCATGCGCATCATTTCGTAGTGCCGCATCAGGTACAGGTTGATGCCGAAGGCCATCGCCATGCCCATGACCACGCCAGCCGTACTGAGCAGAAAGTTCTCGGTCTGGAAGTACTGCATGATGTGGCCGCGCGTGGCGCCCACCGCGCGCCGGATACCGATCTGCCGACGCCGCTGGCCGACCCAGAAACTGGTGAGGCCAACGATACCGAATGCCGTCACCGCCAACATCACCACGCATACCAGCACCAGCATCCACACCATGCTGTTGGTGGTGGCGAAATACTCGTCGCGCATCCCGGCGTAGGTCTTCCCTTCCACCACCGCGCCCGGCTGCAGTTTGTCCAGCACTTGGGCCGCATCGCGTACGACGCGTTCGCGATCCCGCTGTGCGCTGCGCACCACGTAATCACCCATCATCGCGTCAGGATGCAGCGGAAAGAACACGCTGGAATACCTGCCCTCGGCACGGTTGAACTTGGGATCCTGCGCCAGCATGTCGGCGACCACGCCCACGACTGTCCAGCCTGTAGCATTGGTGTACAGCGTCTTGCCCAGCGCGCTCTGGCCTGGCCACAGTCTGTGCGCATCACTTTGGGTGACCAGCGCGACATGACCGGTGGAATGGAAATCCTGCAGACCACTGTCCGCGTACTCATCCGCGTTGAAATAGCGGCCCTCCAGCAAGTGCAGCCCCAAGGCCTGCTCGCCGCCGCTGCCGATGAAATACACCGACGTGTTCACCGTGCTTTTCGCGTCAGGAGTGGCAGTGAAGGGCGACAAGGCTGGATTTTGGTCCAGCGGCATGCTGGTCACCGCGGCCACCGCCGTGACTCCGGCTATGCCGCGCAGAGCGGCGAGATTGCGTGGAATATCGCTGCCGGCGAGCTTCGGGTCGGCTCCGTTCACAGTGACGACTGAGATGCCGTCCTCGTCGATGGCATTCGGCAAATGGATGTCTGTCACACGCTGGCCGATCATGAACACCGCATTGCAGAGCACGGCGCACGCCAGCGCGATCTCCAGCATGATGAGAAGGGCCGGAATGCGGTGTTTGCGCAGGCTGGCGAGAATCGGTCGGATTTCCATGATCTATCCCCTCAGGCCGCTTTCAGTTGTGGGGCGGGCGCCACCACGCAGGCGCGCCATGCGGGCAGCAAGCCGGCGATGAGGCTGGCGACCAGCGCAACGACGAAGGTGAACACGAACATTTGGACGTCCAGAAGCGCGAGGCTGGCGTAAGGCGCCGGTTGGTGGCGGATGCCCCACAGCCCCAGCAGGACAAACAGCAAGCCCAGCACGCCGCCGGCTAAGCCGATGACGCCGGCCTCAACCAAGAACTGCGCGAAAATCGCGCCCCGGGAAGCGCCCAGCGCGCGACGCACGCCGATCTCGCGCGAGCGGCGCAAGCACTTGGCCAGCAGCAGGCCCACCGTATTCACCACACAGATCAGCAGGAACCCGAACGCCAGCCCGGCCTGCAGGCGCACGTCGTCGGGCACGACCTGCTGATCGCGCAGCCATGACATCAAGTCCGACAGGGCCACCCTGGATTGCTGGAACCGCCCCAAGGCGACCTGCTGCTGCGCGTAGTTGCCCAGAAACAGCTTGTAAGCCGAGACATCGGCAGCGCCGGGCAACTGCACCCACAGGCCCAGCCATATGCTTTGTGAGGTTTCCAGGTGCTGCATATCGGACGACGGGCCGTACGACATCATCATGCTCGGCATCACGTCGGCAGCGCGCGCCCCCTGCAACGGCAGAAACACCGCCTCGCCTTTGCCATAGTTACGGCCACCCAGATGCAACGCGTAGAAACGCGGTTGCGGCGCCCAGCGGCCAAGTACGCCAATGATGCGGAAGTCATGGTCTTCGATACGGATCATGCGCCCCACGCTATTCGCGCCACCGAACAGCTTGTCGTTGACAAAACCCGCAATCACCGCGACCTGCGCGCGACTCTCGTCGTCCGCCGCGGTCCAGCCCGCGCCGTACTGGAATGGCGTATCGAACATCGGAAAGAAGTCCGCCGTCGTCAGCACTCCATCCGCATAAAACGACTTCTCACCCTGCACCTGCGGCGTCAGCTTGACTTGGGACAGCGCCACCGCCGCCTGTCGCTCCGCCTTGTGGGCATGAATCAAGTTCATGGCATCCACATAGCTCAGAAGCCACGGCACCTTTTCTCCGCTGCGTGAGAAAGGCCGATCCTTGGGGTAGGGATCGACCTGCGGATAGAACAGCTGCGAGCTTTTCTGCGGCAGCGGATCACCCGACAGCAGCGTTAGCACCGTCAGCGTGGTGATCGACGCGCCGATGCCCAACGCCAGCGCGAGGATCATCAACGTCGTCAGCACCTTGTTGCGCCTAAGACTGCGCAGCGCCAGATCCAGGTAGTAGCCAAACATGCCGCACTCCTTTGAAAAAAGGATTCACCTGTAGGAGCGCACCCTGTGCGCGACCGCTCTACAAGCGCCGAAAAGCATCACGCACAGGGTGCGCTCCTACAGAATCCTTAATCCCATGCCTCACGCCGCCCGCGTCGCTGTCACCGGTGGCACGTTGGACGCGCGGCGCGCTGGTGCGAACACCGCGGCCTGGCCCAGCGCCAGCACGGCGACCACGCCGGTCAGCACATAGGCCAGCGGTAGCCGCTCCATCTCGAACTGACGGATCAGCAGCAGGTTGAGGCTGATCGCCAGCAGCACGCCGATCACCGCGCCGACACCAGCGATCAGCAGGTTTTCGAGCTGGAAGTAATGCAGGATGTCGACCTTGCGCGCGCCCAGCGCGCGCCGCACACCGATCTGCCGATGCCGCTGGCCCACCCAGAAACTGGTGAGACCAACGATGCCAGCGGCCGTGACGCCGATCAGGATCAGGCACACCACGCCCATCAAAGCCGCCATGCCGACGTCGGCGCGATAGGCCTTGTCGCGAATCTCGGCGAACGACTGGATGCTCTCCTCGTCGAGCACGCGCAGCGGGTTCACCGCATACAACGCGGGTGTGGCCGCGCGCATCGCCGCGTCCAGCCGGCCTGGCTTGGTGCGTACGGCGTAGCGCGAGAAATTCGCGTCCATCCGGGTTGGTACCAATGTCGAGTTCCAGGCAAAGGCGCTGGCCCAGCTGCCGGTACCGGGTGTCTGCATGCGCTCAACCACGCCGACAATCGTGCTCGGCTTGCCGCTGCCGTTGAGATAGATGGCCTTGCCGACGGCACTGCCGGTCGCACTGGCTTGGGGAAACAACTTGTCAGCGACGGCCTTGCTCACCATGACGGTGGCTGGATCGCGCTGATCACGGGCACCCTGGTGCTGCACATCGCCAGCATTGAAAGCCCGGCCGGCAACTAGCTTCAGACCCAGCGTGGGCAGCACCTGCTCGTCGCCGAAATAGTAGGCGGTACGAGTACCCACATTCTTCTCGTCCGGCTTGAGTGACAGCGCACCCGTCCAGGAAGAGTTGAGCAACGGCAGCGAATTGATCGGCGCCACCGAAACCACGTCCGGCAGGTTGCGCAGCGCGACCAGATCTTCCTTCTGCATGGCATCGAGCTTTTCCACGCCGTCGGCGGTATCGCCACTGGGCGCACCCACCCATTGCTGAGAAATCAAAAACAGGTTGCTTTCGTCGATGCCGGTCGGGCGGTTCACCCGCTCGACGCGCTGGCCGATGATGAACACCGCATTGCAGACGATCGCCAGGGTCAGCGCGATCTGCAGCGCAATCAGCACCGTACCCGCCTTGTGTTTGCGCAGTGCCGCCAGGATGGGATGCAGTTTCATAGGTCTCTCCTCAATTACTCTTCAGCTGCCACGCGGGCTGTACACGCGCGGCACGGGAGGTGGGATAGAGCCCGGCCAGCAACGTCGCGACGACAGCTACCAGCAGGGTGAGCGCGAGCAACGGCAGATCCAGCCGCGCCAGCGTGGCGATGCTCTTGGGCAGCACCCAGCCCACGCAGGCCACGCCTACACCCGTGAGCAGCAGGCCAAGTACACCGCCAGCCGCGCCGATGATGCCGGCCTCCGTGAGGAACTGTGCGTAGATCGCTGAGCGTGGCGCACCCAGCGCGCGACGCACGCCGATCTCGCCACTGCGGCGCAGGAACTTGGCGAGCAGCAAACCCACCGTGTTCACCAGGCACACCAACAACAGGCCGATGGCCACCAGCAGCGACACTTTGGTATCGCTGGGTACCACGTGCTGGTTGTCGAGGAACGCCGGCAGGTCGCGCAGGCGATTGTTGACTGCCCAGCCGAACCGTCCGGCCTGCTGCTGGGCATGGGCATAGCCGTCAAGGTAGTTGCGATACGCCGTTACCGCGGCGGCATCGTCCAACTGGGCCATGTAGGCAATCCATACGCAGTTGGAATGCTGCAACCCGACGAAGCCGGACTCGGCAGGCACCGCATTGCAGTTGGTGTTGCCGTCGTTGGACATGCCCACTTCGATAGCGCGTTCGAACGGCAGGAACACATCCTCGCCCGTAGCGCTGAAGCCGCCGCTGTTGACCACATCGTAGTAGCGCGGCTGCGGGTTCCAGTTGTCCAGCACGCCGACCACGCGGTAGTCCTTGCTTTCGATATTGAGCGTTTTGCCCACGCTGTTGGCACCGGCAAACAGCTTCTGGTTGAGCTTGCTGCTGATCACCACCACCGCCGTACGCTGCGTATCGTCGCTTGCGTTCCAACCACTACCGTAGAGAAACGGCACATCCAGCATCGGAAAGAATTCGCTGTACACCGCATGGCCGCTCACGTTGAGCGGATGGCGCCCGGCCTGCGCAGGGACCACCGAGGGCGATATCTGGTACATCGCCGATTGCAACTTGGCGCGGTGATCGCGCATCAGCACCATGGCGTCGGGGTAGGCCATCGCGTTCGGCGGTTCGCCGTCGCTACTACGGCCTTGCGGCCCCCACACGTCGATCTGCGGAACGAACAGTTTTGAAGATTTCCACGGAATCGGATCGCCCGATACAGCGCGGAAGACCGACCACGTCGTCATCGACGCGGCCACACCGAAGCCGATCGCCAGCACCATCAGCGCGGTGAGTCCTGGGCTGCGCTTCAGACTGCGCACGGCCAGATCGAGGTAATACGAAAACATGCCAACCCCCTTGTCATTCACAAGCCCGGTTACACCGAGCGCGTCGCTTCCACTGGCGATACTTTTGAAGCGCGTATCGCAGGCGCCAGCACCGCCCCCTGCCCCAGCAGCAACAGCAACAGCACACCCGCCAGCACGTAGAACATCGACAACCGATGCATTTCGAATCGCGTGACCAGCCAAAGATTCATGGCAATCGCCAGCACCACACCGAGCAAGACGCCGCCGAGGCTGATCAACAGGTTCTCGGTCATGAAGTAGCCAAGAATGTCGCCACGGGTCGCACCCAATGCACGGCGCACGCCGATCTGCTTGCGCCGCTGACTGACCCAGAAGCTGGTAAGACCCACGATGCCGGCGGCGGTGATCGCCAGCAGAACAGCGCAAACGATGCCCATCAAGATCGCCATGCCATAGTCGCTGTCGTAAGCGCGCTGACGAATCTGGGTGTAGTCCAGCACCCCACCGTCGTTATTGATGATGCGCATGCGGTTCTGCGCATAAAGCGTCTTGACTGCCTCCTTCCGCACAGCGGCAAGCTGACCGGGCTTGGCGCGCAGGATGTAGTAGATACCGGTTCCCGAGGCGGCGCGTAACGGCCAGATCAGCGATTCGTAGGCATGTTTCATCTGCCAGTTGGCCAGGCTCTGGGTCTGCAAGACATCGACGATGCCGACAATCACCGTAGGTGTGCTGGTCATCGCATAGATCGACTTGCCCAGGGCCTCCCCATCGGGAAACAGCTTGTCCGCCAGAGTCTTCGTGACGATCGTCACGGGCGACATGACATTTTCGCGATTGCCGATCGGATGTACTTCGTCAGGGCGGAAGTTGCGCCCTGCCACCAACCTCACTCCGAGCGTGTCCAGAAAGTGTTCGTCTCCCAGGTAGACCGACGCGTCACCGGTTGGCGTGGTTTGATCTGGCGTCAGCGTGATGAACTGGTCCCAGCCGCTTCCCCGCATGGGATAGGCATTGCTGGCGACGGCATCGTGCACACCAGGAAGCTGACGCAATGCCACCAGGTCTGTCCTCACCTGGACGTCGGTTTCCTGCGTGGTCCACTTGTTCGCCCAGTCGTTTTGGATCACCAGCAGGTTCGCTTCGTCGATGCCGCTGGGCGCGGAAAGGTGAGCCACCCGCTGCTGGATGATGAACAGCGCATTGCAGACGATGGCCAGGGTCAATGCAATCTGCAATCCGATCAACAAAGCTCCAGCCTTGTGTCGGCGCAACGCGGAAAGTATGGGCTTGATCTGCAGCATCATTGCACCGTCAATTGGATTTGAGTTGCCACGCCGGCTGCACCTGAGCGGCGCGCCAGGTGGGATACAGCGCGGCCACCATCGTGGCGAGAACGGATACCAGCAGGGTCAAACCCACCAGCGCGAGATCCAGATGCGCCAGCCGTGCAATCTGCGGCTGGAACAACAAGCCGATGCCGGAGATGCCCAGGGCCGTAAGCAGCAAGCCGAGCACGCCACCTGCCAGGCCAACGGCACCGGCCTCGATCAGGTACTGCACGTAGATTTCCCTGCGCGACGCGCCCAGTGCGCGACGCACGCCGATCTCGCTGGCACGACGCAGGAATTTGGCCAGCAGCAGACCGATCGTATTGATCAGGCAGATCGCGAAGAAGCACAGAGCTACCAGCAGCGAAACGCTGCTTTCCTGCGGCACCACCTGCATGTAATCCAGCCACTGCATGACGTTGCGCAGGCGCACATTGGGCGCCCAGCCGTAGCGCCCGGCGCGCTGCTGGTCAGCGGCATAGCCTTCCAGGAATTGGCGGTATTGCTCAATCTCTGCCGCACTGTCCAGCTGCACCCAGGGAGTCACCCATACGCAATTGCTTTGCAACCATCCATCCCAGTCCTGGTAGTCGATGCGGCCGCGGCAACTGTTGCTGCCTGCGGTGTCGATCCTCAGATCCAGTGCGCGACTCAAGGGAATATAGATGTCCGAAGGCTCGCCAAAACTGGAACCGCTCCAGACGGTGAAGAAGCGCGGCTTGGGATTCCAGTTTTCAGTGACGCCCACCACGCGGTAGTTATGCCCGCTTAGCGTGATCTCCCGACCCAGGCTGTTTGCTCCGTCAAACAGTTTGTCGTTGAGCTTCCGGCTGATCACCACCACAGCCGCGCGTTGCTCATCGTCCGCGGCGGCCCACGCGCTGCCGTATTGGAAAGGCACGTCGAACATCGCAAAGAAATCGCTCTGCGCCGTAAAGCCCTGCACGTTGAACGGTACGGACTGAGCGTCTCGCGGCAGCGCCGACAACCCGATCGGATACAGCATCGTCTGCCGCTTGGCCTTGTGGTCCCGCATCAGCGCCATGGCATCGACATAGTTCAGCGCGTAGGGCGGTTCATTGCCCGGCAGGTTGTACTTCGGCCCCCAACTATCGATCTGCGGTGTGAACAACCGTTCCGACTTCTCCGGAATGGGATTGCCCGAGACTGCCCGGAACACCGAATAGGTGATCATCGAAGCCGCCACGCCGAAGCCGATCGCCATGACCATCAGGGCGGTCAACAAAGGATTGCGGCGAAGACTGCGCAGGCCAAGTTGCAGATAGTAGGAAAACATCAGTGATTACCTTTCACCCTTATATCGTCGGATTACCGCAGGGCTTCACACCGAGCGCGTCGCTTCCACCGGCGGCACCTTCGCCGCGCGCATGGCCGGCGCCAACACGGCCGCCTGGCCGAGCAGCAGCAGCGCGATCACACCGGCCGCGACGTACGCCATCGACAAGCGAGCCATCTCGAACTGGGTCACCATCCACAGGTTCAGCCCCACCGCCATCAGCGCGCCGATCACCACACCGGCGATGCCGATCATCAGATTCTCGGTAAGGAAATAACTGAGGATGTCGTGCTTGGTCGCGCCCAGCGCGCGGCGCACGCCGATCTGCTTGCGGCGTTGGCCGACCCAGAAGCTGGTGAGGCCCACGATGCCCGCCGCCGTGATGGCGAGCAGGATCAGGCAGATCACGCCCATCAGGATCGCCAAGCCGCGGTCGCTCTTGTAGGCCTGCTCGCGAACCACTTCAAAGGTGCGCACGCCACGGTCGCCGGTGATTACCCGCAGGCGGTTGAGTTTGGTCAGCATGGCAGGAGCAGCCTTCACCAGCTCCGCCTGCTGTCCCGGCTTGGCGCGAATCAGATAGGTGCTGAAGTTGCCGGTGAGTTGTACCGGCAGGATCACCGAGTTCTCCGCGAAGTCGTCGGTCCAGGCGGCGCCCCACGGTACCTGCAGTCGCTCGACGACGCCGATGACGGTACTGGGTGTGCGGTCATCACCAAGGTAGATGGGCTTACCCAATGCCGACCCGTCCGGATACAGCTTGTCGGCCAGTGCTTTCGAGACGATCGCCTGCGGCGACGTTTGGATTTTGTCAGGATCGGTCGTCACCACTTCGTCCGCGCGAAAGTTGCGGCCGGCGATGAGCTTCACGCCCATCGTCGCCAAAGCGTGCTCGTCCATGAAGTATTGCGTGGTGTGCGCAATCGGCTTCTTCCCATCGACATCCACACGCACGCCGGTCGACCAGCCGCCGCCGCGGAGTGGGAACGCGTTGACCTGGACGGCGTCCTGCACACCCGGCATCTGGCGCAGGGCCAGTACATCCGCGCGGGTAAGCACGCCGGCGGCGGCGGCATCGGTCACGCCAACCCAGCGGTTCTGGATCGCCACCAGGTTGGACTCGTCCATGCCAGTGGGACGGGACAGGCGGGTGACGCGCTGCTGGATGATGAACAGCGCGTTGCAGACGATGGCCAGGGTCAATGCGATCTGCAGGGCAATCAGGATGGTGCCGGCCTTGTGGCGTTTGAGGGCGGCGAGAATGGGCTTGATATGCGGCATGGTCGTCGCCTCAGTTGGATTTGAGCTGCCAGGCGGGCTGCACTTGTGCCGCGCGCCAGGTGGGATAGAACGCCGCCAGCACCGTGGCGAGGATCGCCACCGCAAAGGTCAACAACACCAGCGACACGTCGAGCGTGGCCAGGCGCGCGATCCGCGGATCGAACACCAGCGACACGCCGAACACGCCCACCCCGGTGAGCAACAGGCCGAGCAAGCCACCGGCGAGCCCCACTGCAGCGGCTTCGATCAGGAACTGCGCATAGATATCCTTGCGCGAAGCCCCCAGGGCGCGGCGCACACCGATTTCCGAGGCGCGTCGCATGAACTTGGCCAACAGCAGACCGACCGTGTTGACCAGGCAGATGACCAGGAATCCCATGGCCACCAAGAGGGAAATCTTCGATTCCGGCGGCACGACTTTCCGGTTGTCCAGCCAGTCCATCACGTTGCGCAGGCGTTCGTTGGGCGCCCAATGAAAACGTCCGGCGCGCTGCTGCTCGGCGGAGTAGGCATGGAGGTATTGCAGATAAGCCTTGGCGTCCGTTTCGGTCGGCAACTCGGCCCAGTAGCCCAGCCAGACGCACTCGGACTGCAGGTATCCCTCCCAGCCGTCGTTGGCTGGGCTCTTGTTGCAGTTGTTGTTGCCGTTGGTGGCCACCTTCAGCTCGATCGCGCGAGTGAAGGGAATGAACAACTGGACCGGATCAGGAAAGGCCGAGGAATTCACCACGTCGAAGAACAGCGGCTGTGGATTCCAGTCATCCATGACACCGGTGATGCGGTAATTGCGCCCGTCCAGGTTGACCTCGCGACCCACGCTGTTGGCGCCGTGAAACAGCTTGTCGTTGAACGCCTTGCTGATCACCACGACGGCCGCGTGCGCATCGTCTTCCGCGGTGGTCCAGCCACCACCGTACAGGAAGGGGACGTCGAACATCGGGAACGCGTCACCGTAAACCGCATAGCTGCGCTCACTGATCGGCAGCAGGTTGGCGTCGGCGGGAATGAGCGATACGCCGACCGGATACAAGATCGTTTGCCGCTTGGCCTTGTGGTCGCGCATCAGGCCGATGGCATCGGTATAGCTCATCGCCGGCGGCGGCTCGCCCATCGTCGTCGCGGCATCTTCCGGCCCCCAGTTGTCGATCTGTGGCACGAACAACTGCGAGGATTTCTGCGGAATCGGGTTGTTGGAAGTGGCACGAAAAACCGAATAGGTCGTCATCGATGCCGCCACACCGAAGCCGATCGCCATCACCATCAAAGCGGTGAGCACCGGATTCTTGCGGAGACTGCGCAAGCCAAGCTGGAAGTAATAGGCGAACATCGAGTTCCGTCCGTCGGAGGGGGGACCTCCCGCCGAAGCGGGAGGGTTTCCTTGAGCTGAGCTCAGGCCGGCGTGCCGGTGCGTGCCTCGTGCACGGCGTGATGGAAGCGCGGGTCTTCCGCCAGATCGACCACCTGGCCGTCGATGATGTGCACGTTGCGCTGCGCGCGCGCGGCCAGCTCCGGATCGTGTGTCACCATGACAATGGTGGCGCCCTCGCGATGGATCTCTTCCAGCAGCTCCATCACACCACGCGCCATCTGCGTGTCCAGGTTGCCGGTCGGTTCGTCGGCGAGCAGCAGGCGCGGCGAGCCGGCCAGGGCGCGGGCGATGGCGACGCGCTGCTGCTGACCGCCAGAGAGTTCCGCCGGATAGTGCTTGGCACGCGAGGCCAGGCCCACACGCTCCAGCGCGTCCATGATGCGCTGCTTGCGCTCGGCGGCTTTCATGCCGCGGTAGCGCAGCGGCACTTCGACGTTGTCGAACACGTTGAGGTCGGGAATCAGGTTGAACGCCTGGAAGATGAAGCCGATCTTTTCGTTGCGAATCTTGGAGCGCGCGTTGTCGTTGAGCTGACTCACCTCGATGCCGTCCAGGTGGTACTGCCCGCCACTGAAGGTCTCCAGCAGACCGGCGATGGTGAGGAAGGTGGTCTTGCCCGAACCGGACGGACCGGTGACGGCGACGAACTCGCCTTCCTTCACGTCGATGTTGAAATCGCGCAGTGCGTAGGTCTCCACCACTTCAGTGCGGTAGACCTTGGCCAGGTGGGTCATCTTGAGCATGGTTGTTCGTCCTTTGGTGGTGACCGGTTGGTGGAGCAGAGATTGATTAGATAGGAGTGAGGAATGACGAGTAAGAAGTGAGTGAAGAGGAGTGAGAAGTGAGAGAGAGCTGCTTTTCGCCTTTACTCACTCCTCACCCCTCCCCTCTCACTCCCGCTCTTAGCGACTAATAGCGACGCGCGCCGCACTCTTGAAGCTGTCGGTGCCGGAGATCACGATGCGGTCGCCTTCTTTCAGGCCGTCGAGGATCTCCACCTTGTCGATGCTGCTGGCACCGGTACGGATCGGGTGCTTTTCGGCGATGCCGTCGCGCACGAGGTAGGCATAGGCGCCACCGGATTCGTCGACGAAGGAGCCGCGCTGCACGGTGAGCACGTTGTCGCGCTTGTCGAGCAGGATGCGCACGGACAGGCGCTGGTTCTGGCGCAGCTGCTTGGGCGTGTCGCCCTCGAAGCGCAGGCGCGCGGCCACTTCGCCATTCACTACTTCTGGCGAGATGGCGCTGACCAGGCCTTTCCAGGTGTTGCCGTTGCCGGTGATCTCACCGCCCATGCCAATGCCGAGATCGCGCGCAAAACTTTCCGGCACCTTCATTTCCACGACGAGCGCGGAGAGATCGATGACGCTGAGCAGCTGCGCGTCCTTGGCCACGGTGGCGCGTTCGGCGATGAACAGCTGACCGACCTGGCCGTCCACCGGCGACTTCACATTGAGGTCGTCGACCTGGCGCTTCAGATCCTGCACCAGCAGTACCTGACGATCATGCGCGAGCTTCTTCGACTTGATGTCGAATTCGAGGCTGTCGCTGTCGGAACCCAGATCGGCCTTGGCATGCAGCGTGGTGATCTTGGATTTCTGCAGCTCGTCCTTGGCCTTGTCCACATTCATGCTGGGCACGGCGCC
Source organism: Dyella subtropica (assembly GCF_026283965.1). GTDB lineage: Bacteria > Pseudomonadota > Gammaproteobacteria > Xanthomonadales > Rhodanobacteraceae > Dyella_D > Dyella_D subtropica. The sequence goes on from NZ_JAPDPD010000033.1 coordinate 25,039, forward strand.
CTGGCTGAAAGCTTTCTGGTAGCGCGCCAGGTCGCGCTCGGCGCCCTGCTGATCGATCTGCGCGTTGTCGTAGGCCTTTTGCAGTTCGCCGCGCTTCTTGCGGGCGTCGATCTGCGCGCGAAGGTAATCCACTTCCATCGCGTCGGCAGCGCTTTGTTCCTGCGCCAGTTTGTTGGTCAGTTCGGGGCTGACGATGGTGGCAAGCAGTTGGCCCTTCTTCACGGGGTCGCCGGCATGCACCTTCAGCGTGACGGCGCCGCCGGAGGTGGCGTAGAGGGTGGGGCTGACGGCGGCGACCACTTTGCCTTCGGCGGCGATGTCGCGGACAAACGGCCCGCGCTCGACCACGCCGAACGCTAGTCGGGAACCGCTCACCGACGCGTCGGCGGAAAACAATCGGCTGGCCTGAGGCAGCACGATGGCCAGCGCAGCGACGACGGCTGCACCGGCGCCTATCTGGATCAACCGACGCTTGCGGTTGGGCTTGACCTCAACCATGCGGTCTTGAGCAGAAGTATCGCGAATCATTGAATGGTCCCTGGCCACTAACCGTGTGGCCCCTGACCCATAACAGCAAACCGCGTGCCAAGCCAAAACACGTGATTTTAATCCGTTAATTCAATGACTTGACGTTACGACTCGCGAACGCCGGGCTGTCCGCGGACAGAAGGACGGACAGGCGGACAAGTGTCCGGTCACTTAGGGATGCTCTGATCTATTCAACGCAGGCAGCCTTCTGGGCATCACCCCGTCTTCTGGAATCCATATGTTGGGGCCGCTGTGTCAGCTCGCCTGCGGCCCGGGCGCCGCCTCGACAGACAGCCAGTCTGCCTTCGCCGTCGCCCGGGCCGCAGGCGAGCT
>NZ_JAPDPD010000034.1 GCF_026283965.1 Dyella subtropica
GCGACAAACCGGCAGGACTGCCGGTTTGTCGCGCACAGGGGGCGCTCCTACAGCGTCATCGATGGTTGCGAATCAGGAGTGATCGGGCGGCGTGATGAGGTGCGGGCCGCTGCCAAGCATGTATAGGCCGTCATCCGGTAAGGCGTCGGCCATATTGTCCTCGTCGTCGCCCGGGCGCCGATACTTGGCCAGCCAGGGAACGGGCTCTTTCGGGCCCGGTATATATCCCTGCCAGTGGCCATAATCGTCCGGTACCCGTGTGCCCGCCGCCTGCACTTGATAGGACACTGGCACGCGGGCAATCCAGTAATCGTCTTTTACCCTTGGGCCGGAAGTCGGCGTGTTGAACGTCCACTCGCGTGCGGCGCGGATGCTGGCATCGGCAAGGACCCTTCGCCAAACGCGCATGCCGTTGTCGTCATCGGCCACCGTAAGATTGACCTGCTCGGCCGAGACGTCCGCCACCTTGCCGTCGCGGTCGATGCGGAGCAGCAGATAGACCGTGCCCGCCACCCGCGCCCGGACTGCCTCCATTGGATACCGCGGCCGCGCCTGGTCCTTCTTGATGCTGACCTGTTCTTCCGGGAGATCTTCACCGAAAGTCGTGCCGGCGACCCGGGCGACGTAATCGCCGTTCTCCTGGCGCTTGGCCACAATGCGTGTGCTCATCTTTGCCTTGGCCGCGACGGCGACACCGTCGCGCAACACCGGTCCGAAACGCCATTCGGCGGTCGCTTTGCGCATCAGTCCGACCACTGCCGGCGGCAATTGATCGGGCTTATCCAGCTCATAAGACCGCACGCTTCCATCTGGCGCCACCACGATCGAGCCGGTGACCACCATGCTGGCTTCCATCCGTTTGCGCACCGCATAGGCGCCGTCCGCGAAGGCTAGGCCAGAAAACATCACGCAGAGCATCAACATCCATAGTCGTTTCATCAGGGTTCTCCATGCTAGAAGGGGTGGTGACAGGCCGTTCGGGTGCGGCTAGGGCCGGCCCATAGAGCTTGCCGCCTTGCGTCGGTGCATCGGAGGCGTGAGCCGCGGCGGCCGCCAGTTGCGGGTCAAGAATGATCGAGCGGTGTCATGAGCCGTATGCCGCTGCCGACCATGTGCAAGCCATTGTCTGCCAACGCGTCGGTGGCGTTGCCTTTATCGTCGTTCGCCTGCGGGTATTTGCTCAGCCACGGAACGGGTTCTTTTGGGCCGGGTATGTAGGTCTGCCAACGACCGTAGTTGTCAGCGTCCGACTGGCCGGCCTCTAGCATGTGATAGGCGATCGGCACTCGTATGATCCATGAGTCGTCATTGGCATGAGGACCGGAGGTCGGCACGTTGTAAGTCCACTTGCGTGCAGCTTTGATGCTGGCATCGGCCAATACACCGCGCCACGCCTGCATGCGCTTATCGCTGTCCACCACTTCGAGGTTTACCTGCTCGGCGGCAACGTCGGCCACTTTGCCGCTGCGGTCGACGCGCACCAGCAGATAGACCGTGCCCGAGACGCGTCCTCTCATGGCCTGTTCCGGATATTTGGGGGCGCCCCCGTTTTTGTAGGTCACCGGATCTGCCGCCCCCGGTTCGCCGAAGGTGGCGCCTGCCACTCGTGCGGCGAAATTGTCGCCACCGTCCTCCCTTTTGGCGACCACGCGCAGGCTCATCTTCGCCTTGGCCGCCACCGGCTTGCCATCGAGCATGACCGGTTCGAAACGCCAGTTGACGGTGCTGCGACGGATCAGGTCGACGACTTCAGGCGGCAGTTGCTCTTGTTTGTTCAGTTCATGGGACTGTACGTGGCCGTCCGGTGCTACGACGACCCAGCCCGTGACCAGCATGCTGGCCTCCGCCCGCTTGCGCACCGCGCCAGGGCCATCGGCCAGTGCCAGCCCGCAGAATGCCAGGCACAACAGCGCTACCCATATCTGTCTCATCCTTGATCTCCCCTGTTCCCGAAAGGTTGCCGGCACATGGCTGGCCGCGCCGAGTATCGCGTTGCCCGGTTGCCTTGACTAGTGGGAACAGCGGATGGCGGGAGCTGTCATTTGCGTGTCGAATTTCGCCCGCATGGTTCGTCTTATCAGGGAGGCCGGTCTTCCCGCCCGACAACTGCCGAACACCTGACCGGGTCTCACCTTCTGACACGCGTTGCCACTTCACTATGCGGCGCCTGTCACCCCAGCCATCAAGGAATCGAAGATGTTTGCAAGAACCCATTTCGCGCTACATACCGTCGGCCTGGCGTCACTCATGGCAGTCGCCGTGGGCGGCATGAGCGATGTCCATGCGAGCGAGGCCACTTACAGCATTGATCCCGCGCATACCTATCCGAGCTTCGAGGCCGACCACTTCGGCGGCATGTCCACCTGGCGCGGCAAGTTCAACCGCAGCAGCGGCAAGGTCACGCTGGACAAGGCAGCGGGCACGGGCAGCGTGGATATCACCGTGGACGCCTCAAGCGTGGATTTCGGCCTGGAAAAGTTGAACGAGGTGGCGCGTGGACCGGAGTTGTTCGACGTGGCCAAATACCCCACGGCTGTCTACAAGGGTAAGCTCACGGACTTCGTCAACGGCGCGCCGACCAAGGTGGTGGGCGAGCTGACCTTGCACGGAGTGACCAAGCCGCTCGAACTCACCATCCAATCGTTCAAGTGTACCCAGCACCCGATGCTCAAGCGCGATTGGTGTGGCGCCGACGCAAGTGCCAGTTTCCGGCGCGATACCTTCGGCATCACTAGCGGCAAGGACTACGGCTTCAAGATGGATGTGGTGCTGCGCATCCAGGTGGAAGCGGTCATCGACGAGGAAGCTGGAGCGAAGAAGGTTGCCGGCGCGACGCCGCGCCGATGACCCGGCAACAGGCCGGCTCCCGGCCCCCGTACGCGCCGGTACGCCCGGCGCCATCGCGCGCTTAACAGCGATCCCCACTAGAATTGTGCGGATCAAGCACACGATGTCGGAGTTGCCATGAGTTCCCCCGCCCAGCACGTCCCCGCCAGTGCTGCACTGCACGAAAACAGTCCCCTGCGGTTTGTCACAGCGGCCAGCTTGTTTGATGGTCACGACGCCGCGATCAATATCATGCGCCGCATCATTCAGTCGCAAGGCGCGGAGGTGATCCACCTCGGCCATAACCGCTCGGTGGAAGACGTGGTGCGCGCCGCCTTGCAGGAAGATGCCGACGCCATCGCACTGTCGTCCTATCAGGGCGGTCACGTCGAATACTTCAAGTACATGGTGGACATGCTCAAGGAGAAGGGCGCCGCCCACATCCGCGTGTTCGGCGGCGGCGGCGGCACCATCACCCCGGAAGAAATCCGCGAACTGCAGTCCTACGGGGTGGAGCGCATCTACCACCCCAACGACGGCATGAAGCTCGGCCTCACCGAGATGATCGAAGACGTGATGCACCGCACCCGCGCCGCCGCCGAGCAGCGGGCGAATGGCGCCGCCGTGGCGCCGCGCGTGGACATCGACGACGAAATCTCCATCGGCCGCATGCTCTCCGCCATCGAAGAAAGCGAGCTGAGCGAAGCCGAACTCGACCATCTGCGCAAACAGTGGAAGATGGCCGGCAAGCAGACGCCGGTGCTCGGTGTCACCGGTACCGGTGGCGCGGGCAAATCCTCGGTGGTGGATGAACTGCTGCTGCGCTTCCTGCACGCCTTCCCCGAGATGCGCATCGCCGTGCTCGCGGTCGATCCCACCCGCCGCCGCAGCGGTGGCGCCTTGCTGGGCGACCGCATCCGCATGAACTCGCTGCGCAGCCATCGCGTGTATATGCGTTCCATGGCCACGCGCCGCCAGCACGCTGCCACCAGTGTGGTGCTGCACGACTGCATCGACTTCCTCAAGGCGCAGCCGTACGACCTGGTGATCGTGGAAACCGCCGGCATCGGCCAGAGCGATTCGGAGATCGTCGACCTGGTCGATTTCCCCATGTACGTGATGACCAGCGATTACGGCGCCGCCAGCCAGCTCGAAAAAATCGACATGCTGGATTTCGCCGAACTCGTGGTGCTCAACAAGTTCGACAAGCGCGGCGCGGAAGACGCGTTGCGCGACGTGCGCAAGCAGTGGAAGCGCAACCGTACCGCGTTCACGCTCACCGACGAACAGGTGCCGGTGTATCCCTCCATCGCCAGCCAGTTCAACGATCCGGGCGTGACCTGGATGTTCAGCAATCTGTGCCGCCTGCTGCGCGACAAGCTCTCGCTGCCCGCGCCGAAGTGGACGCCGCAGCTGGACACCACGCTCAAGGAGCCGCGCGCCACCGTGCTCATCCCCGGCAGCCGCGTGCGCTATCTCGCTGAGATCGCCGAGCAGGGGCGCGGTATCAACAGCGAGATCGAGCGCGAAGCCGGCTATGCCAGCAAGGCGCAGCACTACTACGAGTCGCTGAAAGACTTGGGTGATGCGCACCTGCCGCGCGAACTGGCCCGCTACGAAACGAATGCGCTGCACGAAGAAGGCGTGGACCGCACCCTGCTCACGCTGCGCCAGCGCTACAACGAGGCGCTGAAAGAACTCAGCCACGAGGCCATCCACCTGCTGCACGAATGGCCGTCGCGCTACCAGTCCGTCACCGCCGACGTCAACGAGTACAAGGTGCGCGACAAGGTGATCCGCGTGGAGAACTACCGCGAGTCGCTGAGCCACCAGAAGATCCCGAAAGTCGCGCCGCCCAAGACGAAGGACTGGGGCGACCTGCTGCGCTTCCTGATGCGCGAAAACCTGCCGGGTCATTACCCCTATACCGGCGGTGTGTATCCGTATCGCCGTACCGGTGAAGACCCCACCCGCATGTTCGCGGGCGAGGGCACGCCGGAGCGCACCAACCGCCGCTTCCATTACCTCAGCCAGGGCGGTGCGGCCACACGCCTGTCCACTGCATTCGACTCGGTGACGCTGTACGGCGAAGACCCGGCGCCGCGCCCGGACATCTACGGCAAGATCGGCAACTCCGGCGTCAACATTGCCTCGCTGGACGACATGAAGAAGCTGTACTCCGGCTTCGACCTCAGTGCGCCCAGCAGCTCGGTCTCCATGACCATCAACGGTCCCGCGCCGATCATCCTCGCGATGTTCATGAACACCGCGATCGACCAGAACGTGGAGAAGTACCTCAAAGAAGACCCCGCACGCTGGGCCGCCGCCGAGAAGCGCATCGTCGAACTGTTCGCCCACGGCAAGCGTCCGACGTACTCCGGCGATTTGCCCAAGGGCAACGAAGGCCTCGGCCTCGGCCTGCTCGGCGTCACCGGCGACCAACTGGTGGATGCGGAAACCTACGCGCGCATCAAGGAAGAAACCCTGCAGACGGTGCGCGGCACCGTGCAGGCGGACATCCTCAAGGAAGACCAGGCGCAGAACACCTGCATCTTCAGCACCGAATTCGCGCTGCGCATGATGGGCGACATCCAGCAGTACTTCGTCGACCACAAAGTGCGCAACTTCTATTCGGTGTCGATCTCCGGTTATCACATCGCCGAAGCGGGCGCGAATCCGATCAGCCAGCTCGCCTTTACGCTCAGCAACGGCTTCACCATCGTCGAGTACTACCTCGCCCGAGGCATGAACATCGACGACTTCGCGCCCAACCTGTCGTTCTTCTTCTCCAACGGCATGGATCCGGAATACACCGTGATCGGCCGTGTCGCCCGCCGCATCTGGGCCCGCGCCATGCGCGAGCGCTACGGCGCCAGCGCGCGCAGCCAGATGATGAAGTACCACATCCAGACCTCCGGCCGTTCGCTGCACGCGCAAGAGATCCAGTTCAACGACATCCGCACCACGCTGCAGGCGTTGTACGCGCTGTTCGACAACTGCAACAGCCTGCACACCAACGCCTACGACGAAGCCATCACCACGCCGACGGAAGAAAGCGTGCGCCGCGCCGTGGCCATCCAGATGATCATCAACAAGGAACTGGGCCTCAACTTCAACGAGAACCCGTGGCAAGGCAGTCACGTGGTCGATGCGCTGACGGACATCGTCGAAGAAGCCGTCTACAAGGAGTTCGAAGCCATCAGCGAGCGCGGCGGCGTGCTCGGCGCCATGGACACCATGTACCAGCGCGGCAAGATCCAGGAAGAGTCGATGTACTACGAGCAGAAGAAGCACGACGGCAGCCTCCCGCTGATCGGCGTCAACACCTTCCTGCCCAAGGACCACGGCGGCGAAATCGCCACCGAGATCGAACTCATCCGCTCGACGGAAGAAGAGAAGGGTCAGCAGATCGAAAACGTGAAGGCTTACGGCGAAGCGCGCAACACGCTCGCACCCGAAAGCCTCAAGGTACTGCAGAACACCGCCCGCGACCGCAAGAACGTTTTCGAGCAACTGATGGAAGCGGTGAAGTACAACTCACTTGGCCAGATCAGCCATGCGCTGTATGACGTGGGTGGGGAGTATCGCCGTAACATGTAGCAACAGGTGTCAGGTGGGTAGCCATTTTGCCGAGTTAGTGCATATCGATGCAGTCGGCTTCTAGGTTATGTGTTTTCATTGCTATTCTTTCGCGACATGACCATTAGTGAGCGACTTGTTGCGCGTCGACTAGTGGCAAGGCACTTGTGCTGGCATGGTGGGGGCGTAGGCTATTCATCATGAAATGTGATATATGCTTTGGCACGCTTTAGAAAGCAAACGATGGATCGTTAGGGGGCGCATGTGAATGCAGTGATTCCACCACCGGCTTATCAACCACATCCTCACCACAGAGATCCTACTAGGAGCAGCCAGAAGTCTCAGTGGTTAATACCTGTCGCCGAAGAAGTTGCTTGCTTTCAGCATGCATATCAAAGCAATTGGGGTGATGGCCAAAAATACTGGGGTGTTTATGTGCCAAATGGTGCGCCAGTGGTTCTAGGGCGTACGCCCGTGTCTCCAATTGCTTTTGTTGCGAAATTTGTTGGTCCTGTTTGGCATGGATATCCGGTCGCTCATTGGGTTGCACCCTATGATCGACCAGAGATGGTTGTGCTTAACAGATGGGAGGCATCTGGAATTATTGATAGGCCAACGAAATCAAAAATTCGCAGGGGAAAGAAATGCGCCCTGTAAAGATCATAATTCCTGGGTGTTATTGGGATACGCAGATTTATTCTGGTGACCTATACCTTTTTTCTGAGGAGGCTTCGCTCATAAGGGTGTATTGGCGAACTCTCGTCAATAACCTTGCCGACTCCAATCAGGATTTACAGACAGCTTTACGCGTTGGGTTCATTGATGGCGATCTTTTTTATAATGAAAAAGTAAGAAAAATTCTCAGGGATCCGTCGATTGATAAGACCATCCGCGATCAGCTTGACTCGTTGTCGAGTCGAACTTTGGAGGTTGCGGTTGGTGCCCAGGTTGGGGCTGTGGAGATTGCGAGTCCATTTGATTTCGCGCCGACAGATACTGATGTCTATTACGGCACTATCTTGGCCGCAGGTGATGCGGGGCTATTCAGTTGTAGAACTTCTCGTTTCCATTCGCGGAGAACCAGGGTAGTTCCTTATAAACACCATGACGCTGCTTTTCTCCAGATCAAAAGTTCCAGTCGAAACACGGCTGTGGCTGGTGCGGCAGGGGCTTATGGACTCTTTGAGTTTGCATTCGATTCAAAGAATCAGGTGGATGCCTTAACTTCCGAGCGCCTCCTGTCTCCTCGTTCATGTAAGGCATGTGATTGGTCTTTTGAAAGTGTGCTTGGTTGGTCTGAAACTTCGGCATTTCTTGCTAAGTTCAAAGAAGAGAAGTATCAGAACGAAAAGGTGCGCCTCTTTGATCGTATTGTTGATGTAGAAGAAATATTTAGAGATGCGGATGCTTCAAATGCACAGGGGCCAAGTTACAGTTGGGGTGCTCGTGAGAAACTTTATCGTGTCGAGAATGGGCAGATTCAAGTCGTTGATATAGGAGATGGCGATAGACGTTCGGGCTCTAGGGTAAAGCACGATGACGATGGTCCGCAGTTTCGCGGGGTGATTCAGACCTCTTTTTCCGAGGAAGAGGTTATTTCAACCGGGACGGCTCCGTTTGGTACGGTTATTGAGCTGCCTGATCGATTGGTTGTAATGCGGAGTGACTCATTGGTTGATGAATTTCCTGGTGAGCCAGTGCATTGGCGAATTTTTCCGCGGTCAGATCTTTATTCAAATCAGTTGCACATCATCTATGATGACCGAGTTGAGATTGTTTCATTCGTTCACGACTACTTTGTTGATCAGTCGGAAAAGATTTCTGGCTTTGCTAGAGGGGCCGCTGATCTTAAGTCGGAGCTTTTATTCTAGAGATCGCAAGGTGACGTCGCAGTTCCGTTGATTCCGTCAATGGCTCGTAAAGATCTATTTCTAATCTTGCTAGCGGGTTATGTGGACTTTTTGTGCGGACGATTGTTAGTCATTGTGTTTCATTCATCTCCAAAGCCGCGCTAGTTACCATTTCGGTCATGGGCTCCTACGATATGAACGTCTTCGAGCGGCTGATGGAAGCGGTGAAGTACAACTCACTCGGCCAGATCAGCCATGCGCTGTATGACGTGGGTAGGGAGTGCCGCCGCAATGTGTAAGAACACAAGGGGCCGGCAGGCCCCTTGTCATTTGGCAGCGCTGCGACGACGCGAAGTCCGCCATTGAGAGACCTCATATGAAATTCATTCCATGGACCCTGCTGCTCGCCGCGTGCCAGCTGTCGGCCGGTTGCGCACCGGCCTACATGCGCGTGGCACCCAGTGTGTCCGGTGTCGTCGTCAATGCGACCGATGGCACGCCGGTGACAGGTGCGAGCGTCTATTTGAACGAGTTTCCATCACGCGGCACCACGTCGGGACCGGACGGCCACTACACGATTCCGGCCATTCGACGGTGGACACTCTGGACGGCCGGCGACCTGGTCCACGAGCGAAAGCCGGGGTACCTGATCGTTGCGGATGCGCCGGGTTACTTCCAGGGGCAAAAGACCTGGGACCTGGGTGACACAACGCCACAGACCATCAAGATGAGTCACAAAGTCGGCGGACACTAGTCGCGCGCCAAGGAGGTCGAATGGAAGCGCGAGCTAGCGCCGGCGCCAATCCGTCTGCACTACGTATAGGCGTGCTGGTTGCAATTTTTGCGAACGTGGTACGACAGCGCACTAGGGAGCCGCACCATCCTGATGAGCGTGGTTGTGAATCGACACGGCGATAGCCTTTAGTGCGCTCTCAGTGCCCTCGCACGCATCGTTCGCGAGCATTGCGAAACCCTCTTGCCGCTCTGGATAGAGCAGTGCCGCGCTCGACATGCCGAAACTGCCGCCACCGTGGAACAGTGTGGGTTGATGGCCATCAGTCGCGAGATTCCAGGCCATGGCTACGCCTTCTTGGGCATTGCCCACGAGGGGGTGGTGCTGGATACGGATGACCGGGTCTCTCGCATCAAGTTGCCAGCGAAGATACTTGGCCATGTCCTCCGCCGTGGAGTAGAGGCCCCAGGCGGCTCCGGAGTTGCGCAGGTGATAGGGCATGAGGCGGCCTTTGCGGTCATACCCACGCACAAGCCGCGATTGATCAGCCTGGTGGACGACAAAATCAGTCGATGCCATGCCCAGCGGCTGCAGGATTTTCTGGTGCATCAAAGCTTCGAAAGACTGGCCATACATCTTCTCCAGTCCAAGGGCCAGAACGAGGAAGCCGGTGTTGGAGTAGGCCTCCTTGTCACCGGGCTGGCTGCGCAGACTCACGGTGTGGAGGGCGGACAGCAGCTTGTCTCGGTCGAAGCCCTCTTGCAGCGCGAGCAGTTCGCGGGGCAGGGTGTCGAAATCCTTCTTCGCATAGATGGCGTCCGTGTCGGGGATATCGCGCGGCATCCCCGAGCGGTGGGTCACCAGGGTGCGCAGAGTGATGGGTTTACCGCTCCAGGTCAGGTTGGAGTACGACTCCGGGAGATAGGCGCGGAAGTCACTGTCCAGCGCCATGCGGTCATCAACTATCGCGTCTGCCGCGAGTGCGCCGGTAAAGGTCTTGGTGACCGAGGCTATCTCGTAGATGCTCCGCTTGTCTGGTAGCCGGGTAGCGCCTCGCTCAGTGGAACCGTAGTCGTAATAGAAATGGCCCTCCCGGGTCACGACGGCGAGAGACAGGCCTACATGACAGGTGTTGCGAAAAAAGTCGGCGGCAGCGTCATCGACAGCCAGGTCCAAGGTGGATCGGCGCGCGTTGTCACTGGTCACGCTGAGCGCGGCTGCGGCAACTGGTCTGTGCGCCACCGCACATAGCAGTGCGAAACCGCACGCGCCCCATACTTTTCTTTTCATCGATGCCATGCTCCGACTTTGTTGTAGCCATACCAGAGGTATCTAACCGAACTGGAAAGTGCGCTCTGACCGTGGGGTTGATGTGCTGCTGTATACCGCACGTGAAATTGTGCCGAAATTCGCGCACAAATTGCCTCAATTCATCAAGACGGCGCGATCCGCTTTGCACAAGCTTGTGTTGCGGACGTTGTTTTGTGCCCTTTATTCGGGACGTTCGAGCGACTGACGCAAGCCTTGGGGGGGGGCTTGCTGGTTGCGTCCATGACCTGACGGGCGTCGAAAACGACAGCCGGGAGCCTACAGCAAGATGCGCGCAAGCCACGCAGGTCTGTGACCGGCGCATGGCTTTGCATCTCATGCTGGGCCATCAGAGGGGGGTAGTCATGGTCTGCGAGCCGTGCAAGGGAGTCGCATGCGACATTTTTTGCTGAGCGCGCATCGGGCGAAAGACGCGGACTGTCTTATCACCGCGTCAAGGGCCTTTGCTGCCGCGTCCCTGCTTATCGAGCATGAGTTTAATCGTGTTCTTAGTGAGAGCAGGTCATGGCCCCGCTAGACCAAATCCGTTTACGCGACGCGTTTCTATCGGAAATCACTCCGAGCGACGTCCTTCAGGCCATGTTCGACCCGCTGCGGGAGGTAGTGTTCAGCATCAAAGATCGTCAGGGGCGCTACGTGCTGATCAGCGAAGCCTGCGTGAAGCGGTGCGGCTTGAATCGCAAGGAGGAGGCGATCGGCAAAACCGCGTTTGCGCTGTTTCCGAAACCCATGGCTGAGCGCTACTCCCGCCAGGACGAACGCCTGTTCCAGACCGGCAAGCCACTGATCGACAGCCTGGATCTGACCATCTACAACGACGGCAGCACGGGTTGGTGCCTGTCGACCAAGCAGCCGCTGTGTGATCGCGCAGGAGCCATCGTTGGCTTGGCTTGTGTATCGCGCGATCTCATCGAACCAAGTCGCGCACATATGATCGATAACGGCTTTGCTGATGTGATCGATCATATGCGCGAGCACTACGCAGAAAAGCTGTATGTGCCAGATCTCGCGCGGCGGGCAAGAATCTCGGAGGCGCAATTCGAGCGGCGCATGAAACGCATCTTTGAACTCTCCGCCGGACAGTATCTTATGAAGTTGCGCATTAGCGCCGCTGCGCGCCTGCTGCAACGCGGCGAGGAGTCGATCTCGGAGATCGCCCTGCAGGTGGGCTTTTTCGATCAAAGTCTCTTGACGCGTGCATTCCGGCGCGTCACCGGCATGACCCCAGGACAGTGTCGGCGGATCGCTCACGATTGGCGTTAGGGATGCTCTGAACCAGCCTGCGGGCCTCCCACACATCACCCTGTCATGGATATTCAAATCCGCGGCACGCCGGCTTGAAAGACGGCGGGTCTTCCTGCGCCAACGCACCACGCATCGGTGAGCAGGGAGAGCCGGAGACGGCTGCGTAGACCGGATCAGAGCATCTCGGGATGGTACGCGTCGGTGTCACCACCATCAGCCGCACCAAGGCGATGTCATCCGAAAGTTTTCTCCAGAAATGGCAAATCCGTCTGACTGTACGGATTTTTTTTCCTATATCTCCCTCTCCCGCAGGGGCAGTGTTATAGCGCCGTTACGGAATCTAATTGCCGCCTTTTCATGAGGGAAAGCCAATGAGAATGTTGAGACTTGCACTCTGTTTAGCGCCGCTTGTGGTTTGGACAGATATCGCACTCTGTCAAAGCTGGACACCTTTAAATAATGCTCCGCCCATCACTATCGGCTACATGGCGCTGGCGACGGATGGCACGGTTCTGGCGCACGCCAGAACCTATTCTTCCGCCGATTCGCAGTGGTACAAGCTCACCCCCGACAGTACGGGTAGCTACGTCAACGGTACGTGGACCCAAATTGCTTCAATGCCCGCGGGATACGCGCCCATCGACTTCGCCGGTGGCGTGCTGGCCGACGGCAAGCTGCTTATTGAAGGCGGCGAATACAACAACGCACAAGATGTGGAATCAAACCTTGGCGCCATCTACGATCCGGTGGCGAATACGTGGACGTCCGTCGCTCCGCCCACGGGCTGGAGTCAGATTGGCGATGCTTCTGGCGTCATTCTCGCCAACGGTACGTTTATGCTGGGGAAGCAAGGCCTTTTTGACAGCGCGCTGTTTGACGAGGCCCATCTCAGCTGGACTCTCACCGGTGCGAACAAGCCCGATTACAACGTTGAAGAAGGCTGGGCGTTATTGCCCAACGGGAAAGTGCTGAACGTCGAAATAGATGCGTTCCAGCAATACAACGCAACGGGCACCAAGTCCGAGCTCTACGATCCAAGCACTGGATTGTGGAGTGAGGCTGGAAGCACGGTGGTGCAGCTCTGGGATTCCGCAGCAAACTGCGGCGGTGCAAGTGCAGCCAGTTATGAAATTGGTCCCATGGTTCTGCGGCCTGACGGAACGCTGTTTGCGACGGGAGCCAACAAATGCGGGGCCGGGCATACCGCGATTTACAACACGGCTACCGGAACCTGGGCGGCTGGCCCGGATTTCCCTAACGGCTTGAATATCGCCGATGGACCTGCGGCAGTGGAAACCAATGGCAATGTGCTGATGATGGCCAGCCCTGGGATCTACCAGAGCCCCTCGACATTCCTCGAATGGAATGGCAGCACCTTGACGCCCGTTGCGGCGCCCTCCACGGCATCCGGTGATTCTTCCTGGTACGGGGCCATGCTGGAGTTGCCGAACGGTCAGATCTTGTTCTCCGACCTGAGCCAGAACCTCCAGGTGTGGACTCCGAGTGGAACGTACCAAGCCGCTTGGCAGCCAACCGTCAGCTCCGTGTCCACCACACTGACACCCGGAAGCACGTATCCGATCTCCGGAACCCAGTTCAATGGCGTATCTCAGGGAGCTGCCTACGGGGATGACCAGCAGATGGCGACCAACTATCCATTGGTTCGGATTGTAAATTCGGCAACCGGTCACGTGTTTTACTGCCGCACCCATGATCACAGCAGCATGGGCGTTGCGACGGGGAGCTCACCGGTAAGCACGAATTTCGACGTGCCCTCTACGATTGAGACAGGTGCCAGCGAGCTGTACGTCGTCGCCAACGGTATTCCGTCAGCACCGGTTTCGGTCACCGTGGGCACCAGCTCCGGAGGTACGGCAACGCTGAGCCCGGCACGCATCGACTTCGGCAATGTGGCAGTCAACGGAGACAGCAGCTGGCAGTCGCTGATACTGACCAACAACGGTACCGCGGCGGTGTGGATCAGTAGCGTAGCTGTCAGCGGCGCAGCCTTTACGGACACAAGCTATTGCTCAGGGTCTCTGGCCGCAGGATCCCAATGCGTCATTTACGTCTTGTTCCACCCGACGTCCAACGGGACCTTCAATGGCACCGTCACCGTGATCGATAGCGCGTCGAACAGCCCGCAAATCTCCACCTTGGGCGGCACGGGTGGTACGACGACCGGGGGCAACATCAGCTTCTCGGGAACCATAGCCTCGCAGGGGCAATACGTTTTCACACCGAACTTCACGAGTGGGGCGGGGCCTGTTACTGCAACGCTCAATGCTCCTGCAGGCACCAAATGGAGATTTGTTGCGGACAACGCCACCACTAACCAAGCAGTGGCGGAACAAGACGGCACCGGGCCGTTGACGATCACCTTCACCGCCGCCGCAGGGAATAGTTACAACTTCTTTGTAGAAGCCACCTCGGGCTCGGGCGCTTGGTCGGTTACGGGATCGCATCCGTAAATTGCCAGAGCAGTGACCATCGGTACGCTGAGCTGCAGCCGGGCCGGTTCCGTAAGGGGCCGGCCCGTATGTGTCGCTGGACAGCGTGCCATGGAGCGCGATGAGCTCATCATGCTCCTGTTCGAATGAGGCGTTGACACAAGTGTGTAGGTGAAACATTGAAGCGTACGGCGTTTACTGCCGGGCGCTTCAATGCTCAATCCCAGGCCGGTTGCCAATGGAACATCCAGTGCGGGCGGTGCTCTAACCCCGTCGCTTCACTGAATCGTCAAATAGTAAGTAAACGTATTCGTCATCCCGGTCATGCCGACTGTCTTGCGCACGATGGTATGCATGCCCGGCGACAACGGCCGGAACATCATGAAATAGCCGTTGGTCAGATCAGGCTGCCACGAGCCGGTGATGCAGCTGTCGAAGGTCGATTGCAGGCTGGGATCGCCTTTGACGGAGAATACGTTCTCCGAAATGTAGTGGTAATCCAGCGCATCGCGTACGGGCCGTCCATCCAGGGTCACGTCCAGCGACGTCATCATCATGTAGGTCTTGCTGTCGGCGACGAGGAAGTCGTACAGCGATTGCCCTGGTTTGGGTCCAAAGTTCGGATCGGGGCAGGGGTAGGTATCGCTGACGAAGCCGATCATCAGAAAGATAGCCTTGTCCCGCGGGATGGTGCAGGCACGGGTAAAGTTGCCGGCCATCATCGAGGCGATGGGCGCGAGAAACCACACCGGGCCTTCCTGGCCCACCGCGCAATTCGCGCCAGTGGGATCGAGGAATGGATTCTTGTCGAGAGGCTGCGCGTAGACCCACTGGACGGATCGATCGGCCCAGCCGTAGATGCTTTTGTCGAACGGGCGCGAGTGCCTGGAGTAAAGCATCGGGTTCGCGTCGTGGTCGAAATCGGATGGCTCGCTGGCAAAGGCCGCAGTCATGACGCAGCAAGACGCAAGCAAAGTGCAGAGCTTCTTGTACATAGAACCCTCCATAGTTGGTGAGAAGCGGGAAACACAGGCGTGGGGACGGTGGTGTTTCTCATGCGAGACCCCTAGAGGGGCAGGCGCAGCTTCCGGCAGATGCCCTAGGGGTCGCTTCCATAAACGTGCCGAGGTAAGCCGGTGATGCCGTGAATCTGCGGCAGGACAACCCACCTTTCTGGCACAACCCCAATCTGGCCGCTTCCAAATTCTTGCTGCCGCCCAAACTGGACTCCAACGGCCGAATCCGGGCGTATGATCGGCGGCGGACAAGCGCTTTCCAGGGGCCGTGCAGATGGCGATCATGCAGACCGTATGGCGTTCGTCGCATTTCCAGGTGATCAGCCAGGAGTGCAAATACCCGCGCGGCGATTGCGGTTACGTCCAGGGCGGCGAGCCCGCGCGTTTCATCTTCACTCGGCGCGGCTCCTTCGCGATGCACGCGGGTGGCAAGACCTGTTTCGCACGACCGGGTCAAGCGGTCCTGCTGCAGAAGAACGTCGAATACCGCGTCTCGCATCCAGAGGCTGAGGGCTGCGACTGCTGCACCGACGTGTGGTTCGACGACGCCGTGCTGGACATGCTCGGCCTGGCAAACACAAAGGCCCAGCCATGCCAGGCTTTCGCGCACGACCTGCACTTTCAGAAAACCCACGTGCAGATGCTGCTAAGCCTTCGGCACGGCGGCGCTGACCCGCAAGAAGCCGATGAAGTATTGCTGGACACGCTTGAGCATCTCTTGCCCGAGCATGCCTCCATCCGCCCGCACCCCCGCGGTGCCAGCATCGCGCGGCAGGTGGCGCGCGTGGAAGAAGCCATCATCGGCCACACCGGAGAGAACCTGAGCATCCACGAACTCGCCAAGCTGGCCGGTTGTTCCTCATTTCACCTGTGCCGAATCTTCCGCAATAGCACCGGCCAGTCGCTACGCCAATTCCGTCTGCAGCAGCGGCTTGGCACCGCGCTGGGGCGTTTGGGTGAGGGCGAGGAAGATCTGGCTGCACTTGCCTGCGACGTTGGTTTCAGCAGCCATAGCCATATGACGGATGCGTTTCGTCAGGCCTTGGGTATGTCGCCAAGAGAGATGCGTGAGCATTTTCGGCGAAGTGACCTCCATCATTTGAGGGCGCGCCTGGCAACCCTTTCGCCTCGTCGCCACCCGTTGCAGTAAGCTCCCCGAGCCAACAGGGGGGCGGCTATGGAAAGCAGGCGGAACGGTGAGGCTTGGGGCGTCATATCGATGATCAGGCGTTTCTTTCGGCGTGCTCGCAGAGGCGTGGCGGAGCAGCGTTCAATCGTGGGCGACGCAGCCTTCGCCAACCATCAGCGCGCGTCAGCAGCGTTCTCGACCCTTCGTGCTGGTTGGGGCAGCGGCATAGTGAACTGGCTGGCCGGTTGCGTGCAGATTCTGATCATGTTGGCCGCCAGCGCTTTCGGCATTGGCTTTGGTATGGCGGCATGGCGCGATACGGGTAATGCGTTTGCTGGCGCCATGCTGTTATGGGCGATGCTCTATTACCCCGCGATGATTGTTCACGAGCTTGGCCACTACTTCGGTGCGCGCCTGGCGGGCATGGCCGTGTTGCACGTGCGGTTGTCGGCCATCGAGATACGGCCGCAGCAGAGAGGGTTCCGCATGCGGTGGAATCCCATCCGCAAGCAACTGCGCGTGGGTGGCTACGTCATGGCCTTCTCCGATCCCGCCCGACCCAGGCGCGAGCAGGTGATTGCCTTGGCGTCCGGCGGCCCAGCAGTGAATCTCGCCCTGGCAGTAGTGCTGGTTGTGGCGGGTTGGGCATGGCTGCCTCACCGAGCAGGCTGGTTGTGCGAGGCCTTTGCCGCGATGAACGCAGGCATGGGCTTCGCCAACCTTGTGCCCAGGCAAGGCATTGTTCCGAGCGATGGCCGGACGCTACTTCAAGCGCTAAGGCACCGCCTGAACGACTCGCCCCAAGTACGCCTGATCTCTCTGTCTGTTTTTGGCTGCACAGCGGATCGCCTGCCTGGCGAGGATCTTGTCGCCCTGGAAGCGCAAGCTTCTCCGTTGCCCCTGGTGGCGCTGTGGTACCGGCTAAAGGCACATCAGAATCGGGGTGAATGGAAGGAGGCCGTTTCCATGCGAGCCACGCTGGACGAACGGCTCCACGCAATGGATCAAACGCCAGCTTCCCGGCCTGCCGACCTCATCGCCGTTATCCAGACGGAGATCGCCTTTTCTCAAGCGATGGTTACTAAAGACGCCGCTGTCCTCGTCGACGGTTTGCTGCCGCCAAAGGTCGCCTGGGATGTTCCCTTCCTCTGGCCGCGCTGCCTGGCACTTCGCGCGGCGCTGGCCGGGGATATGGCGCGTTGCGTGGAGTCGCTGGTCGTGTCCAGGCGGTATGCGGAGAACGCCATCGATCAAGCGTTGCCTATCAGCGAGCGAATGATCCGCGCCAGCATGGCGGCATCGTTCGGCGATGCCTGGAGCGAGGAAGCGATAGGCTCGGTGCGCACGGCATAGCGTTCGCAAGCGCCACTCCTGGCGCCGCCCGTCCGTTGCGCTATGCTCAGCGCACTTTCCGGGGGGGAATGGATGACCATGCAGCGCTGGCTACTCGCCGCCGCCGTGACCTGCGTAAGCGCTACGGGATGTAGCGAGTCACCGGCGGACGACATCGCACAGGCAACGCACCGGCCACAGCAGGCCGGCCAACCAACCAATCCTGTCGTTACCGTCGCGCATATCGCTGCCGCGGATGCCGCCGCGCTTGCCGGTGATCAGCGAACGACACAGCAGCATCTAGAAGCCATGCACAAGGACATGATGCGGTCCATGCGCTTGGCTGATCCCTCTCGCCCTATTGATCACGAAGCCGCCCGCGCAGCCATTCGCAACGTGTCGGGCGTGCGCACCAGTGCATGGATCGACCGGCAGAACCTGATGGTGATGGTAGGCGGCGCCAACTACCGAAGCATGGACACCATCGATCGCATTTGTGTGGCGCTGGAGCCGTTGGGCGACACGCTGGCTGTGGTGGTGAATGTGCAGAACGTGATCGCTAAGACCTCGGAGGAGGCTGACACCTTGTCGCGTAACTGCCAGCTGCAGGCGGGAGAGCGGGCGTTGTTTCAGCAGAAGCGGCAGGTGGATGCATTGGATCCGGAGTTGCGGCGAGTCTTTAAAGCACGGCAGGGTGCGAGCAAATAACTCTGGCCCCATTTCCCTGGAACATCTGCCGTCACGCCACACCCAGGAGCCAATATCCCGGTCCAATGTAATAACCAGTTCAATGCAGGAGAGGGAAGAGTATGGATACATCGAATGAGCTGAGTTCGCCAAGGCTAAACATCGCCAGCTTCTGGCGCCGCCTGGGCGCATTCGTTATTGATTGCATCTTGCTAGGCATCGTTGGCGCCATGCTGGGTCAGTTACTGTTCGATCCACTGGCCCGCATGGGCTCCCACGCTCGGCTGATCGGCTTCGCCATCGCGCTGGCCTACTTCGGCATCTGCAATAGCCGTGTGCGCGGCGGGCGGACCTTCGGCAAGCAAGCGCTGGGATTGCGCGTCGTCAATGCGAGCGGTGAGCAACTGTCTCTGGCCCGATCCTTGTGTCGTTACGCCGTGCTCGGCGTGCCGTATTTCGCCAGTGGTATGGACCTTGATTCAGCCGGGCTGTTGAATTCTGTATTCGGCTACCTCATGGTGCTGGTGGTCGGCGGCGGCCTGTTGTCCATCGTCTATCTCTATGTGTTCAACCGCCGAACGCGCCAATCGCTGCACGACCTGGCGGTGGGTTCTTATGTCGTGCGCATACAATCCGAGGAGGCGCCTTATCCATTGCGCCCAGTGTGGGCCGGTCATCTTGTAGCGGTCGTGCTGCTCGTAGCACTCACCCTCACCGCGCCCACTGTGGCTGAGCATTTCATGAGAAGCGCGTCCTTTGCGGACCTGCTACCCATCCAGCAGGCTCTGGCCGCACAACCGCACGTCATGAGTGCGGGTGTAACGCGAGGCTGGGTCTCAGGAATGGGCAAGGAAACGCACTATCTGAGCGCACAGTTGAAACTCGATACACCCCATTTCGATGAAGGCGACTTGGTGAAGAACACCGCCAGATTGCTGGCTAAAGGCGACGCCCGAATCGCCGATGAGGATGCGATTGTGGTGAACCTCATCTATGGCTACGACACCGGGCTTTCATCGGGGTGGAGGTCGCAGCGGTATTCGTATAAACCGGATCGGTTGCCTTGAGCTTGAGCGGGATACGCGCCTGGCACATGCAACGGTTCTGCTATCGCTCGGAGCGCTAGGTCTATGACCGGTTACTGGTTCAAATCGACTCTGTTTCAGATCGAGCCCGATGAGGACGTAGAGGTCAATCCC
The DNA here is from genome assembly GCF_026283965.1 of Dyella subtropica. GTDB lineage: Bacteria > Pseudomonadota > Gammaproteobacteria > Xanthomonadales > Rhodanobacteraceae > Dyella_D > Dyella_D subtropica. Next base: position 19,376 of record NZ_JAPDPD010000034.1, read on the forward strand.
GGTAGATATGGGCGGCAGTTGGCCTTTTGGCTCAAGGCCAAACTGGAACAGCGGGGCTTTGAGATACAGGACGTTTTTCCTGAGGATTGGGGCTGGTGTGTGCGTTGTCATGCCAAGCCGTTTCAGCTCTGGGTTGGCTGCGGGAATATGGACGACGCAGTGACCTTGTCGGAGGACGTGTTGCCCCTAGGCGAATCTGTCATCTGGCACTGTTTCCCCGTGGCCGAAGTACCTCCTCTGGCGAAGCTGTTCGGAAAGATAGACGCAGCACCGGCGCTAGCCAGGCTTGACGCGGCTGTGCTGGAAATTCTCGACGTAGAGCCTGCCATTCAACGCGTGGATGCGCCTTGATGATTTAGTGCTGCACCTCATGGCTTCACAAGCCTCAACGTCCTCCGATCCGACTCCTCAGCAGATGGCGCCGATCACTCGCTGTCGCATCCAGCAGGCGATGCTCATGCGATCGCGCGTGGCGGGCAGCACTTCGTGTTCGAACTGCGAAGAGAGAAACAGCAGTAGCGTGCCGGCGCGTGGATAAACATCGCGATGCGATTGATCGGTAAGGTAGAGCCGCAGTGCGCCACCTTCGGCATCCTGCCACGCATCGTTGAGGTAGAACACGGCGGAGACCACGCGGGCATCGTTGTCGCGCAGGCGGTCGAGGTGGCGTGCGTAAGCGGCGCCTGGTTCGTACACCGCGTAGTGCGATTCGCTATCGACCAAGCCGAGCAACAGGTCGCGGTTGAGCGCGATCCGTAGCACGTCGATACGGTCTGCAAACGCTTGCTGCGGTTCGCTCAGCGCTTCTGGCAGGAACCAGCACGTGCTGTCGCCGCGCAACCGCGTGGCGGTGCGATCGGCGCCTACGCGGGCTGGCGTCAGCAACTGCGCATCGTGCATGGCCATGCATTCGGTCGCCAAGGCCTGCGTCTGGGCAAGTGACAACAGGTTCGACACGACACACCAGCCATCGGTGGCGAGCGTGTTTGTCGCCATGTCGAACTCATGGGATGGAGTGTTCATCAGCAGCCTTCGTCGTGCACGGAATCGCGACGTCATCCAATCTGCGCAGTGCACGCTCGATTGAACCAACGAAGAGGATGATCATGGCGGGGGTGCTCATAGGGCAGACGTGGCCTTTGGGCCGGCTTGCCGCAATGTCAGGTAACCCTTGCCGGGTAGCTCTGCAGCATACGCTGAAACCTCGCGTCGTCGCGCGATGCCGTGCGAGCAAGATGTTGCGACGGATGGTTAGCGCTTTCGCAGCGGATCGAGCAGTGGCTTCAATCCGTTGTGGTCGAGTTCAAGCATCAACGCCAGCAGACGTCCCAGATCGCCAGGTGGAAAGCCCTTGCGGGCAAACCAGGCGAGGTAAGCGCCGGGCAGGTCGGCGATCAGGCGACCCTGGTATTTGCCATAAGGCATGGTGACAGTGACCAGTCGCTGCAGATCTTCCGCTTCCATGTTTCCTGGTCTCTGCTGTGCGGGGTTATTTGGCTAACGGCCACGCACGATTCGCGAACGCGTTGAACTCCAGTGCATGGCCGAATGCATGGCCGGGGTCGGCAGCCATGGCCGCTCCTTTTACCATCCCATCACGGTTTTACAAACTTCAGCGTCATGCGATCGGATTCGCCGATGGCTTTCATCTTGGCGTGCTCGTCGTCGGGGCCGGCCAGATCCGGTGGTAGGCGGTGCACGTTGATGTCTTCCGGGTCGTCGAGGTTGGCGTTGATCTCCGACACGCCGCTCAATCGAAACCCGGTCTTGAGCGCCAGCGCGATCACATAATCCTCGGGGATGCGGTGCAGTGCGCCTGCGGTGGTGACAGGGTCGGCGAAGGGTTTGGCGCGGTGTTCGGTGAGGCCGAGTACGCCGCCGGGCTTGAGCACGTCGAATGCGGATTTGAAGACGGCTTCGAGGGTGTCCGGGTTGTTGATCAGCCAGTCGTGGGTGTTGCGGAAGGTGAGCACCATGTCAGCCGAGTGGCTGGCGCCCAGGTTCACCTGCTCCGGTGGCGAAAACGGGATGACCTTGGCGATATGCCCGTACACCGCCGGCTCGGCCTTGAGCTTGGCGGTGAATTTCTCCGCCTTGGGTGAGGCGGCTTCGATCAGGTGGCCGTGCGCGTAGAGGAAGGGTGCAAGGATCTCGGTATACCAACCACCGCCCGGCGCCAGCTCGATCACCGTCATGTCCGGCCGGATGCCAAAGAATTGCAAGGTCTCGATGGGGTGGCGGTAGCGATCGCGCGCCTTGTTGGCGTCCGAACGCCACGAACCGTTGACGGCTTGCTGCAACGCCGCGGTGGTGTTGTCGGGCGATACAGCGGGAGCAGTGCTGCCGATGGCGGGGAGCAAGAGCGCGGCAGCAAGTAGGGTGAAGCGTTTGCAGGTGCGGCGAAACATGGTTCGACCTCCTGACGATGAGTGTGAAAGCCTACGCCGATTTATGCAGGGGGGGCTAACGTGCTGCCGCGCTTATGTTTAGATCCGCGCGCAGGCTGTGAAGGCTTTGCTGGTTGACCTGGATGAAGCCGGTCACTGGCGTGTCGAGATCGGCGATAAGGCTTGCGGCGATGGCGATCATCAGCACCGGTACAAAGGTCGCCATCACGGCGCGATGGCGCTGACCATAGCCCACGACGGCGGACGTCATGATCGCCAGGGTCGACAGCAACAGCCAGATGTCGGTGGGTATGCGGTTATTGATGGCAGCGATGCGTTTGCTGTCCAGGTCGATCATTTCGTTCAAGGACTGCGCATACATTGCGACGATCGGCGTCGGGGTCTGTTCGGATGCGGCGATGGCGCCACTCCACAGTTCGTCCTGAATATCTTTCGAGCGCTTGGCGGAGTCGCCCCGCGCTTGCTGCGGCCTGTCGCGGCCGAAAACAGTGATACGCGCATCGACGTATTCGCGCAGCAGCGCCGGGCCCTTGGTCCGTATCGGCGCTGCCTGCATGGAGGCGCGGAGGTAGGCGGTGCCGATCGCATTCGCCTCATCGACGACCAGTTTCTTGCGCTCATCGAAGCGGCCAAGCGCCATCGACATGGAGAAACCAATCAGCAGGCTCAGCAGGATCGCGATCTGATTGCGCGTGGATTGAACCTCCTTCTCCCATTCCTTGTCATCGCGATTGGCGGCGAATGCGCGAAGCCGGAAACCGATCTCATGCGACAGCAACAGGACAGCACAGGCCACGAAAAACAGCAGGATCGGATGGTCGATCAACGGCATGGTCACTCCCCTCGGTGTGATGCGAACGGCCGGCGTGGCCGATATCTTCGTTGCGTGTGGCAGGCCTTCAAGCTGGGCTGGAACGCTGCTCCGCTATTGCAAATCCGCAGCCATCTCGTCATCCAATTCCAAACTAAAAGTATCGTCAGCGTAGGTTTCGAAGACAACGGTGTTGTTGCGGCGCGTCTGCATCATGGTTTGAACGTCTGCCGGGTTCTCAGGATCAAACTCAAACGCCATGATCTTGCCAGCGTCATCGTCTGCGTCAATCTTCGCAAAGTGATGCGATTTGACAAAGCTCAGCACGAGATTCTCCAACGTCTTGCGCGGCAGCCGGCTCTTCGCGGTATAGATGTGATATGCCTGCGCGGTTTCGGTTTTGTCAGCCGACTTTTCTGCCGAGTTCAGCCACTCGACTACGCCAAGCTCCGACATGGGGATAAACCATTTTGGGTAGTTGGACGGCGCCTTGTGATTGTAAATGTGAAGGATGTCGCGAGAGGTGTCGGTGTCGAGCGCCGTCGCGCTTGACGATATTGAAATCAGGCCAAATCCGAGGGTAATGGCGAGCGATAAGCGAGAGTGACGTTTGAGCATGTTGTACTTTGAATCCAATGCGTTTGAAGAAAACCCAGGAAAGACTTGATCAACCAGCCCAAGCCCAATGGCGCTAACTTAAGCCCCAGCGAACTTTGCGGTTGACGAAGCGTACTGAAATGCAAAGAAGGAAGGCTGGTTGGGGATGCTCTGATCTATTCAACGCAGGCGAGCTGGCACCGAGTCCCGCTACGCCGCCGATGATTGCGACCCTGCTTGCCTTCATCGTTCAACTCCAGATCGATGGGGTGCGCATTGTCGCTGAAGTGTGGGGTGAAGCGTCAGGTGGCGTTGGTTGAGAGTGCAGGTGCGGTCTGCCGACCCTTTCCGGCAGTAGGGAAGGGTTGGGCTGGGCTGGGCTGGGGTGAAGCCCTTCATGTAACGCCCCGCCTAACCGCAGCGAAGGTTAGGCATCACATTTTGTGCATCGTCATCGGGTGCATTATCGACAGGCAGGTTCCGCCATGGCCCACGCAACGTCGAGCAACCCTAGCCATACCCACCAGACGGCCTTCGTGCTGGCTGGGGGCGGCAGTCTTGGCGCAGTGGAAGTCGGCATGTTGCAGGCTTTGCTGGAAGCGGGCGAGACGCCAGCCTTCATCGTCGGGGTCTCGGCGGGAGCGATCAACGCGGCCTATTTCGCGGCGGAGCCGACCCGTGCAGGTGCGGAAAAACTGGAGCTGATCTGGTGCGCGCTCAGACGCCGGGATGTGCTTCCTCTCAGTCTGCGCAGCGTGCTCGGTATGGTTCTTGGTCGCGGCCACCTGGTGGATTCCGCTGCTTTGCGGCGCTTGCTGGAGCGGCACCTGCCTTACCGGCAGCTGGAGCAGGCGGCGTTGCCGGTGCATATCGTGGCATCGGACATGTTGAGTGGGGATGAGGTGCTGTTGTCGTCTGGATCGGTGATCGACGCGGTGCTCGCCAGCAGCGCCATTCCTGGCGTGTTTCCACCCGTGCAGATCGGCTCGCAGCTGTTGGTTGATGGCGGTGTGGCGAATAACACGCCGATCTCCACCGCCATCCGCCTGGGCGCGACGCGCATCATCGTGCTGCCCACGGGATTTGCCTGTGCGCTCAACCGGCTGCCTTCGGGCGCCATCGCACGCGCCATGCATGCGCTCAGCCTGCTGGTGTCGCGCCAGCTCGTGCACGACGCCGAACGCTTTGCGGGCAGCGCTATCACACTGCGCATCGTGCCGAGTCTTTGCCCGCTTGACGTATCGCCGTATGACTACTCCGCAGCAAGCTCGCTCATCACCCAGGCAAAGGCCAGCACGCGGCAATGGCTGGAGGGCGGTGGTCTGGACCGCGACGAGGTGCCGGGTGAGCTGCGTGAACACCAGCATGCATGAGGTGGGGCAATAGGTCGGGCGCGACATGGCGGCGCTTAAGGGCCCTCTGGTCTATTCCACGTAGGCGGCATGATATCCAGAAAGCGCGCTGCCGCTGCCGCGTGGCGAAGCGGCTGACTGGTGGTCAGGTCAAGCCGCGCGGCAGCGGCAGC
>NZ_JAPDPD010000035.1 GCF_026283965.1 Dyella subtropica
CATTCTTGCAAAAACAAAGCCCAGGCTCGGAGACCGCCATGAACGGGACGATATCAGTGAACGAAGCGATTGACCGGCTGGCTTGGGAGCCGGGCGCGGTCGTCGCGGTCAGCGGGATACTCAGTTTCGAGTTTGAAGATGTCTCGCTGAATCACTTTCCGATTTCTGAGCGCCGAGAGGGTTATGGCTCGTCTGTCTGGTTGAGTGCCGGAACTGGCAGCATCCAGCTGAACGAGCAGGCGCTAAAGCGTTGGCATGGAAAGAGGGCTGTAGTGACCGGAACAATTCATGGACCGAACGCCGGGTTTGGCGGTTGCGGTCACATGTCGTTGTATGCGGCGGACTTGCTGGTTGCGTCAATCGATCGCCCGTAACCGCTCATGTCCGCTTTCGACCCGGAGCAGACATAAGCGCGGGGCGTGACAAGGGAGAGGAATATGTTCCGCAGGTTGCATGGATTTGTTTTGCTCGCTGTCATTGGGCTTCAGATTTCGGCAGCCTTTGCGCAGGCGCCTTCCTCCAAAGCAGCAACGCAGCCATGTGACGAGGCCTGCCAACAGAAAAAATTGGATGCGCTTTTCAAGGCCATGGATGAGGCGGAAACTTCGCGACGCCCGAAGCCAAGCAATTCGGCGGACTGCTCTGCTTACGATGGGCATGACCTTCCAGACGTCCTCTTGGATGTCTGCGCCAAGCTCAAATACGTCCGGTCGCTTCCTCCTGGGGAGGCCTCCCGCTTTTCTTGCCCCCACGACAACGTCTCACTTGTTGGGGCTTCAGCGCACCGGATTGTCTCCGTCTGGGGTGGGCCGGACTTCGTGCAAGACAGTTCACCGCCTGGCCGCGCTAAGAATGACGGCCAGTGGACTTACTTTTTGGGAAGTGCCAAACCGGGATGGGTCGGCGGCGGATTTGCTGAATTGACCCTTTCTTTGGTTGATGGCGTCGTGCGAAAGGTCGACTGCAGACTCGCGCGGTAACATCCGCTTCCAACCCGAAGCAGACACGCCAGCGGTCAGAATGGGACAAGCCACACTAACTGGGAGAATTTGGATGGAGCGGCGATCGATTTTCCTGCTATGTCTAACCGTGCTTTCAATAGCCGGCTTTGCGACGGCGACGGCCGCGTCCGCACCTCCAGCCGGACACATCACCGGTGTCGGCGGAATCTTTTTCAAGGCGAAGGATCCCAAGGCTCTCGCGGCGTGGTATCGCGATCTCCTTGGCATGCCTGTGGAAGTCTGGGGAGGCGCGGCTCTCCGCTATGACGCGCCAAAGCACCCTCCCGCGCTGGCATGGAATGCGTTTCCCGCGGCTACGAAGTACTTCGCGCCATCGACGAGTGGATTGATGATCGACTACGCCGTGGATGATATGGATGCGTTGCTCGTGCGGTTGCGATCCAAGGGTGTCACGGTTCTTAAGCGTGACGACAGCGACCCAAACGGCCGCTTTGCCTGGATTTTGGATCCCGAAGGAAACAAGGTCGAGCTCTGGGAGCCCAAGCGCTAGTTTCGCTAAGGTCCGCTTCCGGCCCGATAGCGGACCTTCCGGCACTCTTTCCGGAAAGGCAAAGACCATAGTCCAATATCGGCCTTCCCATCCAAGTGACCGATATTCGATGAGCGACTTTCCAAACCTCGAAACCGAACGCCTGCTTTTGCGTGAGATGGTGGCGTCGGACGCGCCGGATGTATTTGCCATTCACGGTGACAAGTTGGCGATGCGCTGGTTTGGCTCGGACCCGCTCACCTCCATGGAAGAAGCGCAGAAGCTGATTGAAGCATTCGCGGGATGGCGACAACTCCCAAGCCCCGGAACGCGCTGGGGTATTCAACGAAAAGCCGATCTCCGGTTCCTTGGCTCGTGCGGCCTCTTCAAGTGGAACCGCCCATGGAAAAGTTGCGCCATTGGGTACGAACTTGCTTCCTTCGCCCAGGGGGAGGGTTTTATGTTTGAAGCGCTATCTACCATTTTGGATTGGGGCTTCGAAAACATGGGGCTCAACCGAGTTGAAGCGCAGGTTCATCCGGAAAACCTCGCGTCCACGAGGCTTCTTTCGAAACTCGGTTTCGTGCAGGAAGGCTGCATGCGTGAGGCAGGGTTCTGGCACGGAAATCATTATGACTTGCAACAGTTTGCACTTCTCCGCCGGGACTTCATGATTCAACGCTCATCCGAGGAGCGCATGGCGATCGGGCGCTGAAGGCAGTTGGTCCGCTTGCGACCCAATACAGGTACTCCCGACAGGCGCACTATCTTTGCATCCGCTATGCCGTCCCGTGGTGGGCATGGCGATGCCGTCAATAGATCGACACGTCGTCAGAATCGCAATTGCGAGATGAAGGCGCGGCCAGTCGGCCCGGGAAGCGCGTCCTTGCGATAGACCACGTGCATAGGGAGAAACGTCTCGCGCGGGAGCCCCTCGACTTTGATCTTCACCAGGGTCCCCGCGTCGAGGTCCTTCTTGACCATGTGCAACGGCATATGACCCCAGCCCAAGCCTGCGTTCAAAAACGCGTGCTTCGCACCAAGGTCGGCGAGGCGCCAGGTTAGTGGCGAGAGCACGCCGAAGGTTCTGCCATCGGAGAGCGGCGTGCGATCGGTCAGCACCAGCTGTACCTGCTTTTCGATGAGCTTCTTGCTGATGGCGCCTTTGTGCTTCGCCAGCGGGTGTGACGGCGCCACCACGGTGACCATGGGGAGGTCGATCAGCGGTTCCGATGCGAGCTCATCCGGTATCACCGGCAGCGAGCCCACGATGCCGATGCGGCACACGCCATCCATCACCGGTTGGATCACGCCGCCCAGAGCCTCCACGTAGACGCGCAAGGGCGTGTTGGGGAAGAACTCGCGGCAATAGCCGGCGGCGCGCGTGAGCCCATCCATGGGATACATCACGTCGACCGCTACCGAAAGCTCGGGCTCCAGGCCTTCTTTCATCGAGCGAGCGCGGGCCTTGAAGCCGTCCATTTGATCGGCCACGCCACGCGCTTCGGTGAGCAGCGCCACTCCCGCTTCCGTCAGCTTGGGATAGCGCTCGCTGCGATCGAACAGCGTGACGCCTAATTGTGCTTCGAGATTCAGCAGCGTCTGGCTCACCACCGATTGCGCGCGGTGCAGCTTTCGGCCTGCGGCGGAAAAACTGCCTTCTTCCGCCGCGGCAATGAAGGTGCGGAGCTGGTCCAGCGTGACGGCGTCGAGCATATATATCGTCCAAAGCGATGGATTGCATCGAAATATATAGGCTATTCGGATGCATGGACAAGGCCTAGCCTTTCTCCACCACAGACGAGGACGCCCCCATGAACGCTGTTGCTTCCTTCCTATCGCAACCCGAACCGACCGCCGGACTCCTGGCCAAGCCGCGCAAGATCCGCACAGTCACCACCGGTTATCACCACGGCCCCATCACCCGCCTGGTCAGCCCTTCCGATCTCGGCCAGTGGATCAAGCCCTTTGTCTTTCTGGATGCCGGTGTTCTGCCGTCATCGGACGCCCCCTTGTTCGGCATCCACCCGCATTCGGGTATCGCCACGTTGACGGCGGTGCTGACGGGTCGCGTGGCCTATGAAGACACCACCGGCAAGCAGGGCGAAGTAGCCACTGGCGGCTTGGAGTGGATGAGGGCAGCAGGTGGTGTGTGGCACGACGGTCATGTCGTCGGTAACACGCCCGTGGAGTTCTTCCAGCTCTGGGTGACACTGCCGCCGGATCAGGAAAACGGTACCCCGGAAAGCCAGAACATCGCGCCGGAAGAGGTCCCCACCGCGGGGCCGGCGCGGGTACTGCTCGGGCACTACCAGGGCGCGAACAGCCCGATCCGCTCTCCCGCCGGCATCACCTATCTGCATGTGCGCCTGAAGGCGGGCGAGCACTGGCGCTTTCAGCCGAACCCGAACGAGACCGTGGCCTGGATGGCACTGCATCAGGGCACGACAACCGTGCCCGAGGGCCTCAACGCGGGCGACCTGGTCATCTTCGAAGAAGCCGAGCAGGCCATCGACGTCGTTGCACATGACGACGTGTCCTTCGTACTCGGCGCCGCCGTGAAGCATCCGTATCCCTTGGTGACGGGCAAGTACTCCGTCCATACCAACGCTCGCGCTCTCGCCGAAGGCGAGGCGGAGATCGCAAGTATCGGCCGCCAGCTGCGTGCCGTGGGCCGCCTGAAGTAAGTCCTACCTGTCCATCCCCATCTGTCCATCCCCATCACTCATCCATCCCAAAGAGAGAATCCATCATGAGCGCTAACATCGAAACCGCCACCTACTCATCGTCGATCGACAACGCACAAGCCGCGTCGAGCCTCACCCTCAAGAGCACGACGGAACTGCTCGGCCGCGTACTGATCGTTGGCTTGTTCCTGCTTTCCGGCGTGGGCAAGATCGGCGCCTATACCGCCACGGCTGGCTACATGACTTCCGTCGGCGTACCCAGCGCCGTGCTTCCGCTGGTGATCGCCACCGAAGTACTGGGTTCGCTCGCCATCATGCTTGGCTGGAAGACCCGCGTCGTTTCGTTCCTGATGGCGGGCTTCACTCTGCTGACCGGCGTCCTGTTCCACAACCACTTCGCCGATCAGATCCAGATGATCATGTTCATGAAGAACGTGTCGATCGCCGGCGCCTTCCTGCTGCTCACCGTCAATGGCGCAGGGCCGATCAGCCTCGATAACAAGTCGCGCTGATCCCACGCATCCATCCCATCGATCGTTCATCAGGAGACATCTCATGAGCTACGCCATCATCGGATCGGGCGCCATCGGCGGCGCCCTCGCCAAACAGTTCGCACGCAGCAAGATCAAGGCCGTCATCACCAATCGCCGCGGTCCTGCTTCACTGGAAGATGCAGTGCAAGCCTTCGCTCCCACCGTAAGCGCCACGGAAACCACCGACGCACTGGATGCGGAAGTGATCATCCTCGCCGTCCCGTTCGGGGCGGTGGGGGAGATCGCCAAGTCGCGCAGCGACTGGTCCGGCAAGATCGTGGTGGATGCCACTAACGCGATCGAGTTTCCCGCCTTCAAGCCGATGGATCTTGGCGGGCGACCCTCCAGTCAGGTGGTGGCTGCGCAATTCAACGGAGCCAAGGTCGTCAAAGCGTTCAATACGCTGCCGGCCGCGGTGCTCGCGGATGAGCCGCGCCGGAGCGAGGGCAACCGCACGATCTTCGTTTCAGGCGACCACGCCGATGCCAACGAGCAGGTCGCATCGCTCGCTGCCTCGCTTGGCTTCAGTCCCATCACCTTGGGTCGCCTTGAAGAAGGCGGTCTGTTGCAACAGTTCGGCGGGCCGCTGGCGGTGCACAGCCTGATCAAGCAGCGCTGAGCGGAACAGGGTCAGGTTCACTGTCTTGCGATAGATAAGTGAACCTGGCCCTTCGTACGGATCAGGCGCCCGAACGCGATCACTTAAGCCGTGTCAGGTCAGCTTTGAACGCGGTTGCCCATGTTTTGCCGCCGTCCCGCGAGTAGGCAATCTCAAAGCGATGAGCGTTGGCCGTGATGTCAGACCAAACTCCGCGTACCAGAACCGTGCGGCCCTTATAAGCAGTCGTGCCGAACAGCTCGCCCTTACCGTCGTGGAAGCCTCCGATGGTCGGGGCCTCAACCTCCCCCGAGTCGCTGTCGATGTAAGTTTGGCTCCATTGCCCGGCCTTGGCGTTATAGACAAAGAGTGTGGCGCCTTCCCAATGTCCATTGGGTCCGTCGGCCTCGATTTCCTCAAGCCACGCGCGGCCATTCCAAATCGCCCGCGCTGTCTTGGTACCGTCCATGATCACCGTGTGAGTGCCGCCATCGAACGGATCGAGCACTTGCGTAGCATGTGTATGCCAAACCCCGCGAGCGAAGTCGAAATCATGGGAGCCATCCCGAGGCGACTCGGCCCTTGCGCTCAAAGACGCGCATGCAAGAACACCGGCCATCATGACTCCACGTAACAGCTGTCTCCACATCATCGCGCTCTCCGTATATGTAAGCCCGGGATGAGACTTTAGGGAAACCTTGCAGCGCCAGAGGGGCCACTCGGAGAAATTTAGGGTGGGCCACTTGGCCGGATGCGAAGTTGGTCGGCTTCTGATGCTGAGGTATCCCTTCGTTTTGAGTCGTCATTCCGGCGCAGGCCGGAATCCAGTTCCAATAAGCCGTGCGAAGCACACAGAAAGTGCTTTTGAGTGCTTCGCACGGCACTTCTACTGGATTCCGGCCTGCGCCGGAATGACAACCAAAACACGCTCGCCGCACACGACTAGAGCACGCGCCGTAACGCCTTTAGTCCCTGCTCTATATCCTTGAGGTCAACGGCCCCGTAACCGAAAACCAGGCCTTCCGATGTGGGTGCATCGAAAAAATAGCGCTCGAACGAATGCAAATGCACGTTTGACTCCAGCAATTTTGCGGTGACTCTTTCGAGGCGCTTGGGTGCCGTCGAAAACGCCGCCACATGCATTCCGTAATGCGACTGCATCGGTGCCAGCTCTCCTGAGAAGTCCGACTGGAGGATCTCCCCTATGAGATCTCGTCGCTTCTTATATACGTCACGCAGCCTTCGCACGTGCCGCGCCAGATGCCCATCCGCGATGAAACGGGCAACCGCCATTTGCGTCAAAGTCGGGCAATGCCAATCGAGACAGTTCTTCGCCGTAGTCAGCGCCGGCATGGCCCACTGCGGTGCCACGACGAATCCCAGCCGCAGTGCGGGGAGCATGCACTTGGAGAAGGTGCCTACGTAGAACACGTCATCCGCGGTCGCCTTGGATCGCAGCGCCTGCAGTGGCGTGCCGTCGTAACGAAACTCTCCGTCGTAATCGTCTTCAACGATGACTGCCCCATGCTTGCGAGCAAAGTCGAGCAGTGCTGCCCGCCGCTGCGCGGACATGGATACGCCGAGCGGAAATTGGTGCGAAGGACATACGCAGACGATCCGCACGGAGTCCGGCAACGCGTCGACCACCAACCCTTGCGCGTCGACCGGTACTGGCACGACCTTGGCGCCGGCAGCGAGAAATGCCGCGCGCATCGGTGGGTAGCCTGGATCTTCCATGGCGACCGTTGTAACCCCAGGGGTTACCAGTACACGGGCGAGCATATCGAAAGCCTGCTGTGCACCGGCGGTCACCAGCACATCGTCGGGCTCGCACACGACCGCGCGCGAGATGCCGATGTGCGTCGCGATAGCTGCCCTCAGCGGGAAATGACCTTGATTGCCCTGCGGACTCTTGAAGGCGGGAGGCTTCAATTCCATGCGCCGGAGCTGTTTGGCACTGACCCGACGAAATACTTCAAAGGGGAACAATCGTGGATCGACCAACGCGGGCCGAAAATCCAGGAATGCGGCCGTGCTTGGCGCCCTTGTAGGCTGACCGTCGTGCCAGAAGCTAAGTGTCCGGGCGAGCTCTGGCTGCAACCACAGCGAATTCAGACGTGGATCGGGCGTTTGCCGTGTCGGGAAGCGTTCGCGCGTCGGACGACTTTGCTTCGGTGCCACATACGTTCCCGACCCTCGCTGGGACCGTACCAACCCCTCGATCGCCAGCCTTGCATAAACCCGAGCAACCGTGTTTCTCGATACACCAAAAAACACAGCCGACTGACGCTCACCCGGAAGTTTGGCATCGGGAACCAACCGACCATCAAGGATGGCGGCGCGCAATTGCGCGTAGACGGAGTCTGCCGATCGGCGGCTTCCTCTAGGCGGGGGGTCAAACGCAATTTCGAACAGACGACTCATACCCTCCCCATCATTCGCCACAACTCTTTCCTCCGAAGCTTATCCCCGCGGCTTCTCGACTGTAACGGCGATATGCGCATAAGCGCCGTTGCGTGACAACGCGGTGATCTGGTGTTCGCCCGGTTGCGGCAGCGCGATGAGCATGCCGGCGCTGCCCACACTGCTGCCTTGCAGGCGTCCGTCGAGCAGCCATTGCACTTCGTCAGTCGTGCCCAGTGCCTGCAAGGTGATGTGTAACGGTTGTTTGCTGTTCGGTGCCTGACGCAAGGTGGCGCCGCTGCTGATGCCGGCGATGCGGATGGGGTTGGCGACATCCAGCGAATCGGCCGGACAGCCAGGCATCAACGGCGGCAATGCGGATGCGGCGGCGTCATCCGCACGCAACCAAGGCGCCGCGAGCGCTGGCCAACGCGCCAGTTCGATCGTGTGTTCGCTCTTGCCGTGACAGGTGGCACTCAGGCGCCGGCCCAGCTGATCCACGCGTAGCGTCAGCAGGCCGCCAGTCCACGCCGTCAGGTCACGCTCGGCAAAGGTCGGTGGCAAGGCGGCATCCAGGCTCCACGCCGTGCGCTTTTGGCGGCACAGAGGGGCCGGCGTGCTTGCGGCCGTGCCGCCGAGGGGCCAGCAAACATCCACGGCGCGCACGCTGCCGGGTTGTGCCATGTGGGGGTGATCGTGCGTCACCGGCAGCATGCGGGCAACGTCGAACATCAGTGGTAGCGCGGTTACTGCTCCGTATTGCCCCGGCGACGGCGTGCCGTCGGGGCGACCTATCCACACGCCGAACGTCCAGTCATCGGTGACGCCGATCGCCCATGCGTCACGGTAGCCGTAGCTGGTGCCGGTCTTCCAGGCGACGGCGGCGTGGGCGTTGATCGTGCCATCGAGCGGCGCGCCTTCGACGTCGGCCGGGTTGTTCGCCATGATGTCGCGGATGATCCATGCCGCACCCGGTGAAAGCAGGCGTCGTTGTTGCAGTAGCTGTTGCGGCGTGTAGCGCGGGGTACCGGCGATACCGCCGTTGGCAAAGGCGGTATAGGCGCCCACCAGGCTTTCCAGTCGCGTGGCGGCGCCGCCAAGAATGATCGAGAGATTCGGTTGCGCGCCATCGGGTAGCCCGAGATCGATACCGCCGTTGGCCAATCGCGCGACAAAGCGTTTGGGCCCTACGCGATCGAGCACATCCACCGCGGGTACGTTGAGTGAGCGCTGCAGCGCCTCGGCGACGCTGACCGGCCCGTTGAATGTTTCATCGAAATTGCCAGGTCGGTAGCCACCGAAATCCTGCGGCGCATCGACCAGCAAGCTCTGCGATGTGATGAGTCCATCGTCGAGCGCCAAGCCGTAGAGAAAGGGCTTTAGCGTGGAACCTGGCGAGCGCGGTGCCCGTACCATGTCGACGTGGCCTAGCCGGTGCGGGTCGGCGAATTCGGCGGTGCCGACATAGACGCGCGCTTCGAGCGTGGCATTGTCGACCACCAGCACAGCGGCAGACGTGCGCGGTGGCAGGCGGGATAGATAGTCGCTGACGCGATCTTCCATCGCGCGTTGCAGGTTGGCATCGATGGTGGTGACGATGCGACGCGCTTGTGGTTGTTGCTGATGCAGGCGCTCCGCCAGCAAGGCGGCATCCAGCGGTGCGCGCAAGGAGCGCGCAACGACGGGTTCGACTTCGGCATCGCGAATATCGGCCGCGCTCCATAGGCCCTGATCGCGCATGCGCTGCAAGACTTTGTCACGCGCGCGCCGTGCGGCTTCGGCGTGACGATCAGGCCGGAGCAGGCTGGGCGATTGCGGCAGCACGGCAAGCAGCGCCGCTTCGGCGTGCGAGAGTTGGCTGGCGGGTTTGCCGAGATAGGCCCATGACGCCGCCTCGACACCCTGGATCGGGCCGCCGAACGGTGCATGGTTGAGGTAAAGGTCGAGGATCTGCGCCTTGCTCAGATGCGCTTCGAGTTGCAACGCGCGGAACATCTGCACGAGCTTGCCGCCGAAGGTATGCGGGATCGGTGTGATGATGCGCGCCACCTGCATCGTCAAGGTGGAACCACCGGAGACGATGTGCCCATGGCGCAATCCGCCCGCGACGCCGCGTAGCAGCGCATAGGGATTGATGCCGGGATGGCGGTAGAACCAGCGATCCTCGTAAGTCAGCAGTGCCTTGAGGTAGAGCGGTGATACCTGTTGCGCCGTGGTCGGATAGCGCCATACGCCATCGCTGTCGGCGAACGCGCGCAATGGCGTGCCATCGCGTGCCAGCACCACGGTGCTGCCGGTATCCGGCCCCGGTAGCTGCAGTGGAAATAGGCGATCGAGCGCGAACGCCATGAGAAGCCATGCGCATAGACCGATCAGCAACGCGCGCAGCCATCGGCGTGCACGTGTGGATGGCGAGTGGCTTTTGACGGGCGATGGGTGGGATGGATCAGGAGTCATGTCACTTCACTACTTATC
This sequence comes from Dyella subtropica, assembly GCF_026283965.1. GTDB lineage: Bacteria > Pseudomonadota > Gammaproteobacteria > Xanthomonadales > Rhodanobacteraceae > Dyella_D > Dyella_D subtropica. The sequence continues at coordinate 10,188 of NZ_JAPDPD010000035.1, forward strand.
ACGCCACACGGCCTGATTAGCGTCGAATCTCAGCTTGCGAGCTGTTTGCTCCCTCCCTTGCTTGCGACGCAAAGCTAGTCCCGTGGGACAGGGGAGGGCTGGGGAGGGGTAAGCCCTTGAGAAAGCGTTTCGGGTGGGGCTTTCTCAAGTGCTCACCCCCTCCCGGCCTCCCCCTGCAAGCAAGGGGAGGAGAAAACCGCGTCTGCTGAGATTCGACGCTAATCAGGGCCGCACGGAGGGTTCCCGTGTGACGCGGCCTGAGTCACGGCTCGCTCACCGTCAGCTTCGCCGTCGGGACGGCACCGATCCCGCGAACCGCCGGCCGGTACATGTCTTCTACCAGCGGCGGCGGCACGACATACGTACCTGGCGTCACGGCACGCACCAGGTAGAACACGTGCGCGGCCCTGCCCCGCTGCAACTTCAACGCGGCGGCGTAGCGGTCATCACGGTATTCCTCGTGCACGATCTCGGCAGCGCCAGTGTGCTGGTCGAGACCGATGCCGTCGATCACGACACCCTCCCATTGCTGCGCGCCACCGAGGTTGAGGTTCTCCACTTCGAGCCCACCGGGCAACAGGTCCGTGACCAGCGCATCGGGCATGTTCATGCGGGCCTCGATGGTCAGCTCGACGATCAGGGTGTCGCCTTCGAGGAGCTTGTCACCCTCCCACGGCTTGCCATCGGTGGTGAAGTAGCTGCGCCGAACATCGATCTGACTCGCATCGGCAGCCGGCGCTTTCTGCGGAATGCCAGCGACATCCAGCGTCGCGAATACAGCCGCTTTGCTACCCGGCTGCACGGTGATGCCGCCGGCTACCTCGGCCGGCGTGAACTCACGTGTCCAGATGAACTTGTCGGCCGGCACCTGCTCCGTCTTGCCGCCGATGCTCAGCGTTGCGGCCAGCGGTGCATTGTTGGCGGCGTCGAACGCGTGGGCTACGCGAGCGATGGCCACTTGCTCCTGCGTGCTGAGATAGGACCATGACCAGTGGTAGTAGGGGATCTTCTCCTGCATGGCGCGTACGTTGGCCGTGGCGTTACGTGCCCAGTCGATCAGCTTGGCGTCGTATTCCGGCTTGTTCAGGCCGTAGGTGTGGGTGAGCGCCACCATGACGCCAAAGTCGCGTAGATCCGAGCCGTAGTCGCCCATATACCAGGGGCGCTCCTTGGTCCAGGCGAACGCTTCGGCGATCGCCTTCTGCGCGCGCTCGTTATCGCCCATCAGCTTCAGTGCGACGCCCAGGTGCACCAGCGGCAGTGGGCCAACCAGCTTTTGCCGATCGTTGTCGAAGATCGCCCGCAGGGTACCCAGCGGTGCGCGGTTCACGCGTGCCAGTACGAAGCCGGAATAGGCTTCGTCGGCGATGCGCAGGTGATCGTGCTGCTCATAGCTGTGATAGGGATGGCCGCCGGCCAGCAAGTCGTCGTTGAGCCGTTGCAGCGACTTCTGCAGTACGTCCTGGGGCACCGCGAAACCGGCGTCACGCGCGTCGAGCATGAAGTCGACGACGTAGGGTGTCATAAAGGTTTCGATGGGGCTGGTGCCACCCCAGAAGCTGAAGTGCCCGTTGCTGGCCTGGAAGGAAGCAATGCGCGCAAGCGCACTCTCCACCGCGGCCTGCCGCGATGCATCGCCCAATCCTGGCAGACCCAGCGTCTTCGCCGTTTTCTCATCCATGTACAGCGCGGCGTAACCCTTGCTGGTGGTCTGCTCGATGCAGCCGTAGGGATACGACAGGAGTGTGCGCAGTGCGGTGCTGTAGGGCAGCGGCGGCAGCGTACTCAGCGTGAGTTGAGTTCGAACCGTTGCCGGAACCAGCCCGGTCATCAGCGACCCATCCAGGCGGGCCGGCTTGCCGTCTTCCATGGCCATCGGCACGGTCTTGACCTCTTCCGGCCATGCGTTGCGCACGGCAAATTCGAAATGCCGGTCGACTTGGTAGTCGTTGAGCTCCGCATGGATGTCGAGTTTGGCGACAGCGACACCGGCACCCGCCGTGACCGGCATGATCAGTGTCGTACTGCTGCCATCCTTCAGCGGCACGCTGCGGGTGGCATTGTCGACCTTGATCAGGCCGTCGGCCTTCACGCTGACCTTGGCCACGCCATCCTTGCCCGACAGGTTTTTGAGATCCAGGCTGATCTGCGCCTTGTCGCCAGCGGCCATCACGCGCGGCGTGCTGGGCTCGACCACCAACGGTGCGCGCACCGTGATGTTGCCTTCGGCGTTGCCAAAGCGCTGATCGGTGTAGGCCAGCGCGGCCAGTCGCAGGCTGCCGTTGAAGTCCGGCACGTCGACATGCAGGGTCGCCTTGCCGTGCGCATCGAACGCGACCGGGCCGGCGAACAGATCGACAATCTGCACTTTCGGATTCAGGCGCGCCGCATGCGGCAGCGCCTTGCCGCTCAAGTCGCCGCCGTAGCGGAGCTTTGCCTTGGCACCATCCATCGCTTCGATGATGCGGCTGTAGAGATCGTAGGCTTCAACGCTCAAGGCGCGCTTGGAGAACATCCATGTCCACGCATCCGGCACGGGATAGTTGGTGATGTTGAGCACCCCTTTGTCCACCGCCGAGAGCGTGACGTAGGCGTGCTGGCCGGAGAGGCCATCGGCCTGCACGGTGACGTCGAGCGGATGACCTGGCCGCATCATCGCCGGTGCGTTGAGCTTGAGCGGCATGCGCCGGTCGTTGCGATCCATCGTCACGTGCTCGATACCCATGGCGCGTGCCGGCGTGGTTTTCTCGGTGGCATCGCCACCGCGGAACACCAAGGCGACGACATGCACGTCGTGGCGCTCCCACTCCTGGGTGACGGGGATCTCGAACGTGGCGCCCGCCTTCGCCTCGATAGTGCGCGTGTACAGCAGGTGGTCGGATTCGACCAACAGCACGCCGGCGCCATCGTGAGGCGGGGTGACCGTGACCTTCATGGTATCGCCGGCACGGTAGCGTGCTTTGTCCAACGCCAGCTTCACCTTGTCCGGGCGCGCTTCCTTGCCCATGTTCTCGTCTTCCCAGCTGTAGCCGGCGAAGAACGGATAGACCGTGGTCAGCTTGGACTCGGGGTCGTACACCTCCAGACGATAACCGCCCCATTCGACCGGAAAATCGACGTGTACGCGCTGACCCGCGCCCACGTCGATGTCTTTCTCTTCGATCAGCTGCAGATCCACATTGGCGTTGGATTTCCATTCGTCGCCATGCTCGTACAACCAATAGAAATTACGGATCTCGCGCTGCATCCGCACCTTGAGGTGCGAGCCCGCCACCAGCTTGCCGTCCAGGTTGGCGCGGAGGATCTCGAACGCCGCACGCCCTTCGCTTTGCGCACCTTGCTTGGGATCGAACAGCGGACGCACGCCGACCAGCGCGGGCGCCGGCCAATAGACCTTGTTCAACAAGCGTGTCACCGAGCGACCGCCGGTCTCGTACACGCTGCCCGAGAGCGTGACGGTCAACGGAGCCACCGGCTTCACGTCATCGGGAAGGGCGACCTCCTGCTCCAGATGACCTTTTTCATCGAGCTTGGTATCGACGACGTCGTCGGCACGCTTGGGCAGATCGACCAGTGGATTGCCGAAGAAGGTATCGGGCAGCGAGGGCAGCGGATGCACCTCCGGCTTCACCAACAGCTTGGCTGTAAAGCGATTGCCATCGGCGGGTGCGCCATAGAGGTAGCTGGAGGTCACGTTGAGCTTGAGCGGTTCGTCCGGGACGAGCCGTGCCTGCGGGCTCGACAAGTCCACCTTCAGCCGCTCCGGAAGGAATTCCTCGACATGAAAGGGAAAGGCCTGCACCGCGTCCTTGCTGCTGGGGTCCAGGCGAAATTCGAGCTGCCACAAACCCGTGGGCGCATCGCCGGGAATCAGCTGATTGAGTTCGAAATAATTGAGGTCGCGGGGTTCCAGTCGCGTGTCGACCAGGTTGCGTCCATCCGGCTGTTTCAGCCGCACGAACAGCGGCTGCGCCTTCATCGGCTTGCCATCGTAGTCGCGCAATAGCGCCGAAGCGCGCAACGTTTCGCCGGGTCGATACAAGTCGCGTCCCGACCATGCAAACACTTCGAAAGGCGCCTGGCGACGGCCCGTGATGTCGAAGTTGGAAATATCCAGCGCGGGTCGATTGAACGGTAGCACCGACACGTCCTTGCCGTGCCGTGCGATCAACACGTCTGACGGCTCCACCTTGTAGGCGATCAACGCGTTGCCATCGCCATCAGTGGTGGCCTTCAACTTTGCTTTGCCGCTCGCGTCGTCGACCTCTACCTCCACGCCACTGACCGGTGAGCCATCGTGCAGCGAAGCGACATGCAGCAGGGCGTTGTCGCGATACACGCGCAGATGCAGGCCCAGGTCACTGACAAAGAAGATCGCCGAGTCATAGCCGCCAGCGAAGGTGCCGCCCTTCTTCAACACCGCCATGTAGACGCCGGGCTGCGCGAGCTGCGGCACATCCTGCACGGGGATATAGGTGATGGCGCGTTCGTTGTCCCCTCCACCCAGCGTGTAGTGGTTGGCATAGACGGATTCGCCCATATCGGTGAGCGGGCGCTTCTCGCGATCGCCGTGTTCACACCGATCCCACCGGTTGATCTCGTGTTCGAGTTCGTAGTTGGCCCGGTGCTTGTTGGTGGGATAGGCGCAGAACAAGTCCGAGAGCACATCGTCGCGCACGCGGAAAAACTCGATGTCGGCGTCATGCACATTCATCGACACCAACGGCAATCCACGCGAGCCGCGGGCTGGCAGCACGCTGCCCATCGACGCAAAACCTACCGCCGCCGGCAGGTTCCCGGAGTAAACGTCTCGCTTGATTTCGCCGCCCAGCGTGTGACCGTCCGCAGCCAGCAAGCCGGCATGCAGAAGTACGGCGTAGTGCTGATTGGCAGACACGAACGGGAAGACCAGCGTCTTGCCATCCTCCTGCAGGTTCCAGCTGCCATTGACCGTTTCACCTTCCGGTCCGGTCACGGCAATCTGCTGGTCGAATGATTGAGCCGAGGCCAGCGGCGCGCTGAAATGCAAGGCGATCGCGCTCCGCGAATCGCTTGTCTGCGAATTGGCCGTCAGCAGCGAGAACGCCTGTGTAGCAGCCGTATGCGCGGTGGAACTGCTCGATGCCGGCGCGCCCTGCAGCGCGGGCTTGCCATTGTCGTGGCGACCGCACGCGCTGAGAAGACAAACCAGCAGGCACAAACCAAGGCCAACCCTGCCACCGCGGACGCGGTAGCCCACAGACATGCTTGTCATACAATCTCCCCTCAGATTAACGACAAGTCTCTCATGTGTTTATGGCCGCCTTGAGGCGGCGGCATGGCGCCTTGAGTACTCCATGTCGACGCGCGGCCAAAGCAAGGCGTATCGTCCCTGCCCTCCCCCGCATCAGGTTCCCCATGTCAACGAAGATGACCTTTCCCCAAGCGGGCTTCCTGAGTCATCTGGAGCTTCTTGGCGGCGCTACTCCCTTGGCCGCGGGCGCACCGCTGCCCCGCTGCTTGCCCCCATGCTTTTGGATTCGAAGGGGGCCGGGGAGCTCACGAAAGCCGGTGATTGCCTGATCCAGCTGCTAAGGGCCAAAAAGGCAACACTGCAGGCGGCATTCGACACGGCGCTGGTGGCCGACGAGCTGCGGCGCTACCAGAAGTTCGCCAAGCCAGGCCAGCCATCACCCCATATTGTCCAGCTGCGGCAGCAGCAGGCCGCCGCTCGACAAGCCTCTAGTCTGTCGAAGCAGTCGTACATCAAGGCTGCCGCTGCGTTCGTGCGCAGTGCCGGTATCGAGGTTCCACCGCGGGTGACGCTTGAGGTATTCATCACCCACTGGATCGATGCCAACGTGCCGAAGGACTTTGTTCCGGCGGCATAGCGAGGCTGGGGCGTATGTGTGCGTTCCGCTGGGCGAGCCGGACTTAACTGCCTTCACTCCCCTTAACCCGCGTATCCGTCGCGACCCAATTCACTTCCCAGGTCTTGCCGCCATCGTCAGAGAACGCCTGTTCGAAGTGGCACGAGTCCGGTGTGATCTCCGAGATGACGAATCGAACCAGAATGGTTCGGTCGTTGAAGGTTTCCTGGTCGATGAATTCGCCGCGCCCGTTCTTGAACTCACCGATGGTGGGTACGCTCAAGCTGCCACCTTTGCTGCTGGCACCGTTGAGGCTCCATTGGCGGGCTTGTGGGTTGTACAGACGCAGGGATAGCAGTTCGAGATGCCCGGCTGGGCCGTCGGCCTCGAGTTCCACCAGATTGGCGCGGCCATCCCAAACCTTGCGGACGACGGTGGTGCCTTCATAGGTGGCCCATTCATGTGAGCTGGTCAAGGGATGGAGGAGCCGCTTCAGATGCGTTTTCCACGTGCCGATTTCGAAGTCGAAATCGTGCTGGCCATCGCCGCTCTTGGCAGCAGCGCTGGGTTGGGAGGGTTTGAGAGGGGCCACTTCGCCAGCGCTGGTCTGTGCGTCTACGCAACTAGGGCAGAACGTCAAACCTGCAGCGCAGAGTGCGCATATCAGAGCGATGTTCCTGCGCGCCATCATGTTTCGTCCTCACGCTGATATCGGGTCAACTGACTAGTGTCGAATCTCAGCTTGCGAGCTGTTTGCTCCCTCCCTTGCTTGCGACGCAAAGCTAGTCCCGTGGGACAGGGGAGGAGAAAACCGCGCCAGCTGAGATTCAGCGCTAATCAAGTCGGGTCATGCACCAAACCATCCGGATGCGTCATTGGCGCTTCACGCCAATGGGCTTACGCCATCCGCGTGTAGTGCATCACCCAGTTGGTCTCCCACGTCTTGCCGCCATCGGGAGAAAAAGCCTGTTCCCATTGGCAGGTCGTGGGCGTGATGGGCGTAAACAGGCCACGCACCTTGATCGGTTTGTTATCGAAGGTGTCGTCTGAGAGGAAGGTGCCGACCCCGTTGACGAACTGGCCCATGCCGGGTGCATCGATCGTTGTGGGATTGCGTCCGTCGAGATACCAGTCCGCCCAGCGGTTGGTCTTGGCGTCGTAGGCGCGAAGACCCATACCACGATAGGTGCCACCCGAGCGGTTCACCACGCTCTCATTGAGGTTGACGATGCCGCCGAGCAGCGATTGGCATGTGCTGGTGCCGTCAAACTCTTCCCATTCATGGTTGCCGGTCAGCCGCTCCTTCAGCCGGCGATGCTTGACGTGCCAGCGGCCAAGGAAGAAGTCGAAGTCGTGTTCCGGGCCCGTGCCGCCGGCCGTCGGTTTCGCAACGCCCTCGGCGAAGACCCCATCGGCATGGCCCAGCGCCATCAGGGCGGGAATGGCCGCGAGCGACCATTGCATGATGCGGCGGCGATCAGGATTGTCGGTCTGCATGGTTTCGCCTGGGGGATAGGGGAAAGGGAAGTTAGGCAAGGTGGCCGTGACTCAACCCGTCTTGGTGAAGTAGGCGATCCAATTGGTCTCCCACGTCTTGCCGCCATCGGGCGAGTACGCTTGCTCCCACTGCAGCGTGGTGGGGGTGATGTTCAACCACTTGAAGCGCACCTTGATCGGCTTTCCATTAAAGGTGTCATCCGAATAAAAGGTGCCGACGCCGTTTTCGAACGCGCCCACCACGGGGATGTCGATCTTGGTTGGGTCGTTTCCATCGAGCCACCAGATCGACCATCGCTGCGATTTGGGATCGAAGGCGCGCAGCGTGACGCCGTGACGGGTCGTACCGTCCGGCATGGTGAAGCGGTTCTCGGTCATATTGCCGTGGCCATCGAGCAATGGCCGGACAACCTGAGTGCCTTCGAACTCGATCCATTCTTTACTGCCCGCGAGTCGCTCCTTCAAACGGCGTTGCCGCGAATGCCAGGTACCAAAGAACAGGTCGAAGTCGTGGACGTGATCGTAGGCTGCGACCGCGGGTTTCGCAGGGACCTCGCCGGCGGGCGTGGCGTGGACTGTCATGGCGAGCAAGCACGCGATGCCGACACTTGCGAGCACACCCATTCGCGCGTGGCGGCGCGACTTCGAAGAAGAAGCGATCATTCGAATGCCTTCGTCTGGAGATTCGCCGAGAAGGTGCACTCAATCAGGCCGGGCCGGAAGGGCCATTTATGCGGCGCGCATTGGGCCACTTGAAGCTAGGTTTGCGCCAGGCATGGCGGGCACTTGTAGGTTGAACTTGAGGTGGCAAGCGCCGACGCCCCATTCCTATCACTACGGCGTAGCAGCCATTAACCCCAAAGCCATCCCCCTACGTTGAATACTTCATCGACAACGCAAGCGGGGGAGATGCAGTGCAGGCAAACGAAAGAAAGCGCTTCGCCATATTCGGCGCGTGGATCGCGGCATGGATCACGCTCATGGATGCGAACGCATGCAGTCCAGTCTTTTACGTTCCCCACGGCTTCTACGTAGCCCGGGGACCAGAGGTGCCCGCCGCGACGGCCGTTATCCACCTTCCCGCTAACGCGCTCGGCCCCTTGTATACCGATGCCCGGAATGGCGTCCCTCATCGCCCCCTAGCCAGGCAATTCCGATTGGTCGATTTGGCCACCGGGAGGCGATTGCGCGTGCGCATCGGTGACGCACCTGGCATGTCGGAAATCGGCGGCGTTTATCGGATCGAGCCCGAGGGCGGCTTTGCCGCGGGACACGCGTACGCGTTAAGCACCATGGGGAAGCATGAATCCAATTCGCCATTTCATCCGTCACTTCGTCTGGAGATCGACGGCCCGATGGCTTGGCCACCAACAACCGGTGCCATCCGTATCGGGTCTAAGCGCGGCACTTTCGGCGAAACCTCATACGACATGATCGGCCCTGCATTCGACTCCAGCATCGAGCCATACCGCGACCAAGTCACCACCACGCTCAGCGCTTCACCGATGCCATCGATGATGGAGATGGTTCCGATACCGTGCGATCGCTGGGACAGCCTCACGTTTCGGCCCAACGCTTCGTGCCACACCGTCACCGCCAACGTGCGCTTCCCTGCGTTATCCGATGTCGTAGCGGTGGTGTCGGGGCCCAGCCGCCCGAGTTGTCCGCGCGTGGGACACTGAAGCGCCTGGATCGCACGCGCGATGTCTTTCCGGCATCTGATCATGGCCGCCTTAGGCCGTGAGCGGCCATCTTCCGAGCCAAGGGCGCCCCACACCTTATGAAGAGAGGGCGCGTGCACCCGCTTATTGGCAGGTGGAGAACTTGAACGACTCCAGACTCCGAACGATGACCGGCATCTACACCTTATGGAAAAGAGTGAAGCCGTTCAGTCACTTGAGCGGCCAGATGCGATCCAATATGTTGGCCCCTCGCCGCACCTTTCCGGCCAAGGGGTCCCCGCGCTGCCCAACCCTGCCAAGGCCACTGGCCTGACGCTCACGGCAATCGCAAGGAACGTACATACAGGAGTTGCATCATGAACATCGTCAAGACGCTCGCCATCACCTTCGCCCTTCTCGGCTACGGAGCCGGGGCCATTGCGGCCGAGAGCACGAGCCAGGTCATCAAGCACCAGGCACCTCGGGGCATCACAACCACGTTCTATGCCTGTATCGACAAGGCCGGCTCCGACACCGTCGCTACCGGTGCATGCCTGTCCGCCGAAAAGCAGACGCAGGACACCCGGCTGAACACCGCGTACAAGGCGCTGCTCGCCAAGCTCAAAGACAAGGCCAAAGACGAACTGATCGCTGCCGAGCGCGCCTGGCTGGATTTCCACCACAAGAACGGCGATTTCGAAGCCACGCTCTACGGCGATGCGTCCGTGGCCGATCTGCAGGTAACGCAGAACGAGATTTTCGGCCTCTGCGAACGCGCCAACGCCCTGGAAAAGTATTTGTCCATCGCGAACGACCAGTAATCACCCCATCATTTCACGGAGGAAGACCATGGCTGATCTCAATACGCACGACGCCAATTCGCTTGCCGGCGCCATCTACTTTGTCGTGGGGCGCGGCACCGAAGGCGGCCCGTCCTCGTATCACCTGTCCATCGCCGGCGTCACCGCCGGTACGTCCGACCCCAACTGGGGAAACGCGCACAAGATCGTGGCTGACAGCGGCTATTCGCTTGGCACCATCCAGGTCGATCTGGGCAAGCGCGGCACGTGGGCGCTGGGCTCCACCGACGGTGCCGCCCCGAAGCCCGGCGAAACCACCTATGTGGACGGCATCATCGACCAGGCCGCGAAATACGCCAAAGACCACAACCTCAAGTTCACCCACGACACGGCGCAACTTCGTACCGACCTGCTGAGCCACGGCAACGGCGAGCACCAACGCACCACGCTCACCTTCATCGACAAGGACACGCGCGACAGCATCAACGCATGGGCCTCCTCGGAAGACGGCCAGAAGTGGGTCCATAAAAACATGGACTATCCACAGATCAAGAATGCGACCCAGTCGGCGATGGATATGCTGGACAGGTACGGAAAGAACATTCCGGAAGATCGTCGCCTGGAGACCGTCGCCATTCTGGCGAAGACGGAGAACCAGATGCCGTCGCAGATGAAGAAGTTCGAACAGGTGATGAAGGACGGCGGCGACTATAACGCGGTGCTTGCCAAGGCCAACGAGATCAAGGGCAACTACGCTTACTACGATGGCCCCAAGGCCGCCGCTATCGCCGAGCAGTACAAGAACGCCTTCAAGAATCCGGAGACGGCCGCCGCGCTCGATCGCGCACAAGCCAAAGTCGGTGACGCGAACTTCGACCCGTCGAAGTCGGTTGGCGATCAGGACATCAAAGACGCTCTGAAAGCCATCGGACAGGGCGAGCGCTCGCGTGCGCCAGCTGGCAACGGTCCGCTTCGCGAGGGCTCGCACGGTGACAAGGTGAGCGCACTGCAGACCGATCTCGCGAAACTCGGTTTCACAGACGCGCACGGTCGCGCTCTGCATCCGGATGGCGACTTCGGCCCCGGAACGAAGGCTGCCGTCGAGAAGTTCCAGCGCACGCACAACATGACACCCGACGGGATCGTCGGTCCGAAAACGCTGGAGGCCATACAGAAGGCAGCACACCCGTCCCAGGTGAGCCTGGCCGACAGCCACAACCCCGGCAACGCCATGTACACCCAAGCGCTGCAGAACGTTCGCGCCATCGACGCGGCACGCGGCCGTGCCTCCGACCCTATGACCAACAACTTCGCAGGCTCGTTGGCGACGGCGGCTCGCACCGAAGGCCTTTCCCGCATCGATCACGTCGTACTGAGCGACGACGGAAAGCGCGCGTTTGCCGTACAGGGCGACCTGAACTCGCCATTTAAGCGTTTCGCAGAGGTGGATGTGGCCCAGGCCGTCGCCAAGCCTCTGGAACAAAGCAGCGCCGAGTTCCAGAAGGTCGCGCAGCAGCAGAGCCCGCAGCCGACGCATGCGCCACAGCAGCATCCGCCGCAGGCTCCTCAGCAACCGGAACCGCAGGGTACGCATCGATAGGAGCGCGTGTGCCGGGCAGGCGCCCGGCATCGCGTCAGTTCGTTTGGCCGCAAATGCCAAACACTGACGTGGTCACTTGATCGACCCGGATCTATGTGTGGTCCGTACGAACGGGGCCAGGTTCACTTACCCACCGCAAGAAATGAACCTGACCCTTTTCCGCGCAGGGTGGGACGAAGAGCACTCAAGACGCCATGCCAGCGGCCACTGTCGCAAGGCCGCATCTCCCTCGACTCAGGCGTTAACGCAAGTGTTTCTCGTAGCGCCAGACATCTAGTGGGTATTGCCCTTCCGGCGTGTCCAATTGACTGGTCATGACGCCCGCTCGTTGCCATCCATGTTTCTCATAAAACCTGATGGCGCGTTCGTTGCCAATAGCGCACGCGAGCCAGCCCGTTCCAGCGCCATTGGCGGCAAGTGTTGCCTCGGCGTCGGCTATCAGCGCTGCTGCCGTTCCAGAGCCGCGCGCATCGGCCGAGACATAGAGCTGATAGAGCTCGTCGTTTTTTACGATGCAAAATCCGGAGGGCTTCCCAACCGGTCCTGCGACTCGAACCTGCGCAAGCGCCGCATGAAGTCTTTGTGTAAAGCTCTCCAGTGTGCGAAGTCGGGCAAGCTCCGCAGGCAAAATTCGCGCATGAGCATCCTGCCACCCTTCGTACCAAAGCGTTGCCAGCGGGCTAATCTCTGCTTCGTTTGTCGATCTTATGTCCATGGTGTTTCCTGAAGTTCTCTCAGCAATCGCGGGCCATGCCCCCAACCTAAAAAACGCCGCGTCATTCTTGCCCGTCAGCCATCGATATCGCGAAAGACATTGGGTGGTGAATCATACGAACAGGGTCAGGTTCACTTACCCATCGCAAGATAGTGAACCTGACCCTGTTCCGCTCGCTACTGGTAGCCCAGCGCCTTCAAAACATGCAGATATGCGTACGCGCTGATTGGCGCCGTTAGTACGCACGCTACGTAATAGATTTTTGCGCCTTGCGAGAGCCGGTAGGACGTATCGAGAGCTTCCGGGGCGGCTCTGCCAAGAACTGCCCAGCGGAGCCCAATAAGGAAAGCTGGCATGGAGATGAGCAGCGACTTCCAAGAAAAGTAGATATGAGGATCGTGATCTAAGGCGCTGATGATGGTGAGGGCGCTGTATCCGATGCCCATCAACCCAACTGCACAGATAACCAAACCTAGCGGCCTACTGTCTGGTGGCTGGACTGGCGGCTTGGGTCTCTTGGCAAGGACCGCATTTCTCTCCGCCATCGCCTCGACTAATTCTTCTGGCGTCACTACTCAAGCTCCTCGACTACGGTTCCGTATTGGTGGGGACCTGCTTTGGGTCGAACGCAGATAACCGGGTCAGCTCCCCACGCGCCGCTTTCCGCGCAGGATCTGGGCGCACTGACGAAGGCCGAACATCAGGACGATTGCACTCACCGCACCGACTGCGACCTGCCAGAGTTCCAGACTTCGAAACGGTAATCCGACAAGAGCGACCAGCCCAAAGATGGTGAGCGAGCCGGCGATTAGCCAAAACACGGTAGTAGCGAGCTTGTCACCCATGCGGATATCCCCCGATCTGCTAGCGACAGCATACAAA
>NZ_JAPDPD010000036.1 GCF_026283965.1 Dyella subtropica
GCCAGGCGGTGGTGCGTGGCGCAGCGCCTGACTGGCCGTCAGGTCAAGCCGCGCGCCACCGCCTGGCGCGCCTAGCGACTCAACCCTGCGGGCCGGGTCTGTTTGCCCGCAGGGCCGCGTCATCACTCGGTTGTGTACGGACGTACACGCCCTCGTTCTTCCTTGCCCTACGTGCAAACAGATCCCGGCGCGGGCCACGGGGAGATCTTAAATAGGCTCTACACGTCCAGGTCAGCGATAGGCGGCGCGTGCGGCGCCGACAGAAGATCTGCGCGCCAGTTCCAGCAGGCGCGCAGCGATGTTTTCCAGCGGCAGCATCTCGTTGGCGGCGCCGAGCTTCCAGGCAGCGCCCGGCATGCCCCATACCACCGAGCTGGCCTCGTCCTGCACCATGGTGGCGGCGCCGGCTTCTTTCAGTTCGGCCAGCCCGCGCGCACCGTCGTCGCCCATACCGGTGAGCAGGGCCGCGATAGCGGTGCGGCCCACGGTGGCGGCCATCGAGCGGAACAGCACGTCCACACTGGGCTTGTGCCGGTTCACCGGCGGGCCGTCGTGCAAGCGGCAGACATAGCGCGCGCCATCCCACATCACCAGCAGGTGTTGGCTGCCCGGGGCGATATAGGCATGGCCGGGCTGGATCGGTTGACCATCGCGCGCTTCGCACACGCGCATGGCCGAACAGTTGTCCATGCGCGACGCAAACGGTCCGCTGAAAGCGGCGGGAATGTGTTGAGTAATCAAAACGGGTGGCGCGTCCGGCGGCATCGCCTCCAGCACTACGCGGATCGCTTCGGTGCCGCCGGTCGATGCACCGATCGCGATGATCGGACTGCCACCGCGCGAATCCGGCGTCTGCGCGCGCGGCAGCACGGCATCGGCGGAAAGGCGTGGCGCCACTTCCAACTTGCGTACCGCGGTGCGCACGCGAGGACGCGCCAGTGCGGCCAGTTTCACCTTGGCGCAGATGTCCTGCGCGCCCTCGCCGAAGGTGCTCGCCAGATCACTGCTCGGCTTGGTGAAGAAATCCACCGCGCCCAACTCCAACGCGCGCAGCGTGACCTCGGCGCCCACCTGTGTGAGCGACGACACCATCACCACCGGCATCGGCCGCAAACGCATCAGGTTTTCGAGAAAGGTCAGGCCATCCATGCGCGGCATCTCGACGTCGAGCGTGAGCACGTCCGGCTCGAGTTGCTTGATCTTTTCGCGCGCGATCAGCGGATCCGCCGCCGTTCCCACCACCTCGATCATGGGATCGCAGGACAGCATGGCCGTCAGTAGTTTCCGCACCAGCGCGGAATCGTCGATCACCAGGACACGGACTCGGGACATTCGGGGTCTCTTCTATTACGCGGGCGAGGGAGAGGAGCGAGGAGTGAGAAGAGGGAGAGAGAAGAGCTGCCAGGAACCTATCTCGCTCAGGCCCGCACTCTCACTTCTCACTCCTCTCCACTTACTTCTAAAACAGCTCCACCTCTCCCTTTATCGGATCGTTTGCCAAACGCTTGAGGTATTTCCGCTCGCCATCGACCAGCACGCTGGCGTGGTGGCCGCGCAACTGGCGCACGCGGACCTTGCCGCTGCGCGGAAAGTACTGCACCTGGCGCGGATAGACGTCACCGAGGTCGGCGGCGGCCAGTTCCAGTTTTTCGGCGGCCAGGTAGCGCCGTACGAAGGCAATGTTGCGCTCGCCGATATCGGTCATCTGCGTCAGCACGCGGCCACCGCCAAACACCTTCACCTCGAAATCTTCTCGCCGGCCGCCAGCCTTGAGGATGGCGTTGATCAGCTGCTCCATGGCGTCGTTGCCATAGCGCGCCGCGCGACCCACGGTGGACGACCAGCTGTCGCGCTCGCCCATCGGCTCCGGCAACATGAAATGATTCATACCGCCGATGTTGCGGCGGCGGTCGCGAATACAGGCCGACACGCAGGAGCCGAGCACGGTGCCGATAAGCTCGTCCTGCAGGCTTACGTAGAACTCGCCAGGCAACACCTTGGCGGTCATGCTGCCCTGGGTCGGGTCCCAGAAGCGGCGCACATGCTCGAAACCAGGCAAGACGCGCGCGGCGTCTTCATCGCCCACCGGCGAGCAACGTTTCGGCTCGTTCATACCGGGCGCTTCCGGTAGACCGTACGGCCCACCAGATCGAAGTCGTCGCTGAGTCCGTGCATCGATTCGGAGTGACCGAGAAACAGATAGCCCTCCGGCACCAGCTTGCCGGCATAGCGCCGAAACAAGCGCTCCTTGGTCGGTTTATCGAAATAGATCACCACATTGCGGCAGAAGATGGCGTCGAATACCCCCTGCATCGGCCACTCGTGCAACAGGTTGAGCGGCTGGATGGCCACCAGTTCGCGCAAGCGCGGATGTACGCAAGCAAGACCGTCGTAACTGCCCTCGCCGCGCAGGAACCAGCGCTTGCGACGCTCCGGGCTCACCCCGGACAACTTGTCGATCGAATAGACGCCTTCGCGCGCGCCGGCCAGCGCCTGCGGCGACAGATCGGTCGCGAGGATCTTCGCGTCCACATCCGCACCGTGGCGCTCCATGGCTTCGGCCAGCACCATCGCCAGCGCGTAGGGCTCTTCACCGGTGGAGCAGCCCGCCGACCAGATGCGCAGCCGGTCGCTCTGCCGCCGCTTCTGATTCAACCACTGCGGCAGCAGCATCTGTTCCAGCAGATCGTAATGATGCGATTCGCGAAAGAACGAGGTGACATTGGTGCTGATCGCACTGGCCAGATCGCCCATTTCGCCCTGCGGGTCCCGCCGCAGCAGCTCGCAGTAACTGCCGAACTCCTTCATGCCGAGCGCACGCAGCCGGCGCAGCAAACGCCCCTGCACCAGCTGACGCTTCTGATCGCTCAGCGCGATGCCGCAATGCTCCAGCACGAATTCGCGCAAGAAGCGGAAATCCGCATCCCCCAGCACCGGCCCACCGGTGCCCGCCACGGCCATGTTTGCGTCGTTGATTGCTGTGGCGGACATGCGGCTTAAAACTCCTTCCACACGCCAGCGTCGGCGGTCTCGGCGGCACGTGCGGGCCGGGCTACCGGCGGCGCACTGCGCACCGCGGCGAACACCGCCTCTACTTCGGCCGAAGCCGTGGCGGATGCCTTGCGTGCCGGCGCAGCGGCAGCCGCAGCCGCGGCGTCATCGCCAAGGCGGAAGAAGCCGACCTGACGCGACAGCTCATCGGCCTGCTCCTGCATCGCACGGGCAGCGGCAGCGGCCTCTTCGACCAGCGCGGCGTTCTGCTGGGTCATCTCGTCCATCTGGGTGACCGCGTTGTTGACCTGATCGATACCGGCCGACTGCTCCTGACTGGCGGCAGCGATCTCGGCCACGATGTCGGTCACCTTCTTCACGCTCTCCACAATCTCGGCCAGCGCCTTGCCCGACTGGTCCACCAGAGAGGAGCCAGTGCGGACCTTGTCGGCGCTGTCGGCGATCAAACCCTTGATCTCCTTCGCCGCACCCGCGCTGCGCTGGGCCAGATTGCGCACCTCGGTCGCCACCACCGCGAAGCCGCGACCCTGCTCGCCGGCACGCGCCGCCTCAACGGCCGCGTTGAGCGCCAGCAGGTTGGTCTGGAAAGCGATCTCGTCGATCAAGCTGACGATGTCGGCAATCTTGCGGCTGGAATCGTTGATCTCACGCATGGCGCCCACGGCCTGCGTCACCACTTCACCGCCGCGCTCGGCCTGCTCGCGGGCACCGCGGGCCAGCTGGTTGGCGTGGCTGGCGTTCTCGGCGTTCTGCTTCACGGTGGAGGTCATCTCCTCCATCGACGACGCGGTTTCTTCCAGGCTGGACGCCTGCTCCTGCGTACGCTGACTCAAGTCGTCGTTGCCGCGGGCGATTTGCTGCGCCGCTGTGCTGACCGCGCTCGAGCCGTGGCGCACTTCACCGACGATGGCCGACAGACGCTCGTCCATCGTGCGGAAGGCATGCAGCAACTGGCCCAGCTCGTCGTCGCGATGCACCTGAATGTCATGACCGAGCTTGCCTTCGGAAATCGCGTTGGCCACCTGCACCGCATGGGTGAGCGTGCCGATGATCGAGCGGATCAACATCACCGCCGCCACCAGCGCAATCAGCAGGCCTGCCACCAGCGAGATCAGGCTGATCGCGCGAATCCACTGATAGCGGCTCAGCTGATCGTCGAAGATCTGCTTGGCGTCCTGGCGCTGTGCCTCAATCAGCTTGCCCAGCACAGCCTGGCGCTCCATCAGCAACGGGCGCACCTGCATTTCCAGCACGTCCGACGCACCAGGATCTTTCTGCTTCAGCGCATCGACCATATCCTTCTTGGCCTGCGTGTAATCGGCATCCGTCGAACGCCAGTTCTTGTGCTGAGCCGCCACACCGGCCGTCATCGGCAACGCGGCGAACTGCTTCTTGAACTCGGCCATCTCGGATTGGTACTTGTCGAATTCACTGAGCTTCTGCTTCAGCTGATCGGGCTTGTCCATCACGGTGACGGCTTCACCCAGCACGATGAAAGACATCAGCGAGCGCGTATTGATGTGACTGATCAGCTCAGTCGGCACCATCTCTTCCTCGTACATCTTGCGCATGCCTTCGTTCTGCAGCTGCATGGCGCCGAGTCCGATGGCCGCGCCACCGATCAGCATCAGGCCAAGCAGACCAAGCACACCGCGCAGGCGGTTGCGCACGTTGAGAGCGGGTAGCTTCAATTTGATTGCGGGCATTTTCATTGCGATTCCTGTCAGGCCACGGCTTTCACATCACTCGCCGCGGGCAGAGCGGCTTCCAGCATCTGCGCATCTTGCGGCTGCAACAGCTTGTCCACATCCAGCAGCAGCACCATCCGCTCAGCGACGGAGGTGAGCCCCTTGAGATATTCGGTATCCACCGTCGTGCCCATGTCAGGCACTGGCCGCACGGCGTTGCCGGCCACGTCCATCACATCCGACACCGCGTCCACCACCACGCCAAACAGGCGCCCGGCCACCGTGACAATCACCGTGACCGTCGTGGCCGTGTACTCCTCCCGCGGCAAGCCGAAACGCAGCCGCAAATCCAGCACCGGCACAATCGCACCGCGCAGATTCAACACGCCCAGCACGTAAGAAGGTGCCTGAGGAATCCGTGTCACCGGCGTCCACCCGCGAATCTCCCGCACGGCAAGAATGTCCATGCCGTACTCTTCGCGGCCGAGACCGACGATCAAATATTGAGTCGTAGCCGCACCATCGGCGGCGGGTGCCTGCGCACCATGCAATGACTGGCTCATGTGTTCTTCATCTGCGGGAAGGAAACCCGCCCCCTGATATCTATCGGCAGTGGCGATGCAGGCTTGAGTGGTTGTGTTGCGCTTTGAGAATGCGGCATGCGCATTTCCCCTCCCCCTGCTTGCGACGCGAAGCTAGGAAGGGGCAAAAGCAAAAGCGATGCGCAAGCGAGCCCGTGACGGGTCCCCTGTGTAGCGGTGAGGGCTGGACGATCAGGCCCCGAAGGGGGCGCAGGCATGGATGCCTGCGCCTTTTCGACACGACAGGGACGTCGTGTCGAAAAGCCCGGCCAGCCCTCACGGACCCGCAGGCGAAGCCGGATGGCGCGTAACCGGGGTGGCCTCTCTTTTGGTTACTTTTCTCTGGCCAAACAGAGAAAAGTGACTCGGACCGCGGCAGCGGTTCGAAAGCCCGCGGCAGGCGAGCCGGGCACGCAGACGCGACAACCGAGCGATAACGTCACTGGATTCCGGCTTTCGCCGGAATGACGAAGTAGAGATGCCATCGCGAGCACCCGCCCCTCACCTCAATCCTCTCCCCGGAGGGGAGAGGAGGCAAAGGCAAAGAGCCATACTCAGGCGGCCTTGCGCCGCCCCTGCTGCCGAATCAGCCCCGCAACGTCAACAATCAACGCCACCGACCCATCCGCCAAAATCGTCGCCCCCGAAATCCCCACCACCCGGCGATAGTTCGCCTCCAACGACTTCACTACCGCCTGCTGCTGCCCGATCAACTCATCCACGAACAGCCCCACGCGAGCACCCTCGCCCTCCACCACGATCACCAAGCCTTGCTCGATCTCGCTGCGCGCACCACTGGCGCAACCGAAGGCGTCATGCAACCGGATGATCGGCAACCAGCCATCGCGGAAGCGAAACAACTCACCACCACCCGTCACCGTGCGCAGCGCCTCGCCACGCAACTGCACCGACTCCACGATCGACGCCAGCGGCACGATGTAATGCTCGTCGCCCACCACCGCGGTAAGCCCGTCGATGATCGCCAGCGTCAGCGGCAAGGTAATGGTGAACACCGAACCTTTGCCGACCACGCTGCGGATAGCCACATTGCCGCCCAGATCCACGACGTTGCGACGGACCACGTCCATGCCCACCCCACGACCGGAAAGATCGGTGGTGGTGGCCGCGGTGGAAAACCCCGGCTGAAAGATCAGCTCCGCCACAGCCTCGTCACTCATGCCCTCGGCGCTGCCGATCAAACCGCGCTGTAGCGCCTTGGCCACGATGGCATCGCGATTGAGCCCCGCACCGTCGTCGCTGATCTCCACCACGATGGAGCCGCCGCGATGCGAAGCCTCCAACCGCAAGGTGCCAATGTCGCCCTTGCCTGCCGCGCGACGGCGGTCCGGCGTTTCCAGGCCGTGGTCGATCGCGTTGCGCACCAGATGCACCAGCGGATCGCCAATTTTCTCCAGCACCGTTTTGTCGAGCTCGGTGTGCTCGCCCACCAGATCCAGCTTTACCTGCTTACCAAGCTTCTGGCCGAGGTCGCGCACCATGCGCGGAAAACGGTTGAACACGGAGGCGATCGGCAGCATGCGAATGCCCATCACGCTTTCCTGCAGCGAGCGGGTATGCCGCGCCAGCTGGGCCAGCCCGTGTTGCAGCATCTCGATGCGCTGCGCATCGAAACCTTCGCGGAAGGTGTCGAGCATGGATTGGGTAATCACTAGCTCGCCGACCAGATCGATCAGGCTGTCGATTTTGTCGATGCCCACGCGTACCGAACTGGCTTCGGCCGCCGCTTCGCGACTGGCGCGTGGCGCTGATGCAGCGGCGGCAACAGTTGGTGCGGTAGCGACTGGTGCCGGCTCCGGCGCAGCCTCGACCAGCTCTTCAATGACGAGATCGCATTCGCCTTCCACCCAATCGAACACGGAGGCAATGGCCGCGCGCGCCACCTTGCCACGCAACTCGATGGTCCAGCCCAGATGGCAGTCCGAGGGTTCCAGCGATGCCAGCGCCGGCAACTTCTCCAGCGCAGGCTCAACTTTCAGCGCGCCCAACTCCGCCAGCTCGCGGAACATGCGCAACGGCTCGTTGCCGCCCGCCAACATGCCTTGGTGCGGATGGAAGCGGATCAGCCATGCTGAGGTGCCGGCGGCCTCGGCGCGCTTCGCCGCACCTGGCTTAGGCGCCGCATCCCGGCCCACCGCCGCGGCCAGCTCCTGACGCAGTTGCTCGCTATGCGCATCGGCCAGCGGCTCGCCAGCCTGGGCGCGAGCGAACATGCCGCGCAAGCAATCCACCGAACGCAGCAACAATTCAACGATGCCTGCGTCGACGGCGCGGCGGCCATCGCGCAGTTCATCGAGCAACGACTCCGCCTCGTGGGTAAATGCCGCCATGTCCGGAAAACCGAACGTGGCCGCGCCGCCCTTGATGGAATGTGCCGCACGAAAAATACGGTGGACCAGTTCCGCGTCGCCGCCGCCGTCCAGCGCCAACAGCGCCGACTCCATGGCGTCGAGTCCTTCGTGACTCTCTTCGAAGAAGGTCTGATGAAACTGCGCCAGGCTCACCGTGCTCATAATGCGATGCTCAGCCCAGCACGCGCTTGACGGTGGCCAGCAGCTGCTCCGGGTCGAACGGCTTCACCAGCCAGCCGGTGGCGCCAGCCGCCTTGCCTTCCATCTTGCGATCCGTATGCGACTCGGTGGTGAGCATCAGAATCGGCACACCCTTGTACTCAGGCATCGTGCGCAGCTCGCGCACCATGCTGATGCCGTCCATCACCGGCATGTTCACATCCGCCAGCACCAGGTCGAAGCGCGAACCCTTGGCCGCGTCCACCGCCAGCTGGCCGTTCTCGGCTTCGCTTACGTCGTGGCCGGCGCCGCGCAAGGTAAAAGCCACCATGCCGCGCATCGATGCCGAATCGTCCACTGCAAGAATCTTTGCCATCGTCTACCTCATCAGGCCGGCGTTGCTGCCGGCAGTTCCAGTGTCTGTGTCAGGCCCAGCAGCGCTGCTGCATCACGTAGCACGGTGCTTGCGCCAAGCCAGGTAACGGTGTGCCCTTTCGCGCCAGCCTCCCGGCAAAACACCGCCAGCAGCTGCAGCGCAGCGGTGTCGATGCGCTCCACGGCGCTGGCGTCGAGTTCGGCGGCGGGAGTGATGAGCGCGGCTTGCAGCTCGGACTTCACGCCCGGCAGATCTGCGATGCGGCAATCCGCGGGCAGCACGACGCGCGTCGTTGCTCCACTCGCTGTCGCTGACTTTGCCTTGCTGCTGCCCATGCCCGATTTCCGCCTGCGTGTGTTGGCCTTCATGGCGGTTATCGGCGGGAGGTCGGCGGGCTTTAGAGCTCATCTACGGATTTCACCAACGCAGCCCCCTCTCCCCTCCGGGGAGAGGGTTGGGGTGAGGGGTGGGTGCTCGCGACACCACATCTACTTCGTCATTCCGGCGTAGGTCGGAATCCAGTGGCGTTGTCGTTTCGATGTTCGCGTTATCGCGACCTGGCTCGTTGCGACCGAAGGGAGTCCCCGTGGGACCGCGGGCTTCCGTCCGCCTGCCGGCGGCAGGGTCACTTCTCTTTGTTTGGTCACGCTTGAGCAGGAGCGATGGCGAACAGCGCAGCTGGCCCGAAGGGCGGAGGGCATGGATGCCCGGAGTCAAGAGAAGTAACCAAGAGAAAGACCACCCCGGTTCCGCGCCCTTCGGGTCCGTGAGGTCTGGCCGGGCCCGCTCTTAGATGACATGGGGACACGACGCCCCTGTCGTGTCGAAAGGGCATCGGCGTCCATGCCGATGCCCCCTTCGGGACCTGATCGTCCAGCCCTCACCGCTGCACGGGGGACTCGACACCCAAGAGCAAAGGCAAAAGCCAGAGCAGCGGGCGTTGCCCGCCTATTCGAAAGCCCTCAAGTTCTCTCGCATGCTGCCGATGTCTGGTCTGCGCATGGCGAGTAAGCGTCAACCGATTGACGCTATGCCAAGGAGCCCGATTGATCATCCAGCCAACTAGTCTCGCCGCACTCACCTGGGCCGGCGCTGCTTCCGGCGCCAGCGCGGATAGCTGGCGCGTGGGCAATGTGCTGGCTGCCCGGACGCTCGGCCTCAATGAGCAAGGCCATCTGGTGTTGCAGATTGGGCCGATCACGGTGGAAGCCGAATCGTTGGGCACGCAGCTGCCGTCGCAGTTTCAGGTGCGTGTGCTCAGCCTTGGGCCGGAGCCGCGACTGGAAGTGCTCGGCATGACACCGCCCAACCAGACCGCGAGCCGCGCCCTGCTCGAGCGCCTGCCGCAGCAGAACGGCTACGCACCGCTGCTCGCCACGCTCGGCGCGCTCGCGCAGCGTCCCCTGTTACGGCAGTTGCCGCCGCAACTGCGCGCGGCGCTGGCCTTGCTTGAGCACAGTATTCGCACGCCCGTCGAGATCGCTCACGGTCCCGGCCTGCGCGAGGCAATGAAACGCAGCGGGCTATTCCTGGAATCGCAACTGGCCCAACCCCAGACCGACCTCGGCATGCTCGGCGAAGATGACTGGAAAGCCGCCCTGCTTCGCCTGGCCGCCACGCTCGACCAGAGCACGCCGGCTGCACCCACCGCTGGCGAGGCGGAAACCGCGCCACCGCTGCTTCAGCGCGGCCTGTTCGCACAGCCGCGCGCGCCCATGCCCGAACCGCTGCAACCCGGCGACGTGGAAAGCCTGCTGGTACGCCTGCACGGTGAAGTGCATGCGGCGCTCGCACGGCTGGAAGTCGCGCAGTTGGAAGCGCACAACGCCAACGCCTGGATGATCGAGATTCCCCTGCAAGGTGAAAGCGGACAGGACATCCTGCAGCTGCAGCTCAAGCCCTCTGACGACGATCCGGACCAACCCTCGGCGTGGAACTTCGGCTTCGCCATCGACCTGCCGCGGCTGGGCCCGGTGCAAGGCGAGCTGCAGCTGCGCGGCCTGCGCCTGTCGGTGCGGCTGTGGGCTCAGCGCGCCGACAGCACCGATCGCCTGGAGCGTCGCTTCAATCAGCTCAGCCAACAGCTCACCGCCAACGGCCTGATCCTCGACCAACTGGTTTGCCAGACCGGTCTGCCGCAACCAACCAATCACCGTAGCGCCGTACTGCTGAAGGCCACCGCATGAACCCCGCGCTGCCATCACCCAACCGCAAGGTCAGCCTGCGCCTATCAGCCCCGGGCCAGGACCTGATGCCTCCCGCGCTGGAAGCCGAGGCGCTGGATGAACTACTGGCGCGTGCCCGTGCGCTGGGTTTTCCACTGCACCACGACGCGCAGGTCGCCGCCGTGCTGGTGGCGTTACGGTTGCGTGCGGATATTCCGAATGAGTTGTATGCCGCGGCGGCAGCGGTGCTTCATTGCGTATATCAGGCAGCCGAGGAAGGTTGAGACCTGCCGCGAGCCACCTGTAGGAGCCCACCCTGTGGGCGACCGCCGTACTTCCACGCTTCGTAGGTATAACGCGCACAGGGTGCGCTCCTACAAGCGTATGGCTGTGCAGGGAGTGAACCTGCCTCTGCTCTAGTGAAAAACCCCATCACTCCGCCGGCGGAAACCAGGCCTTGACGATCCTGCCTCCGCGAACCTCATAGACCGCGACCTGATCCGGCTTGTGCTTGTCCGGCGGCAAACCCACAACGTGCTCCTGATCAATAACCATGGGTCCATTGACGATCCGATGGACGATTTCCACACCGAAGGCTTGTGGCACTCGCTTGAGAAAGGCATAAGTCTTGACCAGCGCCGCCTGCCCTTTGATCGGGGGAATCTTGCCGGCCAAGTCCGTGATCTCGACATCGTCCGAATAGCAAGTAGCGAAGCCCTCTACGTCGTGCGCGTTATAGGCTGCAATCTGCGCATCAACCACAACGGTCGGCGACGAAGATGTTTCGAGTCCATGACATCCGGGCGCCGCGTACAGCAGCGAAGGTATGAGCGCCAACACCGCGGGAACACAGCTTATCTTCCAAATGGACTTGAGCATTCAAATTTCCCTCCGCCTGCTTGCCGCACTGGATCCGGCACGGACAGTCATATGACTTAGTTCTTTTGCGGCCATCGAGTGCCTGAAGTCACGAGCCTTGCCCACTGGTGATATCGGGCAGGAGGGAGGAGTTAAGCACCCGCTAGTTCAGCCTGCTCCTTCCATCGCTGACCATTCACACCCATCACGAGTAGCCACAGGGTCAGCGACCCTTCCCCGATGAAGCCGGGAAGTGCAATGTAGGGCCACAAGTGGCTTGCAAGTAGCGGCTGTAGAAAGGTCAGCCAACCCAGGCCGGCAAACGCCATCAATACACCAAGAATTCGAGGCAGGAAGGTCGATCTGAAAATCAGATAGCCAATCAGCAGGCAATAAAGTCCGAAAAATACCAGGCCAACTTTGTAAGCCTGACCACCCAATTCGGAAAACATGAGTGCCAGCGCTTGTAACTGTTCCACCTTAAATACGCTCAAGTACTGCGCGCCTCCCAAGACAATCAAGGGGGCGAGATCAAAAAAACTGCTAAAAGCCTGGATAGTGCATCCCACAAGACTGAAGCATGCTGCGAGCAAAGAAAGACTTTGGCTCACAGGCTTGAACAAGCCATAGAAGAGAGCCGTCACCGTGACATAGCACGCGATCACTGCGATGTCGGCAGCGAAGCCCAACAGTACCCAGGACCTATTCGCCAGGATGTGGCTCGCTGTAGCCGCGGCATTGCCATCCACAACAAGCTTGTCACCCACATAGATGGCGAAACCTCCCGTCAGAAAGGTAAGCAAGTAGAAAACACCGGCGATCCTGGCCTTAAAAAGCGGCGATGCTTCTGCAATGTGGCCCATCATTCCATAGCCTCCAGGAAAGGATGCGACATGAACGCGGCAATGATGAATATTTTAGTACCCAGGCGGCACTCAGGCTGGACAACTCTGTTCGCCATGGCGAATCGCTCGCCGAGACTACTCCGAAATGGATTTAGGGAGCGGAGCGATGAAGCGTCCGCCTCTGATCGTGTAAGGCGATAACGCTATCGCCTCACTGCCAGAGCTTCGATGCGACACCTGGCATCCTTTTCACATAAACGAATCCGCCAACCGCGCAATACCTTCCCGGCCACGGCGCCAACCGGGACGGGTACGCCAGGTCTCCAATGAAAGCACCGTGGCGTCGGCAAGATAGTCCGCCTCCACCTCGCGCAAGCGCGCCACCACATCGCGGTCGTAGCAAAGCATGCCGATCTCGGCATTGAGCGCGAAGGAGCGGATGTCGAGGTTGATCGAGCCGATGAGTGCCATGTCGTCATCCACGCTCAAATGCTTGGCATGCAGGAAATGCGGCCGGTACAGCGCGATCTTGACGCCACAGCGCAGCAGGTCGTCGTAGTACGACTCCTGCGCCCACGACGTCAGACGCTGGTTGTTGCTCTCCGACAGGATCAATTGCACATCCACACCCGACAGTGCCGCGATGCGCAGCGAACTGAGCGTAGCGTCGTCGGGTATGAAGTAAGGCGTGGTCAACACTAGCTTGCGCTGGGCGATGTGGATCAGCGCATTGACCGCATCGCGCGCGTTCTCGAAGGGATAGGCCGGGCCACTGGGCAGCAGTTGCGTGGCGACGTCGGCATCGCTGACCGGATAGGTGGCGACCACGTCGAGGCCTTCGCCGGTTTCGATGTACCAGTCGCTGGCGAACACCGCCTGGAGATGCGCAATGACTGGCCCCTCGACGCGGGCTACCAGTTCGCGATTGGGAAAGCCGCGAACAAAGTCCGGCGAAGCCAGATTCTGCGAGCCGACATAGGCAACGATGTTGTCGAACACGGCGATCTTGCGGTGATTGCGCAGATCCATCCTTCCACTGCGCCGCCAACGTAGCCCGCCGGGCAACATGTCGTGAACGATCACACCCGCATCCCGCAGCGGCTTCGCATAGCGGCGCAAGCCGCGCTTGGCACCCACCGCATCCAGCAATACACGGCACTGCACACCACGCGCTGCGGCACGCGTCAGCGCAGCGACCACGGCATCGCCCACTTCATCGTCGAACATCAGGTAATACAGCAAGTGCACACGTTCGCGTGCGGCATCGATATCGGCGATCAGCACGCGCAGAGAGGCGTCGTAATCATCGAGAAGCTGCACGCTGTTGCCAT
Organism: Dyella subtropica; assembly: GCF_026283965.1. Taxonomy (GTDB): domain Bacteria; phylum Pseudomonadota; class Gammaproteobacteria; order Xanthomonadales; family Rhodanobacteraceae; genus Dyella_D; species Dyella_D subtropica. Next base: position 13,385 of record NZ_JAPDPD010000036.1, read on the forward strand.
GCGTAGGCATGAAATCGCCCTGCCGCTCGATCAACGGCGCCACCTCAGCCATGGCCGTACCGGCCGGCGGCGTCCAGCGCAGCCCCAGCATGGCAATCTGCTCAGCGCGGATCACTTCCGAGGCATTGGCCTGCCGGCGCACCCGTTCCCGCGACAGCCAGGGATGACCGAACAACAAGTACAACGGCAGCCCCAACAGCGGCACAAAGCCGACCAGCAGCAGCCAACTGCGCGCCGCCGCCGACGTAGTACGCGAGGGAATCCATAGCAAAGCCGCCAGCCGGATCAGCCAGTCGATACCGAGTAGCCAAGTGCCTTGCATCCAATCAAACGACATCGCCGACACCTTGATGGGTAGATGGATCGATTCTGCCGGCAGGCGAAGGCGACGGAAAGGACGTTGGTGCGGTGTATCGACGAGAAGAGTCAGGCCCAAGCGCCGCTGACTCTCGGCAAGCGGGCCACGCGGAGACGTTGAACACGCTCCACAAGTGCACACTCTTTAGGAGCACGCGCTCTACTTTAGGCGTTCGCCGTCGTGATGCCGTGAATCAGATGTGCGGCATTGAGTGCAGCAGTCTGGTTTCAGAAGGAGGCTTGGAGGGGGCAAAAGCAAAGCGATGCGCAAGCGAGCCCGTGACGGGTCCCCTGTGCAGCGGTGAGGGCTGGACGATCAGGCCCGCAGGGGCATGGGCAAGGATGCCCATGCCTCCCGACAGGACACAAAACGTCGTGTCGAAAAGCCCGGCCAGCCCTCACGGACCCGCAGGCGAAGCCGGAGGGCGCGGAACCGGGGTGGCCTCTCTTTTGGTTACTTGTTCTCTGGCCAAACAGAGAAAAGTGACCCGGCCTCCGGCAGGAGGACGGAAGCCCGCCGTCCCACGGGGACTCCCTTCGGTCGCAACGAGCCAGGTCGCGATAACGCGAACATCAAACGACAACGCCACTGGACCCCGGCCTACGCCGGGGTGACGAAGTAGATGCGCTATCGCGAGCACCCACCCCTCACCTCAATCCTCTCCCCCGTGCACAAATCGTAACCGGGGGAGAGGGGGCCAACGCAAAAAGCCACGCTAAACACCCTGCTAGGGCTCCAACGACAACCCAGCCCGACGCGCCCCAGTCAGCGACGCCGACACCTCCGCCAGCGCAAACAACCGCGCGGTACGCGTCCACCCCACCACCGCCACGATCAACTGCGCCAGCAACAGCGCCAGCACAAACCCGCCGGCACTCACCGCCACCGTCTGGATACGCGCCATGCCCAGGCTCAACACCAGCAGATATCCGATCAGGCTGACCAGCACATAGGTGAACAGCGTGCTGAGCGGCCGTCGCAACAGCTGCATGAAGCCGCGCCCCAATGCGCGTGTAGCCGAGCGCAAACCCACGTCGGCGATAAACGCCGCGCGCGCCGATTCGATCACCGCGTGCATCAGCACGAACGCCAGCACCGCCAGGCACTGCACCGCATGCTCGGCCGCGACCACTTGCGACTCGAGCACCGCCTTCTCGGCATGTTCGTCTGCCATATTGGAGCCCAGCATCGTCAGCCCGACCGCTATGCCCAGCGGCAACAACGACCACAGCATCAGGCGGAACATGCGTCCATATTCGATGATGCCGCTCTGTAGCAGCTGGCCAAACCCCAGGGCGCGACCGGCGCGACCGGCACCCACCACCATGCCGGTGAGGAAAGGTGCCAGCAGCAGGGTCAACAGCAAGCCCGACAGCATCGCGTTATGCAACATGGGTATTTGATCGCGCAGCCCCATCAGGACGTCGTCGAACACCATCATGTGGAATTGCCGCCCCCATTCTTCCGCGTGCACCGAGTGATCGAGCAGATTCCCAAGTGCTCCCCACAGCGGCAGCATGGCCACCGCGGTGGGCAGTGCCAGGAGCAACAGCCACAGCAGCAACAGGCGCCACTGCAGTGCACTGAACAACGCGCCGGAGATGGCGCCGAAATTTACGCGACGAGCATTCTTGTAGGTCATCACAGCGTCACCATGAAAGAGTAGAAAGCCTGCACCAGGGCGGAGACGTCGGTACTCCAGCTCCGCGAAGCCGCACCGTTCTCCTTCACCGTCCGGCTGTCGTCGAGCTTGTTCGAATCCAGATAGATCTTCTGCTCCGGATCAAGCTCGGCCGAAACGATCCTTGCCGGCTTGGTGAAGGTGAAGCGTGCCCAGCGGCGGTCGTCGTTCCAGCGCACGTCCTCGCTACTGCCGTCGGCAAACTTCACCCGCAACAGCTGCGGTACCTGCGCGCCATCGCGAACCACCGACACGACGCCGCGCCACTGGAACGGCCCGGTGCCTGGTTTGGCGTCGGGGTGGGCCTTGCTCCAGTCCTCACGCTGTTTTTCGATCTGCTTGTCCTGCGCTTCGCCGTCAAGCTCGCTGCGCTTTCCATCCTTCTCGAAGCTGCCGGCCTGCGGCAGCAATTCCTCGTTATCGATCGCAGCGATGCGGTCGTTGATCTTCGCAGCGCCGTAGACGAACTGATCGAAGATCTCATTGACGTTTTTCGCATCGCCGGAGACATCAATCAGCGTCGCTCGCAGGTCGGCCACCGAAGGATGACGGAAGTGCCAGCGCTTGTAGTACTCGCGGAAGGCGCGCTCCGTGACGTCCTTGCCCAGACGCTCCTCCAGGTCGTGCATGGCCGTCGCGGTGCGCGAATACACCGAGAAGTAGCTGCCGCTGGAATAGCGATCCCAGCTGTTCTGGCCGAGCGGGTCGTACGGACGGCGCAGGCCGGCATCCATCCGCTCCATCTCGAACATGCTCATCGAGGGCGTGACACCCAAGCGACGCAACCACGTAGACGGCGTCAGGATGCGCTGGTTGCGCTCGCGCAGCATGCGCCCGTCCCAATATTCGTTGAGGCCTTCATCAAGCATCGGCTCCTCGAATTCATTGGAAGCCAGCAGGCCGTAGAAATAGCCGTGGCCGAATTCATGGATGGTGACGAAGTCGATCCGCTCCTGATCCGCCGTACCCGGGTCGATGTCGGACAAGCCTTCGGCGGTGAAGAAAGTGGGGTACTCCATGCCGCCCGCCTCGCCCGCGTTATACGGCGGCACCACGCCGGTCACCGTGCGATACGGATAAGCACCCAGCGTGCGCGAGAAATAACCGAGCGAATCGATCGTCGCCTTCAGCACCGGCTGCGCGCTGGCGACGTACTCCGGCGGATAGATCACCCGCACCGCCACCTTCGGGCTGCCCGGCCCTTCATAGCTGCCGTCCAGCGTCTTGTAGCCCTTGGCGGCCACCCAGGCGAAGTCGTGCACGTCGTCCTGTACGAAGTGGTACGTGGTCTTGCCGGCGTTCTGCACCGGTGCGCCCTGCTGTTCGCCGACGGCGCCGACGGTGTAGTCGGAGGGCACGGTTATGCGCACGTCGTAACTGCCGAAGTCCGCATAGAACTCGCTGTTGAAATGGTACTCGTGCACGTTCCAGCGCACTTCGGTGGCACCGCGTTCACCCGGCAGTTCGAGCACGCCGATTTTCGGGAACCACTGCGCGACCAGATTGAAGTCCCCCCACCAGCCGGTGCGCAAGACCACGCGCGGCAGCTGGCTGAAGAAGTCGATGTCCAGCGTGACCGTGCCACCAGCCGGCACCGGCTCGGCAAGATCGACGCGCACGACGGTGTGGTCGGCCTCGGGGCCGCCGTCCGGATGCACATAGCGCCACTTCAACGCCGCGCCGCCTTGCTGCACATGCTGCAGATCGATCCAGCCCCACTGCCCTTTCTTCAGATCGGCGTTGCCGCGCGAACCGGCGTGCGCCGTCATCACCTTGCGCTCGGTGAAGAACGTGCTGCCGTCGTTCTGAAAGGCATTGAGGTAGAGGTGCATGTAGATGCTGGATACCGCACGATCGCTGCGGTTGCGCCAGGTCAGCTGCTCCTTGCCAGTGACAGTGTGTTTGCCTGCATCCAGCTCCGCATCGATGCGATAGCCGACGACGCGATCGGACAACGTCGGCTCAGTACCGCTGCGCTCGCCACCCCAAGCATTCGGCGCACTCGGCACCGTCGCTGCAGCGGCGTTGGCCTTGGCCAGCGGTATTTCATCCGACGGAACTTGTGCCGATCCAGGCACTGCAACCGTGCTCGCGGCGGCAGGCGCCGCGATCTGCGCCACCGCCAGAGGCAGCTGCCCCGCATACAATCCCAACGCCAGCCACAGGCCGGCGCCCCTCCCCACACGTATACGCATACTCGTTATCCCCTTGCTGTGATGACCGCAGCCTGTGCGGCTTTGATGGACAGCGAGGGTAGTTGCGTAAAACCTGCAGAACGCGATCGATTCGACCAAGCCGATGTTGGCGCGACAGAACAGGTTAATCAGGGTGCGAAACGGGTGGTGCCAGGGCTCTGAGAGCCCGTCCTCATCGTCTGCATAGCCCGCACCGCTCTTGCCGTTAGCTCTTGCCGTTAGCTCTTGCCGTTAGCTCTTGATCTTCGGGCCCCTGTGCAGCGGTGAGGGCTGGACGATCAGGCCCCGCAGGGGGCGCAGGCATGGATGCCTGCGCCTTTTCGACACGACAGGGACGTCGTGTCGAAAAGCCCGGCCAGACCTCACGGACTCGGAGGCGAAGCCGGAGAGCGCGTAACCGGGGTGCCCTTCTCTTTGGTTACTTTCTCTTGGGCAAGCAAGAGAAAGAGACTCGGACCGCGGCAGCGGTTCGAAAGCCCGCGGCAGGCGAGCCAGGTCGCGATAGCGCGAACATCGAACGGCACCGCCACTGGACCCCGGCCTGCGCCGGGGTGACGAAGTAGAAGCGGTGTCGCGAGCACCCACCCCTTGTAAGTTTGCTTTACCCCCGCCAGACCGTTGCCCCTCGGATCACGAGATCGTAGGTGAGCCTGGGTCGGCGGGGACTTTTCCTCACAACCCGAACAGTTGC
>NZ_JAPDPD010000037.1 GCF_026283965.1 Dyella subtropica
GGGCCTGAGCGCCCGCATAACTGCGTCATCGCTCGGTTGTGTATTGACATACACGCCCTCACTCTTCCTTGTTCTGCGGGCGCTCAGGCCCGACGAGGCGTATATCAAGGGCACCGTCAGCCCCCTAGGAATTCAGCGATGGGACCGAGCGCCAGCGCAGGCAGGAAGGTCAGCGCGCCGACCACGATCACCACGCAGGCCAGCAAGGTCACGAACAGCGGCGTATGCGTGGGCAAGGTGCCGGCCGAGGGCGGTACGTGGCGCTTGGCGGCCAGCGAACCGGCCATGGCGAGCATCGCGATGGCGAGCAGGAAGCGCGAGAAGAACATGCACACGCTCAGCAGCACGTTCCAGAACGGCGTGTTGGCTGAGAGTCCGCCGAACGCGCTGCCGTTGTTGTTCGATGCCGACGAGACCGCGTAGAGAATTTCGCTGAAGCCATGCGCGCCGGGGTTGGCGACACCTGCCACGCCGGCTGGCGTCATCACCGCGATGGCGGTGCACACCACGACCAGGGCGCAGGGCACCAGCACGGCCAGGCTGGCCATCTTCATCTCGTGCGCTTCGATCTTCTTGCCGAGGTACTCGGGTGTACGGCCCACCATCAGTCCGGCGATGAACACGGCGACCACGGCGAAGGCGAGCATGCCGTACAAACCGGAGCCGACACCGCCGAAAATCACCTCGCCCAGCTGTATCAACCACATCGGCACCAAGCCGCCCAGCGGGGTGAGCGAGTCGTGCATGTTGTTCACCGCGCCGCACGATGCGGCTGTGGTGATGGCGGTGAACAGGCCGCTGGCAGCGATGCCGAAGCGGGTCTCCTTGCCTTCCATGTTGCCGCCGGCCTGCAAGGTGCTGGCCTGCTGATCGATCGACAGGCCATGCAGCGCCGGATTGCCGGCTTGCTCCGCGGCGACGGCGCCGATGGCTAGCGGGACAAAAATCAGCAGCATGGTGGCGAGGATCGCCCACCCTTGTCGCTTGTCGCCGACCATGCTGCCAAAGGTGTAGCAAAGGGCGCCGGGGATCAGGAAGATCGCCAGCATCTCGAGGAAGTTGCTGAAAGGCGTCGGGTTTTCGTACGGGTGCGCCGAGTTGGCGTTGAAGAAGCCGCCACCATTGGTACCCAGCTGCTTGATCGCGATCTGCGAGGCCGCCGGGCCCATCGGCAAGGTCTGTGTATCGACCGGGCTTTCCTTGGTCACGTCGTGGCCGGCCGCGTCCTTGAGTACGTTGCCGGCGGCATCCTTGACCTGCTCGACCTGGGTGATGTGCTGGGTGAGCGGCACGTCCACGTAAGTCTTGAAGTTCTGCACCACGCCCTGCGACACCAGCAGCAGCGACAGCAGCAACGAGAACGGTAGCAGGATGTAGAGCGTGCTGCGCGTCATGTCGACCCAGAAGTTGCCGATCGACAACGCGCTGCGCCGCGTGAAACCGCGCACCACGGCAATCAACACCGCGATACCGGTGGCGGCCGAGAGGAAGTTCTGCACCGCCAGGCCCAGCATCTGGGTCAGGTAGCTCATCGTGCTTTCGCCGCCGTAGCCCTGCCAGTTGGTGTTGGTGATGAAGCTGATGGCGGTGTTGATCGCCGAATCCGGCGTTACCGCACCGAAGTGCTGCGGATTCAGCGGCAGCCACTGCTGTGTACGCTGCAGCGCATACACCACCAACATGCCGGCCATGTTGAACATCAACATGGTGAGAGCGTAACGACGCCAGCCCATGTCATCGTCGGTGCGTACGCCGGCAAGGCGATACAGTACGCGCTCGATACCGCCGCCGAAGCGCGTGACGCGGTTGGGCGTATCGGCGAACACCAGTGCCATATAGCTGCCGACCGGTTTGATCAGCAGCAGGAGTACGGCCAGGTAAATCAGTACCTGGAGCATGTCATTCGTGGTCATTCGAACCACTCCGGCTTGAGCAGGGCCACGCACAGGTAGCCCAGCAGGGCCACTGCGATGACAGCGGCCACGGCGTAAAAAATGTTCATGGTTGGGGTCCCGCGGAGAGCGTGATCGAGAGAAGGCCGCCGCAGTGCGCGGCAGCGGTCATCAGGGGCGTCGGCCCAGGCGGTCGCAGATCATCAAAAAGCCGATCGAGGCCGCGCAAAGCACGAAAGAGAACAGTAGGTAAATGACATCCATGGGCTGCGAAACACCGTTATTGCAACGGTGCGTATTGTCGAAACCGCCACATAAGAAAGGGGTAGCGAATGGGGCTCGGGGCGTATAGAACGCGTAAATTTCCGTTTCGGCGCCGTCCAGCCTGGGTGAAAAGTCCTGTAAGAATTTTGAACCTTTCATGTGATCCTTGAGTCCGACGACCGTTCCCCACGGTCATGGGTCAGGCCTTTCCTGGTCCGCCTGCCCCCATTGGAGTTTTGAGTATGCGTCTGGTCCCTGCAGTTCTCTGGCTGGCGTTGTGTGCCGCCTCGCCTGCCTTCGCGCAGACGGCGCCGGTAGCGCCGGCGCCTGCGTCATCGGTCACCAATCTGGAATCGGTAGTGGTCAGCGGCGTGCAGCCTGGGCCGGGTTTGTGGAAAGTCAGCAAGGGCGATCACGTGATGTGGGTGCTGGGCGCCTTGTCGGCGCTGCCGGAGCACATGCAATGGAAGACCGACGAAGTGGAGCAGACCATCGCCGCTTCGCAGGAAGTGCTGAGTGCGCCGTCAGTCAATATCAAGCTCAAGACGAATTTCTTCGGCAAGCTGTTTCTGTTGCCGACGTTGATTGGCGCGCGCAAGAACCCCGACGGCGTGACCTTGCAGCAGGCCTTGCCTGCGAGCGAGTACGCGCGCTGGGAAGTGCTGAAGCAGAAATACATCGGCAGCGACCGCGACGTGGAGAGCTGGCGGCCAATGTTTGCTGCGATAGAGCTCTACGAAAAGGCGATCAAGCGCAGCGGATTGAAAGCCTCGGGTGGTGTGAAAGACACCGTGCGCGAGCTGGCGAAAAAGCACAATGTGAAAGTCACTTCGACCCGATACGAGATGGTGATCGAGGAGCCGCGCGCGGCGATGAAGACCTTCAAGAAGTCGCCAATGGATGACCAGCAATGCTTCAGCCAGGCGCTGGATACGGTCGAGCATGATCTGGGTAGCGTGACCGCGCGTGCCAATGCCTGGGCTGTCGGCGATATCGAGGCCTTGCGCGGTTTGCCGCTGAATGATCGGCGCGATGCATGTATCGAGGCGGTGACCGGTGCGGGGTTTGCCGAGAAGTTGGGGTTCAAGGATTTGCCGCAGCGGGTCGAATCAACCTGGATGGGGGAAGTGGATCGCGCCTTGTCGAGCAACGCGCAGACATTTGCGCTGTTGCCGATGGAGGAGGTGCTTTCGCCCACGGGTTATCTGGCCAAGCTGAAGGCGAAGGGATATGTGGTGCAGGCACCGGATGAGCAGGATGCGGCGGCGCCCTGATGATTAGCTCCCTCTCCCCCAAGTGAAATAAGAGCGGGGAGAGAGGGTTGAGGTGACGGCTACGCAGACTTGTTCAGAGCATCCTGGCTCTCAGTTCGCCAGCGACTCGGTCAGCGTGGGCCGTTGCGCGCTCAATGCGGTACCGGCTGCCGCCACGATGATCGCCACGATGGCCAGCCACTGTAGCGGGCTGAGTCGTTCGTCCAGTAACGCCACGCCGGCCACCGCCGCGACGGCCGGCTCCAGGCTCAACAAGGTGCTGAACGTGCGAGCCGGTAGCTGGGTCAGCGCGACCATCTCCAGCGAATAGGGCAGGGCCGAGCTGAGCACCGCCACTCCCAGCGCATACGGCAACAGCGTCGGTGACAGCAGTGCGCTGCCGGCGTGCGCGATACCGAATGGGATCGCCAGCAAGGCACCGATCGACGTGCCCAGCGTCACCGCGTCCGGGCCGTAGGCCGCCCCCGCCTTTTTTCCCAGCACGATGTACAGCGCCCAGCCTCCGCCGGCGGCCAGCGCGTACATCACGCCCACCGGATCGAGCGCCTGCATCTGTCCACGCAGCGGTAGCAACAGGGCCAGCCCGGCCACCACCAGCGCGATCCAGACGAAGTCGAGCATCCGTCGTGAGCCGAACAGTGCTAGCACCAGCGGCCCGGTGAATTCCAACGCTACCGCGATACCCAGCGGGATCGTGCGCAGCGACATATAGAACACCAGGTTCATCGCGCCCATCGAGAGGCCATAGCCCCATAGCACGCGCCAGTCGCGCTGACTGCCCGACCGGCGCCAGGGTCGCCGCCACAGCAGCAGGATCAGTGCGCTGAGCCCTAGCCTATAGGCGGTAGCGCCCTGCGCGCCGACCTGTGGGAACAGGTGCTTGGCCAGCGACGCGCCACCTTGGTACGAGATCATGCTGATCAATAGCATGCCGACCGCGAGCGCGATCGGAGCAACGGTGGAACGTGATGACATGAGGGTAGCCACGGGGGAGAGCAATCCGCCCATGATGCCCGCAGACCCCCGCGAAACCCACTATGCAGGCCGTTTCGCCGTCGCCATTGCTGACAGCGCATGGCAGCAATGTTCGAACAATCAGAACGATCCGGGGCGCACCGGCCGCCACCCATCGCGCCCGGCTGAGCATAGCCGCGAAAGCCGAAGGCTATGGCGTTGCGCTTTGGCTCAGCGCACCCCGCGCTGCTCATAACGCGATGTGCCGCGCGTGATCACAGGGCCCTTGCCCAGAGAAAAGTAACCAGAAGAGAGGGCACCCCGGTTTCGCGCTGTTCGGGTACGTGAGGGCTGGCCGGGCCCGCTCTTAGATGACATGGGGACACGACATGGGGTGCCGTGTCGGGACGCATCGGCGTTCGTGCCGATGGCCGCGCTCGCTTACGCGCTGGCTAGATCCAGTTGCGTGATTTCATCGCGCGCCAACTGCAGGTCCACTGCGCCGAACAGGTCGCGCAGTTGTTCGATGCTGGTGGCGCTGGCGATGGGGGCGGTGATGCTGGGGCGGGCGATGAGCCAGGCGAGTGCGACTTGGGCTGGGGTGGCGTGGTGGGCAGCGGCGACGTTGTCGAGGGCGGCGAGGATGCCGAGGCCGCGTGGGTTAAGGTATTTCGCCACGCTGCCGCTGCGTGCGGCGCTTTTGCCGAGGTCGGCTTCGCTGCGGTATTTGCCGCTGAGGAAGCCGCTGGCCAGGGCGTAGTAGTTGATGACGCCGACATTTTCTGCGCTGACGAGAGGCTCCAGTGCTTTCTCGTAGTCGGTGCGGTTCATCAGGTTGTAGTCGGGTTGCAGGCTTTCGTAGCGCGGCAGGCGGTGTTTCTTTGAAACGGTCAGCGCTTCGGCAAGGCGGTCGGCGCTGTAGTTGGAAGCGCCGATCGCGCGCACTTTGCCTTGTTCGATCAGGCGGCCGAAGGCGCCCAGGGTTTCGTCGAGCGGCACGCTCGCGTCGTCTGCGTGCGCTTGGTACAGGTCGATGTAGTCGGTATGCAGGCGCTTGAGCGAAGCATCCACGGCACGCTGGATGTTCACTGGCGACAGGCCGGGGTGCTCGGACCATTTTGCCACCTTGGTGGCCAGCACGAGCTTGTGGCGCTTGCCGCTCTGCTTCAGCCACTTGCCGATGATGGTTTCCGATTCGCCTCCGCGGTTGCCGGGTGCCCATGCGGAGTAGACGTCGGCGGTGTCGACCAGGTTGAAGCCGGCATCCACGAAGGCATCGAGCAATTCGAGCGAACGCTTTTCATCCGCGCTCCAGCCGAATACGTTGCCGCCGAAGGCGAGCGGGGCGACGGAAAGGGGTGACTTGCCGAGTTGACGCAATTGCATGGGGTAGTTCCTTGCAAGGGACCACCTGATCTATGCCACGCAGGCATCGCCGTCAAGTCGACGTAGTAGCAGGGAAGCGGAGAATCAAGTCGGCGCGCATGTTTTCCCGGATGACGTGCTTCGCGAAAACAGCCTGGCCAACGGGTGCGATTTGAGTGGTGTGGCGGTGCGCGTACGACGGTTATGGAGCTTGTCTTGCGGTGCTGGTGCATCGGCAAGGTGACGGGCGAGATCGGTGTTAGCGATATGGCCGTGCATAAACAACAGGTCGGTCCAAGGCGAACTCATGACAGCCTCCCAATGAATCTGCCATCTGGCAGACGGCTCAAGATAAGAGCCTCGCAGGCCGCGAAAAAGCGATATATTCGCAAGTCAGGCTTGAGAGAGATTCAAGATGGCACGTATCTCGCTGGACCTCCTGCAACAGTTTGTGACCGCCGCCCGGCTTGGCAATCTGTCGCGTGCTGCGGAGCAGGCCAACCTCACCGTGAGCGCGCTCAGCCACCAGATCCGCCAGCTCGAGCAGCGGGTGGAGCGCAAGTTGTTCGACCGTGGCCCGCGCGGCGTGCAGCTCACTGCCGAGGGTCGCCGGCTGATGGAGGCGGTGGCGCATCATTTCGAAGGCATTGATCGCGCCATGGCCAGCTATCGCTGTCGCCGCGAGGAGGCGCTCACGCTCAACGCAAGTCCGGGTGTGATGTCGGGTTGGCTGGTGCCGCGATTGGCACGCCTGGTGGCGGCGCATCCGGAGCTGGAATTGAATCTGCAGTCCAGTGCGGCGCTGGTGGATTTCGAGCGCGATCCGGTGGATGTGGCTGTGCGCTATGGGCGCGGCATGTGGGCCGGCGTGGAAGCCGAGCAGCTGTTCGGCGAGTGGATCGCGCCGGTGGCCGCGCCTGCCTTGCTGGAGCGCATGCGTGATGTCGATCCCGGCGACCTCGGCCGTTGGCCGTTGCTCGGCGATCCGGGTCACCGCTGGCCCGATTGGTTCAAAACCTTCGGCGGCACGCCGCCGCGTCGTTTCGTGGCGCAGTTCGACACCACCGATGCCTTGCAGCGCGGTGCGCTGGAAGGCTTGGGCGTCGCGCTGGGGCGCATGGTCACCGCGCGACCGCTGGTGGAAGCGGGGCTGCTGCATGTACTGGGCGAACGCTACATACACATTCCCGAGGCGTACTACCTGGTCTATCCGCCACGTTCGCGCGATCACGCCAGCCTGCGCGTGTTCCGCGATTGGATCCGTCGCGAGGCCGATAGTTACGCAGAGAGCATGGCCTACGCGGCGGGCCAGCGCAGTTAAGGATGCTCTGATCTATTCAACGTAGGCGTCACCGCTGTGTCAGCTCGCCTGCGTTGAATAGGTCAGAGCATCCTTAAGCCGCATCAACAAGTCGCACCGCATGCCGTAAAATCCGCACGCCGGCCACCTATGGGCCGGCGTTTCCCATACATCGACCCGCACGACCCTAAGGATTTCTTATGCCCAGCACCGCCATCCTCGTCGACGGCGCGTTCTTTCTCGCCCGCTACCGCAAGGTGTGGGGCGAGCGTGACGCCAATGACGCCCGCACCGTAGCCAAGACCGTGTTCGGCATGGCGCTGGAACACCTCAAGGCGCTGGATCGCCCGCGCGAGGCGCTCTACCGCATCTTCTTCTACGACTGCCCACCGCTGGAAAAGAGCTTCGTGCGGCCGGTGAGCGGCGATGCCATCGACTTCTCGCGCACCGGTGCGGCTACCTTCCGCCGCGACCTGCACGACCAGCTGCGCCGCCAGCGCAAGATGGCGTTGCGGCTGGGGCGCCTGGCCGAGCGTGGCGAGTGGAAGCTGAAGTACCACGCCTACCAGCAACTGCGCGACGGCGCGCTGCTGTGGGACGAACTGGGTGACGAGCATTTCGAGCCCGACATGCGCCAGACCCAGGTGGACATGAAGATCGGCATCGACATCGCGGCGCTTACTTATAAGAAGCTGGTGGACCAGATCATCCTGGTGGCCGGCGACGCCGATTTCATTCCCGCTGCCAAGCTGGCCCGCTATGAAGGTATCGATTTCATCCTCGATCCGATGTGGCAGGGCATTGCGCCGGATCTGCATGAGCACATCGACGGTTTGCAGTCAGTTTGTCCGCGCCCGTTCTAGTCAAACCATGCGTAAGGGAGTGAGCGGCGGGGTTGCAAGCGCAATCTCGCCTCTCAGGCTATGTGCTCCCGCTACTGTTTCCTACTCCTCGACTCTCGCGTCTCGAAAGGCCATCTCGAAAGGCGCTTAGAGCCATCCCCTTCAAGGTCTTCGAGAAGCTTGAGGTGGCCTGGTCTTAGCTCCCTCTCCCCTGCGGGGAGAGGGTTGGGGTGAGGGGGCAATCCTGCGACGCGGCAGATTCGAAGCGGATTTCGATGTACGTGATCGCGAGCACCCACCCCTCATCTCAGTCCTCTCCCCGGAGGGGAGAGGAGGCAGGGGCGAACACCTTGAAAGGACGACGCTTAGAGCCTGATCGACACAGGCTTTGCCTCAAGAGGCATGTATCCATCATCAAAGAAGTACCACGCCTCGTATCGGCCTGGCGGCAATAGCGCGCCGCCCGACGTGGACAGCATGACCGAGCCGACCCCGCGTGGCGCGTACACCCATCGCAGAAGATTGGCTCGGATGGGCGTTGCCCCTGCCGGAAAGATACCGATCCAGTTCTTGGGGCGGTGACGCCAGGGTGGAACGGCATAATCGAACCGCAAGGTGTCGTAGGCATCGCCGTGAATCGAGAGTGCGGCCTTGAACATTCGATCATTTCCGATCGCCGGATCGGTCGTCGGGATACCGAATCGTGGTTCGGTGTAGCCGGCAACACGTCTGAAATAGGCGGCCTCACCCGCCACCCGGATACTGGCGTCATACCAGCCAGAGTAGCCCCGCCATTCGATCGTTTGCTGGTTACCGGCCTCTACCCGGACTTGAAGCGGATCGTTCTCGTAGTACGCGTTGTCCCTGAGCTGAAAGATGCTGGCGCTTGAACTGGATCGATTGTCCAGTGTGATGAGGATGCTGCCGCGAGAAGGGTGATTCGACGTGGTGACTTCGGGTGCGCGCCCCGACGGCTCCATGGCGTTCACGTCGCCGCGGAACTCACGCAAAAAACCATGGGGGCCGTACACGGCCCAGTCGTACAGGCCATCGTCGCCGACGGGGATCGGTGGGGTGGCCAGCAGGGTTTTGCCGGCTTCGATCGTGTAGTGGTAAGGCTCCTGGGCACCCGACATCGGTTTCCCATAGGCAATCAACGCGACGCCGGTGCTTCCCGTGTTGGCAAATCGAAGCGAAAGGCTGTCGAGGCCCACTTGGATGTCGGCGGAAAAGGCATAGCCCAGCCGGCATGCCCACCGTGTCTGCGGCGTTTGTATCGGAAATGCCTGGGGTTGGGGCACCGCGGCTTGAGCTGCGCCATTCTTGAGGGTGGTGGCCGTGTTGATCGGCCTTGAAGGCGAAGGCCTGAAGTCGAACGCTTCGGTCAAATCGCCGCAGACCGATCTGCGCCAGTCGGAAATGGCCGTGCAACGGGTGCTGCCGTGTGCAGCGCCTTCGGTACCGAGATTCTTCGCGGCCGACCACTGCTCCAGAAAACGCAATACGGAGGTGTGGTCGCTGAGTTGGGAATACACCCTTCCGCCTCGGGTCCATGGGGAGATGAGCAACATGGGCACGCGCGGTCCCAGCCCAACGGGAACCGATGCGTTGTCTTCGGCAGCGCCGGCATGGGCCAGGGTCATCTCGCCGTAGTGCGGGGCGATCGCGGGAATCGGTGGCGGCACGTGATCGAAATAGCCGTCGTTCTCGTCGTACATCAGCATGAAGACCGTTTTCCGGAACATCTCCGGATGGTCGTTGATCAATGTCTTGAGCAGCCGGGCCGTGAAGGCTTCGCCGTCGCCCGGCGAGGCACTTGGGTGTTCGCAAAATTCGTAGGGAGCGAAGATCCATGAAACACGAGGGAGTCCGGGTTTCACGGTGCCAAGCGCGGGGTTGTCGGGCTCCATGCCGGCGGCAAGATCCTTTGCGAACTCAGCGATGAGGGCATCGCCTTTTTTGCCGGAGGCGGGGGCGAATACGCGGCCTCTTTGATAGAGCGACTGGAAATAGGGGTCGTTGGACTTGTCGATCGGCGTGCCGCTGTTGTCGATCCGGAAATTCTTGAAGTACTGAAGATAGTTGTCGCCGTAGTTGTCGTACTCCTGGTAGACCTTCCAGGTGATGCGGTTATCCGTCAACGTCTCCGCGTAAGTCTTCCAATCGGCAATGCCGGCCGCAACGGCTGCACTCTTGGCCTGCGGGCTCTGTCCGTACATCGCTGGCGCTATGTCTGTGTTGATATCGCACTGAATATCGGACACGTAGCCACAGCTGCCGTAGTTGTCCGGGAAATTCATCGGTGGCGGGACGGTTCCCGACATCAGGTAGAACCGGTTCGGGTCCGTCGCTCCAAAGATCGAGCAATGATAGGCGTCGCATACGGTGAAGGCGTTGGCCAGCTGATAGTAGAACGGCAAGTCGGCCGCATTCAGACAACCCATCGATTGCCTGCTCTTCAGCGGTACCCAGGTATCCCAGTTTCGCCAGGTATCCTGTGATTGCTTCCAGCTATGGTCCAGGCCTTTCAAGTATTGGAACTGCACATTGCCAGGCTGATTGAACCGGAACGGCAAGACATAACTCGCCGACTGAACACTTCGATCCGTGTTGTACCAGTCGGAGGGTTGGGTCCATTGGGCGCTGGGCACGTGCTCGTGGAAGCCTCTCGAGTCCGGATTCAAACCTTCCGGTTGGTACCACACGTAGTTGCCACTCGGGAGGGGTGCCGGCCGAGGATCGCCGTAGCCGCGGACACCAGGAAGCAGGCCGAAATAGTGGTCAAACGAACGATTTTCCTGCATGAACACGATGACGTGCTCAATGTCCGCCAAGCTGGGCGTGCCGGTGGGATTGTTGGGTTCGATCGCCAGGGCCTTGTCGATAAGGCCGGGCCAGACGGATAGCGCAGCCAGGCCGCCGGCGGACCCTGCTGTCACTTTCAGGAAGTGCCGGCGCTTGATGTCGTCAATCTCGCTCATGTGGTTTTTCTTGTCGTGGGCAGAGGTTGTTGGTGGGCAGATGTCGTTGCCCTGCCAGTTCACCTTGAGTTTGTTGCAAAGGAGCGTCGGCAGCTATGCGCACGCGCTGAAATGACTGGCCGAAAAATCTGATTTTCGACATGGCGGAGCGAGGTAGGCCCCGCGGATGCGCTTGCACACCCGATCTGAGCCGGTGAAGTCAGGGGGCTGTCAGGCCGGCGGTTGTCTCCGCGTTGAGGTATCGGCAGGTCCCTATAGGGCCTGTTCGAGGCCTCCGCGTGCGGGAAGCGAGGAAGGGTTGAGCCAAAGAGCGGACTATGCCGATATTCAAATGGGCCCTTAAACTGTCCATCCACCAAACGTATACATGGCGGGCGCAAAACTAGCGCGCTAGCCTGCCTTCGCACCTCCAGGAAGAGATCACCCATGAAATGCCACGTCGCCTTCGGGCTGACCACCTTGTTGCTGGCCGCCTGCAGCGGCAACTCCATGTCGGCCAACGCCCAAGTCGCCCAGGACCAGCCGGCCGGCGGCCTGGTGCCGCCGACTAGCGCCAGCGATTTCACGGCGTCGCAGTTGGATGCGGTGCTGGCCGGCAACTGGCGCTCCGAGAAGAACCGCGCGCGCGACACGTATCGCCATCCCAAGGCGACCTTGCAGTTCTTCGGTCTTCGCCCGGACATGACGGTGATCGAGATCACCCCCGGCGGCGGCTGGTATAGCGAAATCCTGGCACCCCTGCTGAAGGACAACGGCACCTACATCGCCGCGCTGCAGAAACCTGCCGACGGTGGCGAAGCGCGCCAGGACGCAACCGGTCTGCGCGCGAAGTTCGCCGCCGACACGGCGCATTACGGCAAGGCGCAGATCGTGGAGTTCGATCCCAAGGCTCCGGCGATCGGCAAACCCGGCACGGCCGACATGGTGCTCACCTTCCGCAACGTGCATAACTGGGTGATGGCGGATACGGCGCCGGTGATGTTCAAGGCGTTCTATGCCGCGTTGCGCCCGGGGGGCGTGCTCGGTGTGGTCGACCACCGCGCGGCCGACAGCAGCAAGCTCGATGCGATCAAGAACAGCGGCTACCTGCCCACCAGCTACGTGGTGAAGCTCGCCACCGATGCCGGCTTCAAGCTGGACGACGAAAGCGAGATCAACGCCAATCCGAAAGACACCAAGGATTACCCGAAGGGCGTGTGGACCTTGCCGCCCACACTGACCCTGGGCGATCAGGACAAGGCGAAATATCAGGCGATCGGCGAATCCGACCGCATGACGCTGCGCTTTGTGAAGCCGGCAGCACCGGTGCCGGCCGCATCTGCGCGTTGAGCGGGTTGTGCTGGTTTCATGCTGATTGCGCTCAACAAGCCGTTCAATGTGCTGTGTCAGTTCACCGTGGAAGGCGGCAAGCGCACGCTGGCCGAGTTCGTCACGCAGAAGGATGTATATCCGGCGGGGCGGCTCGACTACGACAGTGAAGGCTTGCTGCTGCTCACCGATGATGGGCGGCTGGCGCACCAACTCACCGATCCACGTCACAAGCAACCCAAGACCTATCTGGTGCAGGTGGATGGTGCGGTGACGGACGAAGCCATCGCGTCTTTACGGCGCGGTGTGATGCTCAACGATGGGCTGACCTTGCCGGCGGGTGTCGAGAGCGTGATCGAGCCGGAGAGGTTGTGGCCTCGCGATCCACCGGTGCGTTTTCGCAAAAGCATTCCCACAAGCTGGCTGAGCATCACGTTGCGCGAGGGGCGTAACCGGCAGGTGCGGCGAATGACGGCAGCAGTGGGGTTTCCTACCTTGCGGTTGATACGTGTGAGTGTCGGTGGGTATGCGTTGGATGGGCTTTTGCCGGGGGAGACGCGGGTGCTCGCATGAGCTTGTTTTTGCTTCCTCTCCCCTCCGGGGAGAGGATTAAGGTGAGCAACTGTGTTGGCAGTCAAGCGGATGTCGCATGTTCCAGACGCCACGAGGCGTTGTCGCGAACCATGGCGTTGAGCACGGTTAATAGCTTGCGCATGCAAGCGACGATGGCGACCTTTTTGCCTTTGCCGGCCTCGCGTAACCGCTTAAAGAACGCCTTGATGGGTGG
>NZ_JAPDPD010000038.1 GCF_026283965.1 Dyella subtropica
CTGCTTGGCCACGTCAACTCCAAGGCGCGTAAGCTTCATGGGTGGACTCCTCTTCGCCAGCGACTGGTTCTATCGCTTCCAGTCTGGCACTCGATGCCGAAGACGGGGAGGAGTCCATCTCATTGCTATGGGTCGAAAGCGGACAGTCTCAAAAGGCCCCAAGCCTACCCTTAGATTCACGGTCATCGTCGACGCAGGCTGAGAGGCTCATCAATGATCGGCTTCAGGGGTGTCCTTGCATATGGCGCAATGCACGCCTCGCCGTGACTGGTAGATCCTTGCCGATACAAAGATGCTCGCGGAAATCGCGCCCCAGATGGCACCTTGCGTCAGCGCATATTCCAGACCATGCCCCTTGAGCCACTGGGCCGCGCTGATGACTACAAAGGCGCCGCTCATCACCAGAAAGAAGCGCTTTATCCAAAATACTGGCCCCATCGATGCCCCCCTGATTTTTATCCATCCTGACTGAAGGCCATGCTAGCCTGCGGCGTCCGCATTGGGCCGGAAACGGACATTCAATAGCGTTGAATATCCCTAAACTTCACTCCTGTACTTCGCATCCCCAGCCATCGTTCTGCCCTCCTAGGGGTGCGGCTTCAGCTGCCAGCAATTCCTCATAGCCAGATATGTTCTCGTGCGTGGGGACCATGAAGGGGTGCGCTTCCACCTGCCATGGCAACTCGTCGTGCTCCTCGTACTCTGAGAAAGATACCTTCTGGCCGTTTTGAAGCAGAAGGACCGCGAACTTCAGAGCCGCGTCCTCTGATGGAAAGATGACAGAGAAGTCGACTTCACGTGGCACTGAGAGGTTGTCCCCTTGCGCAGCCATTTGTCGAAGCACTTCGCCGTTTTCATCGTGCGGAAAGTCCATTTGATTGTTCGCCATGAGCCGTTTTGAGTCCTATGCGGTGTTGACGTGTAAGGCAATAAGTCTAACGGGATGTTGAGCCCCCGCATGGACCAATCTTGCCAGGCAATCCAAGCAACCAATCGGTGATGTCCGCTCCAGGCCGGGAGCGGACATCCCAATAACTTTCTATTCTTCACGCTTTGATGGCACAGCATCCTCACCGAAATGCATCTCTATGGCCGTTCGTACCAAGCCAGGGTAAGCAAACCAATACTGGTGTCTCGTAGCATCCGACACGAAAGCCGCACCGTAGTCACTGGTGGCCAAGCGGCGTTCGAACACTGACAAAGGGGATCGATCAAAGCTGAGCAACGCACGTCTATAGCGGGTCATCAGACGCTTGAATTCCCCTGCGCAACCAATCCCGAGCGCCCGCAGCTCTGGCACCAACTCATCGAATGAGCCACTCCCGTAGTCGTTCCTACGGGGAAAGAGCTTTGACATGGTTCGGTGTATCAGCACCCCCGTCAGGGGCCTCTCGTATGCAATCCGTCTGGCTGGCAATCGATTGCCCATTTCCCCTCCAATGGAACTGTCCGCTCTGGGTCGGAAGCGGACATTACAAGCATAGCCCTAGCGGTTCGCTTCGGTGAAAACAGCCATCCGTTCGGGACTGGACAGTACGTTGCGCATCCATGTGAATCCGTCCAAATCCTCATCGTCCATGGCAAAGAGGTTCCAATAAGGCGCCTCAGGCGAATAGGTCACCACATCCAGAAGAATCTCCGTCACAGCTCCATCGCCACTACGCCGATCAATCTGCATGCGTGCCGGTGCTCTTTATAGATGTCACTCACTCTCCAATGGAGTCACTTGCTCCATTGGTGTCACTGCCGCACATGGCGATGTGCTGCACTCTCCAGTGAGCTGCTGGTCATCACCACAGCGAGCGCCTTCGGCTGCGGCTCCATCTATAACCGGCTAAGCCACTGGGCTGCCTGGCGCGATTCCAGCGGTCACTCAGTTTGAGGCCACTTCCTTCCGGGCGACGCGGGCCTAGCTACGGATTCCGGCTAGGCTTGGGCCGCTACACCATTGGAAGGTGGTCTCTGGTTGGTGGCACTAGCTAACGCCCTGCCTCCGGAAGTCAACTCCTCTTTCTTCCCGCGTAGCACGATACTCTTGGGGGCGCGTATTCAACTTCGACATTCGGTGCAGCTGTCTCAGCTTGCGCAGACTCTGCCACGGCCAACGATAGGACCTCTTCGACTGACCAGTGGTCGTCAGCATGAATGCCATACTTGACAGCAATAATCCTGCCGTCCCTTGAAACCATGAAATCGGCGGGCAATCCAAAGGCCGGCTCACCCTTACCACGACCGAACCCATAGGTGCATAGCCCCTCGATGATCCTTGTCCATGCGCGCGGATGGAGAACCGACATCAACGAACTTTCCACCCGATACTTACGATACAGCGCCATGCTCGGATCGGCGATCAGATGGAACGGCAGATCGCCCTGATGCCTGACCAGCGCTTCATGCGACGAATGGAAGACCGCTACCTCCTTGATACCCGCCCGGGCCAGTTCATCATGCCTATTACCGATATCGCGTAGATGAAGCTTGCACACCGGGCATCCGGCAAAACGGCGGAACTGGAGATGCACCAGGGCCGTCGGATTCGGCACCGCTATGCGTGCACCGGATATAGCATCAATATTGAGAAGCGGCGCCATATCGCCGGGCGCAAGGCGCGTGACTGATAAACTGAAGGGGCGGCCCACGGCTAGTTACCTGCACATCGAAAGATGCCGTATCGGACCATTGCCGTCCTGGGTACGACAAGACAATTTCCCTGGCATTGTTCGGTAGCACGGCGAACTCATGAACAACGAAATGGACCGCAGGATCGCCCACTCGCGTCAGTCGCTTCGCGACGCATTGTTCTTGCTTATTCAGGAGCGCGGATTCGATCACGTGACCGTGCAGCACGTAATCGACCGGGCTGGCGTCGGGCGCGCCACGTTCTATGCCCATTTCGAAAACAAGGAAGATTTGCTGCTGAGCGGGTTCGACACGCTGATGGCAGAAATCTCGCACTATCAGCGCGATGCTACTCGCCTGTACCAGGACGTTGACGCGACCATGCTGGCGTTCAGCCGGCACCTGCTTGAGCACGCCCACCAGCATCGCGGCGTGTTCCTGGCAATACTTGGCAGCCGCAGTGCCAGCGCCATGCAGGCGCGATTGCACGAGGTGATCACACAATCGGTCCGCCAAGATCTACAGGGTGCAATCTTGGCACCGACCTTGTTCGAGGCGGCGATCCAGGCGCTCGCGGGGGCCTTGTTTGGTCTGATTGTCTGGTGGTTGCAATCGGACGAATCACTGGATGTTGCGGAAGTGAACGCGCTGTTCCGGGCCATGGCTGTCCCCGCGATGCACAGTGTGCGGGGCCCTTGAGCAGCAGACAGATGCCGAACGAATCGCGTCGTTTTGTCTTGAAGCCCGGCCGTAGCGGCCCTCTACTGTGGTCTGCCCCGAACGAAGCTGCGCCTCCCTCCACAATGCACCTCTCACCAGCCCTATTTGCGTTGCATCCTCCTGCCGCATTCCGCCTGGCCCTGCGCCGAGCCTTAGTCGAAGCCAGGCACGGGGTTCGGTTCCAGGACCTCTGGAAGCTCTCCGTTCAATTGTATGTGCCGAGCGAGCGCCTGCCCGGCGGCGCGTCACCGATGCTGCGACTGATGCTGAGGCTGTTCGATTGGAACTGTGCTGCATACAAGGCACTACTGGCTTGCGGCATAAGCGACGCGGTCGCCGCCCGTCTCATTCACGGGGCCAACTGGCAGATCATCGGGCCAATTGCCCGGTTGATCCATTGGGCTGCCGGCCTGTTTTCCCATGATGCGCTCGATCGCGTGCGAATTGCCTACGATGCGATGTTCCGCTTGGTCTTCACTCAGCCTTTCCAGCGGCGCGTGATTCTTGGTGGCGTGGATGTGCGCTTCCACGTGACCCGCTGTCCGTTCAATGAACTGTTCGACGCACACGGGGTGCCGGGGTTGACGGCCCAGGCGGCTTGCGCCCTGGATCTGGACATGGCCAAAGAGTGGAATGTCAGCCTGTCCCGGTCTGCGACGATCGCAGGCGGCCAAGCCATCTGCGAGTTCTGCTTTTCACGGCACGGCTCTGCGCTTTCCTGATGCCAGGAAGATAACGGAAGTACTCAACAAGCAGCCGACTCATGAGACTGCTCCTTGTCACCGTCGCTCGCCAAGCGCCTTAATCAATATCCTCGTGCAACCTGGTCCGCTCCAGTGCCAGTTGGCGCTAACCGTAAGGCCGAGTCCCTATAATGACCCAGTCACACTACGAAGACCCCGAGTTCGTCCGTCGCTATGCGCAGGGACCCGCGGCGTTCGTTCCGGCCTACGTGCACATGCAGCGCATGGCCGCCCAGCTCATGCGTGAGCGCATCGGCGATACCGGCCAGGTTCTGGTGCTCGGCGCCGGCGGCGGGCTCGAGCTGGAAGCCTTCGCGAAGTTGTCCCCACAATGGACCTTCGTCGGCGTGGATCCGGCCAAGGCGATGCTGACGGCAGCACAGGAGCGCATGCGCGCGGCAGGAGCCAGCGAGCGGGTGGACTGGCACCACGGTTACATCTTCGACGCACCCGCGGGGCCATTCGATGCGGCCACGAGTCTCTTGACCCTGCATTTCGTTCCTGACGATGGCACCAAGGAGTGTACATTGCGTGAAATCCATCGACGCCTGAAGCCGGGCGCGCCGTTCATGCTTGTGGACCTGTGCATCGACCTCGCAGCGTCGGACGCGGCGACCGCACTAAATCGCTACCGGGAGTTCGCACTGGAATCGGGCGCGCAGCCGGAGCAGGTCGAGACGACCTGCGGGCGGCTGGTCACTGTTTTGCAGATGGTGAGTGCGGAGCGGGATGAGGAACTGCTTGGAGGCGCAGGCTTCAGGCAGGTCGAGTTGTTCTATGCGGGCCTTTCGTGGCGGGGTTGGCGGGCTGTTGCCTAAGGAAGACCTGAATTGCCTTCCATTTCTACGACGGTGGGTGTCCATGGACGTCAATGGGGCCTGGACCGTACTCGTGGACGGCTGATCTTTATCCTGGCCGCCGCGTCAATCGAATCCCGAATAAGTCATGCACCCAATAGGTGTCATCGTCTAGCCTGCGCATCCACATAGCTATCAGCAGGTGTGCGGCATGGGCACCGAGCTGGCTCTAGGTCATTGTTTTCAATTGTTTTCGCTTGGTGGTGCTTTTAAGGATCGCCGACAATGCGGAAGACGACGCCAGGCGCGCCACAACATAGGCGTCACCTCGCTTGCTAATACCCAGCAAGCGATCCTTGCCGCCGGAGCTGTGCTGTCGGGGCGTGAGACCGAGGGATGCAGCCATCTGTCGGCCGCTGGCAAACTGCGTGGCATCGCCCACGGATGCCACCAAGGCGGTGGCGACCACGGGACCGACACCGCGCAATTGTTGCAGTCGACGCGCATCGGCAGCCGCTTTGGCCGCTTCGCTGATCTGGCCGTCCAATTCCGCGACGCGTTCATCCAGCGTGTGAAGATCGCGCCGCAATCCTTCGAGCAAGCGGCGGAAACACGCACTTAATCCGTTGTCGGCATCTTCCAGCCAGCACGGGATCACGCGGCGCAACGAGACCATTTCCTTCAGCGCCACCAGTCCGTATTCCGCGACCAAGCCGCGGATCTGGTTGCCTTTGGCGGTGCACTGCTCGACCAGGCTCGCCCGCACCCGATGCATCGCCTGCAGATCCTGTTGCGCGGCACTCTTCACACTCACAAAGCGCAAGCTCGGACGACTCATCGCCTCGCAGATCGCTGCGGCGTCGTTGGCATCGTTCTTGTTGCTCTTTACATACGGCTTCACGAATTGTGGCGCGATCAGCTTCACGCGATAGCCATGCGCCTGCAGTTCCCGCGCCCAATGATGGGCGCCGCCGCAGGCCTCCATGCCGATCTCACAGCCAGGCTCGGCCACCTCCATGACAGCCTTCAACCAACGATCTCGCGACAAGCGGCGAAGCCATACCAGACCATTGGTAACCAGTGAAATGGCGAGGATCGACTTGGTTGCAAACGACGTCATCTAAGCAATCTCCATCTGCGTAATTTAGACGATGCGATACAGCGGTCTTACGGTCCCTGGGGGGGCTCTATGACTGTTTCAATGATGTCCGTTTTGGGTCGAAAGCGGACATTGCCAATAGTTACTTGGACCAGCCTATTTGGCGAGCCACCCCGGTAACTTGATCAATAGCGTAGGTGTTTCCGAAGAAGCGCCGGGCTACTAGTGAACCGGCGGTCGCGCGGGAAAGGGATACGAACGAGTCCCTCTCATAAGTGCTCGGACTCGCTTCAACCTGCCAGAGGACTTCGCCGTCTTGCGACAAACAGTAGATGTTGGCGTTGTATGTGGCTACATCGAGATCTGCGACGTCGACCTCGTCCAAAAGCACGATGGTCCGCTCTGGCATATCGGTCAAAGAGACCGCGATTCTGGAAACCTGATCAGGTGAAAGTCGCTTCATCCCCTCTCCACAGGGTCACTCGCCGCCCGTTTCTGTCAGATCCGCTTTGGGTAGCGGACACTACAGGTGCAGCCCAGGATCCGTAAGCGAGATACCGCTTCGCTAATGCTTTGAATCCGACTTAATCTACGCACCATGCAGATCCACCTCGATCGCTTCCTTTAAAACGAGAACAGCTGGACTATCGATTATGAACTGGATGCAAGCCAGGAATTCGAGGTACGCCGCATCAATAAAGGCCGGTTCGTAACGGAACTTGGATGCCTGATCTTCAAGGGCGGTGTGATTGAAATTCACTGTAGGCATCCCGTTTACCAGGCCCATTCTTACGCTATTACGAAAGACGCCAAGTGCATGCAGCTTTGCCTCAGGCAGCTTATTTGTGGGCTTTGGGTCGAAATGCACACCACCCACTTTATTGGCGACATAGATGATCACATCATGCCTTGTGATCATCTCACCCGCAGCGCCGGCTACCACCTGCTTGAGGAAGCTACCGCACTCGAGCTCCACGCGGTGACCAGGATCGAAACCGGCTTGATGTCCACGCGGAGGCCCTTTATGCGTCATGAGCCCGGCAATCATCAAGCCAAATACCTCCAGCCCAGCCAGTTGGAAGATGGGGACGTGGCCTTTGCGCGCGTCGCGAACTAGTGGCAGCGCATCAGGAACCAAGAAAGCCAACTTTATGCTGCGACTGGAGCAGGACTGTGCCAAATGCCCCTCGAGCAGCAGGCGACGTACTGCCGCCGCATGTAGCCTAACTTGATCTTGCGAGGGGTTCTGAATTGACTTCAAGCCAGTGAAGTTATTCAAGTCACCAAGCAAAACTTCATCGCGGTCGAGGTCAATCGTGGCTTGTGGCATCTCAGCGGCTCTTATCTCGGCAAGGCAGGCGCCGGCGCTAGAAAAATACGTTGGGGCTACTTCGGTTCAGCGATGTCTGTTTTGGGTCGGAAGCGGACATTACGTCAGCCCTACGAACCAACCTCATTAAAGACGCAAAGTACCCGGCGAACTAGTTGATCGGTCCCTTCGATATCAACGGACCACGCATCTGAAAAGACCCTTAGGGTCTCATCGCCGATCTGCAAATCGAGTACATCAACTCCGATGGCCCACGTCTTGCCAAGAGCTTTAGCCCCCATTTTGGTCAATGTGCTCTTGAACCGGTCCACTGCCACTTCATCATCGGAGTCGCATATATCCGCGCGCATCGCTTAGTTCCCCTGCATTGGACTACCCAAGACCCGGCTCATGCACCCCAAATCCGGCCTGCATTCTGTTGTCTGCTATGGGT
Source organism: Dyella subtropica (assembly GCF_026283965.1). GTDB lineage: Bacteria > Pseudomonadota > Gammaproteobacteria > Xanthomonadales > Rhodanobacteraceae > Dyella_D > Dyella_D subtropica. Next base: position 7,742 of record NZ_JAPDPD010000038.1, read on the forward strand.
CGAAAACGGACCTTACCTTTTCGCATCCGCCCAATACATGGTCCAGGCAAGGCTATCAGCACTGTGACGTTCGGACTGGGCGGCAAGCTCATTGAGCTTTGCCTTGACCGCGTCTCGGCCAAAAGCCCTCACACACGGGGCTATGAAGAGCCGATTCGCACTTGGGTTTGGCTCTTCCAGTGCTGCCGTCAAGAGCGGATCAAACAAGATGCTGGGGACTGGATTGACTCGCTCCAACGTCTTTGCGACGAACCACTTTTTCGGGGCCTTATTGAGCGCGGCAACGAACCACGCGAGATCGGATGGTCTGTTCTTGGGAAAACTAGATGCTGCCTTGCCGAGCAAGTCATCGATTGCCGAATGCTCGGGCTGGCTTCTTGGGCCGGCCTCAATGAGCTGCACGTAGCGATCCGCCAGATCGTCCCAGTCGATATCCATTCCTTTCCCCCCTAGACCTAATCCTTACGTGTGAAGTGTCTGCTTTGGGTTGCGGATTCAGCCGGTCGTTGCAACACCCATAGACTGCTTGAGCAGGAGGCGTGTTGCCAATGGCCCAACGACCCCGGATCCATTACACGGACACCCAGAAGGCGCTGATGTGGGATCGCT
>NZ_JAPDPD010000039.1 GCF_026283965.1 Dyella subtropica
CGTGGGACAGGGGGAGGCTGGGAGGGGGTGAACACTTGCGAAAACCTCTCCCGAAACGCTTTCTCAAGGGCTTACCCCTCCCCAACCCTCCCCCTGTCCCACGGGACTAGCTTTGCGTCGCAAGCAAGGGAGGGAGCTAACCGCATGCGTAACTGAGATTCGACGCGATTCAGGCCGTGGGGAGAGCAAGCGACAGTTGAGCGAACGGACACTTGTCCGCCTGTCCGTCCCGCTGTCCGCGGACAACCCTCGGCTCGCGGGTCGTAACGACAACTCGTTGAATTGAAAGCGCCTCATCCCATGCTCGGGTTTGGCACGCGGTTTGCTGATTGAGCCAGGGGCCACACCGTTCGTGGCCAGGGAGCGTTCAATGATTCGCGATACCTCTGCTCTAGACCGGGTGGTTGAGGTCAAGCCCAACCGCAAGCGCCGGTTGATTCTGATTAGGTGTCTGCGAAGCACGCCGGCGACGCGGTCTATATGACGTCTGGTGACCCCTGTAGGAGCGCACCCCCGGATCGAGTCCGGGGCAGGCTCTGTGCGCGATGCTTTTCGGTGCATGTAGGGCGGTAGCGCACAGGGTGCGCTCCTACCGGTGAATCTTTCTTTCGATGGAGTGAGGCATGTTTGGTTATTACCTAGACCTGGCGCTGCGAAGTCTTAGGCGCAACAAGATGCTCACCGCGCTGATGGTGCTGGCCATGGCTGTCGGTATCGGTGCCAGCATGACCACGTTGACGGTGACGCGTCTGTTGTCGGGCGACCCCATGCCTGGCAAGAGTTCTACGTTGTTCTACGTGCAGGTCGATCCCAGTCCCGAGCCCACCAAGCACAAGGAACCGACCGATGTGATGGATTATCAGTCGGCGACGGATTTGTGGAATGCGCATCGTGCAGACCGGCAGGCGCTAGTTGCCGATAGTGAGGTCAAGCTGCGTGCATCGGGGGTCAACCTGCCGCCGCTGATGCTCACGATGCTGTCCACTACATCGGATTTCTTTCCGATGTTCGATGTGCCGTTCCAATACGGCGGCGGCTGGCAGCCGCAGGATGATGAGCGTCGCTCTCGCGTGGCGGTGATCTCGGCCGATCTCAACAACAAATGGTTCGGGGGCGCCAACAGCGTAGGTCGTACGTTGCGCGTTCGCGACAGTGACGTGCGCATCGTTGGTGTATTGAAGCCATGGCGGCCCTCGCCGCAGTTCTACACCGTAGCCGCCGGCAGTTTTGCGAACGGGCAGACGGAAGGCTTTTACAGCAAACCGGAGGACGTCTTCATGCCGTTCACTACCGGCCTGGAGGTGAATGACGGCAACTTCGAGCAATTCACCTGCTGGGAACTTCCGAGAACCCCAGGGCATTTGGTGAATACCGATTGCGCGTGGGTCCGGCTTTGGGCGCAGCTGAATTCTCCCGCCAAGGTAAGCAGCTACAAGCAATTCCTCGCCGACTACGCTGCTCAACAAAAAGCGCTGGGCCGGTTGGCACGAGCCGACAACACGCGTTTGCGCGACCTGATGGGTTGGCTCGACTACAACCGTGTCGTGCCCAGCGACGTGCGCTTGCAGACCTGGCTGGCTTTCGCCTTCCTCGCGATCTGCCTGTTCAACACGGTCGGGCTGTTGCTGGCCAAGTTTCTGCGTCGCTCGGGTGAGATCGGTGTACGCAGGGCACTTGGCGCGACGCGTAGAGCGATCTTCGCGCAGTGCCTGGTCGAGGCCGGATTCATAGGCCTGCTCGGTGGTTTGGGCGGCTTGTTGCTGACCCTGGCCGGCTTGTGGTCCGTGCGCCAACAGCCCGCTGCTTACGCCGACCTCGCTCATCTGGACGGCACCATGTTTGCCGTCACCTTCGTGCTGGCCGTGGGAGCCAGCCTGTTGGCCGGCTTGTTGCCGGCGCTACGCGCGAGTCGGGTTGCCCCCGGTTTGCAGCTGAAAACACTCTAGGGAGCGAGACGATGCAGATCCAACCCATTTTTGCGGCGCTTCGGCGGCATCGGCTGGCGGTTTTGTTGATTGGTATGGAAATAGCACTGGCCTGCGCGGTGCTGTGCAATGCCTGTTTTCTTATCGCAGGGCGGTTGCAGCAGATACATATCGTCAGCGGCGTCGACGAAGCCTCGTTGGCGCTGATCAGGATGGCGGGCTTTGCGGATGACGCTGCTGTCGACCTCAATGCCCGTGTCGTGGCCGGGTTGCGCGCCATACCCGGGGTCCAGTCGGTGAGCGTGATCAACGCCGTGCCCTTCAGCGAGCATGCGATCACGATGGGCATCACCCTGGACCCGGCCAAGCCGGGGAGTGGGGGCGTTGTGCACATTTATATGGGCGGTCAGGGCAGCCTGGAGGCGCTCGGTGTGAAGTTGGTGGCGGGACGCATGCCGCAGCAAGAGGACTATCAGCCGCTGACCAACGTTCTTCCGCATGGCGCGCAGGTGCTTGTAACGCGCGCACTGGCGGAGCACTTATGGCCAGGAGAGAACCCGCTGGGTCGAGAGTTCTTGACCGGTTCGGATCACTTCCGGGTGATGGGCGTGCTGGAACATCTGATAAGGCCGGAAGCCTGGGGCTGGGGCGCGGGTAAGGAGGAATGGTCGGTCTTCGCGCCAGTACAACCAGGCAAGTACCTCGCCGGAAGATATTTGCTGCGCGCCGATCCGGCAGAGCTGAATCGTGTGCTGCGCGATGCCCGCGCTGCTGTGGTCGCCATTGCCCCGGACGCGGTGCTCGACACAGTGAACAGTCGGAGCGTGAGCGATCTGCGCGAAACCAACTTCCGGCAAGATCGTGCGATGACCGGCATGCTGCTGGGCGTGATCTTTGCGCTGTTGCTGGTGACCGCCATGGGCATTGTCGGCTTGGCCAGCTTCTGGGTGCAGCAGCGGCGCAAGCAGATCGGCATACGCCGGGCGATGGGGGCCACGCGGGGTGACATTCTCAGTTACTTCCAAACCGAGAACTTCCTGATCGTCAGCGGCGGCATTGCGCTGGGTATGGCGATGGCGTTCGCGCTGAACCTGGCGCTGATGAAATTCTATGAGCTGCCGCGCCTGCCGTTGTTCTATCTGCCGATAGGCGCCCTGATGCTGTGGCTGCTTGGGCAACTCGCTGTGCTGGGGCCGGCGCTGCGCGCGGCGGCCGTGCCGCCAGTGGTGGCGACCCGGTCGGTGTAACCGCTGCGCCTGATGGTTTTTCTATGCCATGCACGCCGATGGGGGCGTGCTGGCTTCGGCATATCCTCGCGTCTCTCACAAGGGCGTCTGTCATAAGGGTGTTTCTGATGACCACACACCGTTCTATCGCCTCTCTTTTGTCGATGGCCGTGCTCGGCATGAGTACGGCGGTTCTCTGCCTGGCACAGTCGGCGCTGGCGTCCGATGCGCCAGCATCGACATCGGCGAAGGATGCATCTTCCTCCCTGTCGCGCGATGAGGTGGCCCGCATCATTGCGAACACGCGAAAGATCGTTTCGCCTCAAGGCGTCGAAGAGTTGGTGAAGGTTCGCATTGGCGGCATCGATCAGTGGCTGTCGATTCGCGGCAAGGATCGGCGCAACCCGATCCTGTTGGTGCTGCATGGTGGCCCCGCTTCCACGAGCATGCCGATTGCCTATACCTACCAGTCGCCCTGGGAGGACTACTTCACGGTGGTGCAGTGGGATCAGCGCGGCGCAGGCAAGACCTATGCATCCAATACCGAGCAGCAGATGGCGCCTGGGATGACCATCGATGGCATGACGGACGATGCCGCGGAGGTCGTCGAATACCTGCGCAAGCAGTACGACAAACGCAAAGTCTTTCTCATGGGGCATTCGTGGGGCACGGTATTGGGGGTACGCCTTGCCCAGCGGCATCCGGATTGGTTCTACGCGTATATCGGCGTAGGCCAGGTCGTCAACGTCATCAGGAATGAAGAGCTGGGGTATCGCTTTGCCATGGACGAAGCCAAGGCCCGCGGCAATAGCGCAGCCAGCAAGGAGCTGCAGGCCATCGCACCCTACCCGGGCCTGACGCCGCCGACCATCGACCGCATCGGCGTGCGCAGCAAGTGGGAGATGTATTACGGCGGCCTCGCCTTTGGGCGCACTGACTACCGCTTTGATTCCGATGCCGAAACGCTCTCGCCGGACTACAGCAAGGGCGATCTCGATGCGGTCGGCAAAGGCAGCCTGTTCACGTTGAAGCACCTGCTGGGCCCCTTGACTGCGGTCGATTTCGATCATGTGACCCGCTTCGGCTGCCCCGTGATCCTGTTGACCGGTCAGCACGACTACACGACATCGCATGAACTCGCGGAGCAGTGGTTCGAGCATATCGAGGCACCGTCAAAGCGCCTGGTGCTGTTTGCCGACTCGGCACACATGGTCATGCAGGAACAGCCGGGCCGCTTCCTGGTGCACCTGGTCACCGATGCGCTTCCGTTGGCTGAAAGGGCAGGGGATGTGGCGCCAGCCGAGGTCGCACGCGACCATTGAGATGGAAGGGCGGGACCCATGCTATCCGGCATGGGATGATCCGCTCCCTTACCGGCACAATCCTGACCTCCACCCTCGAAGGATCTATTTGATGAAGACTTTGCCTTGGCTCATCTGCGTCAGCCTTTTGGGTTCGGCGACCCTCGCCGCCCACGTGCAAGCGGCGCCGGCAACTCAAGCGACGCAGACGGATGTGGCAAGTCGGGTCAAGGCGCTCAATGCGCTGCTCGCCGAGCAATGGCAGCACAATCTGGAGAGTTCGCCGGAGTTCGCGACCGTCCTTGGTGACTTGCGTTACAACGACCGCTGGAGCGATGCCTCGCTGGCGCACGCCATGGCGGAGCGCAAGGTGACCGAAGGCTTCCTCAAGCGTTTCGAGGCGATCGACACCACCGGCTTCTCCGGCGAGGACAAGCTCAACCAGCAACTGATGGTGCGCCAGCTCAAGGACAGCCTGCGCGGCTACGACCTCAAGTTGTATGAGATGCCGCTGGACCAGATGAACGGCATACAGCTGCAACTGCCGGGTTACGTCAGCTCGATCCCGTTCGATACCACCAAGCAATACGACGACTACCTTGCCCGGTTGCGTTCGATTCCGCAGGTGCTGGAGCAGACTACTGCCGTGGCGCGGCAGGGTATGAAAGACGGCCTGATGCCGCCGCGTTATCTGCTTGAAAAAGTGGTGACGCAGATCGACAGCATCGCCAAGCCGGCCGGTGAGGACAGCGCATTCGCCGAGCCGTTGAAGCATTTCCCCGACACGGTGTCGCAGGCGGACCGCAAGCGGCTGCACGACGCGATCGTCGCGGCGATCGATAACGACGTGCGCCCAGCCTACAAAAAGTTGGGCGAGTTCGTGGCGAAGGATTACGCGCCGCATGGCCGCACCCAGCCCGGCGTGTGGCAGTTGCCGAATGGCGACGCGATCTATCGTTACGACGTCGAGCAGATGACGACGACCAAGGAAAGCCCGCAGCACATCCATGAGCTCGGTCTCTCGGAGGTGAAGCGCATCGAGGCGGAGATGACTGTCATCGCCAAGGCGCAGGGCTACAAGGATCTCGCCAGCTTCCGCGCAGCGCTGAAGACCGATCCGAAAGTGCACCCGACCTCGCGTGAGGACATCCTCAATCGCTATCGCGGCTTCATCGCGCAGATGCAGCCGGAGCTGCCGAAGCTGTTTGGCCTGTTGCCGAAAACCAAGGTCGAAGTGTTGCCGGTCGAGGCATACCGCGAGAAGGAAGCCCCCGGTGCCGAGTACCACCAGGGCACGCCGGATGGCTCGCGGCCGGGCCAGGTGTTCGTCAATACCAGCGACTTCGCCAACCGCACCACGCCGGCCATCGAATCGACCGCGTACCACGAGGCGATTCCCGGCCATCACATGCAGATTTCGATTGCGCAGACGCTGCCGGCGTTGCCGCCGTTCCGTCAGCAGGCTGGTTACACCGCCTATATCGAGGGCTGGGCGCTGTATGCGGAGCGTCTCGGTAAGGACATCGGCTTCTTCAAGGACCCGATCTCCGACTACGGCCGTCTGTCTGAAGAATTGCTGCGCGCCGATCGTCTGGTGCTCGACACCGGCGTGCACTACAAGCATTGGACGCGGCAGCAGATGGTGGACTTCTTCCACGCCCATTCCAGCCAGGACGAACCGGACCTGCAGGCGGAAACCGACCGCTACGTCACCTGGCCGGGCCAGGCGCTGGCTTACAAGATGGGCCAGCTGAAGCTTCTCGAGCTGCGCGAGCGGGCGAAGAAGGCGTTGGGCGACCGCTTCGACATCCGCGCGTTCCACGATGAGATTCTCGGCGGCGGCGCGCTGCCGCTGGACGTGCTGGAGGCGCGTATCGACGCCTGGATCGCCGAGGCGAAGGCCGGCAAGGCATCGGCGCGCCCCCTGGCAGCTCAATGAATAGGTCGATGGTCATAGCAACGTTTTGCCGGCAGGATGCATCCATTCCTGCATGCCTAAGAGCCCTATGCGCACCGTCCTGATCATCGACGACAACCCGGCCGTGGGGGAGGCGCTGTCGCTGGCGCTTTCCCTGCACGAGATCCGCCCGTTGACCGCACTCACGCCGGAGCAGGGCCTGGACCTGCTCGAACGCGAGCGCATCGACGTGGTGATTCAGGACATGAACTTCACCGCCGACACCACCTCGGGCGAAGAGGGCGTGGCGTTGTTTCGCGCCATCCGCCAGCGCCATACGGATCTGCCGGTGATCCTGCTCACCGCATGGACGCACCTGGAAACCGCCGTGGAGTTGGTCAAGGCGGGCGCGGCGGACTATCTCGCCAAGCCATGGGACGACGCCAAGCTGCTGGCGACGGTGGAGAACCTGCTGGAGCTGTCGGAATCCACCCGCGAAGTGGCGCGCGCACGTTACGAGCGTCGCAAGCGACGCGAGGACTTGCAGCGTCGCTATGACCTGGACAGTCTCGTATTTGCTTCTGAAGCCATGGCGCGCACGCTGGAGCTGGCTTGCCAGGTGGCGCGCTCGGATGTGCCGGTGCTGATCACCGGCCCCAACGGTGCCGGCAAGGAACGCATCGCGGCCATCGTGCATGCCAATTCGGCAGTCAAGCGTGGGGCTTTCATTGCGGTGAATTGCGGCGCGCTGCCCGGCGAGCTGATCGAAGCCGAGCTGTTCGGTGCCGAAGCTGGCGCATACACCGGCGCCAACAAGGCACGCGAAGGACGCTTTGAGCTGGCCGATGGCGGCACGCTGTTCCTGGACGAAATCGGCAACCTGCCGTTGTCGGGGCAGGTGAAGTTGTTGCGCGTACTGGAAACCGGGCAGTTCGAACGGTTGGGTTCCGGTCGCTCGCGGCACGTGAAAGTGCGTGTGCTCAGCGCGACCAACGCGGATTTGAAGGCGATGATCCGCGCCGGCACATTCCGCGAAGATCTCTACTACCGCCTCAATGTGATCGAGGTGAATCTGCCGCCGCTGGCGGAACGCAGCGACGACATCCTGCCGCTGGCCGAGTACTTCCTCGACGGCCGCGCCGTCCTGGGCGAAGCGGCGCGCGAGGCGCTGCTCTCGTATGCCTGGCCCGGCAATGTGCGTGAGCTGAAGAACGCCATTGAGCGTGCGGCATTGCTCGCGGGCGATGGTCGCGTTACGCCAGAGCAGCTCAATTTGCCGCAGTCGCCGTTGGGTGTGACGCGCAATCTGGATGAGCCGAGCCGTGAGGCGGTGGAGGCTGCCCTGGACAAAGCGGATGGTGTGGTGAGTCGCGCGGCGCAGGCGCTTGGGTTGTCGCGGCAGGCGCTGTATCGGCGGATGGATCGTTATGGGTTGGCGGCGCAGGTGTAGCGCTTTTGCCTCCTCTCCCTTTCGGGGAGAGGATTGAGGTGAGCAACTGTGTTGGCAGTCAAGCGGATGTCGCATGTTCCAGATGCCACGAGGCGTTGTCGCGAACCATGGCGTTGAGCACGGTTAATAGCTTGCGCATGCAAGCGA
>NZ_JAPDPD010000003.1 GCF_026283965.1 Dyella subtropica
GCACACTGTCAAAGATCAATCACTTGCGACTCTTTCTTCAAGTCGCCCCGAAACGTTTCGTCCCGGGTGAGCCGCCCATTCTACATCGTCTTTCCATCTCGTCAACACCTGCAGCGAAGAAATTTTTTGCTGTGGTTGTTGCCGTGCTGTGACGCTGCAGCGGCGGGGAGGCGAATACTAAGGATGGCCCCCATGTTTGGCAAGCGAAATCGTGAAACTTTTTTGAAGTTTTTCGTAAGCGCTTGTTATTCCTCGTAGCGTGGCACGACGCTGCGGGGAGCGACGGCATGCGTCGCCGCCTTTGGCTCACGCAAGCTTCAAAGATACGCGCGCGAAGTTACGCTTGCCCACCTGCAGCACGGCCTCAAAGCCTGCCTCGAACACGCGTTGCGCGTCCTCCACCACTTCAGCGTCGATGCGAACCGCACGCTCTTTGAGCTTGCGGTTCGCTTCCGAGTTACTAGCAGTGAGCCCTGCCGCCGTGAGCAGCGCGGGCAGACGCAGGCCCTCTGCTGGCACAACGATCTCACTAAGCGGAAGCAGGCCGGTATCGCCTTCGCCACGCACGACGGCGTGCCAGCCGGCAATCGCCTGCTCGGCGGCCTCCGCACCGTGGAAGCGCACCGTCAATTCACGCGCCAGTCGCAGTTTGGCGTCGCGCGGATTGAGTGCCCCGCTGTCGATATCACGCTTCATCTGGGCGAGCTCATCGAGCGACACCTCGAAGCTCAGCAGCTCAAACCAACGCCACATCAGCTCATCGCCGATCTTCATGGTCTTGGTGACGATGTCGATCGCCGGCTCGTTGATGCCGATGTAGTTGCCGAGTGACTTGGACATCTTGTTGACGCCGTCCAGCCCCTCCAACAGGGGCATGGTCAACACGATCTGCGGTGGCTGGCCGTGGTGCTCCTGCAGGGCGCGGCCCATCAGCAAATTGAATTTCTGGTCGGTGCCACCGAGTTCGACGTCGCACTTGAGCGCTACGGAGTCGTAGCCCTGAACCAGCGGATAGAGGAACTCATGGATGGCGATGGGCTGCTGCCCGGCATAACGCTTGGCGAAGTCGTCACGCTCAAGCATGCGCGCCACCGTATGCTGTGCGGCGAGCTTGATCATGTCGGCCGCGGTCATCTGGCCGAACCATTCGGAGTTGAAGCGCAGCTCGGTCTTGTCGCGATCAAGCACCTTATAGACCTGCTCGGCGTAGGTCTCGGCATTGGCCAGTACATCCTCGCGCGTGAGCGGCTTACGCGTGATGTTCTTGCCGGTGGGATCACCAATCATGCCGGTGAAATCGCCAATCAGAAAAATCACCTGGTGCCCCAGATCCTGGAACTGGCGCATCTTGTTCAACAGCACCGTGTGGCCGAGGTGGAGATCCGGCGCGGTCGGGTCGAAGCCAGCCTTGATGCGCAGCGGACGCCCACTCTTGAGGCGTTCGACCAAATCCTCTCGCTTGATGATTTCGTCGGCGCCGCGCGCGATAGTGGTCAGCGCCTGCTCAAGCTCGTTCATGCAATCCTCAAATCATTGTTGTCTAGACAGCCAAAGAGTCGACGGCCGTCACGTCGCGGCGTTAATTGTGCGTTAACCGCAAACATCACGCAAACCCTTGATGGAAAAGGCGTTGACGCCATTTACACAGGGCCGTTATGGTACGCGGCATTACATAATTTGTACCGGGGCGCGCTGGGCATGGGTGAGGGAACGCAGATCGCGCGTGCAGCGCGCAAACAAGCTATCCGCCGCAAGGCGCAGCGTCGGCACTCTCACTTTTACGAGCGTTTTTCGCACTGGTCCTTTTGCAATCACAACGATGCCGAGCCGATCCGCTGGCATCGTGAGCGCTGGATGCTCGCCGGCACGGCCCTGCTGATCACCGCGCTTTCTGGCTTCATCATTCCCGCCTGGGCCAGCGCGATGCGTCCCGACCCAGTGCCCACTGCCCACGCGATGCTGCCGCTGGCGCTGCCCAAGGCCCTGCCAGAAACCGCCGTACGTGCGCCGACCGTCGAGGACTGGCATATCGTACAGGTGCAGCCCGGCCAGACGCTCTCCGACATCTTTCAGAGCCAGGGTCTTAGCCTTACCGATCTCCAGCGCGTCATGGACGAAGCCGGCGACGCGAAAGCGCTGCATAACATCCGCCCGGGCCAGGAGTTCGACTTCCTTCTAGGCACCGACGGCAGCTTGCGCGGCATTCGTTTCGACAAGGATGAAGCGAGCCGCGCCATCGTCCGCTTCGACGGCGACAAGCCCACCGTTACCGCGCAGACGCGCGAGGTGGAACGTCGCGAGCACGTATCGCACGGCATCATCGACAGCTCGCTGTTCGCCGCTGGCTCCAAGGCAGGCATGAGCAACGCGATGGTGCTCAAGCTCGCCGAACTCTTCAAATACGACATCGACTTCGTGCAGGACCTGCGCGAAGGCGATAGCTTCACCGTGATCTACGACGACGTGTACCGCGACGGCGCGTATTTGCACGAAGGCGAGATCGTCGCCGCTGAGTTCGTCAACCAGGGCGAGCGCTACACGGCCTACCGCTTCAAGAAAGACGACGGCAGCTACGGCTGGTTTAGTGAGGACGGCCGCCCCATCCAGAAGTCGTTCCTGCGCATCCCGGTGGACTTCACCCGCATCTCCTCACAGTTCAGCGCGGCACGCATGCATCCGATCCTGGGCCGCATGCGCGCGCATCAGGGCGTGGATTACGCCGCCCCCACCGGCACGCCGATTCACGCGGCCGGCGACGGCGTGGTGAAATACAAGGGCTGGATGAACGGCTACGGCAACTTCGTGATCCTCCAGCACAACAGCTCGATCAGCACGGCCTATGGGCACATGTCCAAATTCGCCAACGTCAAGTTGGGGCAGCGCGTCAGCCAGGGCTCGGTGATCGGTTTCGTCGGCATGACCGGCCTCGCCACTGGCCCGCATCTGCACTACGAATTCCGCGTCAACAATGTGCAACGCGACCCACAGAAGGTCACCTTGCCCAAGCCGGAGCCGCTGCCCGGCGCGCAGATGGCGAAGTTCAAGTCGCAGGTGGTCCAGCCGCAGCTGGCTCGCCTCAAAGCGCTGGACGCGAACATCAAGCTGGCCCGCGTCGGCGGCACTTCGCGCAACGACGACTGAGCCGCCGCCTCACGTGAATGAAGCCGCAGCGCTCTATATCGGCCTGATTTCCGGCACCAGCGCCGACGGCATCGACGCCGCGCTGGTGCGCTTCGAGCAGGACCGGCCGCAGTTGCTTGCGGCACTTACCCATCCGTGGCCGGAGACACTGCGCGCGCGCATTCTCGCCGTGGCACAGGACGAAACCCGCCTCGATCTCGATGCCTATGGGCAGCTGGATGTAGCCATCGGCCAATGCTTCGCCGAGGCCACGCAACGGTTGCTGGAGAGCAGTGGCACAGCGGCATCCGCCGTGCGCGCCGTGGGCTCGCACGGTCAGACCTTGCGGCATCGCCCGCAGGGCGACTACCCCTTCACTTTGCAGGTGGGCGACCCCTCGGTCATCGCCGAGCGTTGCGGTATCGACGTGATCGCGGATTTCCGCCGTGCCGATGTCGCCGCCGGCGGCCAGGGTGCACCTCTATTGCCCGCCGTACACGCCATGCTGCTTTCCCTTACAGGGAAAACCCGTGTGGTGCTCAACCTCGGCGGCATCGCGAACATCACCGTACTCGGCGCCGACGGCCGCGTAGTTGGCTTCGATACCGGCCCAGCCAATGGACTGATGGATGCATGGTGCCTGCGCCATCGCGGCGAGGCCTTCGACCACGACGGCGCCTTCGCGCGCAGCGGCGCGGTGGACGATGTGTTGCTGACCGGGCTATTGGCCGATCCCTATTTCGCCCTGCCCCCGCCCAAGAGCACCGGGCGCGAGCACTTCCACCTGGCCTGGCTGGATGCGCATCCACGCGTGGCTACGTTGGCAGCGGCAGACGTGCAGGCGACGCTTCTGGAGTTTTCCGCGCGCAGTGTGGCCGAGGCCATCCTGCGTCATGCTCCGGACGTGGTCGACGTCCTGGCCTGCGGCGGCGGCGTACACAATAGTGTGCTGATGCAGCGACTGACGGAGCTGTTGGCGCCGCGGGCGACGCGCAGCACCGCGGATTTCGGCATCGATCCGGATTACCTCGAAGCCACGGCGTTCGCCTGGCTGGCCCGACAACGCTTGCTCGGCCTGCCCGGCAACTTGCCGGCGGTGACCGGTGCGCGCGGTCCGCGTGTGTTGGGCGGGATCTATCCCGCTTCAGCCTAACGACTCGTCCAGTGACAAGTTGGCCGGCGACAACTGCGTCGGCCTCGTCAATGACAAGGCCTGAATAGCCTCCTGCAAGGCGGCCTTCTCCCTGGCATCCCATTGACCGCTCAGCACGGTCAGCTCGTCCGGATTGAGCATGGTTTCGGCGAAAATGTTGCCCGAAGCCATACCCAGGCCATGCCGTAACGCATGCAGTACCACATCATTGATCGACCACTGCCGGTCTTTGGCCAGTGACTTGATTCGCTCAGCCATGAGGCCGTCGATATGGCGTATGACGATGTCTGGCACAGGCGTTGTGCTCCCTGATCACGCATGGCCCCCTGACGAAGGCATGGTGATCACGGCGCGGCCGGCTGGCAAGTCGGTTGTTCGGCCAAATTCGCGGCATGGTTGGCAATCTCGAAACGCGGCCTCGCAGGGCCCGCCCGAAGCTGGACTTACTCTCCTTCTCTCGCTCGCTCGGTGCCGCGATGAAAGGGCCACAGATACAGGAACAATGCCGTGGCAGGCAGGATCGCCACCACGGTGATGACGAAATAGGCCCCGTACCCAGTGGACATGGCGATGCCGCCAGCGAAGAAGCCCAACAACTTGCCTGGCAGGTTCACCAGGGAACTCAGCAGCGCGTACTGCGTCGCCGTGTGTTGGCGATTCACCAGCGAGGACAGGAAGGCCACTGTCGGCGGCCCGAGAATGCCCAGCGTGAGATTCTCTCCGGAAATCACCAAGGTGAGTACGAGCAAGTTACCCGGATGCCCGATCACCAGCAGGTATAACAGATTGCTCGCTCCACAGAGCACGATGGTCACACCCAACGTACGCCATGCACCCCAACGCGCCACTGCCGCGCCACCGATGAACACGCCGACGATGCCAATCCAGATGCCGTAGATCTTGGTGATGGTGCCGATCTCGGTCTTGGAGAACCCCATGTCGCGGTAGAACGGGCTCATCACGCCGCCGATGGTGGCCTGTTCCGGAATCTTGAACAGCAGGATGAACAGCAGCGTCACACCCGCTATATGCCAGCCGTAGCGACGGAAGAAATCGGCGAAAGGGTCGACCACCGCCTCGCGCATCGCATCACCCCAGCTGCGAGGGACAGCGCGGATCACATCCGGCTCGCGCGAGATCAGGGTGGTGGCCACCGGCAAGCCCATGCCAATCGCCATCGCCACATACACCCAGCTCCAGGGAACGTGATCCGCCATGATCAAGGCCAGCGCGCCGGCCGCGATCAGCGCGATGCGGTAGCCCAGTGAATAAGTCGCGACCAAAGCACCTTGCGCTTCCACCGGCGCGATCTCGATGCGATAAGCGTCCACCGCGATATCCTGGGTGGCACCGAAGAACGCCACCGCGAGCGTCGCCACGACAAACGGCACCAGCTGCGCCGGCGTCAACACCGCCATCGCGAGCAGGCCAGCAGCCACACCCAACTGCGCGAACAACAACCAACCGCGGCGCTGCCCCAGCCGGCGAAACCCGGGAAGCTTCCAATGATCGAGCAATGGCGCCCAGACGAACTTGAACGCGTAAGTCATCCCCGCGCTCGCGATCATCGTGATGTCCTTCAGCTCAATGCCCTTCTCCTTCAGCCAGTAGGCGAGCGTGCCGGCCACCAGCAAGAACGGCAGGCCCGATGAGAAGCCGAGCAGGAACATGGTCCAGGCCGCAGGCTGGGAGAAGGCTTTCCATACCGACAGGTGCGCGGGTTTAGCCACTGCGTCAGCCGGTTTTGTTGCCGACATCTCAGTCGGCATAGTCGACCGTATACGGCGCATGGTCGGAGAAGCGCTCGTCACGGTAGACCGAACAAGCCTTCAGACGGTCGCGCAGCGAAGGTGTTACCACCTGGTAGTCGATGCGCCACCCCACATTGTTCGCTCGGGCCTGCCCGCGGTTAGACCACCACGTGTATTCCACTGCATCGGGCTTGATGACGCGGAAGCTATCTACCCATCCGCGCTGCTGGAACAGCAGGTCAAGCCAGGCGCGCTCATCCGGCAGACAGCCGGAATTCTTCTGATTGGAGCTCCAGTTCTTGATGTCGTTCTTGGTATGAACGATGTTCCAGTCGCCACAAATCACGTAGTCGCGGCCGCTTTCCAGCCATTGCTGGAAGATCGGGGTGATCCATTCCATCACTTTGAACTTGAACTGCTGGCGCTCGTCGCCGGACGAGCCGGACGGCACGTACAGCGACACCACGCTCAAGTTGCCGAAACGCGCCTCGATATAGCGCCCTTCGTTGTCGAACTCGTCCCAGCCCAGCTCCGTCAGCACCTGGTCCGGCTCGCGCTTCGCATAGATCGCTACGCCGCTGTAGCCCTTCTTGCTGGTGGCATCGCGGTAGAAGCAGTGGTGACCATCGGGGCGGAACATGGGGTCGCTGAGCTGATCTTCCTGCGCCTTGGTTTCCTGCAGGCAGACCACGTCGGCCTGTTGCTTGCGTAACCATTCGAACACGCCCTTGTTCGCGGCCGAGCGGATGCCATTGGCGTTGAGGCTGATGATGCGCATGCGAAATCCTTGAGTGATGCGCCATCATAGCAACCATGCCCGAGCCACCCGCCATTCGCGTCGCCCCCGTCACGGCCGAACTCCGCTCTGCCGTACTGGGTCTGCGCGTGCAACCCGAACAGTATGCTTTTGTCAGTCCCATCGATGTCTCACTGGCCGACGCGGAACAGTGCCCCGGCAGCACGCCGATGACGATCCTGTTCGGCGGCACGCCCGTGGGTTATTACCGCATCGAACACAGCGCACGCAGCGTGGCGGACCGCGATTTCGATGTGCCCGCGCTGGGTCTGCGATCGCTCTTTATCGACATGAACTGGCAGGGGCGCGGCTTCGGCACGCCGGCGCTCGCCGCCTTGAACGACGATCTTGCGATGCGCCACGCCGAAGCCCGCCTGCTGGTATTGACCGTGAACTGCCGCAACCTTGCTGCGCGGGCGCTTTATCTGCGAGCCGGCTTCGTGGACAGCGGCGAGCTGTACCATGGCGGGCGTTCCGGGCCACAACATTTGATGTGGTGCCCGCTTCCTTAGCATCCTGACCTTGCGAGACCTGCCGTGCACGACTACCAGCGCGATTTCATCGAACTTACCCTGCAGCGCGAAGTGCTGTGCTTTGGCGAGTTCACGCTCAAATCCGGCCGACAGAGCCCGTACTTCTTCAATATGGGTCGCATCGATTCCGGCGCCGCGCTGGCTCGCCTGGGCCGTGCCTATGCGTCGGCGGTGGCGAACGCCGATCTCGGGGTCGACATGCTGTTCGGCCCCGCCTACAAAGGCATCGCATTGGCGGCGGCTACGGCGATTGCACTAGCCGACCAGCATGACCGCGACCTGCCCTGGGCCTACAACCGCAAGGAAGCCAAGGATCATGGCGAAGGCGGCGTGTTGGTAGGTGCCCCGCTCAAAGGGCACGTGCTGATCGTGGACGATGTGATGACAGCTGGCACCGCGGTGCGCGAATCACTGGCGCTGATCCGCGCCCACGGTGCGACACCGGCCGGCGTGCTGATCGCGCTGGATCGTCAGGAGCGCGGGCAGGGTTCACTGTCGGCAGCGCAGGAAGTCACTGCTGAGTTCGGTATTCCAGTAATCGCCATCACCAGCCTCGCCGACGTGATGGCTTACGCAGGCGAACACCCGGAGCTGGCCGGCGAGCATGCACGCCTGCGGGCTTATCGGGAACGCTACGGCGTGAGTGCATGAATCGCCTACCCGGCCGGTAGGAGAACCGCATCACGGCGGCTGTGATATACCGTCGCCGAAGCGTGCATCTGCGAGGGCTATACTCCCGCCCTCAAGGGGGAAGTCCATGCGTAAAACCAGTCTCATCTTAGTCACCGCCATCATGGCGACGGGTACGCTCACCTGTGCCGCGCAGAGCAGCCAGAACAACAACGGCATGCGCTACAAATGGCACGACAGCCAGGGCCTGCCGCATTACAGCGACAGCCTCAGCACCGATGCCATCAAATATGGCTACGACGTGGTCAACGACCGCGGCCTGGTCATCCAGCACGTCGAGCGGCAGCTCAATCCCGAGGAACGCGCCGCCGCGCACAAACAGGCGGATGAACTGGCGGCACAGCAGCGCGCCGCTCAGGAGCGGGCCCGCAACGATTCTCAGATGTTGTCGGCCTATCCCACCGAGGATGCCTACAAAGCCACGCTGCAGCAGGAGCTGGACAACATCGACCAGCAGATCCACACCACGCAAATCAACCTGCGCAGTCAGGAGAAGGCGTTAACGGATCTGCTGAGCCGCGCCGGTGATCTTGAGCATGCCAAGCAGCCAGTGCCCAAAGTTCTCAGCGACAGCATCGCCAAGCAGCGCAGCATCGTTGCCGGGCAACGCGCCACGCTGGATCGCGAGCAAGCCACACGAGACGTCACCAGTCAGAAGATGGTGCAGCAACTTCAACATTATCGTGAGTTGAAGGCGGCGCAGAAGTAAGGGTTAGTGGTCTGCGAGCCTTGCACCCCGTGCAAGGCTCGCGAAAAACCACTGGCTCAGAACGGCAGCTTCAACCCCGCATCCACTGCCAGAAGCTGCTCGCGGAATACGTGCTGAATGCGCTTGAGCGCAGCGTCGTTGTCTGCATCGAATCGCAGCACCAAAATCGGCGTGGTGTTGGACGGGCGCACCAGGCCCCAGCCATCCGGCCAGTCCGCACGCACGCCATCGATGGTGGTGAGCGCGACATCGCCGAAGGTCGCGCTCTGGCGGAACTTCTCGATGAACTTGTAGTGCTCGCCTTCCTCCATCTCGATCTTCAGCTCGGGCGTGGAGACGCCTTTCGGGCAGGTAGCGAAGATCGCGTCCGGCGTACGTTCCTCCGGATCGCTGGCGAGGATTTCCAGCAAACGAGCGCAGGCATAAATGCCGTCATCGAAGCCGTACCAACGCTCCTTGAAGAAGAAGTGACCGCTCATCTCGCCAGCCAGCTCAGCGCCGGTCTCGCGCATCTTGCTCTTGATTAGTGAATGGCCGGTGCGCCACATCAGCGGGCTGCCGCCAGCGTCGAGGATCTGCCCCTTGAGGTGACCCGTGCACTTCACGTCGTAGATGATGGTGGCACCTGGCTGACGCGACAGCACGTCACGTGCGAACAGCATCAGGGTGCGATCCGGGAAGATGATCTCTCCGGCCTTGGTCACCACGCCAAGGCGGTCGCCATCGCCGTCGAAGGCCACGCCGAGGTCGGCGCCGGTGCTCTTCACCGCGAGGATCAGGTCTTCCAGGTTATGCGGATCGGACGGGTCCGGATGGTGGTTCGGGAAGGTGCCGTCCACATCGCAATACAACGGAATCACTTCGCATCCGATGCCTTCGAGCACCTGCGGCGCCACCGCGCCGGGGATGCCGTTGCCGCAGTCGACCACAATCTTCATGCGGCGCTCGGCCTGCACGTCGGAAGTGATGCGCTCGATGTAATCCGGCACCACGTCGATATGGCGCAAGCTGCCCCTGCCGCCGCGCTCCAGTTCGTTGGAGGCGATGCGGTGATAGAGATCCTGGATGGCACCTTCGGACAGCGTCTCGCCGCCCACCACGATCTTGAAGCCGTTGTAGTCCGGCGGGTTGTGGCTACCGGTCACCGCCACGCCGCTACCGGTGTTGAAGCGGTAAGCGGCGTAGTACACCACCGGGGTCGGCACCGCACCGATGTCGATGACATCGATGCCCGCCTCGCGCAAGCCATCGGACAACGCGCCAGCCAGCTCAGGACCGGACAGGCGACCATCGCGACCCACCACGATCTCGCGCAGGCCCTTCTCGCGCATCACCGTACCGATCGCCTGACCCAGCAGTTGGGCGACATCCTTGGTCAGGCTCTTGCCGACCACGCCGCGCACGTCATACGCGCGGAAGATCGTCGGGTCCACGCTGACCGGAGCGGCGGGCGCCGCCGCGGCCGGCTTGGCGGGACGGGCTGACGCCGGCTTGGCCGGCTCGGGGGTGTTCTCAATCACGTCGGACAAAATCGGTTCCTCAAGTTCGGTCTTGCGTCGGCCGGGCGAGTGATCGCGCAGCCAGATCAGGTAAGCGCCGCCACCCAGTCCCAGCAATGCTAGCAGTGCGGTGAACGGCCAGAATCGCGGCAAAAGGATAAAGGCATCAGGAAGGCCCGCCACCACGCTCAACGTGCTGCCCACGATGGGCTTGCCCCGCATCTCGCTCATGGCAGAAGCCGCGCCGTGGGCCAACAGCTGCATGCTGTGGTCATTGCCCTGATGAAGCTCCAGTCTGCCCCCTGCAGGCGGAATAGCGTCGAAACGCTGTTGAACCAGTGCAAACGGCAGCTCGAACCAGACCCAGGCCAGGGGGCGCTGCGGCTGTCCAATGGGCAATGCCAGGGTCAGTCGCCGCTCGCCGCTCATCATTCGCACGGTCTGGAACAACGTGATGCCATCCACCGTCTGCGAGGTCATCAGCTGGGCGGCCTTCGCGTAGCCGAACTCGCGGTAGTTGGCATGCAGCACTTCATCGAGGTTGCCGCTGAAGAATTCCAACGCCAGCACCTGGGGCAACTGGCCGCGGAGCGCTGTGGCAGCGGCGGCGGGGTCGGTCTGCCATGCATCTGGAGGCATGGCGGCCACCGCTTGTTCCAGTGCAGCCCGCTGTTGCGCCATATCGCTGCCTAGCGCCTGCACCGCTTGATCCTGTGCCTGACGCACGCGCTCGATCGCGCTGCTTTCGTCGGCGATTTGCCAGGTCTGCCAAGCGCAAAACAGACCCAGCACCATCAACAGCGTGCCCGCAGCAAATGGCAGCAGACGCTGCCATTCGATCTGCCGGCCGCGCGGCCCCCTCGCGATGTCTATCGCCATGCCTGTCCCCTCCAACAGGTCGTTCAGTTGACGCCGGTCGATCCGAAGCCACCTTCGCCCCGATGCGAAGGCGCAAATTCCGTCACTACGTTCAAGCGCGCCTGCGCCACCGGCACCAGCAGCAGCTGGGCGATGCGATCGCCCACCGCGATGGTGTACGGCTGCGTGCCGCGGTTCCAGCAGGAAATCATCAACGGCCCCTGGTAATCGGCGTCGATCACGCCCACCAAGTTGCCCATCACCAAGCCGTGCTTATGGCCCAGACCGGAGCGCGGCACGATCAGCGCGCACCAGCCCGGGTCGCCGATGTGGATGGCGATGCCGCTGGGAACCAGCGCGCTTTCCCCCGGCGCCAAGGTCAGCGGCTCATCGACGGCGGCGCGCAGATCCATACCGGCGCTGCCAAGCGTGGCCGTTTGCGGCAACGGGATGCTGTCGCCCAGGCGAGGATCGAGGATCTTCAGTTCGACGTCGACCGCCGACGATCGGCCCGTCACTGGCGCACCGCTTTGTAGCGCTGTGCGACCTGGGCGACCAATTGATGCGCCAGCACCGTCTTGCTGGCGCGCGGCAGCTCCACCGAGCCGCCGGCCCAGTACAGGTGCAATGCATTGTCGGCAGCCTCGAAGCCGAGGCCGTCTCCCACTTGGTTGGCGGCGATCATGTCCAATCCTTTGCGCTGAAGTTTGTCCTGCGCATATGACGCCACATCATGCGTTTCCGCGGCGAATCCGACCAGGAAGGGGTGCACGGTTTGCGCAGACAGACTGGTCAGGATGTCCGGATTCTCGGCCAGCTCCAAAATCAGCCCGGCTCCGTCGTGCTTCTTGAGCTTGTGGCTGGCGACCACCGAAGGGCGATAGTCGCCCACGGCCGCCGCGCCCACATAAATATCCGCCTTCGCGGCGGCCGCCAACACAGCCGCATGCATGTCCGCCGCGGTGCGCACGTCGACGCGGCGCACTACGCCAGGCGGCGTGGCCAGGCCCACGGGACCTGCCACGAGGGTCACCTCCGCACCGGCCTGCGCGGCGGCTTCAGCCACCGCGAAGCCCATGCGGCCGGAACTGCGATTGCCGATGAAGCGCACCGGGTCGATGTCCTCATAGGTCGGCCCCGCGCTCACTACCACTTTCAGCCCATGCAGGACTGCGCTGCCGAAGGACGCCACCAATGCCTCGCGCAGCTCCAGCGGTTCGAGCATGCGACCGGAGCCGATGTCGCCACAGGCCTGATCGCCCGAGGCCGGCCCGAGCAGATGCACGCCGCGGCGGCGCAAGATATCGACGTTCTCCTGCACGGCAGGATGCGCCCACATCTGCTGGTTCATCGCTGGCGCGACATACAGCGGCGCAGGGCTGGCCAGGCACAAGGTGGTCAGCAGGTCATTGGCAAAACCATGCGCGAGGCGGGCCATCAGATCGGCGCTGGCGGGCGCGATGATGATCCGCTCGGCCCAGCGCGCCAGCTCGATATGACCCATCGCCATCTCGGCCTGTTCGTCCCATAGGCTCACCCGCACGCTCTCACCAGACAGCGCCTGGAACGTCGTGGGGCTGACGAAATGGGTGGCGCCTTCGGTCATCACGACGCGCACTTCGGCGCCGAGGTCGCGCAGGCGGCGAACCAGTTCGCAGGACTTGTAGGCGGCGATGCCGCCCGACACGCCGAGCAGGATGCGACGGTGGGCAAGTTGCATGTAAGACGGGCCTGACAAACGGGCAGACGTCTAGCTTACCGGATTCACCTGTCTCCACCGCTGCCCCTGCGCGCGGCGATCCGACAATCTGCGCGGATGAGTATTCGTGACTGGCCGGAGGGCGAACGCCCCCGCGAAAAACTGCTGCGCCGCGGTACCCGCGGGCTCTCCGATGCCGAGCTGATCGCCGTGCTGCTGGGCAGTGGCGTCCGCGGGAAGGACGCCATCACTCTGGCGCGGGAACTGATCATGGCCGCTGGCGGCCTGCATGCCCTGCTGGCCGATCCCGACAACACCACACGCCACCCTGGCATCGGCCCCGCCAAACGGGCCCGCCTGATTGCCTCGCTGGAACTGGCGCGCCGCTCGTTGGGCGAGCAACTGACGGCGGGTACCAGTCTGCGCAATCCCCGCGACAGCGGCGACTACCTTCGCGCCCAGCTGCGCCACCTGCCCTACGAAGTGTTTGCCTGCCTGTACCTGGACAACCGCCACCGTGTGCTGGCCTTCGAAGAGCTGTTCCGTGGCACCGTGGACGGCGCCAGCGTGCATCCGCGCGAGGTGGTTCGCGCCTGCCTGAAGCACAACGCCTGCGCGGTGATTCTCGCCCACAACCACCCGTCCGGGGTGGCCGAACCCAGCAACGCAGACCGCGCCATCACCCACGCCCTGCGCGATGCCCTGCAGTTGGTGGATGTACGCGTACTCGATCATCTGGTGATCGGCGCGGAGGAGCCGGTGTCGATGGCTGCGCTGGGAATGCTTTGAGCGCCCCCAAAAAAACAACGGCGCGGTAGGGACCGCGCCGTTAGGCCGTTTTCTTGGGGAGAGTGAGAGTGACGGCGTCTCGTATACCTCTTCAGCGGGGAGGGTGCTTGGAGGTACGGGAGACATTTTCGCAGTGCCGCATGACAGGCGCGTGACGACTCGACAACGCCAACCCCGATTCCGGACGGCCCAACTTATGCACACAGGCACAAGAATGGCCCTTGCCAGCCACCTTCTGTCAACACCATCAAATTGTTCATTTAACATATTGATTTAATTCATGTATTTTCATGACATTTCCATTTCCGCTCGGAAAATCGCGCCGGCCTCGCGCGGCGTCATTGCTTTCTTCACAGACTTATCCACAGGCCCCACGCTCGCGACGCAGCATGCCTGTGCCATTGACGTATCCACGTGTCAGAGGCTTTTCCCGGTCTCCGCCTGGCCCGTGCGGAGACCTGGAACAGGCGCTTCGTACTCGGAGACCGGGAACCGGCTCTGATAGGATTGCCGGTTCCATCGAAGCCTGACCCTGCCCCGTGAAATCATCGCTGCGCGAACTGCTGCTGCAGGCCATCCGGTCCCTGCAGAACGACTCCACCCTGGCCGCCGACCTCGAAGTGCCGAACTTCGTCATCGAGCGTACGCGCAACCGCGAACACGGTGATTTCGCCAGCAACGCCGCCATGCTGCTGGCCAAGCCGGCACGCGCCAAGCCGCGCGAGCTGGCCGAAAAGTTGGTCGCTGCCCTGCCCACTAATGAACTGGTGGCCAAGGTGGAGATCGCCGGCCCGGGCTTCATCAATTTCTCCCTGGCTCCCGGCGCCTATCACGCCGAAGTGCGCCGCATCATGGCCGAGGGCGACGTCTACGGCCGCAATGCCCATGGCGGCGGCAAGACCGCAGGTGTGGAGTTTGTCTCGGCCAATCCAACCGGCCCGCTGCACGTCGGCCACGGCCGCGCGGCGGCCATCGGCGATTGCCTGAGCCGCCTGCTCGACGCCAACGGCTGGAACGTGAAGCGTGAGTTCTATTACAACGACGCAGGCGTGCAGATCCACAATCTGGCCATTTCCACCCAGGCGCGTGCGCGCGGCATCACCCCTGATGACGCTGGCTGGCCGGAGGATGGCTACAGGGGTGACTACATTGCCGAAGTGGCAAGAGCATATATGGCTGGTGAGTCAGTCGTGGCTGATGGCCACACCGTCATCGGTGCTAGGAACGTCGACGACCTTGACGCCATACGCCAATTCGCCGTGGCAAGCCTACGCCATGAGCAGGATCTGGATCTAAAGGCCTTCGGGGTCGGCTTCGACATCTACTTTCTGGAATCATCGCTGTACACCAACGGCAAAGTGGAAGAGACCGTGCGCGAGCTGGTCGCCCATGGCCACACCTACGAGGAAGGCGGCGCACTGTGGCTGCGATCCACCGATTTCGGTGACGACAAGGACCGCGTGATGCGCAAGTCCGATGGCACCTATACCTACTTCCTGCCCGACGTGGCTTACCACCGCAGCAAGTGGCAGCGTGGCTACGAGCGCGCCATCACCGAGCTGGGTTCCGACCACCATGGCAGCCTGGCCCGCGTGAAGGCCGGCTTACAAGCACTGGACTGCGGTATCCCCAAGGGCTATCCGGAATATGTGTTGCATCAGATGGTGACCGTGATGCGCGGTGGCCAAGAGGTGAAACTTGGAAAACGCGCTGGTGGTTACCTCACACTCCGGGACCTGATCGACGAGGTAGGCAAGGACGCGACGCGTTACTTCCTGATCTCGCGCAAGGCCGATTCGCAGTTGGTATTCGACATCGACCTGGCCCGTTCGCAGAGCAACGACAACCCGGTGTACTACATCCAGTACGCCCATGCCCGCGTCTGCAGCGTGCTGCGTCAGGCCGGCGAGAAAGGGTTCACCTTCGATCTGCAGAATGGGCTGGCGCAGCTTGCACGGCTGGACAACGAACACGAGCAGATCCTGCTCACTGAGCTGTCCAAGTATCCCGAGCAGGTCGAGGCCGCCGCGGCGAACCTCGAACCGCATGTGATCGCCAACTGGCTGCGCGAACTGGCGAACGCCTTCCACACGTACTACAACTCGTATCAGTTCCTGGTGGAAGACAAAGACCTGCGCGACGCGCGCCTCGCACTCGTGGTGGCGACGCGGCAGGTGCTCAGGAACGGGCTTGATTTGCTGGGCCTCAGCGCCCCGGAGAGCATGTAAATGGCACCACGCAAGGGCAAAGGCCGTCAGGCCGTGCGCAACAACAGTGGCGGTTTCCCAGCCTGGGGTTGGGCCATTGTCGGCATCCTGGTGGGTGCCGTGCTGATGTTCGCCATGCGCGGCCGCTTGCCGATGGGCGCCCGCCCCACCGATGGCCCGCAGCCGAACGCGCAAGCCACCGCACAGCACGGCAGCGACGCCGGTGCGGTCGAGCCGACTGCCAGCGAGTCCGCGCCTGCGCCGAAGAAGCCGCAGTTCGACTTCTATTCGGTGCTGTCGGAGAAGGAAGTGCGCATCCCGGATGCGGAGATCAGCGCGCAGGCCCGGGCCGAGCAACAGAAGCAGCAGCAAGCCGCGCAGCAACAGGCACAGGCTCAACAGGCCCAACAACAGGCCGCTGCCCAGCGCGCGCAGGCCAGTGCGCCTGCCGCAGTGACGGAAAACATCACGGCCGCCCCGGCTGCCGCTGCTCCACAGCCCGCCGCCGGCAGCGGCTATCTGTTGCAGGTCGGCGCGTTCCCGAGCGCCGCCGATGCGGAAAGCCTGAAGGCCAAGCTCGCCTTGCAAGGTTTCGTCGCCAACGTGGCTTCGGTCAACGTCAACGGCCAGAGCTATAACCGCGTGCGCCTGGGCCCGTTCAAGTCCGCCACCGAACTGGAATCGACCAAGCAGCGCCTCAGCTCCGCCGGCATCAATGCGATTGCGCTGAAAGAAGGCAAATAAGCCTTCCTGCTGGCCGACGAACAGGAGATATGACAAGGGCGCCGATGGCGCCCTTGTCATTTGGATCACGTGGACGATTTGCCCATCTTCGATTTGATCAGGCCGATGATGATATCGGGATGGCGCCGCCCATACCGCCGGCGCTCAGCTCTTCCGCTTCAGCCGGATCAGAGCCGAGATGTCGTCATCGCCATAACCCTGGCTCATCAACTCGGCGTAGTCGGCCAGCGACTTCTCGATCACGGTGCGGCCAGTGCCGGCATCCTCGGCGATGCCGCGCACGATGCCCAGATCCTTGTGCAGCAACGCTAGCTTGAAGCCGACGCTGAACTCGTTGCGCATCATGGTGGCGCCGCGCTTCTCCAGGAACCAGCTGCCGGCCGCGCCAGCACCGAGTGTCGGCAACAAACGTTCGGGATCCAGACCGAGGGCTTCGCCAAGAGCGAGACCCTCGCACACTGCCTGCGCGATACCAGCGACCAAGACCTGATTCACCGCCTTCGTCGCCTGGCCGGCGCCGACATCACCCAAGTGCGTCACGCGCAACGCGTAAGCCTCCAGCACCGGCCGAGCCTTTTCCAGCACCTGCGCATCGCCGCCCACCATCACGGACAGCTTGCCGTTCTTCGCACCCTCCACGCCGCCTGACACCGGTGCGTCCAGGAAGGACACGCCGATCGCGGCGAGTCGTGCCGCTGCCTGCTTCGCCGTCACGGGCGATACGGTGGAGTGATCCACCACGATGGCCCCCGGCTTGAGATGCGGCGCCAGCGCGTCGATCGTGCCGAGCACATCGGCGTCGGCTGTGACACACAGCGCGATCACATCGCACTGCGCGGCTAGCTCAGCCAACGAAGGCGCCAGCACACCAAGCTCACGCGCCAGCGCGTCGGCCTTGGACTGCGTGCGATTGGCCACAGCGTGCAACAGGCCTTTGGACTTCAGATGCCCAGCCATCGGCGCCCCCATGGCACCAAGTCCGATAAATGCTGCTTTGAGGGTCATTGCGTTTCCTTGGGGATGCTGCGAAAGCGTCGCGGCGTAGACGCGCGATATGGACGTCCATAGTAACGAGATTGAGCGATAGAAACGGTGTCGCGAGCACCCGCCCCTCACCCCAACCCTCTCCCCCGTACACAAATCTGTGAACGAGGGAGAGGGAGTACGGCGTCAAGCTCGGTGCAAGTCGTGCGTAACGAAAGGATGCTCGCCAGTCGGCGCATCCAGCCAATGCGGATGCGTCAACGTGTGGTGCATATCGCTCAAGCCGCTTTGCCAATGCGTCTGCATACTGCTCGCACTGAACTCGTAATCCTTGTAATGACCTTCATACGGCTTGTCGCGATAGATCAAGTGGATCAGGTTGGTCAGTGCGCCAGACGCCCGGGCTTCCGCACGGCGATAAGCTGGATCGTTGCGCCGCTCCGGCGGCACCAACGCCATCAGCTCGTGAACCAGGCGCTGGTTCTCCTGCGTCAGACGCATGTACTCGGTGATCAAGCGCGTACGGCTGGAGTACTGAATTTCCTTGGCGCGCTCGGCTACCCCGGAAAGATCACGCGGCAGCTGGCCGGACGCATGCCATAGATCCACCTGGAAAATCAGCGCGTCATGACAAGGCCGCTCCGACAACACTTTGTACAGCGGCGTGTTGGAAACCATGCCGCCATCCCAGTAGAACTCGCCATCGATCTCCACCGCTGGAAACCCGGGCGGCAAGGCACCCGAGGCCATGAAGTGTTCGACGCGCAGCGGCCCCTGCGTATTGTCGAAATAGGCGAAGTTGCCGGTACGCACATTCACCGCGCCTATCGACACGCGCATCGAACGCGCATCGTTGATGCGATCGAAATCCACCAGCCGCTCCAGCGTGCTGCGCAACGGCGCAGTGTCGTACCAGCTGATCGTGGCGGGCGTCGCCGCACGCTGCAGTAACGGCGGTGGAAAGCGGGGATGGAAGAAGCCGGATTGACCTTCGGTCAACGCGCGCCATGCGGCCAGCCCGCTGAAGCCATTCTGCAACGGCAACGGCCAAGCGCTGTTGTCGAAGGCAGGCGTGGCCGGGAAGAATGGCGGGCGGCAGATCGTCTCCCAGAATTCGCGCAGCCGATCCACCCGGTGCCCGATCGGATTGCCGGCGATGATCGCCGCATTGAGGGCGCCGATGGAGATGCCGGCGATCCAACTGGGCCGTAGATCCGCTTCGGCCAGCGCCTGGTACACGCCGGCCTGGTAGGCGCCAAGTGCGCCGCCGCCCTGCAGCACCAGGGCAACGGTGGGGTAGGTTTCGCGGACCGCTTTAGCCGCGGCCTGTGCGTTGGTGCTGCCGTTCTTGCCGTTGCTCATCGGATCAAGCCTCCGCAAGGTAGTCATGTACCACGGTGCCGAGATCGAGCGTGAGGTCGGTGATGAAATGCACCGCGGATTCGATCTTGAGCACCGGCAAGTCGGCCACCGGCGCCAGCGCATGCGGATGCAGCTCCAGCGAGGCCGGGCCCGCCCAGGCCCCTTTCAGCGTGACGTTGGTGGTGAAGTAACGCACCAGTTCGCAAATGCGCGGCGTTCCATCCACATGCGGGATGATCTTAAGCAGGAAGTTCGGTGCGGCCAATGAGGCGAGCACCGCGGCATGGTCCGCATCGCGATGCTTGAAGCCCATGGTGGCCTTGGCCACGCGCACCTTGCCATAGTCGAGCGTGCCGACCAGGGTATCGATCTCAGTCTCCAGCACCGGGCTGGCGAGTTTTTTCGGAAAGCCCCACAGCTCGCGTCCACCGGCGATCGGCGGGTGATCGTTGAGGTACATCGAATGCACATAGCCGCCGTGCTCGCCGCGGAAGCTGACGGGAATCACCTGCCCCGATTCGGTGTAGTCGCCGAACCCGGTGGAATCGGGCATGCGTATGAATTCGTACTTCACCAGCGGCTCGGTAACTTCCAGTGGCTCGGGCACCACTGCCCGCAGCGCATCGAGGTCGGTGCGATAGGTGATGACCAGGAACTCGCGGTTGACGAAGCGATACGGCCCGCGCGGAAACGCCGGGCTGGTCAGTGGCATGGCAAACGCGTTGGTTTTGATGTCGGCAATCTTCATCGGGCAGTCCTTGTGGCAGTTCGGTCCGGCGCGCGCCGTCGGCGCGCGCTTCATGCAACGCATTGAAGAAAGCGTCCCGTCAGGCGCGGCGGGACAGTCAAGCGTTTACTGCATGTACCAACCGTGGCTGACCACGAAGGATTGTCCGGTCAGCGCCGCCGATGGGAATGCCGCCAGGTACAGCGCGGTTTCCGCGATGTCCTCTACCGTGGTGAACACGCCGTCCACGGTGTCCTTGAGCATCACGTTCTTGATCACGTCAGCTTCGCTGATGCCCAGCTCCTTGGCCTGTTCGGGAATCTGCTTCTCCACCAGCGGCGTGCGCACGAAGCCCGGGCAGATCACATGCGAGCGCACGTTGTACGGCGCGCCTTCCTTCGCCAGCGTACGGGCCAGGCCGAGCAGGCCGTGCTTGGCGGTGACATACGCAGACTTGAGCTTGGACGCTTCGTGCGAATGCACCGAGCCCATGTAGATCACGGTGCCGCCCTGGCTCTTACCCGTGCCGTCGTCCTTGTACATGTGCTTGAGCGCGGCCTTGGTGGTGAGAAAGCCGCCGTCGAGATGGATCGCCAGCATCTTCTTCCAGTCGGCGAAGCTGAACTGGTCGATCGGGTTGATGATCTGCACACCCGCGTTGGAAATCAGGATATCCAGACGACCGAATGCCGCGACGACTTTGTCGGTCCCGGCATTCACCGCGGCTTCGTCGGTGACGTCCATGGCCACGCCGATGGCTTTGCCTCCGGCCGCATTGATCTCCGCCGCCGCCGCATCCGCCGCCTGCTGGTTGATGTCGGCGATCGCCACGGCTGCACCGTTCTTGGCGTACAGCTCGGCGATGGCCTTGCCAATGCCGCTTGCTGCTCCAGTGATCAGTGCAACCTTTCCATCGAGACTTGCCATAACCGCTCCTGCTTGGGTGGGGGGAAAACGGAAAGCACGCCCTTTAGAGGTCTAGCGGACGCCTTCCGACAGGTAGGTATATCCGGTCAATCCTTCATTCAACGTTACAAACAGCTGCTCGGCTTGCTCGCCCTGCACACCCGCTGCAGCGATGCGCTCGCGGTAGCTTTGGCGTAGCGCTTCCAGATCGTAGCCAACGTAGTCGAGCATCAAGTCGGTGGTATCGCCGCGGCGTCGATGCGCAAAGACGTACGAATCGCCATTCACACGCACGTTCACCGCGTCGGTATCGCCGAACAGGTTGTGGATGTCGCCCAGCGTTTCCTGATAGGCGCCAACCATGAAGATACCCAGGCGATAGCTTTCACCTTCGTTGAGCGCATGCAGTGGCAGGCTCACGTCTACGCCCTCGGCGTCCACGTAGTGATCGATGCGGCCATCGGAATCGCAGGTGAGGTCAACGATCACACCGCGACGTGTCGGCGCTTCGTTCAAACGCGCGATCGGCGCGATCGGGAAGATCTGCTCGATGGCCCAGATGTCCGGCACGGATTCGAACACGGAGAAGTTGACGAAGTACTTGTCCACCAGCTTCTCGTCCAACTCGTCCAGCGCCTGGCGATGCGAGCGCTCGGCCGGCAGCAGGCGAGTGCGCACGGCATTGGCGATGGCGTAGTACATCTCGTCCAACTGCGCACGGTCGGCCAGCGCCAGCTGACCCAGCGCATACAGCGTCTGGCCCTCGGCAAGATGATGCTGAGCTTCGTGGAACAGCTCCAGCGCGGGGCGCTGATCCAACTCATCGTAGGTTTCGCGCAGGCGGCGCAGCACGGCGGGTTCGTCGTGGCGCATCGGCGGGATTGTGCCGGTCGGCACCTCTTCCACCTCGGTCACGTTGACCACCATCACGGCGTGGTGCGCGGTCATGGCGCGGCCGGCCTCGGTGATGATGTGCGGCGCGGCCAGCCCTTCTTCGGCCACGGCTTCGGCCAGCGACTGCACGATGGTGGCAGCGTATTGCTCGATCGAATAATTGATGGAGTTGTGGCTGCGCGAGCGCGAGCCTTCGTAGTCCACGCCCAGGCCGCCGCCGACGTCGACGATCTCCAGCGGCACGCCCATCTGGCGCAGCTCGACGAAATAACGTGTGGCTTCGCGCATGCCGGAGGCGATGTCGCGCACGTTGGAGATCTGCGAGCCCATGTGGAAGTGCTGCAGCTTCAGCGTGTGCTTGAGGCCGGCCTCGTCCAGACGACGGATGAGCGTGAGAACCTGATTCGGCGACAACCCGAACTTGCCCTTGTCGCCGCCGGTGTTCTGCCATTTGCCGGCGCCGATGGAGGCCAGGCGCACGCGCACGCCGAGCAGCGGTTCCACACCCAGCGCCTTGGCTTCGCTGAACACGTGATCCAGCTCGGAGAGCTTTTCGATCACGATGTATACGCGCAGGCCGAGCTTGCGGCCGATCAACGCCAGCCGCACATATTCACGATCCTTGTAGCCATTGCAGATCACGATGGAGCCGGGTCGCGCCATCGCCAGCACCGCCATCAGCTCCGGCTTGGAACCCGCTTCCAAGCCAAAGCCATGCTCACCGGCAGCGACCAGCTCGCCAGCCACGCCGCGCTGCTGGTTCACCTTGATCGGATAGACGGCCGTATAACCGCCCGCGTAATTCCATTCGCCGATGGCCTTGGCGAAAGCGCCCTGCAAGCGCGCCAGGCGATCGGCCAGGATGTCGGGGAAGCGTACAAGCAACGGCAGGCGCAAGCCTTCGGCACGAGCGCGATCCACGATCTCGGGCAGCGACAGGCTCGGGCCGTTGGCGCCGCGCGGGCGCATCACGATGTGGCCGTTGGCGTCCACGTCCACATAGCCGTCGCCCCAATGCGGGACGGCGTAGGTGTGACGGGCAGCGTCAGTGTTCCAGAGCTTCGACATGGACGGGATTCCTTGTACAGCGGGTGTGTGACACCCGGAGTTCATGTCGTCGCAGCGGCGAGCCTTGACGAAGATCTATCCGACCCAGCCGGAAGCCTCGCACGCCGCGGGGCCGGAACGGACTTGTCAGCCCCGCGGGCCGCAGGCGCGGCGGGGCCAAGCGCGCATTGTAATGGCCGAGTGTGACGATGTCAGAACCGCCAGGCACCTTCACGCCCGAAGCGGCTACAATTGCGCCTCTTTACCCACACTTACGCGTCGTCAGGAACGTCCACCATGTCGCAGCTCAGCTGGTTCACCGAAGCCCATCAAGCTTCCGGCTCCTCCATCGGTTACCGCGTGGAGAAGCTGCTTCATGCCGAAAAAACGCCGTTCCAGACTATCGAGATCTACCAGACCACCGATTGGGGCAACCTGATGGTGATCGACGGCTGCGTGATGCTCACCACCCGCGACAACTTCCTCTATCACGAGATGATGACCCACCCGGCGCTGTTCACCCATGCACGCGCCAAGCGTGTGGTGATCATCGGAGGCGGCGACTGCGGCACGCTGCGTGAAGTGCTCAAGCATGAAGAAGTCGAATCGGCCGTGCAGGTGGAAATCGACGAGCGCGTCACTCGCCTCGCCGAGCAGTACTTCCCGGAACTGTGCGATGCCAACCACGATCCGCGCGCCGAGCTGCTGTTCATCGACGGCATCAAGTACATGGCCGAAGCCGAGCCGGAATCGCTGGACCTGATTATCGTCGACTCGACCGACCCGGTCGGTCCGGCCGAAGGCCTGTTCAACGCCGCGTTCTACGGCAGCTGCTTCAAAGCGCTGCGCCACGGCGGCATCCTGGTACAGCAGAGCGAATCGCCGCTGGCCCATATCGAACTGATCAAGTCGATGCGTTCGGCCATGCGCACCACCGGCTTCAATGCGGTCAAGACGTTGCCGTTCCCGCAGCCGTGCTACCCCACCGGCTGGTGGAGCTGCACCATGGCTCGCAAGGGTGGCGATTTGGCCGGCTTCCGCGAGCGCGGCGCCATCAGCAAGAACTTCGCGACGCGCTACTACAACGCCGAGATCCACAAGGGTGCGCTGGCGCAGCCGGAATTCATGCGCGAAGCGCTGGGCGAGTAATCCGCCCGCGGTAGGAGCCCACAGGGTGGGCTCCTACCTATCAGAACAGGCCTATCAGAGCGGGCCCATCAGAACAGGGTCGAACGCACCTTGGGCAGCACCACCAAGACCAGCGTGGCGATGGGTCCAATCAGCAGGGAAATCAGAAACCACGCCAGCCCACTGCGGTTCTTGCCCTGGGCCAGGCCGGCATTGATCAGCGCCAGCGTGCCCCAGCCAACGAACCAGGGCGCTCGCCCGTCGGCAATGATCGAAAGCTGATCCACTGGTTTTCTCCTGTGCAGCGCACGGGGCATGAAAGTGAGCGCCAAGCGACGCCGGGAAGCGACCATGCTAACAAGTCGCGGCCGCTATGACTGTCTGATGAGGCTTGTGGATCAGGCGGGCTTAATGCTGAATCGGTATGCTGACCGCTTTGTTCCGGATGGAGAACACCATGCGCGGATGGCGCTGCCTCGCTCTGGCCCTCGCCAGTGTGCTGACGATCACCCCGGCGTTCGCCGCCAAGACGTCGACCAAACCGGATGCCAAGGCCAGCCAGGCCGCCACGCCGGACGCCGCGCATACACAGGCTCTGCTGGCTTTCCAACGCGACCTGGTGAGCGTGCTGGCGCCGCGCGCCGATGCGCTGCCGCTGCTCGGCGCGGCCCTGCTCGCACGGCCGCTGCCCAACCAGCCCAAGTACAACGATTTCCACAGCCTCATCGAGCGCGCCTCGCAAGCCGAGGACACCGGCGCCGCCATCAGCTGGACCCGCCTCAGCGACTGTGACGCCAAAGCGGACGCCTGTCCCAACACCGAAGCCATGACCAAGCTGGTCGAACAGGCGCCGGACAACGCCGCGGTTTGGCTGCTGAAACTCGCCCTGGACAGCCGCGACAACAAAAAAGATGCGGCTCGCGAGGATCTGGCCAAGGCCGCCGCGTCCAAGCTCTACGACGACTACACCGGTACCAGCCTGAAAGCGCTGGCCTCCAGCGTGACCATGCTGCCGCCGCCGTCATCCATCATCCAGCCGCTGTCGCCGACGGGTGCCACGGGCGTGCAGGTAATGATGGTGTTCGGCCTGGCGGCCACCCAGCCGCAGCCCGGCTTGCAGTCCACCTCGCGCCTTTGCGAAAGCGCCGGCGACGACCAGACGGTGAAGGACGACTGCCTCAAGCTCGGCCGCACCCTCGAATGGAGTTCCAGCCCGCTGGCCCGTTCGCTCGGCCTGCACCTGCGCGAAGTCCTCGCCGCCGACCCGGCCCAGCAGGAAGAGGCCAAACGCGCGCGCCGGAACCTGATCTGGCAGGTGCAGAACTTCGCTCAACTTTCCGCCCGCGCCCAGGGCGACACCGCCCTCGCCCAGCATCTGCTGGCTCTGGCCCGCAGCGGTGGCACCGAAATGAGCCTGGTGCTCGCCGCGTTGCGCGATTACAACATTCCGGTGGATGCCCCCAGCGACTGGGCGCCGCAGAAAGCCGGATAAATAATCAGAGAGAACGGGGAACAGGGACGCACCGGCGCACCTCGGCCTCGCCCCCATCACCCTTGTTCCCCATTCCCTGTTCCCCGTTCCCCGTTCCCTGTGTACTCTTGGTCCCACCTTGAACACAGGGGCGACGCATGCTGACGGTGCTGGTAGCAAGCAGCAAAGGCGGTTGCGGCAAGAGCACGCTGGTCACCCAGCTGGCTTCGCATTGGGCACAGGACGGCAAACACACGGCCATCGTGGACACGGACCGGCAAGGTTCCAGCTTCCGCTGGGCGGCGCGGCGCGCCGATAACGTCCCCGGCGTACTGGCCCTGGAAGGCGGCCGTAAAGCTCTGGACAAGATCCCGGCGGACACGCAGCGGGTGCTGATCGACACCCCGGCCGGCTCACACGAACGCGAGCTGGAGCCTTATCTCGAGCAGGCCGATGTCCTGCTGGTGCCGGCCCTGCCCTCGCCGTTCGACATGGACGCCACACTCGATTTCCTTCATCACCTGCAGCAGATCCCGCGTGTGAAGCGCGGCAAGCTGCCCGTCGGCGTGGTCGGCAACCGGCTCAAACCGTGGACCCACGCCAGCCAGGACGCCATGGAACAGCTGGCCAGCCAATCACCGTTCCCGCTGGTGGCACAGTTGCGTGACAGCCAGGCCTATGTGCTGCTGACCGCGCTGGGCAAAGGCATCTTTGATTACGCCTCCGAAAACGTGCGCAACCATCAGGAAGACTGGAAACAGCTCTTGCGCTGGATCAAACGTCAGCAATGAACCACCCTACTGCGCACACTCCCGGCCGGAGCTACTCATGCACGAACTGATCCTGTTACGTCACGCCGAAGCCCAGCCCGCGCACGCTGGCGGAGATGATTTGGGACGCCGCCTGAGCGGGCGCGGTGAACAAGAAGCACGCGCGGCCGGCCATTGGCTGGCTAAGCACAAGCTGCATCCCGACCGCGTGCTGTGTTCGCCCGCCGAGCGTACCAAGGCCACCGCCGCCCTGGCGCTGGCTGCCCTGGGCAAGGCACCCGAACCGCTGCTTTCCGACGACATCTACGACGCCACGCCGGGCGAACTGCTTGCCCTGCTGGACCAGCACGGCGACGCCGGCACGGTGATGCTGGTGGGCCACAATCCCGGCATCGAGCGACTGGTGGCGCTACTGGCCGAGGGACGCTCCGACGAATTCCGCGGCATGCCGCCCGGCGGGCTTGCGGTGCTGCACCTGGACCATCCGCTCGAACCGGGCCAGGCCCGTCTGGATGCCTTCTGGTCTCCGTGAGGGTGCGGCTTTTCGGATGGCTGCTCGCTCCTGTTCTGCTCGCCACATCCCCGCTTCACGCCGCTGACTACCGCATCGACCCGCTGCGCTCGCATGCCGATTTCGGTGTGCGGCTGCTATGGCTGAGCCAGGTCAGCGGCCGCTTCGAACAGATCAGCGGCGACGTCACCCTCGGCGCACAGCACGACATGGCCGTGGTGGACGCGCACATCGTGGTGAACAGCATCCGTATGGATTCGAATCGGGTTCGCCGCTGGGTGCTGGCGCCTGAGTTCTTCGACGTCGAGCACTACCCGACTATCCATTTCGTCTCCGAGCCTATGCCGCTGACCGCGCTGGAACAGGGTGGCGACCTGCTCGGCTCGTTGACCCTGCGCGGCGTTACCCGCCCCGCGCACTTCCGGCTGCTGCCCTCGCGCTGTTCGCCCAATGCGCTGCAGCAGTGCCGCATCGAAGTGCGTGGTGACATCCAGCGCAGCGATTTCGGCATGACCGGCCGCCGTGCCACGCTGTCGGACCAGGTCTCGCTGGGCCTGGTGATCGCGATCGATGACGCCAGGCCATGAATGGCCGCTGGATCGCCGCCGCCAAGGCGGCTGGCGAGCGCAGGACGAAAGGCATGGACGCTCCGTATCATCGCGCCATGCATTTACGCTGGACGACCATCCTCCTCCTTCTACTAGCCACGGCCCTGCTGCCGGGCTGCACCGTGTCCAAGGCCAATATCCGCCGCGCGGATGCGGTGGTGGCGGCGCAGGCCAGACGCGAACTCAACTGCACTCGCGACGACCGTTGCGCGCAGGCGTCGCCGCTGCTGGATGCAGCCACCCAAGCGCTCGCCGATTCCAGCGAAGCACATCCGGTCCATGTGGTCACCCTGCTCAGCGATAGCGAGGCGGCAATGGTGGCGCGGATCAACCTGATTCGCGCGGCACGGCAATCGATCGACGTGCAAACCTATATCTGGGATCAGGACGACGCCGGCCAGCTGATCCTCGATGAGTTGATACAGGCCGCGCGGCGCGGCGTGAAGGTGCGCATCCTGGCCGACCAGTTGTTTTCCTTCAACGACCCCAGCTGGCTCGACCGGATTGCCCGCGCGCACGCCAATCTGGAGGTGCGGCTGTACAACCCGACCTTCCACAAGGCGCAAACCTCGCCGGTGGAATTCGCCGCCGGCATCGTGTGCTGCTTCGTCAAGTTCAACCAGCGCATGCACAACAAGGTCCTGCTGGTGGACAACCGCATCGGCATCACCGGCGGGCGCAATTACCAGGACCGCTACTTCGACTGGGACAACGACTTCGACTATGTCGACCGTGACGTGATGGTGGGCGGCCCCGCGGCGCAGGCCATGGGCGCCAGCTTCGAATTGTTCTGGAAACACAAACGCTCGGTGCCGCTGACCCACCTGCGCGACGTCAACCGCCTACTGCTTTCCGCCCCGGCCCAAGCCTGGCCCACACCGAGCTACTCGCATCCGGAGCGCGTCGCACGCGTGCAAGAAGAGGCCGACGATGCGGAATGGCTGGACGAAAACCTCGTCACCGACAGTTTGCGCACCTCGCTGGTGGAGTTCTTCAGCGACCTGCCGGCCAAGACCGACGGGCCGCAGAAACGCGAGGCCCGCGATTTCACCGCCCATGTGATGCGCATGGTGGGGGCGGCCAAGCGAGAGGTCGTACTGCAAACGCCGTACCTGGTGATGAGCAAACGCGCGCGCTCCATCTTCATGCGCCTGCACCAGCAGGAAGCACCGCCGCGCATCGTCGTCTCCACCAATTCGCTGGCCTCGACCGATGCGTTCGCGGTGTATGCGCTCTCATACAAGCATCGCAAACAATATCTGGAAGACTACAGCTTCGAAATTTACGAGATGAAGCCGCATGCCGTCGGCCCCGCCGAAGACAACGCCTTCGCCAGCGCGGACGACGGCCCGGAGAGCAAACCAAAAGCAACGGTCGGCAAACGCATCATGGGCACGGAGAGCCGCAGCGTGCTCAGCATCCGTCGCGGCAGTAAACGCAATCGGCCCGCACCGCTGGTCAGCGCGGGCCGCCGCTTCGGCCTGCATGCCAAGTCGATCGTCGTGGACGACAGCTTCGCCATGGTCGGCTCGCACAACTTCGACCCGCGTTCGGACCGCTACAACACCGAAGCGGGCGTGATCGTCTACGACCGCGATTTTGCGGGCCAACTGCGCGACGCGATCATGCGCGAGACGCAACCGGAAAATGCTTGGGTGATCGGCCCGCGCCAGCGCTCCATCCCACTGCTTTCCAGTCTAAACGCAGCCATCGGCGATATCTCCGCCAGCCTGCCGCTGTTCGATTTCTGGCCGTACCGCTACGCCACCAGCTACGACCTCAAACCCGGCTGCACACCGATGCGCCCCAGCGACCCAGCTTTCTTCAGCTGCTACACACCCGTCGGCGACTTCCCCGACGTGGCATTGTCACCAAAGCTGATCTATACGCGGCTGATCACGGCGTTTGGCGCGGGCGGGGCAGGCATTCTTTAAGAGCCCCGTCTAAGCGGCGGAAACGGTTAGAAACCGTCCGCCGCCTTGGCATCGGCATCGAAGCGCATCGGCAAGTCGCCGCTGATGCCATCGGGATGATCCGCCGGTACAGCGAAACGCCAACCCTTTACCGTGCGAACGGCTTCGTCGTCGAGCTGGGTGTCGCCGCTGGATTCGCCTACGGCGGCGCGAGTCACGTTGCCTTGTCCATCGACCGCAAGGCGCAGCACCACCCGGCCCGCTCTCGCCACGCGGCGACTGAACAGGGACATCGGTGCAGCTGGCATTTCGATCGGAGTCAGCGTTGGCGCGACCACGCTATCTTCCGGCACTGTGGCCGCCTGCGCATGATCGATCGGCGGCCAATGAACGGCATGCGAAGTCACGGATGAAACCTTCGCTTGGGCGGCGTGCCTCGCGCGCGCCATGGCCGGGACATGTCGTGGCGCGCCTGCCTGCACCATGCGCTTCTCCGGTCCAGCCCAGCCCGCGGTCTGCTCACTGAGCCAGGCGGTGCCTGCCACGCCCACCACCAGTGCGAGCAGGCTCAGACCGGTGGTGGTTCGTAGGCGGAACATCGGAGATAGACGTCTGTACGGCCGACGCTTACGGCCGTTCGAGAATCGCGGTGACGCCCATGCCACCGGCCGTGCAGATGGAAATCAGGCCACGACCGGAACCCTTCTGCTCCAGCATGCGCGCCAACGTGGCGATGATGCGCGCACCGGTGGCGGCGAAGGGATGTCCTGCTGCCAGGCTGGAACCGTGGATGTTGAGCTTGGCCGGATCGATGCTGCCCAGCGGCTTATCGCGGCCCAGGCGGTTCTTGCAATACGTCTCGCTCTCCCACGCGCGCAGCGTGCACAGCACCTGCGCGGCGAAAGCTTCGTGGATCTCGTAGAAATCGAAATCCTGCAGGGTGAGGCCGTGACGGTCGAGCATGCGCGGCACGGCAATGGTCGGCGCCATCAGTAGCCCCTCGCCATGCACGAAATCCACCGCGGCCACTTCGGCATCACGGAAATACGCTTGCACGCTGAGGCCACGCTTGGCCGCCCATTCATCCGTTCCCAACAGCACCGCAGCGGCGCCGTCGGACAAACCGGTGGAATTGCCGGCGGTCAGCGTGCCGTGGCCGGAGATTTTGTCGAAGGCCGGCTTGAGCGTAGCGAGCTTTTCCAGGGTGGAATCCGGACGCAGGAAACCGTCGCGCTTCAGGCCGCGGAACGGCACCACCAGATCCTCGAAGAAGCCTGCCTCATAAGCGGCGGCAAGCTTGAGATGACTATCCAGCGCGAGCTGATCCTGCGCCTCACGGCTGATGTGCCACTCCTTGGCCATCTTTTCGCAGTGGTCGCCCATCGACATGCCGGTGCGCGGCTCGGCCACGCCCGGAAACGCCGGTTTGAGTTCCTTCAGCGAGAAACCGCGGGTGAACGCCGCCATCTTGTCCTGCCAGCCCTTGGCGCGGTTGACTGCCAGCAGGCGCTTGCGAAAGCGTTCGCCCAGCACGATCGGCACGTCGCTGGTGGTGTCCGAGCCGCCGGCAATGCCCGCTTCGATCTGCCCAGCGGCGATCTTGTTGGCGATGATGATGGCGTTATCCAGCGAGGTGCCGCAGGCGCGCGCCGTCGTGATGCCCGGGGTGGTCGGCGCCAGGCCGGAAGAAAGCACCGCCTCGCGCGCCAGGTTCCATTCCGAGGAATGCCTGATCACCGCACCCATCGCCACTTCGCCCAACTCCTCGCCATGCAGGCGGAAGCGTTCGACCAAGGAGCCGAGCACCTTGACCGACATGCCGAAATTGCCGACGTCGGCATAGGCGGTGTTGTTGCGGCAGAACGGAATGCGTACGCCACCAATCACACCGACGCGATTCTGGGTGTTTTCCATGTCTTTGGGGATCCAACCGAGCTTGAGCCGTCAAGGCTAACGCGCCCCGCCACCTGACGAAAGCCCGTCAGGTCCCAATGTTAGACTTTCGGTTCTTTGCTGTTCGGGTTTGTACACGTGGAAGCACAATCGCTGGTTGCCCTACCCATCGTGCTGGCGCTCGAACTGTCACCCGGTGAAACGCCGGACCGCATGACGCTGGATCGCGACGAGGCCGCCGAGCTGGCCGCCCTGGCCGCTGCCGACCTGCATACCCTGCTGCCCCAGGTCGACCAGGCCCGTCTGGCCTTGGCCGGCGCGCTGTTCGACACCGCGGAGCTGCTGCGTCCCGGGTTTCCGGTATGGGCCACCTTGGACGAACTGGCCCGGCGCGTGCCGCGCGGCCATCTCGACAACGTCGTCGCGTTCGGCACCCACGAAGGCCGCATGCCAGCCCAGCCGCTGGAACCGGGGCGCGCCTTCGCGGATGGCCCGATGCGCCTGCTGCCGCTGAGCCTGCTGGCGCCCGCGTCGCTAGCCGACACGTTGTCCGAACAGCTGGAAGTGGAACTGGTGGGCCGCGGCGAGGCGGGTGCGCGCACCGCCGACTGGCTGATGCGTACGCTTGGCATAAAGCTGGAACATGTGCGCTACCTGAGCCGCAATGATCTGCTGGCGATGACCTGTGTGCAGTACGAGCACGTCAACCTGGCCGCCTTGTGGACCCTGCTGGAAGCAGCGCTGCTGACACCCTATCGCGAGGAATCTGCGCTAAGCGCCCGCGGCCTCTCCCTGCGCTACGCACAAGGCAAGGTCAGCGTGCAGTCGCCGGCCGATTGGGTACAAAGCCAACCCAGCGAACCTGCCCAACGCGCCCACGACCTGGCCGGCATCCTGTTCGAACTGCGCCAATACGCCGCCTTGCTGGAAGCCCACCACCTGCCGCTGGAACTGCAATCCAGCCAAGCCAGCGCCACCGCCGCCGAACACGGCTATCTGTTGGAAGTACTCGGCTCACTCGAACCCGCCTACGGCCCACCGACCCTGCACGCCCATGAAGCACCCGGCCTAGGCGTCGTCGCCGTCACCCTCGCCCAACGCAGCGACGGCGGGCGCGCCCGCGTACTGGCACACGGCTACCCCCTGCACCCCAAGGCACTCGGCCCATTGGTAGCCGCCCTGGCCGAACGCTGCGACATCCCCGCCGAACTGCACGCACTGGGTCGCATCGTGCTGGACGAAAACGGCCGCCTCGCAGCTCCCGCCCAAGCGCTTCACTAAAGACACCACCCCAGCCTAAGCCAACGCCGCTTTCGCTCTTGACGTTGCTCGTGAACTTCAGGGCTCCTGTGCCGCGGTGAGGGCTGGACGATCAGGCACCGCAGGGGCGTAGCAGACGGCGAACCAAGCCCCACCCCACTGCCCAGCTCACCTGACTTAGCGCATGATGCGCCCCTAGCGTCCTCCTGCAAGGGTGGTCACCGCCGTATGACGATGCAGCAGATCGAATCCGATCACGAGCCTCGGCCGGCATCGCCCGAATCCGGCTGGCCACACCACGTCGTGCACGGCGCCCCGGCACTGATTACCTATATCGATGGCGAACAACGCTTCCGCTTCGCCAACGCTGTGCACCACAGCTGGCTGGGTGTGAAGCCGGAACGGATCGTCGGTCGCCTGGTCCACGAAGTGCTCGACATCGACAGCCTCCAGCGCGCAGGCCATTGTCTGGAACAAGCCTTGCGCGGCGACCCTGCGGTGTACGAAGGCGAGATGTTCAGCGGTCACGCGCGCTGCTATGTGCATGGCAGCTTTCAGCCCGACATCGACGCCGACGGTACCGTGCGCGGCGTGTTCACCGTATTCATCGACATCACCGAACGCCATGCGTTGGAAACCCGCCTGCGTGAAAGCGAACAGCGCTTCTTCGGCGCGTTCCAGCACGCCGCCATCGGCATGGGCCTGGTGGCGCCGGACGGGCGCCTGTTGCGCGTCAATGCCGCGCTGTGCGGCATGCTCGGCTACCGCGAGGCCGAACTGCTCGACCTCAACATCCGTGAACTCACCCATCCCGATGACGTAGGCAAGAGCCAGACCATGGCGACGGAGCTCATGAGCGGCCTGCGCGATGCCTATCAGCTGGAGAAGCGTTATTTCCATCGCGAAGGCCACGTGGTGCACGTGTTGCTCAGTGTGTCGCTGGTGCGCGCGCCGGACGGCACCCCGTTCCACGCCGTGGCGCAGATTCAAGACATCAGTCAGCGCAAGGCCTACGAAGAAGCGCTGTTCCGCGAGCGCGAACTGGCTGAAGTCACGCTGCGCTCGATCGGCGATGCGGTGATCACCACCGACCTGCAGCTGGGCATCACCTCGCTCAATCCCATCGCCGAAGCGATGACTGGCTGGAGCCATGGCGAGGCGCTGGGTCAACCGATCGACGACGTCTTCCGCCTGATCGACGGCGAAACGCACGACACCTTGCGCAACCCGCTACTTGACGCGATCACCCGCGACACCATCGTCGAACTGAGAGGCAACGCGATGCTGGTGCATCGCAATGGTTTCGAAACGCCCATTGAGGATTCAGCCGCGTCCATCCACGACCATGCCGGCAACGTGATCGGCGGCGTGCTGGTGTTCCACGATGTCAGCGCCACCCGCGCGCTGGTGTTGAAGATGGCGCACATGGCGCAGCACGACACGCTTACCGGCCTGCCCAACCGCAACCTGCTGCAATCGCGACTGGCGCAAGTGGTCGCCGCCGCCAGACGCCGACGCGGGCGGGCGGCCCTGCTCTTCATCAACCTGGATCACTTCAAACAGATCAACGACACGCTGGGCCACAAGACCGGCGACCAACTGTTGCGCATGTTCGCCGCACACCTGCGCAGCCACCTGCGCATCGAAGACACCGTCAGCCGCACTGCCGGCGACGAGTTCATGGTGGTGCTCCCTCACGTGGACAGCGCCAACGAGGCCGGCAAGGCCTGCGATCTGCTGATGCGCCGCTGGCAGGAGTTGCCGCCGGTGGAGCTCGCCGAGTTCACCCTGAGTTTCAGTGCGGGCATCAGCCTCTATCCCGACGACGCGGAGGATGTGGAAAGCATGATGCGCCACGCCGACGCGGCGATGTACGAGGCGAAGATGCAGGGCCGCAACAGCTACCGCCTGTTCACCCCTGCCATGACCGAACGGCCGGCCGCGCAAATGCGGATCGAACGCGATCTGCGCAAGGCGATGCGTCGCGGCGATCTGCAACTGCACTACCAGCCAAAAGTCGATGCGCACACTGGCAGCGTGGTAGGCGCCGAAGCCTTGCTGCGCTGGCAAGTGGACGGCCGCGACGTGTATCGCCCGGACCAGTTCGTGCCGGTCGCCGAAGAGAGTGGCCTGATCGGCACCCTGGGTCAGTGGGCATTGCAGGAAGCCTGCCGCCAGGCCGCCGAATGGCACCGTACCGGCCGCAGCGTCGCCATCGCCGTGAACGTGGCGCCGCCGCAATTCCTGCAACCGGGCTTTCACGAGGCCCTGCGCTCCATACTGCACGAGAGCGAATTGCCTCCCGGCCTGATCGAGCTGGAGCTCACCGAGCGCATGGTGATGTCTGGTGGCGACCACAGCCGCGTCCTGATGCACCGGATCAAGGAACTCGGCATCAGCCTCGCCTTGGACGACTTCGGCACCGGCTACAGCAGCCTTTCCTACCTCAAGCATTTCCCCATCGACGTGTTGAAGATCCCGCGCGCCTTCGTGCGCGACATCGCCACCGACACCGACAGCGCCGCCATCGCCGACGCCATCATCACCATGGCCCAGAGCCTGGAGATGAGCGTGGTGGCCGAGGGCGTGGAAACCCAGGAGCAAGCCGAATACTTACGCCAGGCCGGTTGCGCCTTGCTGCAGGGTTTTCTCTATGGGGCGCCTATGCCGGCCGAGGAATTCGCGCTGTTGCTGTAGGACGCGTCGATTGCACTCCTGTCGGGAAGGTCGTCGCAAGGGCTTACCCCTCCCCAGCCCTCACTGCGACCGAAGGAAGTCCCTGTGGGACAAGCAAGGGAGGGAGCAGGTCGTTGCGAGCTTCTAGCTCCTCCCCTTGCTTGCGACGCGAAGCTAGTCCCGTGGGACAGGGGAGGTTGGGAGGGGGTAAGCCCTTGCGACAACTCCGCCAGCTCCTCGCACCCCCCTACAACATCGCCTCATACATAAAATAGTGGCAGCGGCTCATGC
This sequence comes from Dyella subtropica, assembly GCF_026283965.1. Taxonomy (GTDB): domain Bacteria; phylum Pseudomonadota; class Gammaproteobacteria; order Xanthomonadales; family Rhodanobacteraceae; genus Dyella_D; species Dyella_D subtropica. The sequence continues at coordinate 34,990 of NZ_JAPDPD010000003.1, forward strand.
CCAAGTCCGCATATGTCCCCTGCGCGCGCTGGTTCTCGGTTTCCACATACAACCGCAGCCCCACCGCCGCCGCCTCACGCGCGCGCTTCGCCACGTCGTCGTACAGCGTGCGAAACACGCCGCCGCGACGCGCCTCTGCCGTCACGTAAACACTCTGGATCCACCAGAAATCGCCGCAGCGCCAGTCGCTCCATTCGTAGGTCACCAACAAGCAACCCACGGCCACACCATCGCGCTCCGCCATCAAATAGAAGCCGCGTCGCGGCTCGTCGAACACCGCCGCTACGCCACGCTCCAGCACTGCCGGATCGAGCCGCTTCTGCTCGGTCTCCCATGCCATCGCCGCGTTCCAGGCAACCAGGTGGGGAATGTCGCCGCGCTCTGCGGCACGTACAGCGAGAGACATCGTCATGACTCCAACATCAGGATTTCGAGGGGCGTCGCGTACGCGACGCGCCCAGCTTACGCGTCAACGTATTGCGGCCCACGCCCAGCGCCAGCGCCGCGTGCTGGCGATGACCGCCATGCGCGGCCAGCGCCGCCTGGAGCAAGGTGTGATCGAGCGCTTCGCGAGCACGGGTATGGATGTCGCTTTCGCCATCGACCAGCGCCTGCGTCGCCCAGTCGCGCAAGGCGTCAGTCCAGTCGCCGAGCGCAGGCACCGCGGCTTCGCTGCCGAGGTCTGCCGGCAGGATCTCGGCGCCCGGTGCGATCACCGCGAGACGACGACTGAGATTCTCCAGCTCTCGTACGTTGCCGGGGAAATCGCGCTGCGCAACCGCCTTCAGCGCCGCCTTGGAAAAGCGCTTCGGCGGCAGCTTCAGTTCCTGCGCCGCGGTGGCGAGGAAGTGTTGCGCCAGCAGCGGGATGTCGCTGCGTCGCTGCCGCAGTGATGGCAGCTCGATGCGCACCACGTCCAGCCGGTGCTTGAGGTCAGCGCGGAACAAGCCCGCGGCGACACGCGCGTCCAGATCCTGATGGGTGGCCGCCACGATGCGCACATTGCCGCGAATCAACTCACGCCCACCGACACGGTAGAACTCGCCGCCTGCCAACACTCGTAACAGGCGCGTTTGCAGTGCCAGTGGCATGTCGCCGATTTCGTCCAAAAACAACGTGCCGCCCTCGGCCTGCTCGAAACGGCCAGGATGTCGGCGGGTGGCGCCGGTGAAGGCACCGGCTTCGTGGCCGAACAGCTCGCTCTCCAGCAACTCGCTGGGTATCGCCGCCGTGTTCAACGCCACGAAGGGTTTGTCGCGACGCGCGCTTTCTTCATGCAGCGCGCGCGCCACCAGTTCCTTGCCGGTGCCGGTTTCGCCCGTAATGAGCACGTTGAGATCACTGGCCGCCACGCGGCCGATCAGCCGGAACACTTCGCGCATGGCAGCGCTTTCGCCAAGCAACGCATGAGTCGGCGCCACCAGCGCGGGTGCCGGCGCAGACGCTGCGGGCACATCGGCCAGCGCGCGTTGCACGGCGGCCACCGCCTGGTCCAGGTCGAAGGGCTTGGCGAGATAGTCCGCCGCACCGGCGCGGTAGGCTGCCGCCGTCGTCGCCACGTCGGTGAACGCGCTCATCACGATTACCGGGCCGATGCCCTGCGTCTTCAGCTCGTTCAACAAGGCGAGACCATCTTCGCCAGGCATGCGTACATCGGTGAGCAACAGCGCCGGTCGCGCCTCGCGAAATGCCTCGCGCACCGACGCCGCATCGCCGAACTCGCGCACCGGCAGGCCAGCATCGCGCAGCGCCTCCGCCAGCACGAAGCGCACGCCGCGGTCGTCATCGGCGATCCAGATCTCGTCAATCATGAACTCGTCAGCCATGCAGGCGCTCCAGCGGGAGGTACAACGAAAACACCGTTTCGCCCGGCCGGCTGACGAAACGCAACTCGCCACCGTGCTCGCGCGCAATCTCGCGCGCCAAGGCCAGACCCAGACCACTGCCATCGGCGCGACCGGAGACCAACGGTTCGAACAAGCTATCGCGCAGGGCTGGCGGCACACCGGGGCCATCGTCGATCACATCCACGCGCAAGGCCGTGCGCACCACGCGCTCACCCAGGCGAAGGCCGTGCTCGACGCGAGTACGCAACGTCAGCATGCGCGCACCGGCCTCGATAGCGTTGCGGGCAAGGTTAAGCAAGATCTGTTGCAGGCGATCGGCATCGCCCATCACGTCCGGCAAGCTGGGGTCGTAGTCGTGGCGCAACTGCGGCGGCTCGGGCTCGGCCTGCAGCAAGTCGCATAGCCATTCCAGCCGCTCATGGATATTCACCGGCGCCAGCCGCGCCGCGCCATCGTGATGCAGCAAGCGGTTCGCCAGCGAAGTGAGCCGGTCGGCCTCGGCAATCACCAGGCCAGCAAGCGATTTCAGGTCTTCGTCGCCTACTCGCCGCTGCAACAACTGCGCGGCACCGCGCAAACCGGCCAGAGGGTTCTTCACCTCATGCGCAAAGCCGCGCAGGGTGGCGGAGAGCGGCGAGTTCATGGACTGCGGCTCAGCCAGCACGTGCACTTCCAGCAGCAGCTGATCATCGCCCAGCGGCTGCAGGCTGACGTCCGCCGACACCTCCCGCCCACGTGCGGAAACCAGTGCCACCCCACGCCACTGCATCGCCCGCTGCTCCCCCAACACCCGCCCCGCCTGCGCCAACCAGTCCGGCTCATGCAGCAACAGGCCCAACGGCTGCCCTACCGCACTGCGCGGCCCGGTCTCCAGCCATTCGGCCAACGCCGGATTGATCCACGCCACGCGCAATTGCGCATCGACCACCGCCAACCCGGTCGACATCTGTTCCGCCCAAGCGCGCCACGGCATCGTGTCCATTGCACCATCATGGGCAATGCCTTTGATTGGTGCAATCTGTTCGGGCACAGTCAGGCGCAGCTGGATGCCGTCGCCTGGGAGCTCAATGGTGTGCGACGGATCCCATCGCATCACCTACGCATGAGGTCGATATAGCCCTGATAGGCGTAGGTCCGGTTGGACGCCTTGCCGCTCGTTTCGCGCACGATTCCCGCCTCCTCAAGCACCCTCACTGCGGCGCTCGCAGTCGGAAAGGTGGTGCTGAGCGCAGCGCGCACGCGTTCAACGGTAAATTTCGGCATGGTCGCCAGCAGCTCGAAGAGGCGATAGGCCGCGGCGCTGCTTTTGGGGACGGCAAGCACCCGCGTACGGTCGTTGTTGATGAGCGACGCAATGTCGATGATGTTGCTCTGTGCCGTCTGCGCTGCAACGTCCACCGCCTCGAGAAAGAAGCTCACCCATCCTTCCCAGTCGCCATCCGTGCGAATCGCCGACAGACGGCGGTAGTACTCCGCCTGGTGTTCTTTCAGGTAGCCGGAGACGTAGAGCAGCGGTTGCGGCAGCAACCTCCACTCCTCAAGCAGGGCGGCGATCAAAAGACGCCCGATGCGTCCGTTGCCATCCAGGAACGGGTGGATCGTCTCGAACTGCGCATGCACGAGTGCGATCCGGACGAGCGGCGGCAGGGAGGGCTCCGGGTCGTGGATGAAGTGTTCGACGTTGCTCAGCAGGTCTTGCACACGGTCGGCCGGTGGGGGCACGAATGCGGCATTGCCCGGTCGGGTGCCGCCGATCCAGTTCTGGGTTTGGCGGATCTCGCCGGGCTGGCGGCCGTGACCGCGCACACCGTCCAGCAACCGGGCATGCGCCTGTCGCAGAAGGCGCATGCTGAGCGGCAGGCCGTTGGGCATTTGCAGCTGCTCGCGAACAAACCTGTAGGCCGCCAGGTAATTGGTGACCTCCTCGACGTCATCGGCGTTGGCCACCGGCAAGCCAGCCTCCTCGTCAAACAAATCGGTGATGGTGGCCTGGGTACCCTCGATCAGGGAGGTCAGCAAGGCTTCCTTGCGGACCGCGCTGTAAAGGAGCCAGTCGATCGAAGCGACGAGTCCGGACACGCCAGCGAGTCGAGCCACACTGATCTCGGCCTGCCGGTTCAATACCTCGTAGGACGCAGGGTCAAGGGGAGGCGCCGCCGGCGGGAGGTCGGCAGGTATGAAGGCCCGCACCGATTCGCCGGTGGTGGTCGCGATCGCGTAGGTTCCGGTCTGCCTGGCCATGAGCACCTCTTGGGGCGAGCCGTCGGGCGCATCAAAGGGATCTTTAAGGCCGTCCAGTCCAATTCAAGATATCTTTAATCATATGCCTGGCCATTAAAGCAATCTTTAATGGTAGCCGGAGGTATGAAAGGAGCCTCGCGCCAGCACCCTACCCGTACCCCTGCCCGTGCCAGAGTCGGCGGCGGGCTTGCCAATCGAGGCAAAAGTGAAGATGCCGGCCTTCAGCAGTTAAACCAGTCGCCAGCCTTCACAAATCACTTTAACCCTGTCGCGTGCCGGTGATTGGCTGGCGGCTTTGTGCTGAAAACTAATCTATTTTTCAGCTACTTAGCATTGACGACAGGATTGGCCGGTCCCGACAATTGTGGACGGAACCCCATAGCTTTGCGCCGAGCCGATGATGACAAAAGCCCCAACGAGGACGTGAGAAAGCGCTCGATCCAGAACGCGGCGCCCATCGGGAGTCCCATGCGAGCTAACGTTCGAGGTGAGGCGGGCCTCGCCTCGACCGAGAGGTTAGGCGTCGCCGTAGCTCAGCCGGGTATCTCCGGCTCGACGAGCGTAGCCAGCTGAGCAAGCGATTCCTGCCAGCCGAGGTAGCACATCTCAAGCGGAATCGCCTCAGGTATGCCGGTTTGGGCGATGCTGATGTCGGTACCGCAAAGGACTGGTTTGAGAGACACAGTCACCTCCAGGACACCTGGAAGATGGGGGTCATCGAACTTGTCTGTGTATCGAATGAGTTCGTTGGGGATCAGCTCGAGGTACTCGCCGCCAAACGAGTGCTCGTTGCCCGATGAGAAGTTGTGGAACGACATCCGGAAGGTGCCGCCCACCCGCGCCTCCAAGTGCTGCACCTTGCAGGTGAAGCCATATGGCGGAAGCCACTTGCTCATGGCATCTGCGTCGAGGAAAGCGCGATAGACCTTCTCAGGCTTGGCGCGAAGCACTCGGTGAAGGCGAACGGTACGGTCAGACATGGCGAGCTCCTGGGTGAATTGAACAGAGTTCGAGGAGGGAAGCAGTCTCCACCTCTGACCATATGACGAACAAGCGCGCAGCCGATCGACAAGCCTAGGCTGGGGACAATCCCGGGGCGATGCGCAAGCCGATGAACGCGTATGGGGTTCTGTCCAATGGTTGGAAAGAACACCAACAGCCGGCCGCATATCTGGCAGAGCCGAGTAACCAGGGTCTGCATGTAGGCAAGCAGCGCGTGCGAGCCCTGATGGGTCGGTAGGTCAGCGACAAGCTGGGAAGCCGGTCGACCGCCATCCGATGGGATGGCTTGCGGCGCGACCACCCGATGACAAGGTCAGGCTCACTCCGGAACTCTCCGGAGCGAGCCTGACCTGTTTTTGACGAATGGACGCCTCTAACTATTTGGCATCCGTAGCATCAGCTTGCTTCTCTAGCGTCAATGTCTTCATCGGGCTCTCGTTCATGAGAGCGCAGGTGAGATTGTCATTGGCGATGAAGCTGATGGTGCTCTGGTAAGGCGGTACCGGCTTCACGATGCCTTTGCCCATCTGCGCGCTGAAGGTAACGCCATACACTTCCTTGCCGTTGAATTCCTTCCTGTACCAGTTGCCGTATTCATACTTGCCGGCAATGCCCAGCGGATGAAGGTCGAAGACAACAGGGTCATCACCCGGGCCCTTCAGCGTCCACGACGACTTGGCCCACGACTTGGCCGGCTCGGTACTGAATTCCGCCGTCATGACCGAGCCCATGAAGCTCTTGTAGAGCTGGCCGCAGTCCTTGTCTTTGGCGGGAATGCGGGCTCCATTCGCCTCGTAGGCGTAGATGCTGTTTAGCACCAGCTTGACGGGGCCGTGTACGCCTTCAGTCGTGGCTTCGGCCTGATCGGCCTGAACAAGACCCGTTGCAGCTACAGCCGCTAGAGCAGTAAGCAGTACAGAAAGACGCTTCATGAAAGCCTCCAATGGATTTCTGAGGAATGTCGACTGACGTACGTCTTTTCGGGAAATCATTTTGACGGACGTACTGGACGCTTGAGATGCCGAATAAACCCCTGATTGATGCTTCGCGGCATCGCGCCGTTAATGCTCTCCATTATTTTGTGATTTTGGCGTGACGCGCCCCATGTGGTCGCCCCCTAGGCAACGACCTTTGACTTCATTCCCCGCGAACAGCTGCTTCTTGACCACGACGTAGGTCTTGCGCGCGCTGTCACGGGGACTGAAGGCCAGTGTGCCGCGGCCAGTTTCATGCCGACACGACGGCGTTGTGGCTCAACCCGCGGAGCGATCTGAGCCTCTCGAAATGCATTCATTTGGGATGAAAAGAGGCTGCGCACTGAACTTATGTCGCAACCTGGAACGGGAGAGCATCTTGGTCCCAGGGGCAGTCCACCCCCTTACTTGGTCGTTCCTCTCCCCGGCGTGCTCCGGCCTCGGAAGTGCCCTACTATCGCGCGATGACAACACCCACTCCACCGACATCGAACGACGCGCGCCGCGGCAGCCTGGCCTGCGTCGGCATGGGCATGACCCTGGGCTCTCACCTCACGCCGCTGGCACGCAGCCATATCGAGCAGGCGGACGTGATATTCGCAGGGCTTTCCGATGGCGTCGTGGAGCTGTGGCTGCAACGCATGCATCCGGATGTACGCAGCCTTCAGCCCTACTACCGGGAGGGCAAGTCGCGGATGAAGACCTATCGGCAGTGGGTCGAGTTGATGATGACCGAGGTGCGCGCCGGCAAACGTGTCTGCGGCGTGTTCTACGGGCACCCCGGCATCTTTGCCTGGTCTCCGCACAAGGCTATCGAAATCGCCCGCGCGGAGGGTTTCGCAGCCCATATGGAGCCGGGCATTTCCGCCGAAGATTGTCTCTACGCCGACCTGGGGATCGATCCTGGCCGCTTCGGGTGCCAGCACTTCGAGGCCAGCCAGCTGCTTTTCTATGAGCGGCGCATCGACCCGACCGGCTATCTGGTGCTGTGGCAGGTCGGGCTGGTCGGCGACCGTTCGCTGGCGCGCTTTCAGACCGGGCCAGCATACCGGCAGGTGCTGGTGGATCTGCTGAGCCGGGACTATCCGCTCGACCATGAGGTGATCATCTACCGCGGGGCAACGCTGCCAATCGAGAAACCGCGCACCCGCCGCCTCACCCTACGCGATCTGCCCCATGTCCCGTTGACCGCCGAGGAAACGGTGGTGTTGCCGCCGGCTCAAGCTCTGAAGCCGAACCTCGCTATGCAAGAGCGATTGGAAGCACTGGACAAGCTCGACAGGGCAGGTGCCCTCGCGTGAGGTGGGAGACACCATGAGGGGAGCGATCTTTCATGCGATGAACACCTCGGGGGAGAGGCAAGCCCTGGTGGCGCCCCGCGCCATCCATAAGTACTGATGACGACCGTCATCAGGCTTTACTAAGCTGATGACCGCATGCCATCGGCCTGCTGAAACCATCAAGCTGCTGCACGACCATCAAAGAAAACAGGGGAAACACATGTCGGACACGATTGATTTGCTGGAAGCCATCGGTCGGGATGCCTCGCTGCGCTATGCCTCACCCGGGGAGCTGACCGAGCTGCTCGAAAAGGCACAAGCGTCGGAGGCCCTTACCGATGCGGTGGCATCGGGCGATAGCTCTCGGTTGTCCGCGGAATTCGGTCACCTGGACAACGAACCGCCTCAGTCCGGCCAAACGCCCGGCTTCGAAGAAGACGAAGAAGAGGAAGAGGCGCCGCTCGATATGCCGGGGCCGAATAAAGGCAACTTGCCGTCCCAGTCGTAAGGCAGACCTCGCGTGCCTCGGCCGCCGAGTCGTATCCAGCCATGGGCCGCCTTGGCGGCCATGGCTTTGTGCGTGCTCATGCCATGCGGCCGAGCGCCCGCGCATGATACGACTCGCGCGCAACTCCTTAACCAGGCCGAAAGCCTGCGCACAGAAGATCACCCGCGATTCGTCCAGATACTGGAACAGATTCACCGTGAAGCCCCCTACCTGACCGGCGCAGAGCAATGGCGCCTGCGTTACCTGGATGCGTGGGAAATCATGTTCGAGGGTGACTATGCCAAGGCCGAGGCCGCGCTTCGCGAGATCATCGACCACTCCGGTGACGAGACCTTGGCGGCCAAGGCATCGGCGCAGCTCTTGAGCAATCTGGGGGCCAATCGCCGCTATGCGGAGGCCTTCGCGCTGGCCAATCGTCTGACGTCCAGCCTTCCACAGGTCAAAGATCCGCAGGCTCGCTTCGCACTGCTGATGAACATATCGCAGATGCTCGATTATGCCGGCCAAACCGACCTGGCCATCCATTACGCCCGCATGGCGGAGGATGTCATTCCTGCTGGCGAAACATTGTGCCGCCCGCTCTCCATGCAAGTCGCGGCGCTCTACAACAGTAAGCGGCTGACATCCGACAGCCCCGAGGTGCAACGAGCCATCGACACCTGCGAAGCCGCCAAAGAGCCGGTTTTCACCAACATCATGTGGCTCACACTGAGCAGCCTCTACCTGGACGAGAACAAGCCAGGCAAGGCCATGGCCTTGCTTGACCGGATCGGCCCCAGCATCCGCATCAACCATTACTACCCCCACATGCTGTCGGAGCAGGCGGAGCGCGCACAAGGCTACGCCAAGCTAGGCAACGACAACGACGCCAGGAAGGCGGCTCTGGCCGCGGTGGCCATGAGCCACCCAGGCGACATCAGTGAGTGGCTGATGGTGGCCTATGAGGTGCTCTACCAAGTTGAGAAGAGGCAAGGCCATAGCGCCGCCGCACTCTCGTACTACGAGAACTACGTCACCCAGGACAAGGGTTATCTCAACGACATCAGTGCCAGGACCGTGGCCTACGAGGCTGCCCAGCAGCACATGCTTGTCCAGAAACTCGAAACGGAAAAGCTAAGCAAGCAGAACAACATCCTGCGATTGCAGCAGGCACTGAACACCAAGGCGGTCGAGACCAGCCGGCTTTATATCGTTCTGTTGCTCATGGTTCTGGTGTCTGTCGTCTTCTGGCTGTTCCGGCTCAAGCGCTCGCAGCTTCGTTTCAAGAAACTGTCCTGTCACGACGGGCTTACCGGCATCTTCAACCACCAGCATTTCATCAGTGAGGCCGATCACGCCCTGCGCCTGCTGGAGAAAAAGCACGGCACCGCCTGCCTGATATTCATCGATCTGGACCATTTCAAGCAGGTCAACGATACCCATGGCCACGCCACAGGAGATGCCGTGCTGAGGCGTACCGTTGCCATCTGCCAACAACACTTGCGCCCAACCGACTTGTTCGGCCGCCTGGGCGGCGAGGAATTCGGCATCCTGCTACTCGAGTCCTCTCGCGACAAGGGCATGGTTATGGCCGATCGCATCCGGAAGGCCATTGAAGCCACGCCCATGGATGGAGACGGGTATGTCATTTCGGTTTCCGCCAGCGTCGGCCTGGCCTCCATCGACACGTCCGGCTACAGGCTGCAACGGTTGTGCAGGGAAGCGGATGCCGCGCTCTATCGAGCCAAGCGCACCGGGCGCAATCGCGTTGTCGCCGATACCGAGAACGGCAGTCTGGTCGAAGCCTGAAACGCCGGAAAGCGGGGCTATTCCGTGGGCAAAGCTTGTACGACTGAGGAGTCAGTCGCACAGACTTTGATGCATTACCCGCCACCTACTTTGACGTTATGTCCCATAGACCGCCTCGACATTGTTGCCATCGGGATCGAGCAGAAAAGCGGCGTAGTAGGTAGGGCTGTAGTCGGCGCGCAGGTCGGGGGCTCCGTGGTCACGGCCACCGGCGGCGATGCCTGCGGCATGGAAGCGATCGACCGCGGCGCGGTTGTCGGCGCGAAAGGCTACGTGCATGCCTGGTCCGGTAGCGCCATCCGCTGGGTAGAGCCACAGAGCGGGAGCATTGGGCGGGCCGAAGCCTGCACCTGATGCGTCATGCGAGCAGAGTCCGTAGCCACAAGCTTCCAAAGCCGCCGTATAGAAGCGCACGGCCGCGTCGAGGTCGCGGACTTTCAAACCGATGTGATCGAACATGAGGGTCTCCTTGGTGGGGAGGCCAGTCTCAACTCCTGATCGTGCGGATACTTGGAGAATCTTGCGCCTTGCCGTCAGCTGCCGCCGCTGCGCTTGCGGGTTCGGTTTGCCGCGCCGCCTTTCTCCGCGGCCTTGCCGCAGATCAGCTGCACGCCCGCCGCGGCGGTCGCCCTCAAAGCAGCCCGCGAATCGCCGGCGCGCGAACGCAGCGCCAGCGTGTGCAGGATCGCCGAGGCGATACCGGCAAGCGCGGCCGGGTCCGCGTCCGCATCCAGCTCACCGAGCGCTTTCGCCCGCTGCAGGCGCGCCTCGATGCCGTGATCGAACAAGCGCAGGCCAGCGCCCAGTTTCTCGCGCACCTCCACGTCGTCCTTCGCCTCGGTGACGGCCGTGCCGATCAGGAAGCAGCCGCGCGCGTCGTCGTCAGGCGGGTAGTACATGGCTAGCGCACTGTCGTACATGCGCTTTAGGGCTCGCGGCAATGGCACGTCATCGCCGAGCGCGGCGTCGATGGCGGCGCGACCTGCGGCGATATAGCGATCCAGCGCGGCCAGATAGAGCGCGTGCTTGTCGCCAAAGGCGGCATACAGGCTGGGGCGGTTCATGCCAGTCGCTTCGCTCAATGCATCCAGCGAGGTTGCCGCATAACCGGCATGCCAGAACGCCTCCGTCGCATGGGCGATGGCCTGTTCCGGTTCGTAAGCGCGCGGCCTGCCGCGAGGCTTTGCAGGTGTTTTTGTACTTGATCGCATAAAAACATTGACGCCTGTTAATTTTGTTCAATATAGTACAAAAACATTCTACGGAGCGCCTGCCATGAACCTGTACTTCTCGCCGCTTGCCTGCTCGATGTCCTCTCGCATTGCTCTATACGAAGCCGGCGCACCCGCCGAATTCACCCAGGTCAACACCAAGACCAAGCACGTGGCCGACGGCTCGGACTTCTTCGCCATCAACCCACTCGGCCAGGTTCCTGCGTTGCGCACCGATGACGGCTGGCTGCTGACCGAGAACACCGCCATCCTGCCGTACATCGCCGATTGCTTTCCGGAAGCGCAGCTGGCTCCCGCAGACCGTGCCAGCCGCGCGCGGCTGCAGCAATGGCTCGGCTTTATCAGCACCGAGCTGCACAAGGCTGTGTTCGTGCCCTTGCTCGATGCTTCCGCACCGGAGGGCGCCAAGGCCTACGCTCGGGAAAAGACCGCGCTGCGCATGGATTTTCTGCAGGACCATCTCGCGCAACACGACTTCGTGCTTGATCAGTTCAGCGTGGCCGATGCCTATCTCGTCACCATACTGAACTGGGCCGTCTATAGCGGCGTGGATCTCGTGCAGTGGCCGGCCGTGGCCGCGTATTTTCAGCGCCTGCTGCAGCGACCCAGCGTGACCAAAGCGTTTGGTGAGGAGATGGCTTTGTACAAGGAAGAGCTGCAGCGCCGCGCCCAAGCCTGAGCGGCCCAGCACGTTTTTCCAAGATCGCTGCCCGGTGGGGTGACGGCACGGGTCACCCCACTGGAGATACGACCATGTCAGCGATCACGGCCTGAGCGTGGCCCTTGCGCACGCTGGCGGAAGCGCCTCGGCGATACGCCGGCGGCACGATGGAAACTGCGCACGAAATTCGAAAGGTCGGCAAAGCCCACGTCGAACGCGATGTCCGTGATCGCACGCGGCGTCTCCACCAATTGGCGAGCCGCGCGACGCAGGCGTGAGCGGATCAGGTACTGATGCGGCGTCACGCCAAGTACGTTGGCGAACAGTCGCAGGAAGTGAAACGCGCTGAGGCCTGCCTCGCGCGCAGCCATGTCCAGATCGATCGGCTGCTCGGCATGGGCATCGATCCACAGTGCCACCTCCACCGCGCGACGCCGATCGACCGCACTGGGTCTGGGCGACTTGCGCTCATAGCCGCCCACCAGATCGACAAAGCGTGTCGCGAAGGTCAACCCCACCTCGTCGATGGCCATGTCGTTGCTGCCATCGACAACCGATTGCGCCAGCTCACCCAGCACCATCAGCTCGGCCAGGGGCGGCACGGCACCCACGCGCCAGGTCGCGCTGCGATCTCCGATGGTCTCCACCAGCGCGGGTGCCAGATGAAAGGAAAGACACTCGTCACCACCGTCGTGATGTTCATGCACGCACATGAACTCGTCGCCACGATGCCCTACCAGTACCGAACCCGCGACCAGCTCGAACGACCGTCCGCGGCTGCGGCAACCGAAGCTGCCGCGTCGCACATACGACACCGAGTGATCGCGGAACGCTTCCGCATACGGCACATCGCCGGGCCCGGCCGTGCAGCGATAGTCGAGGATGGTAAGCGCATCGCTGCGCCAGAGCGTGGTGGCGGCCATGCGCGGAGTTTATTCCCGCGCATGTGACCAGACATGTGCCAAACAACGTACCAAACAAAGCGGGCGCCCAAGGCGCCCGTTTTGTCCCTCCCACGTTCTGATGCGATCAGAGCGCGTAGTACATCTGGAATTCCAGCGGGTGCGTACTGGCGCGGTAACGGGTGACTTCCTGCATCTTCAGCGAGATGTAGGCGTCGATGAAGTCGTCGGTGAACACGCCGCCGGCCTTGAGGAAGTCGCGGTCCTTGTCGAGCGCAACCAGCGCTTCGTCGAGGCTGGCGCAAACCTGCGGGATGTTCTTCTCTTCTTCCGGCGGCAGGTCGTACAGATCCTTGTCGGCCGGCGCACCCGGGTCGATCTTGTTGAGGATGCCGTCGAGGCCGGCCATCATCAGCGCGGTGAACACCAGGTAGCCGGAGTTCATCGGATCGGGGAAGCGCACTTCGATGCGGCGGCCCTTCGGGCTCGACACGTACGGAATGCGGCAGCTCGCCGAGCGGTTGCGCGCCGAGTAGGCCAGCATCACCGGCGCTTCGAAGCCCGGCACCAGGCGCTTGTAGCTGTTGGTGGTGGAGTTGGCGAACGCGTTGATGGCCTTGGCATGCTTGAAGATGCCGCCGATGTACCACAGCGCGGTCTGGCTCAGGCCGCCGTACAGGTCGCCAGCGAACAGGTTGTTGCCGTCCTTCGCCAGCGACTGGTGCACGTGCATGCCGCTGCCGTTGTCGCCCACGATGGGCTTGGGCATGAAGGTGACGGTCTTGCCGTTCTGGTGGGCGACGTTCTTGATGACGTACTTCATCGTCATCAGCTCGTCGGCCTTCTGCACCAGCGTGTTGAAACGCACGCCGATTTCGCACTGGCCGGCGTTGGCCACTTCATGGTGATGCACTTCGACCTTCTGGCCGAGCGATTCCAGCACCTTGCACATGTCGGCACGCAGGTCGCCCAGCGAGTCGACCGGGCTGACCGGGAAGTAGCCGCCCTTCACGCCCGGACGGTGGCCGGTGTTGTTGTCTTCGTACTTGTAGCGCGACGACCACGCGGCTTCTTCGGAACCGATTTCGTAGAACACGCGGCCCATGTCGTTCTGCCAGCGCACCGAATCGAAAATGAAGAACTCCGGCTCCGGACCGAAGAAAGCGGTGTCGGCGATGCCGGTGGACTTGAGGTACGCCTCGCCGCGCTTGGCGATGGAGCGCGGATCGCGGCCGTAGGCCTGCATGGTGCTCGGTTCCAGCACGTCGCAATGCAGCACCAGCTGGGTGTGCGCGCTGAACGGATCGAGGTAGGCGGTAGCCGGGTCCGGCAGCAGGATCATGTCCGACTCATTGATGCCCTTCCAGCCCGAGATCGAGGAGCCGTCGAACATCTTGCCGTCCTCGAAGGTCGACTCGTCGATGGTGTGCGACGGGAACGTGACGTGATGGTGCTTGCCGAGCATGTCGGCAAAGCGGAAGTCGACGAACTCGACGTCATGTTCCTGGATCAGGTCGAGCACTTTCTGGGCGGACATGGGAAACCTCGGCGGGATGTAAGTGGAGAAACCAAACGCTTCACAGCAAACCCCGTGCCAAACGGCAAAGCGACGCCAGATCAGTCGCTTGCGGGCGAAGTGGAAGGCAACGGCGCGCCAGTTTGCACCATCAGAATTGAGCTATCAACACAAAAAGCACCATGCTGGTGCGAAACAAGAAGTCAATCAGCATACGCTGATCCATGTTGATGGCAGGACAAGACAGAGATGTTGCGGGAGCTCACCCCATCCCCCCCTGCGAGCAGGCGGAGGAATGAAGCACGCCACATCAACCGCCAGCCGCCCTCAACGTCTCCTCCAACGTCGACCACGGCGTGGGGCTCATGTGCATACCGATCATGCGCAGCTGGTCGGTCGCTATGCCCGCCTCCTGGGCGGTCTGCTTCAGCTCATACAAAGCCTCCGGGAACAATAGCGACCCGTTGGGACCCAGCGGTTGGACCATCTCCGCGGTGTGCAGCAGGTTCGCATCGCCTATCCATGTCATCAGCATGGGCTGCTCACCGTGGCGGACGGGTAGCAGCACGATGGCATGGCTCCCCGTACCGATGACGGTGCGTTCGGAAATGGGGCGAAGGATCGGCCGCTTAGGCGCGCGTGCGAGATCGTCCGGCGCGATGGTGTGCGGTGCGGCCACCACCTGGCGAATGATCGGCTCGTTGCGATCACGCATGTAGATGGGAATGCCCTTCGCCGCGTATTCGCGCACACCGGCGATGTGCCAGTAGTAGCCCGTGGAGGTGATCACTGCCTTGACCGGGAGGCCTGGGAAGCGGCGCGCGGCTTCGGCAAGCACCCGCGCGGAATAACCCGCCGAAATGGGTGCATCGATGATCACCACGCCATCGTCCTGCCGCACCAGCGTGGTGTACCAGGAGTTCGGTATCTGCACGATGCCCGGAGCGATCTCCTCGGTCGCACGCTTGGGATTCGGAGCACCGCCGACCGGCTGGCCCAACGCCAGCTCGTCGGCATAAGGAGGCAGCGCGATACTGGGCGGCGTGCCCATCGCAAAGTGATCATCGGTCAACGGCGCATCCAAACGCACATCGGCATAAGCAAAGCTGCGAAACAGCGCGTCGTTGCGATACATATCCCATTGCAGCGGATAGCGCACGCCGTTACTCAACTCCCAGTTCATGTATTCGGCACGTTCGACAACATCGCCCCAGCCATTCCATGCGATGTCAGAGCTGACGGCACGACGGAACGCCACGGTAGCTTCGGTCGCGGTGGGTAACTCGGTGAGCGCGTCGATGAATATCCGAACCTGATAGGGCCCGTTGTGAAACGCGACCACATGCTGCGTTGATTCGTGGCGAACCGTATCTGGCTCGCGCTTAAGGTCACTGGCGTTCTCAGCGAGCAGCAGCGCGCGAAACGGGTTCTGGGTTTCCCACGACGGCGGAGCGGTCATCGGTGGCGCCGCCTTGAGCTTGCCATCGGACGTAGTTTCCACCTGCTGCGAATCGCGGGTAAACAAGGTGCGGGTGGTTGGCGCAGGTTTGTCCGGCGCCCCTGCCGGGGATGTCTCGACGAGCAGGCGGCGCGCGCCTTGAAGATCGTCGGTCACGCTGGCGTGCGTCGAACCGGTGAGAAAGAACGGCGGCCCGAGGTGATCGCTTTCAACGACGTCGTAGGAAACGATTTGCGCGGACGCCTGCATGGATTTGATCCCGTGCAGATCTTGCTTCTCGCCGATCGTGGCGATGGTGTGCGCTACGAGTTCGCGCGCGGTCATGCCGGGCACACCATTGGCTGCCGCGTTCGCCGTGGATGCTTCCAGACTGACGATGGCCGCAAGCATCATGGCCAATGGAAGCAACAGGGGCTTCGAAGTTCTCATGGAAGTTGGTGATCCCGAGTGATGTAGTGATGTGAAGAACTACTTCGAATGGGTGACCGTGTGGGCATTGCCTCAGCACTTCCTTGTAGGAGCGCACAGGGTGCGCTCCTACTGGGTTTCGCTTGGGTGCAAGCAAGGGCTTGGCCTTGGCGACCAAGCCCCCGAAGGAGCTGCCCTTAGCTCTTACCGACTTCCGTATGCTGCGAATACACCGCGTGCCAGCCACTGTTGCGGTAGACGAAGATGTCCGAGGACCTCACGCCCTTTTGGGGGCCGAGGGCCGGGTCGTAGAACGAGACGATGGCCACGTCGCCGCTCATCACTACGGTATGTCCGATGGGGTGCGCTTTGAGATAGGCCTCGATCTCCTTCATACCTTTGTCGGACCCGCGATTCTTCGCCGCATGGGCAAGAATGTCGGCCTTGGCGTGAGCGCTTCCGTTGGAACCGACCGAGCGGTACTCGGGGAGCAGCAACTGCTCTATATACGTCAGGTCGCCGGAGCCTTCGGCCTGCTCCCAATGATCTTCCACCGCAAGCACGGCGGCTTCGGTGTGACCGGTTTCATCGGCTTTGGCGCGCATGGCGTCGCCGGCATGCCCGGCCACACTGACCAGGCCGATGGTGAGCGACGTCAGCAGCGTGCCTGCGCGGCGGGCGAGGAGGGATTTCGATGGAGTGTTGCTCATGGCAAAGGTGGCCCTAGTTGGATGGCGGACGTGTAGGTACGCGGCCTCAGACTGGCGCCAGCCGGCATGGGTGACATGCCATTTGTGATGGGTGGGCTTTGGGCCGTGACGAACGGTTGCCGCGTCAGGTCAGGCGGTCGGCGCAGACCTGGCGCATGGCACGCGCCTTCGCATGACGCCCCACATTCGCCTCTTTCAGCCCTTAAGCTATGCCGCTTACCGTCGGCATGGCTGGCGGGCCATTCGTACCAACATCCGGAGTCCGCATTCCTGTGAGCGACCTGATCAACGTCATCCTGCTTGGCATCATCGAAGGCATTACCGAGTTCCTGCCCATCTCCAGCACGGGCCACCTGCTGATCGCCGAGAAGTTCGGCTTGGGCGAGCGCTCGGATCTGTTCAACGTGGGCATCCAGGCAGGCGCGATCCTCGCGGTCACCTTCATCTATTGGAAGCGCATCTGGCAGCTGTTCACGCAGTGGCGCGAGCCAGCCAATCGCGACTATCTGGCCAAACTTTTTGTCGCTTTCATGATCACCGCCGCACTCGGTTTCGTGGTGACCCATATGGGCTTCAAGCTGCCGGAAGCGGTAACGCCGGTGGCGTGGGCGCTGGTGATCGGCGGCGTGTGGATGCTCGGTGCCGAGCGCCTGGCTGCGCGACAAGTGGACCGCACTGAAGTGACCTGGCGTGTGGCGATCCTGGTCGGCATCGCTCAGATCGTGGCTGGGGTATTCCCCGGTACCTCACGCTCGGCGGCCACCATCTTCACCGCCATGCTGGCCGGCACCAGCAGCCGTGCCGCCGCGACCGAGTTCGCCTTCCTGGTCGGCATTCCCACCATGTACGCGGCGACCGGCTATGAGCTGTTGAAAGTGGTCAAGAGCGGCGGCGTGGCGCATGAGGACTGGACCGCGCTGGTGGTCGGCTTCATCGTCTCGGCCATCGTCGCTTTCATCGCAGTGAAGTGGCTGCTCGGCTATATCCGCAGCCACCACTTCACGCCGTTTGCGATCTATCGCATCGTGCTGGGTATCGCGCTGTTGCTGTTGATGCCGGCTGGCGCCTGAGCGCGCCGGCGCGATCCGTGAAACCATAGTCGCCAGGCTTTCATCGGCGACATCACGGCATGAGTCAGCCGCAACGCTATCGACTGCTCGACCTCCAGATCGACCTGGCTCGTCAGCGGGTGAGCCGCGATGGCGTTCCGCTCGACGTCCAGGGCCTGAGCTTTCAACTGCTCGCTTGCCTGTTGCGCCACAGCCACGCCGTGGTCGACTTCGACAGCCTGATCACCGAAGTGTGGTCGCCCGCGGTTGTGAACGAGGAAACCGTCACCCAGCGCGTGAAGCTGCTGCGCCAATCGCTGGGCGACGACGGACGGCAACCGCGCTATATCCGCTCAGTGCGCGGGCGCGGCTATCAGTTGTGCGAACCCCCGCAAGCGCTGGACGAACCCACTCGTGATGCGCCAGCCGTCCCGCTGCACCGCAGTCGCCTCGCACTGATCGCGCTAGTCGCTTTTGCCATTCTGCTGGGCGGTACGGGCTGGTGGCTGCATCGTCCTCCCGCCACCGGCGCCACACCAATGTCGGCGACGCAGGAGCTGCTGCAACGCGCGGCTTACTACGCCGGCATCGGCCAGTCCGACAACAACGAACGGGCCATTACGCTGTACCAGCA
Source organism: Dyella subtropica (assembly GCF_026283965.1). GTDB lineage: Bacteria > Pseudomonadota > Gammaproteobacteria > Xanthomonadales > Rhodanobacteraceae > Dyella_D > Dyella_D subtropica. The sequence goes on from NZ_JAPDPD010000003.1 coordinate 53,201, forward strand.
AGTACTGACGGCTGCGCCGGGGAATGCAGCCGCGCAGGTCGGTCTCAGTCGGGCATATAGCGCTCGCGTCTGTCTTTATAACTTTCCCTACGAGTGGAGCACCTCCGCGCAGCAGCTTGCGGAGTCCGTGCTGAAAGCCCGTCCACGCGATGCCGGTGCCTGGTCTGCGCTGGCCTATGCGCACGACTGCCGCGGCGAAATGCAGCCGGCCATCAATGCCTATCAACGCGCCGCAGCCCTCGATCCCATGGACGATGCCAGCCGTGCATCGGCGGCCTATCTGTTCCAAGAGCGTGGCCAGCTGGTCGAAGCGCTGCACACCAACCTGGATATGCGCGGCGATGCGTCCAAGGTGCGTTTTCGCGATGTGCAGATCGCGCGCGAACTGGATCTGCTGGGATTCACCGAAGCGGCCGAGCAGCGCTTTCGCCGCAGCTTCCAACTCAATCCCGACAATGTGTTCTCGAATATCGCCTGGCCGCAGCACCTGTTCCTGCAAGGACGTTTTGCGGAGGCCCAGACCGCGCTCGACCAGGCACTGACGCGCCACACACCGCACGTGGGCTTGTACATGCTGGCCGGCGAACTGGCGCTGCTGCGAGGCGATCGCGCCAGTGCTCATGCGGCGTTCGACAAGGCCGTGCAGCTGCGTCCGCAGATGGGCCTGCCCACCACGCTGGCGATGCTTTACGGCGATACCCCGCCATCATCGTCATGGCTCGATGAGCGCATCGCGAACATGACATCGCAGATGACCGCCGGCGCTGGCTATCCGTCGGACCGCCTCGAACTGGCGATGCTGCAATTGGCGCGCGGCCACCGCACGGAGGCGTTGACCGCCATCACCACAGCCGTGCAGCTCGGTTACAACGACCGGGCCTATTTGCAAACCTCGCCCCTGCTGCGCCCCTTGGCCAATGAACCGGCCTATGCGGCGGCGATCGATGCGATCGGCCGCCGCACGGCGGAGCAACGCGCGCAGGTATTGGCCGCATCCTGGCGACCCGATGAGTTGCGGAGTTCTGCGCCCTGAGTCTAAGAGCCTGTTCCATCTCTCCGCGTAGCCCGCGTTGATTCGCTGCGGGCGTCAGGTGGTGGGGCGTGGCGCAGCGCCTGACTGGCTCTTAGTGCTCAGGCAGCGCCTTGAGGATGTAGTCGCGGAAGATTTCCTGCGTCTGTGGATGCGCGTAGCGCTGGTTGTAGGCCGTGCTGGTTACCACGGCGACCAGGCGCTGCGAGGGCATCACGAACACATAGTTGCCGCCGTTGCCGGACATGGTCCATGCGGGCTGTTCGACACCCTTTACCGGAAAGCGGAAGCACCACCAGAAGTAGCCGTAGTCCGCGTCGTCGCGCGCCCGCGCATGGACGGTCAGCATGCGATGCACCCAGTCGGCGGATACGATCTGGCGCCCTTTCCAACGCCCATCATCCAGCGCCAGCTCGCCCAGTTTGGCCAGATCGCGGCTGCGATAGCGCGTGCCGCCACCACCCATGCTGATGCCCAGCGGCGAAGTGTTCCAGTGCGACTGCGTAATGCCCAAGGGCTTTTCCAATGCTTCGGCGGCAAACGCCGACAACGGTTTGTGCGTGGCGCGCTCCACTACGGCGCCAGCGACAAACGCACCGGCCGTGCAGTAAGCGAAGGCTCGCCCGTGTGGGCTATCCGCAGGCTTGGTCATCCACGGTGCGAAGCCCTTGATGGGCAGGTCGAGCGCGAACTGCAGCCAGTCTTCGCTGACATACATGCGCTCCTCGTTGCCGGAGGAGAACTGGTTTTCATCGTCGCATTCCCATAGCGAGCTCATGGTCAGCAGTTCTTCCAGCGTGATCGCCTGCTTGCGCGCGTCCGGATGTTGTACCGGCTGCTTATCGGGGAAGTAGCTGTACACCTTGGCCTGCGCGTTCGGAATCAGACCACGGTCGATGGCCGCTCCGACCAGCCACGCCGTCACGCTCTTGCTGGCCGAACGGATGTCGTTCAACTGCTCGGCGTTACCGCCGTTGAAGTAGCCCTCGTAGACCAGCTTGCCGTCCTGCGCCACCAGGATGCTGGTGATGCCTTTGTAGGTGTTGTCGGCCAGCTTGCCCTCCAGCGCGGCGAAGCGGGAGACATCCCAGTGGGTGGCGCGTGCATCGATGATGGCCCAGCCATCGTCGTGGGTCGCGGGTGGTTGATAGTCCGCCGCTGCCAGCGGCAACGACAGGCCAGCCAGCAGGCTGGCCACCAACAAACATAAAGGCTTCGAGGACACGTGAGATTCTCCGCAGCGTGGGTGCGGAGACAGCTCAACAGGCCTGCGAATGAAGGGCCTGAAATTGGAATGAAGAATTCTGAAGGCGTGCTATCAGGCGCCCTCAGGCACTAAGCCGCTGCGCCACGGGCGCGTCGACGCCCGGCAACTTCTTCTTTTGGCCGGGCTCGTTGGTGCGTTCGAACAATTCACGTACCCATTCGATGAACGCCTGCACGCGGGCGGACAGGTGCTTCTTCTGCGGGTAGACGATCCACACGGGCTTGCCGGTGGAGATGGTGTCGGTCATCACCAGATCGAGCATGCCCTTGTCCATCAAGCAGGCCACGAGCATATGCGGCGCCTGAGTGATGCCTAGTCCCGCAGCCACCGCTTGGATCACCGATTCACCGTCATTGATCAGCATGTGCGCGTCGATATCCACGCCCACCTGCCCGCTTGGCGTGTCGAACTGCCATTGGCGCGGCCGGCCGTTGGCATAGACATAGTTGATGCAGCGGTGATGCTTGAGATCGTCGATGCTCTTGGGCGCGCCGTACCTGCGCAGGTAGTCCGGCGAGGCGCACACCACATTGCGCAAGTAGCCGATCTTGCGGGCGATCAGGCTGGAATCTTCCAGCTCCCCCACGCGGATGGCGCAATCGATGCCCTCTTCGTTGAGGTCCGCCGGGCCGTCGCTCATCGACAGCTCCAGGCGGATGTCCGGGTAGCGCCTTTCGAACTCATCCAGCCGTGGAATCAGCGCGGCTCGCCCCACCGCCAGCGAAATACCCACCCGCAGCTTGCCGGTGGGCTTGCGCGTGGCGTAGTTCAGCGCTTCGGTAGCCTCGGTGAGATCGGCGAGGATTTCCTTGCATCGTGCATGGAACGCGGCCCCATCGTCGGTTAAACGCAGAGATCGTGTCGAACGGAACAAGAGCCGGGCTCCCAGCCGCTCTTCCAGCCGCGACACCGCGCGGCTCACCCCGGAGGGGGTCATACCCAGCTGGGCGGCGGCGGCGGCGAAGCTCTTGGCTTCCACGACGCGGACGAAAGCCGATATTGCTGCAAAGTCTTCCATAGAGACGATTCTCTGCTGATTCGTGACTGGCAGTCACTACTGCATTGCACAAGAAACGGATTTTCTATACCTCAAAGTACACCTATTCTCTCGCGCCTCGAACCGTTTGAACCAGCCGGTTTATTAATTCTTGGAGCGCAAGATGAAGAAACGATGGATCTTCGCCACCCTCACCGTCGCTGCCGTGGCCGGTAGCTGGGCGGTCGTCGGCAACCGCGGCGCCAGCCATGCCCAGAGCGCTCCCGCTGGCGGCCCGCCCGAAGTCACCGTTGCCCAGGTCCTGATGCGCGCGGTCAACGATTCCGATGAATTCACCGGTCGCCTGCAGGCCGTGGACACCATCGAACTGCGCCCTCGCGTAGGCGGCTACGTGGATTCGATCCACTTCAAGGAAGGCGCCGCGGTGAAGAAGGGCGACCTGCTCTTCCGCATCGACCCGCGTCCCTTCCAGGCTGAAGTGGATCGTCTCAACGCCAATCTCAACCAGGCCCGTGCCGAACAGGCGCTGGCTGAGGCCAATGCCGGCCGCGGCCAGAAGCTACTGGAGCAACACGCCATCTCCCGCGAGGAAGGCGATCGCTTGGACACCGCCGCGCAGAGCGCCAAAGCACAGGTAGCCTCGACCACCGCGGCCTTGCAGGCTGCCCGGCTCAACCTCGGCTTCACCGAGGTGCGGGCTGCCATCGATGGCCGCGTCAGCAATGCCCTGGTCACCCCGGGCAACCTGGTCACCAGCAACGACGTGCTCACCAGCGTGGTCAGCGTGGACCCGGTCTACGCCTACTTCGACGTGGACGAACACAGCTACTTGAAGCTGGACCAGTTGCGTCGCGAACACGGCAGTGCACCGAAGGTGGCGATGGCCTTGTCGAATGAATCGGGCTTCCCGCACGTGGGCCGCATCGACTTTGTCGACAACCAGCTGCGCGTCAGCTCCGGCACGATCCGCCTGCGTGCGGTATTCGATAACGCCGACGCTCGCTACACCCCGGGCCTGTATGTGCGCATCCAGCTACGCAGCGACAGCCGCCTCCCGCGCGCGCTGATCGATGACCGCGCCGTCGGCACCGACCTCGGCAACAAGTATGTCTACGTGCTGAGCAAGGACCGCAAGGTCGAGTACCGCAAGATCAGCACCGGCCCGCTGCTGGATGGCCTGCGCGTAGTTAACGATGGTCTGAAGGCGGATGACGTGGTGGTGGTGAATGGCCTGCAGCGCGTGCGCCCCGGTGCCGAAGTGAACCCCACCAAGGTCGCCATGGACACCCGCACCCTCGATGCGAGCAAGCAGTTGGCGCAGGCCGGTGGTGCGTCCAGCAAGGCCGCGGCACAGAACTGAGCAAATCCAATAACTCCCTCCCTTGCGTGAAGCAGGGGAGGGTTAGGGAGGGGTGAAGCCCGCAAGCCCGGCGATGTCGCCGCAAGGGCTTACCCCCTCCCAACCTCCCCCTGTCCCACGGGACTAGCTTCGCGTCGCTAGCAGGGGGAGGGGCAGAAGCAACACCACTCCTTCCCCACTCGCTGGGAAGGAGCCAGAGCTACCAGGACCGATTCGATGAAAATCGCCCAATTTTTCGTGGACAGGCCGATTCTGGCCGGCGTCCTCTCCGTACTGATCGTCATCGCTGGCGCGATCTCGCTGTTCCAGCTGCCGATCAGCGAATACCCGGAAGTGGTGCCGCCCACCGTGGTGGTGCGCGCCAGCTACCCGGGTGCCAACCCGAAAGTCATCGCTGAAACCGTCGCCACGCCGTTGGAAGAACAGATCAACGGCGTGGAAGGCATGCTCTACACCGCCTCGCAGGCGACCAGCGACGGCGCGATGACGCTCACCGTGACCTTCGCGCTGGGCACCGACCTGGACAACGCCCAGGTGCAGGTGCAGAACCGCGTGTCGCAGGCGCTGACCAAGCTGCCGCAGGAAGTGCAGCGGCTTGGCGTGACCACGCAAAAGAGCTCGCCCGACCTGACCATGGTGGTGCATGTGATCTCGCCGGATCAGCGCTACAACATGCTCTATCTGTCGAACTATGCGCGCCTGCATATCAAGGATCAGCTCGCCCGCCTCAATGGCGTGGGCGACGTGCAGATCTTCGGTGCCGGCGAATACAGCATGCGCGTGTGGCTGGACCCGCAGCGCCTGGCCACGCGCCAGCTCACCACCGGCGACGTGATCCACGCGATCCAGGAGCAGAACGTGGCGGTGGCCGCCGGTGCACTGAATGCGCCGCCCGGTCCGAGCAGCAATGCGTTCCAGCTCAACATCAATACGCAGGGCCGCCTGGTCAACGAGGAAGACTTCCTCAACATCATCGTGCGCACTGAAGCGAATGGCGCGGTAACGCACCTGCGCGACGTGGCACGCGTGGAGCTGGGCTCCAACAACTACGCGCTGCGCAGCTTGCTCAACAACCGCCCTGCCGTGGCGCTGCCGATCTTCGCCCGCCCGGGTTCCAACGCCATCCAGATTTCCGACGAGGTTCGCGCCACCATGGCCGAGCTGAAGAAGGATTTCCCGCAGGGCGTGGACTTCAGCATCGTGTACGACCCCACCGTCTTCGTGCGCGGCTCGATCGACGCGGTGGTCCACACGTTGTTCGAAGCGATCCTGCTGGTGGTGCTGGTGGTGATCCTGTTCCTGCAGACCTGGCGGGCCTCGATCATTCCGCTGGTGGCGGTGCCGGTGTCGTTGATCGGTACCTTCGCGGTGATGCATCTCGCGGGCTTCTCGCTCAACGCGTTGTCGCTGTTCGGCCTGGTGCTGGCCATCGGCATCGTGGTGGACGACGCCATCGTGGTGGTGGAGAACGTCGAACGACACATTGAGCACGGGCTGTCGCCGAAAGAGGCGACGCGCAAAGCCATGACCGAAGTCACCGGCCCGATCGTCGCCACGGCGCTGGTGCTGTGCGCGGTGTTCGTGCCTGCGGCCTTCATCAGCGGCCTGACGGGGCAGTTCTATCGCCAGTTCGCGTTGACCATCGCCATCTCCACGGTGATCTCGGCCTTCAACTCGCTCACCCTGAGCCCCGCCCTCGCCGCCGTGCTGCTGAAGGAGCACAACGCGCCGAAGGACAAGCTCAGCGTGTGGATCGACCGCTTGTTCGGCTGGGTGTTTCGTCCGTTCAACCGCATGTTCATCCGCAGCGCCAACGGCTACGTGGGCGGCGTCAAGCGCATCCTGCGCAGCGGCACCGTCGCGCTGATCATCTATGGCGGCCTGGTGCTGCTGGGTGTGTTCGGCTTCGTGCATGTGCCGACCGGTTTCGTGCCGGCACAGGACAAGCAGTACCTGGTGTCGTTCGCGCAGCTGCCGGATGCGGCCTCGCTGGATCGTTCGGAAGACGTGATCCGCCGCATGAGCGACATCGCGCTGAAGCAGCCGGGCGTGGAAAGCGCGGTGGCCTTCCCCGGCCTGTCGATCAACGGCTTCACCAACAGCACCAACTCCGGCATCGTGTTCGTCACGCTCAAGCCGTTCGAGGAGCGTCGCGATGCGTCGCTGTCGGCCGGTGCGATTGCCGGTGCGCTCAACCAGAAGTACGCGTCGATCCAGGACGCCTACATCGCGGTGTTCCCGCCGCCGCCGGTGATGGGCCTGGGCACGATCGGCGGTTTCCGCCTGCAGGTGGAGGATCGCTCCGACGTCGGCTTCGAGGAGTTGTTCAAGCAGACCCAGGGCCTGATCGCCGCAAGCCGTAAGGATCCTGCACTGGCCGGCCTGTTCTCCAGCTACCAGGTGAGCGTGCCGCAGATCGACGCCAACGTGGATCGCGAGAAGGCGAAGTCGGAAGGCGTGGATCTGGCCGATGTGTACCAGACCATGCAGGCCTATCTCGGCTCGCTATACGTCAACGACTTCAACCGCTTCGGCCGCACCTATCAGGTCAACGTGTCGGCGGAGCCGGGTTTCCGTCACGAGCCGGAAGACATTCTGCAGCTGAAGACGCGCAATGCACGCGGTGAAGCCGTGCCGCTGGGTTCGTTCGTCACGGTGAAGCAGAGCGTGGGTCCGGAACGCGTGATGCACTACAACGGTTACCCGACCGCCGAAATCAACGGCGGCCCGGCACCGGGCTTCAGTAGCGGTCAGGCGCAGGCAGCGATCGAAAAGCTGGCACACGACAACCTGCCCAATGGCATGACCTTCGAGTGGACCGAGCTGACCTATCAGCAGATCCTCGCCGGCAATACCGCTGGCCTGGTATTCCCACTCTGCGTGCTGCTGGTGTTCCTGGTGCTGGCATCGCTGTATGAGAGCCTGGCACTGCCACTGGCGGTGATCCTGATCGTGCCGATGGTGCTGCTGTCCGCGATCACCGGCGTGTGGGTGTCGGGTGGCGACAACAACATCTTCACCCAGATCGGCCTGATCGTGCTGGTGGGCCTGGCGTGCAAGAACGCGATCCTGATCGTGGAGTTTGCCCGCGAAGCGCAAATCAACGACGGCATGGACCGCGTGCAGGCCGTGCTGGAAGCCGCCCGCCTGCGACTGCGCCCGATCCTGATGACCTCGTTCGCTTTCATCATGGGCGTGGTGCCACTGGTGACCTCGCACGGCGCCGGTGCGGAAATGCGCCACGCAATGGGTGTGGCGGTGTTCGCCGGCATGCTGGGCGTCACCTTCTTCGGGTTGATCTTCACCCCGCTGTTCTACGTGCTGATCCGCGGCTGGAGCGAGCGGATCAGTGAACGCCGCCGCGCACGCAAGGCCGCCCACGGCCTGCCCGCCCCGGCGATGGAGGAGCATTGAGATGATTAAGCAGATGAGTGCCTTGGCAGCGGCCCTGTTGCTGGCAGGCTGCGTAAGCGTGGGGCCGGACTACCACCGGCCCGACGAAAAGCCGCTGACCTTGCAGGATGCCGATGCGAAGCAGGAGAGCGCGCAAGACTTCCAGGCAAACTGGTGGAAGCAGTTCAACGATCCGACGCTGGACGCCTTAGTCCAGCGCGCGGCGAAGAACGCGCCCGACCTGAAGATCGCCATCGCGCACCTGCAGGAATCGCGTGCCCTGCTCGGCGTCAGCCGCGCCGACCAGTGGCCCACGGTGAATGCGGCTGCAAGTTACACGCGCACCCGCGGCCAGGTGCCCGGTGTCACCACCAAACGCGTCACGTCGGAGACCTACCAGGCCGGGTTCGATGCCAGTTGGGAGCTGGACCTGTTCGGCGGCGTGCGCCGCTCGGTGGAAGCCGCCGGTGCCCAGGCCGATGCCAGCTCTGCTTCGTTGCAGGACGCGCAGGTAACGTTGTTCGCCGATGTCGCGCGCTACTACTTCGATCTACGCGGTACCCAACTGCGCATCGACGTGGCCAAACGCGATATCGACAACCAGCGCGAGTCGCTGCGCCTGATCCAGGCACGTTCGGATATCGGCACCGGTTCGGAGCAGGATGTGGCCAGTGCCAACGCACGCCTCAGTTTTGTCGAGGCGCAGCTGCCGGTGCTGGAAACCCAGGCGCACGCGGATGCCTCGCATCTTGCCGTGCTGCTTGGCGAACGCCCGGGCGAACTGGACATCGACCTGTCGTCGCAGAACTTCAAGGCGATCGATGTCGCGTTGCCCATCGGGTCGGCCGGCGATGTGCTGTCGCGTCGTCCCGACGTGCGGGTGGCCGAACGCGAACTCGCCGCTGCGAACGCACGCATCGGCGTGGCCAAGGCGGACTGGTTCCCGCACATCACGCTGGGTGGTTTCGTTGGCTTCCTCGCCGGCCAGAGCAACAACTTCGGCAGTCCGTCCACACGTGCGTGGTCGATCGCGCCGAGCATCAGCTGGCCTGGCCTGAACGTGCAGCGCGTGCGTTCCAACGTAAAGGCCAGCGAGGCGCGTGCCGATGCGGCATTGGCAAACTATCAGCGCACCGTGCTACAGGCGGTGGAAGACGTCAGCAATTCGCTGGTCGGCTTCAACCTGCAACGCGAACGCGTGCAGAAGCTGCTCGATCAGGTGACGCAGAGCCGTCGCGCCACCGAGCTGGCCCGTGTGCGCTACAACGAAGGCGCCGCGGATTTCCTGCAATTGCTCGATGCCGAACGCACCCAGCTGACCGCCGAGGATTCCCTGGCCGAAGCGGAGGCCGCCATCAACCTGCGCGCCGTCGCGGTGTACAAGGCGCTGGGCGGCGGCTGGCAGGCCTGCGGCGACGAACGCTGCAGTCAGATCGCACAGGTGCAGTAAGAGCCTGCCTATGGTCTCCCCGTGGCCCGCGTTGTCGTTGAGTGGCCGCCATGCGGCAGCTCAACGACAACCCTTCGGGCCGGGTCTGTTTGCCCACAGGCCGGCGTCATCACTCAGTCGTGTACGGACGTACACTCCTTCGTTCTTCCTTGTCCTGCGCGCAAACAGCTCCCGGCGCGGGCCACGGGGAGACCATAGACAGGCTCTAAGTGCGACGCTATGAATGCGCTCCCATTTCCACGTCGCTCCCCGCGTGAGCGCACGCTGGCTACCGAACCACCGCTGACCCAGCGCGTTGCGCTGGTCAGCGGTGCCAATCGCGGGCTCGGCCTTGAAGTCGCCCGACAGCTCGGCACCAGCGGTATGACCGTGCTACTCGGTGCGCGCAATCTCGCCGCCGGTGAAAGAGCGGCGAAGCAGTTGCGTCGCGCCGGCAGTGATGTGGTGGCCGTGCAACTGGATGTCACCCAGCAAGCCGATGTCGATGCGATAGCCTCGCGCATCGAGCGGGACTTCGGCCGGCTCGACATTCTGGTCAACAACGCCGGCGCATTCTTCGACACCGGCAACCGCGCCTCGTCAGTCGATCTATCCAGCGTGCAAAGCGCGCTGGACACCAACCTGCTCGGCGCCTGGCGCTTGAGCGAAGCCGCCGTGCCGCTGATGCGCCGCCACGCCTACGGCCGCATCGTCAACGTATCCAGCGGCTGCGGCGCCGTCGACAGCGGCGGCGAAGATTGCCCCGCCTATCGCGTCTCCAAAGCCGCTCTCAACAGCTATACACGCATGCTCGCCGGCGAACTGCGCGGCAGCGGCATTCTGGTCAACGCCGTTTGCCCCGGCTGGGTCGCCACCGACATGGGCGGCCCCGGCGGTCGCCCCGTCGCCGACGGCGCCGCCGGCATCGTCTGGGCCGCTTGCCTGCCCATGCAGGGTTCGATCACCGGCGGCTTCTTTCGCGATCGCGCACCCATTGCCTGGTAACCACTTACTACACGGAACTCTCATGTCAGCCAGCACACATCGCGTCGTTGTTTCGCCAGAAGACCGCGTAGAAATTGTCGATGCGCTCTACCGCTTCGGTGCCGGTCAGGATCTGGGCGACCGCGCACTGTTCGAATCGGCGTTCTCCGCGACAGCCACACTCGACTTCACCGGCCCCGCTCTCCGCCTCGGCGCCACCATCCCCGTGTTCGAAGGCAGGCAAGCCATCGCCGACATCATCTTCGGCAACCTCGATGGGATCGACACCACCCACACCATCACCAATCCACGCATCACGGCATACAACGGCCATAGCGCCACGTTGTTCGCGCTGGTCGAAGCGCAACACCTGCCCAGCACCGACCACACCCGCCACCTGCTGCTGAAGAACATCTACCTCGTAGAACTCAGCCGCCAGGATGATGGCCAATGGGTCGCCGACCACATGAAAATCGACAACGTATGGATGGATGGCGATCCAACCGTGCTGTTTCCGGCAACCTGAGTCAGGCCAGCGCGTGCGTGCGCGAGCGGGCAAAGCTCACGGCTTTTGCTCTTGATCTTGGGGTGCAGCCGCGACAACCGAGCGAGACGTCACTGGACCCCGGCCTTCGCCGGGGTGACGAAGTAGAGGGGGTGTCGCGCGCACCCGCCCCTCACCTCAGCCCTCTCCCCCAAGTGAAATAAGAGCAGGGGGAGAGGGAGCAAATCTTCAGCGCTGCACGAGCATTGCAAACCAGCGCCATCCGCGCACCCGCTCAGCCACCAACTTGACACTCGTCAGCATCGGCACCGCCAGCAGCGCGCCAGGAATCCCCCACAGCCAACCCCACACCAACAACCACAGCAGGATGGCCACCGGACTCAAGCGCATGCGTCGGCCCTGGATGAAAGGCGTGATCAGATTGCCCTCCACCGCGGTGATGCCCGCGAAGGTCAGCGCCGGCAGCAACGCCTGGCCAGCCTCGTTGAAATTCATCAGGCCGACCAAGGCGAGCACGGTGGTGGTGGTGATGGCGCCCACATAGGGAATGAAGTTGGCCAACATGGCCACCGCGCCCCAGAGCAGCGGATCGGGCACTTTGTAAGCCCACAGCATGCCGGCGGTAAGCAGGCCAAGCACCAGATTGATCAGCAACGTGGTGAGGATGTAACGCGACACCTCGGTCTGGATACTGCGCACGATGGATACGGCGTGGCGCTTGTAGCCGAAATTCGGCGCGATCTCGACCAGCCGCCGCAACATCGCGTCGCCGTAGATCAAGAAGAAGAACACCAGCAGCACCACGGTGAGCACGGCAGCGAGCACCTTGGGCGTGCTCGCCAGCACGTCCCATGCATCGATCGCGACGGTGGCCGGCCGCGCCGGTGTGCGCGCGGCTTGTCCGCCGACCAGGCTTTGCGTCGCGCGATTCGCCGCTTCGAAAGGCTGGGTGAAGGCGCGCAGTTTGGGCACGAAGTTTTTCACCGCGGTGGGCGCGTCGTGGAACCATCCCACCGCGGGCTGCGCCAGCAAGCCGATGCCGGTGCCGATGCCGGTGATCAAGGCCACCATCAACACACTGGCGCTCAACCAGCGCGGCACGCGGCGACGTGCTGCCGCGGCCACGATCGGATTCAATGCCACGCCAATGAAGGCGGCCAGCACCAGCGGTATCAGCAAACCCTTGATCAGGGTGATGGTGTACAGCAACGCGAGGATCAGCAGCACGTTGAGCACGACACGTATGCCGCGCAGGTGATGTTGGGCGAGGCGTGCGAACTGCATGTTATGCGTGGTGTGGCGGCGCGCAGGCCCAGGCGTGCCGTCGTGCGACGCCGTGGTGCGCAATGGGTTCATGAGGGGTCGAAACCGCCTTCGCTGAATTCCCTGATCAGGCGCGCCGCCTGCATCACCAGTTCGGCGGCGCTGCCACTGAGCAGTGCACCGAGGCCCGGCACGCGCAACGGATGCACATTCAGCTGACCCAGTACAAAGCCCAGGCCCGCGGCGGCGCTCACCGTGCCGAGAGGATGTTTTCTACCGCGCGCCAACAGCGCACCCGCCGGTTCCGCCATGGCGCGACGGGCCTCGATCACGTCGGCACGGGCCATGCGCACGGCATCAAGTTGCTTGAACAAACTCATGTCCCATCCTCTCGCGTTGCGCCAGCCCGTTCCGCTTCCGACACGCCCGCCTCGTTGCGCTCGGCCTTGCGCAAGGCCTGCCGTATCGTTTCAAGCCACTCGTAGCGCGATGCAGGCAGGCTCAACCAGTACATGCAGCGACGGAACAGCACGATCGTCGCGAACAGCAACGCCGCCTGTAGCACCACCAGCAGCACCAAGGCCCAGATCCAAGAATGGAACCACGCCGCCAGCAGGACGCCGGCCAACGCCATCAAGGTCAACCCCAAGCCGACGCCGGCCACCGTGGCAGCCAACCCCGCCAGCAACATCCAGGAAATGGCGCTGCGTGCGAGGCCGAGTTCGGCGCCGAGCAGGGTCAGCTGTGCGCCGAACAAACCTTTGAAGGCGCGCCCGGCCCGACCGATGTCGTCCAGCACTCCCGGCGCAGCGGGCTGTGCAGGCTCGTCTTCGGACGGCGCGGCAGCTTCCTCGCGTCCGGGATCATGCCTCGCCATCGGCTATTTCAACGTCGCAGGATGCGGCCGAGCAGCCAGCCCGCGCCTAGCGCGATCGCGACCGACTGCACCGGCTTTTCACGCACGTATTCGCGCGCCTTGCCCAACCACTCATCCGCGCGATCCAGGGCCTCGTCGTAAACCTCGCGGCCGCGCTCACTGTATTCGCCTGCCTTGGTGCTGGCACGCGTCGCGCCAGCGGCGGCCTTGTCGGTGGCCCGATGCAGGCTGTCTTCCACATGATCGGCGGCGCGATCGATGGCTTCCTTGGCACCGGCAACGGCACTGGAGGTGGCCTGTTTGATGCGCTCGGCGCCTTCCTCGATGCGGTCGCTCGTGCTGGCTTCATGCGCCTGGACTTGCTTGCTCATGGCGTTCTCCGGTGGACAGAGGGTTGACTCTAACGAATTTGCCGGCGCCGTGGCGCGCAGCGCGACGCATTCGTTCAGTTGGTACGCCGAAAATAAGCGATGGCGGCGAGGATCAGAAAGATCACGAACAGTATCTTGGCGATACCGGCGGCGTTGCCTGCGATCCCGGTGAAGCCGAATAGCGCCGCAATGACGGCGATGATCAGAAAGACCAAAGCGTAGTGAAGCATGGTCCCATTCCTCGATAACAGGGCGGGGGGGAGCGCCCTGTCACCATTCACCCACAGCGCGCGCCTTGCCCGCGTGAAGGCCGCGCGCTGCGGCCTGCACATCATCACGACATAGCGCGGCCTGGCGCGTGCTCACGCAGCCAGCGGATGAATTGCGTAGGTGCCCACGAGGCCGGCTTCCGCAAGCACATGGCCGTCCATCGCCCTGCGCAGTTCGACCAGCGTGAAGCCGTTGTCGAGTTTGAGTGATGCCACATCGAGCGCATACACACGGAAGTGATAGTGGTGCACCAGTGCATCGTTCCATGGCGGGCATGGGCCGTCGTAGCCCAGGTATTCGCCGCCCATGTCCGCATCGCCCTGGAACCAGCCGGTGTAGTCGTTCACACCCTGCACGCTGCCCGGCGGCCCGTAAGGCACGCGCTTGCCACGTGCAACGATGCTGTCGCTGCAGGCGCCGGCCGCCAGTTCGCCGCATTCGATCGGAATATTGGCCATCAGCCAGTGCACGAATTCCACCCGCGGCAAGTCAGCCGGTACGGTGCGGCCTGGTTGGTCTACGTCGTCGCCACGACTGGGTGCATCGGTATCGATGCAGGTGAGCGCGTAGGAGCGCGCGGCCAATGGAGCCTCTTTCCACGCCAGGTGAGGGCTCCAGTTGTCCGACAAGGCCACTGGGTTGCCGGACTTGCCGAAGGCGAAGCGCGCCGGCATCGGCTGGCCGTCCTGGAAACTGTCGCTGCGAAGTAGCACTGCGTTCTCCTCTGCTCGTTCTCATACGCCCCACCTGCTGCAAGCAGGTAGACGGACCTTACTTGGCGCCCTGGTAGGTCACGCGATATACGGCGCCCGCTTGATCGTCGCTCACCAGCAAGCTGCCGTCTGGCAACGGCTGCACATCGGCGGGACGGCCCCAGGCTTTCTCGTCCTGCTGGAAGCCATCGATCAGCGGCTCATACGAGACCACTTTGTCGCCGTTGAGGCGCACGGTCATCACGCGGTAGCCGGATTTCTTGGTGCGGTTCCACGAGCCATGCTCGGCGATGATCAGCGCACCTTTGTAGCCGGCCGGAAACTGATTGCCCTCATAGAAGCGCAGGCCCAGCGAAGCGACGTGCGCACCCAGCTTCAGCATCGGCGCCGTGTAGTCCTTGCAGTTCTTGCCCTTGCCGAATTCCGGGTCCAGCGTGTCGCCCTGGTGGCAGTACGGATAGCCGAAATGCTCGCCGATATGGCTGAGCTTGTTTAATTCGTCACTGGGCATCTCGTCGCCCATCAGATCGCGGCCGTTGTCGGTGAACCACAATTGGTTCGAACCCGGACGCCAGGTGAAGCCGACCGTGTTGCGAATGCCGTAGGCCACATCTTCCAGGCCGGTGCCATCCGCATTGAGGCGGGTGAGCTTGGCGTAATCCTTGCCCCTGTCGCAGATGTTGCACGGCGCGCCGATCGGCACATAGAGCTTGCCGTCCGGGCCGAAAGCGATGAATTTCCAGCCGTGGTGAGTCTCGGTGGGGAAACGATCGTAGACCACTTCCGGCTTGGGCGGCGCGTCGAGATGGTTTTCGATATCCCGCAGCACCACGATCTTGCTGACGGCGGACACGTACAGATCGCCATCCTTGAACGCGACACCCACCGGCAACTGCAGGCCGGTGGCGATGACACGCACTTTGTCCGCGTGGCCGCTGCCGGTGCTATCGGTCAGCGCGTACACCCTGCCGGCATCCATGGAACCGACGAACACCGTGCCCTTCGCGCCCAGCGCCATCTCGCGCGCATTCGGTACCTGGTCGGAGTACACCGCGATATGGAAACCCTTGGGCAGAGTCAGCTTGTCCAGCTGGGGGGCGGCGATGGCGGGAGCCGCGAGCAGGCCAAGCGCGACTGACAGGAGCAGACGCATGGAGGGACTCTCCGAAGGGATGAGGCGCATCAGCCTACTACCGAATGCCCATAAGGATGTTCTGATCTATTCCGCGCACCTGTCACCGCCCTGTATGCGCGCAGCGATATGTCGCGGCGGTGAAGGCAGACTGGCTGTCTGTGAAGACGCTGAGGCGAAGCGCTGCGTGCATACAGGGCGGCCCCACGTGTTAATTGAATGATGGGGTGACGTCCAGAAGGCCCGCAGGCTGCGCTGCGCGGCTTGAACAGACGGCCAGTCTGCCCTGCGCCGCGCAACACACCCTGCGGGCCTTCTGGACGTCATGCCGGGTACGTGGAATAGATCAGAGCATCCTTAAGTTGCCTCTGCCGCTCTGCTATCTTGCCCGCCCACGGAGAGGGCACACATGAGCGAACTGCAAGACCTGACCACATTGGTACGCGCGGCCACACCGCTGCTGGTCATCGAAACGGTCGACGAACAGCGCGTGATCGAGTGCTTTCGCCATGTGATTTCGCAATCGCTGCGCCCTCTGTGGCGCTGGACGCTCACGGATGGTCTCCACCGGCTCGACTTTGTGCAGCCCGAGGCCGAGATTGCCCCGGATGCCGGCGCCACGCTGGATGCCATCCGCACCGCCAGCGAACGCGGCATCTATCTGCTGTTCGATTTCCACCCGTTCCTGCGCTACGCCATGACCTTGCGCCAGCTGCGCGAGATCGTGCAGCGGCAAAGCTCCTCTGCCCACACCATCGTCTTGGTCGGCGCACGCATCGAGCTACCGGAGGAACTGGAGGCACTGGCGCTGCGCGTGCCGCTGTCGTTGCCCGACATCAAAGAACTCGCCGCCATCCTGCGCGCCGAAGCGCTGGCCTGGCAGCGTGAACAAGGTCGCCGTGTGGAAGTGGACGGCGAAGCGGCACGCACCATTGTGCGCAACTTGCTGGGCCTGGCCGCACCGGATGCTCGCCGCATCGTGCGTAAGCTGGTCTACAACGACGGTGCGTTGAACGCCAACGATTTGCCCGAGCTGATGCAGTCGAAGTTCGACCTGCTCAACCGCTCCGGCCTGCTGCATTACGAATACGCCACGGCCAGTTTCGCCGACATCGCCGGTGTCAGCCGCGTGCGCGAATGGGTACGGCGGCGCCGCGCGGTGTTCCTCGCCGCCACCCCCGATCCCATGCTCGATCCGCCCAAGGGCGTGTTGCTGCTCGGCGTGCAGGGCTGCGGCAAAAGTCTGGCTGCCAAGGCGATTGCCGGCGGCTTCGGGGTACCGCTGGTGCGGTTGGACTTCGGCGCGCTCTATAACAAGTATCAGGGCGAGACAGAAAAGAACTTGCGCGAAGCTTTGCAGAGCACGGAACTGCTTGCACCCTGCGTACTGTGGATCGATGAGATCGAAAAGGGCCTGGCCGGCGGTGGCGAAGACGGCGGCGTTTCGCGCCGCGTGCTCGGCTATCTGCTGACCTGGATGGCCGAGCGCAAGGCAAAAGTGTTCGCCGTCGCCACCGCGAATGCCGTGCAGGAGCTGCCGGCCGAGCTGCTGCGCAAGGGCCGCTTCGACGAGATCTTCTTTGTCGATTTGCCGCAGACCTCCGTGCGTTCGGACATCTTCGCCATGCACCTGCGCCGCCGCAAATTGCCGGTGGAGCAATTCGACCTGCCCGCCCTCGCCGCCGCCAGCGAGGGCTTTTCCGGTGCGGAAATCGAACAGGCCATCGTCAGCGCGCTGTACGACGCCAGCAGCGGCAACGCGCCGTTGGAACAGGCCACGCTACTCGCCGCTCTTACGCAAACCCGTCCACTGTCGGTGTTGATGCACGAGCAAGTCGAGACACTGCGCATCTGGGCACGCGGGCGTTGCATACCGGCGGATTGAGTGGTTGCTGTATCGAGTGGGACCGTCGCAAGGGCTTACCCCCTCCCAGCCTCCCCCTGCAAGCAAGGGGAGGAGCTAGAAGCTCGCGACGCCCTGCTCCCTCCCTTGCTTGCAGGGGAGGGCTGGGGAGGGGTAAGCCCTTGCGACAACCTCTCGGGCTACACGCTTCGCGCAGCCGAAGCATCAAACAAGCGCGTTGAAGCGAGCCGCGATGTAGTCGTCGGTGAAACTACTCATGTCGTAGCCGCGGATGAAACCGCAGTGCCCGCCATGCTCAGCGATGTCCAGCTCCACGTTCGGGGGCAGCTCAAGTTTCTCGAAGGCATCGACCGGGATCACCGGATCGTCGCGCGCGGTGAGGATGGTGGCGGGAATGTTCAGCGCCTTGAGCGCGTCTCCGGCCACCGAATAGCCGTCCAAATAAGCCTGCAGCGAACCGAAGTCGGTGTGGCGCAGCACCAGCGACTCGGTGAGTCCACGCAGGCTCTGCTTCAACTCGTCCAGCTCGAAGTACTGCCGGTGTGGAAACGCGGCTTGCTTCGCCTGCAACGAGCGCCGCCATTTGCGCAAAAAGTACGCTCGATAGAACCACGGCGCCGTCTCTTCCAGCGAGAACAGACCCTCACCCGGATCGATGATCGGGCACACCGCCAGCGCATAGCTCAGCGGGATACCCGCCTCTGGTGCGCGCAAGGCGGCGCGCAGCGCGAAGTTGCCGCCCAGCGAGAAGCCCGCCAGGGCCATTGGCCGTGCCGGCCAGCGCGCGGCGATATCGCTCAGCGCATGAACCACTTCGTCGATACGGCAGGAATGGAACAGCGCTTCGTTGAGCGGATGACTGTCGCCGTGATCGCGGAAGTTCAGGCGAAACACATCCCAGCCATCTGCCAGCAAACGGCTGCCGGTCTGCAGCACATAAGTGGAATCAACACTGCCTTCCCAGCCATGGAACAGCACAGCCAGTCCATGTGCTTGCGGACGTTGTTTCTGCGCGGTGTATGCGCCGGTCAGGCGCACACCGTCACCACCGTCGACCATGACGGGTTGGGCACCGTCCTGCACCGTCTGCGCCGCACGCGGCAGCAGCTGGCGGCGCACGCCGCTGGACGACAACATGGTCTGGAGGTGGCCGCTGTTGAGCGGCCATGACGGACGGAAATCGGCGCCGCGCGGCAAACTCATGCCAAAGGGTCTTCCAGGGCGGCGGCGATGCGTTCGCGCGACAGCTCGGCCATGCGGCGGCGCGCGTCCGGCGTCGCCGGCACCGGCGCGAGGAAATGCACTTCGGCGTCCAGCGGCGCTTCGCCGAGCAGGCGCAGGAAGTTCTGCATGAAGTTTTCGCCATCGCGGAAGCCGGCATCGATCACACGGCGCCCGTCGCGCGCGAAGCGCAGCGCCACCGGCTGTACCGCCACCTCGGCATCCAGCGCGGCCTGGAAGATGCGCGCATGGAACACGCGCAGCACCCCATTGTGGCCGGTGCCGCCTTCGGGAAATACGGCGACCGAACGGCCACCACGCAAACGATCGACCATCACCTGCATCACCGTAGCCAGCGAATGGTTGCTGCCGCGCCGATGAAAGATGGTGCCGCCATTGGCGGCCAGCCAGCCCACCAGCGGCCAGCTGGCGATCTCGGCCTTGGCGACGAAACAGGCCGCGCGCTGGCTGTGCAATAACTCGATGTCGACCCACGAGGTGTGGTTGGCGACGAACAGCACCGGGTCTTCCAGCGGCTGGCCGACGCGCACCGAGCGCAGACCGAAGATGCGCAGCAGCACGGTGGACCACCAGCGGATGGTGCGATGCGCGAACGGCTCCTCGCCGTTCTTCATCACGACGCCGCGATTCCAGCTCAGGATCAGCGAACACAAGAAAACGCCCAGCACGACGTGCAGCAGCAGCAGCGGCACGCGCCACAGATAGCGCAGAGGTCGCAGCAGGTCTCGGTCCGGGGCGGAAACGGTTTCGGTGCTCATCGGTCCGGTTAGTTTAGCGTTAGTCGGGCCACGAGTCGGCAGTACGCAACCGCATCGATGGTCCGCCGCGTTTCAAACTCCAGCGCACACGTCTTTTCGTTACAGCGAGGCGTCGATCAGGCGGCGGGCGGCGGCGCCAAGCGCGCGGGCGGGGCCGCCCTCGCCGAAGGTCTGCCCCGAGACGTAGCTGCCTTCAAGCAACAACAACAGGCCATCGGCCAGCTCGTCCGGATCGCGCGCGCCCATGCCCCGGCACATCTCGCGCAGGCGTTCGCGCAAGGCGCGCTTGCTGTCCACCGCGACCTGGTGTGCGGGGTGGTCGCGGTCGGGATATTCGATCACCGCATTGGTGAGGCCGCAGCCGCGGTAACCGTCGCTGCTGGCACGCACGGAGAGGATTTCGAGGTAGGCCAGCAACTGGCCCTTGGGATCACCGGGATGATCGGCGGCCGGCGCCTCGAAGCTCAGGAAGAAGCGCCGGTCGTAGTCGCGAAGATAGTCGGCCGCCAGCTCGTCCTTCGATTCGAAGGCGCGATACAGGCTGGGCTTGGTCACCCCCGCGCGGTTGACGATTTCTTCCACGCCGATGGCGCGGATGCCCTCGCGATAGAACAGCTCCGCCGCCGTATCGCGGATGCGATCCGCGGCGCGGCGCGGCGCCTCGGCGGATGGAGCGATGGGGGGCTCGGGACGCTTCGACATGCTCATGACCTGTTGACAATGTTACCGATCGGTACGTACCCTGCGCTTCCGTCCCGTACCGATCGGTAACATGACTATACAACGCCACCGGCCTTTCGGCCAAAACTATGCCTTCGTAGTTGTCGCCGTCGTCTTCCTGGCCCTGCTGGCTTCAGCCGGCATGCGCGCCACGCCTGGCGTACTGATGCTGCCGCTGGGGCGCGCCTTCGGTTGGAGCCGGGACAGCATTTCCTCCGCCGCCGCGGTCGGCATCCTGCTCTACGGCCTGATGGGTCCGTTTGCCGCGGCGCTGATGCAGCGTTTCGGCATCCGGCGTGTGCTGGTTGTCGCCCTATTGGTGATGACACTGGCGGCCGCCTCCAGCGCGGCCATGACCCAGCCCTGGCATCTGCTGCTGAGCTGGGGCGTGCTATCCGGCGCCGGCACAGGCTGCGTCGCTGTCGTGATGGGCGCCACCGTGGTCGGCCGCTGGTTCAGCAGCCATCGCGGACTGATGATGGGCCTGCTCACCGCCAGCACCGCCACCGGCACGCTGATCTTCCTGCCCGGCCTCGCCGCAATCGCCGAGTACGCCGGCTGGCGCTGGGTAGTGCTGACCATTGCCGCGCTCTGTGCCGCGCTGGTGCCGCTGGTGCTGTGGCTGTTGCCGGAACGGCCAAGCGACGTCGGCCTGACCCGCTACGGCGCGACCTCAGACGAGCCGGCCGAGGCCGGTGCGCCCTCGGGCAACCTGTTTGCATTGACGCTGGGTGCGCTTCATCGCGCCAGCAAGCACGGCGTGTTCTGGCTGTTGTTCGCCACCTTCTTCGTCTGTGGCTTCACCACCAACGGTTTGATCGGTACGCATTTCATTGCGCTGTGCGGCGACCATGGCATTCCCGAAGTGCGCGCGGCCGGCTTGCTGGCGATGATGGGCATCTTCGACCTGTTCGGTACGACCGCATCTGGCTGGCTCACTGACCGCATCGATCCGCGCAAGCTGCTGTTCGTCTATTACGGATTGCGGGGGCTGTCGCTGATGTATCTGCCCTATTCCGATTTCTCGCTATATAGCCTGTCGCTATTCGGCGTCTTCTACGGCCTGGACTGGATCGCCACGGTACCGCCGACGCTACGCCTCACGACGGAAGCCTTCGGCGAACGCGATGCGCCGGTGGTGTTTGGCTGGGTGGTGGCGGGGCATCAGGTGGGCGCGGCGGTGGCCGCCTTTATGGCTGGTGTGCTGCGCGTGCAATTGGGCAGTTACCTGACGCCATTTGTGATCGCGGGTGCAACCGGTGTGGTGGCCGCTTTTCTCGCCTTGCGCATTCAACGCCGCGGCAACGATGCGCCCATGGTTCTCTCCAACGAGGCCGCCTGAGTGACGCTCTGCTCCCTCCCTTGCGTGTAGCAGGGGAGGGCTGGGGTGGGGTGAAGCCCTGCAAGCCGTGCGGCGGTGCCGCAAGGGCTTACCCCCTCCCAACCTCCCCCTGCCAGCAGGGGGAGGGGCAAATCAGTGCTCCAGCTGCGTCAGCGGCAAGGCGGCAGAGCGTTTCACGGTGCGCAAAACGAAACTGGAATTCACATCCGCCACGCCTGATGCATTGAGCAGGCGGTCGAGCAGGAAGCGCGAGAAGTGCTGCAAGTCGGCCACATAAATGTGCATCAGGTAATCCATGTCGCCGGTGAGTGCGTAGCAGGCCACCACTTCGTCCCACGTATTCACATGCTCCACGAAGTGCTCGATGGTCTCGCTCTCATGCTTGGTCAGCTGCACGCGCACGAAGGCCTGCAAGCCCAGGCCCACGGCTTCCGGGTCCACCTGGGCGGTGTAGCCGGTGAGGATGCCTTCGGATTCCAGCCGCTGCAGACGGCGCAAGCAGGCGGATGGCGACAGGCTGACCCGCTCGGCCAGCTCGGCATTGGTGATGCGCCCCTCGCCCTGCAATACGGCAAGGATGCGCAGATCGGTACGGTCCAGGTTGGCCATGCACGATACCTCACCACATTAGGCTTATGACGCATGAATATTGCACAGATAGCGTTGTGTCGCACAACAAAACAACCTTCCTGCGCGCCATCGGCCGTATCCTGTTGATTGCCTCCCGTTGGCACGGGATGACCTTCACTGGAGCCCGCTATGGACCACAACACGCCACGCAAAGTCGAACACCAACAGACCGACCGCGGTTATGTACCGGTGTACGCCACCGGCGTGGTCGAGCAGCCCTGGTCCAGCTACAGCCGCACCGACCATGAGGTGTGGGACACCTTGTTCAAGCGCCAGCGCGAGCTGCTGCCTGGGCGCGCTTGCAAGGAATTCATGGCCGGCGTGGAACGTTTCGGCCTGGGCGACGGCGGTATTCCGAAGTTCGCCGATCTCAACAAGGTGCTGGGCAAGGAGACCGGCTGGGAGCTGGTCGCGGTGGAAGGCCTGCTGCCGGATGAGGTGTTCTTCGATCACCTCGCCAATCGCCGCTTTCCGGTGAGCTGGTGGATCCGCAAACCCGATCAACTCGACTACCTCAGCGAGCCGGATCTTTTCCACGACCTGTTCGGCCACGTGCCGCTGCTGCTCAACCCGATCTTCGCCGACTACATGCAGGCCTACGGCCGCGGTGGCATGAAGGCTTTCGGCATCGGGCCCGAAGCGCTGATGAACCTCACGCGCCTGTACTGGTACACGGTGGAGTTCGGCCTGATCAACACGGACGAGGGCATGCGCATCTATGGCGCCGGCATCGTCAGCTCCAAGGGCGAATCCATCTACTGCCTCGACTCGTCAGCGCCCAATCGCATCGGCTTTGGGTTGGAGCGCGTGATGAACACGCGTTACCGCATCGACACCTACCAGCAGACCTACTTCGTGATCGACAGCTTCGAGCAGCTGTTCGAGGCAACGCGGCCGGACTTCACGCCGATCTATGCACAGCTGAAGGAGAGCACTGCGTATGCGGCGGCCGACGTGCTGGATAACGATCGGGTGTTCAATCACGGTACGCGGGAAGGGTTCGCTGTGGGTGCGGATACCTGAGTCGGCGTTCTGTCGCGTGATGTGATGAGCCCGCCGTTTGGCGGGCTTTTTGTTTGTGCTGGGAAGGTTGTTCCAAGGGCTTACCCCCTCCCAGCCTCCCCCTGCAAGCAAGGGGAGGAGCTAGAAGCTCGCGACGACCTGCTCCCTCCCTTGCTTGCAGGGGAGGGTTGGGGAGGGGTAAGCCCTTGCGACCCCCTCTCCTTCACACAAGCTTGCGCCCACGCTATTCGTCCCTCACCACTCGCTTCAGCTCGGCCACTTCCAACACCTGTGCAATGCGCTTGCCGTCCCAGCGATATAGCAAGTGCTGCGCCTGCACGCAGGGCGCGACGCGATCGGGATAGAACACCGCTACGCACTCGCCGCCTTGATGACGCGCACTTTCGTAGACGATGCCATCCGACCCTTCCGTGCGTAGCTTGCGTGCCAGTGCGATGCTCGCACCATAACTGTTCGGATCATGCGCGGCGGCCCAGCCGCCACGCAGGTCGTGCAACCTGGCCTGGATGCTGGTGCGGTAGCAGCGCATCTCGGTATCGCAAGGCGGTTCCGACGTGGCGGCAAGAAAGCGCTGGCGGTGGTACACGGTCTCTTCCACCGCGGTGGCCAAGCTATGTGCCGCGTAGAACACGCCCCAGCTGCCATCCGAAAAACGGCTGCCTTCGGGGTTGAGGTGCGTGAATGCGGCCATGATCGGCGTCGTGCCTGGGCCGCTGACACGCCGCCCCTTCGGCACCAGCGGCAGCACGCCGAGTTCATCGCGGATGCGCGGATTGGTCAGCGCCTCGATGGCATACAACGCATCCAGATCGCCGGGATCGGCGATGCGGTCATACACGCCCACCGGCGGAAAGCGGCTGGGAACGATGCGGTACGCCTGACTCCAGCGGATACGTTTGAGCGGTGGAATGTCTGCCATGACGGGGCGATCTCAGGCTACCTGCCGGGTCGGTGAAGTATGCGTTCCAGGCGTATCGCCGACTGCGACTCGTGCCGCGTCGTCGTCACCAACCGCGCTGTGCGTCCAGGTACTGCCTTACTACGTAGAGATCCGCCACATTGCCCGACAACATGCGCTGCATCGCCGATTGCCCACTGAACAGCGATGCCTGATTCGCCTTGTGCACCCAGGCATCGGCCTGTTTCGGATCGTTGAACAGGATCTGCAGATCCTTATAGATGCCGAGCAGATAACTGATGCGCTCCAGCACGTCGCGCCCCAGGCTGCCCGCCTGCTGGCGCTTCCACTTGTAGAACGTGGATTCCGGCGGATCGCCCAGCAGCTTGCGCTGGTCGCTGATGCGCAGGTTCCAGTGATCGGCCAGCTTGAAGAAGGCGCGCAGCGCAGGGCCGCCTAGATCAGCGGCGGGGATGGTTTCAGGAAGGAGATGAGCTGCCATGTGGAAACTCTCCCTGTGAAGTTGAGGTGGATTCTACTCCATTTATAAACTTCATGCCACTCCACCCCAACCTGCGCCCCTGCCCTCCCAGCCGGTCAGGACTTCTTGTCGCCCTTCCCACAATCGCACCCGAAATCCGGCTCCGGCCCGCCCTCCGCGATGAAACGATCGATGCGCTGCTCCAGCACTGGCAGCGGCACGGAGCCGATCTGCAGCACGGTGTCGTGGAAGTGGCGGATGTCGAACTTGGTGCCCAGCGCCTGTTCGGCCTTGCGGCGCAATTCCAGAATCTTCAGGTAACCCAGCTCGTACGACAGCGCCTGGCCAGGCCAGCTGATGTAGCGGTCGACTTCGTTGGCGATTTCGCGCGCAGAAAGCGCCGTGTTGTCGGTAAGGAAGTCGATCGCCTGCTGGCGGGTCCAGCCGAGGTGATGGATGCCGGTGTCGACCACCAGGCGGCAGGCACGCCACATCTGGTAGGTGAGATAACCGAACTGATCGTAAGGCGTCTTGTAGATGCCCATCTCGTTGCCGAGGTATTCGGAGTACAGGCCCCAGCCCTCGCCATAGGCGGAGATATAGCCTTCGCGGCGGAAAGCCGGCTGCCCTTTCTGCTCCGCAGCCAGTGCAAGTTGCAGCGAATGGCCGGGCATGGATTCGTGCAGGGTCAGCGCCGCCACGTTGTAGAGCGGGCGCGATGGCAAGTCGTAGGTGTTCACGAGATAGCTGTTCGCACCGCCGCGACCGGAGGTGTAGTACGGCGCGATATCCGGTGCCACCGGCACGATAGCGAAGCGCTGACGCGGCAGACGTCCAAACAACTTGCCGAGCTGGCCATCCACCTGCTTGGCCACCCACGCGCTGCGCATCAGCAACTCATCGGGTGTCTTGGCATGGAACTGCGGGTCGGTGCGCAGAAAATGCAGGAATTCGGCGAAGCTTCCCTTGAAGCCACTCGCCTGCATGGTCTTGACCATCTCAGCGTGGATCTTCGCCACCTGCTCCAAGCCCACCTGATGAATCGCGCCGGGATCGAGATCGAGCGTGGTGTATTCGATGATCTGCTGGCGATACCACGCCTTGCCGTCAGGCATGGCTTCAGCGGCGAGCGTGTTGCGCGCCTTGGGCAGGTAGTCGTTGCGAAAGAAGGTGAGCAGGTTCGCGTAGGCGGGAATAACTTTCTCCGCAATCACCTTGCGCGCTTCCTGCTGCAGCTGCGCAGCCTGTTCGGCTGGCACGCTGACCGGCATTTTCTCGAACGGCTTGTAGAAGCTGCTCTGGGTCGGATCCTTCAGTTCCGCCACCGCGGCGATCGATACGTCGCGGCCGTCCAGCACCGCGCGCGGCACGGTGAAACCGCGTGCCAGGCCGTCGCGCATGTTATCGATCTGCTGGCCGAAGTACGCGGGCACCTCCCCGAGCCGATCGAGGTAGCGGCGATAGTCCTGCGGCGTGCGCAAGTCGTCGGCGCCCAGCACATAACCGATGTCGCTCCAGAACGCCGAGTCGCTGTTGAACGGCATCTGCCACTGCTTGAACTGCTGCACGGCAAGCAGGTTCTGGATCTGCGCGCGATATACGGCGTAGTTGATCTGATCCTCGGCGGTCAGCTGTTTGGGATCGACCATGCCGAGATCGGCCAACGTCTTCTGCCAGTAATCCAGCCGGCGCTGCTGGTTGGCAGCGTCCACGTTGTCCAGGCGCCCGTTATTGGGCTGTGCTTCGCCAGCGTTGTTGATGCCGGCCTGCCCGTTGCGCCAGGCCCACTCCTGCTCGTAGATCTGCTTGAAACGTGCGTCCGCGCCTTGCTGCGCCCATGCGGACGGCGCCAGCGTCAAAGCGGCCAGCGCCAGCCAGCTCATGCGTGTCGGGTTCTTCACTATGTGGTTCCCTTGTTTCAAGGCTTGTTTCAAGGCGTCGGCGGGGACACCGCCAGCACGGCATCCTCCACACTAAAGTAATCCAACGCCTGTGGCGGAAGCTGGGGCAATGCCATGCGCAGCAAGGCGTCACGCGCAGCATCTTTCAATCGTGCCACGCGCAGCTCGATGCCGCGGGCATCCAGCCAAGCGGCCAGGTCAGCCAGCGATTCCAGCGACGTGCCGTCGAGATCGGGCGACTCCTCCAGGCTGAGGATCACCTGCTTCAAACCCCTGTGGTCCAGCACGCGATGCCGCAATTGCACCAGCACGGCTTCGGCATTGGCGAAGAACAGCGGCTCTTCCGGCCGTACGATCAGCATGCCGGGTAGTTCACTGGCGCCCTGGTGTTGTGCGACATCGACAAAATCGTGTCCGCCGGCCAACTGCCCAAGCACACTGAGGCGCGCCGTGGCGAGCTGACGCAGCAACAGAACGAGGCTGAAGGCGATCGCCACCAGCAGGCCGTTGAGAATCCCCAGCGACAGCACCGCCAGCACGGCGGCCAACGCAACCAGCCGATCGCGATGCCAGCGCAGATAGGGCGTGAACACGGACCAACGCAGCGACTTGCTCACGGCGTGGATCACGATGGCCGCCAGCACGGGCTCCGGAATCCGCTCGATCCATGGCAGCAGTAACCACACCATCAGCAACACGCACAGCGCCGCGACCAAGCCGGACAAGCGCGAGCGCGCACCGGCGGCTTCGTTCGCGGACGTCGCCGAATAACCCGCCCCCACCGGCATGCCGTGCAACAAGCCCGACACCACATTGGCCAGGCCGAGCACGGCGAGATCGCGGTTCGGATTCACCGCATCGCCATGCTTGAGCGCAAAGTTGCGGATGGAACCGTACGACTCCGCATACAGGATCAACAACAACGCGGCGGCTAGCTCCACGCTGGGCAACCACTGATCGCGGGCAGGCCAGGTCGGCCAGGTCCATGTCGGCATCATGCGAATGTCGCCGGTCAACGCCACGCCATGCTGTGCCAGCCAGCCCGATGCCGCTACGCCCAGCACGATCACCAGCAGGCTGCCCGGCAGTCGGCGCAGGCGCTCGCTGACGAACAGCAGCAGCAACGCAGCGGCGCCGGCTAGCAAAGTGGCAGGTTGGACTTGGCCAAGATCGCGCAGCAGGTCGAACAACAGGGCAGGCACAAAGTCGCCATGCAAGGCCGTCACGCCGAACAAGTGCGGCAACTGTTTCAACGCGATCACGCAAGCCAGGCCAAAGGTGTAGCCGCGCAGCACCGGGCGGGCGATCAGATGCGAGAGTCCGCCGAGACGCGCGGCACTGGCGATCAGAAAGCAGCCGCCCGTAAGCAGCACCAAGGTGGTCGCGAGCACCGCACGCGACACCTGGTCGTTGCCCCCCAACGCCAACGTGCCGGCGGCGAGCACGGCGGCCGACGACGACGTGGCCGACACGATGGCGTAACGACTGCGCCCGAGCAGGCCGTAGCAGACCAGACCGGCGAACAGCGCGATCACGCCCGCCTGCGGCGGCATGCCGGCAATACCTGAATACGCGACGGCTTCGGGCAGCAGCAGCCCCGCGATGGACAAGCCGGCCAGGAGGTCGATACCTGCCGAGTTACCCGGCGCCAGTGCGACGTCCGGCTCCGCGCTCATTCGATCGTGCCAGCCCAGCCCGGCAGATAGGCCGCCGCGTGTTCATGCGCGAGCAACAGGGCCTGCTGCATCACTTTCGCGCTCACCTTGCCCGCCGGCAGTTTCAGCTGGCGACGATAGAAATCCGCCCACAGGAATTCCGCATACGGCGTGGCGTCTTTGGAATAGCCGCCCGCGACACGCACGCGCGCTGCCAGCGTGCGATACGGATCATCGGTGAGGTCGGCCAGACTAGCGGGAATCGCCGCGTAATCCGTGCGGGTGCCGAGGTGGTCGTAGGGGTGGGCCCAGCGATTGAACTCCATGGTGCGCCAGAACACGTCCGGCTCCAGCCAGGAGAAATCGCGCTGCACCATCACGGGAACATCCTTCACCCCTTCCTCCATCAACGCGAGGCCGAGGTGGTGGTGATCGACGATGTAGATCTTGCTCTTGGGCCCGATCACGCCGGGAAACCAATGCGCGTCGATCAGCTCCTTGCGCTTCTTTTTACCGAGGCTACGCCACAGGTCGCGCTTTTCGGCGACTTCGGCCTTGCCGACCGTCAACTGGGTAGGGCGCAGCTTGTCCGGCGCGATCGACAGCAACGGATGACGCACGCGAGGTGTGGACATCGGCAACTCCTTCGGCGATTGGTGCTGCCGAGGGTAGCTCAGTTAATAGAAGTGAGTGCAGAGGAGTGAGAAGTGAGAGGAGGCGAAGAGCTGCTCTCTCACTCCTCACCTCTCTCCACTCACTTCTGCTCCATCCCCCCGTAGTAGCCGCGCGTGGATTCCAGGTAGGCATCCAGATCGCGCCCGGCCACTTCGCCGAAGCGTTCGCCGGTGATGGCGCAGTCGGCGATGCGGTCAGGCCGGAAGTTGCGAAAGCCCTCGCGCAGCCGGCACCAGGTGCCCAGGGTCCACGCGCCGCCCCAGAACGCCAGGCATAGCGGCTCGACTTCACGGATGCTGGAGCGGCCGGCTTCGTCAGCGTAGTCGATGCGCAGTACCTGGCTCTCGCTGATCGCGGCGTTTAAACGATCGATCAGCACGGCGAACGCAGTCCTGTTCGGATCGCGCCAGAACGGTGCGTAGATGCGCGTACGCGCGGCGCGGTCGCGTAGCTCCGGCGGCAACACCGCCTCGATCTTCAACAAGGCGGCTTGCGCGCTGCCGGCCAGCTTCTCGCCCGCAAACGCGCGTACAAAGCGCGTGCCGACCACCAGCGATTCGAGCTCGTCGGCGGTGAACATCAGCGGCGGGATGTCCGAACCCTTGCGCAGCACATAGCCCACGCCGGCCTCGCCCTCGATCGGCACGCCGGACAGCTGCAGGTCGGCCACGTCGCGATAGACCGTACGCAGCGAAACGCCCAGGGTGTCGGCAAGACTCCGCGCCGGCAGCGCGGTACGGCGCCCGCGCAAGGCATGGATGATGAGGAACAGGCGATCGGCACGGCGCATCCGTGCATGATCGCCGAGCCGCATTGCAACGGCCAGCGTCGGACGTCACGGTGCGGCGCTTTCATCGCTTCAGGTTGCCTGCGAGGCCTGGGCCGCCGCCAGGGCGGTGTCCTTCTCGCGCGCCCGCACCATGGCCGGCCGCGCGTTGATCCGGTCGATATACGCGCGGATCACGGGCGTCTCAGGCACCAGCTTGAACATCGTGGTCCAGTGCAGCGCTGTAGCCCACAGCACGTCGACGGCGCTGAAGCGCTCGCCGAGCAGATAGGGACCGCGTTCGAGCTGGTCGGTCAGTGTCTTGAACATGGTGTCCCAGTCGCCATAGGGACAGGTGGATGGCGGCGCGGGTTCGCGCTTCATCGAGCGGTCGACCAGCGCGGGCTCGAAGCAGGAGCCGTAAAACACCATCCAGCGCAGATACGGCCCGCGTAGCGGATCACCGATGGGCGGCGCCAGCTGCTTCTGCGGGAACAGATCGGCCAGATACAGGTAGACCGCGGGCTGCTCGGTGATCAGCGCATCGCCATGGCGGATGGCCGGCACCTTGCCCATCGGGTTGATCGCCAGATACTCCGCCTGACGCTGTTGCTTGGCGCCGAGGCTGAGCAGGTGGAGGTCGTAGTCGGCCTCCAGCTCCTCCAGCAAGTTCAGGGTGCCGCCGGAGCGACTGTTCGGCGCATGGAAAAATGTGACGCGTGGTTCGCTCATGATCCCCTCCTCCTATGCATGGGTTTCTAAAGGTGTCGCGTTTCAGCGGGCACGGACATCCAGTTGTTGTTGCGACCATCGAAGTAGCGCAGTGGCGCATCAATCAGGGCCGCTACATCCGCGTCATCCAGACAGGCCAGGTTGACGGAGTAGTAGGCCCCGCCGATTTCCTCGATGTAGCCGTGGCCGAACGCGTGTACACCACAGTGTTTGCAGAACACGTGATGACTACTGTTGGTGTTGAACTGGTAGTCGGTCAGTTCGCTTTCGCCGGACAACAGCCGAAAGGATGCCGGCTTTACCGTGGCTCCCCAGTAACGGAGCTTGCCGCAGTAGGAGCAGTTACAACGGCCAGTGCCGGCGGACAAATCGATATCCGCTTCGTAGCGGACCTGGCCGCAATGGCAACTGCCCTGGTAAGTCTTGATCATTGAGTTCTCCATAGAGTTCTGCGGCGGCACGCCGCACCGGCGTAAAAGCCTTCCCTCACGCGGCCACGGCACGCTCGCCGGCAAACCACGGCGGCGGCGTGGCGTGCTTGAACAAGCGATACCAATGTTCGCGGTCGCTGGAGCTGTACAGGTCCAGCGTGCGGATCACCTCGCGAGCGAACTCCACGCTGCCCAGGCTGCTCGCCGTGATCACGCCGCCGTCGCTGACCGCGAGTACGTCCGGGTCGTACTGCTCCAATCCCGCGTAGGCCGGAACATGGCTGCCGATGAATCCACTGAGATTGCCGGTGTGCCGGCAACGCTCCAGCAGACCGGCGCGGGCCAGCACCAGCACGCCAGTGCTGATCGCCGCCACTGGCGCACCAGCGGCATGCACGCGCAGGGCGGCGTCCACGGCTTCATCGCCTTCGCCCCGCTCCCATAGATGGCCACCGGGTGCGATCAACAACGCCGCCCGGGCGAGGTCGATCTGATCCAGGGTCAGCTCCGGCAACACACGCAGCCCGCCCATGGAAACCACCGGCTGCATCGAGAACCCCACGGTCACCACTCGCCAGTCACCCGGCCGGCGGATCTCGCACAGCGCCAGCGCAGCCTCCCAGTCGGCGAACCCGTCGAACACCAGGAAATACACGGTGTCACGCATGATGCTTCCTCCCTCTTTCGATACGTGTGGTCACGGCCTGTCCGTCATAACGACGAACGACGAGGGCGCATAAAGACAGCGCCCTTGCCGGCCCAACCGGATGGGGTGGATCACTGCAGGGACCACAACCCCACCCGGTTACCCTCACTGTCCTTGAACTGGGCGAACACGCCGCGCCCTTCCGGCAGCACCGTGCGCGGCACGATCACCGCACCGCCGGCCGCCTCGATGCGACCCAGTGTTTCAGCCACATCCGCCACGCTCAGATACACCGTGCTGCCGTGGACCGATGGCTCGCAATGCTCGAACTTCATCAGCGCGCCGGTGACGTGATGGGTGCCGTCATACGGAAACACCGCCAATTCCATGCCGCCGAAAGGCTCCTGCTTCAGCGCCGTGCCCAGCGCAGCGTCGTAGAAGCGGATGGCGCGGTCCATCTCGCGAACGGGAATTTCAAACCAGTTGGTGACGATCGGGTTCAGCATGTCCAAATTCCTTGTCGTGCCCAGTGCACCGGCATAGGTTGCGGGAGGGCTGCTGCCAACGTGATGTCAGTAGGGCTGCGGGAAGGGGTGTTTTGCTGGGGGTTTCCCAGGCCCCAATTAGCGGCTGGCGCGGTTCAGCCACACCCCGGACAATGCGCGTTCCTTTTCGCCACGGACCCGCCATGAAGCCCGTCTCGCTGATCCAGTTCCTGATCGAGGAACGCCGCGCCGGCCGCATCAACGCCGAACTCTCCCTGCTGATCGAAGTGGTCGCGCGCGCCTGCAAACGCATCGCCGTCGCCACCAACAAGGGCGCGCTCGGCGGCGTGCTGGGCGAGGCCGGCACCGGCAACATCCAGGGCGAGGCGCAGAAGAAGCTGGACGTGATCTCCAACGAGATCCTGCTCGAAGCCAACGCCTGGGGCGGCCATCTCGCCGCCTGCGCGTCCGAAGAGATGGAAGATCCGCAGCCGATCCCGGACATGTACCCGAAGGGCAACCACCTGCTGATGTTCGATCCGCTGGACGGCAGCTCCAACATCGATGTGAACATCTCCGTCGGCACCATCTTCTCGGTGCTGCGCTGCCCCGACGGCATCGGCGAACCCAAGGCCGAGCACTTCTTGCAGCCGGGCACCACCCAGCTGGCCGCCGGCTATGTGGTGTACGGCCCCGCCACCGTGCTGGTGCTGACCTTCGGTCACGGCACGCATGAGTTCACGCTGGACCGCGAGGTGGGCAGCTTCATCCTCAGCCGCCGCGACATCCGGATTCCGGAAGAAACCGGCGAGTTCGCCATCAACATGTCCAACCAACGCCACTGGGAAGCGCCGATGCAGCGCTACATCGGCGAGCTGCTGGCCGGCAAGGAAGGCCCGCGCGGCAAGGACTTCAACATGCGCTGGGTCGCCTCGATGGTGGCCGACGTGCATCGCATCGTGACCCGCGGCGGCGTGTTCTATTACCCGCTGGACGCCAAGATCAAATCCCAGGGCGGCAAGCTGCGCATCATGTACGAAGCCAACCCGATGGCCTTCATCATCGAGCAGGCCGGCGGTGCCGCTACCACGGGTCGCGAGCGCATCCTCGAACTGCAGCCGACGGGTTTGCATCAGCGTGTGCCGGTGTTTCTCGGTTCGAAGAAGGAAGTCGAGGTGGCTACGCACTATCACCTTGAGGCGGATGGGGCGCAGGGCTGAGGGCTAAGGCCCGCAAGTCTCGCGAGCTATCGCAAGGGTTTACCCCTCCCCAACCCTCCCCTGCAAGCAAGGGAGGGAGCAGGGTGTCGCGAGCCTTTAGCTCCTCCCCTTGCTTGCAGGGGGAGGCTGGGAGGGGGTAAGCCCTTGCGCCAACCTCCCCGAGCTGAAGCACACACATCGCCACCAGCTGACTACCGCCCCAGCAACGGCCGCAAGCGAACCTCGCCCCGCCCCGATTCAGCCTTACACTCGCCCACTCATCCTTCCCTTGCGTCCCTACATGCGCCGCTCCCCTCGCCTGCTGCTTCTGCTTACAACCCTCGCGCTCAGCGCCTGTTTCGGGGGCAGCAAACCGACGCCACCACCGCCGGTTCCCGTGGTGGTCGTGCCCAAACCGCGCATCGGCCTGGCCCTGGGTGGTGGCGCGGCGAAGGGTTTCGCGCATATCGGCGTGATCAAGATGCTGGAAGCCAATGGCATCCATCCGGATGTGGTGTCCGGCACCAGTGCGGGCAGCGTGGTCGGCGCGTTGTACGCCAGTGGCATGGACCCGTTCCAGATGCAGGAGCAGGCCTTTGCGCTGGACGAAAGCAAGATCCGCGATGTCAGCCTGTTCTCCGGCTCGGGCGGCCTGGTGCAAGGACAGAAGCTGCAGGACTACGTGAACCAGTTGGTGGGCAACCGGTCGATGGAGAAGCTCAAGCTGCCCTTCGCCGCCGTGTCCACCCAACTGGAAGACGGCCATCGCACGGTCTTCGTGCGCGGCAACACGGGGCAGGCCGTGCGCGCTTCCAGCAGCATTCCCGGTGTGTTTCAGCCGGTGGAGATCAGCGGCAAGCACTACGTCGATGGCGGCGTGGTCAGTCCGGTACCGGTGGACGCCGCGCGCCAGCTGGGCGCGGACTTCGTGATCGCGGTGGATATCTCCAGCAAGGCCAGCGGCAGCAATCCCAGCGGGATGCTTGGCGTGGTCGGCCAGTCGATCAGCATCATGGGCCAGAAGCTGGGCGAGCAGGAACTGGCGCGCGCGGACGCAGTGATCCGCCCCAAGGTCAACCAGATCGGCGCCACCGATTTCGAGCAGAAGAACCAGGCCATCCTGGAAGGCGAGCGCGCCGCGTTGGCTGCCATGCCGGCGATCAAGGCCAAGCTCGCTGCGCTGGAAGCGGCGCGCAAGACGCCGCCAGCCGCCACTCACTAACAGGCTGTTGAGAAACAGCCTGTTAGGGCAGGCCAAGGATGGCCTGCCATGAATCAAGCACGTCATGTGCTTGATTCATGGAGCCGAGTCCGGACATGCGCCGGACTCGAGCGAGTTGAGAAAGGGCAGGACAGCCCTTTCTCAACACTCTGCTAGTTCAGACCATCCGCCTCTGGATGAGGGTTAGACGGGCTGTTAGCGTGGCAGGGTTATCGCGCTTCACCGGAAACCCTCATGCTGAAAACCACCCGACTGCTGCTTCCCTTGCTGGCGACGGCCTTTGCTCCCCTCGCCTTCGCCGACAAGGCAACGATCGATCCCCGCATCGAATCCTTGCTGACCGATCTGGCCAAGGCCCGTTCGATCGGTGCCGCGCAACTGTCACCGAACGGCCAGCAGCTGGCCTGGGTGGTCAACACGGCAGGCAAACCCGCCATCGAAGTGGCGAAGAGCGACGGTAGCGACGCCCATCGCCTCGGCACCGCCAAGCCGGGCAGCTGTAGCGAAGGCGATATCGCCTGGGCGCCGGATTCGCAGCACCTGGCTTTTCTCTCCGATTGCGGAAACGCCAACAAGAGAAGAGATCTCTTCGTCGCCGATACTCGTGGCAACGACATGCCGAAGAAGCTGTTGACGCTAAAGGGCCTGGCGCAGAACCTCACCTGGTCCCCCGACGGCCGCACGCTCGGCTTCCTTTACGTGGAGAACGCCACCCGCCGCGCCAGCGCGCTGGCAGCTGCCAAACCGGCGGCGGGTGAGATCGGCGTGGACGACGTGGAAGTGCAACGCGTAGCGGCGGTCGACGCCGCTGGCGGTGCCTTGCGCCTGCTCACGCCGGCCAGCAGCCACATCTACGAGTTCGCTTGGTCGCCCGATGCGCGACGCATCGCCTATGTCGCCGCTCCGCCGCCGGGCGACAACAACTGGTGGGTCGCCAAATTGCTGGTACAGGACGCACAAACCGGCGCCACCACGACGGTGGTTGTCGACCCAGCGACCAGCAAAGGCAGTCTGCATGGTCTGCAGCTCGCGCTACCGCGCTGGTCGCCCGATGGCAGCCGCATCGCCTTTATCGGCGGCTTGATGAGCGATCAGGGGGCCACCGGCGGCGACATCTACATCGTGGCCTCCAGCGGCCAGGGCGAGCCGGTGAATCTCACCACGGGCACGCGCGTCACGCCGGTGTGGTTGAGCTGGATGGGCGCGCAGCAATTGCTGGTCAGCCAGATCAACCGCGGCCGGAGCGAAGTCGCCGAGTACGCGATCAACGGCAGCTCGGCCAAGCCAAGCCGCACCCTGTTCACTGTGCCGGCGAGCATCGGCGCTGGTGAAGAGGCGATGTCGCTTTCCTTGTCCGACGATCACTCGCGCGTCGCCTTCGTACAGAGCTCGTTCGATGCAGCGCCGGAGGTGCATGCCGGCCCGCTGACCAACACGCCGCCGCCGGCCGTCACCAGCATCAACGCTGCGATCAAGCCGGTCTGGGGCAAGACCGAATCCGTGGAATGGCAGAACGAAGGGCTGCCCGTACAAGGCTGGCTGCTCTACCCGGCCAACTACGATCCAGCGAAGACCTATCCGATGGTGGTCAATATCCATGGCGGGCCGTCGAGCGCGGTGATCCCGCGCTGGCCCGGCGTCGGTTACGGCGGCGCGCCGTTCGCCGCCCTGGGCTATTTCGTGTTTATGCCCAACCCGCGCGGCAGCTACGGCCAGGGTGAGGCTTTCGTGCAGGCCAACCGCAAGGACTTCGGTTACGGCGATCTGCGCGACACGCTCGCCGGCATCGACGCCATCGAGAAGAAACTGCCAGTGGACGACCAGCGCCTCGGCCTCACCGGCTGGAGCTATGGCGGTTTCATGAGCATGTTCGCGCCCACCCAGACCCAGCGGTTCAAGGCCGTGGTGGCTGGCGCCGGCATCGCCAACTGGCAGAGCTACTACGGCCAGAACCTGATCGATCAATGGATGCTGCCGTTCTTCGGCGCCTCGGTATACGACGACCCCGCCGTGTATGCGAAAAGCTCCGCCATCCACTTCATCAAGCAAGCGAAGACGCCCACGCTGGTCGTCGTCGGCGATCGCGATGCCGAATGCCCGGCCGCACAATCGCAAGAGTTCTGGCATGCCTTGCGCGCGCAGAACGTGCCTACGTCACTGGTGGTGTATCCGAACGAAGGGCATCGCTTCGTTGACCCGGTGCACCAGCGCGATGTGTTGCAGCGGGCATTGAGCTGGTTCAGTACCCATCTAGGGGAAACCGCCAGTGGTAGTACCAAGTGAAAAACTATTCATGGGAATAGCATTTTTTATATTAAGTGCATGAAATTATTGATACTTGACTGACAATATCTATTCAAGTATCTATTCATATGTGCCCACATCTACCCCACATACAGCCGCCCTGTTCAACGTCCTTCGCGCGCGCCGAGTGGCAACGGCGCGAGAACTGGGCGAGGCATTAGGCGTCAGCCAACCCACCGTTTCGCGACTGCTCGCGCAAGCAGGCAGCGAGGTGGCAAAAATCGGCCGCGCGCGCAGTTCGCGCTATGCCATGACGCGCCAGGTGCAGGGGCTCGGGGACCGCTGGCCCTTATATCGGATCAATGGAGCCGGACAGCCGGAAGACGCCGGTCGCCTGGTGGCATTGCACGGTGGCGGCAGCCTGCTTGAAACAGTGCAGCTACCCGATTGGCTTCGCGGCGAGTTTGGCGATGGCCTGTTCCCCGGCCTGCCCTGGTTCCTCGATGACATGCGACCGCAGGGCTTTCTGGGCCGCATGTTCGCACGCAGCCACGCTTTCGAACTGGGCCTGGGCGACGACATCCTTCGCTGGAATGATGACGAAGTACTTGCCGCTCTGCTGCTGCGAGGCAATGACGGCC
This sequence comes from Dyella subtropica, assembly GCF_026283965.1. Taxonomy (GTDB): domain Bacteria; phylum Pseudomonadota; class Gammaproteobacteria; order Xanthomonadales; family Rhodanobacteraceae; genus Dyella_D; species Dyella_D subtropica. The sequence goes on from NZ_JAPDPD010000003.1 coordinate 90,347, forward strand.
CGGGACAATTCATCCTCGGTGACCGGGCATTGGAACGTGCATTAAGCGCCGCCCACGCGCCTGTGCCTGCACAAGCCCCTGTGGATCGCTATGCCTCACTGGCCGATGCCGCCCTTACCGGCTCGGACGTAGGCTCATCCGCCGCTGGCGAACAACCCAAGTTCACCACCTGCGTCGAGACCGATGATGGTGGTCTGCGGCACGTCATTGTGAAGTTCTCTGAACCGGTCAGCGACAGCCCCGTGGCTCGCCGCTGGGCGGATCTGCTGGTTTGCGAGCACCTTGCCGGCGAACTGCTGACGGAACAGGGTTTAGCCAGCGCGCACAGCGAACTGATCTGGTCTCGCGATCGGCTCTGCCTCGAATCAACCCGTTTCGATCGCATCGGCCCCCATGGGCGCCGCGGCATCGTATCGCTGGCCGCGTGGAGCGATGCCCACGATGGCGTACGCGACAGCTGGCCGGCCGCTGCCGCGCGCATGCATCGTGATCACTGGCTTATGGGCGAAGCCGTGGCGCATATCGAACAGCTGTGGTGGTTCGGCCAACTGATTGGCAACACCGACATGCACTTTGGCAATCTCTCGTTCTTTCTCGATCAAGCGCTGCCACTATCGCCCTGCCCAAGCTACGACATGCTGCCGATGTTCTACCGTCCGGGCGCCAGCGGAAACCTGCCGATGCAGTCGCATCAACCGAAGCCACCGGCGCCGGCCAACTTGTCTTATTGGCAGCGCGCCGCGGCGTGGGCAACGGTGTTCTGGCAACGCGTTGCAGAACATCCGGATGTCAGCGCGGATTTCCACACACTGGCCGATGGCAACCGCATCCAGGTCGAGCAAATGCGCCAACGTTTCGGTTGAAGCATTCGGATTAGAACAACTGCCCCTGCGGTGAAGTCTCGCGCGGTGGCGTGAAGCGAGAAAGGTCGAGTTGCAATTCGCGTGCGCGGCCGAAGCCATGCTTGCGACAGGCCACCTCGAAACGTCGGCGCAGCAGATCGGCGAAGACGCCCTGCCCGCGCATGCGCGTGGCGAAGTTGCTGTCGTAATCGCGGCCGCCGTTCATCTGTTGCACCAGGCTCATCACGTGGTCGGCGCGCTGTGGTGCGTGCAGCGCCAGCCATTCGCGAAAGAGCTGCTTCAGTTCATGCGGCAGGCGCAGCACGGTGTAGCCGGCGCAGCGGGCGCCCGCCTCCGCGGCCTGATCGAGTACGGCTTCCAGGTCTCGATCGTTGAGAGCCGGGATGATCGGCGCCACCAGCACACCAACCGGCACGCCCGCTTCCGCCAAGGTGCGAATAGCCTCGATGCGCCGATGCGGCGCGCTGGCGCGCGGTTCAAGCTTTGCGGCGAGGTGGTTGTCCAGCGAGTTGACCGAAAGGAACACCTGCACCAGACCTTCGCGCGCCATGGGCGCGAGGATGTCGATATCGCGTTCCACCATCGCGTTCTTGGTGACGATGGTGCACGGGTGATGGCATTCGGCCAGCACCTCGAGCGCGGCGCGCGTGATGCGGAAGCGCTTCTCGATCGGCTGGTAGGGATCGGTATTGCTGCCGATGTTGATCGGCTGGGGTACGTAGTTGCGCTTGGACAACTCGTGACGCAGCACTTCAGCGAGGTTGCTCTTGGCACGCAGCTTGGTTTCGAAATCGAGACCGGGCGATAGATTGAGATAGCTGTGCGACGGCCGCGCGAAGCAATAAATGCAGCCATGCTCACAACCCCTGTAGGGATTGAGGGCCTGGCTGAAGGCAATGTCCGGCGAGTCGTTGCGGGTGATGACGCTGCGCGCGCGCTCCTCGGTGACTACCGTCTGCGGACGCGGTGTCTCTTCATCCAGCAACGCGTGTTGCCAGCCATCGTCTTCGGCGTGATGGCGAATAGTTTCGAAGCGCCCTTCCGGATTGGAGGCGGCACCACGTCCCTTGAATGCATGCGGTTGACCGATCATCCGCACAGTCTGCACCGGGGACGTCTCAACTATCGCGACACCATCTTGAGCCGCTAACAAAACGTAGCGAGCAGCCACGAGGTGGGCGTGGGCGGCGCGGAGGAACCGGAGTGTACTGGGCCGTACATGAGGATTCCGAGCACCGACCGCGCCCGCCTCGCGGTTGCGCAGTAGTTTTGTTAGTGGCTCGAAGGCGACGGTGGCGACAGCTGCTCATCCAGCGCTTCCGCCATGCGCGCCAAGGGGTAGTTCTGTTGCAACTGCCGCCGCAATTCATCGAAGACTGGCGCCGAAATGGTCCACCCCAAGGGGATCGGATAGTCCCCGGAACAGAGGCGGAAATGCCACAGCACATCGCCCTGCGCCGGATCGCCTTGGTTCGGTTGCAAGGTGCGCAGCAACTGCACACGGGCGTACTCGCCACGAGCGCCGTGCGTAGCCAACAGGGCTTTCAGCGGCGCGACGGCTTCACCGCTGAGTGCATGGCCTGCACCTGCTGCTGCCGCCCGGCACGCGGGCGAGTAGAACGGAAGAGGCGCGGAGGGATCATGCTCGTCAACAAAGTCCTCCAGTTCCGGATCGTTGCTGATGTGGATGACGATGAAGCGCAGCGTTTGGCTGCGCCGCGCGGCAACGCTTCGAAGCTGCTGCATCACTTCACGCAACGTGGCAGCCCCCGAGTTCTCGAAATAGCCGCCGTCGACCAATTGCAGGCGTCTAGGTACCGGAGCAGTGACGTCCGGTGCAGGCTCGGTTTCCAAAGTGCCGGCCGGGCTGCTGTAGGTAAAGCGGGCGCTGTTGAGCACCGCCTCGCTCAATGGCGCGCGCGGATCGAGCCAAGCCGAGCCGTCGAACGCCGCTGTCCAGGGCTGCGATGACGGCGATGCCATCGGGCGGAACGGATGCTGGATGAAGCGTCGCCCCTCCGCCACGGTGGTGCTGTTGAGGAACAGGGCAGGCGCGCCGGTATCCACGCTGCCATCGGCCTGACGATAGAGCGCACTGAAAGGTTGTGCGAAGGCGTCGGTGCCCTGCTCGCGTCCGGCGTACTCCCATGCGCGAGTCAGCGCGCGCGAACGATCGTCCAGCCACGCGCCGGGCAGCCAGCGCTGGGTGAAATCGACGAAGAACATGCTGGCCAATGCTGGTGCCAGGAAGTCGTGGTCGAGCAAGGTCTGGGCTCTCGCTTCCAACGTGGTCGTACGCGACGGGGAAGCTTGCCGCAGCAGGGCTACATACGCTGCCAGGCCAAGACTGCCGCCGGAGACTCCGCTGCCAGCGAACAGGTAGCGGCCGAGCAAGGGCTCCCCCATGGCGGGATGCCGCGCATCGACCATGGCCGTCAGTCGCCCCAGCACCATCGCGGTCCACGCCGCCCCGCGAATACCGCCGCCCTCCGCCGTGGCGAGCACCACCGGGCATACCGCCCTGCCTGCGCAACGCGAATCCAGCCAGGCGTTGGCGTAGTCGTCGAAAGCAGGTCGCGTGTCGACCGGCGCGGTTTCGGGATGCTGGTGCGTGCTCATCGCCGGGTACTGCCGCACGCGATGATTGTCGTTGAGATGCAACCAGTGCAATGCCGCACTGAGGAGCAGCAAGCCGCTCAACAAAGGAAAGCCACGCCGGTCCGCCAGCATGCACAGCAAGCCGCCGCTGAAGCACAGGAAGCTCGCCGCGATCAGCAGGATCGCCAGCGGGCCGATGCCATCCAGCAGTTCCGGACGCCATGCGATCCATACCGTGGCGACGATGTTCAGTGAGATGGTCAACGTATACAGCCGCAGCGGGGTGCGTCCCAGCTGACCGACCCGTTCCACACGCTGCTCATCCGAGTGCAACTCGCACATGGGTATCCGGCTGGCAGCGCGTGGCAACGCGTTCACCAAGCGGCGGCGAGTGATGAAGAACAAGATCAGCATCACGGACTCGATCACTAGTCCCGCCGCACGCCAGATGCGCTGCTGGCAGTCCAGAGTGATGCTGCAGGGGCCATGTGGCACGGTGTCCAGCGCCAGCACGTAACCCAACAGCACCAACAGAGGAATGGATGCGCCAAGCAAGCGCGGTAACCATTGGCGCAGACCCATCCCGCGACGATCCTGCAAGGCGGGCCAGCGTGGATAAGTCAGCCGATAGGCGTTGCGCGCGCCATACCAGATCGCTAGCCCGGCCAGTGCGCTGCTGGCGAGCAGGCCGAGATAGCGGCCGGTGCTCGGGTCGGTCCAGACCGCGATCAAGAACAACTCGGCAGCCTGATCCACACCGATCGCGATAAAAGCGCCGATGATCACCACCAGCAGGGACACCCGCACGGGCTTGAAGTGATCGAGCAGCAGTGCAAACACCGTGCCTACCCCATCGATGGATCGCCATAACCCGCCGGGTCGCTCGGACGGGTCGATGGAAAGAGGCATCTCCTGCATGAACCAGTCTCGAAGCCTGCCGGTAGTGACGGCCGATCTTACGCTGCCGTGCCGGCAGGTTTGTGGACGGCATGGCAAACCCGGGGCAGCCAGATAGCTAAGATCCGCCCGATAGCTGGGGTAGCGTTATGATTTACCCAGCCGTTCTTCCGTGCGTGTAGGGGGCATCCATGCGCTGGTTCTTCCTGATCGGTACCTTGCTCGCCTTCGTGCTGTGCTTTACCCGGCATAGCGGCGGCGCGATGGGCTTGTGGCTGTTGATCGGTGTCATCGGCTTATTCGCCACCGTGCTGGCGTTTGCGCAGCAGCGGATCAGTGCCAGCTCGCGCATCGAGACGTTGTCGGACTACGACATCCAGCGATTGCGTGAAGGCAAGCCACCCTTGAACGACCTGCACCGCTGAAACAAAAAGGCGCAGCCACGGCTGCGCCTTTCGCTCATGCGACCGTCGTTTCATCCATGCCGGATATCGACATCCTTGGTCTCGCGCAGAAACAGCAGACCGATGAAGAAGGTGCCGACGGCGACGATGATCGGGTACCACAGGCCGTAGTAGATATCGCCCTTCCAAGCCACGAGCATGAAGCCAATGGTGGGTACGAAGCCGCCGAACCAGCCGTTGCCGATGTGGTACGGCAAGCTCATTGAGGTATAGCGGATACGAGTGGGGAACATCTCCACCAGCCACGCGGCGATGGGGCCGTAGACCATGGTCACGTAGAGCACCAGGATCGTCAGCAGCACCAACAACATCGGGTAGTTCGATTGCGCGGGGTCGGCCTTGTCCGGATAGGCGGCCTGCTTCAACACTGCGCCTGCGGTGGTGCCGAAGGTCTTGCTCTTCGCGGCGAAGGCGGCGCCGTCCAGGTTACCGCCCTCGAACGAATCGAGCAGGTTATTGCCGATCTTCACCTGGGCCAGCGTACCGGTCGGCGCGGCTTCGTTCTTGTACGGAATGCCCTTCTTGGCCAGGAAGGTCTTGGCCACATCGCAGGAGCTGGTGAATTTGCCCTTGCCCACAGGATCGAATTGGAAGCTGCATGTGTTCGGGTCGGCGATCACCGTCACCGGTGCGGTAGCGGCGGCGCTCTCGATGGCCGGGTTACCGAAGTGGGTGATGCCTTTGAAGATCGGAAAATAGGTAAGCGCGGCAATCAAGCAGCCGGCGAGCACAATGGGCTTGCGACCGATGCGATCCGATAACCAGCCAAAGAACACGAAGAAAGGTGTGCCGATGAGTAGCGCACCCGCGATCAATAGATTCGCCGTGGTGCTGTCGATCTTCAGGCTCTGGGTCAGGAAGTACAGCGCATAGAACTGGCCCGTGTACCACACCACCGCCTGACCGGCGGTCGCACCGAGCAGCGCCAGAATCACCACCTTCAGGTTCTTCCACTGACCAAAGGCTTCGGTCAGCGGCGCCTTGGAATGCTTGCCCTCGGCCTTCATCTGCTGGAACACCGGCGATTCCTGCAGCTGCAGGCGGATGTACACCGACACCGCCACCAGCACCGCGGACACCAGGAACGGAATGCGCCACCCCCAGCTTTCGAAGCCCGCATCGCCCAGGCTCAGGCGCGTACCCATGACCACCAGCAACGACAGGAACAGACCGAAGGTGGCGGTGATCTGGATGAAGCTGGTGTACAGACCGCGCTTGCCCTGAGGCGCGTGTTCGGCCACATAGGTGGCTGCACCGCCGTACTCGCCACCCAGCGCCAGGCCTTGCAGCAAACGCAATGCGATCAACAACACCGGCGCAACGATGCCCACCGAGGAGTAGTCGGGCAGCACGCCGACCAGGAAGGTCGACATACCCATGATGACAATGGTGATGAGGAAGGTGTATTTGCGCCCGATCAAATCGCCCAGGCGGCCGAACACGATGGCGCCGAATGGACGCACCGCGAAACCGGCGGCGAAGGCCAGCAGCGCGAAGATGAATGCGCTGGTCTCGTTGAGGCCCGAGAAGAAGTGCTTGCCGATCAATACGGCGAGCGACCCGTACAAGTAGAAGTCGTACCACTCGAAAGCGGTGCCGACACTGGAGGCCAGCACGACTCTGCGGTGACTGATGCCAAGCGGACCTCGGGCGTCTGTTGCTGTTGTAGCCATGATGCTCCCCTACTGAAAAGTTGAACCGCCTCGTTTCAACCATCACGGCGAAGTCAGAGCATGCGGTGCACTCGATGATAGGGCGGCGACAGCAAACCTGTCGCCGCCCATAAGCTCAGAACTTGTACAGCGCGCTGAGACTGACCTGGTTGCCATTGATGCCCTTGCGCGCGCCCGTAGCACCAGTTTGATAATGCAAGTTGTCGTAAATCCACTCGATGCCCAGTTCGTAGGCGCCGGAGGCATATTGCAGGCTTAGCGCCGCCTGCTCATCCTTCAATAGCGCATTGGAGGCGGGGCTGGTAATGGTCCAACGGATCACGTCGGTCTTGTTCGGCTTGTTGAGCGAATAGAACGCGTTGACGCTCCACTTCGACATGAAGGTGTAGCCCGCCTGCACGAAACCACCCGCTTCGCTGATGTCGCCGAACTGCGACATGGCACCGAAGATCTGCCCCAGGCCGTTACCCGCGTAGACCAGGCCCTTGAACGTCCACGGCCCCGGCTTCCACTGGCCGCCCACCTCATAGCCGACGCTCTTGATCTTGTCCCTGATCGGCGTGGGGAAGGAGTTGTTCACGCCCTTGAGATCAAGCGAGGCATAGTGCGCCACGAAGTACGCCATCCAGTTCTTGTCCGCTACACGCAGGCGTGCTTCGACCTGTGGCTGGAAGTGCGCGTTGCCGGCGGTCAGGTAATTGATCGTATTGGTGCCGCCCGCCGGATTCGGGCCGCTCCAGTTGCCCTCGAAGGCGCCCACGTCCAATCGCCATTTGAGACCGTCGGAACCATGGTTGAGATCTTGCATCCACACCACGCCCGGATAGCGCCAGCCGATCAAGCCGGACCCAAAGCCCAACGGGAAGGCGATATGCGAGAGCGAAGTGGGCACATAGTCCAGCGGGAACATCAAATCCCACTGCTGGCCGATGCGAACGGTGCTGCCCGAGTTCGGATTGGTCAGCTCCATATACGCCTGGCGCAGGCGCGGAATCGGCTGCTGCTGGGAGTAAGCGCCGGTGCCGTTGAATCCCCCGAAGAAGTCCATTTCGATACGGCCGCCGCCGCCCCAGTTCTCGTTGAGCTTGGCACCGGTGAAGTCCAGCCAGAAACGCGTGTTGCGGACATCCACACCGCTGAGCGCACCGGAGTTGGCCTTGGCCGGCACGGCTGGAATTTCGGCATTCTGGCCGTTGCCATAGGTGAAGGTTTTGTCCTGACCGAACGCGCTGGCGCTGATGAAGCCATGCAACGCCACCGACACGCCCGGCGCAGTGGTAAATGCAGGCTTGGTTTCCGCGGCCGATTTCTTAGCCGCCTCCACCTGGACGGAGGTCGCCTCGGCAGTGGCTTGGGCGGTCTGAGCCGTCTGAGCAACTTGCGTGGTGGCCGCCTTCTGCTCCTGGATCATGCTCTTGAGCTCGGCCAGCTCCTGCTCCAGCTGGGTCACGCGTGATTCGAGCTGTTTTTCGCGGGTGCTCTGATTTTTCGTCGTACTGGTTTTTTGCGCGGCATGCGCGCCCATGGGCAACGCCAACGCGGCGGCGATACCCAAGACGAGCACCGTACGGTGACTACCGAAACGTGTGAGAACCATGGTCTTGCCTCCCCAGGCGATGGCCAAGAGCCTGTTTAAAGGCTCCGTGTAGCGCGCGTTGATTCGCTGGGGCGCCAAGTGCTGGGGCGTGGCGCAGTGTCTGGCTGATGGCCAGGTCCAACCGCACACCGCCGCCTGGCGCCCACAACGATTCAACCCTCCGGGCCGGATCGGTTTGCGCGCATGGCATCGTCATCCCTCGGTTGTGTACGGGGCGTACACGCCCTCGTTTTTCCTGCCATGCGCCCAAGCTGCCCCAGCGCGAGCCACGCGGAGTCTTTAGACAGGTTCTTAGCCGAGCATGGTGATGCTGCGTTGGGGCGCCTATTCCCCATGGGTCGAACCTCGACCAAAGTCGAAGCGCGTCCTTCGCGTCCGAATTGCCGGGCTTTCGCTACACTCGGGCGTTACACCGCCTGGCAAAGGGTTTGCCGCGGTATCCAACGTTTGCGGAGCCCACTATGTCCAAGCGCTACCCCGTCCAGCCCGAGTTCGCCGCCAAGGCACACGTCCGCAAGGACGATTACGACCGCCTCTATGCGGAATCCGTGCGCGACCCGGAAGCCTTCTGGGGCCGTATTGGCCAGCGGCTGGACTGGACCAAGGCGCCGAGCAAGATCAAGAACGTGTCCTACGATCCGAAGAACCTGCATATCCGCTGGTACGAAGATGGTGAGCTCAATGTCTCCGCCAATTGCCTCGACCGGCACCTGGCCGAGCGCGGGGACAAGACCGCCATCATCTTCGAGGGCGACGACCCGAACGAGTCACGCCGCATCACCTATCGCGAGCTGCATGCGGAAGTGTGCAAGTTCGCCAACACGCTGAAGAACCTTGGCATCACCAAAGGCGACCGCGTGGCCATCTATATGCCGATGATCCCCGAGGCCGCCGTGGCCATGCTGGCCTGTGCGCGTATCGGCGCAGTCCACTCGGTGGTGTTCGGTGGCTTCTCACCGGATTCACTGGCGGGCCGCATCGCCGACTCCACCGCCAAGCTGATCGTTACGGCCGATGAAGGTTTGCGCGGCGGCAAGAAGATCCCACTCAAGGGCAATGTCGACGCGGCGCTGGAGCGCCCCGGCACCAACAGTGTGGAAACCGTGATCGTGGTGCGTCGCACTGGCAGCGCCGTGCCCATGCAATCGCCGCGCGATCGCTATTACCACACGCTGATGGAAGGCCAGTCTGTCGACTGCCGGCCCACGCCAGTGGAAGCCGAGCATCCGCTGTTCATCCTCTACACCTCCGGCTCCACCGGGCAGCCGAAGGGCGTGCTGCACACTTCGGGCGGTTATCTGGTTTACGCCAGCTACACGCATGAATTGGTGTTCGATCTGCGCGAGGACGACGTGTACTGGTGCACCGCCGACGTCGGCTGGGTCACTGGCCACAGTTATGTGGTGTACGGACCGCTGGCCAACGGCGCGACCACGGTCATGTTCGACGGCGTGCCGAACTACCCCGACACCAGCCGCTTCTGGCAGGTGGTGGACAAACACAAGGTCTCGCTTTTTTACACCGCACCCACCGCGATCCGCGCGCTAATGCGCGAGGGTGAGGCGCCGGTGAAGAAGTGCTCGCGCGCCAGCTTGCGCCTGCTTGGTTCAGTCGGCGAGCCGATCAATCCGGAAGCATGGGAGTGGTATTACCGCGTGGTCGGTGATGAGCGCTGCCCGATTGTGGACACCTGGTGGCAGACCGAAACCGGCGGCATCCTGATTACGCCGCTGGCCGGCGCCATCGACGCCAAGCCTGGCTCCGCCACGTTACCGTTCTTCGGCATCAAGCCGGCCATCGTCGACGCCAGTGGTGCGGTGCTGGAAGGCGCAACCGAAGGCAACTTGGTCATCGCCGACTCGTGGCCCGGCCAGATGCGCACTGTCTATGGCGACCATCAGCGCTTCATCGAAACCTATTTCACCGCCTATCCGGGCAATTACTTCACCGGCGACGGCGTGCGCCGTGATGAGGATGGCTACTACTGGATCACCGGCCGCGTCGACGACGTGATCAACGTCAGCGGTCACCGCATCGGCACTGCCGAAGTGGAGAGCGCGCTGGTGGCGCATCCGAAGGTGGCTGAAGCCGCTGTGGTCGGTTGTCCGCACGAGATCAAGGGCCAGGGCATCTATGCCTACGTCACGTTGATCGCCGGCGAACAAGGCAGCGACGAGCTGCGCAAGGAGCTGATCGCGTGGGTGCGCAAAGAAATCGGCCCGATCGCCACGCCGGATTACCTGCAGTGGGCACCGAGTCTACCGAAAACCCGCTCAGGCAAGATCATGCGCCGCATCCTGCGCAAGATCGGCGAGAACCAGCCCGATCAACTCGGCGACATCTCCACGTTGGCCGACCCGAGCGTGGTGAAGAACCTCGTGGATGAGCGGCTGATCAAATAACAGCAGCTGTAGGAGCGCACCCTGTGCGCGATGGGCGATGCGATGGAAGGGCATCGCGCACAGGGTGCGCTCCTACCTCCAACCGAGCTCATCCATATCCGATGTCCTGATCGCCTTCCCGTCCCGACCTGTTTCAAAGTCCCCGGCGCGCCTAACCGTGCCTGCTTGTTCGATTCCCGGCCGGCCGGCACCATGCGCGTATGACGACAACGGAAAGCAAAGTTCCAGCGGAAGCAGCGGAGCACCTGCGCGAAGATGAGATTCATGTGTGGCGGCTGGAGTACGACCATCACCAAGGTCGTGAGCCCTTTCATGCGTTGTTGGCGGCCTATCTCGGCCATGCGGCCGACGATATACGTCTAGGGGCCGGCGAGTATGGCCGCCCCATGCTGACCGCACCGCACGATCCGGATTTGCACTTCAACTGGAGCCATAGCAGCGACCAGGCATTGTTTGCGATCGCCCGTGGTGTCGAGCCGGGCGTGGATCTGGAGCGCTTGCGCGAACGGCCGCGTGCGCTGGCTATCGCCGAACGTTACTTCAGCGCGGATGAAGCCGCCGTACTCGCAGCCCTCGACGCTTCCGCGCGTGATGCGGCATTCCTCCAGCTATGGACGGCCAAAGAAGCCGTCTTGAAGGCAACCGGCCGCGGCCTCGCCTTCGGTCTGCATCGGCTGAGCATCGCCAGCGAAGCGGAACGGCTTGCGCTACGTTTCCTCGATGGTGAACTGCCCACCCAATGGCAGCTGCATCGTCTGAACCTCGATGTCGATCACGTGGGCAGCCTGGCCTGGCGTGGCGGCCCGCGTACGATCCGCCTGCGGACACTTGCCCCGTTCCGCCGATAGGCGCAATGTTTCCGGCCCTCCTTCTCAGTGGGCCGCGGGTTGTCATCGCTGCCCACCGCGATTCCATCCACATTAGCCGACGTGCCTATGACCCTGCTGAGCGTCAACCTCAACAAGATTGCCGTGCTGCGCAATTCGCGTGGCGGTGACGAGCCAAGCATCATCCGAGCTGCGCAGACTTGTATCGAGTCCGGGTGTGGCGGCATCACCGTACATCCCCGACCCGATCAGCGTCACGTACGGCCGGACGATGTTCGCGCTCTGGCCGCCATGTTGCGCGGTCGCGTGGAGTACAACATCGAAGGCAATCCGTTCGCTCCGGCGAGGGGAAGTTATCCGGGGCTGATTGAACTCGCGCGCGAAGTGCGTCCCACCCAGGTCACGCTGGTCCCGGACAGCGACGGTCAGATCACGTCCGATCACGGCTTTGATTTGCAGCGCGATATTGAGCGACTGCGGCCGCTGGTCGATACGTTGCGCAGTATCGGCTGTCGCGTGAGTTTGTTTGTCGATGCAGGCGCCGAAGGTTTTGAACAGGCCGCCGCTATCGGCGTGCAACGCATTGAGATCTATACCGGTCCCTACGCGCATGCATTCGCCGAGGGTGATGCACACGAGAACCTCGCGCTATGCGCCGATACGGCGCGCCGTGCGCAACAGGCTGGCCTTGCGGTCAATGCCGGGCACGATTTAAGCCAGGCCAATCTTGGGACGTTCAAGGCAGCTATCCCTGGCCTTGCCGAGGTATCCATCGGTCACGCCTTGATCAGCGAGGCGTTGTACGAAGGGCTCGCCACTACGGTGCGCAACTATCTTCAGATTCTGCGCTGAGCGGATTTTGCTGATCTGGGTAAGGACTTGCCGGCGACGAGCGAAACAGGGTGGTTCGTCTTCCGAGCACTTAGTCAGCGATGGCCGTTTGGAAGGCCAAATCTGATCGTTCCGAAGCAGATTCAGATAGGTGCTCCATGAGCGCATCACGCCGCGATATCGCCAGCATTCCGAAAACAAAAACCCCCGCGCGAGGCGGGGGGTTTTGCGGGTAGCGTTGCATTGATCCGCCAGTGGATTACCTAGGGATCACTGACCTTCCGTAAAGCCGATCTTGGTCAGACCGTAGCTCTTTGCATCGGCCAGGACTCGGGCCACATGCTCGTAAGCCACGCCGTCATCAGCATTGATCTGCAGCTCGGGCTGGTTGGACTGGCTGGCGATCACCGCGATCTGCGCCTTGAGGCCCAGCTCGTCGACCGGTGTGTCGTTCCAGTACAGCGCGCCCGACTGGTCGATCTTCAGACGGATCGGATCCAGCGGGTTTTCCGGCTGAACCACGTTCGGGTTCGGCTGCGGAAGGTCGATCTTCACTTTGTGCGTCAGGATAGGAGCCGTGATCATGAAAATGATCAGCAACACCAGCATCACGTCGACCAGCGGCGTGACGTTGATATCCGCCATCGGCCCCTTGCCGCTTCCAGAACTGAATGCCATGACTGCTTACTCCTTGCCGGTCGTAATGAAACCGACATGGACCATGCCTTGATCCTTGGCGCTGCCAAGGATCTTGCGCACGATCTTGTACTCCGTCGCCTTGTCCGCACGGATCTGAAGTTCCGGCTGCGGTGATTTGGCCGCCGCAACCGCAAACTGTGCCTTCAGCTCGGCCTCGGTGACTTCGAGGTCATTGAGGTACATGCTGCCATCCGCCTTGACGGCCAGATCCATGGGCTCGACCTGCTCCGTATCCACAACCTTCGGATTCGCGGTCGGCAATTCAACGGTGATCCGGTGGGACATCAGTGGCGCGGTGATCATGAAAATGATCAACAGCACCAGCATCACGTCGACGAGCGGCGTGACGTTGATTTCCGACATCGGACCGCCGGAACTGTCTCCAGTGCTCATCGCCATGGGTCAATCCCTCACTTGCCTTCGACGCGAGCGCCGGTGGCGAAGAAGTCGTGCAGGTCGTGCGCGAACTCGTCGAACTTAGCGTAGGTCAGGCGATTCGAACGGTTGAAGAAGTTGTAGGCAAGCACGGCCGGGATCGCGGTGAACAGACCGAACGCGGTCATGATCAACGCCTCACCCACCGGACCAGCCACCGCTTCCATCGAAGCATTGCCCGTTGCCGAGATCTTGATCAGGGCGTGGTAGATGCCCCACACGGTACCGAGCAGACCGATGAACGGTGCCGAGGAACCGACTGTGGCGAGCAGGGTCAGGCCGCCTTCGAGACGCAGACTCTCGCGAGCCACGGCCTGGCGCAGGGCGCGGTCGATGAACTCGGAGCGGCTCAGCGACTCGGCCAGACGACCGGCGCCGGTGGAAGCCTGCTGGTGATGGGCGACCGCCGAAGCAGCGTCCAGTGCAATCTTCGAGAAGGGTTCGCCCTTCGGCTGGGCTTCCAGCTCACGGATGGCGTCCTGGGTGGAGCCATTGGTCCAGAAGCCGTTGATCACCTTATCGGCGCGGCCGCTGACCGAAGCGTTTCGGATCGCATTTGCAATGATGAAGTACCAAGAGGCGAAGGACATCACCACTAGCACCACGAACACGATCCAGCCAAGGAAATCGAAGTTGTGGATGAGATGGTCGAAGCCCATCGACTTCATGGCTTCGGCGTTGGAGGTGCCGCCCGCGCCCGGGGTCGGAGAAGGAGTCTGTTGGAACATAACGCTACCCTTGGAAAGTCAAGCGTGAACTGGGTCTGTAACCGAAATTACAGCTGATTGAGATTGAAGTTGACTGGAACGCGCACGTAACCCTCGGTTTTCTGCCCGTTCCTGATGTTCGGATTGAAGCGCCACTTGCGCGCCGTTTCAATCGCGGCCTGATCCAGCTCTCGGTAACCGCTGGACGTTTCCACCTTAATGTCCTTGGGCGCACCATCCACGCCGACCAAGATCATCAGGGTAACCGTGCCCTCGTGACGCTGGCGAATAGCCTGCGGCGGATACTTGGGCTGAATACGGCTGTTATAGCTGATGTCCTGACTGGCGGTGATATCCGCAGGCGGTGCCGGAGGTGCAGGCGGCGCAGGCGGTGGTGCCGGAATTGCGTTTGTCGACGCTTCCTCAACAGCCGGCGGCGGAGCCGGCGGTGGCTGGGACGGCGGCGGCTTGACCTGCTGAATGATCTTCGGCGGCGGCTGCTTTGGCGGTTCCGGCGGCGGAGGCGGCGGAGGCGGCGGAGGCGGTGGCGGCTCGATGAAATTCACCTGCACGATGCGTTCCTTCTGCTTCTGCTCCTGCTTTGGCGGAGCCATCGGCGCCACCAATATCAAGAACGCGAACGCATGCAGCGCGATGGCAACAGCCAGCGCCCAGGTACGCCTCCAATTGAACGGCCCTTGTTGGCCGGTTGCTTCGTTACTTGAGGCCATCTGTCACTATCTGGAGCTAGTCAATCGGTAAGACGTGGTCACGACACTTAGCGGCGAATCCATCCGCGGAGGGATGACATTTGCCACTGGACACGAGCACGGAAAGGTTTCAACGGTACAACAGCACATGGCGTTTGTATAGCACCTGAGGGGCAGATAAATGGACGTCTATCTGCACCTTTCAAAGTTCTTGCAAAACACCTGAGCTGGACTTACTTGCCGCCTCCTGCCTGCGCCTGCTTAAGCCACGCCTTTGCCTTGGCGGCCGTATCAGGATCCTGTGCAGCCTTCTGCATGGCTGCGATCGCGCCCGGCTTGTCCTTGAGCCCGCGGCAAGCTTCGGCCAGCAGCATGTAGGCGGTGCCTTTACGCTGCACGCCCTTATCAATGCCCTGCTGGATCAGCGTCTTCGCTTCGCCGAACTTGCTCTCGCTCAGCAGCAGCTGGCCAGCGCGGATGGCTGCTTCGCCATCCTTAGCCAGCGGCATGGCCTTCTGATAAGCCTGGATGGCCTTACTCGGGCTGTCCGCGACATAGGAGGCATCGCCGAGCAGCTTGTAATTGTCGTAGCTGGACGTCACCACGCCCTTGCTCATGCCATCTTCCAGCGCCGCCACAGCCTTGTTGGCGTTCGGCTTGGGATCGGAGCTCTCCTGACCGGTGATCAGGTACAGCTTGGCAAGATTGACGTAGTCCTTCTCCGCCTTGAACGCGCCGGCCGCTTTGGCCTTCTCCATCAGCTGGATCGCTTCCGGATACTTCTGCGACTGCATCAACACCGCCACGGCGTTGTTGAGCGCGGTGGAATCGTTCGGATTGGCAGCGAGCTGCTTCTGCGCGAGGTTCGCGGCCTCCTCGCCCTGGCCGGATTCGGCATAGCTGGCCATCAGGATCTGGTTCCAGCTGTCGTTCGGCTTGTCGGTCATCGACTGGGCCTTCTTGATCGCGGCAATCGCCTGCGGGTACTTCTCAAGACGGTAATAGGCATTGCCTTCGAGCGCATACGAGTCGGCGGTTTCCTTCTTGCCTTCGGTGCGCCACTTGGTAAGGGTGTCGATGGCAGGCTGGTACTGCTCGTTGGCCAGGTAGAACTGGGCCAGCATGTACTCGAGCTGGAAATAGGTGTCGTTCGGCATGGTGCCGTTGTCGAGTGCGCGCTTGAGCAGGTCGATGGCGCCCTTCACGTCGCCGTCGTTGTAGTGCAGGTTGGCCAGGCCTTGCAGAGCCAAAGCCTGGGCATACTTGCTCTTGCTGCTGTCGATGATCGGCTGAAGGACCTGGACTGCTTTGTCCTTCTCCTGCGCATTCACCGCGTCCAGACCTTCGTTCAAGGCCTTCTGATCTTTCTCGCTGGTGAGATCCAGCTTCGGCTCGGTGCGTGTCGCGTTCGGGTACAGCGCTTCCTTCTTCTCCTTGGAAGCATTGCTGTCTTTCGCGATCACCGGGCTACTCGCCAAAGTCAGCGCAAGCGCCGCACCGGCGAGCATCTTGATCAGGGGAACGTGCTTCATGGCAGTCCTCGTGTAAGGTTTCACGCACAAAGGTACGCGGGGGATCGCTGAGCGTAACCTGAGCTGGCATCCAGAAACAAGTTGCAGTGCCGCAATAAAGATTGTTAAAAATCAATAAGTTGGAACATTCACTGGCGAATCTTGGAGAAATGGCTCGTGCCGAACGTCACGTAGTCCTAGACGCACAGCTCAAACAGACGCTCTCTTGCCCTGGCTGACGACGACCACACGGATCGTTGTCAGCGTCCCTCATCGACTCTGAAGGGTGTGCCCTGATTGTATTTATGTACTAGTGCATTAGTACTACACAGTCAAAGAAAAGGCCGATGACGGATATCGCGAGAGCGATCCCCATCACCGGCCCTGGGCAGCATTCAGATATCGAGGTTGGCGACCTTCAATGCGTTCGCTTCGATAAAGTCGCGCCTCGGCTCCACCGCCTCGCCCATCAGCATGGAGAACATCTGATCGGCGGCGAAGGCGTCCTCGATACCCACCTGCAACATACGGCGGGTTTCCGGGTTCACTGTGGTTTCCCACAGCTGTTCCGGATTCATTTCACCGAGGCCCTTGAAGCGCTGGATGGTACGGCCCTTCTTGCCCTCATCCAGCAACCAGCCGCGCGCTTCGGCAAAGGTCAACACGCCACGAGAAGCATTGCCGCGACGAACCACAGCGTCTTTCTGCACTAGTCCAGCGACCTGCTGGCTGGCGTTGAGAATCGGGCGGAACTCTGAGCTGGTGAAGAACGGCTGCGGCAGAAGCCAGGTGTGGCTGAGACCGTGTTGGTCGCGGATCACCTCGATCGCCGCCGGCTGCTCGTCATGCGCGGGACGCAACGACAAACGATAGCGCGGCTTACCCAGGCCACTGGCGGCGAGGCGCTGGGTGGCGGCATCCAGCCAAGCCTGCATAGCGGAGGCATCGTTCCACAGCGCCGGCTCCATCGGGGTGTGCTCGAGCATCGAGGTCAGCACGGTGGCATCGAAACGATGGCCCAGTCGTTCGATCTGGTCGAGAGCGTGCTGATAGTCGCGCAGCAGCTTTTCCAGCGCTTCGCCGGCGACGGCGGGCGCATCCGGACTGTAGATGAGTTCAGCGTTGTCGACGGCGCTGGAGATCAGGTAAGCGTTGAGTGCCGTATCGTCTTTCATATACAGCTCTTGCTTGCCCTGCTTCACTTTGTAGAGCGGTGGCAGACCGATGTAGATGTGACCGCGTTCGATCAGTTCCGGCATCTGACGGTAGAAGAAGGTCAGCAGCAAGGTGCGGATATGCGAACCGTCCACGTCCGCGTCGGTCATGATGACGATGCGGTGGTAGCGGAGCTTGTCCGGGTTGTATTCCTCCTTGCCGATACCGGTGCCCAGCGCGGTGATAAGCGTGCCGACCTCAGCCGAGGACAGCATCTTGTCGAAGCGCGCCTTCTCGACGTTGAGGATCTTGCCCTTCAGCGGCAACACGGCCTGGGTCTTGCGGTTGCGGCCCTGCTTGGCCGAGCCACCTGCGGAGTCACCCTCGACCAGGAACAGTTCGCACAGCGCGGGATCCTTCTCCTGACAATCGGCGAGCTTGCCCGGTAGACCGGCGATATCCAATGCCCCCTTGCGACGAGTCATTTCGCGCGCTTTACGCGCTGCCTCACGGGCACGGGCCGCGTCGACCACCTTCGATGCGATCGCCTTGGCTTCGCTCGGGTGTTCCAGCAGGAACTCACCGAGTTTCTCGTTGACGGCCTGCTCCACCGCGGTCTTCACCTCGGAGGACACCAGCTTATCCTTGGTCTGCGAGGAGAACTTTGGATCCGGCACCTTCACCGAAAGCACGGCGATCAGGCCTTCGCGCATGTCGTCGCCGGACAGCGCGACTTTGGCGTTCTTGGCCAGGCCTTCTTTCTCGATATAGCCCTGGAGCGAGCGCGTCAGCGCTGCGCGGAACCCGGTGAGATGGGTGCCGCCATCGCGCTGCGGAATGTTGTTGGTGAAGCAGAACATCGTCTCCTGGTAGGAGTCGGTCCACTGCATCGCCAGCTCCACGCTGATGCCGTCCTGCATGGCGCTCAGGCTGATCACGTTGGGGTGCAACGCGGTCTTGAGCTGTGCCAAATGCTGCACGAACGAGCGAATGCCGCCTTCGTAGGCAAAGGTGTCATGGCGGGTCTCGCCACGCTCATCCTTCAGCTCGATAGTCACGCCGGAGTTGAGGAAGGCCAGTTCGCGCAAGCGCTTGGCCAGGATCTCGTAGTGAAATTCGATGTTATTGGTGAACGTTTCCGGGCTAGGAAGGAAACGCACCGTGGTACCACGCTTGTTGGACGGGCCGACCACCTTGACGGGGTACAGCGGCTCGCCCATGGCGTATTCCTGCTGGTGCTCCTTGCCCTCGCGGTGGATGGTCAGCCACAAATGCGAGCTGAGTGCGTTCACGACCGACACACCCACGCCGTGCAGACCGCCGGAAACCTTGTAGGAGTTCGCGTCGAATTTGCCGCCGGCGTGCAGGACCGTCATCACGACTTCCGCGGTCGAGCGCCCTTCTTCCGGGTGGATATCCACCGGAATACCACGGCCGTTATCGCTCACGCTGACCGAACCGTCGTCGTGGATGGTGACGACGACATGGTCGCAATAGCCGGCTAAGGCTTCATCGATGGAGTTATCGACAACTTCGAACACCATGTGATGCAGGCCGGTGCCGTCATCGGTATCACCGATGTACATACCTGGGCGCTTACGCACCGCTTCAAGACCCTTAAGTACCTTGATGTTGCTCGAATCGTAGGATGCGTTCATGCGTCGACCGTTTCCTGGCGCCAGCGACCCTGCCTGGCACGGCGCCTTAATGGCCGGACAGGGGACACAATCGGTGATTATAGCAGGGGCGCCAGATTGCCCTGTTCCACGTGGAACACATGCGCTGGAACGCCCTGTAGGGGCACAGGAAGCTCAGTTCCGGTGATCAGCACCTGCGCACTGGCTTCGTATAGCTGCGCCACTATGGCGCTCTGATGGGCCTGGTCGAGTTCAGAGGCCAAATCGTCCAAACAGACAATGGGCCATTCCCCTCGCCTTTCGGCGTACAGAGCAGCCTGGGCCAGCACGCAGGCCAGCGCGGTCAGTTTCTCCTGCCCGCGAGAGAGATGCTCCCGCAAAGGGGCGTTATCAAAGGCAATCGACCAATCGGCCCGGTGCACTCCAAGAGTCGTGTGGCCGCGAGCCAGATCCCGACCCCGCTGCTCTTCGAGTTCCGCAAGCAATGCTCGATCCTCGGCCCAACCCCGCCGATAGCGCAGTTGTACGGCGCCAAGCTCTGGCAACAGTCCTTGGACACTGTGCGCTAAGAAGGGACGGAGCAAATCCAAGTATCTCTGCCGCATGGCGTCGATTTGCTCGCCGCTTTGGGCTAATTCGGCTTCCCATGGCAGAAAAAGTTCTCCTGGCGCCAGGCTCTTGGACCGGAGCAAGCTATTTCGCTGCTTCAGCGCGCGCTGATATCGGCGCCAAGCCAGTAGGAAATCGTGTTCCACGTGAAACACACCCCAATCAAGATATCGGCGGCGCTCCTCCGCGCCACCCGCAATCAAGGCGTGAGAACCCGGCTCGAAGCACACAACGGCGCACTCACGCACCACCTGCCCTAGTGCAACGCTTTCCCCATCCAGACGCGCCTCCCAGCGAGCCCCCACGCGGCCCAGGCCTATCCGGCCGATTCGCTCGTCTTCGTGGCGTACTTCCGCAAATACGGAAAGCCCCGAAGCCCCCCGTTGCAGTAGGGCATCTTTAGCACCGGCGCGAAACGATCGGCCGTGGGAAAGAAGGAAGGCCGCTTCAAGAATGCTGGTCTTCCCTGCCCCGTTTGGCCCGGCAAACACATGGATTCCGGGGCCTAGATCAATCTGAACGTCAGAAAGGCAACGCAGGCCCTGAACTCGCAAGCGTTCCAATCTCATGTTTGGGAAGCCCTAACGCAAGAACGCCGGAGTGTTCGCTGACAACTCCGGCGTTGCGATGTTTTTCTGTGCCAGTTGGCCGGCATGCTGAACGGCGTCAGAGGCGCAAGGGCATGATCACATGACGCGCCTGCTCGCTATCGCCTTCCTGCACCAAGCAGCTGGACTGGGCATCGCGCAGGTTCAGCCTGGCTTTGTCGCCGCGCAATGCCGACAGCGCATCGAGCAAATAGCCGACGTTGAAACCCACGGCGAGATCGGAAACCACGGTATCGGCTTCCAATTCTTCCACGGCCTCTTCCTGCTCTGGGTTGTGGGCCACGATGCGTAGCTTGCCCGGCGACAGCTCCAGTTTCACGCCGCGATACTTCTCGTTGGAAAGAATGGCGGCGCGCTGCAAAGCACCCCGCAAAACCTCGCGATCCAGCGTGGCGCTCTTGTCGGCGCCGAGCGGAATAACGGCCTCATAGTCCGGGAAGCGACCGTCGATCAACTTGGAGGTGAACACCACATCGCCGCGACGCACGCGCAGGTGGTTTCGTCCGAACTCCAGCTCCACCTGCCCTTCACCGGTTTCGAACAAACCCACCAGCTCGTTGACGCCCTTGCGCGGAATGATGATCTGGCGCCGAGCGGACACCTTGCTGTCGAGCTGGGTCTCCTTCAACGCCAGACGATGCCCATCCGTCGCTACGCAACGCAGGGTGTGCTCCTGCAGATCCAGCAACATGCCGTTCAAGTAGTAGCGCACGTCTTGATTCGCCATGGCGAATGCCGTGCGTTCCATCAGATCGCGCAGCACTTCTTCCGGCAATGACACGCGCTCGACCAGTTCGATCTCGTCGATTGTCGGGAATTCCGTAGCGGGAAGCGTGGCAAGCGTAAAACGGCTCCGACCGGCGCTGAGCGCAACGCGATCGCCATTGAGCTTCAGGTCAATACGCGCGCCATCTGGCAGGGCGCGAACGATATCGAACAGCTTGCGTGCGGGAATGGTGGTTTCGCCTTCCGCCAACTTATCGGCTTCGGTGGTGGCCACCATTTCCACTTCCAGATCGGTGCCGGTAA
The DNA here is from genome assembly GCF_026283965.1 of Dyella subtropica. Taxonomy (GTDB): domain Bacteria; phylum Pseudomonadota; class Gammaproteobacteria; order Xanthomonadales; family Rhodanobacteraceae; genus Dyella_D; species Dyella_D subtropica. The sequence goes on from NZ_JAPDPD010000003.1 coordinate 111,599, forward strand.
GCGAAAGCTTTCCGTCGACGACCTTGACCAGCAGGTTGGCGAGGACCGGCAATGTCTGGCGACGTTCAACGACGCCTACGACTTGTTGCAACGGCTTGAGCAGAGCTTCTCGTTGGATGCTGAATTGCATGTAGGCGCTTCCCCTAAACCTGCTGTTCTGTTTTTAAAAGAAGTTATGTAGTGGTGGTAGGTGCCGTGGATAACTCGGAAATCCCGTTTTCTTTATTAAAATCAATAAATTGAATCAATAACACGGTGTGTCCGAACAGGCCCGCAGATTGTGGGTCACTTGTGGATAACTGAGGGGGCCTGAACCATCCACCTATTATCCACAGCTTCCACTACCTGTTTTCAAGCGCTTATCCACGATCGGTGAAACTTAACGTCAACCCGTGAGGATTCGGATGAGCTGTTCCCAGTCTTGCCGCATGCGTGTGTCGGTCTCGCAAAGCTTTTTGATGGTCCGGCAGGCATGCAGCACGGTGGTGTGGTCGCGGCCGCCAAACGCATCGCCAATCTCCGGCAAGCTGTGCTCGGTCAGCTCCTTCGACAAGGACATCGCGATCTGCCGCGGTCGGGCCAGTGAGCGCACCCGACGCTTGGAGAGCAGATCCTGCAAGCGCACTTGGTAGTAGTCGGCCACGATCTTCTGGATGTTCGGCACCGTGACAGCTTGCGCGTGTGTGGCCAGCAGGTCGCGCAGCGTTTCCTCGGCGAACTCGGTGGTAATCGGCTTGCCGTAGAAGTTGGCGCGGGCGGCCAGCGTGTTGAGCGCGCCCTCGAGGTCGCGCACGTTGGAGCGAATGCGCTTGGCGAGCAGCATCGCCACGTTTTCGCTCACTGCCACGCCCTTGTCCTGCGCCTTGGAGAGCAGAATCGCTGCACGGGTCTCGAAATCAGGCGGTTCGATTGCCACCGACAGACCCCAGCCCAGGCGCGACTTCAAGCGCGGCTCCAGCTTGTCCACTTCTTTCGGGTAGCGGTCGCAGGTAAGGATGATCTGCTGCTTGGACTCGAACAACGCGTTGAAAGTGTGAAAGAACTCTTCCTGCGTGGTGTCTTTGCCGGCAAAAAACTGGATGTCGTCGATCAACAGCGCATCCACCGAGCGGAAACGGCGCTTGAACTCGTCCATGCTCTTGGTGCGCAAGGCCTCGATCATCGAGCCTACGAACTGCTCGGAGCGTAGATACAGCACTTTGAAGTCGGGGTTGCGCTCGCGCATCAAATTGCCGGCGGCATGCATCAAGTGGGTTTTGCCGAGACCGGTGCCGCCATACAGCAACAGCGGGTTGTAGGCGCGGCCGGGGTTCATGGCCACCTGCATCGCCGCGGCCTTGCCGAGCTGGTTCGACTTGCCCTCGACGAAGGTTTCGAAGGTGTAGTGCGGATCCAGGTTGTGATTGAAAGTCACCGGCACGGGAGCGGGCGCCGGTTCGGCCCCGGCGGCGGCGGCAGGCCGGGGCATGGCGGACGCCGGACGTGGTGGCACACGCGCCGCGCTTGACCCAACTTCCAGGCGCACCGACAGTTCGTGCCCGGTCAGCTGATGCAGCATGGCCTCGATGCGTGGCAGATAGCGCTCGCGCACGGTATCGAGGGTGTAGGGATTCGGGGCGAACAGCTGCAGTCCCAGCGTATCGTCGCGCGCCTGCAGCGGCATCAGCCAGGTATGCAGGTCTTCCGCGCTCAATTCGCCTTCGAGACGCTCGAGACAGCGCCGCCACAGATCACTCATGGGTATTCTTCAGCCACAGCAGGGGCGCTTACGCGCGGGGTGGACCTGAAAGTCTAACAGCAGCTTACCGGTTCTCGACCAGAGCCTATCCACACGATTATCCACAGGCTGCGCAAACCTTGGTTTCAAGAGTATTTGACATCTCTGCCGAATGCCTCGCATAATTTCCAACCTTTTTACCCACATACCGAATAGGAGGAAGCCATGTCGAAGCGGACCTTCCAGCCCAGCAAGCTCAAGCGCGCCCGCACACACGGCTTTCGTGCCCGTATGGCTACGGCCGACGGTCGCAAGATTCTGAATGCCCGCCGTGCCAAGGGCCGCAAGCGCCTGATCCCGTAAGCGGGAGACTGAGATGCGTGCCGGACTGCCGCGCGAGGCGCGGATCCGTCGCGCTGGCGACTTTGCTGCGATGCGAAATGCCAGCGGCCGCTTCGGCGGCCGCTGTTTTTCTGTGCGCTATCGTAAAAACGGGCTCGACCATGCCCGGCTCGGCCTTGCCATCTCCAAGCGCGTGTCCAAGCGTGCTGTCGAACGCAATCGCATCAAGCGTCTACTTCGCGAATCCTTTCGCCGTGTCCGCCATCAACTCCCTCCCGTCGACCTTATGGTGATGGGCCGCGAACAAGCGGCCGGCCTGCCAGGCCCCGCGCTACTGGCCGAGATCGACGCACTGTGGAAGAAGTTGTTGTCGCAGAAGCCCGACCTTACGTTGAAGCCAGGCGACGCGGCCGGCACAATCGCACGTTGACCTTCTCTCTTCCCGCCCTTCCGCAGCAGCGTGTCGCGGCGACTACCGGATCTGCTTCGCGATGAATCAAACGCGCACGTTCCTCATCTTCGCCCTGCTGGCCGTGGCCTATCTGCTATGGATGGCCTGGGAGAAGGATTACGCTCCTCAGCCGGCTCCCGCTGCCGTCGCCGGTGCCACCAGCACGGCTGCACCCGCGGCTGATGGCAGCGTACCCGGCGCCACCGCGAGCAACGCGCCGGTCGTCCCCGCAACCGGCAGTGCCACCGAAGCACCGGCCCAGCTGATCACCATCAGCACCGATGTGTTGCGCCTGACGGTGGATACGCGTGGCGGCAGCGTGGTGCGTTCGGAACTGCTGGGCTATCCCTCGGAGCCGCGTACGAAGAACACGCCCGAGCCGGCACCCGTGCGTCTGCTCGATGATGCCCACGAGCATTTTTTCGTCGCGCAGAACGGTCTGACCACGGCGCAGGGCGTGGGTGGTCCGGTAGCACCGACGCACCTGTCGGTGTTCCAGAGCGCACAGTCCAGCTATGCACTGTCCGCCGGTCAGGACGAACTGAAGGTCGACCTGACCTGGCAGGACGCGTCCGGCCTCAAGGTCACCAAGTCCTACGTGCTCAAGCGCGGCAGCTACACTGTCACGCTGGATCAGAAGATCGATAACGGCGCCAGCGTAGCCTGGCAAGGTAACGCCTACGAGCAGCTGCAGCGCGTGGCCCCGCCGAACAACCGCACGTGGTACCAGAACTACACCGACCCGGCAGCGCACAGCTTCAACGGCGCGGCGTGGTACAGCCCGCAGGACAAATACGAGACGCTGCCGTTCGCCGACTTCCAGAAGAAGCCACTGAACCGCGCGATCACCGGCGGTTGGGCTGAGATGCTTCAGCACTACTTCTTTGTGGCATGGATTCCGCCGGCACAGGAGCCGAACGCCTACTCCACCAGCGTCGTCAATCCGGACACCGCGCAACCGCTCTACCTGCTCCGCGCCGTGGGCCCCGCGCTCAGCGTGGCACCGGGCCAGAGTGTCACCAGCAGCACGCGTCTGTATATCGGTCCGAAGCTGCAAGGCACGCTGGATCAGATCGCGCCAGGCCTGGAACTGTCGACCAACTACGGCTGGCTCACCGTCATCGCCCAGCCGCTGCATTGGCTGCTCTCCAAGCTGCATGCGATCAGCGGAAACTGGGGCGTGGCGATCATCCTGCTTGTGCTGCTGCTGAAGGCCGCGCTGTGGAAGCTCACGGCCGCGCAGTTCCGCTCCGGCGCCAAGATGCGCAAGCTGCAGCCGCGCGTCGCCTCGCTCAAGGAGCGTTACGGCGACGACAAGATGAAGATGCAGCAGGCCATGATGGAGCTGTACAAGAAGGAGAAGGTGAATCCGATGGCCGGCTGCCTGCCGATCCTCGTCACCTTCCCGGTGTTCCTCGGTCTGTATCGCGTGCTGATGGAAAGCGTGGAGCTGCGCCAAGCGCCGTTCTTCGGCTGGATCCACGACCTGTCCGCACCCGACCCGTTCTTCGTGCTGCCGGCCATCTATGTCGCGGTGATGATGGCAACGCAGTGGCTCACCCCCACCACCGGCATGGATCCCGCCCAGGCCAAGATGATGAAGGTGATGCCGATTCTGTTCGCGGTGATGTTCGCCTTCTTCCCGTCCGGCCTCGTGTTGTACTGGGTGATCAACGGTGCCACCAGCCTGGCCCAGCAGTGGTTCATCACCCGCCAGGTGGATCGAGCCGAGCACAAGGCCAAGACCGCCTGATCGAAAAGGCCGCGCAAGCGGCCTTTTCTTTTTGAGCCACGTTTTCTTCCACGTTGCCTTGCGCAACGATAGAACGAACGCTTCTTCAGCACGCCATCCCTATGACCCTCGCCGCTGACACCATAGCCGCCATCGCTAGCGCACCCGGTGCAGCCGGCGTCGGTGTGCTGCGCGTGTCCGGGCCGGCCGTACCGAAGATCGCGCGAACTTTGCTGGGTCGTACGCCGCAGCCACGTCACGCGCATTTCGCGGCTTTCCGCGATGCGCAGGGCCAACGGATCGATCACGGTCTCCTGCTCTACTTCCCCGCCCCAGCGTCCTACACCGGCGAACACGTGCTGGAATTGCAGGGGCATGGCAGCAGCGTGCTCCTCGACGGCCTGCTACGCCGCGTCTGTCAGCTCGGCGCGCGCTTGGCGCGGCCTGGCGAGTTCACTGAGCGCGCTTTCCTCAACGGCAAAATGGATCTGGCTCAGGCCGAAGCGGTCGCCGATCTGATCGCCGCTCGCTCACAGGCTGGCGCGCGTGCGGCACTGCAGTCCATGGAAGGCGTGTTCTCGCGCAAGATCGACGCGCTGCTGCAAGCGCTGATCATCCTGCGCGTCCATATCGAGGCGGCGATCGACTTCCCCGAAGAGGAAATCGACTTTCTCGCCGATCCTGCCATCACGAATCAACTCGAGGCATTGCGCGATCAGCTCGCCGAACTGTTGCGCGAAGCACAGCGTGGCGTCCGTCTCAACGACGGGTTGCGGGTGGCCATCATCGGACGCCCCAACGCCGGCAAATCGAGTCTTCTCAACGCGCTGGCCGGCAGCGACCGTGCCATCGTGACCGATATCGCCGGTACCACCCGCGATGTACTGCGCGAACAGCTGAGCCTCGATGGCATCGCATTGGAGTTGGCCGATACCGCCGGCCTGCGCGAAACCGACGATCCAGTGGAGCGCGAAGGCGTGCGACGCGCGCACAGTGAACTCGCCCGCGCCGACGTCGCTCTGCTAGTCACCGATCTCCAACACGCCGAACACGATCTGGCCCTGCTTATGGACCTGCCCGCCAGCGTCGAGCGTCTGGTGCTGATCAACAAAATCGATCTGGAACACGAGACGGCGCGTTACGAAACCCGCGCCGATTCCCTCTGGATCTGGGCCTCCGCGAAAACCGGCGATGGCCTGGATGCTCTACGCGAACATCTCAAGCAACTTGCCGGCGCCGGCAGTGGCGAAGGTGTTTTCAGTGCACGCCGCCGCCACGTGTTGGCGCTGGAACAAGTCGCCACCCATCTCGATCATGCGGATCACACCTTGCGCACCACCCGCGCTGGCGAACTGGCCGCTGAAGAGCTACGCCAAGCCCAACACGCGCTTGGGGAAATCACTGGCAATTACACCAGTGACGATCTGCTGGGCGCCATCTTCAGCTCGTTCTGCATCGGCAAGTAGCTGTCCGGCGATTCGATGGGACTCGTGAGGAATAACAGCTCGTTACAGAACAATCTGCTGACGTTCCTAACGCGGTGGCGCTAACATGCTGAGTTTGTTGACGCAGTGTTGAACGAACTCAGGCATGCTCACTTTCTTCTTCGGCGGCTTCGGGCTGTCCACCCTCTGGCTTATTCCTCTGATTTGGCCTGTGAGTCGGTCACTGCTGGCAGGCCGCAAACCGGCCGCTGGCGAAGGAACGATCCGGTTCTGGCTGGGTGGGCTGTTCGTGCTGCTCGCAAGCGCGACGCTAGAAGGGTTGATTGTCGGCCACTACACGGACGATCCGCAGGCCGGTGGCGCGATCAGCCGAGGGTTGGCGAACGGCCTTGGCGCGGTGCTGGGAACATTCATCACTAGCGCCCTGATGCTCGCCTTACTGGCGGCTGCCTTGCCTTGGTATCTGGGTGTGCCTTGGCGCTCGACCTTCAAGCAAATCTCATCCAAGGTCGACTTGCTCGCCGCCTTACTGAGTCGAGCTGTGGAGATGTGCAGCGCGCGCTTCGGCGCGCGACGTGGGCGAGGCGCGGTGCGTCGGGCCGATCGTCGCGGGGCACAGGTGAATCGTGGTGGCGCGAAGGCCACAGCGCGTCCGAGCACAGCGGCAGTCGCGCCAACTCCTGTGGTCGAACGCAAGGCTTCGCAGCTGCCGCCCGCCCCAGTTTCCCGCATGCGCATCGCACCCGAGAAGGTGATTCGCGAGCCCTGGCTGCTGCCAAAGAGCGCTCGGCTTTCCCCTACACCGACCCCGGCCCCTGTCGCTCGGGCCGCAACGATGGCGATGAGTCAGGTCGCTGTTGCCGCACGTCCTTCGCCCGTGGCGGCCGTCGAATCCCAGCCCTTCATCGCCGAAGAGCATCCAGAACTAGCGCATGCCGACATCGTCGAAGACGCGCCCATTGAACCGACACCGATTGACATCGATGAGCTAGCAGTCGAACCCACCGGACCCACGCCAGTAGAAGCCACCGATGTCGAGGATGACGGCGCGAACCTGCTGCCCACGCCGCAGGTCGTGCATGCGATGCAGACGGCACGGGGCCGGTACTTCGCTGCCAACGACGATCAGCCTGTGGCGCCGGTCATACCAGCTGCACCGCCTGTCGCTATGACAACGCGCACGCGCTCCAGCGCCACGTTACCCCCGCTGTCCCTGTTGACCAGCGCAGCGGCCGAATCGACCACCGTCGATGAAGCGCAGCTGGCCGACACCGGTGAGCTGATCGAACAGCGCCTGCGTGAGTTCAAAGTGCCAGTGACGGTGGTTGGTGCATCGGCCGGCCCCGTCATCACCCGCTTCGAGGTCGAGCCGGCCGTGGGCGTGCGCGGCAACCAGATCGTGGCGCTGATGAAGGATCTCGCCCGAGGCCTGGGGCGTACTTCTATCCGCGTCGTCGAAACCATTCCCGGCAAGACCTGCATGGGACTGGAGCTGCCGAACGAACAGCGGCAGATGATTGCGCTGTCGGAGATTCTGGATTCCGCCGAATACCGCGGTTCCGATTCGCTGCTCACGCTGGCGATGGGCAAGGGCATCACCGGCGAGCCCGTGGTGGCGGACCTGGCGCGCGCGCCACACATGCTGGTCGCCGGCACCACCGGCTCCGGCAAGTCGGTGGCCGTGAACGCGATGATCCTGTCCATGCTGTACAAGGCGACGCCCGACGACGTGCGCATGATCATGATCGACCCGAAGATGCTGGAACTCTCAGTCTACGAGGGCATCCCGCACCTGCTGGCACCGGTGGTCACCGACATGAAGCTGGCTGCCAACGCGCTGACTTGGTGTGTGGCGGAGATGGAAAACCGCTATCGCCTGATGTCGGAACTGCGCGTGCGCAACCTCGCCGGCTATAACCAGAAGATCCGCGAGGCGCAGTCCACGGGACGGCCGCTGCTCAACCCCTTCCCCGCCCATCCGGAAATACCCGAGACGCTCGATACCCTGCCGATGATCGTGGTGGTCATCGACGAGCTCGCCGACCTGATGATGGTGGCCGGCAAGAAGATCGAGGAACTGATCGCCCGACTGGCGCAGAAGGCCCGTGCTGCCGGCATCCATCTGATCCTTGCCACGCAACGCCCGTCGGTCGATGTGATTACCGGCTTGATCAAGGCGAACATCCCCACGCGCGTGGCGTTCCAGGTGTCGTCCAAGATCGACTCGCGCACCATCCTGGACCAGATGGGCGCGGAAAGCCTGCTAGGCCAGGGCGATATGCTGTTCCTACCGCCGGGCACCGGCTATCCGCAGCGCATCCATGGTGCTTTCGTCGCCGACGAGGAAGTGCATCGCGTGGTCGCCCATCTCAAGCAGTACGGCGAACCCGACTACAAGGACGAGATCCTTGCTGGCCCGCCAAGCGAAGGTTCGGGTGAGTTGTTCGCCGAAGACGGGGGCGATGCCGAGCTCGATCCACTCTACGACGAAGCCGCCGCCTTCGTGCTTCGCACACGCCGCGCTTCCATTTCCTTCGTGCAACGCCAATTCCGTATTGGCTATAACCGCGCGGCGCGACTGGTGGAAGCAATGGAAGCGGCGGGACTGGTGTCGTCGATGGGAATCAACGGCCAGCGCGATGTGATCGCGCCGGGGCCGGTGGACTAAAAGTGCGCGGCCGCTAAGCTATGGCCCAGCGACGGAGCACATCGTCCAGCAGCGAATGATCCGCTTCTGATTTCTGCGCTAGGCAGCGCCCGATATCCGCAAAGTGGTCAAGCTGCGACTTCATCCAAGGACGCACGAACTCCGGTAGCGCTTCGCGATCGCTTTCGCGTGCCACGACCTTGCGCGCTTCCAGGTCGGCGATCCAGTCGCGCTCTTCGTCGCTGACCCATGGCGCAGCCAGCAAGCGGGAGAACGCCGTGGGTGGCTGGGTGCGTGCATGCTCGATCCAGCGACAGGCAAGGATCGGCCGCAGGAAATAGAACAGCTTCTTCAGGCGCACGGTATCGTCGGCCAGATGCTCCGCATACGTCGCAGACGCCATGCTCAGGTAATGAAACAGTGCTCGAGCGGGCTGGAAAAGCGCCGGAATCAGCTCTCGGATTTGCGCGGCAAAGGTCTCATCGGCGCGATAGACGATTGGCGAGTCGAACCACTCGTTGAAGGCAAGGTTGCACTTGGCCATCAGTCGCAGAGACTTACGAAGGTCCCAGCCGCTTACGTCCAGATCGCCGGGCAGCATGCGCTCGATCACGTCCCGTTGCTCGAAGACCTGCAGATACCAGTCACGAGGATGGACGTAGACGAAGCGCACATCGTAGTCGCTGTCGGGCGAAGCGAAACCCCACGCGCGGCTACCGGACTCGGCGGCATAGAGCACGCGCACGCCATGTTCGCGTTCGATATCGGCGATGGCCGTCTGAATGGCTTCGTTCATGCGTGGCGCGCCTCCCAATGCGCAGTGAGATCGTAGAGCAGCCGGTTCGCTGCCCCTGTGTTGATAGTAGGTGGCAGGTTGCTCTGTGACTCTTGACGAGCGCAGCGCTCGGCAATGCCGTTTGCCATGGTCATCAACTCGTCGTAGCTGAAGCAGCCACGGCGGATATCGAGCAACAATTCACGCTGCGGGCCGTCAAAGCGCACGATCGGCCGACCGGATGTGAGAATGGATTCGCCGGATAGCAGAAGGCGCACGGTGTGCATCAAATTCTTTGCGTCGTAGTCCAGTTCGCCAGCTTCCTGCTGTCGCCAGCGCGACTCGTTGCGCTCACGTCGCCAGGTCCAATAGTTCTGGTGATCCGTCATCGCTTGTTTCCATGCCTGCTCGTTGTAGAACAGCAGGCCGGCGAAGCGGGCGGCTTCGTCTTCGAGGGGGATGGACTCGCACACCAGCATGCCATCACGAAATACGCCTCTCGCCTGTCGGCCGTAGCGATAGAGGCGATAGCCGTCTCGTGCATGCTCCAGGCTGGCAGCATGGAATTCGTCCAGATTCCACCCCAGGGAGGTCAGGGGGAGCGGACGGCATGGCGCCGTTTCAGCTTCAATCAACCGCTCTTGTGGAATGACATGGCAGTAGTCTTCCTTCGCCGGCGGACGTTCGGGACGAGGCTGATTGATCCACTTGTTCTGTCCGCGGGCCTTCTTGATCTGGCTTAGCGCATAGCCGACGTGAGTCTGCACGCATTGCCGGGAGACGAAGAGCTCGCGTTGCGCCACCAACATATCCATTTCAGGGCTGCTCCAACGCACGCAGTCCTCGGGCATGTAAAGCAGTTCGAGCATGTTCGGGTTGGCCGCCGCCAGCAGCTCCACGGCTCGGCGAAGGCTGTAGTAGACGATGTCGTTACGTGCATCGGACATTTGGGCAGCGGGCTGGGTGAGGCCCAGATAGGCCGCGAATGGCATGGCGTAGATGCCGCGAATATCCCGATCGCTCTCCGGTGTCGCCGTACCGTAGGCGTGGCTGCCTCCGGTGCATTCGAATAGCAGAGATGGATCGCTGTGGTCCAGAAGAGCGTCGAGAACAGGCATGCAGGAGTCTTCCCTGACCCGGGCGGATGCCGGATCGGTGTGGCTGGTTCAGTGTTTCGCCGAGCCTATCACCGCGTCCCAGCTCAGGCCGAATCGCGAAAGGTATTTGCGCAAACGGTCCGCGTCGTTGGTGCTTGCGCGCTTGCTGCGCGAAGCGGCGAAGAGCTGGCGGCCGGCTTCCGAAAGGCTGCGACAGCGGCGGCATAGGCGAAGTACTTCGCGCAGTTGCAGCTGATCGAAGAGGTCCAGCTCCTGCAATTGCTCGCCGAGCAGTTCGTGCAGCAAGTCGTCACTTTCGTCCTGGCGCCATACGCGCCGCAAGCGCAGCAGCTCCTCGTCGACGGTCTCCACCGTGATGCGCCCCGCCGGGGCAAGTGTCGCCATGCGCGTAAGTGAGGCGCCGAGATCGCGGAAGTTGCCCTGCCAACTCGCCTCGGACGACATGGCAAAACGCAGATAGCGTTCGCGCGCCTCGCGATTGAAGGTGACGCGCCGGTTGTTCTGCTGGGTGTGACGCTCCAGTTCGTAGTCCAGGTTCGGCTCGATGTCCTCCGGGCGCTCAGCGAGGCCGGGTAGATGGAAACTCCAGATGTTGAGGCGAGCGTAGAGATCATCGCGGAAGCGCCCTTCCGCAACACGGCGGCCCAAATCGCGGTTGGTGCCCGCGATCAGCTGAAAGTCGCTCTCTACTTCCTTGTCGCTACCCACCGGCAGGAAGCGACGATCCTCCAGCGCGCGCAGCAGCATCGCCTGTTCGTCTGCACCCAGCTCACCGATCTCATCCAGGAACAGCAACCCGTTGTGCGCGCTTCGCAGCAAGCCAGCGCGTTCACTGACGGCACCGGTATAGGCGCCCTTGACGTGGCCGAACAGCGTGCTCATCGCACCATCGCCACGCAAGGTGGCGCAGTTCACCTCAACGAAGCGCCCGCTAAGCTCATGTCGCGCTTTCTTCAGTTCGAACAAGCGTCGGGCTAGTTGGCTCTTGCCCGCGCCGGTCGGACCCATCAACAGGATGGGTGCTTTGGAACGGCTGCCCACCGTTTCGATCTGCTCGATCATCCGGTTGAAAGCGGCATTGCGCGTGGCGATACCGCTCTTCAAGTGAGTGCGATCATCCTCCTGCTCACGCTCGAAGCGTTGCGCCAGGCGGTCGTAGCGCGAAAGGTCCAGGTCGATGATGTTGAGCGAGCCGCCATTTGAACCCACGCGTTGCTTGCGCGGTGGAGAGACCTGCAACAGCCGCGCAGGCAGGCGTCGGCTCTCAGTGAGCAGGAACAGGCAGATCTGCGCGACATGGGTGCCGGTGGTGATGTGAACCAGATAGTCCTCGCGCTCGGTATCGAACGGGTAGCGCCGGGCAAAGTCATGCAGGGCCGCGTACATCGACTCGAAGTCCCAGGGATCGGCGACATAGGTGTCATGCAGGCGCACCTCGGTTTCGGGCGAAACCTGCGCGAGATCTCCCCGGACCACTTCGGCCAGCTTGCCGTAGCGACGCAGGTCCACCAGCAATTCCAGCCGGTGCATCAGGAAATCCTCCTGCATGCCCAGCGCCACCGTAGGACGCCATTTTTCCCAGCGTCCCTGACCTTCGCCGGAGTCGAGCTGGGTGCCGAGAAAGCCGATCACGACCTGGGTCTTCATGTCGATATTAAAAGATAAAGTACGATAGCTAAGGATATATAAGGTACGGATACGCTCCAAGTCGACCGATTCAAAAATATGAAATTACACGTTTTTAATCAATAACTTAAATTGACTTCGTCAGCGTTGGCACGCCTCCTGCTCTATATCCTGAGCAAGCGGAGAACAGCCATGTCGAATCTTCAACTCTTCAGCAACCACCGTGGTCGCCAGGTCCCCCGTACGGGTGCAGTCAACGAGGCTGGCGGCGCTTCCTACCGGCGCAGCCCCGAAGCCACCCTGGCGCTGTATGCGGCGACGGGCTGCTTGAACGGCACGTTCTACGCCGACGCCCAGACCCAGCTCGATCAGGTGGTGGCGATGTGCGATGTGGTGGCGCCGGCCTTCGTGGCGCGTACCGCGATCTATGCGCGCCGCCATGCACATATGAAGGACATGCCCGCGCTACTGCTGGCTTATCTGGCGACTCGCGATGGCGCCCTGTTGGAGAAGGTGTTTGAGCGAGTAATCGACAACGGCCGCATGTTGCGCAACTTCGTACAGATCCTGCGTAGCGGAGCCCTGGGTCGAAAGTCGCTGGGCACGCGGCCCAAGCGTTTGGTGCAGCAATGGCTGACGCGGGCGACGACTGAGCAGCTTCTGGCTGCGGCAATCGGAGAGCAGCCTTCGTTGGCGGACGTGATCCGCATGGTGCATCCACAGCCGCAGGACGCCGCGCGCGAGGCGCTGTACGCGTGGTTGATCGGCAAGCCGTATCAGGCCGAAGCGTTGCCGTCGAAGGTGCGCGAGTACGAGGCGTTCAAGGCCGATCCTGCGGGCGAGGTGCCGGACCTGTCGTTCCAGTACCTCACGGCGATGCCGCTGACGACGAAGCAATGGGCGGCGATTGCGGTGCGTAGTTCGTGGCAGGCCACGCGAATGAACCTCAACACCTTCTTGCGCAAGGGCGTGTTCGAGAATCCCGCCGTGGTGTGGCAGATGGCGGCGCGGTTACGCAGCAAGGAGGCCATCCGCAAGGCACGGGTGTTCCCGTACCAGTTGATGGTCGCCTACCGCGCCGCCTCCGGGGCAATGCCTGAGGCGATCGCTGATGCCTTGCAGGACGCGATGGAAATCGCGACTGCCGCAGTGCCGAAGCTGTCGGGCCAGGTCGCGCTGGCGATCGATGTCTCCGGTTCGATGCAGTCGCCCGTGACTGGCTATCGCCGCGGTGCCACCAGCGTCGTGACCTGCGTCGAAGTGGCAGCGTTGATCGCCGCCTGCATCAAGCGTAGCAACCCTGGCGCACGGGTGATTCCGTTCGCCGACAAGGTGCGAGAGCTCAAGCTCAACGCGCGTGACAGCGTGATGAGCCAGGCTCGGGAAATAGCACACATGGTCGGCGGCGGTACCTGTGTGAGCGCACCGCTGGCGCAACTGAACAGCGAGCGAGCGGCACCGGACCTGTTGGTGATCGTTTCAGACAATCAAAGCTGGATGGATACGCGTAAGGGCGGCAGTACCGAAACCATGCGTCAGTGGGCCGCGCTGAAGGCGCGCAACCCGGCGGCGCGGCTGGTCTGTATCGACCTGCGGCCCTACGCGACCAGTCAGGCGCAGGAGGCGCTGGATGTGTTGCACATCGGCGGCTTCAGCGACGCCGTGTTTGACCTGCTCGCTTCGGCGGTTCAGGGCAATCAGTCGAGCCGTTGGGTGGAGCGCATCGAGGCGATCGAGATATAGCCGTCATGGAAGGCGGCGCGCTACCCCGGCAGGAATGAGCCTGCCGGGGCCGAGTGAGGACGAAGGAGAACAGACCGCACAGTCTAAAGATTTGGTTTGGCAACGAATGCCGGTGAGAGCTACTTGGAAAGCCTTCGGGCGAAGGGTTCAAATCCCGACCTGTATCGCAGGATTGCTCTTGCCACTACTTGTCGTTGCATCTTGTTTCAACGGTTCGGCAGCGAATGCCGGCGGACCTACTAGCCTATGAAGCTCCGTGTCGCGGGTTCGACCCCCGCCGCCATCGCCACTGTGATGGCGTAGCTCAGTGGTAGAGCAGGATTGGTTCGTCACCTCTTGTCGCTGCCTCCATGGCATCAGGTTTGTGTTTATCGCGGCGAATGCCGATGGACTTACTAGCCTTCTAAGCTCCAGGTCGCGGGTTCGAGTCCCGCCGCCATCGACACTGTGATGGCGTAGCTCAGCGGATAGAGCGGGATCGTTCATCACCTCTTGTCGTCGCACCCCGAACAACCGGCCAGCGCCTTTTGCGCCGGCCCTCAAGGAAGTCACCATGAACACCCGCAACTACGACGTTATCAACGAAGCCGGCGCTGTGCCGATCAAGCTATGGACCCGCGGCGTGCCGCTGGAGGACGAAGCGCGCGAGCAGCTGCTGAACATCGCCCGCCTGCCATTTATCCACGGCTGGGTGGCTGTGATGCCAGACGTGCACCTCGGCAAGGGCGCGACGGTAGGTTCAGTGGTGCCCACGGTGGGCGCCATCGTGCCGGCGGCGGTAGGTGTGGATATCGGCTGCGGCATGATCGCCGCAAGGACCACGCTGACTGCGAGCGATCTGCCCGATGATTTGCATGGCATCCGCTCTGCCATTGAGTGCGCGGTACCTCATGGCCGCACGGTTGGTCACCGCGATAAGGGCGCTTGGGCCACGCCGCCGCAAGCAGCGCTGGACGGCTGGGGCACCCTCCACGAAGACTTCGCGCGCGTCGTCGAAAAGCATCCCAAGCTGGCCCGCACCAACAATCTCAATCACCTCGGCACACTGGGTACCGGCAACCACTTTGTGGAAGTCTGCCTGGACGAGGAGCAGCGCGTGTGGTTCATGCTGCACTCCGGCTCGCGTGGCGTCGGCAACGCGATTGGCACGCACTTCATCGAGCTGGCCAAGCAGGACATGCGCCGCTGGATGATCAACCTGCCCGATCAGGATCTCGCCTATCTGCCGGAAGGCAGCGAACATTTCGGCGACTACGTGTTCGCGGTGGATTGGGCGCAGCGCTTCGCGCGCACCAATCGCGCGATCATGATGCGACACGTGGTGGAAGCGGTGCGCAAGGTGATCCCCAAGCCGTTCGAAGCCGAGGCCGAGGCGGTGAACTGCCATCACAACTACGTCAATCGCGAGCATCATTTCGGCAAGGACGTGCTGGTGACGCGCAAGGGCGCGGTGAGCGCTAAGCGGGGCGAGTTGGGCATCATTCCCGGCAGCATGGGCGCAAAGAGCTTTATCGTGCGTGGGCTCGGCAACGCGGATAGTTTCCATAGCTGCAGCCACGGCGCAGGTCGCGTCATGAGCCGCACCGCCGCGCGCAAGCTGATCACTCTGGAACAGCACCGTGAAGCCACCGCGCATGTGGAGTGCCGCAAGGACGCCGAGGTGATCGACGAATCGCCTGCGGCTTACAAGTCCATCGATGCAGTGATGGCCGCGCAGCAGGACTTGGTGGAAATCGTCCACACCCTGCGCCAGGTCGTATGCGTCAAGGGTTGATAGAAGCAGGTAGAGGAATAGGGAACGCGTTATGTTGGAGATCGATGGTCAGGATGGCGGCGGACAATTGTTGCGCACGGCGCTCGCGTTGAGCCTGTGCACAGGTGAGTCTTTTCGCATGGAGCGCATCCGCGCGCGGCGCGCGCGTCCGGGGCTGATGCGCCAGCACCTCACCGCCGTGCAGGCGGCCAGCCAGGTGGGCGCCGCTCAGGTGAGCGGCGCCGAGCCCGGTGCCACTACGTTGGAATTCATACCGGGTCCGATCCGTGGTGGCGATTATCATTGGCCGATTGGCACAGCCGGTTCCACCACCTTGGTGCTGCAAACCGTGTTGCCTGCGCTATGGCTGGCTGGTCAGCCAGCGCGGTTGCGCCTGGAGGGCGGCACGCACAATCCGCTGGCGCCAAGTGCGGACTTTCTCGCTGAGAGCTTCCTGCCGCTGCTTCGCCGGATGGGCCTAGGTGTGTCGTTGCAGCTGGAGCGACATGGCTTCTACCCCGTCGGCGGCGGCGCGCTGTTATTGGAAGTGGCGGCGAGCGAGAAGCCCGCGCCGCTACATCTGCCCGAGCGCGGCGCGCTGTGTGGTCTGTCTGCTACGGCGCTGATGTCGTCCGTGCCGGGCCGAGTCGGGGAACGCGAGTTGGATGCGGTGCGCCGTCGCTTGCCGATTGCGGATGAGCACAGGCATATCCGCCAGGCCACTGGATCACCCGGACCTGGCAATGCGTTGATGGTGCGTGTGGAAAGCGCCGAGGTGTGCGAACTGTTTACCGCGTTCGGTGAGCGCGGTGTCAGCGCCGAACGCGTCGGCGAGCTGGTTTGCGACGAAGTACGGAGCTACCTGGATAGCGGAGTGGCGGTTGGCCCCTACCTGGCGGACCAGCTGCTGCTGCCGTTGGCGTTGGCCGGCGCTGGCAGCTTCAGCACGCAGACCCCAACGTCGCACGCACGCACCAACGCGGCGCTGATCGAGAAGTTCCTGCCTGTGCAGATCGACTTCGAAGAACAACAGCACGATCGTTGGCAGGTCACGGTCAGTAGTTGATCTCTTTCAGCCCTGGTCGGCAAGCCACGCCTCGAGCTCGTTATGTCGGGGCATGCCGCCCTGCGCACCAAGCCGGGAGACTGACAGTGCCGCTGCGGCGCAGGCTATTCGCACGGCGGCCGGCAGGCCTTTGCGCAGGAAAACGGCGAGTGCGGCATTGAAGGTATCGCCGGCGCCGGTAGTGTCGATCACGTCAACTTTGAAGCCGGGCTGGTGCACCAGCTCGGCGCCGTCGGCGTACCACGCGCCTTCGGCACCACGAGTGAGGACGACCGGACAGGGGGCGCGAAGCATCAACGCCCTGAAATCCTCGTGCTCGTCGGCGCCCAGCAGCGTGGCGAGTTCGTGTTGGTTCGGCGTGACGTAGCGCGCCAGCTTGAGCCATTCCACCGGCAGCTGTCGTGCTGGCGCAGGGTTGAGGATGACCGGCACGCCCAGGCGATGCCCAAGGCGAAGCGTGGCCTCCACGGTTTCCAGCGGAATTTCCATCTGCACCAGCATGGCGTCGGCTTGCGCGATGGTGCTTTGTGCTTGCTCGACGTGCGTTGGCGTCACGCGCGCGTTGGCGCCGGGCACGACAACGATCTGGTTTTCGCCGCCGGCCACCGTGATCGAAGCCGTACCGCTGCCGCAGTCGGCGATGCGACGGACGTGTTCGGTCGCCACGCCTTCGTGTGCGAGGCCGTCATGCAGCTGCTGGCCGAAGGTGTCGTCACCCACGGCGCCGACCATGCAGACCCGCGCGCCAAGTCGTGCTGCGGCCACCGCTTGGTTGGCACCCTTGCCGCCGTGCACGGTGAGGAATCGATCGCCGAGCAGTGTTTCACCGGGAGCGGGAAAACGCAGTGCCAGCGTCACCAGATCCATGTTGATGCTGCCCACTACGACGATGCGTGTCATGCCGCTGCTCCCAAAGCCCATGTTCCCAGAAGGCGGAGAGCATAGCCGCTACAAGCGTCCAGCCTTGAAAGCTGCACCCGCGAACCCGAGTTGATGACGATCCCTGCAATACCCCCAAGCGAATTGAGGAGAGTCCGCATGATCGATCTTTACTACTGGCCCACACCCAACGGCCACAAGATCACCATGTTCCTGGAGGAAGCGGGCCTGCCCTACACCCTCAAGCCGGTGAACATCGGCAAGGGCGAGCAGTTTGAGCCGTCGTTTCTGAAGATTTCACCGAACAATCGCATGCCGGCCATCGTCGATACTGCACCGGCCGACGGCGGCGCGCCGCTGAGTGTGTTCGAGTCGGGCGCGATCCTGCAGTATCTGGCGGACAAGACCGGCCGTTTCATGCCAGCGGATGTGCGTGGCCGCTTCAAGGTGTTGGAATGGGTGTACTGGCAGGTGGGCGGCCTGGGGCCAATGCTGGGGCAGAATCACCACTTCAACCGCTATGCGCCGGAGAAGATCCCGTACGCCATCGACCGCTACGTTAATGAAACGCGCCGGCTCTACGGGATATTGAACAAACAGCTGGATGGCCGTGCTTTTATCGCCGGCAAGGACTACACCATTGCCGATATGGCCGCCTATCCATGGATCGTGCCGTACGAGGCGCAGGGCATGTCGCTGGACGACTTCCCACACCTGAAAACCTGGTTCGAGGCGGTCCATGAGCGGCCGGCCACCAAGAAGGCCTACGAGATCGGCGAGTCGATCAAGGGCCGTTTCGACCTGACCCAGGACGAAGAAGCCCGGAAAGTGCTGTTCGGCCTGGGTGCGAAGGTCTGATGTCCCTCACGTCGCATTCACCTGAATGCGACGCCCTTCCTTGACAGACAGTGCTGGCATCGCGCGGCGTGACGCGTTCTAATCCGCGTTTGTTCTTGCGCCTTATCCGTAGTCCAAGGAAGTTCCCATGCGCGCCCTCCTCTTCGCCACGTTGATGACGGTGGCTCTGCCGACCATGGCCCAAAAACTCACGATCGAACGCATCTTCGACGGCGGTAGCCTTGCCGGGCCCGCGCCGCGCGGCCTGCAGATCTCGCCGGACGGCAGCCGTATCACTTTCCTGCGCGCGCGCAGTGACGACCAGTTCCAACTGGATCTGTGGGAATACCGCCCCAAGGACAACAGCACGCACCTGCTGGTGGATTCGCGCAAGCTGGAGCCGCAGGGCGAGCAGCTTTCCGACGCGGAGAAGGCACGCCGCGAGCGCGCTCGCACGGCCGGGCTGCGCGGCATCCTCACTTACCAGTGGTCGCCGGACGGCAAGCAGCTGCTATTTCCCATCGGCGGCAAGCTCTACCTGTACAACTTGGCCGACACCAAGCCGGCGCCGCGCGCGCTGGATACGGGCGGCGATGCCATCGACCCGAAAATCTCGCCCAAGGGCCGTTTCGTGTCCTATGTGCGCGACCAGAATCTGTGGGTCATCGATCTCGCCAGCGGTGAGGCGAAGCAACTCACGCATGACGGCGGCGGCACGGTGCACAACGGCGAAGCGGAATTCGTCGCGCAGGAGGAAATGGATCGCAGCGCGGGCTACTGGTGGGCGCCGGACGATAGCGCCCTCGCGTTCGAGCGCTACGACGAAGCCAAGGTGCCGGTGACCAAGCGCACCGAGGTTTATGCCGACCGTACCGAGGTGATCGATCAGCGTTATCCCGGTGCCGGCGATCCGAACGTTGCCGTGAAGCTGGGCCTGGTTGCGCCGATGGGTGGCCAGCCGCGCTGGATCGACCTGGGCAAGGATCAAGACATCTACCTGGTACGTGTGAAGTGGTTGCCCGACGGCAAGCATCTCAGCTACCAGCGCATGCCGCGCAGTCAGCAGAAGCTGGAGTTGAAACAGGTCGATGCAAAGACGCTGGCCCAACACACCCTGCTTACCGAGACCAGCGATACCTGGATCAACCTCAACGACGACCTGACCTTCCTCAAGGACGGCAAGAGCTTCCTGTGGGGCAGCGAGCGCAGCGGGTTTCACCATCTGTATCTGTACGGCATCGACGGCAAGCTCAAGCACCCGGTAAGCCAGGGCGACTGGCAGATCGATGGCGTGCTGGCGGTGGATGAGCACAGCGGCACGGTCTATGTCAGCTCCAATCGCGACTTCGTGCCGGATCGGCAGATCTATGCGCTCAAGCTCGATGGCAGCAACGCCAGCGCACCCGTGCGCATCAGCCAGGGCGCCGGCACGCATACGGTCGAGTTCGCGCCGAATGCCAGCTTCTATCTGGATACCTATTCCAGCGCCGACACGCCGCCGCAGGTCAGCGTCCATAAACCGGATGGCAGCCTGGTTAGTTGGATCGAGCAGAACAAGTTCGATGAGAAGCATCCCTTCTGGCCGTACCGCACCAACCTGATCAAGCCGGAGTTCGGCATGCTGAAGTCCGCCGACGGGCAGACTTTGTACTACCGCGTGTACAAGCCGGCGGGCTTCGATCCCGCGAAGAAGTACCCGGTGTTCGACACCTACTACGGTGGCCCGCATGCACAGGTGGTGGTCAACGCCTGGGGCGACTACTTCAACCAATACATGGCCAACCAGGGCTATGTGGTGTTTACCCTGGACAACCGTGGCATGGCGCGACGCGGTCGCAAATTCGAGGACGCCATCTACCAGCAACTCGGCGCCGCCGAAGTGGAAGACCAGCTCGCCGGCATCCGTTGGTTGAAGGCGCAACCATGGGTGGATGGCAAGCGCATTGGCGTGTTCGGCTGGAGCTACGGCGGCTACATGACCACCATGATGCTGGCCAAGGCATCTGGCGAGCTGGCCGCTGGCGTGGCGGTGGCGCCGGTGACCGATTGGCGGCTGTATGACACCTTCTACACCGAGCGCTATCTAGGCCGCCCGCAGGACAACGAAGCCGGCTACACGCGTAGCAGTCCGTTCGCCTGGCTGGATGGCCTTACCAGCAAGCTCTATCTGGTACACGGCATGGCCGACGACAACGTGCTGTTCCTCAACTCCACCAAGCTGATGGCGGAGCTGCAGAAGCGCGGCACGCAATTCCAGTTGATGGCTTATCCGGGCGCCAAGCACGGTCTGAACCTGCCCGGCCAGCGCACTCACGTGTTTCATCTGATCGCCGGCTTCTTCGATAAGGAAGTGAAGGGCGCCGCGCTGCCAGCAAGAAGCCCCGCGCCAGAGGCGTCGACAACGGCGCCCTGAAACAGCGGCACCCTGAAACGACACGCCCGCCGGTGAAGGCCGGCGGGCGTGGGAATCATCGAGCTTGTGATGGGGATCCGTCGTCGATCATCGGATCGTGCGTGATCACTGTGCGTGACCAACACCCGAATCACCCTGCTCCAGCGGCGGCGGCGTGCCTGCCACCGCCAGCAGCGATTGTGCGTAACCGTCTTCGATGCTGATGGTGGAGACTTCGTCCCACGAGAAAAACGACGCTTCGCGCAGCCATTCCGCGTCGGGGCTGATCTCCTGCATGCTGAAGCCGTCTTCTTCGACGCTGATCAGCTTGCCGATGTAGCAGACCTCGGACTCGTCTTCGCTGTCCACGTGCACGCCGATGACCGGCGACTGTTTGGCCGCGGCCTGCACCACCTCGCGGATGTCGTCCAGCGGAAAGCCGCGCGGCGGGCGCGGCAGGATGTGCTTGAGTACCAGCGCCTTTTCCATGAAGACAGCGTGCTTGTCCGGCGCCTCCAGCTCAGAAATGTCGCGGTGCCGCATGACGTACATGCCGTCGTAGGTAATGCCGTCGCCGACAACCCACAACAGAAAAAACTCGCGGCCGACACCGCCGACATACCCGCAAAAGCTGCCGTGCTCGAGTTCGCCGCGCCATAACCGGATCAGCTGCTGCTGTTGCTGCGCTTCGCGCAGCTGAGCCCGCTGACCGGTGGTTTTGAGTTCAATGATCTTTCCCATACGCCCCTAATTTTAACAGCCGGGCTCTTTCCCCATGTTTACAGGATGTAACGGCTCAAATCCTCGTCCTTGACCAGGCTTCCGAGGTTTTTATCGACATATTCGGCGTCAATTACGTATTTTTCACCGGATTTGTCAGCAGCTTCGAAGGAAATTTTCTCAAGTAGGCGCTCCATCACCGTGTGCAGGCGGCGGGCGCCGATGTTCTCGGTGCGCTCGTTCACCTGGAACGCCACCTCGGCCAGGCGATCGATGCCCGAGTCGGTGAACTCGATGCTGACACCCTCCGTACCGAGCAGGGCCACGTATTGCTTGGTCAGTGCGTTCTGCGGTTCGCGCAAGATGCGCTCGAAATCGCCCACCGACAGCGCCGACAGTTCCACGCGAATCGGCAAACGACCCTGCAGCTCCGGGATCAGGTCCGATGGCTTGGCCAGCGAGAACGCGCCAGAGGCGATAAACAGCACGTGGTCGGTCTTGATCGGGCCGTATTTGGTGGACACGGTGGAACCTTCCACCAGCGGAAGCAGGTCGCGCTGCACGCCTTCGCGGCTGACACCGGCGCCGCCCCACTCGGAGCGCTGGGCGATCTTGTCGATCTCGTCGATGAACACGATGCCATTCTGCTCGGCGGCGAACACCGCCTGGGCGCGCACTTCATCGTCGTTGAGCAGCTTGCCGGCCTCTTCGTCGATCAGCAGCGGGCGGGCGATCTTGATCGCCAGCTTGCGCTTCTGCGATTTCGCGCCGCCCAGGTTCTGGAACATCTGGCGTAGCTGCTGGCCCATTTCCTCCATGCCGGGCGGAGACATGATCTCCACACCCACGTTCATGGCGAAATCCAGCTCGATTTCGCGATCGTCCAAAGCGCCTTCGCGCAACTGCTTGCGCAGTTTCTGGCGGGTGTCGCTATCGATGGCCGGCGCCGGATCGTGGGTCCAGTCGGTGGGCGATTGGCGGCGAGGCAGCAGCGCATCGAGGATGCGATCTTCGGCGCGATCCTCGGCTTGCGAACGCACGCGCTTGACGGCCTGGTCGCGGGTGAGCTTGTAGGCCACGTCGGCCAGGTCGCGCACGATGGATTCCACGTCCTTGCCGACGTAGCCCACCTCGGTGAACTTGGTCGCTTCCACCTTCACGAACGGCGCGTTCGCCAGTGTGGCAAGGCGGCGTGCGATCTCGGTCTTGCCCACGCCGGTGGGGCCGATCATCAGGATGTTCTTCGGCGTCACCTCATCGCGCAGGCCCTGCTCCAGCTGCATACGGCGCCAGCGGTTGCGCAGTGCGATCGCCACGGCGCGTTTGGCGTCGTGCTGACCGATGATGTAGTGATCGAGTTCGTTGACGATTTCGCGGGGGGTCAATTCAGACATGAGGGCACCGGAGCATGGGGGCGTTGTCCGGCGCGTGCCGGAATGACGTTAGTGAAGGGCTGATGCCGAGAAGCCATCAAAGCTCTTCGATCGTCGTGTTGTGATTGGTGTAGATGCAGATGTCGCCAGCGATCTTCAACGCCTTCTCGACGATCTCGCGCGCATCCATCTGGGTGTTTTCCATCAGCGCGAGCGCAGCGGACTGCGCATACGGGCCGCCGGAGCCGATGGCGATCAGGCCGAACTCGGGTTCCAGCACGTCGCCATTGCCGGAGATCAGCAGGGATGCATCCTTGTCGGCTACCGCCAGCATGGCTTCGAGGCGACCGAGGCGGCGATCGGTGCGCCATTCCTTGGCCATTTCCACCGCAGCGCGGGTGAGGTTGCCGCTGTGCTTGATCAGCTTTTCCTCGAACAGCTCGAACAGGGTGAAGGCATCGGCCGTGGCGCCCGCAAAACCGGCCAGCACATCGCCCTTGCCAAGGCGGCGGATCTTGCGCGCGTTGGCCTTCATCACCGTGTTGCCGAGCGTGACCTGACCGTCGCCGCCGATCACAACGCGACCGTTGCGGCGGACGGAAATGATGGTCGTGGCGTGAAAGGATTCCATGGGAGGCTCCGCATTGACTTGAACGGCAGAGGTGGGGCCAGTGGCACCGCCGTTCAATATGCTGGGGCTTGGGGCGCGCGGGAGTGTTACGGCGGCGTGGACGTCCCCGAGATAGAAGCGGGAGTTCAGCCTTTGCGCTTCGCGCGCGGGTGCGCGGCGTCGTACACCTTCGCCAGATGCTGGAAATCCAGGTGGGTGTAGATCTGCGTGGTGGCGATGTCGGCGTGGCCGAGCAGTTCCTGCACCGCGCGCAGGTCGCCGGACGATTCCAGCATGTGGCTGGCGAAGGTGTGGCGCAGCAGATGTGGATGCACGCGTTTGGCGAATCCCTGGCTCAGTGCCAGCGTCTTCAAGCGGGCCTGCACCGTGCGCGGGCTGATCGGCGCGCCGCCGCGACCGCGAAACACCGGCGTTTCGGGCCCCCTGCCTTCCGCCTCGCCAAGCGCCCGCAGCGCGTTCACGGCATGCCGTCCCACCGGCACGATGCGCGTCTTGCTGCCCTTGCCCAGCACGCGCACTTCGCCGGCATCGAGATTCAGGTCCAGCCAGCGCAGGCCCACCAGTTCCGAAAGGCGCAGGCCGGAGGAATAGAACAGCTCCAGCATGGCGCGATCGCGCAGGGTCAGCGCACCGCCGCTGTCAGCTTCGATCAGAGCGGTGGCCTCGTCCACGTCGAGCACCTGCGGCAGCTTGCGATGGACCTTTGGTCCACGCACGCCGGCCACCGGATCGTGTTCCAGCAAACCTTCGCGTTGCAGTTGCCGGAACAGGCTGCGGCAAGAGGAAAGCAGGCGCTGCAGGCTTTTCGGCGACAGCCCGGCGCGATGTTCGGCGGCGACGAACGCGCGCATGCGATGGCTGTCGAGTGCGACAAAGCCGGTCAGCTGCTGCGCTTCCATCCAGCGCAACAGCTTGTCCAGATCGCGGCGATACGCATCGATCGTATGCGAAGAGGCTTTGCGCTCGCCGGCGAGGCGGGCGAGCCAGGTCGCGACCTGGCCGCGCGGATCCATGCTCAGGCGCCGTCCTGTGAGCGCAGCAGCGCGGCGGTAACGGTGGCGGCGATCATCTTAAGGAACAAGGTGCCCATGCCCGGCTGGAAATGATCCGGATCGCGGCTGCCGATGGCGAGGATGCCCAACTCGCCCAGCGGCACCAGCGCGGACGACTGGATCTCCGGCGCGTGGTCGCCGAACAATCGATACAAGCGCTCCGCCGAAAGGCGTCCGGCGATCGGTTCATGGTGCGAAAGGAAATCGCCGAACTCCGGCAACTCGGCGCGTCCACCCGGCACCTGCAGCAGCCAGTCGGCGTGGGGAAGGCTGGCTGCGCCGAACAGCAGCAGGCGCACCCGATCGGTCTTGAAATCCTCGGACAGCTTCGCGATCACGCTGCGTGCGGCGATGGCGGGCGTATTCGCGCGCAGCACGGTGACATTGAGGTCGTGCACACGCTGCATCAGCTGCTCGTTCTCTGCCGCGATGGCAACGAGTTCGGCCAGCCGGCGTTCCAGCTCGGCGTTCTTCTCGCGCAGGTTTTGCAGCTGGTAAACCGCCAGCGAAGCGACCGGCCCCTGCTCGCGCGGCAGGGTGAGTTGCGCGGCCAGATCCGGAAAATCGTTGAGGAAGCCCGGGTGGCGGCGCAAATAGGCCGCTACGTCCTGGGCTTGCAAGGTGTCGTCGAGTGCAGTGTCGGTCATGCGCGAGGTACCTCAGAAGCCGGTGGGTCAGGCGATGTGCGTGGCCCCGAGTGTGCGATGACCGCCGTTACGCTTCAATGCGTACCCGAGATCCCCAGCCATTCACCTTCAAAGACGAAGGCGGCCGGGCCGGTCATCCACAAGGTGTGCCCGGGGCCAGCCCATTCGATCTGCAGGCGGCCGCCCGGAAGCTCAATCTGCACGCTCTCGTCCACTTCGCCACGCTGGCGCATCACCGCCATGGCCGCGCACGCGCCGGTGCCGCAGGCCAGGGTCCAGCCAACACCGCGTTCGTGTACGCGCAGGCTCAGATGGCGTCGATCGAGCCACTGCACGAAGCCGGTATTCGCATCTTTCGGAAAGCGCTCGTGCGTCGACAGCAGCGGGCCGTGACGGAACAAAGCGGGCGAACCGAGCTCTGGCACCACCACCACAGCATGCGGATTGCCCATCGACACCACGCCGACTTCCAGCATTTCGCCGCCTACGTCGATGTCGTAGCGGTCGGCCTGCGTGTCGGCGCGGAAGGGAATGTTCGCGGGCAGGAAATCCGGCTCGCCCATGTCCACGGTGACCCGATCGGCGGAGAGCAGGCGTACCGTGACCGGCCCGGAGGGGCTTTCCAGCCGTACCGTTTCGCCGATGGCCAGCGCACCATCGCGATGCAGCCATGCCGCGACGCAGCGCACCCCATTGCCGCACTGGCCCGCAGGCGAGCCATCGGCATTCCAGAGGCCGTAGTAAAACGCACAGCTTGGATCGCGCGCCGGTTCGATGCTGATCAGCTGATCAAAGCCCACGCCGTTGTGGCGGTCGGCGATCGCGCGGATCTCCGCCTCGCGCAGGCCGAAGCCATCGCGTCGCGCATCGATTATCACGAAGTCGTTGCCGATGCCCTGCATCTTGGTGAAGCGCAATGTCATGAAACCGCCGGGCGCCTTCAGTGTTGTACGGGTGCAGCCGCCGTGGCGGCAGACGCCGGAGCTACCGTTGCCGCGGCCGGAGTCGGAGTCGGCTTCGGCGCCGGCATGTACAGCGGGCCTTTGTTGCCGCAGCCAGCCAGCGAGGCCATCACGAAGCAAAGCGGGAGCAGCAGGATCGATCGACGCATGGATGTGGGTTCCTACGGAGACCGCCGCAGTATAGCGATGCTCACCCTGTGCGCCGCGATAGGCCGTACGGACAGCGGTTCAGCTCGGGGCATCGCGCACTAGCCGTTATCATGCGCGGGCCGCCGCCGTCTCGCGGTGTGGAGTAAAGAAGTATGGATTGGACCACGCTGTTGCGTCTGCCCAGCACTATCCTGCTGGTTCTTGCAGTGATCGCGCTGTTGTTCACCTTGGTGCAGCTGATCGCCCTGCGCACGCGTTTGCACGCCGGCCAGCGGCTTGCCGCCGCGCTGCGTGCGCTGTCGCTGGCGGTAGGGTTCGTCCTCACGTTGGTGCTGGTGGGCGCCAGCTGGGGTCTGCGCGGCTATCGCCTGCTCTCGGAAGAAACGCCAGTGGTGACCATCGACGCGCGGATCCTGTCGCCGCAGCGCTGGGCGCTGACCTTGCGCTGGCCCGATGGCAGCACGCGCCAGGTGCAGCTGTCCGGCGATGCCTGGCGAGTGGAGGCAGTTGTTCTGAAATGGAAGTTGCCGGCGCTGCTGGCCGGGCTCCCGCCCCTATACCGTCTCGATCGCCTGAGCGGCCGTTACGACGATCCCGCGCAGGAGGCCCAGGCGCCGCGCACGGTCATCGGCTTCGACGAAGCCGGCCCCTACGATGTGCTCGACCTCAAGCGCCAGCATCCGCAATGGGTGCCCGGCGTCGATACCGTGTTTGGCAGCGGCGCTTTTCTGCCGCTGGTCGACGAGGGCCACTACAACGTCAGCCTGATGCGCACCGGCGCCTTGGTGGCGCGGCCGGACGAGGTCACCGAACAGCGCCTCGGCCAGCCGTTCGGCGGCTGAGAGCCTGTCCTCTATGAGGGCAGGCCCTCGTCAGCGCAGCACCTTCTCGTAGCGCCAGGCGTCGGCGCCGTCCTCGTAGAAGCCCTCGTGCTTACCGATGCCGTGATAGCCAAGCCGTTCGTACAGGCGGATGGCGCTGTGATTGTCGGTACGAACCTCCAGCCGCAGCGCGTGGCATCGACGCCGTCGCGCGGTGTGCTCGGCCGCTTCCAACAGCGCCGAACCCACGCCCTTGCCACGCGCTTCGGCATGGGTGGCGATGGAATACAGGCGCGCTACCTTGCTGCCCTTGCGGAAGAACACGACGGCCGTGCCGAGAAAGCGGCGATGGTTCGCGCTCGCCACCAGCACCTGCGCGGTTTCGCTGTCCAGGTGACGGCGGAATTGAGCGCGGCTGAGCCGGTCGCTGGTGAAGCTCTGCTCCTCCAGCGCGACCAGGTCATCGAGATCGGATAGTTCAGCGCGGCGCACGCGCACGGCGGCGGTCGCGGGCATTGGGGTCATCGGCGGATTCCGGTGCGGCGCGGGACGCGGCAGCAGTCAGAGGGGAAACGGAGGGTGGCGGAAGCGCGGCACTCTAGTCCTGTACGCCCTGCTGGGCAATCGCCCTGCAGTCACGGTAGACATATTGGCATTTAGTCATGCTTCAGATCATTCCCTTGTACAAAGCCCCCCATGTGCCAAACTGCGCGCCTTGCGCCGTGCCGCCCCGTTCCTCCACGTGACGACACCACCGTGGCTCTAACGAACTTGAGGTGTCATGTCCCGTCTCGTCATCGTTGTCGAGAAGGCCTCCGATTGGGG
This sequence comes from Dyella subtropica, assembly GCF_026283965.1. Classification (GTDB taxonomy): domain Bacteria; phylum Pseudomonadota; class Gammaproteobacteria; order Xanthomonadales; family Rhodanobacteraceae; genus Dyella_D; species Dyella_D subtropica. The sequence continues at coordinate 139,303 of NZ_JAPDPD010000003.1, forward strand.
CTCCTACTATCCATCCGTCGACGTGGTCACCGCGATGGACTACCTGCGCGAACCCATCGGCGGCGACGACGAACGCACGCAAGTGATCAACCTGTGCCGCAGCTACAAGTACCTGGGCACCGGCTATTACGTGTCTTTGCTGGGTGAGGCGCGCGGGCACAAGGTGATGCCGTCGGTGCGCACGGTGAACGACCTGCGCCGGCGCTCGCTGTACGGCCTGGACATCGACGACCTCAACCAGAAGCTCACGCATTTCCTGCCGGCCGGCGGTCGCGACACCACGGATTTCGGCATCCTCGTTTACTTCGGTGAGACGGCCTACCCGGCGCTGCAGGATCTGGCGCGCCAGGTGTTCGAACTGTTCCCGTGCCCGCTGCTGCGTATCGAGTTCGAGCGCGACCGCGTGTGGCAGGTCAGCTCGATCAAACCGGTGGGTCTGCACACACTGGACGACGCTCAGGAAGACGCCTTTGCCGAGACGCTGGACAGTTTCTCCAAGAAGCTGTGGCGCAAGCCGCGTGCGCGCAAGCGTTACCGCTACGACATCGCCATGCTGGTCGACCCCAACGAGGCGATGCCGCCGTCGAACAAGAAGGCGCTGAAGTCCTTCATCAACGCCGGCAAGGAATTGGGCATCGAGGTCGACCCGATCGGCAAGAACGATTACCAGCGCCTGGCCGAGTACGACGGCCTGTTCATCCGCGAGACCACCGCCAGCGACAACCACACCTATCGCTTCGCCCATCGCGCGGAGAAGGAAGGCATGGTGGTCATCGACGATCCCAGTTCCATCCTCCGCTGCACCAACAAGATCTACCTCAACGATCTGATGATGTCGCGCAAGCTGGCCGTGCCCAACACCGAGATCATCTACCGCGACAACGCGAAGGGACTGAAGGACGTCGCCGCCAAGCTCGGCTTCCCCATCGTGCTGAAAATTCCGGACGGTTCGTTCTCCCGTGGCGTGGTCAAAGTGGAGGATGAGAAGGCACTGGAAAAGGCCGCGGGCGAGTTGTTCCAGCACAGTGCCCTGCTGCTAGCGCAGGAATTCGTCTACACCGAATTCGACTGGCGCATCGGCGTGCTGAACCACGAAGCGCTTTACGCCTGCAAGTACTACATGTCGCGCGGCCACTGGCAGATCTACAACCATGGCGCGAAAGGCACGGCTAAATCCGGCGGCTTCGAGACCATCCCCGTGCGCGATGCACCGTCCGAAGTAGTGAAGCTGGCGCTCAAGGCCACTCAGCCGATCGGCGATGGCCTTTACGGCGTGGACCTCAAGCAGGTTGGCGACAAGCCGGTGGTCATTGAGGTGAACGACAACCCGTCGATCGACGCAGGCGTCGAGGATGCTTACCTCGGCGAAGATCTGTACCTGCGCATCATGCAGGAGTTCATGCGCCGATTGGAGCGCAAGCGGCTGGGTATAGCCGACTGAGCCCTGGGCTCTCTACGTAAAGCGGGTGACTCCGGCAGCTCCTCCATGAGCTGCCGAAACCCGTAACGCGATCCATCGCGTCGCTCCGGCGGGTGCCCAGCCATCCCAGGCTGCCGTCGGAACCCCAGAGTGCGCTCCCTGCGCACCAGGCTCCACTGCCAAGCGGAATTCAGTGCCAGATGGCTTGTGGCGGACGACGTCGGCGAGGATGGGTGAGTGCCAGCAATTGGCGTGGCAGACCCGGCTCCAATGCCAACAACAGTACGAACGGTGCGCCCACCAGCCAGAACGCTGGCGTCCAGCCGAGCAGTTCGGTGCGCACAGGTACCAGTGTGGTGAGCAACAGCACGCTGCCGGACAACAGCCATAAGAGAGCGCTGACAACCAGACGTTGGTGGCGGGGGTGATCGAAAACTTGCGGGCGCATGACGGTCGTCCGTTCAGGTCGTGTGGAAGCAGCTTGCCTCCGGCCCATCTCAAAACCTGCGACGCCTAAATCTGCGACCTGCCGGACCAGCGGGATTAGAATATGAGGTTGTTGCGGGTAGGCTGCTGTGCCCCTGCGGGAATCGCCATTCAAATCAAGGAGCGCATATGAGTGCAGGCCAGTTCGCCGTCTTCGGGCATCCGATCGCCCACTCGCTCTCGCCGCAGATCCATCAGGCGTTTGCGAAACAGTTCGGTATCGCGCTGGAGTACCGCACCATCGATGCCGCACCGGCGGAGTTCGAAGCCAGCGTGCGCCGCTTTTTCGCGGAAGGCGGCCGGGGCGCCAATGTAACCCTGCCGCACAAGGCTGCTGCGTTCGCGCTGGCCGATCAGCGCAGCGAGGCAGCTACCCGCGCCGGCAGCGCCAATGTGTTCACACGGTTGCCCGATGGTCGTCTCGCCGCTCACAACACGGACGGCGACGGCATGGTGCGCGACCTCACCGAGCGCCATCAGGTCGACCTGCGTGGTCACGATGCCCTGCTGCTCGGTGCTGGCGGCGCGGCGCATGGCGTTGCCTGGGCGTTGCTTGATGCCGGCGTGAACACCCTCACTATTGTCAACCGCTCGCCCGAGGCCGCGGATGCGCTCGCCGACGCCATCGGCGATCCAGCGCGTGCGCATACGCGCTATTGGGAAGACCTGGCCGACATCGACAGCTACGACCTGATCATCAACGCCACATCCGCTGGCGTGCTGGGCACATCGCTGGACCTGCCCTTCAGCCTGATCGGCAATCGCGCTACCTGCTATGACCTCTCTTATGGCAAGGCGGCCACCGGCTTTGTCGCTTGGGCACGTGCGGGCGAAGCACGCTATGCCTTCGACGGACTGGGCATGCTGGTGGAAACCGCCGCCGACGCGTTCGAGCTGTGGCACGGCAAGAGGCCGGATACCGATCCTGTCTATCTCGCTCTGCGCCAGCAGTACGGCTGATCGGTGGGCCTTTCCTGTCGAGCCGGCTGCGGTGCCTGCTGCATCGCGCCATCCATCAGCACACCGATTCCGGGTATGCCGCAAGGCAAGCCCGCAGGCGTTCGTTGTGTGCAGCTGACCGACGATGATCGCTGCGCCATCTTCGGCCACCCGGAACGGCCGGCAGTGTGTTCGCGCCTGCGGCCGGAGCAGGCGATGTGCGGCGCGAATCAGCAGCAGGCCTTGGCTTATCTCGAAGCGCTAGAGGTTGCGACCGCTTCCTTGTAGGAGCACACCCTGTGCGCTCCTACAAGGAAGCGTTGCGACAATGGTCGCGTCCATTTAGACGTCTAATCAAGAAGTCTAAATCGTCTAAAAAGACTTGGGCCTGCACCGCGTGCTAGCGTGATTGGACAGGGGTACATCACGGGGAGTCAGCGCCATGTCGTCGAAGGGGTTCGTACGTCTTGGCCCGGTTTTGAACGGGCTGTTTATCGCACTTGGTTTTTGTATGTCCGTTGGGTCGGCGCAAGCCGACGGCAGCGATCCTGTCATAGGATCAACGAATGTTGTTGTCGCCGATCCGACCGTGCCGCGGCCTGCGGGCACGCCGTGCGTGGTCCAGCTGTTCAACGATGTCACCTTCACTGATTTCAATACGCGTCCTTACGACTACACACCGCCCACCTCCTGCCAGGGACGCTGGGCGAAGGTCGTGCTCGAAGCGGATTTCTCGGTCACCGCCGGCCGGCAGTACGATCGCACCGCCACGCTTTGGCTGGGTGGCGTGAATCTGTACTTCGGCACCACGCAGGAACCCTCGAGAGTGGTGTCGCCGAGCTGGCATGTGGAACGCGACCTCACCGATTACGACACGCTGCTGCGCCAGGCCGGCAAGGGTCAGGCGATCATCGGCAACATCGTGAACGATACCTACACAGGCGTGATCCATGGCAGTGCGCGCCTGCTGTTCTATCCAGCCTCACTGTTGGCGCCGCCCGCACCCGTGCCTGACGCGGTGTACCCGCTGGGCGCTGACGCGGTAGGCAACACAGCCGTTCTCAATGGACCCACCGACAAACTCGCCAAGACCTTGAGCCTGCCGCGCAACGTGGTGCGCGCCTACTTGGACGTGTTTGCGCAGAGCCAGGGCGGCGACGAGTTCTGGTACACCTGCGTGCCCGATGCGTATGCCGCGCAGGCCCAGGAGTGCGGTGGCGGCAATTTCCGCGAAGCGGAAGTCAGCATCGACGGCCAGCCGGCCGGTGTGGCGCCGGTGTATCCGTGGATCTACACCGGCGGCATCGACCCCTATCTGTGGCGACCGACTCCCGGCGTACAGACGCTCAACTTTATGCCTTATCGCGTGGACCTGACGCCGTTCGCCGGTCAGCTGAGTGACGGCAGTCCGCATGAAGTGGCGTTGAGCGTGGCGGGCGCACATGGCTACTTCTCGGCCACCGCCGCTCTATTGGTGTATCGCGATCGTCATGCGCATCAGGTCACCGGTCACATCACTCGCAACACCCTGGCTGATCAGCCGCCGACGCCGACCATCGGCAGCACGCTGGTGGCCGACAGCAGCGGTAATGTAAGCGGCGACATCACCACGCAGCTCACACGCCAGTTTGTGATCGAAGGTTATGCCACCACGTCGAGCGGGCGCGTGGTCAGTTCGGTGGCGCAGACGGTGGGCTTCAACGATCTTCAGCGCTTCACCATCAATGCGAGTACTTATCGCCAGCAAACCGAACAACTGACCCAGCTGGACAGCGTCAGTCAGAGCCGCGTCGGGCCGTTGATGACGGTGGAGTACCGCCAGCACGCCGCCTATCCGCTGCAAGTGGACTACAACCAGCAAACGGCAGCCGACGGTAGCGTCAGCGTGGCGACCATGGCGCATCAGGGCTATACGAATCACGGCGAACGGCGCTGGCTGGGCTTCGCTATTTATGCGGCCGACGTCGGCAACACGGTGGATAGCAGCGATACGCTGAACTTCGACGCCAGCGGTGCGGTCACCGGCCACACCGGTCAGCAAAGCGCCCAGAGCTTTACCTTCCGCGACAGCTTCGGCAGCTGCTATCGCACCGACCTGAGCACCACCGCTGGCGCGCTAGCGACCTATGCGACGGGCCAGGGCTGCCCGGACCAGCAGAATCGGGTGTGGTGGATCGCCCATCCGGATGGCTCGCCGGATAGCCGTAACCTGCAGGTGGGTTGGTAAGCCTATCGACGTGCAGCCGGCTGCAAGACGGCTGCACGCTTCCGGTAGGTGCATGAAAGAACGAGGTAGCGGGCAACATCCCCGCAATATGAGCTGACTAAGCTGGCGCGCTCGCGGATTCCCCGATGCCACCTTATGTCGCCCATGCCCGCCGCTCCACATCGTCACCGCACACAAGGTGCGACGCGTTATGTTCTGTTGATCTTGCTTGCCTTGTTTGCCTGCGCCGGCGGGGTGATCGTCTGGTTGCTGCGCGGTTCGAATAGCGTCGAACACGGTCCGCAGGAAGTCGCCGCCGCCGAGGCTGGCCAGATCAACCGTACCGCCGCGCCCGCCAGCACGACGGAGCTGCTTCAGCACGCACGCGTGGCCATGACACAACAGCGCCTGCTCGCGCCGGCCGGCGACAATGCCTTCGAGTGGTACCTGCAAGTATTGAAGCAACAGCCGGATAACCAGGCGGCGCAGGATGCTTTGCGCGAGATCTTCCCCTTCGCTGCCACGGCCGCCGAGCAGACCATCGGCCAGGGCAACGCCGCCGAAGCGAAACGACAGATCGACCTGCTCTCCCGCGCCGATCCCAGCAACTACACGCTTACTATCCTGCGCGCGAAATTGCAGGCCCAGATACAGGTGGCGGAAGACCAGCAGCGCCGCGAGCAGCAACTGGCCCAGGCTGCCGCGCAAAAGCAGCAAATGCATGCAGCACTACCGACATCCGCCACCGCAGTGCCAGCAGCTGCGGTGCCTGCCGTCGCTGCGCCGCTATCGTCGTCGATCAGCCATCCGGCATCGCCGCCAACGAATCGATCCACACCACTGCCAGAGGCGGAATCGACTACGGTTGTTGCGGCACCGCACATGGCGACCCGGCCCATCGCACCGACCCCGTCCGTTACCGAGTCTTCCGCCAGCACGACGGCGCCGGTGCTCACGCGCCGGATTGAACCGTACTATCCGAATGATGCGCGGCGCACACGCCGGCAAGGCTGGGTGGATGTGCGCTTCATCGTCGGAGTGGATGGCTCGGTGAGCCGTGCCAGTGTGATCGATGCTGACCCCAAGAACGTTTTCGACCGTGCTGCGCTGAGTGCGGTCGAACGCTGGCAATTCACACCCGGCTTGCGCAATGGCGCGCCGGTATCGGCGGAGTTGCGGCAGCGCATTGAGTTTCGTCTTTGAGTCGCTGATGTCTCGCTCCCCTGCTCGCAGGGGGCAGAAGCGGAGTGCAGGACGTGGCGCATAATCGCCGCACTTGCCAAGGAGATCCGTCGTGCGAAAGGCCACGCTCGCCCTGTTCGTCCTCGCCATCGCCGTCGCCACCGGTGCTTGTCACGACATGACCCAGCCCACGTCCAAACCGGTGGCTGGCTTTGTGACCGATATAAAGCGCTTCGACGATTTCATCGCCACCCATCCCACGCCGGATCAGTTCCACGCGACCTATCCCGACGTGCAGCTGGTGATGCCGGGCACCATGACCACCATGGAGTTCCGCAGCAACAACAGCCGCTATTACCCGGAGCTGGACAAGGACGGCCATATTGTCGGCGGTCGCTTCGGCTGAGAGCGGAAACAGGCTCTTTGGATAAAATGCCAACGGCGTCACATCGCTGACATCTGACGTGGCTACCGTGGCGCGCTGCTGGGACATGCACCATCGCACGTCCCGAATGCGGCCCCACTCCATCGGCCAGGTGTCATGTCTCGTCTGCTTTCCGCCGCGTCCTCGCGACGCGGACTGCTTGTTGTCTCGTTCGGGCTGTTCGTTGTGGCGGCGGGTGCCGCGTACGCGTTCATGCGTCCACCCTCCAGCGCGGGCCTTGCTTCCGCCCCGGGCAACGCTCCGGCGGTGGCCGCCACCAGCGGTGGCGCTGACGACAACAGCGGTGTGGGCATCATGTTGGGCTTAGCCAAATCGGCGATCGATGAGAAGCGGCTGATCGCCCCGGCCGGCGCCAATGCCTACGAGTTCTATCTCAGCGCGCTGCAGCTGGATCCGAGCAACGCCAAGGCGCAGGAAGGCTTGCATGATCTGTTCGAGCCTGCCGCCGACGACGTGGAGCGCGCCATCAACAATAACGAACTGGACGAAGCCCAACGCGAGCTAGGGCTGCTGCGCGATTTCGATGGCACCAACTACAAGCTCGCCTTGCTCGGCGGCAAGCTGGATGCGCAGCGTCAGATGCAGATTCGCAGCGATGAAGCACGCGCGGCGATGATCCAGTCAGCGGTATCGTCAACCACGCAGCCGCAGTGAGGCGTGTGGCCTGGTCAGCGCAACAGCGGACCGGCCTTCTTCAGCAATAGCTCGATCAGCTCCGCCTGCATGAAGTCGTAGTCATCGGGAATCCCCAACACCACGACGCGCTTGCCCTTGAGTTGGCCGCCGAAGCGCGATTGCAGCCGGCGCCGATGCGCGGACTCCATCACCAGGATCAAGTCCGCCCACGCCAGTTGATCGGCGGAGAGCAGTGTATCTGCATCGGGCGAGAGGCCGGCCGAGTCCACTTCGAGCTGCGGCCAGGTGCGGAACACCTGTTCCGCCGTCGGGCTGCGCAGACGGTTGCGGCTGCACAGAAAGAGCACGCGGCGCACGCTCATCCGGCGATGAGGTACTCGTCCTTCAGCCGCACGTAGTGGTCGGCGGAATAATGCAGCTGTTCGATCTGCTGATCATTGAGCAGCCGTACGAACTTGGCCGGATTGCCCAGCCACAGCTCGCGCTCGCCTACCACCTTGCCTGGCGGGATGACGCTGCCGGCGCCGACGAAGCCGTACTTCTTCACCGTGGCGCCATCGAGCACGGTGGCGTGCATGCCGATCAGACAGTAATCCTCGATGGTGCAGGCGTGGATCACCGCAGCGTGGCCGATGGTGACGCCCTCGCCCACTAGCGTGGGGAAACCGCCCGGCGAATACGGACCGTCGTGAGTAACATGCACGATGGTGCCGTCCTGCACATTGCTGCGCGCGCCGATGCGGATGTGGTGCACATCGCCGCGTAGTACGGCGCCGGGCCAGATCGACACATCGTCGGCCAACTCGACGGCGCCGATCACGGTGGCGGCCGGGTCCACGTAGACGCGCTGGCCGAGGGTGGGGGCGATGCCCCGATAAGTGCGGAGATGATTCATGCGCGCATGGTAACGGTTGAGGTCTCGGTAGGAGCCCACCCTGTGGGCGAAAGCTGCCGCCGCGCAGAGCGGTCGCCCACAGGGTGGGCTCCTACCGTTGCTGGTTTTCCAGCACCTTCAACGTATGCAGATACCCCGCCTCGATGGCGCGCTGCCAATCCTTCCAGTCCAGCATGCCGATGTGTTCGAGCGGCGGAGTGATGAGCAGGTTCGCGCGTTCGCGCCGATGTGCGCTCGGCTCTTCGCTATTCACCATGGCCGCGCGCACCAGGGTGGAGAGCAGGCCAGGGCGCTGGATGGTCTGCCGCTGCATCAGCAGGCGCCACCACGGCGGCGTGGCGTATTCCTCGGCGGTGGTGAGCAGGGAGATGTCGGCGCGGATATCCACCGCAGTGATGTGAGCGATGCCGTCGCTGGCCATTACATCGGTGGGCAGGTTGTCCATCACGGCGCCGTCGATATAGACGCGACCGCGATGCAGCACCGGCGGCAGCACGCCGGGGATGGCGCTGGAAGCGCGCAGCCATAGCCACAGCGGCCCGCGCCGCTGCACCACCATGCCGTCGCCGGACAGGCAGGTGGTGATGCAGAAGAACGGCAGCGTGAGGTCCTCGATGTCCAGCGCACCGAAGGCACGGCGCAGCATCAGGGCGGCTCGACGGCCGCGCGTGAGCGCCACCAGTGGCAAGGTCCAGTCGGACAGTGGGCGGCCTTCGACGAAGGCGCGACGGTAGGTCTCGGTCATCTCGCCGATCTCCCAACCGCAGGCCACGCCCGCGCCGATGATGGCGCCGATGCTGGTGCCGCCTACGCTGTCGAACACATGGCCGGCTTCCTTCAAGGCGCGCAACGCGCCGAGATGCGCCAGGCCGCGCGCGCCGCCGCCAGCGAGCACCAAGCCGCGTGCATGGCCGCTCACCAGCCGTGCCAGCCGTGCGATATCCGCCTGGTTGCCGATGTGGTGATGATGCAGCTCGCCGCAGAACTGAGCGCGCCAGCGATGCGCGGCACCCAGGCTGGGCTGGCGCCCGGCGTGCAGCAGGATCAGGTGGCGCGGCCTGTGTCCGGCGCGTGAGGGATGCAGCGGCGTGACTTCCGGCCACGACCGCGCTGGTTGCGCGGCCTGTGCGGGTAGCAGCAACACATCGGCCTGGCGCAGGCAGCGCTCGCGCCAGAAGGGGTCGCCACGCGTATCCAGGTAGATCACGAAACGCACCTGCGCCTCGCGCTCGGCGAACCAGTCGCTGCCGCGGCCGGCGCCATGTTCCGCGTCGATCACCGCGCAGCTGCCGTAGGGTTCCAGCGCCATCGCCAGCTGCATGGCCAGAGCGCGGGCTGGCACTTCCGCATCCACCGGCAGCATGGCGAAGGTGCGTGCGCTGCCGGGCGTGTCTTCGTTGCGCAGGCGCCGCTGCAAGCGGGCAATGGCCACCCGCGCCACACCGAGCATGGCTTGCGGATGGTCGCTGACCAGCTTTTCGAAAGCACCGCGATCCAGCCGCAGCAATTCCGAATCGCGCAGGGCGCGCACGGTCAAATGACGGTTCTCGCCGCTGACCAGGCTGATCTCGCCTACGCTGTCGCCAGCGGCAATCAAATGCACCAGATCAGTGGGGCCGTCGAACAGACCCAGGCTGCCGCTGACCAGCAGATACATGGCATCGGCTGGCTCGCCCTGCTTGAACAAGGGTCGTCCACCGGGCAGGCCGAACCACACCAGCTGATGGTCGAGTGCAGCCAGTGCTTCGGCATCCAGATGCCCGAACACATCGCTTTGACGGAGTAATCCGGTGAAATCCGGGATCGGCATGCCCGCGATGGTACGGCGTTGGACATGACAATTCCGAAAGGGCCTGACGAGTCCAGATCGTCGGCCCGGATCGGCTTGATTTCGCCCCGGCCGGTCGCCACGCTGGCGGTCCCAAGGAGATTTCCATGTCCCAAGACAACATGCCCCAGAAGAGCCGCGCCCAAAAGAACGTGGCCCAAAAGAGCGGGGCCCAAGACAACCCGCTACTGGCCGGCGACGCCCTGCCCGCGTTCCCGCAGATCCGCCCCGAGCACGTCGCCCCGGCCATCGACACCCTGCTGGCCGATTATCGCGAAGGTATCGATGCGCTCACCGCTGCCGGCGGACCGCGTGATTTCGCCGGTGTCATGTTGACCCAGGAACGTTTGGAGCAGCAGCTGGCGCGTGCCTGGTCGCCGGTGAGCCATTTGCACTCGGTGGCCGACAGCGAGGCCTTGCGCGAGGTGTATGGGCCGGCCGAGGAAAAGCTCACCGACCACGCCATCGAGCTGGGTCAGAACCGCGAGCTGTACCAAGTGGTGCAGGCGCTGGCCGATGCGCCGGATTTCGCCGCGCTGTCGCGGCCGGAGCGCGCGTTGATCGAACACGCGCTACGCGACTTCAAGCTCTCCGGCGTGGCGCTGGAGGAGCCGGCGCGCTCCCGTTATCGCGCCATCGGCGTGGAGCTGAGCAAGTTGTCCACTGAGTTTTCCAACGCCGTACTGGATGCCACCGACGCTTGGCATGAGCACATCACCGATGAGCGCGATCTGGCCGGCGTTCCCGAATCCGGCCGTGCCGTGCTACGCCAGTACGCCAAGGAACAGGACCTGGATGGCTATCTGGTGACGCTCAAGCAGCCCAGCGTGCAGACCGTGCTCACCTATGCCGACAACCGCGGCCTGCGCGAGCGGGTGTACTGGGCCTACCAGACCCGCGCCTCCGACCAGGGTCCGCATGCCGGCAAGTACGACAACGGCCCGCGCATCGAGAAGATCATGGCGCTGCGCCATGAGGCTGCGCTGCTGCTCGGCTTCGCCAATGCCGCCGAGGAGTCGCTGGCGACCAAGATGGCGGCGTCGCCCACCGAAGTGATGGAGTTTCTGCACGACCTGGCCCAGCGCGCGCGGCCGGTGGCGCGCAAGGAGCTGGCCACGTTGCGCGAGTTCGCCAGCAAAGAGCTGAAGCTGGACAACCTCGAATCCTGGGACGTCGGCTACGCTTCCGAAAAACTGCGCCAGAAAAACTACGACCTCGACGAAGAACAGCTCAAGCCGTACTTCCCGCTGCCGGCGGTGATCGATGGTCTGTTCGGCCTGGTGCAGAAACTCTACGGCGTCACCCTGAGCCTGCGCGAAGGCGTTGATGTGTGGCATCCGGAGGTGCGTTATTACGACATGCGCGATGCCGACGGCCGTGTATTCGCCGGTGCCTATGTCGATCTCTACGCACGCTCGGGCAAGCGCGGTGGCGCCTGGATGGATGTGTGCCGCGCGCGTTTCGACGATGGTGCGAGCGAGCAGCTGCCAGTGGCCTTCCTCACCTGCAACTTCGCGCCGCCCACCGAGGGCCGCCCGGCCCTGCTTACGCACGACGACGTGCTGACCCTGTTCCATGAATTCGGCCATGGCCTGCACCATCTGCTCACCGAGATCGCCCTGCCCTCGATCGGCGGCATCGAAGGCGTGGAATGGGATGCGGTGGAACTGCCTAGCCAGTTCATGGAGAACTTCGGCTGGAACCGCGAGGCGCTCGATCTGTTCGCGCGCCACTGGCAGACCGGCGAGCGCCTGCCTGAGGAACTGTTCCAGCGCATGCTGGCCGCACGGTACTTCCAGGCCGGCCTGTTCCTGGTGCGCCAGCTGGAGTTCGCCTTGTTCGATTTCAGCTTGCACCTGGGGTACGACCCGGAACAGGGCGCACGCACGTTGGCCGTACTCGAAGAGGTTCGCAAGGAAGTGGCCGTGCTGCACCCGCCGATCTGGCAGCGCTTCCCGAACGGCTTCAGCCACATCTTCGCCGGTGGCTATGCGGCCGGTTACTACAGCTACCTGTGGGCCGAACTGTTGAGCGCGGATGCGTTTGGAGAGTTCGAAGAACGCGCCAAGGCCAGTGGCAGCGTGATTGATCGCAGCACCGGCGAACGGTTCCGGCAGGAAATTCTCGCCGTGGGCGCCAGTCGCCCGGCGCTGGAGAGCTTCATGGCTTTCCGCGGCAGGAAGCCGGAGCCGGAAGCCCTGCTGCGTAGCTATGGATTGGCGTGACGCGATCTAGGGATGCTCTGATCTATTCCGCGCACCCGTCACCGCCCTGTATGCGCGCAGCGGTTTGTCGCGGCGGTGAAGGCAGACTGGCTGTCTGTCGAGCCGCTGGGGCGAAGCGCTGCGCGCATACAGGGCGGCCCCACGTGTTGAATATGCATGTGGGGTGACGTCCAGAAGGCCCGCAGGCTGCGCCGCGCAACACACCTGCGGGCCTTCTGGACGTCATGCCGGGTACGTGGAATAGATCAGAGCATCCCTATGGTCCAGACACAAAAAAGCCCGCCGAAGCGGGCTTTTTTGCGAATCAGGTTCGACTGACCTCAGGCAACCTGGACTTCGTCGGCCTGCAGGCCCTTCGGGCCCTTGGTGACCACGAAGGTGACCTTCTGGCCTTCCTGCAGCGACTTGAAGCCGTTGCCCTGGATGGCGCGGAAGTGCACGAACAGGTCATCACCGCTTTCCGGGGTGATGAAGCCGAAGCCCTTGGCGTCGTTGAACCACTTGACGGTTCCACTCTGACGATTTGACATAAAACATACCTTTGAAACGTGAATGATCAGCGGTTTGAAATGAGGTGTTCAGGGCCGCTGTGGAAGCAGTGCATCCGAGTTACCTCAAACCCTGCGCCGCCTATCATATCCCTTTTCGGGCTTGGGGTTTGATATTTCCAATCTAGCCCCTACCCGGCCAGTGGAGCGGGCTCGGGCTGCAGCCGGGCTTCCCTTACAATGCGCCCATGAAAATAGCCTCCTGGAACGTCAATTCCCTCAAGGTGCGCCTACCGCAGCTGACCGAGTGGGCGGCCGAGGCGCGGCCGGACATCATCGCCCTGCAGGAAACCAAGCTGGAGGACACCAAGTTCCCGGTGGACGAGCTGGCGGCGGCGGGCTACCGGTCGGTGTATTCCGGCCAGAAGACCTACAACGGCGTGGCGATCCTAGCCCGTGACGAGCCCACCGACATTGTCACGGATATCCCCGGGCTGGACGATCCGCAGCGCCGAATCCTCGCCGCCACCGTCGGCGGCGTGCGTGTGGTGGACCTGTACGTGGTCAACGGCAAAGCCGTGGGCGACGAGAAATACGCCTACAAGCTGCACTGGCTGGCCAGGGTGCGCGAATTCCTCGCCCACGAGATCGAACGCCACCCGAACCTGGTGGTGTTGGGCGATTTCAACATCGCGCCGGACGACCGCGACGTCTACGACCCAGTGACCTGGGGCGAAGACATTCTGTGCTCGCCGCCGGAGCGCGCGGCGCTCAAGGCGATCACCGATCTTGGCCTGCACGACAGCTTTCGCCTGTTTGAACAAGCCGGCGAACACTACAGTTGGTGGGACTACCGCCAGGCAGCCTTCCGGCGCAACATGGGCCTTCGCATTGACCTGATCCTCGTCAGCGATGCCCTGAAACCCGTGGCGACGGCAGCTGCCATCGACCGCACACCGCGACGCTGGGAACGGCCTTCGGACCACACCCCGGTGACGCTGGATCTGGATATCCAATGAATACACCGAAGACCGACTGGCCCACTTCGCTCAACGACAACGAGCTCGACGAACTGGACCGTTATCTGCGCGCCCACGCTCGTGAGGGCGACCTGCTGCTGGACGGCGTGCACGGCATGCTCTCCGGGCTGGCGGTCGGCCCGCTGCAGGTGCTGCCGGAGGAATGGCTGCCCGAAGTGCTGCACGAGCCGTTCGCCAACGAGGAAGAAGGCAACCGCGTGCTGGCACTGCTGGCCAAGCTCAACGATTCCATCGAGGCGGAACTCGATGTCGACGCCTACGAGCCCATCCTGGGCGAAATCGACACCGAGGCTGGCCCCGCGCTGTCCGCGGCTGGCTGGTGCGAAGGCTTCAGCCGCGCCATCGATCTGCGCGCCAACCTGTGGGAAAAGCGCCTGGCCGACGATTCGGCACTGATGGAGCTGCTTGGCCCGGTGATGGCCCTGGCGGTGGACGAAGGCATCCTCAGCGCCGAGGCGGATTTCGACAAGCTTAGCGACGAGGAATACGACGAGTGCCTGGCCCAGGTGCCGAGCGTGCTCGCCGCGGTGGGTCAGTACTGGCACGAACACCCGGTGACCGAAGCCGAGGTGGAAGCGATGGTGCAGCCCAGCGAAGAGAACGGCACCGAGAGCACCCCGCCGCCTCGTCATCGCAGCGGCCACTGGGTGCATTAGGGCGAGTAAGGGGGTAGGAAGTAAGGGGTAAGAATGCCAGCCCAGGTACTGCGATAGCGCTAATGGCTCGCGCACTTACTCCTTACTACTTACCCCTCCTCTTGCTCTTGGAAACACTCCGTTCGTATCGCGCCGCTTGGATGCGGCAAGCTGCATAACCATCATGGTGCGTAGACTTTCTACGGGAGCCGGCCATGACCGAGCGCAGCATTCTTCGCCGCATTCGCGGCACCGATACCTCCGATGGCGCGGGCGTCAAGCTCAAGCGCATCATCGGCCAGCCCGGCCTGGATATGGTCGACCCCTTCTTACTGCTGGACGAATTCCGTTCCGATCAGGCGGGCGATTACCTCGCCGGCTTCCCGGAGCATCCGCATCGCGGCTTCGAAACCGTCACCTACATGCTGGCCGGTCACATGCAGCACGGCGACAACCACGGCAACCGCGGCGACCTCGGTCCCGGCAGCGTGCAGTGGATGACGGCCGGTCGCGGCATCCTGCATTCGGAAATGCCGCAGCAGGAAAACGGCCTGATGTGGGGTTTCCAGCTGTGGGTGAACCTGCCCGCCAAAGACAAAATGACCGAGCCGCGCTACCAGGACATCGGGCCGGAGCGCATTCCGGTGGCGCATCCTTCCGATGGCGTTGAAGTGAAGGTGATCGCCGGTGAATTGTTCGGCGCTACCGGTCCCGTGGCCGGCGTGGTCACCGCACCCGTCTATCTGGACATCGCCGTGCAGCCGGGTGCGCAGGTGGAGATTCCGCTGCCGGAAGGCCATAGCGCATTTGCCTACGTGTTCGATGGCAGTGACGCCCAAGTAGCCGGCGATGTGCTGCGCCGTAGCGAGCTGGCGGTGTTGTCGAAGGGCGACAGTGTGCGTGTCGCGGGTCGCGATGCGGCAGCGCGGGTGTTGCTGGTGGCGGGTAAGCCGCTAGGCGAAAGCGTGGCGCGCTATGGGCCGTTTGTGATGAATACGCCGGAGCAGATTCACGAGGCGATTGCGGATTTCCGCGCGGGCAAGTTCTGAGCGTTTGGCCCCCTCTCCGCTTTGGGGAGAGGGGCGGATGCTCGGATTACCACCTCAACTTCGTCATTCTGGTGAAGACCTGACAGGCGCGAAGCGTCCAGAACGTCCGAGGGCCGGCCCCGAAGGGGGGCGAAGCGAATCATCCAGTTGGGTACTGCTCGGTCATCGCGACGGCGCGCCCTGGCCCAGCAGATCGATAATGCACTTGGAGTTTGACCCCGCAGACCTCAAAGAGAAATGCTCCCCGGTTCCTCGCTCTACGGGCTTCGCCCCCCGAATGCGTGGGGGCTGACCGGGCTTTTCGACAAGACATCATGGGCGACCCATGCTTCGAAACACGGGCCACCATTTGGCCGTCCGGGTATAGGCGGCCGACCTCTACTCGCCACTAGACGTCTCTAAGCGCTCACGACTTGCCAAGCTCGGCTTTGAGCTTCTCCAGCTCTGCATCGACGGCGTTGTTGCTGCGCAGATTTTGCAGTTCGCGGTCGACACTGCTGCGGTTATCTAGCGGGTCCTGAAGTATGCCCGATTGCATAAGGTCGCTCATCGCATCGGCCTTGGCTTGCATGCCGGCGACCTTGTCTTCCGCCCGGCGCATCGTGTCGCCGACGTGGCTGAGGTGGTCGCCGACGCCGGTAATGGATTCGGTGACTTTCACCTGCGCCTGCGCCGCGGCGTAGCTGCTCTTCATTACTTCCTTCTGGATGCGGAACTGCTCGATCCGGGTTTCCAGCGTGCGCTGGTAGCCTATAAGTTTGTCGGCCTGTACGGCGATGCTGTCGCGCGCCTTGCCCAGGGTTCCGACCTTTTCGAGTGCGGCCTGGCGCTGGCTCAACGCGGTGCGGGCAAGGTCTTCGTGGGAAGACTGCAGTGCCAGTCGCGCATTGTCCTGGGCCTGGTCCGCCTCGTGCTGCGCCTGTTCGATCTGGCGCTCGAGCAGTTTCTGCTCCGTGACAACTTCCGCTAAATGCTGTTTGGTTTCCTGCAGGCCGGTAATCATCTTTTCGTACGAGAGGTCCAGCGTTTCGTTGGGGTCCTCCATCTTGTCCAGCAATTTCTGTGTCTTGGCCTGCAGAAGATCGGCCACGCGTCCAAGAATGCTCATGCGGGTTCTCCAGAATCAGTTGTTGACTGAAAGCACCAATTGCGGATCGGGGATGCTGGATGCATCGCGCTCTGTCGTGATCGGTGTCACCGCCGTGCCGACGGCGAAGAATTCGATGATGTGCGGTTGCCAGTTGTGTGAGCCTTCGTGCAGGTCGACACCGACCACGCCTTCGGCCTGCGCCGTGATGGCTTCGTTCTGCATGCGCTCCATCGCAATCTCACGGGCGTCGTACAGGGCTTGCGAGAAATTGGTCAATTCAGTGTTGTTGCCGGCGTTGCCCAGCGACTTGAGGATGCCTTGGTGGGCGACGTGGTAGACGCACGAGCCCATGACCATTTCCAGCGGCCGGTAGCCGGCCTGCAGCAGCGTCCAGAAATCCTGACCGGAGAGGTCGGATGTGAAGGGCTGCCCCTTTGGCCCCTTGAAGCCCTGATGGCCTTGCGCGTGCACCACGCCAGTGCCGATTGCGATGAACTCCAGAATATTGCTATCCCATTCCATCCGCTTGACGGTGAGTTCGACGCCGACGATGCCGTCAGCGCTCATGCCCTTTGCCTCTTCCCGCATACGCGACATGGCCAGCTCGCGGGCGTGGTACATGGCCTGCGAAAGCACGGTCATTTCCTGGTTCTGCCCCCATTTGGCGTATTGGATGCCCAGATGGTAGATACACGAACCTACGCACAAACCCACCGGCTCAAAGCCAGCCTTACGTACCAACAGGAACTCGTTGACCGAAAAGTCGGAGGTGAAGATGCCGCCGGCCTGCCCCTGTCGACGCAGTCCCTTGAGACGCTCCAGGGCGAGCTGGGGAATAGTGCTGCCATCGCTCATATAGAACCCTCTTCCTGATTGGTGTCATAAATGTTGTGGCTGGCGGGCCGGGCTTCGAGCAGCGGCGAGACGCCATCGCACATGTCGACGACTGTGCGTATGCCATGCGATACGGAGCGATAACGTTCGCTGTCGATGACCGTGCCGATCACGATGTGTCGGCCCAGATAGCGGATGCTGTTGTTGTCTTCGACCTTGATCAGCTCGCCGAAGTGAGTGTGCGCCAGCGCGCCATTGCCCTGGCGCTTGGTGTCCAGGTGCAACTCGCGCAATGCGGCACGGCGCACGCGCTCCCAGAAACCTCCCAATGCCACCAGCGGCTGATTCACCCAGCCGCCCTTCGCGTCGAGTATCTGCATGTTCGAATTGAGCCACTCATAATGCGCGCCAATAGCGATGCCGACCGGCACGATGCCGGCTTCGAGCAGTCGGGCGAACTCGAGTGCGGAGACCGTGGATACCACGGGTTCCGGGTTTGGCGGCAGGCCATCGATTCGCACGGCGGTACCGATCACGGTGAAGTCCATGCTGTCGCCGACTTGGAGTTCGATCTTGCGCATGCGCACATCCACGATCGCATTGGCGCCGGCGGCAACCGCCTCCATCTGCATGCGCTGCAAGGCCTGGTGCCACCCGGTCATGTGGCCGTTGGTCCAGGAGTAACCGAAGTGGTACCAGCAGGTGCCCGAGACCATTGCGATCGGGCGAATGCGGTGACTACGAGTAAGTGCGAGTTCGATGGGGCTCATCGTGGCGATCCACGGCAGTTTGCCCTTCGCTGCATCATTCAGTCGCTGTGTGACGAAGTGAGGCAACCGTCTGAGGTGCAGCGCTTCATCCCAGGCTTTTTCGCGCGCTTCGGCAGAACCGCCCGAATCGTTCTGGAGCCCTACCGGAGAAACTGGTGTGGCTTGCGTCGTTCCCTTGAACCGGTCAAACCAGGACATCCAAACCTCCGGTATGGCATTGCGTCTTTAGAGCGCGGGCTTACACGCACGCGCGGCATCGCCGCTAGGCGGTGCGCAGATAGTCAGGACATCAGAAAGTCGTGCAGCACGTTTTGTGCCGAGCCGGCCTGCTCAGCCAGCGCCTGGATATCGCTGTTGAGTCCTCCAAGCCACTCCGGTACCTCCATGTGCTCAGTACTCAGAGTGACGCCACGCACGACCTTGCTGCGATGCGCGGAAAGGCGGCTCTTTTGCAGTGCCAGCACGTAGATGTGGTTCTGCGCCTCGACCGTGACCTTAACCGCGTGGCTGATGCGGGAAAACAAGCCGTCCTTCTGGCGCTCGACGGTGACTCGGCCTGGAATGGCGCCCTCCAGGCGTACCGCGAAAGCTTCCATAAAAGCCTTGAGGTCGCCCTGGGCTTTCCGAAACCAGGCAGCGCTCAAATCAAAGTCGTTCGGAATACCGCTCAAAACCCAACTCCCCCTACCTTCAAGACACTTCCATGGCCCAACCGGTAGCGGCCCTCCATGGTTCCCTGTACCCGTAGTACGAAAAAACTGGATTAGCCTAGCATGCTGATCTCGACCGGCATTGAGAATTTCTGACCTATGCCGCCCACCGCTATGGTCACCGGAGTTTTGCCGTGCGGCGCAAAGCTGCGGCCGGGCACATCGGTGTTCACTGCCTGGTTGTGGCTTTGACGCGTGATGCACAGAAGCGACCCTGTGGGTCCAGATTTCTCCACGGCGCTGTAATTGGGTTACTAGCCTAGACCTGGGTTTAGTCACTGCAAATCAATGAGTTAAATAAAATTTGACGCCATTGGCAGGCCCTATGCATTGCTTCCCGCGCCCCCGGCGCTGCTACTGACGCTGACGTAGTTAAAGAAAGTGACGTCGAAGACGATCTTATGCGTATGGATAGTGATCGCCGACAAAACCGGCAGGTGATGGGCCTCCCGGGGGTTGTAAAATTTCATAAGTTGACGGTTAAATCACGGTTAATCCAAACGGCAGTCGGCGGATGTAAGCTCCATTTCCGCTCGATGTTAAGAAACAATCAATAACTCGCTGTTTTTATTGCCATGACTACCCTGGTTCTTACCACTGCTCTGCTCTTGCTTGCTTTGTTCGCAAGTGCCATCAAGCGTGTGCCCGTAGGTCAGGTCATCAGCGTGTATCGCCATGGCAAGCCGCGTCGCCTTCTGCAGCCCGGTACTCATCTCGTACTGCCTGGGTTGGATCGCGTCGGGCACCGCATCGACCTTGCTGGTCAGGTGCTGCGTTTTCAGGAGCTGCTGGGCAATGCGCATGACGTGCGCGGCACCGTGTACTGGCAAGTGCTGGAGCCGGAGCGTGCCGACGCCGTCATCGAGCAGGCCGACCAATTGATCCGCGGCGGCGCGCTGGCTGCGTTGCGCGAGGAGCCCGAGGTCATCAGCGCCGATCGCCGCGATCTCGGTACACGCCTCAAACAGGCCATGAACCAGGCCTTGCGCGAGCGCGGCATGATGGTGACGCGGGTGGAACTGGACTTCGCCTGAGCTTGAACCATTCGCGAGGCCGCCCTAGAGCGACCGCGACCCAGGGGAACTTGAGAGCCTTGAAACCCGCTTCGGCGGGTTTTTCTTCGTGCCTTGCTGGTATCGAAGCGCTTGCGCCCGGATACTGCCGCCCTTTCGCTTCGCCTACAGGATTCGCTATGACTGCCCGGGACGCTTTGCAAACCCAGCTGGAACGGGGCATCGCCGCGCTCGGCCTGAATCTGCCCGAAGGCGCCGTGGCGCGCTTGCTCGACTACCAGGCGCTGCTCGAGCGGTGGAACGCGGCCTACAACCTCACTGCCATCCGCGACCCAGCGGAAATGATCACCCGCCATCTGCTCGATTCGCTGGCGATCCTGCCTTACGTGCGGGGCGAAACCCTGGCCGACCTGGGCACGGGCCCCGGCCTGCCCGGCATCCCGCTGGCGATCGCCGCACCCGGACGGCAGATTTTGCTGGTCGATTCCAATGGCAAAAAGGTGCGTTTCCTGCGTGAGGCGATTCGCGCACTGAAACTCGAAGGCGTGCGCGCCGTGCAGTCGCGGGTGGAGGATGTGGAAGGCCAGTTCGACTGCATCACAGCTCGCGCCTTCGCCAGCCTGGAAGATATGTTGGGCTGGGGCGGACATTTGCTGGCTCCCGAAGGCATCTGGCTGGCCATGAAGGGCAAGCAACCCGAGGACGAATTGCCGGGCGTGCCTGCCGGTTTCGCGGTGCGCGGGATGCACGTGCTAGCCGTTCCGGGACTCGATGCGGAGCGCCATCTTGTTGTGCTTGGCAGGGTTTAGAACCTGTCGGCTCCTGGAACCGATGGTAATCTAGCCCCCTTTTCCCACGTTCACGGCATCGACGACACCATGGCCCGCATCATCGCTGTCGCCAACCAGAAGGGCGGCGTCGGCAAGACCACCACCGCTGTCAACCTCGCTGCGGCGCTCGCTGCGGCGAAGCGCAAGGTGTTGCTGGTCGACCTCGACCCGCAGGGCAACGCGACCATGGCGTCCGGCGTGGACAAGCGCGAAGCCAAGCCCAACGGCTGCGAAGTGCTGCTGGACGAGGCGCCGATCGAGAAAGCCATCGTCACCACCGAGGCGCATTTCGATCTGCTGCCGGGCAATGGCGACCTCACCGCCGCCGAACTCAAGCTGATGGACGCCATCGCGCGCGAAATGCGGCTCAAGGAGCAGCTGGCGAAGGTCAGGGACAAGTACCACACCATCCTGATCGACTGCCCGCCCACCTTGCACCTGCTCACGCTCAATGCGCTGACGGCGGCGGATGGCCTGCTGATTCCGGTGCAGTGCGAATACTTCGCGCTCGAAGGCCTTTCCAGTCTGCTGGACACCGTGAAGGCAGTGCGCCAACGGCTGAATCCGCAGCTGGAGATCGAAGGTCTGCTGCGCACCATGTACGACGTGCGCAACAACCTTGGCAACGAAGTCTCGGCACAGCTCACCCAGCATTTCGGCGACAAGGTGCTGCGCTCCATCATTCCGCGCAACGTGCGGTTGGCCGAAGCGCCCAGCCACGGTCAGCCGATTCATCTGTACGACCGCAGCTCACGCGGCGCTATTGCTTACATCGGCCTCGCCGGCGAAATCATTCGTCGCGAACGCGGTATGGCCGCGGCCAGCGCAAACGAAGTGGTGACAGTGCCACTGCACGACGATAGCGAGGCGGTGCTCGACGCCGCCGTCGACATTCACCAGGAGTAAGCATGGCCGCTGCGAAGAAACGAGGGCTCGGACGCGGGCTCGATGCCCTGTTAGGCGGCGACGGCGATGGCATGCCTTCGGTGATCGAACAGGAAGGCGAATTGCGCACCCTGCCGATTCAGTACATCCAGCCTGGCAAGTACCAGCCGCGTCGTCACTGGAACGACGAGGCCCTCGACGAACTGGCCGCATCGATCAAAGCCCAGGGCCTGATCCAGCCGGTAGTCGTGCGCGCCATCGGCAAGAACAGCTATGAGCTGATCGCCGGCGAACGCCGCTGGCGCGCTGCCCAGCGCGCCCAGCTCAGCGAACTGCCGGCTTTGGTGAAGGACGTGCCGGAAGTCGCCGTGCCGGCGATGGCGTTGATCGAGAACATCCAGCGTCAGGACCTCACCCCGCTGGAAGAAGCCGACGCGCTCAAGCGCCTGATCGACGATTTCGACCTGACCCATCAGCAAGCTGCCGATGCGGTCGGCCGCTCGCGCGCCGCCGTGTCCAACATGCTGCGCCTTACCGAGTTGCCCAACTCCATCAAGAAGCTGCTGGACGAAAGCAAGCTGGAAATGGGCCATGCCCGCTGCCTGCTCACCCTGCCCGAGCGCGATGCCGAAAGCCTGGCGCTGGAAGCGGCGCGCCATGGCTGGAGCGTGCGCGAGCTGGAAGAAGCCGCGCGCCGCGCGCAGACCGCGCCCAAGGGCAAGGCCAAGAGCACGCCCGCGCGGGATCCCAACGTGGCCGACCTGGAGCGACAGCTGGCTGAGCGCTTCGCCACCCGCGTCGAACTGGCGCAGGGTCGCGGTGGCCGCGGCAAGCTGGTGATCCATTACCACAGCAACGACGAGCTGGAAGGCATCCTCGGCAAGATTCGTTGATGTAAGGGCTGCGTTTACGCGGCCCGCTTGCCTGACGCGATTCAGCCCGAGAGCCTGCTTATGGCACTAGAATGCGTCGCCTCGCGCCGCAAGGCGCATCCGATTCCGAGAAAGGCTGCCCCCATGCCGCAACTGTCTGTCGTCGTGCCGGTGTTCAACGAACGCGACAACATTCCCCCGCTACTCGCCGAGATCGCCGCCGCGCTGCGTGGCAAAGTCGAGTTCGAGATCGTCTATGTGGACGACGATTCCAGCGACGACAGTGTGGCGGTACTGGCAGCCGAGAAGGCCACCTACCCGGAGCTGCGCATCGTGCGCCACCTGACCCGCAGCGGTCAGAGCACGGCGGTGTGGAACGGCGTGCGCGCCGCGAAATCGCCATGGATCGCCACGCTCGACGGTGACGGTCAGAATGATCCGGCCGACATCCCGAAGCTGCTTGCCGCACGCGCCGCCGCTGCGGAAGAAGTGCGTCTGTTCGCCGGCTGGCGTACCACGCGCCGCGACAGTTTCAACAAACGCATCTCCTCCAAGATCGCCAATGCGGTGCGTTCGCGCATGCTCAGGGACGCCACGCCGGATACCGGCTGCGGCCTCAAACTGTTCGAGCGCGACGTATTCCTGCGCCTGCCCTACTTCGACCACATGCATCGCTACCTGCCGGCCTTGGTCAAGCGTGCCGGTTTCCAGAGCCAGAGCGTGCCGGTGGGGCATCGTCCGCGCACCGCGGGTACCTCCAAGTACGGCATGCTCGACCGCCTGTGGGTGGGCATTGCCGACCTGCGTGGCGTGGCCTGGCTGATGCGCCGGGGCAAGGTGACGCGCGTCGAGGAACTCTGACGGCGCTTCTGCCGCTCGCGTTGTCGCGTCCTATGCGTGCCGGGCGTATGCTCCTAGGTCGCTGCCAGCGAGTGGGTGCTTCCCATGAGCATTGCCGTCAAACGCGTCTACGAACCCGCCGCCGAGGTGGATGGCCACCGTGTGCTGGTGGATCGGTTGTGGCCACGCGGCTTGAAGAAGGATGCCGCCGCCTTGGATGCATGGGCCAAGGAAGTGGCCCCGTCACCAGCGCTGCGACGCTGGTTCGGACACGACCCGACGCGCTGGGATGCTTTCCGCCACCGCTACGCCAGCGAGCTGGACGCCAAGGTTGAGTATTGGCGCCCGCTGGCCGAACAGGCCGCGCGCCATCACATCACTTTGCTGTTCGGCGCGCACGATGAGGAGCACAACAACGCTGTCGCGTTGAAGGCCTATCTGGAGGCCTGGCTCAAGGGGCATGGCCCTCAATAATGGGGTGGCTTCCATGCGGTCAGCACTTCGCATGCGCGTGCGCGACCCAGCTCGATCAGTTCGCGTGCACGGTAGAACTCGTAAGCCGTGGAAATATTGCGCGGCAGCTGGATCAGCAGATCCGGCGCGTACGCCGCCAGGCGCAGGCGCGCCAGGTTCGCTTGCATCAGATCCATCGACTGGGTCAGCAGATCCAGCATGCCCGGGTCACGCGGCTTGGGTTCCACTTCCTTGGTTTCGCCATGAGGTATCAGCCGGCCGATGAATTCGCCGATGCGCCGACGATAGCCGTTGTAGGCATCCGCGCTTTGGTCGCCTGGCACGTCGGGCGTCATCGCTTCGATGGCGCCGTCCACGCTCACTGCGAACAAGTAATCGGCCGGCTCGCGGATCAACGGCGTGACCGGCACCGGATTGAGCAGGCCGCCGTCGACCAGTCTGCGCCCGTCGAGATTCTGCGGGCGGAACACCGTGGGTATGGCGATGGAGGCGCGGATCGCATCGAACAGCGAGCCGCGAGTGAGCCACACCTCGCGCTCGCGATCGAGATCGGTCGCCACCGCCGTGTAGGCCAGCGGAAGATCTTCGATCTGTGCATCGCCGACCAACTCGCGCATCGTCTCGATGATGCGCTCGCCCTTGATCAGGCCGCCGCCGGAGAAGGTCCAGTCGACCAGCTTCAATACATCCATCTTGGCCAGCGCAGACACCCAATCGCGATAGGCGTCCAGTTTGCCCGTGGCATAGATGCCACCGATCAGTGCCCCCATCGAGGTGCCGGCGATGGCAACGATGCGATAGCCCTGCCGCTCGATCTCCTCGATCGCGCCGATGTGCGCCAGCCCCTTTGCGCCACCACCACCTAGCGCGAGCGCTACCGTGGGCTTGCGTGGAACAGGGGAAGGTGAAGCGCTGGACTCGGCGATGTCGGTATCACTCATGGGAGAACCGCGCGAAAGCTGGATCGAACTAGCCTCCGCGCAGCCGCGCAGCTTTGCAAGGTTCGAGATACTCCAGGGCTGACCGCATAAAACGACGCCGGCCTATCCATCCGCAGGCGAACCTCAGCGAGGCGCCTGCTGGTAACCGCCCAGCGCCAGCTGCAGCTGAATCTTCATCTCTTCACGCAGCGACAGCGGGGCGATCACTTCCGCGTCCGGGCCGTACTTGAGCACGTCCATCAGCAACTCCTTGGAGTTGGAGTACGGCACTTGCAGCTCATAGCGGCCGTCCGACAGCCACTCGCCCTTTTGTTGTGAATGCCAGTGTTCGTCGGCGACCCAGCGTGCGGCGTGCTGGGAGAAGCGGACGGTGGCCCAGGCTTTCGGCTTGCCGGCGAAGATGCCGTAGCTGGAAGCGAGCATATCGTTGAGTTCGATTTCGGCGACATCGCGCGCAGGGGCGTCGAGCGCCTGCGGCTCGGCGATGCGATCCACGGCGAAGCTGCGTAGCGCCTCGCGGTCGTGATCCCACACGTCCAAGTACCAGTTGTCCCGATAGTGCGTGAGGCGTTGCGGCGACACCGTGCGCTTGCTGTCGGCATTGGTAGTGCGCGCGCGGTAGCGGAAGCGCAGCTGTTTCCTCTCCAGCACGGCTCCGGCCACGATGCGGAACACCTGCTGGTCGAGCTTGCGTTCGCCCCAGGCGATCACGCGAATGCGTTCGATCGGCAGCGCCTTGCCGCTGCCCTGGTCGGACAGCAGGTGCTCGATGCGTGCCTTGAACGGCGCCAGCGCGCCCGCCAGCACGCCGGGGCCGCTGCGGCCGATCAACTCGTTCAAGGCCAACAGGGCAGCCAGCTCGTCCGAGGTGAGCCATAGGCCGGGCAATTCGAAACGCTCGCCCTCGCCTGCCTCATAGCGGAACGCGGCATGCTCTCCGCCAGCGCTCTCGATGGGGGCGCCCAGGGCGTCGCGCAGAAACGCCACGTCGCGATAAAGCGTGGCGCGCGAACACTCCAGTTCGTCCATCAGCCGCGGCAGCGGCACCGGATAGTGCGCCGACTTCAGCAGCCGGTGCAGCGTGAGAATGCGCTCGTAACGATCCATGACATGAGAGCCTGTTCAAAGTCCCGCTTGGCCCGTGTGGGATGGGTTATGCGCGGTTTGGAAGGTGGAGCGTGGCGCATCGCCTGTGGTGGCCGCAAGTCCGCAGAGTTTGGCATGTGCGATGCCCATCACGGCGTGAAATCCCCTAGACTCCAAAGGCTCTCTTATTGGAAACGGGCGCAAGAGCGAGCCGAGATGCCGGGCGACACTCCACGATCCCGAAACGATAGCCGCGTGCAGCCGCCCCCTGGTCTGGCGGTGATGACTTTGCAGGTGCTCGCGATCAGCGGCTACGGCCTATGGTTATTACTGGGTTTGGCGCTCGGCCTGGCCATGTATCCCTCGGGTCGTGGCGATGCGCTGGTGCCGTTGACCTTGGGCACGGTGTTGGTCAGCGCCGGACCGTTACTGGCCTGTCTACGCCTGCCCGTGGTGCCGGACTGGCTTGGCTGGCGCTTCGGTCGCGGTAGCCGTCCGACCCGTGAAGGCATGATCGCCCTGTTGGCCTATCTGCCGATGCTGGCACTTGCTGGTCTGGTGCGTGGCGACAACGCGTTTTGGGCCACTCGCTTATCCGGTGCCGCGCTGGCCTTCTGCAGCCTGGCCTGCCTGATTTACACCGCCCGCGGCTACGGCCGCCGGCCTGTGTCAGCGCAGGTTTCGCTATGGCGCCAGCTGCCGCTGAGCCGGGTGGTTTCGGCCTGCTATACCGGTGGTTTGTGGCTGTGGCTGTGCCTGGTGGGGCAGGCGAGCGCGGAGCCCCTGGCGATCACTTCCACGCCTTGGATCCTGGCCCTGCAGCTGTTGGCCCTGTTGTTGGGATGGAGCGAGGGTATGCGCTGGCAGTCTCTTCAGGCGGGGAAAGGGGCGCCGGTGCCGAAGGCGCCGGGTCATTCGCGCGGGTTGTGGATAGGGCGTTTCATCGCCGCGATCTTGATCTACGTCATTCCCTGCGTGGTTCTGCTGTTGGCCCAGGTGCTGGAGCAGCGCGTGCTGTTGGTGGCGCTGGCGGCGGTCAGTTGCGTGGTGGGCAAGAGCGTGGAGCAACGTTTGTATGATGCGGCGCTCGCGATTCGCGGCGATCCGGCCTAAATGGCGCCACCAAGCCATTTCTCTCCCTTTACGGCGGATTTGTTCACTGCAAGTTCAAGCCTTTCCGTTAAGGTGCCTTACGTTTGTTTAACAAAATGTGGATTGTTCCAATGAGAAAAGTCCTGATCGCCGGTCTGCTACTTGCCGGCTTTGCCAGTGTCGCCGCCCAGGCTCAAGACGCGACGACGACCACCACGACCACCGACCCAGCCAGCAATGCGGCCGATAACGGTGGCTGGAGCGGTTCGGGCGAATTCGGTTTTGCCTCCGCCCATGGCAATTCGCGCACCGAGAACGTCAACGCCAAGCTCGGCCTGAACCAGGAAAACGAGCTCTGGAAGAACAACTTCTTCCTCAACGGCATGCGTTCGAAAGGCGAAGTGAAGGTGGTCGATTCCACCGGCGCCCAGATCAACAAGTTCAGCACCACGGCCAACCGTTATGACACCGGCGCCTCGGTGGGTTACAAGCTCGACCCGCGCAGCTACATCGTGGGCGCGGCCCGCTACGAGCACGACGACTTCGGCGCCAACCTGTGGCAGGGCATCGTCTCGATCGGCTACGGCTACATCGCGCTGAAGACCGAGCGCACGGAGCTGTCGTTCGAAGCCGGTCCTGGTTACAAGCGCTATCGCCCGGCCGACCACGTCGTGCTGGTGAATGGCGTAAAGGAAACGCTGCATCAGGACAGCCAGAGCGAAGTGGTGGGACGTGGCTTGGTGAACTACAAGTACCGCATCACCGACAACACCGCGGCGGAAGACACGCTGCTGGTCGAAGCGGGCTCCAAGAACAAGTACTACCAGAACGACATCGGTCTCTCGGTCAGCATGACCAAGAAGATGGCGCTGAAAGTCGGCTACCAGATTCGCTACAACAGCGATGTGCAGCCGGGTACCAAGAGCACCGATACGTTGATGACCACTAATCTGGTCTACAACTTCTAAGCGTCATCAAGCGCTGTATCTCACGGCCCCGTCGCTCCGCGCGGGGCCGTTCTCTTTGGTAGGAGCCCACCCTGTGGGCGAATGCCCTGCGGAGCAGGGCACAGCTTGTACGAGGCGGGATACAAAAGCGCGGCCCTTCCTGGCCGTTTCACTCGGGCCATCCATGGCCCTCGCCCTGTGCGCGATAAACCGGCAGTCTTGCCGGTTTGTCGCGCACAGGGTGCGCTCCTACAGAGCGTGTCTAGTGCCGGAGGAATTCGGCCGCGCCCTGTGCAAGCAGGGCTTCCGCCACCTGCTGGCCCAGCGCTTCGGCTTGATCGCTGCCGCTGCTTGCTTCGGCATGCAGCAGGCGGCCGCTGCTGACGTCGCCCACCATACCGCTCAAGTGCAGGCCGTGCTCGGTCACCACGCACCAGGCGCCCACGGGCACCGTGCAACTACCGCCCAGCGCGCGATTCATCGCTCGCTCGGCGTTGACCGTGAGACGGGTGTCGGCGTCGTCCAATGCCGCCAGCAGTTCGAGCACGGCAGGCTGGTCGCTGCGGGCCTCGATGGCGATCGCGGCTTGTCCCGGAGCGGGCAGCCAGTCCGGGGCGGAAAGCCGGCCGCGAATGCGTGCGGACAGGCCGAGGCGCTCCAATCCGGCGCAGGCCAGCAGGATGGCCTCGTAGTGGCCGGCATCCAGCTTGCTGAGGCGCGTGCCGACATTGCCGCGCAGATCGAGCAGGGTCAGGTCGGGTCGCACGGCGCGCAGCAGCGCCTGACGACGCAGTGAGGACGTGCCCACGCGCGCGCCCAGCGGCAGCGCCTTCAGGTCCGCATAGTCATTGCTGATGAACGCGTCCGCCGCGTCCGCGCGCGGGAGAATCGCCGGCAACGTAAACCCCGGTTCCAGTACGACCGGCACGTCCTTGAGCGAATGCACGGCCAGCTCCGCGTGGCCTTCCTGCATGGCCATTTCCAGCTCCTTGAGGAACAGACCCTTGCCGCCGATGTTGGCCAACGGCTTGTCCTGGATTTCGTCGCCGCGCGTCGTCATCGGCACCAGTTCCACGGTCAGGCCTGGGTGCGCGGCGCGCAGTTCCGCCGCGACGTGCTCGGCCTGCCACAGTGCGAGGGCGCTCTTGCGGGTAGCGATGCGCAGGATGTTGGGGGTCATGGAAACTCCGCGACAATCAATTCACTCAGTATTGTCGCGTAAATCACGCATGCCGGCGCAGACGTGCTGTCGCAGTCAGGCCCGCACAAATCGCACTAACCCATGCGCAGCAGTTTGCGCAGTGTCGGCAGGTTGCGGCGACTCACTTCCGGCATCAGCTCGGTGCCGCCCAGGCGGGCGAGTACACGGCCATCGCTCAGCGTCTTCAAGCCAAGCAGGCGTTGCGACGGTACCAGGCAGTTGCGATGCAGGCGGATCAGCTGGTCCGAATACGCCTCCTCCAGCTGGCGCAACGATTCTTCCAGCAGCAACTGCCCGCCGCGATGCTGCACGACCACGTATTTCTCTTCGGCCAGTAGGCAGACCACCTCGTCCAGGGCGATGCGCACCTGTTCGCCGCGCAGGCGGCCGTGCAGGTAGCTGGTGGGTCCGCGCGGGATCACCGTGAGCCGTTGCCGGGCGCGTAGCAGGGCATCACGCAGGCGGTCGAGACGTACCGGCTTGAGCAAATAATCCACCGCGCCGAGTTCGAAAGCCTGCACGGCGTGGTTTTCGTAGGCGGTGCAGAACACCACTTGGGGCCGCGTCTTGCCGGCAAGACGCTGCGCCAGCGCAGTGCCGCTCAGGCCGGGCATATTGATGTCCAGCAGCAGCACGTCCGGCGGCGCTTCGCTGATGGCTTCGAGTGCCGCCTCGCCATCGCCCACGCTGCCGGCCAATTCGACGCCTTCGCACTCGCCGAGCAGGGCGGCCAGACGGGCCCGGGCCAGCGGTTCGTCGTCAACGATCAATACGCGCATCGGTGTTTTCCGGTAAGAGCAGGCGCACCACGAAACGCCCATGCTGCGGGCCGGCCTGCACCTGGGCACGCGGTCCATAGCGATACGCGACGCGCTGGCGCACATTGTCCAGGCCGTGCCCGTTGCCGCCGAGAGACGGTGTATCGGGCAGCGGATTGTCGATCTCGATCTCGATGGTCTTGTTCATGCGCTTGCCGCGCAGAATGACCTCACCACCCTCGCGCAAGGGCTGGATGCCGTGGCGCACGGCGTTCTCCACCAGCGGTTGCAGCAGCAGCCGTGGTAGCGGAAAGGCGTGCGGCAACGCGTCCAGTTCGCGCCGGACGCGCAGGCGCTCGCCAAGGCGCAATTGTTCGATCGCCAGGTAGCGTTCGATCAGATTCAGCTCATCGCCCA
This sequence comes from Dyella subtropica, assembly GCF_026283965.1. Taxonomy (GTDB): domain Bacteria; phylum Pseudomonadota; class Gammaproteobacteria; order Xanthomonadales; family Rhodanobacteraceae; genus Dyella_D; species Dyella_D subtropica. The sequence goes on from NZ_JAPDPD010000003.1 coordinate 169,537, forward strand.
GCGTGCCGTCGTGCGAGCTGTGCTGGCCGAGCGCGGCGCGGAACAATTCGGACAGATCCTCCACCGTGCGTTCGGCCGCTTCCGGATCGACCCGCACCAAGGCCGCGACGGTGTTCATGCTGTTGAACAGAAAGTGTGGGCGGATGCGCGCCTGCAAGGCCTCCACCTGCGCGTGCGCGATGGCCGCAAGACGGGCTTGCCACTGCGCCAGCACGTAGAAATAACGCAGCATCGCCGCGCCCAACAGCGCGGCGATGATCGCGTTGTCACGCACGAACACGAAGGCGCTGGCGTGGATCAGCGCCATCATCAGTACATCGTTCATCCATACCGCGATCCCGCTGGCGCCAGCCACGATCAGCAGCATCAACAGCCACACCGCGGCATACGGCAGGCGCCCGGGAAGGCGCTGCAGTGCGGGGCGCAATTTGCACAGCGCCACGCCGATGACCGTTGCCATCCATTCGGCGAACAGCATGCCCACGCAATAGCCGCGCCAGCCGCGGCTGCTGTCCGGCGCCAGCAACATCACCGTGACCGTCAGTGCGGCCACCACCAGCAGGGTAAACAGCACCGGCGGACTGCAGAAATCCGGCAGTGGGCTCTGGTCGAGGCGTCGGTGGGTGGCTACACGCATGGGCGCACAGTATGCCCAAGCGCACGGCCATCATGCCGTGATTCAAGGCCTGTCCCGGATCTAAGAGCCTGTTCTAAGCGCTCGTCAGCCCGCCAAACGGTGTCCCAGCCACCGGCTCATGTCGCCGATTTCTTCGGCGCAGACCGAGTGCGGCATGGGATAGGTATGCCAATCCACGTGATAACCCAGCGACTGCAGAGCGTCACGCGACTGCACGCCGCGCGTCAGCGGCACGATCGGGTCGCCCGTGCCGTGGCCCCAGAAGATCGGCGTATCCGCATTGGCCGCGCTGCGTTCGGCGGCGAACGAATTCTGCATGGGCAGGTAGGTGGACAGCGCGATCACACCGGCCAGCCGCCGCGGATGGCGCAGGGCGCCGGCCAGGGCGATGGCGCCGCCCTGCGAGAAACCGGCCAGCACGATGCGCTCATCCGGCACGCCGCGCTCGTTCTCGCGCGCGATCAGCGCTTCCACCGAGCTGATCGAGGCACGCATGCCGGTTTCGTCCTGGCGCGAGGTCAGATCCACGCCGACGATGTCGTACCACGCGCGCATCGGCATCCCGCCGTTCAAGGTCACCGGGCGCACCGGCGCATGGGGAAACACGAAGCGCAGGCCGGGCCATTCCGGCGCTACCAGCTCCGGCACGATGGGTGCGAAGTCATGACCATCCGCACCCAGGCCATGCAGCCAGATCACGCTATGGGACAGACGGGTGGCGGTTTCGTGCTCGACGGTAGGCAGGGGCATGCGGTGGACTGACAGATAGGGGAGGGGAGTGAAGCACCATGGCAGCGAACGCACCCGGTTGCTGAGTGTGGGAACGCGCCATGCCGCGCTCCGCTTACGGGAAGCGGACGACGCGTTGCCACGCGGCTAATGGGCCGGCGGCATCGTCTGATAGGTAACGAAACAGCCACCCGCCAAGGGTGTGAACAGCGGGCGGGCGAGCTCGCGCATGGTGCCTCCTGGCGATGCGGGTATGACGGGTGCGGGGAATAGATCAGAGCATCCTTAGCGTAGTCGTCAGTGTGCTTTGCGGATACAGGACCCTTGGCGCTTGCCAGCAAGGCGCGCTTGGCTATGCTGACCCGTTTCGATTGCGGAGCGCCCTATGCGCCGAATGATCCTCGCCGGGCTCGTCGCCCTCGCCGCTGTGCCGGCCGCCATGGCCCAAGCGCCAGCCACCGACAGCCTCGACCTGGAAACCATCATGGCCAATCCCGAGTGGATCGGCGCGGCGGTGGAATCTCCCTATTGGAGCGTGGACGGGCGCAGCCTGTACTACTCGCTCAAGCGCGACGGCAGCAAGGTGCGCGATCTTTACCGCGTCGACGCCGCCAGCGGGCAAAGCGTGAAGCTGGCGCCGGAAGCGGTGTCGCAGGCCGACGGTCCGGCCGTATTCGATCGCAACCATCGCCAGGCTGCCTATATCCGTCACGGCGATGTGTTCCTCGTCGAGCTGGCCAATGGTCGCCGCGTGCAGGTCACGCGCACACCGGAAATCGAGTCCGCGCCGCGCTTCTCCAGCGACGGCCGCAGCCTGCAATACCGCCAGGGCAACCAATGGTTCGTCTATGACATCGCCGCCGGTGTCGCCGCGCCGGCCGCCGTACTCCGCCTTGCCGACGACCCGCAGGACAAACAGCCCGACGCACTGGGCGCAGACCAGCTGCGCCTGTTCAAGACCCTGCGCAAGATCAAGTCGGATAAGGACGCCCAGCGTGCCGAAGACGACACCTTGGCCGCCACCGATCCCGGTCGCTCGCCCAAGACGTTGTGGCTGGGCGAAGTTGGCGACCTGGTCGACACCGAGCTTTCGCCCGACGGCCGCTGGATGCTGGTGGTCACTCAGCCCAAGGACTACAAGCCGGGCAAGGCACCCGAAGTCACCCATTACGTCACCGACTCGGGCTACTCCGAGCAGCAAGCCACACGCGTTTACGTGGGGCGCAAGGACCCGGCACCGCAGTCCTTGCTGCTGGTCGATCTGCAGGGTCGCAAATCCTATGCACTGAAGACCGACGCACTGCCTGGCATCAAGGACGACCCTTTGAAGGAGCTGCGCGCCGAGGCCGTCGCCGCCCTGCAGAAGGCCGGCAAGGCCGACGACGCCAAGGCATTGAAGGCGCCGGAGCTACGCGCCGTACGCATCATCTCCAGCGCCGATGATGGCGGTGGTGGCGGCATCGCATGGAGCGAGGACGGCCAGAACGTCGCCATCCAGCTGCGCGCCATCGACAACAAGGATCGCTGGATCGCCACCGTCGATTTCGACAAACACGCCCTGCTCAATCAGCATCGCCTCACCGACAAGGCGTGGATCAACTGGAACTTCAACGATTTCGGCTGGCTCAAGGACAACCGCACGCTGTGGTACCTCAGCGAAGAAACCGGCTGGTCGCAGCTCTACAGCAAAGCCCCCGGCGACAAGGCCAAAGCGCTCACCAGCGGCAGGTTCGAAGTCAGCCATCCGCTGCTGAGCGAGGATGGCCAGTGGTTCTACCTGCGCACCAACCAGGTCGCACCCTATAGCTATGACGTCTACCGTCTGCCAACCAACGGCGGCGAGCTGAGCCGCGTCACGCAGTTCCAGGGCATGGACGACTTCGTGCTCTCGCCCGACGGCAAGCAACTCGGGGTGCTGCATTCCTCACCCTATGTGCTGGCGCAGCTCGCCGTGCAGGACGCTGGCGGCGGCACACCGCGCGAACTCACCCAGACGATGAAGAGCGCCTTCAGCTCGCGCGCATGGATCGCGCCGCAGATCGTCGGCGTGCCTTCGGCGCATGGCGCCGGCACCATCTGGGCCAAGTATTACGGCCCGAATGATCCCGCAGCAGCGGCTTCGCGCCCCGCGGTGATCTTCGTGCACGGCGCCGGCTACTTGCAGAACGTCACGCTGAACTGGTCCAACTATTTCCGCGAGCAGATGTTCCACAACCTGCTCGTGCAGCAAGGCTACGTGGTGCTGGACATGGACTACCGCGCCTCCGAAGGCTACGGCCGCGACTGGCGCACCGCCATCTATCGCCAGATGGGCCACCCCGAGCTGGACGACCTGCTCGACGGCAAGGCCTGGCTGGTCAAGCACCACGGCGTCGATCCCGCGCGCGTGGGCATCTACGGCGGCAGCTACGGCGGTTTCATGACCATCATGGCCCTGCTGCGCGCACCGGGCGAATTCGCGGCCGGTTCCGCCTTGCGTCCGGTCACCGACTGGACCACCTACAACCACGAATACACCTCCAACATCCTCAACGACCCGCAGCTCGATCCAGCCGCCTATACGGCCAGCTCGCCGATCGAGTATGCCGACAAGTTGCGGGATGCCTTGCTCATCCAGCACGGCCTGATCGACGACAACGTGCTGGCCAGCGACTCCATCCGCCTGTATCAGCGCTTCATCGAGCTGCACAAGAAAAACTTCTGGATGTCGCTGTATCCGATGGAGCGACATGGTTTCGTCCATCCGGATTCTTGGTACGACGAATACCGCCGTATCGACGAACTGTTCGAGACGTATGTGAAACCCGTGCGGCAGCCGGCAGCGGTTATCGGCCAGTAACCGATCGTCCCAGCCTTAGAGCCTGTTCAAAGTCTCCGCGCAGAGCCGGCGCCATCGATGGCATCTCCCCGCGTACTCCCGAGGGGAGAAGGATTCAGCGTCTAACGCTATGACAAGGCGGACCCCGGGCGCTCATCAAAGACTTTGAACAGGCTGTTGGAGAGTACGAAGGCTGGCCCGCCAGGCAGGGCCGCATGCGACAATCATTCTTCCGATCGACCCACTTGACGTACATGACCATCCCCAAAGACGCATATCGGCGCTTTCAGGAAGAGCTCGCCGCACTGGATCGCAAGGAACCCGCGCCGGAGAAGCTCACTGGCCAGGCGCGGCTTGAACGCGCGAAGACGGAATTTCTTGCTCTGCAAAAGCGCTTCGGCCTGTCGATTGCCGATGTGGTCTCGTTCTTCCCCGAGGAAGAAGGTATCGGCTACTTGCAGCAGCTGATCGTGGCCAACGAAACCAAGCCGAAGCGCGGGCGGAAGCCCAAGTTGCCCTAAGCGATCAGTGCGTGGGCCGCTACGCCATCATCGCCGGCTTCGCAAAATACCTCCCCGGCGACTGCCCAAAGCTGCGCCGGAACATCGCCACGAAGGCACTCACGCTCGCATAGCCCAGCGCATCCGCCACGCTGGCCACGGCTTCGCCGCCGGCAAGGCGTTCCAGGGCGCGGCTGAGGCGTGCCTGCTGGCGCCATTGCGCGAAGCTGCTGCCGGTTTCATAGCGAAACAATCGGGTGACGGTGCGCGGCGAGAGGCCGGCCCAGCCGGCCCAATCCTCCAGAGTGCGACCATCGTCGGGGCGTTCCAGTACAGCATGGGCGATACGCAGCAGGCGGCGGTCGCTGGGCATGTTGAGGTGGAGTGGTTCCTGCGGCGCGCGGCGTATTTCGTCCATCAGCACGCTGAGTACGCGCTCCTGCTCCGCGTCCAGATCGTCCCGCATGGACCAGGTGCTGGCGCGATGGACCAGCGCGCGCATCAGGTCGTTGGCGCCCAGCACGCAGGTCGTGCCCGGCAAGCCTGTGGCCGCCTCGGGGGCGACGAACACGCCCCAGCCGCGCGTGGTTTCAGCGATGCGTACCGTGTGCAGTACGCCGGGCGGCAGCCAGCCCACGCGATGCGGCGGCAGTGTCCACGCGCCATCGCAGGTGCGCAGACTGAGCAAACCTTTCTCGACGTAGAAGAACTGGCCGCGCAAATGGCGATGCCAGTCCGACTCGACCGCGGGCATGGGTTCCGTGGCGTGGTCGTCATCGATCACAAAGGCGATCAGCGCCGGACCGGCGGCGCTTTCGATGCGGCGGAAGACTTCGCTATGGCTCACGGTTTGTCTCACTGATGGCATGTTCTAGATAAAAATTGTCCGGCTAACGCTATCAGGCCATGACCCGTCGCATCTAGGCTTTGAAAGCTGCCCCGTTCCCCGACGGGCGCCCCTCCCGTCCGCCAGCCACGAGCGGTCACGCCGAAGCCACCGCGGACGTCCTCCCATAAACAGGCAGGAGATTCGGCATGTCGTCCCCAGACTCGCCGTCCATTCCCATGGACGCCGTCGAGGCACTGACCCGCTTCGTCGTGAACGCCCAACTGATGCTCGACCCGGCGACCCCGGAGGCGCTGCGCTGCCAGGCCGAGCCTCGTTTAGTGGCGGTGTTGCCCACTTTGCACGCCCTGGGCGTGTTCGACCTGTTTGCCATCCGCGACCCCGCCCTGAAGGCGCTGGTGCAGGACGAACTGATCGCCGCACGCCAGCGACTGCGCGCACCGGGCGTGGCCGCTTGAGTCGTTGAGAAAGCAGATGTTGCCTGTCATATATTTGCCTTGACAAATATTCTCACGGCAATAGAATGCGCGTCCATGAACATGGACATATCCACCCAGAACACTCCCCGGGAGAGCCTCGGCGTGCTGCTAGGACTCGTGCGTTCCGAGATCGTCCGTGCGATGGAAGCGGAGATCGCCGCCAAAGGCATGGACCTGCGCTTCACTCAGTTCCTGATCCTCAAGCGGCTGGCGCGGATGGGGCCGATGTCCGCCACTGAGCTGGCCCGCGCCGTCGAGCTGGATGGCGGTGCGATGACCCGGCAGCTCGATCAACTGGAAGGCAAGGGCTATCTGCGCCGGTGCCCGCACGACCAGGACCGCCGTGCGCTGCGCATCAAGCTGACCCCGGAAGGCGATGCGCTGTGGCAGGAACTCACCAGTTGCAGCGATCGCGTGCTGGATGCCGCCCAGCGCTCGTTGAGCGAAACCGAACGGCAGCATTTGAACGACTACCTGACGCGCGTGTTGAGCGCATTGCGCGACAAGACCTGACACCTCTTTCCCCTTTTTCTTCTTCTCGGAATACGACCATGCGTCTGCACACAATGGCGGCGGCGATCGGACTGAGCCTGGCGTTGGCCGGCTGCGTCAGCAGCGGCGGCCTGCATCCGTCCGGTGCGCTGACGGATGCTTCTTCGCTCAAGAGCGAGCGCAGCCTCAATGGCATCGCCGTGTCACCGGCGGCCTGGCCCCAGCAGGATTGGTGGACCGCCTTGGGCGATGCCCAGCTGAGCGGCCTGATCGACGAAGCCTTGCGCGACAACCCCGGCCTGGCCGCCGCCGACGCGCGCGCGCAGCAAGCGCAGGCCGCGGCCGGCGTGGCCGATGCCGAGCGCGGGCCGACCGTCAACGCGGGTGCCAGCGTAGCCGGCGCGCGTCCGCCGGGTGCGCTGTTCGGTGGCCACAGCCATTTCTCCTGGGCCAAGTACGGCTATGCCAGCTTCAATTGGGGCCTGGATTTGTGGGGCGGCAAGCGCGCTGCGTGGGAGGCCGCCCTCGGCCAGGCCCGCGCTGCGGAGATCGATCGTCAGGCGGCGCGCATCGAGCTATCCACCAATGTCGGCCGCGCCTATACCCAGCTCGGCTACGCCTACGCACAGCAGGACGTGGCGAAGGCGGAACTGGAGCGCGCCAATCGCGCCCGCGATTTGACTCGCCAGCGCGCGTCCGCCGGTATCGACAGCCAGTTGCAGCTCAAGCAGAGCGACACGGAAGTGGCCACGGCGGAGCAACAACAAGCGGTGGCGAACCGCGCCATCGACGCGGCGCGTTCGTCGCTCTCGGTGCTGCTCGGCAAGGGCCCGGATCGCGGCCTCGACATCACCCGCCCGCAGGTACTCAAGCCGGTTGCGCTGGCCGTCCCCGGCAACCTGTCGATGGATCTGATCGGCCATCGCGCCGATCTGGTCGCTGCGCGCTGGCGCGTCGAGGCGGCCAGCAAGGACATCAAGGTCGCCAAGACCGAGTTCCTGCCCAATGTCAGTATCGGCGCCATGGCCGGTCTGCTGAATATGGGCGGCGGCAACTTGTTTAGCTTGAAGAACCGCTTCTATGAGCTGGGTCCGTCGCTGAGCTTGCCGATTTTCGACGGTGGTCGTCTGCGTGCGAACCTTGCCGGCAAGGATGCGCAATACGACCTCGCCGTGGCGCAGTACAACGAGACCCTGGTCGCGGCCACCAACCAGGTGGCGGACAACTACAACGCGCTGCAATCCATGCAGCAACAAATCGACGCCCAGCAGCGCGCGTTGGATGCCGCCACCGAGGCGTGGCAGCTCTCCGAGCAGCGCTACAAGGCTGGCATCGGCAACTACCTGGAAGCACTGATCGTGCGCCAGCAGTTGCTGCAGGCCCAGCAGCGCATGGCCGCGCTGCAGTCGCAGCAGGTCGATCTTTCAGTGCAGCTGATCCAGGCGCTCGGCGGCGGCTATCGCCCGCAGGCCGACGACGCGCATGAGGTCGCCGCCGCTTCCTCCTCTTCCGTTTCCGAACGCTCTCTCTGAAGGCTATCCCCCATGTCTAGCCAAACTCCCCTTGCGGCCGACAACACCTCCACTCCACCACCGCAAAAGAGCCGCCGCGGTTTCCTGTTGCGCCTGCTAGGCGTCGTGGTGGTGCTCGCCATTGTCGGTTGGACCGCGTGGTACTTCCTCGACGGCCGCTGGTATGAAAACACCGACGATGCCTACGTCAACGGCAATGTGGTGCAGATCACTCCGCAGGTGCCCGGCACCGTCGTCACCATCGGTGCCGACGACGGCGACCTGGTCCATGCCGGCGACGTGCTGGTGAAACTCGACCGCAGCAACACCGAAGTGGCGCTGGCGGAAGCCAGGGCGAACCTTGCCAGCACCGTGCGCAAGGTGCGCGGCCTGTACAGCAACGTGTCCGGTGCGCAAGCCGATGTCGCGGCACGCAAGGTAGCCGTGGACAAGGCGCGCCAGGACTTCAGCCGTCGCCGTGACCTGGCCACGTCCGGTGCGATCTCCGCCGAGGAGCTGTCGCACGCACAGGACACGCTGACCGTCGCCGAAAGCGCACTCACCGCCTCGCAGCAGCAGTACCAGACCAGCAAGGTGCTGGTGGACGACACCGTGGTCGCGTCCCATCCAGACGTCCAGACGGCCGCCGCCAAGTTGCGCCAGGCTTACCTGGACAACCTGCGCACCACTATCGTCGCGCCGGTCGACGGTTATGTCGCCAAGCGCTCGGTGCAGCTCGGTCAGCGCATCGCTCCCGGTGCGCCGCTGATGGCTGTGGTGCCGCTGCACCAGGTCTGGATCGACGCCAACTTCAAGGAAACCCAGCTGACCCATATGCGTATCGGCCAGCCGGTGGAAATCCGCACCGACGTGTACGGCGGCTCGGTGAAGTACAAGGGCACGGTGCAGAGTCTGGGCGTGGGCACCGGCAGCGCGTTCTCGCTGCTGCCGGCGCAGAACGCTACCGGCAACTGGATCAAGATCGTGCAGCGCGTACCGGTGCGCATCTTCTTCACCGACCCCAAGCAGCTTGATGAGCACCCGTTGCGCATCGGCCTGTCGACCGACGTGGAAGTGGGCCTGCACGACCAGAACGGTTCGATGCTGGCGAAGCAGTCACCGACGCAGCCGGCTTTCAGCACCGACGTATACGAGAAGCAGCTGGCCCAGGCCGATGGCGTCATCGGTCAGATCATCCACGCCAACATGCCTGGCAGCGACGCGACCAAGTCATCCGACTGACTCCCTCCCCTGCGTGTAGCAGGGGAGGGCTGGGGTGGGGTGAAGCCCCGCAAGACTCGTTGCGTCATCACAAGAGCTCACCCCCTCCCAACCTCCCCCTGCGAGCAGGGGGAGGGGCAACCCTCCTGGAGTGTCTCTAGTTCATGAACACCCAATTCCGTCCGCCCAATATGGTGCTGGCCACCATCGGCCTGTCGCTGGCGACCTTCATGCAGGTGCTGGACACCACCATCGCCAACGTGTCGCTGCCGACCATCGCCGGCAACCTCGGCGTGAGCGTGAACCAGAGCACCTGGGTCATCACCTCGTTCGCGGTGAGCATGGCGATCTCGCTGCCGCTCACCGGCTTCCTCACCCGCCGCTTCGGCGAGGTGAAGATGTTCATGTGGTCGACCCTGCTGTTTTCGATGGCCTCGTTCCTGTGCGGCGTCGCGCAGAGCATGCCGATGCTGATCCTGTTCCGCGCGATCCAGGGCGCGGTGGCCGGCCCGATGTATCCGGTGACACAGGCGCTTTTGATCTCGATCTATCCACCCGCCAAACGCGGCATGGCGCTGGCGCTGCTGGCGATGGTGACGGTGGTGGCGCCCATCGCTGGTCCGATCCTCGGCGGTTGGATCACCGACAACTATTCCTGGCCGTGGATCTTCTTCATCAACGTGCCCATCGGCATCTTCGCCAGCATGGTCATCGCCAACCAGATGAAGGGGCGTAACGACGTCACGCAGCGGCCGAAGATCGACTACGTCGGCCTGATCACCCTGATCATCGGCGTCGGTGCGTTGCAGATCGTGCTGGACAAGGGCAACGACGAGGACTGGTTCAACTCCACCTTCATCGTCATTACCAGTATCGTCGCAGCGCTCGGCATCATCGTGTTCCTGATCTGGGAACTGACCGACAAAGAGCCGATCGTCGATCTGCGCCTGTTCCGCTATCGCAATTTCCGCATGGGCACGCTGTCACTGGTGCTGGCGTACGCAGCGTTCTTCGCGATCGGTCTGCTAGTGCCGCAATGGATGCAGCGCAACCTCGGCTACACCTCCACCTGGGCCGGGTTCGCCAGTGCGCCGCTGGGCATCCTGCCAGTGTTGCTCACCTTTATCGTGGGCAAGTACTCCACGCGTTTCGATCTGCGACTGATCGCGTCGATCTCGTTTCTGGTGATGGGTACCACCAGCTTCCTGCGCTCTGAGTTCTTTCTCGATATCGACTTCATGCATATCGCGATGGTCCAGTTGCTGCAGGGTCTGGGCGTGGCACTGTTCTTCATGCCGGTGACCACCATCCTGCTGTCGGATCTGCAGCCGCATGAGATCGCTGCCGGTGGTGGCCTAGCCACGTTCCTGCGTACGCTGGGGGCGAGCTTCTCGGCATCGCTCACCACCTTCATGTGGGATCGCCGCGCGGTGGTGCACCACGCGCACCTGAGCGAACACATCACGCCGTATGACGCGACGTCGCAGCAAGCGATGAGCACGCTGGGTGGTGGCGATCCGCAGAAGGCGGCGATGGTGCTCAATCAGATGATTACCCAGCAGGGCTCCCAGATTTCGTTCAACGAAGTGTTCCACGTGCTCGGCTGGATCTTCATCAGCCTGATCGTCGTCGTGTGGATGACCAAGCCGCCGTTCATAGCCAAGAGCGGGCCATCCGCGGGCGGCGGGCATTGATGTCCGACCACGCATAAGACAACGGTCCCGAGCGGGACCGTTGTCTTTCAAACAGAGGAATAGCGTTTCAGAGATCGAGACCCACGCCAATCAACGCCAAGGTTTCGCCGCGGTTCGGCCCCTTCGTGCCGCCGTTGGAGATGTGGCGCACCTGGAAGCTGACGTATTTGCCCTGCCAGCCGACGGAGTTGATGAATTCGCCCACGCTGCTCAATGCCCTCGTGCGGCCGGTTTGCACCGCGCCTTGCAAGCTATAGAAGAAGCCGTGGTACCAGTCGCTCTCGCTGCCGTAATGAAGGCGAGCGCCGCCAGCGGCGAGCCATACATTGTCACGTGTGCTGTAGCGGGTGCCGTCAAACCGATGGATGCTGCGGCCGCCGACCCAGCCCACCGAGACTTCCGGGGACCAGGTAAAGCGGCTGGCGCCGATGGGGTGGGGCGTGCAGACAGCTTCGATGAAGGCGGTGTTGGTACCGTACGAGTCCATGTAGCTTCGGCCGCCCTCCACTTCGATGTGGACGGCGGAGGCTGCGGTGGCGAAGCCGACAAGGGCCAACGCGAGGGTGCTGCGGGCGAGGGTGCTGGAAAGCATAGGAATTGCCCTTAGGAAGCGCCTTCAGAACCGGGTTCTTTTAGTGCACCATATGGTTCAATAAGTGCCGTCGATGAGGGGTGAAGGCGTAAACCTCAAAGGCTGACAGCGTATTCACGATGGTGCTGAAAGGTGGTTTGGTCGTCTTCACGTTTATTTATCCGGGTTTTATTGACGACGCTCTTTAACCCGGGCAAAATTTGCCCTCACATTTTCTTCCGGGTTTAATCATGCATCCGAGTCAAAGCCAAACCTGCACGGCTTTCGATGGCTATCGCCTGATCGCCTCCGGTTCGCTGGCGGAAGTGGCCGTGGCTACCAAGCAGGCGATCGATGCCGGGGCGGTGGGCCCAGTGCTGGTGTTCGACGACCAGAGCAGCCTGCCGGTGGAGATCGATTTCCGCGGCACGGTCGACGACGTGCTGTCGCGGCTGGCATCGGAAGTGCCTGCCTTCCCGCAGGAACTTCCTTCGGCCGCGGACAAGCCAGCGCGCGGACCGGGCCGCCCGAAGCTCGGTGTGGTGGCGCGCGAAATCACCCTGCTGCCGCGGCACTGGGATTGGCTGGCCGCGCAGCCCGGTGGCGCATCCGCCACATTGCGCAGGCTTGTCGAGGAAGCGCGCCGCGACGATCGCCCCCGCGCACGCCGATCCAGCGAAGCGCTCGACCGCTTCATGCAGGCCATGGGCGGTGACTTGCCCCACTACGAAGAAGCCTCGCGCGCCTACTGGCGTGGCGAGCGCGACCGCTTCGCCGAACTCATCGAGCATTGGCCAGCCGATGTGCGCGAGCATGCGCGCCGTCTCGCCGCCGCCTCATGGGACGATGCCGTCGCATCGTCCTGACCCATTCCCCGCTCTCCCCGGAATTCCTTCATGTCATCCCCCGCTGCCCGTCAGCCGCTACTCACCGAAGGGCCGATCGCCCGTACCCTGTTGATGTTCGCGCTGCCGATTCTCGGCAGCACCGCACTGCAGTCACTCAATGCTTCCGTCAACGTGGTCTGGATCGGCCACTACCTCGGCGAGTCCGCGCTCAGCGCGATCAGCAACGCCAGCATCATCGTGTTCCTGTTGCTCACCGCCGTGTTCGGCGTGAGCATGGCCAGCACCATCCTGGTGGGGCAGAGCCTGGGTGCGCGCAACATGGTCGAGGCCAAGCGCGTGGTGGGCACCGGCGTGAGCTTCTTCGTCGCGCTGTCGATGCTGGTGGCGCTGCTCGGCTACTTCAACACGTCGTGGATGCTGCGCCAGCTCGGCACGCCAGTGGACGCGCTGCCCTTCGCCGTACCGTATCTGCGCACCATCTTCATCGCCATGCCGGCAATGTACTTCTACAACTTCGTGATGATGACCTTGCGCGGCGCGGGCGATGCGCGCACGCCGCTCATGTTCATGGCCATGTCGGTGGTGCTGGACATCGCACTCAACCCGCTCTTCATTTTCGGCGTCGGCCCGATCCCGGCGATGGGCACGGCCGGCTCGGCCACCGCCACGCTGATCTCGCAGAGCGTGGCGCTGGTGGCGTTGCTCACCACGCTGTATGCGCGCAAGCACTTCCTGTGCCTGACCCGCGAAGAGCTGATCTATCTCAAGCCGGACATGACCATCCTGCGCGCGCTGGTGTTCAAGGGCCTGCCGATGGGCCTGCAGATGATGGTGATCTCCACGTCCGGCATGCTGATGATGCGCCTGGTGAACGGCTACGGCTCGCAAACCGTTGCCGCCTATGGCGCTGCGACGCAGCTGTGGACCTATGTGCAGATGCCGGCGATGGCGATCGGCGCGGCCGTGTCGTCGATGGCCGCACAGAACGTCGGCGCACGCTTGTGGGATCGCGTGGATCGCATCGCCAAGGTCGGCGTGGCCTACAACTTCCTGCTCAGCGGATCGCTGATCGCGCTGATCTATCTATTCAACCGCGGCGCGCTGAACCTGTTCCTGCCCGGCGATGGTGAGGCGCTGGCGCTGGCCCAGCATTTGAACATGATCGCGGTGTGGTCCTTCATGTTCTTCGGTGTCACCTTCGTGCTGTTCGGCGTGGTGCGCTCCACCGGTGCCGTATGGCCGCCGCTGATCATCCTCACCATCTCGATGTGGTTGATCCGTCCACCCTTCGCGCTCTCGCTGATGCCGAGCATGGGCTCCGACGCCATCTGGTGGAGTTTCCCGCTTGGCTCGCTGGCCGCGATGCTGATGGCGATGAGCTACTACCGCTGGGGTGGCTGGCGTAAGGCGCGCATGTTGGCCGCGCCGGTGGCGAAGGGGCCGGAAAAGCTGCCGATGGAAGTGGCCGAGGCGGTTGAGTAAACGCCGCCAACTTGAGACAGCCTGCCCCTTCCCTGCCTGTGCCGAAAGAGGGACAGGCAGGGGGAGGGGCTAAACCTCTCTCGCGTGCGGAATTGCCACAGAACTGTCACCCAGCCTTTCTAAGTTGGGCCGCATGACCGGCCCACCTCGTTTCCGCAGGCCATCTCTCGTGCGGGTGCCCACGGGCCCACGCACATGAGTTTCACCCGCCGCCAATTCTTGCTCGGCGCAGGCAGCCTGCTGGGCTTTCCCATGCTGGCCGATGTACTGCGCGCCACCGCGGCGATGCCGATGCCAGCGGGTCGCATGAGCGTGCCACAGCTCGCCGAGCCCAAGGTTGCGCTAGTCAATCCAGCGACGCTGACGCGTTTCGTCGATGCGTTGCCGATCCCGCCGATCGCACGCATCACGGAACAACGTACGCATCCGCGCTATGCAGACCGCATGCTCCCCTATTACCGGATGGAGATGCGCGCCTTCCAGGCGCGCCTGCACCGCGATCTTCCGCCCACGCCGTTGTGGGGTTACCAGGGCAGCTCGCCGGGGCCTACCCTGGAAGCGATGCGCGGTGAGCCGCTGCTGGTCGAGTGGGTCAACGCCCTGCCCACGCGGCACTTCCTGCCGATCGACCACGCCATCCACGGCGCGGACCGATCGAAGCCGGAGGTGCGCACGGTCACCCACGTGCATGGCGCCCGCGTGCCCGCCGATAGCGACGGCTGGCCGGAGGATGGATACGCACCGGGTCACTCGGCGCTGTACCACTATCCCAACGCACAGGACGCGGCCACGCTCTGGTATCACGACCACGCCATGGGCGTCACCCGGCTCAACATCTACGCCGGCTTGTTCGGCGCCTTCCACCTTCGCGACCCGGAAGAACAGGCGCTGGGACTGCCCTCGGGCGAATGCGAGCTGCCGCTGATCCTGTGCGATCGCCTGATCGCGCAGGATGGCCAGCTCTACTATCCCGTTTCCGACGATCCCGCCGCGCCGTGGGTATCGGAGTGCTACGGCAACGCTACGCTGTGCAACGGCAAGCTCTACCCCTATCTGGAGGTGGAGCCGCGCCGCTATCGTTTACGCCTGGTCAACGTCGCCAACGCCCGGCACTTCAATCTCTCGCTGTCGAACCGTAAGCCATTCCAGCAGATCGGCAGCGACCAGGGCCTGTTGCCGGCGCCGGTCGAGCGCGAACAGATCGAACTGTATCCGGCCGAGCGCGCCGACGTGGTGGTGGACTTCGCGGATCTGGACGGCCAAACGGTGCAGCTTCGCCAGCAATCGGAAGCGATCCTGCAATTTCGGGTACGCGACCGCGGCCGCCGCGACAGCTCGATGCTGCCCAGCGTATTGCGTGCGGTGCCGCGCATCGATCCGGCTACCGCGGTACGCGATCGCATCCTCACCCTGGGCGAACGGGACGACACGGGCGGCAACGCCATGATGATGATGCTCGGTGGCCGGCACTGGTCGGCGCCGATCACCGAGAACCCGCGCCAGGACAGCGTGGAGATCTGGAGTTTGGTCAACCTTACCGGCGACGTGCATCCGATCCATCTGCATCTGGTGCGCTTCCAGGTGATCGAGCGGCGGCCATTCGACCTGTTCGCCTGGAACGCCCGGCGCGGGCTGAAATACACCGGCCCGGGCCAGGCGCCGCCGCCGCACGAGGCGGGATGGAAAGACACCGTGCGTGCCGACCCCGGCATGGTCACTCGCATCATCATGCGTTTCGAAGGCGAGCCCGGACGCTATGTCTGGCATTGCCACCTGCTCGAGCACGAAGACAACGAGATGATGCGACCCTTCAAGCTGTTGCCGCGAGCCTGAAACAGCGCAATTTTCCGCGTATGCGCAAGGCTTTGCGCCTGTAGCGGCGCTGTCATCCACGGCGTCTCCGTTGTCGTGAAGCTGCCAACGCAACGTCATACGTGGGGACCATGCTGCCGGGCGGCCAGCACACCACGCGATGTCGCCGGCCGAAATCAGGGGGGCCACTCGATTGCAGTTGCTGCAGTCTGCAGGAGTCCATGTTATGCCCATGCTCTTCGGCCGTAAGCGTTTCTTACCGTTGTTGCTTACCGCGCTTGCCACTGCCCTGGCCGGCGCGGCCAGCGCGCAGAACACTCCGCCTGACCAAGACGCGCCATTCCGCCACGGTATTCCGGGCGCCGGTACCAGTCCGCGCGGCGGCCTGCCCGGCGGCATCGCGGTGCTGCATCGGCCAGGCGATCCCGACGACCGCAGCGACCGCACGCGCACGCCGATCAAGCACGTCATCCTGCTGATCGGTGAGAACCGCACCTTCGATCATGTTTACGCTACCTACACGCCGCCGAAGGGACAGAGCGTGCGCAACCTGTTGTCGGAAGGCATCGTCAATGCCGATGGCACGCCCGGGCCGAATGTCGCCGCCGCACAGCAATGGAAGGCTACCGACACGGGTGCGTTCTCGATCGCACCCCAGCACACCGTGCCTTATGCCGTACTGCCGGCGATGAATACCGGTGGCGCGCCGACCCAGCCGTACTTCGCTTCCGCCGCCCAAGCGCAAGCGATCGAACCGGGCCTGCCGGTTGCTGACTATGCGCAGCTAGCCACGGGTGGTACCGGGTTGCCGCACAAGGTGATCGACACCCGCTTCCCCAGCCAGTTGCCGAATGCGCCGGTCGATATGAGCGCCTCGCTGAGCTATGACGACTACGCCAACAGTCCGGTGCATCGCTTCTTCCAGATGTGGCAACAGCTCGACTGCTCCAGCAGCGCCGCTACGCCGCACAATCCCAGCGGTTGCCGCAGCGACCTGTTCCCCTGGGTGGAGACCAGCGTCGGCGCCGGCAGCAACGGCAAGCCGTTGCCGGCCGGTTTCAACGAACAGAGCACCGGTGAAGGTGCCACCGCCATGCAGTTCCTCAACATGGCCAAGGGCGATGCGCCGTATTTCGCCGAGCTGGCGCGCGAGTATGCGTTGAGCGACAACTTCCACCAGTCGGTGATGGGCGGCACCGGCGCCAACCACATCATGCTTGGCTACGGCAGCCTGATTTACTACGCCGATGCCGACGGGCGCCCCGTCACACCACCGGCCAACCAGATCGAAAATCCCAACGCGCAACCCGGTACGGACAACTGGTACACGCAGGATGGCTATGGCGGCGGTTCCTACGTCAATTGCGCCGACGACAGCCAGCCTGGGGTGGATGCGGTCAAGGATTACCTGCACGGACTGCCCTACCGCAGCTTCCGCGGCGGCGACTGCCAGCGCGGCGCCTACTATCTGGTGAACAACTACAACCCGGGCTACCTCGGTGACGGCACGCCGGCCCCGCTGGGCGCCAATCAGTTCACCATCCCGCCGACGCGACAGGAAAACCTCGCCCTGCTGTTGAGCCGCCACCATGTGAGCTGGAAGTACTACGGCGAAGGCTGGGGCAACGGCAAGGAAAACGGCGAAGCCGGCACCTTCTGCAATATCTGCGACCCGTTCCTGTATTCCACCCAGGTCATGACCGATCCCAAGTTGCGCGCCAACAACCAGGATCTCAACGACCTGTACAACGATATCCAGCACAACACCCTGCCCGCGGTGGCCATCGCCAAGCCGGACGGCATCCTGGACGGCCACCCGGCCTCGTCCAAGCTCGGTCTGTTCGAGGGCTATGTGAAGAAGATCGTGGACATGGCCAAGGCGAATCCCGAGGTGTGGAAGGACACCGCGATCATGGTGACCTTCGACGAAGGCGGCGGCTATTGGGACTCAGGCTACATCCAGCCGATCGATTTCTTCGGCGACGGCACGCGCATCCCGCTGCTGGTGGTGTCGCGCTTCTCCACCGGCGGCCGCGTGGTGCACGCGTACTACGACCATGTGTCCTTCGACAAATTCGTCGAGGCCAACTGGCGCCTGCACGAAACCATTTCGCCGCGCGGTCGCGACAACCTGCCCAACCCGCGCACGCGCCCCGGCGACCCGTACGTGCCGGTCAATGCGCCGGCCATCGGTAATCTGATGAGCATGTTCAACTTCGGCCGCGCCGCCGAGTCGGACGATGAGGACGACGATACGCAGGGCTGAGCGTCCAGTGGATACGGCTTTACCCGCCGGCACCGCGCGATGCGGTGCCGGTTCCGCGTACCAGGCAGCCAGGAGCATCAGCACGATGACTTCACCCATCGTCCATCAGCGGTGGTTTCGCCACCCTCTTCTCTATCTGTCGGCAGGGCTGGTGGTGGCCATGGCGGCGACCGCCGTGCATGCCGATGCCGGCGACTTTCAGGCGATGCCCGGGTTGTGGAAGATCGTCACGCACGTCGTCCGGCAAGGCCATCCGGGGGCCGAACAAGTGGCATGGCATTGCGTGGACGAGGATGCCGATCCGTGGGCCGAGTTCGCTGCCCTGCCGTTGCCCGGCATCGAGGCGTGCCAGCGAGGCGACGAGCAGCGCAGCCGCACGTCGCTGGCGTGGACACTGAACTGCCCGGGGCATCCATCGATGCCCGCGCGTGGGCGGGTGGCCTTCGATTCGCCGGAGCACTACACGGGCAGCCTCGCCGCGCACGACGGCAGCGACTTGCTGCGGGTCGAAGGCCAGCGCTACGCGGCTTGCACCAGTCCCAAGGATTGAAGCGGAGACAGCGCGATCAGGCCGTCTGTCCCGTCGCCTTCAGGGCCCGCTTCGCCGCACGCCGCGCCTTGCGCGCAGCCTTGCGCTCCTTGCGGTCGTAGATGCGCAGATAGATCGCAGGCGTACTGAGCAGGGTCAGCAATTGCGACACCAAAAGCCCGCCGAGGATGGCCACGCCCAACGGCTGGCGCATTTCCGAGCCCGCGCCGAAGCCGATCGCCAGCGGCAGCGCCGCGCCCATCGCCACCAGCGTGGTCATGGTGATCGGACGGAAGCGCACCAGTGCCGCCTCGCGGATCGCTTCTGGCGGCGAGAGTCCGCGCTCGCGTTCGGCGACCAGGGCGAAGTCCACCATCAGGATCGCATTCTTCTTCACGATGCCGATCAGCATCAGGATCGCGATCACCGACATCAGCGTCAGCTGGGTGTGCGTCACCAGCATGGCCAGAAACGCGCCCATGCCCGCGGCCGGCAAGGTGGAAAGAATGGTCAGCGGATGGACCAGGCTTTCGTAGAGGACGCCCAGCACGATGTACATCGCCAGGATCACGGCGACGAACACAAAGATGCCGTTGGTGAGCGCCTCGATCAGTTGCTGGTTGTTGCCGCTGTACTCTTTCTGCACACCTGCTGGCAGATCGGCGGCGGCGATGGCCTGATCGACGAGCCGCAAGCCCTCGGCCTGCGATACGCCTTCCGCCAGGTTGTAGTTGATGGTGGTGGATTCCAGCTGGTTGAAATGCTTGATGGTCACCGGGGTGATGTTCCGCTCGATCTTCGCCACCGCGGACAAGGGGATCATCTTGCCCTGGCCGTTGCGCACGTAAATGTTGAGCAGGGCTTCCGGACTGATCGTCTCCGCGCCGGCCGCGGTCAGCACCACCCAGTACTGGTTGATATCCGAATAGATCAGCGAGACCGGTCGCTGGCCGAAGGCGTTGTACAGCGCCTCATCCACCTGGGCCACGTTCAGGTGCAGGCGGCCGGCTGCCTCGCGGTTCACCTTGAGCATCTGCTGTTTGCCGATGCTGTCGAAGCTGGTGGTGACGTCGCGGAACGCCTTCATGCCGCGCATGATGCGCGAGAGCTTCAGCGCAGGCGCCTGCAGGTCGGTGCTGGTGGTGCTGATGAGCTGGAACTGGTACTGGCCGCCGCCGCTGCCATCGCCGCCATTGTCGAGGAACTGGATGGGCGTGAGCGTCACCACCAGGTCGGGGATCGCCTTGTACTGCTTGTCCAGCCGCTCGATCACCGTCTTGACCGGGTCCCGGCGTTCGCCCGGCCCGTTGCCCAGCGGCTTGAGGTCCACGAACAGCGTGGTGCTGTTGCCTACCGCGCCGTTGGTGTTGTTGTTGCCGAGGATATTGGTGACGTCCTGCACCGCGGGGTCGGCCAGCATGATCTCGCCGATCTTCTGCGCGCGTTCGGCCAGCAGGATCGGCGAGATATTGGCGTCGGCGGTGACGTTGGCCTGCAGCATGCTGATGTCTTCCTGCGGCATCACCCCGCCGCCGGCAGTCTTCACCACCGCGAAGGCGAGTACACCGGTGAGTATCAGCAGGATCAGCGGCTGCCAGCGCATCAGACTGCGGTGGTGCATGGCCCAGTCCAGTCCGCGTTCGTAGATATGGTGCAGGCCGTGGTCGAAACGCTCCAGCGCCAGCGACAGCCGCGAAGGCGGCTTGCCCTCGGCGTGCGCAAGCGTCAGGTAGCGGCCGCATAGCGCTGGTGTGAGGGTGAGCGAGACCACGGCCGAGATCACCACGGCGGCGGTCAAGGTCACCGAGAACTCGCGCATCAATACGGTGAACATGTTGTTGCCGAACAGCATCGGCGCGAACACCGCGACCAGTGACAAGGTGATCGAGATCACCGTGAAGCCGATTTCGCGCACGCCGACCAGCG
Source organism: Dyella subtropica (assembly GCF_026283965.1). GTDB lineage: Bacteria > Pseudomonadota > Gammaproteobacteria > Xanthomonadales > Rhodanobacteraceae > Dyella_D > Dyella_D subtropica. The sequence continues at coordinate 189,899 of NZ_JAPDPD010000003.1, forward strand.
ACGCCGGCAAGGCGGCCTCGCCGTGCTCCATATGGCGCACGATGTTCTCGATCACCACGATGGCGTCGTCCACCACGAAGCCGATGCACAGCACCAGGGCCACCAGCGACAGCGTGTTCAGGGTATAGCCGAGCGACCACATCAGCGTGAAGGCGCCGGCCAGCGACAACGGCACGCTGAGCATGGCGATCAGGGTGGGGCCGATGCGGCGCAGGAAGACCAGCATCACCACCGCCACCATCACGATGCTGAGCAGCAGGGCCAGCTGCACTTCATGCAGGGCCGACTTGGTGGTCTGGGTCAGATCGAAGATCGGGGTGATCTGCACGTCTGCCGGCACCAGTCGCTGGAACTCGGGCAGCTTCGCGCGGATGGCATCCGCGGTGGCCACGGCATTCGCATCGGCGCGCTTGCTGATCTGCATCGCCACGGTGCGGTTGCCGTTGAACCAGGCGGCCTGGTACTGATCCTGCTCGCCGCCGCTGATGGTGGCCACGTCGGACAGCCGCACCGGCGTGCCGTTCTTGACCGAGATCAGCAAGCGGCCGAATTCCTCCGGCGTCTGCAGCCCGTCGGTGGCGGTAACCGTCATCAGCGTGTGGCCGTCGCCGATAGTGCCCTGCGGCGAGGTGACGTTGGCCGCGATCAGGGCGTTGCTCACGTCGTCGGCGGTAAGTTGCTTGGCGGCCAGCGCGAACGGAATCAGTTCCACCCGCACCGCGTGCGGCGTGCCGCCGAATACCTGCACCTGGGCCACGCCGGGGATCTGCGCCACCGTCGGCCGGATCAAGTTGTCGGTAAGGTCGTACAGCTTGTCGGGCGGCAGACTGGTGGAGGTCAGCGAGACCAGCAGCACCGGGATCTGCGAGGTATCGAACTTGAAGTACTGCGGCGGGTTGGGCATGCCGCTCGGCAGGTCGGGCGCGGCCGCGTTGATCGCCGCCTGCACGTCGCGCGCGGCCTTGTCGGCGCTACGCCCAAAGTCGAACAGGATCTGGATCTGCGTGCCGCCGTCGTTGGTCAGCGACGTCATCTGCCGAATGCCGGGGATACGGCCGAAATGCCGTTCCAGCGGCGCCACCACCGTGCTGGCCATGGTTTGCGCGTTTGCGCCCGGCATCTGCGAGAACACCACCACGCCGGGAAACTCGATGGTCGGCAGCGCAGCCACGCCCAGCAGCAGATAGGCCCAGAAACCGGCCAGCACCAGACCCAGCGCGAGCAGCGAAGTGCCGATGGGGCGTCGGATAAGGGGTGCGAAGAGATTCACGGCATGTCCCAGCCAGGCCGGTGTCGCGGTCTACAGCCGACTATATGCGCCTGGAGCCCCGCGTCGCGAATGTGCCTGAAGTCCGCACCCTGTCAAAGGGCACGGGTACACACATTCCCTTCCTTGCGACCGTGGGAAGTCACTTTTTTGGGACAAGCTGGGGGTGGTTCCAGGAGCGCGTGTTGTCAGGCCGCCTGCTCGGCTGCCTTCAACGCCCGCTTCGCCGCACGCCGCGCCTGCCGTGCCGCCTTGCGTGCCTTGCGATCGAAGTTCCACAGATAGATCGCTGGTGTGCTGAGCAAGGTCAGCAGCTGCGACACCAGCAGGCCACCCACGATCGCCACGCCCAGCGGCTGGCGCATTTCCGAGCCCACGCCGAAGCCGATCGCCAGCGGCAGCGCCGCGCCCATCGCTACCAGCGTGGTCATGGTGATCGGACGGAAGCGCACCAGCGCCGCCTCGCGAATCGCCTCTGGCGGTGACAGGCCGCGTTCGCGCTGCGCCACCAAGGCGAAGTCCACCATCAGGATCGCGTTCTTCTTCACGATGCCGATCAGCATCAGGATCGCGATGATCGCCATCAGCGTGACCTGGGTCTGCGTCACCAGCATCGCCAGGAAGGCGCCCATGCCGGCGGCCGGCAGCGTGGAAAGAATGGTCAATGGATGGCCGAGGCTTTCGTAAAGAATGCCCAGCACGATGTACATCGCCAGGATCGAGGCCAGCAGCAACACCATGCCGTTCGACTTGGCCTGTTGCAGGCGCTGGTTGTCGCCGGTGAATTCGACTTTCACACCAGCCGGCAGACCCACGGCGATGGCGGCCTGCTCGACCAGCGCGACGCCGCGGTCCTGCTGCACGTTCTCGGCCAGGTTGTAGCGGATGGTGGAGGCTTCCAGCTGGTTGTGGTGGCGGATGCGCGTGGGGCTGATATTAGGTTGGATACGCGCCACGGCAGACAGCGGAATCATCAAGCCCTGACTGTTGCGCACGCGTACGTTGAGCAGCGACTCCGGGCTCAGCGATTGCGCGGCGGCTGAGGTCAGCACCACCCAGTACTGGTTGATGTCGGAATAGATCACCGACACCTGGCGCTGGCCGAAGGAGTTGAACAGCGCGGTGTCGATCGTGCCCATGCCCACGTGCAGGCGGCCGGCGGCTTCGCGGTCCACCTTCAGCAACTGTTGCTTGCCAGTGAGATCGAAGTTGCTGGTGACGTCGCGCAAATCCTTCAGCGTGCGCATGTAACGCACCATCTTCAGCGTCCACGGCTGCAGATCCTGGCCACCGGTGCCGATCAGCTGGAACTCGTACTTGCCGCCGCCATCGCCGCTGCCGCCGCCGCCGAGGAACTGCACCAGGCTCAGCGATACCTTTACGTCGGGCAGCGGGTCGTACTGTTTGCTGAGGCGCTCCATCACCTTCTTGGCGCTGTCGTGGCGATCGTTGGGGCCGTCGCCTAGCGGCTTGAGGTCGACGAACATGCTGCCCGCGTTGCCCACGGCGCCATTGCCGTCGTTGGAACCGAGCGTGGTCAGTACATCGAGCACGGCCGGATCGGCCTCCATGATCTCGGCGGCGCGCTTGGCGCGCGTCGCCATCATGGTGGGCGAGATATTGGCATCCGCGCGAATATCGCCCTGGATCATGCCGATGTCTTCCTCTGGCATGAAGTTGCCGCCTGCGGTCTTCGCCACGGCAAATGCGAGCACGCCCGTCAGGATCAACAGGATCAAGGGCTGCCAGCGCATGATCCGGCGATGGCGCATGGCCCAATCCAGCGCGCGCTCATAGGCACGATGCAGGCCGCGGTCGAAGCGCTCCAGTGCGCGCTCCATCCGGCCCGGCGTGCGGGTGCCTGGCTCGTCGTGGGTGAGGAAGTAACCGCATAGAGCCGGCGTGAGAGTCAGCGACACCAGCGCCGAGATCACTACCGCCACCGCCAGCGTCACTGAAAATTCGCGCAGCAACATGACCAGCATGTTGTTGCCGAACAGCAGCGGCGCGAACACCGCCACCAGCGACAAGGTGATCGATACCACCGTGAAACCGATCTCGCGCACGCCGACCAGCGCCGCCTGCAACGGCGGCTCACCGTGCTCCATATGACGCACGATGTTCTCGATCACCACGATGGCGTCGTCCACCACAAAGCCGATGCACAACACCAGCGCGACCAGCGACAACGTGTTGAGCGTATAGCCGAGGAAGTACATCACCACGAAGGCACCGGCTAGCGACAGCGGCACGCTGAGCGTGGCGATCAAGGTGGGTCGCAGCCGGCGCAAGAACACCAGCATCACCAACACCACCATCACGATGCTGATCAGCAGCGCCACCTGCACTTCGTGCAAGGCGGACTTGGTGGTCTGGGTAAGGTCGAAGATGGGCGTGATCACCACGTCCGCCGGCATCCATTGGCGGAACTCCGGCAGGCGCTTGCGGATTTCTTCCACCGTGGCGACGGCATTCGCCTCGGCACGCTTGCTGATCTGCATCGCCACCGTGGTTTTGCCGTTGAACCAGGCCGCCTGATAGATATCCTGCTGCCCGCTGGTGACCCGAGCCACATCGGACAAGCGCACCGGCGTGCCGTTCTTCACCGAGATCAGCAGCTTGGCGAAATCCTCTGGCGTGTGCAGCGAGTCGGTCGCCGTGACCGTGGTCTGCGTGTGACCATCGCTCAGCGTGCCCTGCGGCGAGGTGACGTTGGCCGCGCGCAGCGCATTGCTCACGTCGTCCGCGCTCAGCTTTTTGGCGGCCAGTGCATTGGTATCCAGCTCGATGCGCACTGCATGCGGCGTGCCGCCAAACACCTGCACCTGCGCCACGCCGGGCACCTGCGCCACCGCCGGTTTGAGCAGGGTGTCGGTGAGGTCGTACAGCTTGTCCGGCGGCAGGCTGGTCGAGGTCAGCGATACCAGCAGGATGGGAATTTGCGAGGTATCGAACTTGAAGTACTGCGGCAGCGACGGCATGCCCGAGGGCAGATCCACCGCGGCAGCATTGATGGCCGCCTGCACATCGCGCGCGGCCTTATCCGCGCTGCGCCCGAAGTTGAAGCGAACCTGCACCGTGGCCGAGCCCTCGGTGGCGTTGCCGTACATTTCCTCCACGCCAGGGATGCGGCCCAGGTGGCGCTCCAGCGGCGCCAGCACCGTGGTCGCCATCGTCTGCGCGCTGGCGCCCGGCATCGAGGACACCACGAACACACCTGGGAATTCCAGCGACGGCAGGGCGGCCACGCCCAGCAGGCGATAGGCGAACAGGCCGGCCAGAATCAGGCCCAGCGCGAGCAGTGAGGTGCCGACAGGGCGGCGGATCAGAGGCGCGAAGATGTTCACTAGGTTTCCGTACCGGGCTGTCTTTGTGCAGGCCGCGCCATACCGTCATGGCGCGGCAGCGGAGGGAGGGGCGCGCCAATGCGCGCGATACCGGAGGCGTGCGCAATCATATCGGCTATATGCGCACCTCGACGTGACAGATGGATGTGCCTTAAGTCGGGGCCGTGCCGAAAGGCACGGGGTTAACGGTGTCGCAAATGTTCACCCCCTCCCGGCCTCGCTCGCGACCGAAGGAAGTCCCTGTGGGACACGCAGGGGGCTAAGAGCTAGGCCGCTTGCGCGGCCGCTTTCAACGCCCGTTTCGCCGCGCGTCGTGCTTGACGAGCAGCCTTACGCTGCTGATGGTCGTAGTTCCACAAATAAATTGCCGGTGTGCTGAGCAAGGTCAGCAACTGCGAGACCAACAGGCCACCGACGATAGCCACACCCAGCGGCTGTCGCGTCTCCGAACCGATACCGAAACCGATCGCCAGCGGCAACGCGGCGCCGATCGCCACCAGGGTGGTCATGGTGATAGGACGGAAACGCACCAGCGCGGCCTCGCGAATAGCTTCCGGCGGCGACAGCCCGTGTTCGCGCTGCGCCACCAGGGCGAAGTCCACCATCAGGATCGCGTTCTTCTTCACGATGCCGATCAGCATCAGAATCGCGATCACGCCGATCAGCGACATCGGCGTCTGCGTCACCAGCATGGCCAGGAACGCGCCCATGCCCGCGGCCGGCAGGGTGGAAAGAATGGTCAGCGGCTGGCCGAGGCTCTCGTAGAGCATGCCCAGCACGATGTACATCGCCAGGATCGAGCCGGTCAGCAACAACCAGGTGTTGTTCTTGCTTTCGTCCAGCTGCTGGTTCTCGCCGGTGTAACCGAGCTTTACGCCGGCCGGAAGCTGGGCTTGTTCGACGATTTCCTCGATCAGCTTCATACCCTTGTCGCGCGGGAAGTCCTGCGGCAGGTTGTAATAGATCTGCGAGGCTTCGAGCTGGTTGTAGTGATTGACCAGCGAAGGCGTCACATTCGGCTCGATATGCGCCAGCGCCGACAGCGGCACCATGCCGCCTTTGCCGTTGCGCACGTAGGTATTGAGCAGGGTCTCCGGGCTGAGCGAGTGCTCCGCGGCCGAGGTCAGCACCACCCAATACTGGTTGATGTCGGAGTAGATGATCGACACCTGGTTCTGGCCGAACGCGTTGTACAGCGCTGTGTCGACCATGCCCATGCTCACTTGCAGGCGGCCGGCGGCCTTGCGGTCCACCTTCAGCATCTGCTGCTTGTCGATGCTGTCGTAGTCGCTGCTGACGTCGCGGAACTCCTTGCGCGCGCGCATCATCTTGGTGACCTTGAACACCCATGGCTGCAGGTCGATGTTGTTGCTGCTGATCAGCTGGAAGCTCTCGCTGCCGGTGCCGCCGCCACCGCCGCCGTTGAAGAAGCTCATCGAGTTGAGCGATACCTGCAGTTCGGGCAGCACTTCGTATTGTTTGCGCAGGCGCTCGATCACCGCGTCGATGTGCTCGCTGCGCTGGCCTGGGCCGTTGCCGCGCGGTTTGACGTCGACGAACATCGTGGCCTGGTTGCCCACCGCGCCGCCCGCGTTGTCGCTGCCGAGGAAGGTGGTGACATCGAGTACGGCCGGGTCGGCCTTCATGATGGCGGCGGCACGCTGGGCGCGCTCGGCCATCAACGTGGGCGAGATATTGGCGTCGGCGCGGATGCTGCCGCGGATCATGCCAATGTCTTCCTTCGGCATGAAATTGAAACCCGCGGTCTTGATCACCGCCATGGCCAGCATGATGGTCAGCACCAGCAGGATCAGCGGCTGCCAGCGCATCAGGCGCCGATGGTGCATCGCCCAGTCCAGTGCGCGCTCATAGGTGCGGTGCAGGCCGCGGTCGAAGCGCTCGATCGCGCGTTCCAGGCGGCTGGGTTTGCGCGCACCTGGCGCCTCGTGGATCAGCAGCCAGCCACACAGCGCGGGCGTCACCGTCAGCGAGATCACCGCCGAGATCACCACCGCCGCGGTCAAGGTCACCGAGAACTCGCGCATGATCAGCGTGAACTGGCTGTTGCCGAACAACAGCGGTACGAACACGGCCACCAGCGACAAGGTGATCGACACCACCGTGAAGCCGATCTCGCGCACGCCGACCAGCGCAGCCGGCAGTGCCTGTTCGCCATGTTCCATATGGCGCACGATGTTCTCGATCACCACGATGGCATCGTCAACCACGAAGCCGATGCACAGCACCAGGGCCACCAGCGAGAGTGTGTTCAAGGTGTAGCCGAGCGACCACATCACGACAAAGGCGCCGGCCAGCGACAGCGGCACGCTGAGCATGGCGATCAGGGTCGGCCGCAACCGGCGCAGGAAGACCAGCATCACCACCGCCACCATCAGGATGCTGAGCAGCAGCGCCACTTCCACTTCGTGCAGGGCCGACTTGGTGGTCAGGGTGAGATCGAAGATCGGCGTGATGGTCAGGTCCGCCGGCAGCCACGAGCGCATTTCCGGCAACTTGGCGCGCACCGCGTCGGCGGTCGCTACCGCATTAGCCTCCGGGCGCTTGCTGATGCGCAGGCTCACCGAACGTGAGCCGTTGAACCAGGCCGCTTGGTACTCGTCCTGCTGCCCGCTGGTGACCCGGGCCACGTCCGACAGCCGTACCGGCGTGCCGTTCCGCACCGCGATCAGCAGCGAGGCGAACTCTGCCGGCTCGTGCAAAGCGTCGTCGGCGGTGACGGTCAGCTGGGTCAAGCCATCGCTCAAGGTGCCTTGCGGCGAGGTGACATTCGCGGCTCGCAGCGCGTTGCGCACGTCGTTGGCGGTGAGGCCCATCGCCGCCAGGGCGGCATTGTTCAACTCCACCCGCACCGCCTTGGGGCGGCCGCCCATCACGCGCACCTGCGCCACCCCGGGGATCTGCGACAGGGCGGGCTTGATCAGCGTGTCGGCGAGATCGAACAGCTTGTCCGGCGGCAGCGTTCGCGAGGTCATCGACATCAGCAGCACCGGCATCTGCGCGGTACTGAATTTGAAGTAACGCGGCGGGATGGTCATGCTCGACGGCAGGTCGGCCGCCGAGGCATTGATCGCTGCTTGTACGTCGCGAGCCAGGCGGTCGGTAGACCTGCCCGGTTCGAACAGCAGGATGACCGAGGTCGAGCCGTCGTTGTTCTCTGAACTCATCTCCTTCACGCCGGGGATGCGGCCCAGATGGCGCTCCAGCGGGGCGGCGACGGTCGACGCCATGGTCTGCGCACTGGCGCCGGGCACCTCGGCGTAGATCGACATGCCTGGGAATTCCATCGACGGCAGCGCCGCGACGCCAAGCAACAGATAGGCCCAGAAGCCAGCCAGCGCGAGGCCCACCGCGAGCAGCGACGTGCCGATCGGTCGGCGAATCAGTGGTGCAAAGATATTCACGCGTTTCCCGGACCACATGAGTCATGCGCCACCCGTCAGCGGGTGCCGTACGGGTTCATGGACGCGTCCGGGCTGGACTTTATGCCGTTGGCCGTGGGAACGGATGTGCCGCAAGTCCGGCCCAGCAGCAGAGCCTGCTCCCTCTCCCCCGTTTACAAGTTGTGGACGGGAAGAGGGTTGGGGTGAGGGGCGGGTGCTCGCGATAACCTCCATTGTCGTCACCCCGGCGCAGGCAGGGGTCTAGAGGCGTATCGCTTCGATGTTCGCGTTGTCGCGACCTGGCTCGCCTGCCGCGGGCTTCCGTCCGCCTGCCGGCGGCCGGGTCACTTTCTCTTGTTTGGCCAAGAGAAAGTAACCAAAGAGAAGGCCACCCCTCTTCCGCGCTCTCCGGGCTTCGCCCTCCGAGTCCGTGAGGGCTGGCCGGGCTTTTCGACACGACGTCCCTGTCGTGTCGAAAAGGCATCGGCGTCCATGCCGATGCCCCCTTCGGGGCCTGATCGTCCATCCCTCACCGCTGCACAGGGGCCCCCAAGATCAAAAGCAAACCCTCGCTCATCTGGAGAGAGACAGTGTGTGCAGGGAGAGGAGCAGAGCCTTAGCGCGCGGGGCTATAACGCAAGGTCAGATAACCCGTGCGGCCCAGCTGGTTATAGAAACGCACCGTCTCGTAGTGATGATCGAACACGTTAGCCACACGCGCCTGCAGGCTCCAGCCCGGCTGGAAGTTCCAGCTGGCGCGCAGATCCACCGTGCCGTAGCCGCCCAGACGATGCAGGTTCGCCGCTTCGTCGTAGCGATAGCCTTCGCCGTTCACCGATCCGCCTACGCTGAAGGCGCCCAGGTCGCGGTCCAGATCCACGCGCGCGATGCGCTCCGGACGGCGGGCCAGCAGGTTGCCTTGCTGAGGACCGGCGCCGCGGTCCTCCGGCTTCTGGAAGGTCAGATAGCCGCGCACATGCCAGCCATCCACATCGGCGCCAAGCTGGCCTTCGATGCCGCGGATACGCGCCTTGCTGAGGTTGACCGGCACGAAGTTCGCGTCATAGCCGATCAGGTCGCTGATCTTCGTCTGGTACGCATTCACCGCCCAGTTCCACACGCCAGGGCGTGCGGACAAACCGATCTCCGCCGTGTGCGACTTCTCCGGACGCAGGTTCGGATTGGCCGTGGCGAAACCGAAGAACGGCGGGAAGTACAGGTCGTTGAAGGTCGGTGCGTGGAACGCGGTGCCGTACGACGCGGTGAGCTTCATGCCGTTGCCAAAGCCATAGCCGTATGCGGCCGCCCCGGTGTTGTGGTTGCCGAACTGCTGGTTGTGGTCGTGGCGGGCCGACAGCTGCAGCTCATGTGCGCCGAACTGACCCTGGTAAAGCGCGAACACGCCGGTGTTGTTGCGCGAGGTGCTCAGGTAACCGGTATCGCTGCGCAGATGTTCCTGCTGGTAGTCCACACCGGCGCTGAGCAGCTGACCCGGCGCAAACGTGACGTCGTTCTGCCAGGAAGCCTGGTTGCGGCGCGAATACAGATAACCCTCGCGCACCATGTTCGCACCCAGGTCGGCGCGGTTGAGGTAGTTGTCCGCGCGGTCCAGATTCTGGCCGGCGCTCAAGCTCATCTTCCAAGCTTCCAACACAGCGAAGCGCAGGTTGGTGCCGGCCACCTGCTGCGAGCGGCGCGTGTAGTTCTGGAAGTCGCCGTCGTACTTGATGTCGCCCTTGCTCTTGAGCAGGCTGGCGCTCAGTTCGGTGCCGTTGTCCCAGTGGTAGCCGCCGCTCAAGGCGCCGTTATAGGTGCGGTAGCCGTCCAGATCGGGCTCGTTGGTGAAGCAGCCGCCCACACCGGCCGCTTCTGCGCGGCAGGCATTGATGCCGCGTGTGTACTGGCCACCGACGCTGGCGTTGTACCAGGCATGCTGGGTGCCGCCGGAAAGACCGAACTGGCCATCGACCAGGCGATGGCTGCCAGCGGTCACGCTCATCGACGGCGTCAGGCTCTCGTTGGCCTGACCGTGGCGCGTGAAGATCTGGATCACGCCGCCGATCGCGTCGGAGCCGTAAAGGCTGGAGCGCGGCCCGCGCACGATTTCGATGTGATCGATCTGCTCCACCGGCAACTGCTCGAAGGCCGGAATGCCGGCACCAACGGTACCGATGCGCACGCCGTCCACCAGCACTAGCGTGTGCGAGGAATTGGTGCCGCGCATGAACAACGACGTCTGCTGGCCGATACCGCCGGCAACACCGAACGCCACGCCCGGCAGGCCGGTCAACAGATCCTGCACCGACTGCGGCTGCAGTCGCACGATGTCGTCATGCGTGATCAGGGTGACTGGCGCCAGCGTTTCATCCAGCGGCATCGCCGAGCGCGTGGCGGTCACCACCACCGGGGCGAGCTGTTCGGTACCGTTCTGGTCGGCGGCATGCGCCACGGCCATGCAGGACAGCAGCGCCGTCGCCAGCAAAGTCTTCTTCATCTTGTGTTCCTCGCCGCGCCACGCGCACGGCTCATGAGTTCATGAACTGACGGAACAACGCGTGAGGAGAAACGGAGCAACGGCAGGCGACAGACGCCGACGCGTGGCCCGACATCGCCCACCGCGAGTCGCCAGGTTATGGAGTCGGGCCGGTCTCCGGGCTCGCGAGTGCGCGCTGTTTACGCGCAACCCGTCGGTGGCCTTCCCGCGCCAAGGCGCAGTGGCATGTCACCGCAGGTGGAATCTCTCGCTTACCGTTGCGGGGGCAGCGCCGGCATTGCCCAAAAGCAAGGCGCACCGGCTTCCCGTTTCATCCCTTGGACACGAGCCCGCGGGACACCCGAACAAACGCAACTTTAACGGGCAGGTGGGTGCGTGGCAATGAAGATCACGTTCCTGCTCTGTGGAAACGTAATTTCCTTCGTTTTGTTTGGACGTCTATCCGTCCGTAACCTTACGTCTGGCTTACAGGCATGAGCGCCGTTAGCAAGTTTCAAGCAAGCTATGCGAAGGCTTATGGAAGGCTTTCGTAAAGCCTTATCTAGGGACTGTATGTAAGTTTCGCGCAAGCGTGAAATTATTGTTGACGCGCGTCACTTTTGGCGCTTATGTTCGGTACGCGATTCGCTTGAATCAGCGCGCTGACTTGGAGGCATGGGGATGCTTCCGCAACACAGAGTCCGCGGCCTACGAAGGATTCAACGCTTTCTTGCGATTCGCTGTTCGGCGCTCCGCGCCTATCGGCCTTAGGCCATTTTGGGGAGAAACAAATGAGCAAGTTCCAACACGCCGGCCTGGCGCCGTTGTGGCGTCAGACTGCGCTGGCTGTCGCATTGAGCATGAGCATCGGTGGCGTCGCGATGGCGCAGAGCACCACCGGCAGCATCTTTGGCCAGGCGCCTGCCGCCGCAGGCGAAACCGTGTCGGTCGTTTCGGATTCGACGGGCTTGACGCGTGAAGTCGCCGTGGACAGCGCCGGCCGTTACCGCGCGGACAGCCTGCCGCTGGGCACCTATACCGTCACCCTGAAGAAGGACGGTGCCGTCGTCAGCCAGCGCGAAAAGGTTGGCATTTCGGCGGGTGGCGCCACCGCCATCAATTTCGCTTCGGGTACGTCAGACACGAAGCAGCTGTCCGCGGTGACGGTCTCGGCGAACGCGCTGCCGGCCATCGACGTCAGCAGTGTGAGTTCCAGCACGACCATTACGGCGGCCGACCTGCGGAAGCTGCCGGTGGGCCGCAATGCCGAGTCCATCGCGCTGCTCGCTCCGGGTACCGTCCAGGGCAGTAGCTACTTCGGCAACGCCGTCTCCTTCGGTGGCTCGAGCGTGTCCGAGAACGCCTACTACGTAAACGGCTACACCACCGGCGAGCCGTACAAGAACATCGGTGGCTTCGCGCTGCCCTACGGCGCGATCGAGCAGCAGGAAACGCTGACCGGCGGCTACAACGCCAAGTACGGTCGTTCCGACGGTGGCGTGATCAACCAGATCGGCAAGCGCGGCAGCAACGAATGGCACTTCGGTGGCCAGGTGGTGTGGCAGCCGAGGTTCCTCGAGAGCACCCCGAGAAACAACTACTACGGGAATCCTGCCATCCCGGCACCGGTCGGCCCGGTCACTTACCAGCTGGAAAGCGCCACCAAGCCGGGTACGCTGAATCAGTACCGTAACAACAACAAGCAGTGGGAGACGGTCTACTCGGCTTACGTCGGTGGTCCGCTGATCAAAGATAAGCTGTTCATGTTCCTGGCGGCAGAGACCGACAAGACGGACTCCACCAACGTGGAGAACTCGGCCAATGGCAAAGTCCAGTACAACGCCGACAAGACCAACAAGTTCTACGGCAAGCTGGACTGGAACATCACCGACAGCAACATCCTGGAGCTGACGGCGCTGGATAACCACCAGCGTACCGGTGCAGGTAACACCTACAAGTTCGACTACAGCAGCCTGAAGGCGGGTGCGTTCAGCTCGGGCAACGATGTAACGAAGGACAACGCCCAGTTCTACGTTGGCCACTTCACCAGCTACATCACCGATGCTGCCACGTTGAGCATCTTGTACGGCAAGGCCCGCTTCCAGGACCCGGTCGTCTACAGCAACACCAGCCCACTGCCGTACATCTCGCGCCCGTACAACGAGAATCCGGCCTTGCTGCCGCCGGGGACGAATCCTGCTATCGGCATCAACAACGCCCAGACCAATACCAGCTGGACCTCGCCCAAGGCGACCAATGGCACCCATGGCCTGCGCGTCGATTTCGACTACAAGCTCGGTGACCACGACTTGGCCGTGGGTATCGACAACATGAGCTACAAGGCCAGCAACCAGGGCCCGGATCAGCAAAACCCGTTCAACCCGGCCGTTAACTACTTCTGGCGCTACGCCACTGGCAATCGGGTGCAGAAGCGCACGGTCGGCTGGGCAACCAGCATGACGATGACCCAGAAGGCGTTCTACCTGCAGGACACCTGGCAGGTCAGCTCCAACGTGCTGTTGAACGTCGGCGTCCGCAACGACCACTTCACCAATTACAACGATCTGGGCGTAGCCTTCGTCGACGAGAAGAATCAGTGGTCACCGCGTATCGGCGCCAGCTGGGACGTCAATGGCGACTCCTCGTTCAAGATCTACGGTAACGTGGGCCGCTATTACCTCGCGCTGCCAGACAACGCAGCCGAGCGTGCGGCGAACCGTTCGACCTACATCACGCAGTACTTCCACTATACGGGGATCGACCCGGTGACCGCCGTGCCGACCGGCCTGACCCCGATTGGCACGCCGACGTCGCCCGATGGCGAGTTCGGTCTGCCGAAGAATGCCAAGGAGGTCACCGCGCGGAACCTCAAGGCCGAGTACATGGATGAGTTCATTGTCGGTTTCGACAAGCAGCTCAATGACAAGTGGAACTACGGTGCCAAGGTGACGTGGCGCGACCTCAAGAGCGCCATCGACGACGAGTGCTCGCCCGACCGGATCGCGGCCAAGATGACCAGCATGGGGCTGGATCCGACCCTCTACAACAACTCGATCAACGGCGCGTCCTCCTGCCGCCTGATCAACCCCGGCATCACCAACGACATGCTGGTGAACGCGGACAACGGCAGCGGTAGCGTCATCGTGCCGATGAGCCAGAAGGACTGGGGCTTCACGCATGGCGTGCGGCGCAAGATCGGTTCGCTGGACCTGTACATGGAGCATCCGTTCGACGGCAAGTGGATGGCGCGCGTCGACTACACCTACAGCCGCGGCTGGGGTAACACGGAGGGCCAGGTGCGTTCCGACTTCGGTCAGTCCGACGTGTCCAAGACGGAAGACTGGGATTCCTGGCAGCTGATGGACGGCCAGGACGGCGAGCTGATCAACAACCGCAAGCACTCGATCCGCTTCCGCGGCGCTTACCAGATCACGTCGGAATGGCTGGTCTCCGGTACGCTGCTGGCTCAGTCCGGCACGCCCAAGGAGTGTCTGGGTTACTACGGCCCGAGTGGCACCGACGATCCGACCGGCTATAACAACGGCGGTTCCGGCAACTACCACTGGTGCCATGGCGTTCGTATCCCGCCGGGTTCCGCTGGCCACACGCCGTGGACCAAGAAGCTCAACCTCGGTGTGCACTACTCGCCGGAGTTCGCCCAGCACAAGCTGATGTTCAACCTGGATGTGCTGAATGCCTTGAATTCGCAGAAGCCCACGCAGACCGACCCGGTTGGCGAAAGCGGCTTAGCCGGCAACACCGTTTCTATCAACAACAGCTATGGCGATGCGTTGTTCTACCAGCCACCGCGCATGGTGCGCCTGTCGGTCTCCTACGACTACTGATAGTCGCAAGCGACTTGCCATCGGAAACCGCCGGTCGCAAGACCGGTGGGTTTTCAGGGTCGCGTGCTGAGCTACTCAGCTCCGCGTTCGATCCGTCTTGGCGCCCGTTCCGAATTCTCGCTGTAAACAAGAAAGTAACGCCGGGGTAACCCGGCGTGATCTCCCCTTGCGCCGCCAGAGGAACTGGCGGCCTTTTTTTTTGAGAGATATCGAAAGCAAGAAGCCAACGATTCGAGCCAAGCCGCACGCAACGTTCGTTGCGTGCGGCTCGACCGATCAAGCAGTGCGGCTTACAGGAACGTGTACTTCGCACCGATCGTGTAGTACCGGCCGATGGCGCCGCTGGAATGCAGCGGGTTGTAGTTCACGGCGCCGTAGGTCAGCGGATCCAGCGGGGCGGTCTTGTCGGTCACGTTCTGGACCGAGCCGAAGATTTCCCAATTGTCCGCGGGCTTCCAGCGGCCCGACAGGTCGATGGTGTAGAACGAGGGAATACGGCAATGGCGTGGTGCATCCGTGCCGTCGGCAAACGAGTTGGCGCAGACATCGCCCTTGAAGGCAACGTTCTTGAAGGCACCGATGTAGTTCACCACCGCGCTGAAACTGAAGGCGTTGATGTCCCAGCTGGTGCCGAAGTTGATGCGGTTCTTCGGCGTACCAATGCAGTTGGTGGTGTCGCAGTTACCGTGGGTGCCGGCGTATTGCAGAGTGACACCCTTATCCTTGCGCGCGAAGGAGACGGTGCGGCTCCACTGCAGATCCAATCGCAGCTTGCCGTAGTCGCCCAGTTCGAAGCGCTGGCGTACGTCGAGGTCGTAACCGCGCACTGAGGTGGAGGCGGAGTTGATATAACCGACGCTGGTGGCAAGCAGCGTGCCGCTGTTTGGAATACCCGGCAGGTTGTTGTCGCTGCGCACCACGTTGCCGGCCAAGATCGCCGCTTGCGTATTGCCCTGGTTGATTTCGTTGGTGCGCTTGATCTTCCACGCATCAAGGGTCAGCGAGGTGGTCTTGGTGGGATCGAGCACCAGACCCAAGGTATAGCTCTTGGAGTCTTCCGGCTTCAGATTTGGATTGGGCGAGGTGATGAGGGCGATGGCCGCGGCGCAATCGGCCTGTGTGGCGCCCGGGGCCGGCGTGCCGCCAGGGCAGCGCACCGGGTCGCGTGCGGTGGTGAAGGCGGCCAGGCCGCCCTTGCCCGACTCGGCCGGGTTTGGCGCGCGGAAGCCTTCCGCGTAGGTAGCGCGCAAGGCGACCCAATCGAACGGCGTCCACTTGATACCGACCTTGGGCGTAGTGGAGGTGTCGCCGTGGCGGTAGGCGTCGACGCGGGCCGCGGCGGATAGCTCCACGGTCTTCAGCACCGGCGCTACCAATTCGACATAACCCGCGGCGACTTGTTGCACGCCCCTATAGGCGGAGTAACCCAGGCCAATGATGTCGCCGATATCGGTATAGGTCTGCGGCGTCAGGCTGACCGACTGACGCCGGTATTCGACGCCCATCGACAGACCCAGCGAGCCGCCAGGCAGATCCATCAGCGAGCGCGACGCCTTCGCGTCGATCAAGTCGAGTTTGCTGGTGGCATCGGCCTGGATATCCGGCGCGATGTAGTCGTACAGCGCCCGGCTGTTGAGATAGGCGTTCTGCCCGATGCGCCAGTAGCCGACCGGGCTGTTCGGATCGCTCAACGCGGTCCTGACATGGCTGTAGCGCAGGAAGCCATGACGCTTGTTGGTCATGCTGGTTTCCGAGTGCAGGTAGCCGACGTCGTAATCCCAATCGGCGAACGTGCCCTTGGCGCCGACCAGGAAACGATAGAAATCGTTGTCGGTGAGGATGGTGCGCGGGCCCACGTCCCAGGCGGAATAGCGCAGCCGGGCCGGCGCACCGAATGGATTGTCGGGATGGCCGGCACCGAGCACGACGGCGCCCGGGCCGCTGCTGGCATTCACCGGGCCGCCCGGGTAGCCCCACGCGCCGGACACGCCAGAGGGCGTGGTGTGGAACTTGGTCTGCTTGTTCGAGTAACCGAACTCGCCATACAGCTCGGCGTGATCGGAGAGCGCGTAGGTGCCGCGAGTGAAGAAGTTGATGGTGCGGTCGTTCGGCGTCAGCGTGCGGAACCGGCCGGCTTCCCACAGGCAGCCGCCGCCCGGATCGGCTGGCGTGAGAACTGGAGTGAACTGCGAGCAACCCGGCAGCGATTGATACAGCCCCGTAGCCGGATTGCGTACCGATCCCGTCGGCGAACTGCTCGCGACAGCGCCGCCGCCGGTGATCGCGCCGGCCAGATTCGAGCTGCCGGCGATGCTGTAACCCCATGGGCGGATGTCGCCCGTGCCGATCCACTCGCGATCATGGCGGTCGTGCACGAAGATCTCTTCAGTCTTGGTGGCTTCCAGGTTGAAGAACACGTTGTAACGGTCCTTCGCCATGCTGCCCATGCCCGCGGTCAGCGAACCCTTCCACTGGTTGCCGTCGCCGTTGTTGGACACGCCATAGGAGGCCTTCGCCACCGCGCCGGTGAAATCCTTGCGCAGGATGATATTGACCACGCCGGCGATCGCGTCCGAACCGTAGATGGCGGAGGCGCCGTCCTTCAGCACTTCGACGCGGTCGACCGCTTCCATCGGGATGGTGCTGAGATCGGTGAATACTTTCTGTCCGTCGTCAGCGAGGCCGAACGGCGCCATGCGGCGGCCATTCAACAGCACCAGGGTGGAGCCGGCGCCCAGGCCGCGCAGCGAGATGCCCGCGCCGCCGCCAGCGAAGCCGTTGCCGAAGGTCTTGGGAACCGAGCCTGCGCCGTCGGACGTCAGCGTTTGCAGATACTCGGCGATGGTCGCCTTGCCGGTGCGTTCGATTTCCTGCCGCGAGATCACCTGCACCGGCGAAGCGGTTTCAGTGTCGATGCGTGGAATGTTGGAGCCGGTAACGACAATGCGTTCCAGCGTTTTCGTTTCTTCGTCTTTCGGGCCTTGCTGTGCCGCAGCGGCGCTTGCAAAAACCGTGGTGCTAGCCAGCAGCGCAAGGACAATGGAATCGCGCAATAACGTGGTCTTGAAGCGCATGGTGCTTTACCTCCCCAGAAAAAGATAATCAGGAACCTGCGTCTTTAAGTCGTCCGCGATGGGTTTGTGCGGAAAGGGCATAAACTTTCGCCCGCACGGATGGTAAGCACTGGTTAAGAACTATTCCTAGTGCCTGTGACGTAAATTTTATTATTAGCAACAGACAGTTATGCGTAAGTTTCGCAGAATCAGGCAGTCGCCGTGAAAACATGCGATGTATTCGATTTGTGAACACACAGGCCGTATGGCCGGTTAGATCGGGATAATTTTTCCAGCGCCGCAAGTAATTGCGAAGTCGATTTTTGGTGCATGCATTTCTCCGGCGACGTCATCGTCCGGATCGTGCAATGCGCGGATTAAAAAATAGTGCGACTGAAAATCGACGAATTAACCATCAACGCCCTTGCGGCGTCAGTCGGTCTGTAATTCCGCCACGAAGTCGTAAATGTCGCCGCGATACCACGAGGTGGTGAACTCCACGACGCGGCCGTCATCGAGAAAACTGCGACGCTCGATGTTCAGCCCGGCGCTACCGGTGGGCACATGCAGCAGGCGCGCCTGCTGCGCGCCCAGCGAAACGGCGCGTAGCCGTTGCAACGCGCGGCGCGGACGGCAACCCAGGCTTTCCAGTACTTCGTACAACGAGTCGTGCACCAGCAAAGGATCGGACAGCACACTGGCTGGCACCACGCTGCGCTCGATGGCGAGTGGCTCGTCCTTGGCATAACGCACGCGGTGCAAGCGCGCCACCAGCACGCCGGGCGAGAGGTTCATCGCCATCGATTCTTCCGGCGTCACTTCGCCGATGCCGCGTTCGAAGAATTCCGAACGCGGATTGAGTCCGCGCGCGCGCAAATCCTCGGTGAAACTGGTGAGGCGCGACATCGGCTTGATGATGCGTTCGGCCACGAAGGTGCCGGCGCCGTGGCGCTGGGTAAGGATGCCTTCCTCCACCAAACCGGCGATGGCTTTGCGCACGGTAACGCGGGATAGATGGAGCGCGCGCGACAGGTCGCGTTCGCTGGGCAGCGCCTGGCCCGGTTCGATGTCGCGGTGCTCCACCACATTGCGGATGGCCCGGCGCAAGCGCAGGTAGGCCAGCGGTTGGTGGATGGCCGCATCGCGGCTGAGGCGGAGGTATTCGTTGGCCAGGGCGGTTTCCATGGCGGCCACGATACCAATGACCATACCAATCCCACAAGCATGGGCAAAAACGGGGCCGTGCGAGGGGTACCACTTGCCGGAAAACCTGCTGGCAAGTGCCGTCATGACTAAGTTTCACCCAAGTGGTGTTGTCTGGTATTTCAGTGGTACGGTACGATCAAGTAACAAATCCGATAGACCAAATCCGATAGACGCCCCCCGGCCACAGGCCACGCAATACGTCGAGGTGATTGAAGTGACGGCTTCTCCCCAGCCGGTCGAACCGTTCGACCTGGTGATTTTCGGCGGCACCGGCGATCTCGCCGTGCGCAAACTGCTGCCCGCCTTGTTCCATCGTTTTCTCGACGGCCAGATCCCGGCCGGCAGCCGCATCATCGGCATCGCCCGCGAGGCACTGGACGATGACGGCTACCGTGGCAGCCTGCGTTCCGCTTTGGTCGAAGCCGGCGGCGCCCAGGCCAAGGTGGAGGAATTCCTGGGCCAGGTCGGCTATCGGCCGCTGGATGCGCGCAAGGACGAGGGCTGGGACTCCTTCGCCGCGCTGATCAGCGAGCAGCCCGAGCACGTGCGCGTGTTCTATCTCTCCACCTCACCCGAACTGTTCGTCGACATCTGCAATCGTCTTGGCAGCTACGGCCTCAACCGTGGCCAGTCGCGAGTGGTGCTGGAGAAGCCGATCGGCCGCGACTTGGCCAGCGCCAACCAGATCAACGATGCCGTGGGCCGCGTGTTCGACGAATCGCAGACCTTCCGCATCGATCACTACCTCGGCAAGGAAACGGTGCAGAACCTGCTGGCGCTGCGCTTCGGCAACGCGCTGTTCGAGCCGCTGTGGAATGCCGGTCACATCGACCACGTGCAGATCACCGTCGCCGAAACGCTCGGCGTAGGGCGTCGCGGTGCGTACTACGATCGCGCCGGTGCACTGCGCGACATGGTGCAGAACCACATCCTGCAGCTGCTATGCATGGTGGCGATGGAGCCGCCGGCGTCACTGACGCCCGACGCGGTGCGCGACGAAAAGCTCAAGGTGCTGCGCTCGCTCAGGCCGATCGACGAAAGCAATGCCGCGCAGTTCACCGTGCGCGGCCAGTACCGCGCGGGTGCCGCCGAAGGGCAGGGCGTGCCGGGTTACCTGGAAGAGCTCGAAGGTGGCAAGTCCCATACCGAGACCTTCGTGGCGCTGAAAGCCGAGATCGAAAACTGGCGCTGGGCCGGCGTGCCGTTCTATCTGCGCACCGGCAAGCGCCTGCCCGAACGCGTGTCCGAGATCGTGGTGGTGTTCAAGGCGGTGCCGCACTCCATCTTCGGCGCCTCAGCCGGCCCGCTCGCGCAAAACCGCCTGGTGCTGCGCCTGCAGCCGGACGAGGGCGTGAAGCTGTGGCTGACCATCAAGCATCCCGGCCCGGGCGGATTGCGCCTGCGTCATGTGCCGCTGGACATGAGCTTCGCCGAAGCCTTCGGCGTGTCGCAGCCGGATGCGTACGAGCGTCTGCTGCTCGACGTGGTGCGCGGCAATCCCACCTTGTTCATGCGCCGCGACGAAGTCGAGGCGGCATGGCAGTGGGCCGATCCGATCCTGGCGGCCTGGGCCGCCAGCGGCGAGGCACCGCGTCCGTACACCGCCGGCACCTGGGGGCCAAGCGCCGCCGTGGCGTTGATCGAGCGCGATGGCCGCACCTGGGACGAGGACAGCGAGTAGTCGCGGCCATGACCATCGCAACGCGCGGTCAGCCTGCTTCACCGCTGCGTTGCAGGGTCGTTCCTAGACTTGGTGCTTCTCCATCAATGAGCTGTCGTCCACTTCAAACCACATTGCTGTCATGCCTTCTACGTTGAACGTCACCACCCATAGTTTCACCGACGGCGACGCGCTGGCCCGCGCACTCGCGGAACGCGTTGCCGAGCGGTTGCGCAGCGGCATCGCCGAACGCGGTGCTGCGCTGCTGGCCGTATCCGGCGGCAGCACGCCGGTGCGCTTCTTTCAGCAACTGTCGCGCGCCGAACTCGACTGGTCGAAGGTGCAAGTGGCGCTGGTCGACGAACGCTGGGTGCCGGAAACCCATGAGCGTTCCAACGCCCGCATGGTGAAAACCGAGCTGCTGCAGCACGCCGCCACCGTGGCGCATTTCGTGCCGCTCTACGCCGGCGCACCTACGCCGGAGGCCGGCATGGTCGCGGTGCGCGCACGCGTAGCGGCACTGCCGTATCCATTCGATGCGGTGGTTCTTGGCATGGGCAACGACGGACACACCGCATCGTTCTTCCCCGGCGGTGACCGACTCGCCGAGGCGCTGGACCTGGCCGGTACCGCACGTGTGTTGCCCATGCGTGCCGCCGGTGCCGGCGAACCGCGCATCACCTTCACCCTGCCCGCGCTGCTCGACACGCAGGCGCTGTATCTGCACATCGAAGGCGACACCAAGCGCCAGCTGCTGGCCGATGCCCAGCTTGGGCTGGGTGCCGCCAAGGAATACCCGGTGCGTACCGTGCTGACCCAGACGCGTGTGCCCGTTGCCGTGTACTGGTGCCCCTAAGCACCAGGCAACAGGAGTGGGAAACGAGCGGCCCTCAACGCTCGTTTCCCACTTCCCCCTCTTCTAGTAATGAAAGTCCTGGATTGAAGTCATGACCACCCTGCATCCCGTCGTCGCCGAAGTCACCGAGCGCTTGCGCGAGCGCAGCCGCGAAACGCGCGCTGCCTACCTGCGGCGTATCGATGCGGCCGGCAGCGCGGGCACGCATCGCGAGCGCCTCTCCTGCGGCAACCTCGCTCACGGTTTTGCCGCCTGCGGCCCGGACGACAAGGCAGCGCTGCGCGAAGGCCATGCGCCGAACTTGGGCATCCTCACCTCGTACAACGACATGCTCTCCGCGCATCAGCCGTACGAGCGCTACCCGGAACTGATTCGCGAGATCGCACGCAAAGCGGGCGTCACCGCGCAAGTGGCCGGCGGTGTGCCAGCGATGTGCGACGGCGTGACCCAGGGCCGTGCCGGTATGGAGCTGTCGCTGTTCTCTCGCGATCTGATCGCCATGGCCACGGCGGTATCGCTGTCGCACGACATGTTCGACGGCGCGCTGTACCTGGGCATCTGCGACAAGATCGTGCCCGGCCTGTTGATCGGCGCGCTCAGCTTCGGCCACTTGCCCGGCATCTTCGTGCCCAGCGGGCCAATGCCCAGCGGTATCACCAACGAACAGAAATCCAAAGTGCGCCAGGCCTATGCCGAAGGCAAGGTCGGTCGCACTGAACTGTTGGAAGCGGAAGCCGCTGCTTACCACGCGCCCGGCACCTGCACCTTCTACGGCACCGCCAACTCCAACCAGATGCTGATGGAGATCATGGGCCTGCATCTGCCCGGCTCCAGTTTCGTCGCGCCGGACACGCCGCTGCGCGACGCGCTCACCGCGGAAGCCGTACACCGCGTGGCCAAACTGAGTGTGCAGGGTTCCTCGCATCTGCCACTGGGCCACATCATCGATGAGCACGCCATCATCAACGGCGTGATCGGCCTCCATGCCACCGGCGGTTCCACCAACCACCTGCTGCATCTCGTCGCCATCGCGCGCGCCGCCGGCATCCAGCTGCGCTGGGACGATTTCGATGCACTGTCCTCGGCCGTGCCACTGCTGGCGCGCGTGTATCCCAATGGCTATGCCGACGTGAACCAGTTCCACGAAGCCGGCGGCATGGCCTTCCTGATCGATCAATTGCTGAGCGCCGGCCTGCTGCATGGCGACGTGCGCACGGTGTTCGGTACCGGTATGGACGGCTATACGCAGGTGCCATCGCTGGATGCGGCCGGCGAACTTGCCTGGCATCCGGTGGCGAAAGAGAGCGGCAATCGCGGCGTGCTGCGCAGCATGGCCGAGCCGTTCCGCGCCGACGGCGGCCTGCGCATGCTAGCCGGCAACCTTGGCCGCGCGGTCATCAAGGTGTCGTCGGTGCCGGACGATCGTCTGGTGATCGAAGCGCCCGCCATCGTGTTCCACGATCAGGACGACGTACGCAAAGCCTTCGAACGCGGCGAACTCAATCGCGACTTCATTGCCGTCGTGCGCTTCCAGGGGCCGCAAGCGATCGGCATGCCTGAGCTGCACAAGCTCACGCCGACCTTGGGGGTGCTTCAGGATCGCGGCCATCGCATCGCCCTGCTTACTGACGGCCGTATGTCGGGCGCCTCCGGTCGCGTACCGGCGGCGATCCACGTGACGCCGGAGGCCTCGGCGCACGGTTCGATCGCCAAGATCCGCGATGGCGACATGATCCGTCTCGATGCGGTGCATGGCACCGTCGATGTGCTGGTCGAGGCAGGGGAATTCGCCGCGCGCATCCCGGCAACAGCCGACCTGAGCGGCCACCACAGCGGCATGGGCCGCGAACTGTTCGCTCTGTTCCGGCAGGCGGCCGTCGAGGCTGATTTGGGCGCCGGCGTTCTGTAATTCCTAGTAGGAGCGCACCCTGTGCGCGAACAGCGTTTCGATATCACCGGCCGTAGTGCCGGTCGCGCACAGGGTGCGCTCCTACATTCACGCAAACCACCGCAGGACTACTCATGAGCAACATCGAATCCAAGCAGCAGCAAGTCGAAGCCACCCTGCGCCTGGCGCCCGTGGTGCCCGTGGTGATCATCGACGATGCGAAAGCTGCCGTGCCGATGGCGCGCGCTCTGGTGGCCGGCGGTATTCCGGCGATCGAAGTAACACTTCGTACACCGGCCGCGCTGGATGCGATTCGTGCCATTGCCGCCGAAGTCGAAGGTGCGGTGGTCGGCGTAGGCACCGTACTCACGGCCAAGGATCTGCACGCCGCGCAGCAGGCCGGCGCGCGCTTCGCCGTATCACCGGGTATCTCACCGAACTTACTTGCCGCCGCCGATGACAGTTCCCTGCCGCTGTTGCCCGGTGTGGCGACGGCCTCGGAGGCGATGAGCTTGCTTGAGCGTGGCTACCGTCACCTGAAGTTCTTTCCTGCGGTGCCTGCCGGTGGCTACAAGTTGCTGGGTGCCTGGGCTAGCCCGTTGCCGCAGATTCGTTTCTGTCCGACGGGGGGTATCAGCCTCGCTTCAGCGCCCGAGTTTTTGTCGCTGCCGAACGTGTTGTGTGTGGGTGGGTCGTGGCTTACGCCTGCGAACATGCTCAAGGCGGGGGACTGGGCGGGGATTGAGGCGCTGGCGCGCGAGGCGAAGGCGCTTCGCTAACGCCTGCTCCCTCTCCCCCGTTCACCGATTTGTGCACGGGGGAGAGGGTTGGGGTGAGGGGTGGGTGCTCGCGACACCGTTTCTATCTCGTCATTCCGGTGTAGGCCGGAGGCGCTTTACAACAGCGAAGCTGGTCATCCAGTGGCATTGACGCTTCGATGTTCGCGTTATCGCGACCAGGCTCGCCTGCCGCGGGCTTTCGAACCGCTGCCGCGGTCCGAGTCACTTTTCTCTGTTTGGCCAGAGAAAAGTAACCAAAAGAGAGGCCACCCCGGTTACGCGCCCTCCGGCTTCGCCTGCGGGTTCGTGAGGGCTGGCCGGGCTTTTCGACACGACGTCCCTGCCGTGTCGAAAAGGCGCAGGCATCCATGCCTGCGCCCCCTTCGGGGCCTGATCGTCCAGCCCTCACCGCTGCACAGGGGACCCTGAAGGTCAAAAGCAAAAGCCAAGAGCAAAAGCCAAGAGCAAAAGCCAAGAGCAAAAGCCAAGAGCAAAAGCCAAGAGCAAAAGCCAAGAGCAAAAGCCAAGAGCAAAAGCCAAGAGCAAAAGCCAAGAGCAAAAACCAAGAGCAGCGCTCTCAAGGCAAACGGATGCTGCCTTCGATCATGGTGACGGCTCTTCCGCCGATCCATGTTGTGCCGTCTTCGTCATAGCGGACGCTCACGCGGCCGTCGCGTTTCAGTGCGGTGCCCTGTCGCACGGTGTAGGTGTCGCCGGGGCGTCGGCCTTGTTCCGTCAGCAAGCAAGCGATGCCAGCGTTGGCGCTGCCGGTGACGGGGTCTTCCTCGATGCCTATGTCGCCGCCTGTGATCAGGCAGCGCACTTCGAATGTTGCTGGGCCGTCTTCGGCGTGTGGGCCGTAGAAGGCGAAGTTACGGATGCCGGTGTCCTGTGCGAAACGCTCGAGTTGTGTCAGGTCGGGTCGTAACGCAAGGCAGGCTTTGGCAGACGATACGCGCGTGACGAGCCACGCTGGGCCGTTGTCGACCAGGCAAGGGGGTGCGTTGAAGTCGAGCGCGTCGGTGTGCCACGCCTGCGCCAGTGCGGTGTGGTGCGCGGTGGCCAATGGCGTGAATGCAGTGGGCGGTGCGGCGAATGCCCAATGGCCTTCGTTCTGTTCGGCGAGCTGCACCAGGCCGATAGGGCACTGTTGCACCAACCGCCCTTTGCGTTTGGGCGAATAGCCACTGCTCAGCAAGGCATGTGCGCTACCGAGCGTGGGATGACCGGCGAATGGCATTTCGTAGGCGGTAGTGAAAATGCGCACGCGATAGTCGGCATCCGGATCGGTTGGGCGCAACAGGAAGGCGGTTTCGGACAAGTTGGTCCAGCGTGCGATGGTCTGCATCTGGTCGGTGTCGAGATCGTCGGCGTCGAACACGACAGCCAGCGGATTGCCTTTGTACGGCGACGAGGTGAATACGTCGACCTGCATGAAACGAACACTGCGGGTGGAAGGCATAGTGAGGCGCCTGGCGAGTGGGTTAGCGATCTTCGGGCGCTACACCTTTCAAGCTGCTTGCGAACGATGCATGCGCAACCAGATCGATGGGCTTGTGCGTCATCGTGCGCGTCGCAGGATGCTTGCCGAGGAAGGCGCCGCTTCGCCACTCATTCACGGGACGAATGGGCCGTGCCGTGAAACCGCCGCCGCAGTTGGGGCAGACGTTGTATAGCTGCTCGACGCAGTCGCGACAGAAGGTGCATTCGAAGGAGCAGATCATCGCTTCGGTGGAAGCGGGTGGCAGGGGCTTGTTGCAGTGTTCGCAGGTGGGGCGTAGGTCGAGCATGGAAGAGCTCCGGAGGGGCAATGAGTGGGAGTTTGCCGCAAGGGCCTACCCCTCCCCAACCCTCCCCTGCAAGCAAGGGAGGGAGCAGGGTGTCGCGAGCTTTAGCTCCTCCCCTTGCTTGCAGGGGGAGGTTGGGAGGGGGTACGCCCTTGCGACAGCGCCTCACGTCACAACCAACGTAAACCGCCGCTTGCTCAGCTCCGACGCCCCAAGCCGCCGATAAAACCTCGCCGCATCCTCATTCCACTGCGGCGTCTGCCACTGCATGTTGCGGCAACCGTGAGCGCGAGCGAAGTCATACACCTCCCGCCACAGACGCCACCCGATCGCCCGCCCGCGCCAGCCCTCCCGCACGTACAGACAATCCATATGCAGGAACACAGCGCGATCGAGTGTGGAGAAATCCAGTGTCGCTGTGACGTAGCCCACCGCACTATCGCCAGCCTCGGCGATCCATGCATGCAGGTGCGCCGGTGAACTATCGAGCGCGTGGATGAGCGCATCGATGCGCTGATCTCCCGCATGCGATATCCGCTCATAGGCAGCATGCTCGGCGCATAGTGGCACCAGCCGATCGACATCGGCGCCGTAGGCACGGCGCACGGTGATATCGGTCGTCACGTCAATTCCCGCGCTCCAGGCCAAAGCCCTCGTCGATCCATCCGGTGAGCCCACCGATCATCTCTTTCACCGGCCGGCCCAGTTGGGCCAGCTTCACTGCCGCCTTGTTGGCGCCATTGCAATGCGGGCCGGCGCAGTAGACGACGAACAAAGTATCGGCCGGATATTCAGCCAAGCGCTGCTCGCTGATGGTGCGGGTAGGAACGTTGAGCGCGCCCGGCACGTGACCAGCGGCGAACAGCGTGGGCGTGCGTACGTCGAGCAGCACGAAGTCCTTCACCTCGTGATTCGTTGCGTAGAAAACGTCGGCGCAATCGGTTTCGTAGGTCAGGCGCGCCTGGAAGTGGGCGAGGGCCTGGCTGCTGGCGGCGGCGGGAACGCGCTGGACGACACTGTTCATGGGTTGCTCCGGGTGGGTGGCGATGTGTGTAGTTTGGGCACTGGCACCCCAACCGGACATTGGCGAGAATGCCAGTCATCATGAAGAAACCGCCAAAGCGTTCCGGCCCCGCCAACCGCTCCGTCGTCGCTCTTGTCTACGACGGCCTGTGCACCTTCGAATACGGCATCGCCGTGGAGATGTTCGGCCTGGCGCGCCCGGAGTTCAGCAGCTGGTACGAGTTCGCTTCCTGCGCGGTGGACCGCGGCCCGATGCGCGCGGCCGGCGGCCTCCGCGTGCAAGCCGATGGCGGCATGGCGCTGTTGGCGAAAGCCGGCACCATCATCGTGCCGGGCTGGCGCGGTGCGGATGCGGCGCCACCGCCAGCGTTGCTGGATGCGCTGCGTGCCGCCCATAAGCGTGGTGCACGCCTGCTCTCGTTCTGTTCCGGCGTGTTCGTGTTGGCGGCGGCGGGTCTGCTGGATGGCCATACGGCCACCACGCATTGGCGCTATGCCGAGGCGCTGGCGGCGCGCTATCCGCGTATCCGCATCGCGCCGGACGTGCTGTATGTCGACGAGGGTAGCGTGATGACCTCAGCCGGCAGCGCCGCCGCTATCGATCTTTCCTTGCACCTGATCCGCCGCGACTATGGTCCGCAGATGGCTAACCAGGTGGCCCGCCGCGCCGTGGTGCCGACCCATCGCGATGGTGGCCAGGCCCAATTCATTCCGGCGCCCCTGCCCGAACAGGGCGCAGCGCTGGGCAAGTTGCTGGAGTGGATGCGCCGTCACCTCGACGAGCCCCTGCCGCTGAGCCTGCTCGCCGAACGCGCTCGCATGAGCGAACGCACCCTGCTGCGCCGTTTCGAGGAAGCCACCGGTTGCTCGCCCAAGCAGTGGTTGACCCACGAGCGATTGGCCCGTGCACGCGAGCTGCTGGAAGGCAGCGACCTGGCCGTCGAACAGGTCGCCGATGCCTGCGGCTTCGGCAGTGCGGATACCCTGCGCCATCATTTCCGCCGGACGTTGAAACTGAGCCCGGCACGCTATCGCGAGCGCTTCGCGCATTGAGGCGGCGTAGCGAGCGCTTGCTACGCTTTCCTCTCACTTCTCACTTCTCACTCACCAAATGACCTACGTTCTTCTAAGCGTTCTCTGCAGCGTGCTTGTCTCTGTGCTGCTCAAGCTGGCGCGCCGGCAACACGTGGACGTAGGGCAGGCCATCGCCTGGAACTACGTAGCGACGAGTGCGCTCACCGCGTGGATCTTCCATCCCGCACTGGATGCGCTGCATGGACCGGGCGTCCCCTGGGTGGGGTTGATTGGCCTGGGCGTGCTGCTACCGACCATCTTCCTCGCCCTCGCGGCCTCGGTGCGGCATGCCGGCATTGTGCGCAGCGATGCGGCGCAGCGGCTTTCCTTGTTGATCTCGTTGCTGGCGGCTTTCCTGCTGTTCGGCGAGCAGCCGACCGCGTTGAAGGGAGCAGGCATCGCGCTCGGTCTGCTGGCTTTGTTGTGCATGGTGTGGCGTGGCCGACATGCCCCTGCAAGCAACGGCGCGGGCGCGTGGTATTGGCCGCTGGCGGTGTTCATCGGTTTCGGCGTGATCGACATCCTGTTCAAGCGGGTGGCGCAGGCGGGCGTGCCGTTTGCGGTATCGCTGCAGGGCATGTTCGCGCTGGCGCTGATCGTGGCCTTTGCCGTGGTGGCCTGGCGCTGCCTGCGTGGACATGCACGACTGACGGTGCGCGACATGCTGGCCGGCCTGCTGCTGGGCCTGGTCAACTTCGGCAACATCGTGTTCTACGTGCGCGGTCATCAAGCCCTGCCGCAACATCCTGCGCTGGTGTTCGCCAGCATGAACCTCGGTGTGGTCGCGCTCGGCGCGCTGGTGGGCACGCTGGCGTTCCGGGAGAAGCTGAGCACGGTGAATGTGGTGGGGCTGGTTTCCGCCCTGGCGGCGATCCTGCTGATTGCCCGCGCTTCCTATGGCCTGTAGGGCCAGGCAATGACTTATGGCGTATGAAACCGAGAACCGGTGGCATCTAAGCTGATCGTTCGGGTACCCGCCAACCAAGGACGCATCCATGCGCAAGCTCTCCCTCGCCGCGGCCATCGCCGCGCTTCTGCTTTGCACCACCAGCTATGCAGCGGAAAAGAAGGACAAGGAGAGCAAGCCGGAAGACAAGCCGGACGCCGCGCTGGTGCAGCCGCAGTCGTCGGAGAGCGCCGGTTCGGTGCGGGTCGAGGGCAAGAGCATCGACTACAAGGCGGTGGCCGGCACCTTGGTACTGCACGGCAAGGGTGATAAGGAGCACGAGCCGCAGGTCAGCATGTTCTACGTCGCCTATCTCAAGAAAGGCGCTGATGCAGGGAAGCGGCCAGTCACCTTCATCTACAACGGCGGACCGGGTTCGGCCACCGTGTGGCTGCATATGGGCGCCTTCGGGCCGAGGCGGGTGGTGACCTCCGACGACAGCCACACGCCGGCTGCGCCGTACGGTCTGGTCAACAACGACTACAGCCTGCTCGACGCTTCCGACCTGGTGTTCATCGACGCACCCGGCGCCGGCTTCAGCCGCCTGATCGCAGCCGATGAAGACAAAAGCAAGCGCGAAGAGCAGATGAAGGAGCGCAGCAAGGCCACCTACAGTGTGGACGGCGACGGTCATGCTTTCGCGCAGTTCATCACCCAGTTCCTGTCCAAGTACGGCCGCTGGAACTCGCCCAAGTACCTGTTCGGTGAGAGCTACGGCACCACGCGTTCGGCGGTGCTGGCGAACATCCTGGAGAACGAGTCCAGCGTCGATCTCAATGGCGTGGTCCTGCTTTCGCAGATACTCAACTTCGACACCGGTATCGACGGCCCGCAGTTCAATCCTGGCGTCGACCTGCCCTACGTGGTGGCATTGCCCACCTTCGCCGCTACCGCGTTCTACCACCACAAGCTGCCGGAGCAGCCTGCCGCGCTGGAGCCGTTCCTGCGCGAGGTGGAGCAGTACGCGCTGGGCGATTACGCGCAGGCGCTGATGGCCGGCTCGCGGCTCGATGCCGGCCGCAAACAGGCCGTGGCCGAGAAGCTGCACCAGTACACCGGCTTGCCGGTGGCCTATCTGATGAAGGCGGACCTGCGTGTCACCGGCGGCATGTTCGAGCATGAGCTGCAGGGCGATGGTGACCTCACCACGGGCCGCCTCGACAGCCGCTTCTCCGGCCCCTCGCTCGATCCACTGAGCAAGGATTCCGAATACGACCCGCAGTCCTCCGCGATCAGCTCCGCCTACGTCGCCGCCTTCAACGACTATGTGCGCAAGCAGCTGAAGTACGGCGAAGGCCAGCAGTACCGCCTGTTCGCCAGCGTCGATCATTGGGATTTTGCGCACAAGGCACCGGGTGTCAACGGCGAGGCCCTGCAGCAGTCCACCAACGTCATGCCCGACCTGGCCATGGCGATGAAGACCAACCCCAACCTCAAGGTGGCCCTGCACGGCGGCTACTACGACCTGGCCACGCCCTACTTCGCCGCCGACTACGAGATGCATCACCTGCCGGTCCCGGCCGCGCTGCAGAAGAACATCTCCTACGACTGGTACCCCTCGGGCCACATGGTCTACGCGCACGAGGATTCGCTGAAGAAGCTGCACGACAATGTGGCCCGCTTCATCGAACAGACCGATAACGTTAAGCGCTAGAAGAGAGGTCAGGAGTGAGAAGTAAGGGGAGCTGCTGCTAGGCTTCCTCTCTCTCGTTTCTCACTCCTCTCCACTCACCACTCCATCCAGGCCCCCATGCGCGACCTCATCAACCGCTACATCGACGCCTACAACCGCATGGACGTGCCAGCCATGCTGGCCACCATGCACCGCGAAGTGGTGTTTGAGAATTACACGGCCGGCGTGTTGAGCGTGAGTACGCGAGGCGTCGATGAGCTGCGCCACCTGGCGGAAAGCTCATTGCATCTGTTCGCCGCGCGGCGGCAGATCATCACGGCCTTCCGCGAGCACGGTGATGCGGCTGCCACCGCGGACATCCTGTTCGACGGCACGTTTGCCATCGATCTGCCCAACGGCGTGCGTGCGGGGCAAAGCATGTCCATGACGGGGCGCAGTGAGTATCGCGTGCGGGATGGGTTGCTTATCTACATCGCCGACTACAGCGAATGAGTTCTTTGTAGGAGCCCACCCCCGGATCGAGTCCGGGGCAGGCTCTGTGGGCGACCGGCGATGACGTAACGTTTAGCCTTGAACCATCGCGCACAGGGTGCGCTCCTACAGGTGCGTTGCGGCTATTTCGTGA
Source organism: Dyella subtropica (assembly GCF_026283965.1). GTDB lineage: Bacteria > Pseudomonadota > Gammaproteobacteria > Xanthomonadales > Rhodanobacteraceae > Dyella_D > Dyella_D subtropica. Next base: position 220,762 of record NZ_JAPDPD010000003.1, read on the forward strand.
TCCACCCGCCGTAGCAAGGCGTTCTTCCACCGCTGCTTCTGCGCCGGCTCGGCTTCCACCAGCCATTGCGGCTTGTTCGCTACCAGCGCCGCGACGGGTACGCCGTCTTCATACAGCACGCGCGTGCCGATCAATGCAGGCAAGCGATTGCCGCTCAGCACCGTGCCGACCAGGTTCAATGGATCGCAGCCACTCAGGCAGATGTGCTGGCCATCGTTCGGTTGCTGACGCACCTGGCGCAGTTTGCCGATGGCTTCCGGCAGCGCGAACTGTTCACCGACCAGCCCTTCCACGAAACGGCCGCCACGGATTTCCCCGCGCGCTTCCAGTCGATGGAAGACGCGCAGCAACTCGCGCCACGACGGCAACCACGACGCCTCGCGTTCCAGCAGTTTCCAGAACACCACGCCGTAGCGTCGCAGCAAGGCGCGTGCGATATGTTCGATCGCCTCCGCCTTCGCTCCCTCTCCCCCGCGGGGAGAGGGTTGGGGTGAGGGGGCACGTTGGGATGACGTTTCCAACGAAGCGGATGTTGCCTGCGAGGTTGTCGCGAGCACCCGCCCCTCATCCGCCCTGCCGGGCACCTTCTCCCCGGAGGGGAGAAGGGAAATGGGCTTAGGCTCCCCAGGGGGGAGAAGGTTTTTTACTAGGGACCACCGTCCCGCATCCTCAATCCCACTCAACATATGTCGCCGCAAACGCTTATGCCGATGCGCATCGCGCTTGGCTGCCGGCAGCAACAAGGCGCGCAGGCCGGCGAAGCTGTCGGCGGTAACGCGGCCAGCGGCGACCAGCTCGCCCAGCGCATCTTCCAGTTCCGTGCGCAGCAAGTGGGCCGCGCTCATCAGCTCATCGAAGAACAGCGCGCCATGTTCGCGCAACGCATCGGCTACCGCCTGGGCGCGCGAGGAAAGCAGCACGTCCTGCGGGTTGCTGGTACCGGCGATCGCTGTCCATAGCGGCATGCTCTTGCGCGGCAACAGCACGATCGGCGTGGCGCGCACCGGGCCGCCGCCACCGCCGGTGCCGCCGCGCAGGCGGTTCCAACCGATGCGGCCGGCACGGCACAGATCATCCAGCCAGCTGATGGCGTAGTCGTCGATGCGTGCGGGCAGGATCTCCGCCTCCCACGCACCCGCAGCCGCCTCATAGCCTTCGAGCTGGGTCAGTGCGGCCGGCAGCGCATCCGGGCCGCTAAGGCGGGTGCCGGGGGTTACGTGCTGCCATTCGAACAGGAAGCGCATCAGGTCACGGCGGCTCACCGGTTCGATTTCGCGGCGCAGGCGGCCGATGGTGTAGCGATGGATGCGTGCCAGCAGATGCCGCTCGCACCATTCGGTGTCGATGGCGTCCGGCGTGAAGCGGCCCTGCATCACATAGCCTTCCGATTGCAGGCGCAGCAGCGAGAGATCGACATCCGCCGCATCCACCGCAAGCGAACCGGCGAGCTGAACCACGGTGACCGGGCCGAGACCGACTAGGCGGCCGCGCACCAGTTCCAGCAAGGCGTCTTCGCGGGTCCATGTTGGCGCGGCGTACTCGGCCGGTGCCTCGATGGCCGGCTGCATGGCGGCTCCGGGGTGGATCGCCTGTAGCAGCGGCAGTTTTTCCGCACAGACCCAGACGCGCTGCGGCGTGAGCAAGGTGACGCGGCGGGCCTTCGCCAGCGCCTGCAGCCAGCCCTCCCAGCCTTGGTTGTCTCCGGCCTCGGTCGCCGTGATGAAACCCAGCACGTTCAACGCCTCGTGCATTTCATCCGCGCTGCGCACCTGCGGCCAGGCTTCCTCACGCACGGCGTCGATCGCCTCCGGATCGAGCCGGCCCAGGTCGTCGGCACTCTCCGCGTCGTTCCAGCGCCGCGTCTGCACCGCCTGGGTACGACGCTCCTCCAGCGGGGCATCGTCGAGGAAGGCATACGGCGCGGCGCTCAGCACTTCGCTGGCGAGCGGGCTGGGCGACGTGAGGTCGCGCGCGACGACGTCGATCTCGCCGTTCTCCAGGCCGCGCAGGATGCGCAGTAGTCCGTCGACGTCCATCGCCTCACGCAGGCAGTCGTACAAGGTCTGGTTGACCAGCGGGTGATCGGGGATCTGCCGCTCGCCGACGATGTTCTCCAGGCAGGCGACCTGGTCCGGGAATACCGTGGCGAGCAGATCCTCGCTCTTCATGCGCTGCAACTGCGGCGGCACCTTGCGGCCACCCTGGAAGCGCGGCAGCGCCAGCGCGGTGGTGGCGTTCCAGCGCCAGCGCACCGGGAACAGCGGCGCATCGAGCAGCGCTTGCACCAGCACGTGTTCGGCGGTGTTGGAGTGCAGATAGCGCGCCACCTCCTCCAGCGGGAAGCTGTGGCTGGTCGATAGCGACAGCACGATGGCGTCTTCCGTCGCCGCCGCCTGCAACTCGAAATTGAACTGGCGGCAGAAGCGTTTGCGCAGCGCCAGGCCCCAGGCGCGGTTGATGCGGCTGCCCCAGGGCGTGTGGATCACCAGCTGGGTGCCGCCGGATTCGTCGAAGAAGCGCTCGAACACCAGCGTGTGCTGCGTCGGCAACACGCCGAGCGCGGCCTTGGCCTTGGCCAGGTAATCGGCCAGCTGCTGTGCGGCGGATTCGTTCAAACCCAGCGCCTGCGTCAGCCATTCGAAGGCGGCTGATGCGCCGCCCTCATCCAGCCGCGCGGAGACTTCTTCGCGCAGCCGTGACACACCAAACGACAATTCATCCGTGCGACCCGGCGCCTCGCCCAGCCAGAACGGAATGCTTGGTGGCACGCCATGTGCGTCTTCCACACGCAGGCGGTCGCGCTCCACGCGCAGGATGCGATAGCTGGTGTTGCCGAGCTGGAAGATGTCGCCAGCGAGGCTTTCCACCGCGAAATCCTCGTGCACCGAGCCGATCACCGTGGCCTGCGGCTCCAGCACCACCAGGTAATCGGCGGTATCGGGAATCGCGCCGCCGGAGGTGACGGCCGTTAGCCGCGCACCACGCCGCGCGCGCAGTTGCTTGTGCACGGCATCGCGATGGATATACGCCGCACGCGCACCGCGCCGTGTCGTGAAGCCGTCGGCCAGCATGCGCACGATGGCGTCGAATTGTTCGCGCGGAAGATCGCGGTAGGGATGCGCACGCCGCACCATGGCGAATAGCGCATCTTCGTCCCATTCGCGGCAGGCCACCTCGGCCACGATCTGTTGAGCGAGCACGTCCAGCGGTTTCGGTGGCAATACCAGCGCATCCAACTCGCCACGGCGCACGCAGTCGAGCAAGGCCGTGCATTCGATCAGATCATCGCGCGTGGCCGGAAACAGTCGCGCCTTGGGGGTGCCATCCACCGCATGGCCGGAACGGCCGGCGCGTTGCAGGAACGCGGCGATGGAGCGCGGCGAGCCGAGCTGGCAGACCAGATCCACATCGCCGATGTCGATACCCAGCTCCAGCGACGCAGTGGCGACCAGCACCTTCAGATCGCCGCGCTTGAGCCGCTGCTCGGCATCCAGGCGTTGTTCGCGCGCGAGGCTGCCGTGATGCGCGGCCACCACTTCCTTGCCCATGCGCTCCGAGAGATGACGCGCCACGCGTTCGGCCATGCGCCGCGTGTTGACGAACACCAGCGTCGTGCGATGTCCCTGTACCAATGCAGCCAGCCGGTTGTAGACCAGCTCCCAGCTGTCGTTCGACATCACCGCTTCGAGCGGTACTGGAGGGACTTCGATAGCGAGATCGCGCGCACGGGTATGGCCGACGTCGACGATGGCGCAGAGTGAACTTCCTCCCTTGCTTGCAGGGGGAGGGGCAAGCGCGGCAAGCGCTGCATCTTCCCCTGCACCCACTAAAAACCTCGCCACCTCCTCAATCGGCTTCTGCGTTGCCGACAACCCGATCCGCAACAACGGCCGCTGACACAACGCCTCCAGCCGCTCCAGCGACAAAGCCAAATGCGACCCGCGCTTGCTCGCCGCAATGGCATGGATTTCATCCACGATCACCGTGCGCGCGCCGGCCAGCATCGTGCGGCCGGATTCCGAGCCCAGCAGGATGTACAGCGACTCCGGTGTGGTGACGAGGATGTGCGGTGGCCGTTTGCGCATCAGTGTGCGCTCCACCTGCGGCGTATCGCCGGTGCGCACGGCGGTGCGGATGGCTACGTCGGGCAGGCCCATCGCTTCCAGTTCGGCGCGGATGCCTTCCAGCGGCGCTTCGAGGTTGATATGGATGTCGTTGGACAGCGCCTTCAACGGCGACACGTAAACCACCGATGTCACGTCCGGCAACACACCGCCACGCGCCACGCCTTCGCGCACCAAACCATCGATGGCGGCGAGGAAGGCGGTCAGGGTTTTACCCGAGCCGGTCGGTGCGGCCACCAGGGTGTGGCGGCCCTCGCGTATGGATGGCCAGGCGGCCAGCTGCGCCACGGTGGGTGCAGGAAAAGTGCGCTGGAACCACTGGCGAACGGCGGGATGAAAGTCGAGCAGGGACATGGGCTAAGAGCCTGTTCAAGGCCTCCGCGTGGCCCGCGCCGGGAGCTGTTTGCGCGCTAGCCAAGGAAGAGTGAGGGAGTGTACGTCCGTACACGACCGAGTGATGACGCCGGCTGGTGCGCAAACAGACCCGGCCCGAAGGGTGGCTTGTCAGTGGCCGCCATGCGGCAGCGCGCGGCTTAACCTGGCAGCCAGCCAGGCCTGCGCCACGCGCTACCACCTGACGGCCACTGACAAACCACGCGGGTCACGCGGAGGCCTTGAACAGGCTCTTAAACCCGCATCGAACGAGGCTGGAGAAGCATTCTAGATGGGGTTGTGCCGCGCCTGCGCCAAGGCGTCGCAAGAATATGCGGCTTTCGTCGTTAGCAGCTTTGCATGACAATATCGCGGCACAGCAATGCGCCACCGTATGTGCGTCGTTGCGACACCGTTGCCTTCACTTCCAGGGAAAACCCATGAGCGTCGCCCACCCGTCGCGGTTCGCCGTGCTTGCCGTTTCCATTGCCCTTGCCTTGTCGGCCGCTGCCGCGCAGGCGCAGGATGCCAACGCCCAGCAGGGCACCGCTCCCGCCAAGAAGAAGCCGGTGGAGCTGCAGGCGGTGAACGTCACCGCTGAAAAGCGCGTGGAGAACCTGCAGAAGGTGCCGATCTCCATGACCGTGCTGCCGTCGGAGAAGCTCGAATCCTTCGGCCAGTCGGGCGACACCGTGCTGCAGCTCGCTTCGCGCGCGCCGAGTGTGTACGCCGAAACCTCGTACGGCCGTGAGTTCCCGCGCTTCTACATCCGCGGCCTCGGCAACAGCGACTTCGATCTGAACGCGTCGCAGCCGGTGTCGATGGTGTACGACGACATCGTGCAGGAGAACCCGGTCCTCAAGGGCTTCCCGCTGTTCGATCTGGAGCAGGTGGAAGTATTGCGCGGCCCGCAGGGCACGCTGTTCGGCCGTAACTCGCCGGCAGGCGTAATCAAGTTCGAATCGCGCAAGCCGAGCCAGGACACCAGCGGCTATGCACGCGTCTCCTACGGCACCCTGGGCACGGCCAATGCAGAAGCCGCCTTGGGCGGCGCGCTCAGTTCGCATTGGTCGGGCCGCGTCTCTGCGCTGGCGCAGCATCGCGACGGCTGGATCGACAACGACTACACCGGCAAGAAGGACGCGCTGGGCGGCTACAACGACCGCGCTGTGCGCTTGCAGGCGCTGTACGAGGACGGTGACTTCAACGCGCTGATCAACGCGCATGCGCGCTGGCTCCAGGGCACCGCCACGGTCAATCGCGCCAACGCGATCCCGCTCGGCGAGAACAGCTTCGTGCCGGGCTTCGACCGCTACAAGGTGCTCCAGGACGGCGGCAACAAGCAGCATCTCTTCAGCTGGGGCAGCAACCTGCACCTCAACTGGAAGCTGGGTGACTACACCTTCACCTCGATCACCGGTTTCGAGAAGGCCACCTCCTACAGCCTGGGCGACGTTGATGGCGGTATCGCCATTCCGCATAACCCTAGCCAGCAGTCCGCGGTGACGCCGTTCCCCGCCGAGACCGCCGACGCGTTGCCGCACGATCGCCAGATCACGCAGGAATTCCGCCTGGCCAGCGATCCCAAGGAGCGCCTGAACTGGCAGGTCGGCACCTATTACTTCTACGAAAACATCGCGATCAGCAACTTCGACTACGCGACCCTCAACAACCACGCCCTCGACGGCTACGCCAAGCAGACCCAGCGCACCAACGCCTGGGCGGTGTTCGCCTCCAGCGACTACAAGATCACCGACGACTTCGACGTGCGCGCCGGCGCGCGCTACTCGCACGACTCGCGCACCTTCCGCGTGGATCGCCTGTTGTCGCCGATCGGCGGCGGCCCGCTGACGCTCGGCGCCGATCCGCACGACTCGCGCTGGAGCGGTGACCTCACCGGCACCTGGACGCTCAACCCCAACATCAACGTGTACGGCCGTATCTCCAACGGCTTCCGCGCACCGAGCGTGCAGGGTCGCGTGCTGTTCTCCAACAGCATCTCGCAGGCCAAGCCGGAAACCATCACCTCGTATGAGATGGGCATCAAGACCACCGGCATGGACAATCGCGTGCGCTTCAACGCGGACGTCTACGCCTACAACATGCACAACCAGCAGCTCACCGCGGTGGGCGGCGACATCAACATCACCCGCCTGATCAACGCCCGCAAGACCAAGGGCTACGGTGGTGAGTTCGATCTCGAGGCCTACCTCACCCCGAACTTCATCGTCACCGCCGGCGGCAGCTACAACCACACCGAGCTGAAGGACCGCACCCTGGCGGTAGCGCCGTGCGGTTCCGGCTGCACCTTGCTGAACCCGCTCAACGCCAGCGGCAACGCATTGGTCGATGGTAACCCGCTGCCGAACGCGCCCAAGTGGATCGGCACGCTCACCGCGCGCTACGGCATCCCCTACGGCGAGAGCGGCGAGTTCTTCGTTTACACCGACTGGAACTACCGCAGCGACGTGAACTTCTTCCTGTACGAATCGAAGGAGTTCCAGAGCAAGCCGTTCCTCGAAGGCGGCCTGCGCGTCGGCTACAACTGGGATTTCGGCAAGCGTGAGGTGGCTCTGTACGGCCGCAACCTCACCAACAAGCGTGTCATCACCGGTGCCATCGACTTCAACAATCGCACCGCGTTCGTGAACGATCCGCGCGTGGTGGGCGTGGAGTTCCGCGCCGATCTGTAAAGCTGGAAACCCGTGGCGCCATCACACCTGATGGCGCCACAACCTGCGTCGGTAGGAGCGCACGCGGTTGCGCCTTACATGGCTCGGTGCCCTGGCCTAAGCCCAAAACTGCCACCAAGCCTTCTTCTTGAGCTCGGCCACAGGCGGCACGTACGGCGGGTTGTAGCGAGCCGGCCACGGCTCCGACACGCCCGCCATCCCCGCCAGCTCAAAAGACTCACATGCGTCGAGCACAGCCTCGCGCCCCAGCCCGGCGACGTTGCGCAAATCGTCGCTCATCGTCAACGTTCCATCGGCTTCCGAGCTTTCGAGACACGTGAGTGCGTTGCGCAACAACGCCTCGAGTTCGCCCGCCTCCCCCATCATGTCCAACTCTTCCGTGCGGACCAGCACATGCTTGAAGGGTTCGCCTTCCATCCTGGCGACCCACTCCGCATAGAGCGCCTGCCGCTCCTCACCCAGCACGCCGGCAATCACCGAGGCACGCGCGCGCAAACGTGCGAGCCCGGCTTCCTTTGAACAGCACAGATAGGCGTACGAACGGGAGTCCTCTCCTTCAAAGATGCTTTGATCGACTACCGCAATCCGGATGTCGTTTGATCCGAACAGACACAACCAGAACAGAGGCACTGAAGCGACCGCCTCGTATTCGGTGCCGGACGCGTTGAAGAACGCATCCCATCCATCCTCTGTGGGGAGTTCAAAATGATCGGTGCAACAGAGATAGACACGGTTCGACATGAAAGGATCGCTCAAGAGTTAACTGCATGGGATTGAAGAATGCCGCGCCGGCTCCGGGCCGAGGCCGGGTAATCCATCAGGGCGTCTGCTCGTACTCTTCGCCGTTGAACACGTAGCGCGTGGTCTGATCCACCGTCTGTGCCGATGTCTCGTCCCGTCCATATGGAGTGGTCTTACCCCGTGTGCGCAGCTTCAGGTCGTGCAGACCTTGCGACGACTTCTCGGTTCCGATGATGACCACGGTCTTGGTCTCGGTGGTATCGACGCAGTCCGATTCGCACTGCGTAACCCAGAACCTCCAGTCCACGTTCTGCGAAAAGACCTTTCGCAGCCGCCGGCTTTCCAGCGTGAAGAGCCAGAGATCCGTGGTGTACTGGTCGAAAGTAGCCCCGTGCGAGCGCGTCTCGACCAACACCGGGAACGCAGCCCCCTCATCGCTCAGCGGATAGTTGGCGCGATCGAACCTGATTGCACGCACCTGGCCTTCCACGTCCATCGGGACGGTAGTCTCGGCAACCAGCTGCTCACCCTGATACGCCTGAACCAGCAAGCTTCCGCCGGTGAATCCTTGCAGGTTCCAGCACAACTGCACTCGGTAAGAGGCGCCCCCCTGTTTGAACAAACGCTCACCCATTGCTTCGTGCTTGGCGGGGCATTGGGCGTGAGCCAGCGAAGCAGAGGCGGCCAGGACGACTGCAAGCAGGATCCGGAACGGTTTCATCGTGTCGCTCGAAAAAGCCACTTGCAAAGGTCACTCCGAACCAGAGGTGGTGAGGCGAATGTAGCCGGGCGCCGTGATAGCTCCATTACCGGCCACGCAAAAAGTCTTCTGTCTGGGGGACTCCATCTTTGAGGCACTCGTTTGATCCATCAGTGGGCCACTGGAGCCGGGAGTAACGCGACTTTATTCACGCATATCTGCCAGGCAATGACGTACCACTCATAAGCGCTTCAAAGACACATTCCGGATCGGCTTGGCACCAGTACTTGAAGAAGACGGCGGCCTTATGAATCGCGAAAAGGCGTCCCACCGTCTCGGACTCCGCAACCAATAAGCGCGGCTTTTGCCATTGCTGGGCGACAACAGCAATCGGCTTTCCGCCATGCCCGCCAGCCTCGACGATCCAGGTTGCATGGCCTCCCGCGATGGTGGCGAGGCAACAAGCGCTCTGTGCCAACTCGATCAACTGGTGGACCGACGCACTCATGGGAGCCGCGAAAGGACGTTCGTGCGCTTCACCGTCATCGCCTGCGCAAACACTGTCGCGGTCAGCGTAGATAAGTAGAGTTTCGTTGCTGCTTTCCATGGATGTTTTCGCGGACGGAGTATCCGTAGTCTTCCTTGCAATTTGCGGAAGAAATGATGCGCAGCGCAAGGCGTTGTACCGGGCGGAGGATAGTGTCGGCGGCCTGTGCGTCGGCTACAACTGGACTTTCGGCAGGCGTGAGGCGGCGCTGTACGGTCGCGACACCCCAGCCGGGAGAGCGCAAACCAAGGGCTACCCTTCCCCTGTCCCACAGGGACCAGCTGCCCGTCACAGCAGGGGGAGAGAGTGCGTCGTCAATTTCCCACACGCCCTTCTCAGTACGCCATACAAACGCCCCTGCGCCCATGTCACTATGCGCCCCAGTCCGTCGTGAGCCTGGATGCCCGGAGGGGGTGTCGGCGGCGGTCTTCATGCGCGGGAAATGTATGCTCAAGACGAAGAGGTGGGTTGGGCGAGGCGAAGGATTGGCCTCGGCTTCGGTGCGCTGGATCGCAGCGCTCGTCATTGGCTTTGGCGCCGCATCCTCCGCCACCGCCGCCAGCCTGGACGCAGCCCTGCTGCCGAAGATCCAGGCCGCTACGTTTGAAGTGGTCGCCGCCAAGCCGGTCGACGATCCGCTCACTTACGAAAAGCGCTTGCCGCTGGAGCTGCTCCCTTATCAGGAGCGCAACGACAAGTACTACTCGATCGGCACCGCCTTCGCGATCGGGCATAACCGCTACGTTACGGCAGGCCATGTCTTGCTTGCCGGTGTCGGCAGCCTATGGGGTGCGCCGTCGCTGCGCGACGCCAGCGGTCATGTCTACGCCATCGACAAGGTGGAAAAGTTCGACCTGCGCAAAGACTTCGTGGTGTTCTCGCTGGCCAGCGACCCCGCATCGGCCGCGCTGGATGTGGACACCGCGCCCGTGTTGAATCAGGAGATCTATGCCGTCGGCAATGCGCTTGGCACCGGCGTGGTGATCCGCGACGGCTTGTACACCTCCGACACGCCCGAGCAGCAGGATGGTGTCTGGAAATGGATGCGCTTCTCCGCCGCGGCGTCGCCGGGCAACAGCGGCGGCCCGCTGCTCAACAAGGAAGGCAAAGTCATCGGCGTGGTGCTGATGAAATCCGCCAACGAAAACCTCAATTACGCGCTGCAGATGGGCGAGGTGTTGAATGCGCCCGGTCAGGGGGTGATCGACAGGCGCACGCCCTTCGGGTTCGACGCGTTCGATACCACGCTCAGCAATACCTTCAAGGCGCAGTTTCCGTTGCCGTTGAGCCTGGCCCGGTTCTACGAGACCTACGACAAACTCAACAACGCCTATGTCGACTCGCAGCTCAAGGAAATCCTCGCCAAGGATACGGATCGGTTGTTTCCACGTGGCAGCGGCGCCAATCGTCTGCTGTATGGCGGCCCCAAGCTCAATACCATTCCGGCTTTGATCGTGCGTAACGGCAATGGCGACTGGGGTTTGTCATTGCGACAAGGGACCAAGGTGCCGCTGGCGGCGAATGGCTATCTGGCGAGCGGTGCGGCCGGGCATAGCGTGATGGTTCACTTGCGTCGACCGGACAACATGCCGGCCAGCAAGCTCTATTCGGACCCAAGCGTGTTGGCGAGCCAGCTGGTGAAGCTGGGGCCGCTGACGCGTACGGTCGGCTCCGAGGAAATCAAGATCAACAATTTAGGCAAGCCCGCCACCAGCACCACGCACACCGATGCGTGGCAGCGTCATTGGCAGGTGTACGTATGGCCGATGGCCTTCGGCAACATCAATATCGTCGTCTTCGCGCTGCCGGTGCCGGATGGCTACGCCATCATGATGCGCCCTGCGCCGGCCGGCGACACTTACGACCATCTGAGCGATATGCGTGCCCTCACGGACTTCGTCTCCGTCGCCTACGAAGGCACCCTGGCACAGTGGAAAGAGTTCCAGCAGAACACCGCCCTGCTGCCCGCTGCGCTGAAGGACGTCCGCATTGCGGCGGACTACCAGCATCGCTTCAGCTATGCCTCAAAGCGCGTCAGCTTCTCCTACACGCCGGAGTTGCAGAAGATCGAGCCGGACAGCGTGCTCACCCTCGGCTTCGGTTTTCTGCCCGAGCGCGGCAAAGTGGTGTGGGATGTGGATGCCGTGCGGGTCAGGGTGAATGCGCAGGATCCGGATCGCGTCGATATCCAGCGCAACATCGCTCCACCCGCCGATCTCGACGACAGCTTCAAGAGCGAGTGGAACAAGATGGTGCAGCGCCAGCATCCCTTCGAGGGTGTGGCCTACGGCGCGAACGGCGAAACGCGCGTCGCGCGTACCGTCGACGCCTCCGGCGGTACGCCAGGCGTGCTGTACACCGCCTTCTATGGCGTGGCCGGCACCCAATCGCAGGACGCGATGAAGCCCAAGCTCGACCTGCTGCTCAAGGATATTCAGATCACCGAGCATTGAATCGCGGGTGACGGATCGGCGACGCTACCAAGCGATCGCCGATCCAGCGGCGACACAACGACACGAGTCAGGCCATGCAGGCATTCACGGAGAGCACGATCACAACGAGCCGGGTCACCATGCCCGACGGACGCCAGCTGGCGGTGCGCGACTGGTCGCATGCCAAGATGCGCGGCGCCGTGCTGATCGTGCACGGCCTCGGCGAGCACAGCGGGCGCTATCAGCGGCTGGCGCAATGGTTCCACACGCGCGGTTACGCCGTGCGCAGTTACGACCAGCGCGGTCATGGGCAGAGCGACGGCCAGCGCGGCGCACTGGATCATCCTGACGATCTGCTCGAAGACCTGGCCGTCGTCTACAACCAGTACGCCGCGAATCTGCCGGTGCGGCCGCTGCTGCTGGGCCACAGCATGGGTGGCCTGGTGGCCGCCCGCTGCGTGCTGGACCGGCGCATCACACCACCCGCCTTGATGCTGTCCTCGCCGGCCTTCCGTTGCCACGAACCGGCATGGCTGCAGCGACTTGCCGGCCTGCTGGCCAAGACGGTGCCGCGCCTGCCACTGAGCAACGGACTCAAGCTGGACAAGCTCTCCCACGATACACAGACCGCGGCCGACTACCGCACCGATCCGCTATGCCATAACCGCATCACGCCGCGCATGGCCGATTTCATCTTCCGTACCGGCGCCAGCAGCATCGCCGATGCCAGCCGGCTAAGCATGCCCACGCTGTTGCTGGTATCCGGCCCCGACGGCCTGGTCGACTCCTCCGGCAGCCGCGACTTCGCCAGCGCCGCCTGGGCCGGCAACCACCTCACCACGCGCTTTTTCGACACGCTCTATCACGAGCTGTTCAACGAAGCCGAACCGGGACGCAGCCAGGTGTTGAAGCAACTCGGCGACTGGCTGCAGAAACTGCCCTAACCGGCAACCAGGGACAAATCGCAAAGGCATGCATCCGCTCCAGTGCCGTGCGCTTCGGCCTCAGTGGCCATGCTCGGCATGGCTGACAGGAAGTACTTCCGCTGGAAGGAAATGGCTTGACCTGATTGGCGTTGAATCTCAGCTGGAGCGGTTTTCTCCTCCCCCTGCAAGCAAGGGAGGGAGCAAACAGCTCGCACAGCTGAGATTCAACGCCAATCAGGTGAAGCCAGGGTGCCGATCATTCGCCCGAGATCGACCCACCTTGCAGCACCTTCTGCAGCGCCTCTGCGTAAGTACGGCTGGCGCGTAGCGGCGTGCCGTCGCGCAGGCGAAGCATCGCGTCGCGATTTGCCAGCGGTCGCAGCTCGCTGACCCGGTCGACGCGCACGATGGCGGACCGATGCACACGCATGAAGCAGGCGGGATCCAGTCGGGTCGCCAGGCGATGCAGTGGTTCGCGTACCAGGTGTACCTGGGCGCCGACATGCAGGGCGGCATAGCTGCCATCGGCTTCGATCCAGTCGATCTCCGCCACATCGACGAACAGCAGGCGTTGTCCGAGGCGCACGGTGAAGCGTTGCGGATAGATCGTTGCCTGGTGGGACGGCATCAAAGAGCCGTCCGCCGCCGCCCGGTCGCGCGCGCGATGCCGGAAAGCCTGCCGTGCGCGATCCAGCGCATCAGCAAAACGCTCGTCGTCGATCGGTTTGAGCAGGTAGTCGATCACATGAAGTTCGAAAGCGCGGATGGCGAAACTGTCGTGGGCTGTCAGCAGGATCACCAGTGGCCGCTGCGCTTCGGGAATCGCCGCCAGCAGGTCCAGGCCCGTCACACCCGGCATCTGCACATCGACGAAAGTCAGGTCGGCCGTCGCAGCGGCGAGGCCAGCGATGGCAGACGGCGCATCGTGATACTCGCCGACGACGTGCAGATCCGTATGGCGGGCGAGTCGCGTCAGCACCCCCTCGCGGGCCAGCGGCTCGTCGTCGATCACCGCCACACGCATCAGCGCGATGCCTCCACCGCATGGGTCAGCCGTACGGCATCCATGCGAAACGGCAGCACGATACGCACGAGAAAGGAACCGTCGTCGTGTGAGATCGTCTCGAAACGGTGGCTGTCCAGATACAGGGTTGCGAGCCGTTCGCGCACATTGCGCAGGCCGATCGCGAACGAGGTGCGTGGTTCGGCTTCGTCCGCCGTGGTGGGGGATGGCCCGTCATTGCCAAGCGATATCCGCAGCCACTGCTCGTGGCGCTCGATCCGTATCTCCAGCCTGCCGCGGTCGCTGCGGCAGGCGATGCCGTGGCGGATGGCGTTCTCCACCAGGGGCTGCAGCAGCAGGAACGGCACCATGGCATCGAGCACGTCGGGACCGATCAGCGTGCGCACACTCAGGCGGTCGCCAAGCCGTGCCTTCTCGATCTCAAGATAGGATTCGGTCAGCGCGAGTTCTTCCGCCAGCACCACTTCATGCCGTTCGTCGCGCTCCAGCGTCGCGCGGAGAAAGTCGCCGAGCTGGGTGATCATCTTGCTGGCTTCACGGGAACGCTGGGCGGTGACCAGGGACGAGATGGCGTTGAGCGTGTTGAACAAAAAATGCGGATGCAATTGATAGCGCAGCGCGCGAAGCTCCGCATCCCGGGCCATTGCCACGGCTTGCAATGCGCGCTCCCGCTCCATGCGGTAGGCCGTGTAGTAGTTGACCACCGCATGCATGGCACAAAAGCCGATCAACGCCAACCAGCAGCCGTCCAATCCGCTGAACAGGCGCGGCAGCGAGAACGCGGGGATCAGCTGCCAGTGGAAGGCCATCGCCATGGCGATCGCGTTGTTGATCAAGGAGAGGGCGTAGCTGACCGCGAGCAGTAAAGGGGCGGCCACCCACCACGAGAGCGGCCGGCGCCACAGGCTTCGCTGCATGGCGGCGAGCGGAAAGCACCACACCAGATAGGCCACGCTATAGACGGCGCGGAACGTGTTGGCGCGTCCATGCCCGATGTCGGGCAAGCCCATGATCACCATGCACAGCGATATGGGCAGGGCGACGGCGATGGATACCCAGAAAGGCGGACAACTCCGTGCCGCCTCCACGGGAGGCAGCCGGAGCATGGCAGCCGGCGTATCGGCAGCAGCGAGTTCGTTAGCCGGCTTTGCCGACATGGCGCAAGACCTTCAACCGCGGGAGGCCCGCACTTTAGCGTTTTGGAGCGGCGCTGATGGAGTAGAGCATCGAGCTGATTTTCCAGCCGTCATCCGTGCGAACCAGTTGCCAGGTTTCCTTGCCGTCGTTGTTGAGCTGGCCGCCGGTCAGAAACACAAAATCGAAACTGACCGAGGCCACGGCGTCATTGGCGTCGATGCGCACGTTGGAGAACTTCTCCTCGATTGGCTCCTTACTGCTGCCGACAAATTTGACGAACTCCTTGTAGTCGGCCGTCTTGAAGCGAGGCGCACCGGGCTTCTTTGCGGCCATCTGGTGATAGGCATCCTCGGACAGCGCAGCCATCCAGGCGGTCTGGTTGGGCAGGAACAGTGCGTCCATCGCTTTTGCATCCTTGGCGAGGATCGCGGCCTGGAAGTCGTCTACCACCTTTTGTACCTGGGCGACGGCCTCGACTTGCGAGGCATGTACGTTCGCGACGCCAGCAAGACTGATGACAAGAAGCAGGGGACGCAGCATGACAAACTCCGTGAGGTGTGAGGTGCTGCCGACTATTGAGTAGCGCCCGCGGGAAGCGAAGAGAAATGCCGTGAAGCGTTCGCTGGATGTGGCGAACCGTTTGGCTGTGTCCTATCCGGGGGCGCGTTCACTGTCCTGATTCGCCCGCATTGCCGGATGTGATCGCAGTCAGAAGACGCAAGAAGCGGAGTGTCTTTGTCATGGCAGGACGTGGATCATGTGCGCTTTCCGGTCCGTGGCGGCGGTGCGTCTTCTGGCACATGCGCGCGGTCGTGTCCGCGCTGCCTACTTCGCGGTCGGATCGGCCTGTCGATAACCGTCGCTCTTGTAAGGGGATGTTGCGTGCGTAGTGGAGCTTTGTTTCGAGGTCCTGCAGGGCTGCCAACGTGGTGTGGTGTGATCGCACTCAGGAGCGTGCGGACATGTTTCTTGGCTTGCGCTCTCGCGCTTCCCGCTTTCGCCGCAGCGCAAAGCGCGTCACCCGTCGACAGTTCCGCGACAGCTTCGTCGGCGCCGACGTCATCCGATCGCCAGTCGCGCGATAACGCCTGGTGGACCGGCCCCATGCTGGCGAACTCGGCGGCGACGTTGCCGCAGGGGCATTACCTCATTGAGCCCTATCTGTTCGACGTGCATACGCCGCATGGGAATGGCTTCGGCTCGCTGACGTATATCAACTACGGCCTCGCGGATCGGCTGACGGTCGGCTTGATTCCGGTGTTCGGCTACAACCGGGTCGACGGTGGGCCGAACGCTTCCGGCATCGGCATGGGCGATCTCAGCGTGCTGGCGCAATATCGGCTCACGCAGTTTCAGGAAGGCAGCTGGTTGCCGACCATCTCGGTCCAGCTGGAGGAAACCTTTCCCACCGGCAAGTACGACCGTCTGCATAACCGTCCCGCTGATGCGCAAGGCAGTGGTGCCTACACCACCATCGTGCAGATCAACACGCAGACGTATTTCTGGATGCCCAGCGGACGCATCCTGCGTACGCGCTTCAACGTGTCGCAGGCGTTTTCGCGGCGAGTGGACGTGACGGACGTCAGCGTCTATGGCACGGGCCAGGGTTTCCGCGGGCACGCCAAGCCGGGCAGTTCGTTCTATGCCAATGCGGCCTGGGAATACAGCGTGACGCAGAATTGGGTGCTGGCACTGGATCTGACTTACCGCCACAACCGCAATACGCGGGTGACCGGCACCGACACTTCCGATCCGCTCGGCCTGCCCGGGCAGCAGGAAGTTCGCTCGAATTCCGGGCCCAGCGTCGCGTTCGCCTTTGCGCCGGCCATCGAGTACAACCTCAGCGCCAACGTCGGCGTGTTGTTCGGCACGCGTGTGATCCTGGGCAACCGTCGCACCACCCGTTCCGTCACTCCGGCGCTGGCGATCAACTACGTGCATTGAATGCGCGGCCGAGGGATGCTCTGATCTATTCGACAGAGAGGGGGTCTACATGAAGTCAGGAACGTTTTCCCGATGGGTCGGCGTGTTGCTGCTTGCCGTGAGCCTTGCGAGTTTCGCCGCCTCGCCGCCCGCCGCGACTGACGACGCTACAGCGATACGACAGGTGATGGCGGCTCAGGAGGCGGCGTGGAATCGCGGCGACGTCGATGCCTTCATGCAGGCTTATAAGGATTCGCCGGATACCACCTTCATCGGTTCCCGGGTGCGCAAGGGCTATCAGCCGATCCTGGAGAATTACCGCAAGAACTACGCCTCGAAAGCGCAGATGGGCACGTTGTCGTTTTCCGACATCGACGTGCGCTTGCTGCCTTGTGCGGATGGCCACACGCAGTACGCGGCGGTGACGGGACGTTTCCATCTGGAGCGCAGCAGTCATGGCGACGCCGCCAAGGACGACGGTGTCTATCTGTTGCTCTGGGAGAAGACCGGGGACGGCTGGAAGATGATCATGGATCACAGCAGCTGATTCGTTGCGCTGCCTGATTGGCGTCAGGTATCAGCGATGCAAGCTTTGCCCCTCCCCTTGCTTGCGACGCAAAGCTAGTCCCGTGGGACAGGGGAGGCCGGGAGGGGGTAAGCCCTTGCGAAAACCTCTCCCGAAACGCCTTCTCAAGGGCTTACCCCTCCCCAGCCCTCCCCTGCAAGCAAGGGAGGGGGCCAACAGCTCGTGTCGCTGAGACCCGACGCGGATCAGGCATGGCTCTGCGCGCTGCTTCCTGACAACCGATTCAACCGCTGCGATAACACACGCAACGCATCCCGCAGTTCCGCCGGCTGCCGGATGCTGAAATCAAACGGTTGCCGTGCCAGTTGGCGTGCGAGCCAATCGAGTTCGTCCACTTGTGCGCGCAGCAGCACGCCTTCTTCCACCGGTTCGAACAGGCCCATGCTGCCGCCCAGCCGTTCGAGCGCATCCTGCAAGGTGGTGTGCAGCACGATCTCAGCGGTGATCGAGCGCGGCAGCGTGGCGATGCTGAAAGTAAGGTGCGCCACGGCATCGAAATTGGCCGGGCGTACGAAGACGGCATCGAGCATTTTCACATCGGTCACGCGATCGAGCCGGAACGAACGCAGTCCTTTGCGCAGATGGCACATGCCCACCACGTACCACTGGCCGCCGCGATGCGCGAGGCCGTAGGGATCGATCTCGCGCTCCGTCTCGTCGCCCTCCGCGGAGCGATAGCGCATATGCACGCGTCGATACTGCTGTGCCGCGGTGCTCAGGGTGAACAGGGTTTCGCTGGCGCCGGCGGCGGAAGAGCGCGACAGATCCAGCATCACCGTGTCCGCTACCGCGCGTGTGCGGCCCTTGAGCCGCTCCGGCATCACCCGTTCCAGCTTCGCCTGCGCGCTGGCGACGGCGGCGGAGGCTTCGGTGAGCCCCATGCTGCGCGCCGCGAGCAAACCGATCGACAGCGCGAGCGCTTCGTCGTCGGTGAACATCATGGGCGGTAGCTTGAAGCCCGCCACCAATAGATAAGCGCCATAGCGACCGCGCTCGGCGGTGATCGGGATGCCGATCTCCTCCAGCGTCGCGATGTAGCGGCGCACCGTGCGCGTATCCACATCGAGCCGGCGCGCGATCTCCGCACCGCTGATCCGCCGGTGCGTCTGCAGCAGTTCGAGTACGGCCAGGGCGCGGGTGGTGGGGTGGTACATGGCGCGGAGCATAGCCAACAAACAGGGCTAAAGGCGTCCTGATTACTTCGTAGGCTGCGCCTGTTCTCCCATAAGGCGCCGCACCATGATTCCCTCCGTACAACTGGGCCTGTTCTTCCTATTGGTGCTGGGCATCATCGTCCTGCCCGGATTGGATATGGCGTATGTGTTGGGCAGTTCGCTCATGGGCGGACGCCGCAGCGGGCTGGCCGCGGTCGGCGGCATCATGGCGGGCGGGGTCTGCCATGTGGTGATGGCGACGCTGGGCATTAGCGTGGTGTTGCAACTCTGGCCTGGCGCATTCAACGCGGTGCTGTGGGTAGGGGCTGCCTATGTCGCGTGGATTGGCTATGCGATCTGGCGCAGCGATGGCACCTTTTTGCCGACAGCTGCGGCGGAACGCCATTCGCGCTGGGTGATCTTCCGCCGCGGCGCGATGACCTGTTTGCTCAATCCCAAGGCCTACCTATTCATGCTGGCGGTGTTCCCGCAATTCATGCGGCGCGGGAACGGGCCGCTATGGTTGCAGGCCGTGGTGCTGGGCATCGTCATCGCCCTCACTCAGTTGGCCGTGTATGGACTGCTTGCCTGCACCGCCGGTGGTGCGCAGGGTTGGCTGGCGGCGCGGCCAGCCTATAGTAGGGCAGTGGGTCGAATAGTGGGCGCGTTGCTGATGGTGATGGCGGTCGTGACGATGAGTGAAGGGGTTCGGCGGCTTCTATAACGCGCTTCGCTTCCTCTCCCCATACGGGGAGAGGGTTGGGGTGAGGGGCGAGTGCTCGCATGAGCATGGCTCTTTGCCTTCGCCTCCTCTCCCCTCCGGGGAGAGGATTGAGGTAGGGGGTGCTCGCGATAACCTCTCACTGTCGTCACCCCGGCGAAGGCCGGGGTCCAGTGGCGTTGCCGCTTCGATGTTCGCGTTATCGCGACCTGGTTCGCCTGCCGCGGGCTTTCGAACCGCTGCCGCGGTCCGAGTCACTTTTCTCTGTTTGGCCAGAGAAAAGTAACCAAAAGAGAGGCCACCCCGGTTCCGCGCCCTCCGGCTTCGCCTGCGGGTCCGTGAGGGCTGGCCGGGCCTGCTCTTAGATGGCATGGGGACACGACGTCCCTGTCGTGTCGAAAAGGCATCGACGTCCTGTCGATGCCCCCTTCGGGGCCTGATCGTCCACCCCTCACCGCTGCACAGGGGCCCGGAGATCAAGAGCAAACCCAGAGCAGGAGCAAACCCAGAGCGCGAGCAAACCCAGAGCAAGGGCGGTTTGGCTCTATGGCAGCGTGTAATCGAACGTGTATGAGTGATTGCCTGCGCTATCGATATGGATCATCAGCGAACCACTCAGCCCCACCAGTTCGCCCGTTCCGGAATCCGGCACTACGGTCACCGATAGCTGGGGCGCACCACGATGCATCGTGCCGCTGTGCTGGAACACGAAGCTGCCGTGTTTGCCATGCAGGGTGCCGGTGACCCGCTCCAGCGCGACATAGCCGGCCGACCCTTTGGTTTCCGTCATCACGGCCAGCATCTCGCCCAGGCTGGTGCCGTCCAGGTCGCCGTGAAAGCGTTTGTCGATGGTCTGCCGACCGAGATTTGCGGTTTCGATGCCGGGTGCTGCCGGCTGTAGTGTCAGCTTGACCTCGAAATCGCCTTTGGCGTGCATCATGGTGGTTTCCTTGGAAGTGGGTTGGGCGCCGGCATGGGCTGGCATCAATACGGCGAAGCACAGGGTCGCGATGATCGCAGTCAGCGGGGGATATCGGATAGGCATGGGTGGCTTCATGGTGTGGCGCGGCGAGCCTCGCCGCCTTGAGCTAACTACAACAGGATGGGCGAACCGGTGATTGGAAAAATGCGACAGCGCACTCTGGGGCAGCAGATATGAGTAGCGATGCCGGCAAGCCGCGCGGCGTGCTGCGGTCGCGATTGGAGCAAGGCAGCTACCAGCACGCCCGTCGCCTGCCTGGCGCCGCGCTGGCAGGGCTGGTGGAACACTATTGGTTTGTCGCTTGGGATTTGCGCGGGTTGCCGGCACAAACCCAGGAGACCCTGCCCCATCCCAACGTGCAGCTGGTGATCGAGCCGCCGCGGGCGCGCATCTATGGCGTGCATAGCGGACGCTTTACGCGGGTGCTCGAAGGACAAGGCCGCGTATTCGGCATCAAGTTCAAGGCCGGCGGTTTCCATCCCTTTTTGGGTGCCTCCGTGTCCGCGCTAATGGACGGATCGCTCGCGGTGCCGGAGGTGTTCGGTACCGGTTCCGAGGTGCTTGAAGACGCGGTGCTAGCCAGCGAAGACTTCGATGCGATGATCGCCGCCGCCGAACGCTTTCTGCTGGATCGTCTGCCACCCTTCGATGCGACGGTCGAACGCGTCAGCGCCCTCGTTGCCAGTATTGTCGACGATCGCAGCATCACCACCGTCGAACATCTGTGCGAACAGGCCGGCATGAGCACGCGCGCCTTGCAGCGCCTGTTCCAGCAATACGTCGGCATCAGCCCTAAATGGGTGATCAACCGCTACCGCCTGCACGAGGCCATCGCGCAACTGCAAGAGGGTAAGCCGATAGCCTGGGCCGATCTGGCGCTGGCGCTGGGCTACTTCGACCAGGCCCATTTCATTCGGGACTTCCGCAAGCTGGTGGGGCGTACACCGGCGGAGTACGCACGAGCGGAAGGCAGAGCCTAGCTCTCCATAGCAGCGCATCCTGTGCGCGCCCACAGAACTGTGAGCGCTGCTAACAGGACAAAGACAGCAATCGATCCAGCGTGCCGGGCCGTCGCGCGCGATCAATCCACCAGCGTAGAGCCGCACCGTCTTCGCCCGTGCGCCAGACCAGATAGAAGGTCTCCGCCGGCTTGGGTTCTTCCACCTCTTTCACGATCAACTCGCCCGCGCGTATCGCTGCGCGCACGTAAGGTTCCGGCAGAAAGCCGAAGCCGAGGCCGGCGCGCTGGTATTCGTATTTGCTGCGCATGTCGGGCACGGTCAGCGCATCCTGACCGAACAGCAGGCCGACCGTGCGCGAGACGAGTTTGCGCGCCGAGTCGCCTACAGCGATCGCGCGGTGCTGTTGCAGATCCAGCTTGCTCAGCGTGCGGGGGATGTCCGCCAGCGGATGGCTTGGCGCCACCACGAAGACGAATGGCATCACGCCCATCGGCTCTGCAATGTAGCCGCCGCCCGAGGGGCCTTCGCCCGCGGCGCCAATGAGCAGATCAGCACGGCGTTCGAGCAATGACTCCCAGGTACCGGACAAAGCCTCTTGCCCGATGCGCAGGCGCGTGCGATCGGCCACCCCGTAGAACGCCTCCACATCGGCCTGCAAAGCCATCGGCGCGAACAGCGAATCGATGCCGATGGCGAACTCCGTCTCCCAGCCGGAGGCGACGCGGCGCACGCGCGCTTCCAGATCCTGCGCGGCGCGCAATAGATGCCGACCCTCCTTCAGCAGTTCCTGCCCGGCGCGGGTGAGTGACACCTTGGGGCCGGAGCGCTCGAACACCGTCACGCCGAGATCCTCCTCCAGTTTGGCCACGGTGTAGGAGATGGTGGAGGGCACGCGATGCAGCTCCTTGCCTGCAGCGGCGAACGAGCCGCGGCGGTCGATGGCGTCGAGGATTTGCAGGGCGTCGAGACTGAGTCGGAGCATTCGAAAAATTCGATGATAGGGCGGCAATCTTTCCGCTTTTTGCAGCGGAATCAGGAGCTCATACTCTGCGCATCGAAGGTCGATGGCAAGAACGTTGCGGGTCTAAGGGGTTAGTCCCCATGACCACCAAGCCATCGATTCCATTGCACATAACCCCAGGAGGTGCCCCATGTTGCAGGTACGTAAGAGCGAAGAGCGCGGTCTGGCCGAGCATGGCTGGCTGTCGTCACGCCACACCTTTTCGTTTGCCGGGTACTGGGATCCCCAGCACATGGGCTTTGGCCCGCTGCGGGTGATCAACGAAGACCGCGTGCAAGGCGGCCAGGGTTTCGGCACGCACAGCCACCAGGACATGGAGATCATTTCCTACGTGCTCGACGGCGCGCTGGAGCACAAGGACAGCCTGGGCACCGGTTCGGTGTTGCGCTACGGCGACGTGCAGCGCATGAGCGCCGGCACCGGCGTGCGCCACAGCGAGTTCAACCACGATGCGGCGGAAACGGTGCACTTCCTGCAGATCTGGGTCATGCCGGAGAAGCAGGGCGTAAAGCCGAGCTACGAAGAGAAGCACTTCGACGAGGCTTCCAAGCGCGGTCAGCTGCGGTTGATCGTGTCGCCGGATGGTCGCGATGGTTCGCTGCGCATGAACCAGGACGCTTATCTCTATGCGTCGATCCTGGACAGCGGCGACAAGCTCACCCACACGTTGGCCTCCGGTCGTCTCGGCTATGTGCATGTGGCCCGCGGCAGCCTCACCGTCAATGGCACACGTTTGAATACCGGCGATGCGCTGCAGATCGAGAACGAAAGCAGCATCACGCTTGAAGCAGCCGAAGCGGCGGAATTGCTGGTGTTCGATCTGCCGCGTTGATGGCTGAGAGTGATCGGGGCGTCCGTAAGGGCGTCCCGTTGTGAGTGAAGGCGATGCCGGTAGCTGCTTCTAGTCAGCTTGACTGATCGTCTGAGAAATCCTTTCCAGGCTATGGATTCTGTTGGCTCTGCGTTGAAGCGTGAGTGCGCTACGCCATCGTTTCATTTAGCCGCTAACTACCGCTGTCCTCACGCAGCCGCGTCCATAGCCGTTGCGCTACCGGGCCATGCGCCACGTCGCGTCGACGGGCGGCATAGTGCGGCAGGGTGGCGCCGCGCAGGTGTTGGCCTTCCAGCGACATGAGTCGGCCGGCGGCCAGATCGTCCGCCAAGAGGTAGGCAGGCATGTGTCCCCAGGCCAGCCCCTGCACGATCAACTCGCGCTTCATCAATTGGTCCGGCACGCTGCATGTGCGCGCACCGTCGATCAGGTAGTAGTTGGCTTCCGATGCGCGCTTGCTCGTGTCGCGGATGACGCATTGCACATAGGGGCGCATATCGTCGGGCGTGAGTGAAGGCGTGATGGGGTGTGCGAGAAAGCCTGGCGCGCAGACGGGCACGAGCTTGACCTCAAACAACGGGATCGACTCGATGACCGGCCATGGCCGGTCCAGATGATGAAAGATCACATCACAGTCGCCATCATGCAGACGCTCCCACGGCCCGCTGATCGCTTCGAAGAGCAGCGTCAGCCGCGTGGCAGCACATGACGCGAAGAAGTGCTTCAACGGCCCCAGTGTGGCCGGCAACGGACACAGGTCGCCCACGACGACGCGCAGCTCCGGCTCCTCGCCGGCGGCGAGCTGTGAGGCCTCGCGGTGCAGGTCGTCGTATTGGCGCAGAAGATGCCGCACGCGCGACAGCAATGCCGTGCCTTCCGCGGTGAGGGCCACGCGATACCCGGAACGATCGAACAGCGTCACGCCGAGCTGATCCTCCAGCGCTTTCACCGCTGAATGCACCGTTGGGTGCGTGCGGTTCAAGCGCGCTGCCGCCGCAGCAAAGCTGCCTTCCGATACCAGCGCCTCAAAACATCGCAGCTGCAACAGGGTGGGCTCTGACATGGTCAATTCCAGCTACATAGTTTGTTGAAACATAGTAATTTTCTGCAAAAGAGTCGATGCCTAGGATGAGGTTTCCCCACCCCATCAGGAGCGACTCATGAAAGCGATCGTCAGAACACGCTTTGGCGGGCCCGACGTGTTGGAAGTGCAAGAGGTGCCGACACCCGCCGTGTTGCCCGGCTGCGTCTTGATCCGCGTGCGCGCGTTCGGCCTGAACCACGCCGAGTTGTATATGCGGCGCGGTGAGTGGGGCGATGTTGCGCCCATCAGCGGTATCGAGTGCGCCGGCATCGTGGAAGCGGATGCCACCGGCCAGCTGCGCCGGGGCCAGACCGTGGTGGCGCTGATGGGTGGCATGGGCCGCGGCATCAATGGCAGCTATGCGGAGTACACCGTCGTACCCGCCACCAACGTGGTGCCCGTCGATACCACGCTCGCATGGGATGCATTGGCCGCCTTGCCGGAGGCCTATTCAGTGGCTTGGACCTGCCTGCATCGCAATCTGGACATCCAGCCCGGTCAGCGACTGGTGGTGCGCGGCGGTACCTCCGCGCTCGGCCAGGCGGCCATCGATATCGCCGCGCAGTCAGGTGCTGAGGTGATGGCCACCACGCGCCAACCGGATCGCGCACCGCTTCTCCGAGCACTGGGCGCCGCCCACGTGATTACCGCAGGGAGCGAACTTGTGCACGCAGCCGGCTGGCCCGGCGGTCCTGTCGATGCCGTGCTCGATTTGCTCGGCAACAGCACCGTGCTCGACTCCCTGCGCACGACGCGCCGGGGAGGACGCGTTTGCCTGGCCGGATTTCTGGGCGGCATGGCTCCGCTCGCTGAATTCAATCCACTCGGCCAGATGCCCAGCGATGTACACCTGAGTTTCTTCGGTAGTTTCAACTTTGGAACACATGCGTTTCCATTGTCGGACGTGCCGATGCAGGCCATCGTCGACCAGGCCGCTTGCGGGGCGTATCGGGGGCGGCCTGCACGCGTGTTCTCACTGGATGAAGTGGCGACCGCTCATGCGGTCATGGAGCGAGGTGAGATGGGCGGAAAGGGAGTGGTGGTGCTTTGACTCGTGGGGGCCGCTTTGGCTGTGTCTTGTCGAGGGGGTGTTTCAAGCCAAACGAAACACATCTCCGAAACACGGAGAAGCCAGCGCGATGCCGCTTGCTGCGGCGTCAGCGCTTGTCGAGGGAATACCTTCCCGGGCCCGTTATGCACAATAGCAACAGTCCACCCACGATGCTGATGTTCTTGTAGAAATTGATCATGCCCCAGTACTGGTCGATACCCGTCATGTTCCAGTACGGGTGGCCGATGAGCGCCGTGGCAAACGTATAGAACGCGAGAAGGATCGCCAGCGGACGCGTATAGAAGCCGAGCAGGAGTGCGATGCCGACAACGAACTCCATCAGCACCGCGATGATCGTCGCCAGCGCTGGCGCCGGCAAACCGGTCGACGTCATATAGGTCACGGTGGTGGAGAAGTCCGCGATCTTCATCCCGCCGAACGTCAAGAACAGGATCATCAAAAGAATGCGGGCGACGAGAAGCAGTTCGTCCTTGCGGTTTTCAAATAACGTGTAGCGCATGATTTCTTCCCCAAGCCGTTAAAGTCGGTGCTGCGGATAGACATGCTGTTGATCAGGGCTCGCCGGGTATTTCGTTGCGACACCCGGCGATGGAGTTGCCCCTCGAACGGGCTGGTAGGGCGATTCGAGGTGCCTTTCCATTGCGGGTCGGCTAGCTCCATCGGTTACGGATATTACGCCGTTCCCGTTATGTGGAGGTGGTCGCCATCGGCCCGATTCCCCGCTGGGTACCGCCCTCGGCTTCCTTGAGCGCTGCCCGCTCACGACCCGCGGCGGGCCTTACCTATCTAGATCTTACCTATCCAGATCCGGCTACCCGATCCGTGAGGATTTCGGCAAAGCGTTCGGGTTGTTCGATATCGGATCTTTAGGTGCCTGGGGTCGAGAGCAAACAGAAGCGCTTCCATTCATGCATGTGCCTGGCGCGGCAGGAAGGCCAGCGCCAGCCATGCCGCCAAGGCGATCAGGTCGAGCCACGCGAACCAGTCACCCCAGCGCGCATACAGCGTATGGGTTTCGCGTAGCGGTAGATTGCCCGTCAGCTCGGCGTCCTGCCCTTCGCTGGAAGCTTCCGCCACGACGCGACCGCGGTCGTCGCTCAGCGTGAGACGTCCGGAATGGGCGGCACGTGCCATGGCGAAACCATTTTCCACACCGCGCATGATCGCCATGCGGCTATGCAGCCATCCGTCGGCGACGAAATCTGAGGCGGGCAC
The DNA here is from genome assembly GCF_026283965.1 of Dyella subtropica. Taxonomy (GTDB): domain Bacteria; phylum Pseudomonadota; class Gammaproteobacteria; order Xanthomonadales; family Rhodanobacteraceae; genus Dyella_D; species Dyella_D subtropica. The sequence continues at coordinate 247,010 of NZ_JAPDPD010000003.1, forward strand.
CAGCAGCAGCTGTGCACGACGTGCTGCATAAGCGCGGCTGACGTCGTGGAAATCCATGTCTTTGCAGATCGCCAGCCCGATCCGGGGCGCACCTTCAAGCAAGGTATAGCTATCGCCGGGGAGGTACTCCTCCAGGCCGATGAGCAGATGATGCTTGTTGTAGGTGGCTGGCGACATGGCACCTGGCTGGAACACCATCAGCATGTTGCGCTCGGCACGCGGATCGCCCTTGAAATCCACACCGGTGCCCACGATGAGGCTGCGCTGCTTCGCCAGCGCTGCGAATGCCGGGATGGTGGCATCGGTCGTGCTGAAGGATGTTTCCGAGTTCAGCACGATCTGCGCGCCGGCGTCCGCGAGACGACCGAACGCCTCCATGTAACGCGTTTCCAGTGCCTGCCCTTTTGAACTACTCAGCCCTGGTGCGCCACGCGTATCCAACGACACCAGGCCGATACGCATAGTCGTAGTGGCCGGCGCCTGTAGTCGCCAGCCGCCATAGGCGACGGCAGCTGCGACGCATAGCGCAGCGATGGCGAGCGCTGGCATGCGGCCTCGTTTTGTCGTTTGCGGCGACGTCTGTGCGGCGATGGCAGCCGGCAACAACAACAGGAGGAAGCCGATGCCCCAGAGGCCTGTGACGGCAGCGATCTGGATGATCGCAAGCGCATCCATCTGCGTATAACTGATGTTGAAGAACGTGGCGTGCGGCGACAGCAGGTTGTTGATGTACTCGGCGGCGACCCACAGCGTCGGCACCGCCAAGGTCGCCGCCAGTATGTATCCCCGTAGCAGCAATCGCCGGAACAGCAGTACGCAAAGCGTCAGCATGAGGCTGGGCAAGGCGATGGCATACACGGTCACGAGTAGGGGCAGACCGACGTATATATGGAGATAGGTCCACTGATTGAGCCCGCCGACCGCATAGGCCACAAAAGCGGCCAGCGCGGCCCAGGGGGCGCGGACTCTTGGCGCGAGCCATAGCACCGGTAGCGGAGCAAGCCATGTCAGCCACCACAGCGGGTGCACCCCGCTGCCGAACCACCAGGCCAGCGCGGACAATGCCGTGGCTACCAACCATGCCGGCAGCGCGAAACCTTCAGGCTTTGAGGCCATCGATCAATCTCCCAATGGATTGCTTGTAGAAGGCGCGAAACTGCGCCTCGTCGTAACTGAAGCGCCCGGCGCGATAAAGCGCGATCAAGCCATGCTGCTGTGCCCATAGCGCCATCGTGACGTCGTGCGGGTCGTCTTGTTTCAGCACACCCTTGGCCATGCCTTCGATAACCGCGGCGAGCGCGACATTGAAGGTGGGCGAAAGGCCCGCACGAAAATCCTCGGGATAACGTCGTGCATCATCACGACGCACCGAAAAAGCGTGGTCGAAGAGATGCGGATGCGCCAACGCGTAGTCCAGATAAGGCTCCGCCAACGCCATCAGCCGCGTGAGCACATCAGGGTGCCCTGCGCGGCGCGCCTCCCACTCATGCGCGACAGCATTGAAGCTGTCGTCAGAGAGCCGCTTCAGTAGCGCATCGCGGGTGGGAAAGTGACGGTAGATCGCCATCGGCGTGATGCCCACCGCCTCGGCGACGCGGCGCATGGTCACGGCATCGGCGCCCCCGCGCTCAAACAACTTGTGCGCGGCCCGGAGGATCTTCTCGGCGGTGGTCAAACGTGTCATGTATACAGTGTATACATGAAAATTCCGGCGATGCAATCACCCGGTCGTTGTGCACCGCCGTCATGACGTGGTCGCCGCTGGATGCTTGCAGTAGAGTCATGGCCCATGTCGCAGGCGTACCGCTACCGTGCCTCCCCGTTGAGAGCTACCGGTTCATCCGACCGGAAAGGCTCATGTGTCATGCCGTCACCTTGCGATGGAAATGGTCTTGTCCGGGGCTGATGCGGCGCCCGCTGCGGCCTTCGCGCTGGAGCACGTAAGCAAGCGCTACGGTTCCGTCGTCGCACTCGACGACATCAGTCTGTCGATGGCCAAAGGCAGCACCACGGCGCTTATCGGCAGCAGTGGCTCGGGCAAGTCGACCGTGTTGCGTCTGCTACTGGGCTTGGACTGGCCCGATCAAGGCGTGATCAAAGCGGAAGGCCGCGCGCTCGAGCGACCGCATGTGCTGGCATTGAGGCAACGCGTCGGCTACGTGATCCAGGAGGGCGGCCTGTTTCCGCACCTCACCGCCTTAGGCAATCTGGCGTTGCAGCCGCGTTATCTCGGCTGGAGCGCGGCGCGGATTCATGAGCGTGCGGAGGCGCTGGCGGAACTGACGCATCTTCCACCAGGCGTGCTCGAGCGCTATCCCGCGGAACTCTCCGGCGGCCAGCGTCAGCGCGTGGCCTTGATGCGCGGCTTGATGTTGAACCCGGATGCGTTGCTTCTCGATGAGCCCTTGGGCGCACTGGACCCCATCGTTCGGCATGAGCTTCAAGACCAGCTCAAGCTTATTTTCGATCAGCTCGGCAAGACCGTGATTGTCGTGACGCACGATCTGGCCGAGGCGGCCTGGTTCGCCGAACGCCTGATTCTGTTGCGAGAAGGCAAGGTGATGCAGGACGGTCGGATCGATGATTTGCGCGATCGCCCGGCCGACCCCTTCGTCCGTCGCTTTGTGGCATCGCAACGACGCCTGCCGGAACCCGCCGCATGAAGCACCGGCTGCGCCTCGCGATGACACTGTTCGTGCTGCTTCCGATGTACGTGTGGGCAGCGCCGGTTCGCATCGGCTCCAAACAGTTCACCGAATCGGTGATTCTGGGCGAGCTGGCGCGGCTGGGCACGCAGGAGGCGGACAGCCAGGTGCGGCATCAGCGCGAACTTGGCGGCACCAGCATTTTGTGGAGCGCCTTGCGGCATGGCGATATCGACGTCTATCCGGAGTACACCGGCACGCTGACGCAGGAGTTGTTGAAGGGCGTGGCGCCGGATGCCGACATCCCCGCGTTGCGCGCGACACTCAAGCCGTTGGGCCTAGGCATTACCGATTCGCTCGGCTTCAACAACACCTACGCCATCGGCATGCGCGAGGACCGGGCCGCCCAGCTCGGTATTACGCGGATGTCCGAGCTGGCGATGCACCCGGAACTGCGTTTCGGCTTCTCCAATGAATTCATGGATCGCGCCGACGGTTGGCCCGGCATCCGCCAGCGCTATGGCCTGCCACAGACGCAGGTGCGCGGGCTGGATCACAGCTTGTCGTATCGGGCCGTGGCTAGCCGTGCGGTTGACGCCATCGACCTCTACAGCACCGACGCCGAAATTCCCTATTACCGTTTGCGCACACTCGCCGACGACAAGCACTACTTCCCGCGCTACGACGCGGTGTTTCTTTATCGTCTCGAACTCGAACAAAGCCACCCGGCCTTTGTGGCCGCACTGCGCAAGCTCTCCGGACGCATCGACGAAAAGTCCATGCAACAGATGAATGCCGAGGCGAAGCTCAAGGGTGCCAAAGAGACGGATATCGCTGCGCGTTTTCTGGGCGTGCAAACAGATGGCGACGACGCGGGCCTCTGGCAGCGCCTGCTGCGGCGAACCGTCGAGCACGTCAGGTTGGTCATCGTTTCGCTCGGCATGGCTGTATTGCTGGCGATTCCGCTGGGAATCCTGGCGGCTCGGCGGAAACGGCTAGGCCAGATCGTGATCGGCCTTACCGGCATCCTGCAGACCGTGCCGTCATTGGCGATGTTCGTCTTTATGATTCCGCTGTTCGGCATCGGCGCCTGGCCAGCGGTGGCCGCCCTATTCCTCTACAGCCTGTTGCCCATCGTGCGTAACACGCATGCGGGCTTGGTCGGCATCCCGCTGGAGCTGCGCGAATCCGCCGCGGCGTTGGGCTTGCCGAGCGGCGTGCGGCTGCGTCGTGTGGAGCTGCCCATGGCTACGCGATCCATCCTGGCCGGTATCAAGACCGCCGCTGTGATCAACGTCGGCACCGCCACACTCGCCGCACTGATCGGCGCCGGCGGTTACGGGCAACCCATCCTCACCGGTATTCGTCTCGACAACATCGGACTGATTCTGGAAGGCGCGATCCCGGCGGCGCTGCTCGCGTTGATCGTGCAAGGCATGTTCGAAGGCATCGAGCGCTGGCTGACGCCGTATGGTTTGAGGATCGAGGCGCGGCAATAGGGTCGGAGCCGCACCTGATTAGCGTCGAATTTCAGCGGGCGCGATGTTCTCCTCCCCCTGCTTGCAGGGGGAGGCCGGGAGGGGGTGAACACTTGCGAAAACCTCTCGCGAAACGCTTTCTCAAGTACTCACCCCTCCCCAGCCCTCCCCTGTCCCACGGGACTAGCTTTGCGTCGCAAGCAAGGGAGGGAGCCAAGAGCTCGCGTCGCTGAGATCCGACGCTGATCGGAGCATCCCTAGCTCACTCAATCATCGGCGGTCGCCGCCGTCTGCCGAATAGGGATGGACTGAACACGACATGTCCTGGAATGGCGAGGACCACGTCGGTGCCGCCTTGCTCGCCACGGCGGATGGTGAGCGTGGCGCCGAGTTTCTCGGCGCGCTCGTGCATGCCGACCAGGCCCCAGCGACCGTCGAGCCGGCCTTGCCGGAGGGTGTTTGCCTGGATGCCGCGGCCATCGTCGCGAATGGCGATGCGCAGGGTCTGGAGTTCGTACCGGATGTCGATGTCGATCAGCTTGGCGTTCGCATGGATGAAGGCGTTGCGCATGGCTTCGCGCACGATCTCGACGACCTCGTCGCAAGCCGGCGGACACAAGGGCTTCTCTACGCCGGTGGTGGTCACCTGGAAGGCCACGTCGTAGGTGGATGCCAGTTCTTCGCCGATCGCGCGGATGGATTGGGAGAGGCGTTCCCACGCGCGGTCGGCGCCGCGCAGCGCCACGATCTTGTCGCGACCTTCGACCAGCATGTCGCGTGCCTGGTCGACCGCCGCATCCAGCGCACCGCGTCGGCGATCGTCGGCGGGCAGCTCGGCCGCTAGCGCTTGCAGGCGAAGCAGTAGACCTTGCACGCCTTGCAGCAAGGTGTCGTGCAGTTCGCGCGCGATGCGTTCGCGTTCGTTGGTGCGTTCTTCAAGGCGCAGGCGGATCTGTTCCGCCATCAGGCGCAACCGCCACAGATAGAGCGCGGCGATCAGCAACATTCCCGCGGCGACGCACAGCAGGCGGAACCACGCCGTCTGGAAGAACTGCGGCTCGATAGTGAAGTCGATGCTGGCGCCTTGTTCGTTCCATACCCCGTCGTCGTTCGCGGCGGTGACGTGGAAGCGGTGCTTGCCGGGGCCGAGGTTGGAGTAGAACGCTTCGCGCCGGGTGCCGCCGTCCTGCCATTGCTCGTCCACGCCGTCGAGCTTGTAGCGGAACAACACGCGGTCGGGAATGGCCAGGCTGGTGGCGGTGTAATCCAGCCGCACATTGCTGGTGCGCTGAGGCAGGTGCAGGTCGTCCAACTCGGTATAGCGCCGGTCACCGGCGGTGAGTCCCCGGATGAACACCGCTGGCGCGATGGGATTGCGTCGCAGGTGCGCGGCATCGATCCATGCAGCGCCCTGGTTGGTGTTGAGCCAGATGCGGCCGAGGGAGTCCAGGGTGGCCGTCGATACAGGCGAGGCCTGCAGCGCAATGCCGGGCAAGCCGTCGTGGTAGTCGAACAATTCATAAGGTGCGCGGTAGCCGTTGCCGTCGAAGCCTTTGTTGAACGCATCCGCATGAAGGTGCACAACGCCCCGGCTGCCATTGATCCAGACATCGCCTTGGTCGGTGCGCACGATGCCCGACACCCCAGCCAACACCTGCGGCTCGGTGATGGCGAGCGACTGGAACCGGCCCTCATGCCAGCGGGCGAGGCCGGCATCGCCGCCGACCAGCAACTCGCTGGCACGGACGTCCAGGGTAGTGACGTTGCCGACTTGCAGCCCTTGCGCTGGTCCGAACACTTGCCGGGTTTGCCCGTCGATCCGCATCACACGGTTGTCGGGATAGCCGGCCCACAGGCTGCCGGAGGCATCGCTGGCGAGAGCGGTGGGTGTCATCGCGTCGAGCGCGGCGCCCTGGTCGACGCGTGTCCAACGATTCCCGCGCCAGTGGTAGAGGCCGTTGTTGGCGAAGCTGGCCCACAGTCCGCTTTGCCGATCCGAGGCTATCGCCTGGACGATGACATGCTTGCTCGCCACCGGCAGGTCGAGTGCGGCGAAGCGGCCGTTCACCACTCGGCCGAGACTGCTCTGCCCGACCACCCACAGGGTTTTGTCCGGTGCGTAAAGCGCTGCGCTGATATCGGGTAGGCCTTGCGACACCACCTCCGCACCTTGCGCGGTGGTGCGCAGCAACGAGCCGCCGTTGGCGATCCAGATCTCGCCTTCGTCGCCGGCAGCCAACGCCGAGTTGGTGGCAGGTCCCACCCGGATGTTCGCCGGCAGCTGCACTTTGTTGAGATGAAAGCTGCTGAGGCCCAGGTTGGTGCCCGTCCACAGATTGCCTTCGCGGTCTTCGAGCAGCGGCACAGCGATGTCCGAAGGCAGGCCGTTGCCGTGATTGAACGTGCCGTCCAGATCCGCCGGCTGCAGCGAGCGGCCGTCCGCCAACCGGGATGGGGACGACACCCGATACACGCCACCGCGTGCGGCATCGGTGCCCCACAGCTGGCCGTCGCGGTCGAACAGCAGACGCTTGGACTGCGCAAAGGATGTCTTGGTCAGCGCACGCTGCGGATCGAGCGAAGGATGCGCCACGGAAAGGCCGGGCAAGGCGCGGGTGCCGTGAAACCCGTCGGACAGCCACAGCGTGCCGTCTGGCGCCTGCGCCAGGATGGTGTCCTGATCCACATGCTCGCCGGTGGTTTCGAAGCGGCGCGCACCCTTGCGCAGAAACAGCAGCTGCTCGCCGGTGGTCACCCACAGGGTGCCCTCGCGATCGGCCATCACCCAATCAGCCCGCTTCGCCGGGTAGTTCCAGTCGGTGCCGATGATCTGCCAGCGCTGGCCGTCGAAACGAGCCAGGCCGCCGCGGCTGGCCGCCCACAACCCGCCGTCACCGTCGTGGGCGAAGGTGATCACCATGCCGCCGGGAAAACCGTCGTGATCGGTGTAATGCGTGACATGGCCGGCTTTGAGCACGCTGGCGCCGCCGTAGAACAAACCGATCCACAGAGAGCCATCGGGAAGCGCGCACAACGCGGTGATGTCCATGGACCGGAAACCTTCGTCAGGCGCCGGCTCAAAGCGTTCGAACGTCACGCCATCGAAACGATAAAGCCCCGTGCCCGTACCCAGCCACAGATACCCGTCCCCGCCCTGAGCCAGCGCCCAGATATCCGCCGGCGCGCCGCGCTCGACGGTCCAGGACGTCAGGCGGAATGGTTCGGCGGTGGTGCCGATTTGTGCGCTCGCCGCCGACCACAGACCCAGCAGGCATGCGCCCACCCAGGTCAGCAGCGCGCTACGCCTGGATCGCTTCATTGACATTGCTGGAGAGTTTATCGGCAACACATCACCACGTCGCGACGTATCGGGGTACGCGCGGGTTTACCCATATGGGCATTGAACCCATCGGTGCCTCATCGGATAGTGTCTGGCGTGGAAGACCAGACAGGCAAGCTCAAGGTACTCATCGCCGACGACCATCCGGTGATGCGGGATGGTCTGCGCGCGACGATCGACAGCGCCGCCGACATGACTGTCGTCGGCGAAGCGGCCGACGGCGCGCAAAGCGTGGCGCGCTTTCGCGAGCTGCACCCCGACGTGGCCTTGCTCGATCTGCAGATGCCGCATATGGATGGGCTGCAAGCCATCGCGGCGATCCGCAGTGAATTTCCCGCCGCACGGCTGGTGATCCTCACCACCTATCCCGGCGATGCCCGGGTAAAACAGGCACTGGCCTCCGGTGCTACGGCCTACCTGCTCAAGACCTCCACCCGCGATGACATCCTGCAGGCGATTCGCAGCGCGGCGATCGGGCGGCGCGTGATCGTGGGCGAGGTGGCAAGCGAAGTGGCCTCGCATGCCTGGGCGGACATGCTCACCGCCAAGGAGTTGAGCGCGCTGCGGCTGGTGGCCACGGGACACGGCAACAAGCGTATCGCCGAGATGCTGTGCATCTCCGAAGACACGGTGAAAGCGCGCCTCAAGAGCATCATGGCGAAGCTGGGCGCGTCCGACCGCACGCATGCGGTGACCATCGCGATCCGGCGCGGCTTCCTCGACTCGTAGGCCCCAAAGGCCCCTGTAGGAGCCCACCCTGTGGGCGACCCGGGCAGGTTCGCGCTTCGTAGGCATGTCACTCGGGCCATCCATGGCCCTCGCCCTGCGGGCGGCTCCGCCGTGCGAACCGGCAGTCCTGCCGGTTTGTCGCGCACAGGGTGCGCTCCTACAAAGGGTGCCCGTGTGGATCAACCCGGCGATCTCACCAAGACACCCATCCGGATATCCCCGATCGGGTAGCTGCGATATGCCCGTTTCGGGCTTTGCATGAGCCCGCTGCTAGGGGACATTTGCAACTCTCCGCTCGCCACACAAAACCCTTTCATCGGCATCACATGCAGTGCGTAGCATGTAGCGCCGAGCCCTTCATGAGCGACTCGTCGGATAAGCTCGGCGGGAACCGCTCTCCCTGCTTTCACCCAGGAGACCGACATGTCCATCACCGCCACGCCCACGCCCGGCAAACTGCTGCTGACGCCGACGGATCATGCACTCATCATGATCGACTTCCAGTCGCAGATGTCCTTCGCGACGCATTCCATCGACGCCATCACGCTGCGCAACAACGCCGGCCTGGTGGCGCGAGCGGCGGCCAGCTTCAAGGTACCGACCATCCTCACCACCGTGGCCGAAAAGAGTTTTTCCGGCCCGATGTTCAGCGAGGTCACCGATCCGTTCCCGGGCCAGGCGCTGCTCGATCGCACCTCGATGAACACCTGGGAAGATGCCGCCGTCATCAAGAAGGTGAACGAGATCGGCAAGACGCGCCTGGTGCTGGCCGGTCTGTGGACCTCGGTCTGCATCGTCGGCCCGGCGCTGTCGGCCATCGATCAAGGTTTCGAGATCTACGTGATCACCGATGCCTGCGGCGATGTCTCGGCCGAGGCGCACAACCGTGCCGTCGAGCGCATGATCCAGGCCGGCGCCCGTCCGATGACGGCGCTGCAATACCTGCTGGAGCTGCAGCGCGACTGGGCGCGTACCGAGTCGTACGACAGCACCACCGGCATCGCCAGGCAGTTCGGCGGCTCCTACGGCCTGGGCATCACCTACGCCAAGTCGATGTTCGGCGCGCACGAAGGCTGAGCGCGGTTACCAGCGGCGGCTTCGCCCGCCGCCGCTTTCATCTTGTCCAGTGGAGATGTCGATGAAACCCTATATTTTTTCTCTCGCCGCAGGGTTGCTGGTAGGCATCGTTTACGCCTTGCTCAAGGTCCGCTCGCCCGCACCGCCGGTGATCGCCCTGGTCGGCCTGCTGGGCATTCTTGCCGGCGAACAGATTCCGCCCCTGATCAAGCACCTGTTGCATCGGGATACCGCGACGACCGCCTGGTTCGGCGGCCAGATCAAACCGCATGTGTTCGGCCAGCTGCCCGAGGGCAAACACACCGCCAAGCCGGCGCCGGAGTCGGAGGCCAAGTCATGAGTGCTGTGCCGGCCGTCCCCGAGCTGATCCTGCATCGCGGCCAGTTCGCGACGCTCGATCGTGCTAACCCCCACGCCTCGGCGGTGGCGATCGCCGATGGCCGCTTCATGGCGGTGGGCAGCGATGCCGACGTCATGGCGCTGGCCGGTACCGGCACGCGTGTGGTCGACCTCAAGGGACGCCGCGTCCTGCCTGGCCTGATCGACAACCACCTGCATATCATCCGGGGCGGCCTGAACTACAACCTGGAGCTGCGCTGGGACGGCGTGCGCTCGCTGGCCGACGCGATGGGCATGCTCAAGCATCAGGTGGCGATTACGCCGCCGCCGCAATGGGTGCGCGTGGTCGGCGGGTTCACCGAGCACCAGTTCGTCGAGAAGCGCCTGCCGACCATCGAGGAACTCAACGCGGTCGCTCCCGATACGCCGGTGTTCCTGCTGCATCTCTACGACCGTGCCTTGCTCAACGCCGCCGCGCTGCGCGCCGTCGGCTATACCCGCGACACGCCGGAGCCGCCGGGTGGGCAGATCGTGCGCGATAGCGATGGCAACCCGACCGGCCTGCTGCTGGCCAAGCCGAATGCCGCGATTCTCTACGCGACGCTCGGGCGCGGTCCGAAGCTGCCGTACGACTATCAGCTCAATTCCACACGCCATTTCATGCGTGAACTCAACCGTCTCGGTGTCACCGGTGCCATCGATGCCGGCGGTGGTTCGCAGAACTACCCCGACGACTATGCGGTGATCCAGCAGCTGGCCGACGAAGGCCAGCTGACCATCCGCCTCGCCTACAACCTGTTCACCCAGAAACCCAAGGCCGAGAAGGACGATTTCCTTCACTGGACGCGCACCTCCAAGTACAAGCAAGGCAACGACTACTTCCGCCATAACGGTGCGGGCGAGATGCTCGTGTTCTCCGCGGCGGACTTCGAGGATTTTCGCCAGCCCCGGCCGGACATGCCGGCCGAGATGGAGGGCGATCTCGAAGGCGTGGTGCGCATCCTTGCCGAGAACCGCTGGCCGTGGCGCATGCACGCCACCTACGACGAGACCATCAGCCGCGCGCTGGATGTGTTCGAGCGGGTGAACCAGGACATTCCCTTGGAGGGATTGAACTGGTTCTTCGACCATGCCGAGACGATTTCCGAGCAGTCGATCGACCGCATCGCGGCGCTGGGCGGTGGCATCGCCGTGCAACATCGCATGGCCTACCAGGGCGAATACTTCGTCGAGCGTTACGGCATGGGTGCGGCGGAAGCCACGCCGCCGGTGGCGAAAATGCTGGAGAAGGGCGTACGGGTATCGGCCGGCACCGATGCGACTCGCGTGGCTTCGTATAACCCGTGGGTCTCACTGGCGTGGTTGATCACCGGTCGCACCGTCGGCGGCCTGCGTCTCTATCCGCAGCGCAACTGCCTGGATCGGGAAACCGCGTTGCGCATGTGGACCGAGAACGTCACCTGGTTCTCCAACGAGGTCGGTAAGAAAGGCCAGATCAAGGTTGGCCAGTTTGCGGACCTGGTCGTGCCGGACCGCGATTTTTTCGCCTGTGCGGAGAGCGAGATTGCCGACACCACCTCGGAGCTGACCATGGTCGGCGGCAAGATCGTGTACGCCGCCGGCACCTTCACCGACCTGGATGAGGCACCGATTCCGCCAGCGATGCCAGACTGGTCGCCGGTGCGCCGCTATGGCGGTTATGCCGCCTGGGGCGAGAACAAGGCGGGCGCCGCCGCAGTACGCCAGTTGGCGACGCAGTCATGCGGTTGCCACCATGCCTGCGGCATCCACGGCCATGATCACGCCACGGCCTGGTCGAGCAAGCTGCCGATCGCCGATCTCAAATCCTTCTGGGGCGCGCTGGGCTGCGCCTGTTGGGCGATATGACCATGCGCACTGGATCATCGATCATTCGCTGGGTGGCGTTGCTGTTGCTCTGCGCCGCGTATCTTCAGGGCGGCTTCGACAAAGCCGTGGACTTCGCGGGCGCCATCGCCGAGATGCAGCACTTCGGACTGACGCCGCCCGCGCCGTTCGCCGCGGCGACCATCGCGATGGAGTTCGGCGCCTCGCTATGCATCCTCACCGGCTTCTATCGCTGGCTGGGTGCGCTGGCGCTCGCTGTCTTCACGTTGATGGCGACCTTCATGGCGGCCCGCTTCTGGGAGCTGCCGTTGCCCCAGCGGATACCGGCCGCCAATACCTTCTTCGAGCACCTCGGCCTGGTCGGCGGTTTCCTGCTGGTGGCATGGCACGACCTGCGGGAACGCCGCGCCGCATCGGCATGAAGCCCCGGCCACCGATCTTCCATCGTTATCCTGATCTGGAGCTTTCCATGCGCATCAAGTCCCTCGTTCTGGCGGCCGTGTTCGGTCTCGGAGCGGCCTCGCTCGCTACCGTCGTGCCGTTGCAGGCACGCACCGCGCAGGCCACGCCCGAAGTGGCGGTGGGCGCGCAGTACGACACCACGCACGTGTATGTCGATCCCACCGAGGTCGATCGCTTCGTGCAGAGTTTCCTCGCCACCTTCGGTGGGCAGAGCACCAAGCAGGTCGTGGCGACGGTGACGCCCACGCCCAGCAGCACCACTTCACAGTTGCTGCAGACGCCGGTGGGCACGGTGTCGCTGTTCGGGTTCAAGACGCCGGTGCCGCATCCGTTCGGCACGGAGCGCACCGGCTATCTGGTGAAGGACATGGATGAGGCGATCCGCGCCGCGCGTGCGGATGGTGCCGACGTCATCGTCGAAGCCTTTCCCGATCCGATCGGCCGCGACGCCGTGATCCAGTGGCCGGGTGGGGTGAACATGCAGCTCTATTGGCACACCACCGCGCCGAACTATGCCGCGTTCCAGACCGTGCCGGAGAATCGCGTCTACGTGTCCAAGGATCGCGCGAACGCGTTCATCCACAGCTTTCTCACCTTCTCCCATGGCAAGGTGGTCTCCGATGATGCGCATGCGCCCGGTGTCGAGATCGGCCGTCCCAGCGATACGTATCGCCGGGTTCGCATCGAGTCGACCTTCGGCAAGATGTCGGTGCAGGTGACCGACGGGCATCTGCCGTATCCCTACGGGCATGAGCTGACCGGTTATGAAGTCGCCAACCTTGGCGACACGCTGACCAAGGCCAAGGCCAGCGGCGCGAAAGTGCTGGTGGAGCCTTACACCGCGGATGGACGGCAGATCGCCATGCTGGCATTTCCGGGCAACTACGTTGCGGAGATCCATGCGGCGGCTGGCAAGTAAGCGCGATGCGATGCATCGCCTTCGCTGGCGCCGCCCTCCTCATGTTCGCGCATGGGGTAGGTGCGCAAGACACGAGTGGGGCGCCCGCGAGGCCGGTGCCGCTGTTCAACCGCTGGCAGGAGAACTGGTCGCCGCTGGCCGATCCGGCGCTGCGGACCGAGCCGGGCGACTCGCTTAAATACATCGCGCTTTCCGCCGACAATCCGGCCAGCTATCTCTCGCTGGGCCTGAATCTGCGCGAGCGCGTGGAGTTGAATGACGCTGCGGGCTTTGGCGTGGGCGGTGCCCGCAGCGACAGTTACCTGATTCAGCGCCTGCAAGTTCACGCGGATCTCCATTTCAACGAGCACTGGCAGTTATTCACCCAGCTGGAAGACGCTCGCGATGTCGGCAAGCGGGCAGCCACGCCGGTCGACAAGAACCCGCTCGATCTGCGGCTGGCCTTTCTTGCCTATACCCACAGCTTCGATGCGGGCACCTTCAAGGCACGCATCGGTCGCCAGGAATTCGCCTTCGACCTGCAGCGCTTCGTATCGCTGAGGGATGGGCCCAACGTGCGTCAGGCGTTCGATGCCGTGTGGGCGGGCTGGGACGCCGGCCGCTGGCGCTTGATCGGTTTCATCAGCCAGCCGGTGCAATACGCGGATGCGCATCCGTTCGACGACAGCTCCAACCGCCATCTGCGTTTCAGCATGCTGCGTGCGGAACGCCTGGTGTTCGGCCATCAGGAGCTGTCCGCCTACTACGCGCTGTTTGCGCGCGACAACGCCAAGTACCTCGACGGCAGCGGGCGCGAGTTGCGTCACGTGTTCGACACGCGCTATGCCGGCGCGGCGCGCGGTTTCGACTGGGATCTCGAAGCGATGGCGCAGCGTGGTTCGGTGGGTGCCAAAGACATCCGTGCGTGGGCTATCGGCACGCGCGCGGGCTACACCTTCGCCTCGTTGGGTTGGCGACCCCGGATCGGCCTGCAGGTGGATGCGGCCTCGGGCGACCACCATCGCGGCGACCACACCCTCGGCACCTTCCAACCGCTGTTTCCGAACGGGTACTACGTCACCCTGGCGGGCTACACCGGCTACACGAACTTCATCCATGTGAAGCCGGGTATCACGGTGAAGCCATCGCCGCGCCTGACGCTCATGGGCGCGCTCGGCCTGCAATGGCGCGGGACCACGGCCGACGCGGTGTACACGCAGCCGAACGTCGCGCTACCCGGCACCGCCGGCCGAGGCGGCCGTTGGACCGGCGCTTATGGGCAACTACGCGCCGACTACGTTTTCAACGCCAACCTCGCCGCTGCGGTGGAGATGGTGCATTTCGATATCGGCGATGCCATCCGTCGGGCCGGTGGGCACGACAGCGATTATCTGGGCGTAGAGCTCAAGTACATGTGGTGAGCTCGTCGAGTGCCGGCGTGCAGCATCAAACCCAAGAGAACCTAAGATCATGAAACTGACCATGCCGACCCTACTCAGCTTCAACGCCGGCTATGTCGATACGGCGGGCTTCATGGCGCTGCATGGCCTGTTCACCGCACATGTGACCGGCAACTTCGTCACCATCGGTGCGGCGCTGGTACTGGGTACGTCGGGCATCGTCACCAAGCTGCTGGCGCTGCCGACCTTCTGCGTCATGGTGGTGCTGTCGCGCCTGCTCCGCTATCGCCTGATCGATCGGGGCTGGCCGGTGCTCAAAACGATGCTGGGGTTGAAGCTGCTGCTGTTGACCGTGGGCGGCGTGCTCGCCATTCGCTATGGGCCCTTTTCGCACGGTGACAGCTGGTCCGCGATGATCACTGGCCTCATCCTGGTGGCGGGCATGGCGGTGCAGAACGCCTTGCAGCGTGTGCATCTGGGCAGCGCCCCGCCCACCACATTGATGACCGGCACCACCACCCAGATCATGCTCGACGTCGGCGATCTGCTGCAGGGCGTGCCGGCTGAGCAGAAAGAGGCTATCCATGCGCGTCTGGCGCGCATGGGGCAGGCGGTGTTCGCCTTCGCGCTGGGCTGTGCCATGGCCGCCCTGCTCTATGCAGGGGTGAGCACCTGGTGTTTCGCCTTGCCGCCCGTGCTGGCGCTGGCCGCCTACCTCCATCGCGATGCCAGCTCCGGCGGCTGAGCCGATCCCTATCCCAATCCCCATAAGGAGACGACGATGAAAGAGACGAGCAAGGCCAGGCAGCGGCGCAAGGCTCCGCTGACCACACCCAGCACGCTAGGTGAGGATGCAAGGCGCGACATCGGTGGCGAGCTCAACGCCTTGCTCGCCGATTTCTTCGCGCTCTACCTGAAGACGAAGAACTTCCACTGGCATATGTCCGGCCCGCATTTCCGCGACTATCACCTGCTGCTGGACGAGCAGGCAGATGAAATCTACGCCACGCTGGACCCGATCGCCGAGCGCGTGCGCAAGATCGGTGGCACCACGCTGCGTTCCATCGGGCATATCGCCCGGCTGCAACGGCTCGACGACAACGATGCCGATTTTGTTTCGCCGGCCGACATGCTGGCTGAGCTGCGCGAGGACAATGCCCGCGTCGCTTCGATCATGCGTGAGGTCCACAGCCTCTGCGATCAGTACGGCGATGTGGCTACTGCCAGCTTGCTGGAGAACTGGATTGATGAGGCGGAGCGCAGGGTTTGGTTCCTGTTCGAATCGAGTCGCAACGTTTGAACTGATCGGGGCTGGCTCATCGCGAGCCGGCCCCTCCGTCGAGCGCGTCCAGGCAGTACCCGAACAGCTGCATCGCCTCGTTCAATCCGGTGCTCGAAAGTCCGCAATAGCCAAGAATCAAACCTTGCCGCGCGGGCGCCTTGGAATAATGCGGGGCCATCGGGTACAGGCCGAGGCCGCGTTCGTGGGCGTAAGCGATCAGCGCTTCGGTGCGCGCCCTGTTGTAGCCGCGGAGCCAGACCACGACATGCATGCCCGCTTGTGAGTCGGCGATCTCGACGCGATCGCCGGCATGACGATGCAGTCCTTGGATGACGGTCTCGCGGCGCGCCTTCAGTTCCTTCGTCGCATGCCGCAAGTGCCGCTCGAAGCCGCTGCTCTCCATAAAATGAGCCAAAGCAGCCTGTTCGATCATGGGGCAGAAGAAGTCACCGAGGTACTTCGCCGTGATGAAGTCGTCGCGCAGCGCGGTGGGTACCACCATGTAGGCCAGACGCAGCGCGCCGAACATCACTTTGGAGAAGGTGCCGACGTAGATCACGCGATCGCTGCTATCGAGCGATCGCATGGCGGTAAGCGGACGCGAGTCGTAGCGAAACTCACTGTCGTAGTCGTCCTCCATCACCCAGCAGCGATGCGTGTTGGCGTAGCGCAGCAGTTCTAGCCGGCGTGGCAACGACAATACCGATCCGCTGGGAAACTGGTGAGATGGTGTTACGTAGATCAGACGCGGTGTCTGCCGGGGCAGCTCAGCGCAGACCAGTCCTTCGTCATCGGTACGTACCGGCACCAGTCGTGCACCGTGAGCGGCGAAGGCTTGCCGTGCACCGAAGTAGCTGGGTTCTTCGAGCACGACGCGGTCGCCTTCATCCAGCAATACGCGGGCGGTGAGCGCGAACGCCTGCTGGGTGCCGCTGACGATCAGCACATCTTCGGGCTGAGCCTGTACGCCGCGACGGCGGGCGAGGTAATCGCAGATCTGTTGGCGCAGGGCGAGCAGACCTTGGGCGCGGGAGCCGCTTTGTCCCGTGTAAGTGGCGGCGCGCGCCAGTTCGCGCGCCCACAGATCGTTCAACGCCGGATGCACCTGCGGGTTGCCGTATTGCAAGTCGTAGCGCAGGCCGTGGTGCAGTAGCCCGATGGTGCGGTCCTGCACGGCGCGGGCACGTCGTGCATAGCGTGAGGGTGCGGCGATAGTGCGTGCGGGATGCCGCGGCGCGGGTTTGTGTTCGATCGCCGTGACATAGCTGCCCGAACCGACGCGCCCTTCGATAAAGCCTTCCGCGCGTAGCTGCTCGTAAGCGGCCAACACGGTAATGCGCGAGATATCCAGATCGCGTGCCAGCGCGCGCGTTGGCGGCAAGCGCGCGCCCGCGACCAGGCGCCCGCCGAGGATGGCGGCCTTGATCGCTCGCGTGAGCTGGGCGTATTGCGGACCTTGACCATCCAGTTCGAGAAACACCGATGCTCCTTCTCGGAATTGGCTCTATAGGAAATGAAAAAATTGGCTATGGATCAAAACCATTCGGGTGCCTAGCCTGCACTCGGCGATAGGGTCACAGCAAGCAGCATCGCCCCATCCGCGAGGCGGCTGATGCCTCACAGGTGCACTGTCGTACCCGTTGCCCCCCGCGGACGGGCCTTCCCTCGGCCCATCCCCAACGCGCTGTTGTCCGCGGGGGATCTTTTGGGGCGTGCGGGTGCTGCGATCCCATCCAGTTTTCCCTTCACAGCTTTCCCTTTCCTGTTTTCCGGAGATCGGTTCATGACGGCATCGTTGTCGATGAGAGCAAGTCTTACCCCCAAGGCGGCCAACATCCTGTTGGGCACCGGGTTACTGGTTGCCACGGTGGATGCGATTTTTGCGTCCACGTTCTGGCGGCTGGTCGCTGGCGTGCCGGCGTCGCGCATCGTGCAAGGCATCGCGGCGGGGCTGCTTGGCAAGGCGGCCTTTCAAGGCGGCGCGGGCACTATGGGATTGGGTGCGGTGCTGCATTACGGCATGGCTATAGCGATGGTGTTTGCTTATTACTTCGCGAGCCGCTGGCTGCCAGCGTTGGTGCGGCGGCCTTGGATGTATGGGCCGCTGTATGGACTAGTGGTGTATGCGGTGATGAACGGGATAGTGGTGCCGTTGTCGGCTGCGCCGCCGTCGCCACACTTGCTGGGGTGGGTAATCAGCAGCATCTTTGTGCATATGTTTGTGGTGGGGTTGCCGAGTGCGTTGGCGGCGCGGGCGGCGCTTGGTGGTGCGCCTGAGGTCTGATCGACTTTGCTCCCTCGCCCCGCGCTTGCATGAGCATGGCTGTTTGCCTTCGCCTCCTCTCCCCTTCGGGGAGAGGATTGAGGTGAGCAACTGTGTTGGCAGTCAAGCGGATGTCGCATGTTCCAGATGCCACGAGGCGTTGTCGCGAACCATGGCGTTGAGCACGGTTAATAGCTTGCGCATGCAAGCGAC
>NZ_JAPDPD010000040.1 GCF_026283965.1 Dyella subtropica
CCTGTGGGCGAAAGGCGCCGATAGGCGCCCTCTTGTCGGCCGAAACCAGGGGCGCCTATCGGCGCCTTTCGCCCACAGGGTGGGCTCCTACAGGTGGTTGCACCGCCTCTGCGTGGATCGGTTCGGCTACCGCCCGCCCAACACTCGGTCGAGCTTGTCCAGAAATGCTTCGGCGTTGGCCTGGCTGAAGACGATCGGTGGTTTGATCTTTAGTACGTTGTCGTCGGGACCTTCGGTGGAGAGCAGCACATGCTGCGCTTTCATCGCTTCCACCACAGCCTTGGCTTTGTGCCGGTCTGGCGTTCTCGCCCCGCGATCGCTCACCAGCTCGGCGCCGATGAACAAACCTCGCCCGCGCACATCGCCGATGCAGTCGTAGCGCTGCTGCAGCTCGCGTAGCCCGGCCATCAGGAAATCGCCAACACGACGTGCGTTCTCCTGCAATTGCTCGTCGGCAATGACGTCGAGTACGGCCAGCGCGATCGCGCAAGAGACCGGGTTGCCGGCGAAGGTATTGAAGTACTCCATGCCGCTGACAAAGCTGGCGGCGATCTCCGGCGTGGTGACCACGGCCCCCATGGGATGGCCGTTGCCGATCGGCTTGCCTATCGTCACGATGTCCGGCACAACACCCTGGCATTCAAATGCCCAGAAATGTTCGCCAGCCCGGCCGAAACCGACCTGCACTTCATCGGCGAGGCACACGCCTCCAGCTGCGCGCACCGCCGCGTAGGCTTCGGGCAGATAGCCTTCCGGCAGCACGATCTGGCCGCCGCAGCCCAGCAGTGATTCACAGTAGAACGCCGCCGTCGATATCTCGCGCTGACGCAGGCTTGCGATGGCCGAAGGCAGCATCTCGCCGTACTTCCGGCCAGCCTCAGGCGCTTCGGGATAGATCCCTCGATAGGTATCGGGCATGGCCACGACACCCACATGCGGAGACTGCCCTGTCCCGCCCTTGCCGTTGAACTTGTAGGGACTCAGCTCGATCATCGACGGCGAATGGCCGTGGTAGGCGTGATCCACCACGATCACACCCTGTGCGCGGGTATGCGCTCGCGCCAGGCGCAGAGCGAGGTCGTTGGCCTCGGTACCCGAGTTGGTGAGAAAGACGACCGACAGCGGTTTTGGCAAGGTCGCCGTCAAGCGCAGCGCGTATTCGACAATGGTGTCGTGCAGATATCGGGTGTTGGTGTTGAGCTGCGCCATTTGCGCCTGCCCGGCCTCGACCACGCGTGGATGGCAATGCCCGACATGGCAAACGTTGTTGACCATATCCATGTAGGCCTGACCATGCTGGTCGTACAACCAGACACCCTCGCCGCGAACGATCTTCAGCGGTTCCTGGTAAGCCACGCTGAGGGTCGGATTCAGGAGTTGCTTACGCAGCCGCAAGATCTCGTCGTTGCTCCGTTGCGGTACGCCATCCGGACGGGGGGTAATGGGATCAATCATGGCTTGGTTCCAGAAAGGGGCCAACGATGGCATCGTGATCGACGTCGGCGAGCTGGCGCAACAACGTGCGCACGCCTTGCTGCGACACGAGAACGAACGGGTTATCCGGCTGCTCGCGATGGGTGCGCGTCGCCATCAGCACGCTATGGCAGAGGCGGGCAAGGATGAAGGCGGGCAGCTGCTCAAGCTCGATACGCAGTAGCGGACATTGCGCGAGATAGCCGCGAATGATGGTACGCGCGCACGCCACCGGATCGGCTTCGTGCTGCATGGCGTAAGTACACGCGATCGCCAGATCCGCCAGGCGGAAACTGGTGCACATGTCGCCGAAATCGATCACCGCGCGAACCTGCTGCCCACCGGCGCCGTCATCCGCCACGATCACATTCAGATCGTTGGCATCGTTGTGCAGCACTGTAATGGGCAACTGCGCTTGCCATTGCGGCAGTTGGGCGCAGAACGCACTCGCTCGCGCCCGTACGATGGCGCGAAGCTCGGCATCATCGATATGGTCAACTTCGCCAAGCAGGGCCGGCAGTCGCATCAGATTCCAATCGTGCTGACGATCGGCGGCGGGATGACGGAAGTCCTGCAGTCCGCGGGTCAGGAGGCCGACAGCGCTGCCGAGGCTCTCGTGCAGTGCCTCGCGCTGCGTTGGCGACAACGCACCGATGACATCCGCATACGTCGTGCCCGGCACAAAACTCAACACACGCACCTGGCATGGTTGGCCCGCCACCGGCAGCGTCAACAGGTGCTCGCCGTCCACGGCAAGTTGCACCCGGGGCCACTGCAGTGTGGGCTCGCGCTCGGCGAGCGTCATCATGGCCAGATTTTCCAGCTCCAGATCCAGGCGTGACCACGACGGGTGCGCTACTTTCAGAACATACTCACCATGCTCCGTGCGGATGCGGAAGTTCTGATCGGCGTAGGATGGCAGCGCGCTGATGTCGCCATGGATGCGCCAGTGCCGTTCGGCCAGCACCAGCGCCGCATCGGGGGTCAGAACGTCCATCAGTAGGGTCGCGCCCATGGTTGCGGGGGTGCCTAATAGTAGTATAAGTTGACATTTAAGTTCAGCCAAAGGCGCGCCATATGTTTCGGCCCATGCTTGTAGCGGTGATGGCCGCCGCCGTGATGACCACCGCCGTTTCCGCAAGCCCGAGCGATACCGGTGGCCAACGCCAGGCACCCGTTCAAGGCGCAGCGTTGCTGCAGCAACGCGAGCCGATGAGCTTTGGCGTGTTCTATTACCCGGAGCAATGGCCGCGCAGCCAGTGGCAACGCGATTTGAATGGCATCGCCAAGCTCGGCTTCGATTTCACGCATATGGCCGAGTTCAGCTGGACCTACCTGGAGCCGGAAGAAGGCCGCTTCGATTTCGAATGGCTCGATCACGCCATCGACCTGGCTGACAAGGCCGGGCTGCGCGTCATTCTAGGCACGCCCTCGGCGGCTCCGCCGAGCTGGATGGGCGAGCACTATCCGGAGGTCTATCGGGTGGATGAGCGCGGCCAACGCCACGAACATGGCATCCGCGCAGAGGTGTCGCTAGCCAATCCAAAATATCAAGCCTTTGTGGCGCGGATAGTGACGGCCATGGCGCAGCATTACGGCCACGACCGCCGCGTATGGGGTTGGCAGGTGGACAATGAGCCCGGCACGTTCAACGACTACAGCGATAGCGCTCGCGATGCTTTCCAGCACTGGTTGCAGGATAAATACGGCGGCATCGATGCCATGAATGCCGTGTGGAGCGGCTCGTTCTGGAGCAGTCGCTACGCAAGCATCAAAGAAGTGCGCCTGCCCAATACGACGCTCGCCGCCGAAGACAAACTAAGCCCACATGCGTTGCTCGACCTTGCTCGGTTTCAGGCGGACACCACAGCGCATTTTCTCGATGCTCAAGCGGCGATCATCAAGAAATACGCACGCCCGGGCCAATGGGTGACGACCAACTACACCAACGTCACCACCGCCACCGATCCGCGGCGCAGCCATGGGCTGGATTTCCCGACCTTTACGCTCTATCCCGTCGCCGGCGCGAATGTGCTCGGCGGTGACAGCTATGCCATCGGCAAGCCCGCCAACCTGATGGAGGCCGCGGCGTACTTCCGGCCGATGACCGGCACGTTTGGCGTGATGGAACTGCAGCCAGGCCAGGTGAACTGGGGCGAGATCAACCCACAACCGATGCCCGGCGCCATCGGCATGTGGATGTGGCACACCTTCGCTTCGGGCGCCTCGTTGCTCAGCACCTATCGCTACCGCCATCCGCTTCGCGGCAGCGAGATGTATCACGAAGGCATTGTCGGCACCGACGGCGTGACGCTCTCGCGCACAGGGCGCGAATTTGTCGACACCTTGCGGGACATCAAGGCGCTTGACGCCAAATTCGATGCGAAGGCGAAGCTGCCTGCACGCATGGCAGCGCGGTACACCGGCTATCTATGGAGTCATGACGTTTTCTGGGATCTGGGGATACAGCCGCAAACCAGCCTGTGGAATAGCTGGGCCTACCGAAACACCTACACGCAGGCGGTGAAGAGTACCGGCGCGCCCATGGATTTCATCGCGGAAGGCGACGACTTCAGCCGCTATCCGTTCGTGATCGCACCGGCCTATCAAATGGTCAGCGATGCGCTGGCGAAGAAATGGCGGCGCTATGTCGAACAGGGCGGCCATTTGATCTTGACCAGCCGCACCGGCCAGAAGAACGCCGAGGGGCATTTTCATGAAGGGCCCTGGGCGGCGCCGATCCTGGATTTGATCGGCGCGGATGTCGAAGGCTTCGACATGCTGCCATCGAGTGCCAGCGCGCAAGTCACCGCGGAGGGCAAGACGCATGACTGGCACCGCTGGGCCGACATTCTCACGCCGCGACCGGGCACCAAAGTGCTCGCCACTTATGCCGATCACTACTACGCAGGCAAGGCGGCCGCGACCACCCGCACACTGGGGCGAGGCAGCGTCACCATGATCGGCGTTTCGACGGATGACGGAGCGCTGGAGCGCGAGATCGTGCGCAGCGTCTACCAGCGTGCGGGCGTGGCCATTGAAGACTTGCCCATGGGCGTGTTTCACGAATGGCGTGGTGGGTTTGATTTCATGGTGAATTACAACACCCAACCCTTTTCACCCGTGCTTCCCTCAAAGGCAACGATCATGCACGGCGAAATACCATTGGCGCCGGCGCAGACGCTGATCTGGAAGGACACCTCGCCATGATGCGCATCGGATGACAAACAAAGAACTGGGCTTGCGTCGTGTCCTCGGCACCTGGGATCTGGTGCTCTTTAATATTGCGGCAATCGTCGCGCTGCGCTGGCTGTCGATGGCCGCGCAGGTGGGGCCTTCGAGCCTGGTGCTTTGGCTGCTGGGGCTTATCGGCTTCCTCATTCCACTAGCCCTTGCGGTGCTCGAACTGAGTTCGCGCGTACCCGGAGAGGGCGGTTTGTATCTTTGGGCGAAGGCGGCATTCGGCGATAGGCATGGCTTCCTTGCCGGCTGGACCTACTGGGTTTCCAACCTGGCCTATCTTCCGTTCGCACTGTTGTTCAGTGCCGGCATTTTTCTGCACATCGGTGGTAACCGCTGGCTGAGCCATGCCGGAGACGGCGGCTACAACCTCGTTTACTGCCTGACCGTGCTGTGGACCGCGATCGGTCTTGGCATCCTCGGCCTCGAACGGTCCAAGTGGTTGCAGAACATCGGCGGCATCGCCACCTGGTCGGCGGCGGCGCTCATCCTCGGCGCCGGTGCGTTGGCCGCGTATCGATTTGGATCGGCCACAGCGATCACCACGGCCAACGTAATGCCCGACTTCGGAAAGCTCAAGACGTACTCGACCCTGGTGACCATCGCGCTCGCATTCCAGGGGCTCGAACTTGGGCTGATACTCGGCGGGGAAATCAAAGACCCTCACCGGCAGATTCCACGCGCCACGCTCATCTCCTGCGTCGTCATCGCGGCCATCTATATCGCCGGCACGGCTTCCCTGCTGATCGCCCTGCCTGCGTCGACCATCGACATCATCGGCGGCATTCCACAGGCGCTGTCCGCGATTGGAGAGCGCGTCGGCTTGCCCTTGTTCGGGCCGCTAACCGCAGGACTCGTTGCGATCGGTACCATCGGCGGCATCTCCGCGTGGGTCACAGGCATGGCGCGCCTGCCTTTCGTCGTCGGTGTTGATCGCTACCTGCCCCCCGCGCTGGGCCGCCTCCACCCCAGGTATGGCACGCCCCACGTGGCCCTGATCATCCAGGGCATTTTGATCTCCCTGGTACTGGTGGCCGCGTTGTCCGGCTCAAGCATCCATGAGGCCTACATCATCCTCATCGACATGACCGCGATCATGTCGCTGCTGCCCCTGTTGTACATCCTGCTGGCCTTTCCACTGTTGCGCCGCCGAGCCGCTGGCAACCATGCTGGCATCAACCTGGCGCCTGTCGGCACCTTCGGCTGCTGGCTGGCTGGATTGACCGGTTTCGCGATGATCTTGCTGGCGATCATCACGTCGATGATTCCGCCCACCGACAACAGCAACCCAGGTCTGTTTCTTCTCAAGGTGGTGGGCGGCTCAGCATTCTTGATCGGCATCGGGCTGGTGTTCTATGGGCATGGTCAACGGCGTGCCGAGCGTGCTTTGCCCTGATCTCGTCGTCTAAATGCTGGATGGCCGCGTGATCCCCGTTGCGACGCTGTCTCCTGTGCGCAACCCAACACGCGTTAACGGTCACAAGGTGAGACGCTGCCGCAGGTCCTTGCAGCGGGCCTCCAACCCCACCAAGGCGAGTCTGTCTCGGCCCACGAACACATAGTGGTGCGTATCGGGCGACCATTTATCGAGGTCGGCAAACTCCTCGCCAAATGCGCGAGCGAACGCAAGGTTGTTGGTTTGCCAGATTTTTAGACCCGGGTGGACAACCAAAAACGGATGGTGCTCGTCCCAGCGATGACCAGCCAGCGTCCCGTAACGATGCAGTGCAATCAGCGCCTCTACGGACTCCCGGTTCGCCATCCCGTCACGCAAACGCCCCTCGATTAGAAGAGGGTCCAGCATGTCCACGATGAAATCACGGAAGTGTTGAGCGCGGGCTTTGTCTTCGTCCGAGGGCGGGGTAGCGGTGGCGATAGGTGCTGTCATAAGCGGCCTGCTTGGTCTATCTAGGGATGCTCTGATCTATTCAACGTAGGCGTCACCGCTGTGTCAGCTCGCCTGCGGCCCGGGCGACGGCGAAGGCAGACTGGCTGTCTGTCGAGGCGGCGCCCGGGCC
>NZ_JAPDPD010000041.1 GCF_026283965.1 Dyella subtropica
CCGCAAAGAAAAACCCTCCGTAGCGCGAGCTACGGAGGGTTTGGGATGAAGCCCCTGGCGGTGACCTACTCTTGCATGGGCAATGCCACACTACCATCGGCGCAGCTGCGTTTCACTTCCGAGTTCGGGATGGGATCGGGTGGGACCACAGCGCTATAGCCGCCAGGGAAAGGGTGGGAGCAGCGCCTTGAGCGCCGGCTCCACAACTTTGAAGAGTCCAGCCAAGAATGGCTGGTTTTAGCTCTTCCGCGAGATGGATCTCGCGTTGGATAAAGGGTAAACGAGTGACAAGCGTCGAGGTGAAATGTATTCGAGATGGTTCGCTGAGGCGCGCGAAGCGTCTTGGGGTTATATGGTCAAGCCGCACGGCTCATTAGTACGCGTAAGCTCAATGCATTGCTGCACTTCCACACCGCGCCTATCAACCACCTAGTCTTGATGGTGCCTTAAGGAGACTCGAAGTCTCGGGAGATCTCATCTTGGGGCGTGCTTCCCGCTTAGATGCTTTCAGCGGTTATCACTTCCGTTCGTAGCTACCGGGCAATGCCATGGGCATGACAACCCGAACACCAGCGGAACGTCCACTCCGGTCCTCTCGTACTAGGAGCAGCCCCCCTCAAATCTCCAACGCCCACGACAGATAGGGACCGAACTGTCTCACGACGTTCTGAACCCAGCTCGCGTACCACTTTAAATGGCGAACAGCCATACCCTTGGGACCGGCTACAGCCCCAGGATGTGATGAGCCGACATCGAGGTGCCAAACACCGCCGTCGATATGAACTCTTGGGCGGTATCAGCCTGTTATCCCCGGAGTACCTTTTATCCGTTGAGCGATGGCCCTTCCATACAGAACCACCGGATCACTAAGACCTACTTTCGTACCTGCTTGATCCGTCGATCTCGCAGTCAAGCACGCTTATGCCTTTGCACACAGTGCGCGATGTCCGACCGCGCTGAGCGTACCTTCGTGCTCCTCCGTTACTCTTTGGGAGGAGACCGCCCCAGTCAAACTACCCACCATACACGGTCCCCGATCCGGATTACGGACCTAGGTTAGAACGTCAAGCACTTCAGGGTGGTATTTCAAGGATGGCTCCACCGAAACTAGCGTCTCGGTTTCATAGCCTCCCACCTATCCTACACAGAAGAACTCAACGTTCAGTGTAAAGCTATAGTAAAGGTTCACGGGGTCTTTCCGTCTTGCCGCGGGAACGCTGCATCTTCACAGCGATTTCAATTTCACTGAGTCTCGGGTGGAGACAGCGCCGCTGTCGTTACGCCATTCGTGCAGGTCGGAACTTACCCGACAAGGAATTTCGCTACCTTAGGACCGTTATAGTTACGGCCGCCGTTTACTGGGGCTTCGATCAAGAGCTTCGCCTTGCGGCTGACCCCATCAATTAACCTTCCAGCACCGGGCAGGCGTCACACCCTATACGTCCACTTTCGTGTTTGCAGAGTGCTGTGTTTTTGATAAACAGTCGCAGCGGCCAGGTTACTGCGACCCATCAGTGCTCAGCTACGCATGTAGCCACACCAATGGGCGCACCTTCTCCCGAAGTTACGGTGCCATTTTGCCTAGTTCCTTCACCCGAGTTCTCTCAAGCGCCTTGGGATTCTCACCCTGCCTACCAGTGTCGGTTTACGGTACGGTTTCTCTGTAGCTGAAGCTTAGTGGCTTTTCCTGGAAGCGTAGTATCAGTCACTTCGTCCAATAGGACTCGTCTCGGTGCTCGGCATAAAGCATCCCGGATTTGCCAAAGATGCATGCCTACCGCCTTTCCCCGGGACAACCAACGCCCGGTAGACCTAACTTTCTCCGTCCCCACATCGCACTACAGACAAGTGCTGGAATATTAACCAGCTTCCCATCGACTACGCATTTCTGCCTCGCCTTAGGGGCCGACTCACCCTGCGCCGATGAACGTTGCGCGAGGAAACCTTGGGCTTTCGGCGTGGGGGCTTTTCACCCCCATTATCGTTACTCATGTCAGCATTCGCACTTCCGATACCTCCAGCAGACTTCTCAATCCACCTTCGCAGGCTTACGGAACGCTCCTCTACCGCGCATATTGCTATGCACCCCGAGCTTCGGTGTATCGCTTAGCCCCGTTAAATCTTCCGCGCAGACCGACTCGACCAGTGAGCTATTACGCTTTCTTTAAAGGGTGGCTGCTTCTAAGCCAACCTCCTGGCTGTCTATGCCTTTCCACATCGTTTTCCACTTAGCGATAACTTGGGGACCTTAGCTGCGGGTCTGGGTTGTTTCCCTTTTCACGACGGACGTTAGCACCCGCCGTGTGTCTCCCGTACATTCTGTCCTGGTATTCGGAGTTTGCCATGGTTTGCTAAGTCGCGATGACCCGCTAGCCATAACAGTGCTCTACCCCCAGGAAGATTCATACGAGGCGCTACCTAAATAGCTTTCGAGGAGAACCAGCTATCTCCGAGTTTGTTTAGCCTTTCACTCCTATCCACAGCTCATCCCCATCTATTGCAACAGATGTGGGTTCGGTCCTCCAGTGCGTGTTACCGCACCTTCAACCTGGCCATGGATAGATCACTCGGTTTCGGGTCTACTGCCAGAGACTATGCGCCCTATTCAGACTCGGTTTCCCTTCGCCTCCCCTATACGGTTAAGCTTGCCACTGACAGTAAGTCGCTGACCCATTATACAAAAGGTACGCAGTCACCCTTGCGGGCTTCCACTGCTTGTACGTATACGGTTTCAGGGTCTATTTCACTCCCCTCTCCGGGGTTCTTTTCGCCTTTCCCTCACGGTACTTGTTCGCTATCGGTCAGTCAGGAGTATTTAGCCTTGGAGGATGGTCCCCCCATGTTCAGACAGGGTTTCACGTGCCCCGCCTTACTCAATTTCACGCACTATGCCCTTTCGCCTACGGGGCTATCACCCGCTATGGCCGGACTTTCCAGACCGTTTGACTAGAACACAATGCGCTTTTGGGCTGCTCCCCGTTCGCTCGTCGCTACTCAGGGAATCTCGGTTGATTTCTTTTCCTCCGGGTACTTAGATATTTCAGTTCCCCGGGTTCGCTCTGCATAGCTATGTATTCACTATGCAGTACTCCTTACGGAGTGGGTTTCCCCATTCGGACATTGCCGGATCAAAGCTTGTTGCCAGCTCCCCGACACTTTTCGCAGGCTGCCACGTCCTTCATCGCCTCTGACTGCCAAGGCATCCACCGTATACGCTTGGTCGCTTGACCATATAACCCCAAGTCGCCTCAGGGCCGATTGCACATCACTTACGAGGTGATGCCAATCCATGCCAAACAACGCGTTCGCTTAATTGCCTCAACGACACATCTCGGTTTGGTTTCAAACCAAGACGCTTGTCACTCGTTTACATTTTCAAAGAACACAAGAACGGCTACAGTGCCGTCTCGTTTCAAAATCTTTGTGTGCGCTGTCTTTACTTCACGGTGTCACCAAATGGTGGAGCCAGTCAGGATCGAACTGACGACCCCCTGCTTGCAAAGCAGGTGCTCTCCCAGCTGAGCTATGGCCCCAAGTGATTTGGTGGTGGGTCTGGGAGGACTCGAACCACCGGCCTCACCCTTATCAGGGGTGCGCTCTAACCACCTGAGCTACAGACCCGGGAACCTCGCCTTCTGAAACAAAAACGTCGCCATCAATGCCTAGCATCGAAGCGGCGTTTCGTTGAAGAGTCCAGCCATGGATGGCTGGTTTAGCTCTTCGCAAAAGGGATTTTGCGTGAAATAAAGCAGGTGTCTTGTGTGGACGTCTTGCGGGAAAGTTCAGTCGTTCTCGAAAGGAGGTGATCCAGCCGCACCTTCCGATACGGCTACCTTGTTACGACTTCACCCCAGTCATGAACCACTCCGTGGTCGTCGTCCCCCTTGCGGTTAGACTAACGGCTTCTGGAGCAACTCACTCCCATGGTGTGACGGGCGGTGTGTACAAGGCCCGGGAACGTATTCACCGCAGCATAGCTGATCTGCGATTACTAGCGATTCCGACTTCACGAAGTCGAGTTGCAGACTTCGATCCGGACTGGGATCGGCTTTCTGGGATTGGCTCCACCTCGCGGTATTGCAACCCTCTGTACCGACCATTGTAGTACGTGTGTAGCCCTGGCCGTAAGGGCCATGATGACTTGACGTCATCCCCACCTTCCTCCGGTTTGTCACCGGCAGTCTCCTTAGAGTTCCCACCATTACGTGCTGGCAACTAAGGACAAGGGTTGCGCTCGTTGCGGGACTTAACCCAACATCTCACGACACGAGCTGACGACAGCCATGCAGCACCTGTGTTCTGATTCCCGAAGGCACTCCCGCATCTCTGCAGGATTCCAGACATGTCAAGGCCAGGTAAGGTTCTTCGCGTTGCATCGAATTAAACCACATACTCCACCGCTTGTGCGGGCCCCCGTCAATTCCTTTGAGTTTCAGTCTTGCGACCGTACTCCCCAGGCGGCGAACTTAACGCGTTAGCTTCGACACTGATCTCCGAGTTGAGACCAACATCCAGTTCGCATCGTTTAGGGCGTGGACTACCAGGGTATCTAATCCTGTTTGCTCCCCACGCTTTCGTGCCTCAGCGTCAGTGTTGATCCAGATGGCCGCCTTCGCCACTGATGTTCCTCCCGATCTCTACGCATTTCACCGCTACACCGGGAATTCCACCATCCTCTATCACACTCTAGCGAGCCAGTATCCATCGCCATTCCCAGGTTGAGCCCGGGGATTTCACGACAGACTTAACTCACCGCCTACGCACGCTTTACGCCCAGTAATTCCGATTAACGCTTGCACCCTTCGTATTACCGCGGCTGCTGGCACGAAGTTAGCCGGTGCTTATTCCTCAGGTACCGTCAGCCCCACCGGATATTAGCCGGTAGTATTTCGCTCCTGATAAAAGTGCTTTACAACCCGAAGGCCTTCTTCACACACGCGGCATTGCTGGATCAGGCTTGCGCCCATTGTCCAATATTCCCCACTGCTGCCTCCCGTAGGAGTCTGGACCGTGTCTCAGTTCCAGTGTGGCTGATCATCCTCTCAGACCAGCTATCGATCGTCGCCTTGGTAGGCCATTACCCTACCAACTAGCTAATCGAACATCGGTCCGTCTAACCGCGCGAGGTCTTTCGATCCCCCGCTTTCTCCCGTAGGACGTATGCGGTATTAGCGTAAGTTTCCCTACGTTATCCCCCACGTCTAGGTAGGTCCCGATGCATTACTCACCCGTCCGCCACTCGCCACCCACAGTATTGCTACTGCTGTGCTGCCGTTCGACTTGCATGTGTTAGGCATGCCGCCAGCGTTCAATCTGAGCCAGGATCAAACTCTTCACTTAAGTTTTCGACCACATCCCCACCCGAAGGCAGACATGCAATCTATCTTTCTGAAGCGTTAGTCCTAACCATAAAACGTCAAGCTTTTGAATTGACTCTTAGGTTAGACGCTTGCATTAATGGACTTGAATCATCCACCGCAAGACGCCCACACAAGTCACCTGCGCACACTGTCAAAGATCAATCACTTGCGACTCTTTCTTCAAGTCGCCCCGAAACGTTTCGTCCCGGGTGAGCCGCCCATTCTACATCGTCTTTCCATCTCGTCAACACCTGCAGCGAAGAAATTTTT
>NZ_JAPDPD010000042.1 GCF_026283965.1 Dyella subtropica
TCGCGTCGCAAGCAAGGGGAGGAGCTAGAAGCTCGCAACGACCTGCTCCCTCCCTTGCTTGCGACGCGAAGCTAGTCCCGTGGGACAGGGGAGGGTTGGGGAGGGGTAAGCCCTTGCGACAGCCTCTAATGATCGCAGCCGAAAACGCCGCTCAGTGCAACACAAACAACTTATCGAACCCCGCCACGCGCAACGTACCGCGCAGCTCGCTGCCGGCATTGACGATGCGAATCTCCGAGCGCTCGCCACCCGCATGCTCACGCAGCAACAGCAACATGCCCAGCGCGGAGCTGTCCATGCTGCCCACGTCGCCCAGGTCGATCACGTAGCTGCGCGCCGGTGCACGGCCGCCGAGGCAGGCGTCGTGGAAATCCCGATGCACGGAAAAGTCGAAGCGCTCCCCTAGTTGCAGGGTCAGGCAATCGTGTTCGGTGTCGTGATGAATGGTCAGGCTCATGGCCGTGCTTCTCCGTATTGGCTCTGTCGGGGCCGTGACTTAAAAAAGTTCGATCTCGCCCGCATCCATCGAGTTCTGCAGGGCCGGGCCGCGCGCACGCAGCCGCGCCTTTTCACGCTGCACGGAAAGCCGCGCACGTATCCGTTGCGCATGATTCGCCAGTGCAGCGGCGTCCATGTCGGCACAGGCAAGCTCTTCGATGTCGCGCGTGCACTCAGTCGTGACTTCCTGCAGATCGACCAGGCGCGTACGCGTCTGGTTGATCAGCTGGCTGAGAATGTCCTCGAACTGCAGCGAGCGAATGGTGGTGGACACGTCGCTACCCAGGCCGCGATTGATCTCGACCACCTGGTCGGCCACGGCGCTGGTGCGTGCGTCGCTTTCGGTGATGTGAGCCATCATCGCGTCGATGCCGCCCTTGGTGGAAAGCGCCACGTTCAAATCCTGCGAGGCCATGGTGCCGACCAGGCCGCGCAGTTGCTCCATTGCGGCGCGGGCGCGCTCAACGTGGCTGCCGATCTGTTCGTTGAACTGGTTGGAATGACTGGCCAAGTTGCGGATTTCCCCCGCCACCACCGCGAACCCGCGACCGGCCTCACCGGCGCGCGCCGCCTCGATCGAGGCATTCAGCGCCAGCAGATTGGTTTCCTCGGCGATGGTGTTCACGTTCTTCAGCAGGCCGAACACCGCATCCATTTCCTTGGCCATGCCGTCGATGCGGTAGACGATGCGAAGGCTTTCGCGCGACAGCTGCACGATCAAGCCCACGAAATGCTCCAGCAGATCGCCGGTGCGCGCCGCAAAGTCCTGCACGGAGACGCCACCGTTCTGCACGTCGATGATCTGCTTCAGCAAGGACTGCTGCAGGCCGGTTTTCCGCGACAAGCCATCAAAGCCGCCGCCCAGCTCCAGCACCGCATCGCGCAGCAAGTCCAACGCCTGATGCAATTCGCGCGTGGCATGGCCCATTTCATCGACCAGCGCTTCGCGGACATCTTCCAGCGCTTCGCGAACAGGTGCCGTATCGGCCTGCGGCGGTGCAACGGTCACGATCCTGACCGGGCTGCGCCGCTGCTCCACGATCCACACGCCGGTGAGCGCGACGATGACCAGCGGCGCCAGCCATACGGGCTGCCACAGCAGGCATAGAAGGAGCGC
Organism: Dyella subtropica; assembly: GCF_026283965.1. Lineage (GTDB taxonomy): Bacteria > Pseudomonadota > Gammaproteobacteria > Xanthomonadales > Rhodanobacteraceae > Dyella_D > Dyella_D subtropica. The sequence goes on from NZ_JAPDPD010000042.1 coordinate 1,616, forward strand.
TGCCGCGCTGGCAGTGAGGCCGAGCGGCAGGCGCGGCATGGACGGGGCGGGAATGGCAGACATGTAAGAGCCTATTTAAGATCTCCCCGTAGCTCGCGTTGAGTCGCTAGGCGCGCCAGGCGGTGGTGCGTGGCGCAGCGCCTGACTGGCCGTCAGGTCAAGCCGCGCGCCACCGCCTGGCGC
>NZ_JAPDPD010000043.1 GCF_026283965.1 Dyella subtropica
GCTTTCGACTGCGGATTCAGCCGGTCGTTGCAACAGATTGATGAAACCGTTCGGCCGGTGTTTCGAAGTGTAAGGTCTTTCTCGGACGCGCATTCAACTGTCGAGCCACGGCGTTGAGCTTGGCTTGCGAGTGCACCGACAAATCCGTGCCCTTGGGGAAATACTGCCTCAGTAGCCCGTTAGTGTTCTCATTCGAGCCCCGTTGCCACGGATGCTGAGGATCGCAGAAGTAGACCTGGATATCCGTCGCCAGGGTGAAGCGCTTGTGGTCAGCCATTTCCTTGCCCCGATCCCAGGTCAGCGACTTGTACAGTTCCTTCGGCAAGGTGCGCGCATGCGTGATCAGCGCAGGGATGACCGTCTCGGTGTCCTTGCGCGCGACCTTCACCAGCATGACGTAGCGCGTGTGACGTTCCACCAGCGTCGCGATCTGGCTGTTCCCGCTACCGCAGATCAGATCACCCTCCCAATGACCAGGCACCGCCCGGTCGGCCACGCTCGCCGGACGCTCACGAATGGACACCATGTCGCTGAGCTGGCCGTGGTTGTCCGTCTTCTGCGTGTGCTGACGCGAACGACGCATGGTGCGCGTGCGCCGCAAATGAGCTAACAGCTCCTTTTTCAGGGCGCCACGGGCCTGGATATAGAGGCTGCGGTAGATGGTCTCGTGCGACACCTGATCGTCCTCGTTGCCCGGATATGTGTGCTTGAGCCAGCCTGCGATCTGCTCCGGTGACCACCGCTCCTTGAGCTTTTTTGCAACCCGGGTTGCGAGCACCCGGTTCTTCGCCAACTTGCAAAGCTTGGGGCGACGGGCGCGATCCCAGGCGTGTTCGTCCGCCTGGATGGCTCGGTAGCCGTCTCGTCCTTCGCTTCGCCGGATCTCGCGGCTGATGGTCGAGGGGGCCCGCTGCAGTTGCAAGGCAATGGCGCGGATCGACTTGCCAACCGCGATCGCCCGCGAGATCTCTTCTCGCTCGACCAGCGTCAAGGTACGCTCAGCGCGACGGCGTGGCGTCGGTCGAATGCCGCCGGTCTCCGCCAATATCCGCCGTACCGATGAGTGGTGCCGATCAAACAGCTGGGCAATCTCGTGCAGCGACTCGCCTCGCTGCCAGCGATCCCACATCAGCGCCTTCTGGGTGTCCGTGTAATGGATCCGGGGTCGTTGGGCCATTGGCAACACGCCTCCTGCTCAAGCAGTCTATGGGTGTTGCAACGACCGGCTGAATCCGCAACCC
>NZ_JAPDPD010000044.1 GCF_026283965.1 Dyella subtropica
CCCCTTGTAAGTTTGCTTTACCCCCGCCAGACCGTTGCCCCTCGGATCACGAGATCGTAGGTGAGCCTGGGTCGGCGGGGACTTTTCCTCACAACCCGAACAGTTGCCTGGGCTTCAAGCCCGTTTCGCAAGGCCGGGTCATCGGAGTGCCATATGGACCAAAAGAATTTCGTGGGTATCGACGTGTCCAAAGCCCACCTGGATGTCTTTGTATCGGCCACCCAAGCACTGAGCCGGTGCGATAACGAGGCCAAGGGCATCGCCTCCTTGCTACACACGCTAGCCGCGCTGCCGCCGACGCTGATCGTGCTGGAAGCCACTGGTGGCCTGGAGCGCGCCTTGGTGGCCGAACTGCTCGCCGCCGCGTTGCCGGTGGCGGTGGTCAACCCACGCCAGGTGCGCGACTTTGCCAAAGCGACCGGCCAGTTGGCCAAGACCGATGGTCTGGATGCGCGCGTGCTGGCGCGCTTCGCCCAGGCCATCGAGCCCGCTCAGCGACCGTTGCCGGACGCGGCGACGCAAGCCTTTGCCGACCAGCTGGCACGGCGACGACAACTGGTGGAGATGCTCACCATGGAAAAGAACCGCCTCCAGCAAGCGCCCAACAAAGCCATCCGGCAGGACATCAAGAAGCACATCGACTGGCTGATCAAGCGATTGCGTGCCACCGAGGACGGCCTGCGCCGCAGCGTCGAAGACAGCGACGCCTGGCAAGCACGACGCCACCTGCTCGAAGAGGTCAAAGGCGTGGGCGAGATCACCGCACTCACCTTGATCGGCGAGCTGCCCGAACTGGGCACCCTCGATCGCAAGCGCATCGCCGCGCTGGTAGGGGTCGCGCCCCTCAATCGCGACAGCGGCACACTGCGAGGGCGCCGCCGAGTCTGGGGCGGGCGCGCCATGGTGCGCCACGTGCTTTACATGGCCGCCCTCTCGGCGATTCGGTTCAACCCACCCATCAAGGCGTTCTTTAAGCGGTTACGCGAGGCCGGCAAAGGCAAAAAGGTCGCCATCGTCGCTTGCATGCGCAAGCTATTAACCGTGCTCAACGCCATGGTTCGCGACAACGCCTCGTGGC
>NZ_JAPDPD010000045.1 GCF_026283965.1 Dyella subtropica
ATCCCTTAGCTCTGGCGTCCGTGTCGACTGCACACGTATATCCGGCCTCTAGTCGCTGCACCGCCTAAGCGGTGCCGGGCCACGATGAGCTAGTCGCGCGTCGGCTCCCAATCGCTTTGGCGTGCTTTGAGCACACGGACCTTTCAGGGTTTTGCCGACGCCGGTCCGACCGGTACGTCATCACGCGGGGGGCTTCGCAATCGTGGAGGGATGTTCTCGGATGCTCCTCTCAGGCGGCCGCCAGCGCCGGTTGATAGTTCGTGCCATGGCGCAGCATGGCCCAGGCCATGCGTGCCGTCTTGTTGGCCATCGCCACACAAGCCACATTCGGATGCGATCGCGACGACAGTCGGATGATCCATCGACTCAGCGCATCGTCGTGCCGCGGCGCGGTTCGCAGCATCGCCCGGGCACCGTGCACCAACAACGATCGGACATAGGCGTCACCGCGCTTACTGATACCCAGCAAGCGATCCCTGCCGCCAGAGCTGTGTTGTCGGGGCGTGAGACCGAGGGAGGCGGCCATCTGCCGGCCGCTGGCAAACTGCGTGGCATTGCCCACGCATGCCACCAAGGCGGTGG
>NZ_JAPDPD010000046.1 GCF_026283965.1 Dyella subtropica
GATGCCGAAGCGATCTGCGAGGCGATGAGTCGTCCGAGCATGCGCTTTGTGAGTGTGAAGAGTGTCGCGCAACAGGATCTGCAGGCGATGCATCGGGTGCGTGCGAGCCTGGTGGAGCAGCGCACCGCTAAGGGCAACCAGATCCGCGGCCTGGTCGCGGAGTACGGACTGGTGGCGCCGAGAGAAATGGCCTCGTTGCGCTGCGCGATCCCGTGCTGGCTGGAAGATGCCGACAACGGATTAAGTGCGTGCTTCCGCCGCTTGCTCGAAGGACTGCGGCGCGATCTACACACGCTGGATGAACGCGTTGCGGAATTGGACGGCCAGATCAGCGAAGCGGCCAAAGCGGATCCCGATGCGCGTCGACTTCAACAGTTGCGCGGCGTCGGTCCCGTGGTCGCCACCGCCTTGGTGGCATGCGTGGGCAATGCCACGCAGTTTGCCAGCGGCCGGCAGATGGCCGCCTCCCTCGGTCTCACGCCCCGACAACACAGCTCTGGCGGCAGGGATCGCTTGCTGGGTATCAG